>CAMCVK010000026.1 GCA_945881865.1 Fimbriimonas ginsengisoli Gsoil 348 | reverse complement strand
CCTTTTAGGCTCATTCCAGCATCAGCCGGTATCCAATTCCGGTTTCCGTGCGAACAAACTTCGGCCGCGCCGGGTCGGCCTCAATCTTCTGCCGCACCGTGCCCATGTGAACCCGGAGGGTGTGGGTCGAATCCTCGTACGCCTGTCCCCAAACCTCGCGCAGGATCTGGTTGTGGGTGAGAACTTTGCCGGCGTGCCGAGCCAACAGTGCCACCAGTCGATACTCGGTCGGCGTGAGCCGAACCTCGCGTCCTTCCACAAACACTTGTCGAGATTCAAAGTCCACGCGGAGCCCGTTCGATTCGAAAGTCTTCTCTACGGCGTGCTGCGACAGGGCAAAGTGACGCTGCGCGACCCGCATCCGGGCCATCAACTCACCCAGTGCAAATGGCTTGGTCAGATAGTCATCCGCGCCGGCGTCCAGGGCGGCGATCTTGTCCTTTTCTTGGCCGCGGGCCGAAATCACGATGATCGGCACCGCCGTCCACTCGCGCAGCCGACGAACGACCTCCAGCCCGTCGATATCCGGCAAGCCGAGGTCCAGGAGCACCAGGTCCGGGCTCTTCTGCGCCACCATCCGAATCCCCTCTTCACCGGTCCCGGATTCAAAGAACTCCGCTTCTTCGGGCGTCAAGCTGGCACGCAAGAACCGGCGAATCGGAACTTCATCCTCGATCACGACGATCCGGGTTGGCGCGCTCACGCTTTCTCCTGAAGCGAACTCATCGGGAACTCCAAGACAAACTCAACGCCGCCGTTCAATCCATTTTTAGCGGAGATGGAACCATGGTGCGCAATCATCACCGCGCGACAAATCGCAAGTCCAAGGCCGAATCCATCGCCGCCGCGTTTTCGAAACTTCTCAAACAGCCGGTCACCTTCTCCCTCCGGCAGACCCGGCCCGTTGTTGGCGACAGTCACTTGAACCACGCCCCTCACCAGTCTGCCCGAGATGACAACATGAACATTGGGTCCCCCGTGCCGCGCCGCGTTCTCAAGCAGGTTCACGAAGACCTGCTCCACCAAAACGCCATCAAGCTTGAGGAGCGGCAACTCCGCGGCCAAGTCCACCCGAACCGGATTCGTAAACAGTTGGTCGGTCCGCAATATTGCCGAGCCGCACAGTTCCTCCATCGACTGCCAGTCCAAACTGAGCTCCACGCCGCCGCCTTCGAACCGAGACATGTCAAGCAGATTCCGCACCAGTCGCGCCATCCGCTCGGATTCCTCCTGGATCGTGATCGCCAATGTTCGTGCCCGCGGGTTCAAGTCGGCTTGCTCGGCCAGGCTACTTGCCGCCCCTTCGATGGAGGCCAGCGGCGTCCGCAAGTCATGCGAAACGCTGCTGAGGAGGTTCCCGCGAAGCTTCTCACGCTCCACCATTAGGGAAGCCTCGTGCGAGTCCTGCGCATGCTGAATACGGTCCAAAGCAAGCGCGAGCTGGTGGGCGATCGCCTCGACGAGATGCCGATTGCTCGCCTCAATTACCTGAGGGCCGGTAGGCTGAAGCCCGAGCACGCCGAGGCAGTCCGTAGAGCCCTGGAGTGGAAGGTACATTGACGAGGCCCCGGCGAGGGTATCGGTGCCTTTGCCGGCAGGCTTCCCGTTTTCGAACGCCCACTGAACTACGGCCAGCTCCTTGTGAGAGACTTCGAATCTCGGATAGGAACTGGAAACCAGGTCAAGCTGTCCCGTGGAGTCCGGCAGGAAAACTGCCACCGCACAACCCGAAACGTCGGCAACTTTCGCGACGGCCACCGCTGCCATCTCGGCCCGCTTTCGGGAGGAGGCAAGTTGGCTACTGACTTCGTAAAGGGCCGCCGTCTCGCGGGCCCGCTTAGAAGCTGACTTTGTCTGCTCCTTAAGCTGCTGCGTCAGCGAGCTGATGATGAGCGAGACGACGAGCATCACCGCGAAAGTCAGCAAGTACTGCAAGTCACTGACGTTAAACGTTCCGCGAGGATGGACGAAGGAAAAGTCGAAAATGGCGACTCCCAGAACGCTTGCCAAGAGCGACTCATTCCGCCCGAACCTAACTGAAACAATGGCGACCCCGAGGATATAGATCATGACGATGTTCGCCAGCTCGAAGCGATCAATCATTAAGAACCCAAGGGCAGTGCAAAGCGCGATGATTCCTACGGTCACTGCGTATCCTCGCCACGAGGTCGGCTCCTTTGTCTTGACGGACCGTCGAATCGTGGTGAGCGGCGTTCCATGCTCTTCCGGGCCCGTAATGATGAGAACGTCTATGTCGCCACTTTGCCGGATCATCTGATCTGTGACCGAGCCAAAAACAATTTCCGCGAATCGCTTTCGGACCGGCTTGCCCATGACGATGGTCGTCACGTTTTCGGATTCGGCGTAGCGAAGCACTTCGGCCACGATATCTTCGCCGGCGAGGAAGGTCGTTTTTGCGCCTAGGCTTTCGGCGAGCACCATCGCCTCTGTCAGATGAGCACGTGCCTGCTCCGGTACGCCACTCTGCCGCGAACTCTCAACGCTGACCGCAATCATGTCGGCATGAAGGTTGGTTGCCAACATCTTGGCCGCTCGAACCACCCGTGCCGCCATTCGATTTGGGGCAACGCAAACGAGAATTCGCTCGCGAGCGTGCCACGGCTGGCGCACTTCCTGCAGGGCACGGGTGGCCCGCATTTCTTCGTCGACCCGGTCGGCGGTATGCCGCAGAGCCAGCTCGCGCAGGGCCAGCAGGTTGCTCTTTTTGAAGAATCCGGTAAGGGCTTGGTCGACCTTTTCGGCCCCATAGACTTTGCCTTCCTCAAGCCGCTTGTGGAGCTCCTCGGGAGGAATATCGACCAGCTCGACTTCGTCGGCGAAGTCAAAAAACAGGTCCGGAACGGTCTCCTGCACGAACACGCCGGTGATTTGCGCGACGACGTCGCGCACGCTTTCTAGGTGCTGGATGTTGACGGTGGTCCGAACGTTAATGCCGCTTTCCAGCAGTTCGGCAACGTCCTGCCATCGCTTGATGTGCCGACTTCCTTCGGCGTTCGTGTGTGCCAGCTCGTCGACCAGCAGAAACTGCGGTCGCCGTTTCAGCGCGGCGTCCAAATCGAATTCACGAATCGTAACGCCGCGATGGCTGATCTCGGCGAGCGGGATCTGCTCGATGCCCACCGCCAGATCCTCGGTTTCCTTCCGCCCGTGCGACTGCAGGTAACCGATCACGACTTCGTTGCCGCGCTCGATGTCGAGCCGGGCGTCGGAGAGCATGGAGAACGTTTTGCCCACCCCGGCAGCCATGCCGAGGTAGACCTTGAGGCGGCCCCGTTTGGAGCCGCCCTGGCTGAGATCGTTAGAGGGCATAGGGCTCTACAGATTCTCCCTCTACTTCGCGGCGTCGAGCGCGAGGTTGAGCTCCAGCACGTTGACGCGCGACTCCCCAAGCAAGCCGAGGAACGGCGGAGTGGTGTACTTTTGCACCAACGCCCGAACCGCTTGGACGGTCGTTCCGCGCACTTTCGCCACGCGAGCCACCTGGAACTCGGCCGCCGCCGGGCTGATCTCCGGGTCCAGTCCGCTACCGCTGGCGGTAACTAACTCGGTCGGAACTTTTCCTTCATCAGAGCCCGCCGCTTTCAGCGCCGCCACTCGGTCGGCAATCGCCCCCGAAATCGGTTTGCCGTCGGCGTCCTTGCCGCCGACCAGCGAGGTGTTCAGCGGACCCTGGTTCGAGCCGCTCGAGGCGGCCGCGTTGTAGGGGAACGGCCCGGTAGCCGAAGGTCGGCTCCAGAAATACTTGGGGTCGTCGAACGGCTGGCCAATGAGTCGCGATCCCACCACCTTTCCGTCCACAACGATCAAGGATCCGTTCGCCTTGTCGCGAAAGGCAGCTTGGGCGACTCCGGTAACAATCATCGGATAGATGATGCCGGTGAGAACCGTAAGGACGAGGAAGATTCGAATGGCAGTGCCTAGTTCTCTCATTTGAAGAAGACTCCGATGACAAGGTCAATCAACTTGATTCCGACGAAGGGGACCGCGAGGCCACCAACTCCGTAGATCAGGAGATTTCGCTTCAGAACATCCTCCGCGCCAAGCGGCAGGTATTTCACCCCCTTCAGCGCAAGCGGGATGAGCGCGACGATGACGAGGGCGTTGAAGATGACCGCGCTCATAATCGCGCTTTCCGGTGTCTTCAGGCCCATGATATTCAGGGCCGCGAGTTCGGGATACGTCACCACGAACGCGGCGGGCAAGATGGCGAAGTACTTCGCTACGTCGTTGGCGATGCTGAACGTCGTCAGCGCGCCGCGGGTCATGAGCAACTGCTTACCGGTCTCCACGACCTCGATCAGCTTCGTCGGGTTGCTCTCCAGGTCCACCATGTTGCCGGCTTCCTTAGCGGCTTGGGTTCCGGAGTTCATCGCAACCGCCACGTCGGCCTGAGCGAGC
>CAMCVK010000025.1 GCA_945881865.1 Fimbriimonas ginsengisoli Gsoil 348 | reverse complement strand
CAACGCGCGCAGGAGTTTTCCTCATTCTTTGCGTCGCGGCCCTCGGACTGGGCGCGCTAACGTTCTACGTACAAAGCACCCCGGAGGCAAAGCGTGTGCCCGAGCCGCTTCGCCGCACCGAGGTCGCCAAGGTGACTCCCCCCGCCCAGAAGGAAAAGCCAAGCAAAACGGTCAAAGTGTTCCTGCCGGAATCCTTTGGCGAGAAGGTTGCCTTTGGCCAAGATGCGGTGGAAGTCCCGGCGGGAATCAAGCCTGAAACGTTTGTTGTAAATCAGACGTTCGAGAAGTTCGGCCTTGATGGCGGGAAAGCTCTCGGCACCGAGCTAAAGGGAAGCATCCTCGCAATCGACTGCAATCGACAGCTGGAAGAAGGCGTCGGCAGCATGCAGGAAGAGTCGATTATTGCAGCTCTCCAAATTGGCCTCGGCCAATTCAAAGGCATCAAAGGTTTCAACTTGTACGTTGAAGGTCGGCAAGTGGAAAGCCTTGGTCACTTCGAGCTTGGCAACCCAACGCCTACGAAGTCGGTCGGCGAGAACTAAGCGGGCTTCTTATGGGACGCAACGATTGCGTCCCAGCTCCGGCAGACGAGCCAGCCAGAGAACGCCCCGCACATCCAGCCAAGCAAGACTTGGTGCGGGTAGTGCACGCCGTTGTAGCTGCGCGAGAGGCCCGTCAGGATGGCGAAAAGAATCCACGGCGCGCCCCACCAGCGCAGTTGGTAGACAACAACAAACGCGATGGCGGCCATGTTCGCGCTGTGCGCGCTCGCCGTTCCAGCGCTATCAGACCAACCCGCGCGCAGCAAAACCCCGGGCAGCTCTTGAAAAGGCCGGGCTTCGGGAATCCAATACTTAAACAGATCGGTGATGCCGTTCGCCAGGGGAAATGCCACCATCCCTTGTACGGCAACGCGCGCGCCGGGACCTTTGCGAACGAGCAAGACGACGACCAGCACCACGGCGACCACTTTGAACCACGGATAGTTCATTGCCTCGCTGAAGAATCGCATCAGCGGAGCCAGCGCCTCAGGTCCGTTGTTAATCGTCCGGAATAGACCGGTGTCGTATGGCTCCACAATAAGAGTCTATCCGCCGAAGGTGCGGTTCTCAAACAATGAACGCGTTAAGCCGATGGTGCGCCCGAAGACTTTGGTGGGTCATGCTGTGGGTCATGCGCCGTCCGGGCGTCCGAAAGCTCCGCCACGCGGAATTTAGCTGGATCTCTGACGAGGCCCGCGTAAAGTTCCGCACCCGGGTAGCAAAGCAGGATGGCTTTGCCCGCCGCTACGGTTTACGAGTTCTGCAGATAGCCCTTACGCTCATGTTCCTGTCCATGATGTTCACGGTGACCTACTTCACGGTGCTGGCGATGATCGAGTCCGGGCTACTTTCAAGCCCCGAAAAGTGAAGCTAGGCGATTGGCAAAGTCGAGGTGTGCTTGTTGTTGCCAAACACAAAGCTGGTCCGGATTTGCTGAACGCCCTTAACCTTGGATAGCTTTTCCCGAATGAATACTTCGTAAGCGCGCATGTCTCGCACGACGACTTTCAGCAGAAAGTCAAAGTCGCCGCTCACATGGTAGCACTCCAAAATCTCCGGGATGTCCAGGATCGCGCGGCGGAAGCGCTCGATCGGCTGCTCCTGGTGAAGCGAGAGCGTGATCTGCACCCAGGCCGTGATCTTGAACCCAAGCCGGTCGGCATCCAACTGCGCGAAGTATCCTTTGATGAGTCCGGCCTTCTCAAGCGTGCGAACGCGTTGCAGCACCGAAGGCGGCGAAAGCTGGACCTCTTTCGCAAGGTCGGCGTTGGTAATTCTTCCATTCGCCTGCAAAATCGAAAGAATCTGAAGGTCAACCTCGTCAAGATGCGTTTTCACCGCCCCATTTTATTCGTTTGTTTTGCGAAAGCCCTAAGGCTTTCCAATTGTTAGGCAAAATGCTCTCCCCTATTCCGTTTGATTGGTTTTCGATGTGGGCGATCATCGATGAGTTAGAGCCGATGCTCCCCGCACGCATCCAGCAGGTTCGGCAGCCGACCGCCAACACGCTCACGCTCGAGCTGTACTCTGGAGAAGCCAAAACGCTTTTGATCTCGGCGGACCCGCGTTTCTGCCGCATGCACTTCATCCCACGAGCGTTAAAGTCGGCCGAACCTGTCTCCGGGTTCCTCTCCACGCTGCGGCATCACCTGCTTGGGGCAACCTGCGTCAGCCTCGTTCGGCGCGAGGGCGACCGTTGGTTACGCCTCAATTTGGAATCTGCGGAAGGCCCCTTTGCGCTCGTGATCGAGCTCATGGGCAAGCACAGCAACTTGATTCTCGTGGGAACCGGCGGTCGCGTGATCGAATCCATCCGGCACGTCTCTATCGATCAAAGCAAGCGCCCGGTGCATCCGGGGTCGGTTTACACGCTTCCGTCCGTGCTGGGTCGTGGCGCGTCGCCGTTTCTGGCGCGGCTTTCGCTACCGGAAGGCAGGGTAAAGCCCGAACCCGTTTTGGTCCCCGGGTACGGGGCCTATCCCCTTTCGGTTTCCAGCCTCGGCTACGAGGAGGTGCCGCAACCGACGCTGAGCATTGCGCTGGATAAGTTCTACTCCGTCGCCGAGCGCAATGCCGATATCGATGTCCGCCGGGCCCGGCTCTTGCAGATCGCAGATCGCCAACTCGCCGCGAAAGAGCACGCTCTTTCGGAAGTGAAGGAGGCTGAGCAGATGGGTGCGCAGGCTTCCGAGTGGCAAATGGTCGGCGAACTGATCTTGGCCTACGGCCCAACCGTGCCTGCCGGACAAGCCAGGCTCGATGTCTTCGACTACGACGGCAATCCACGGCACCTTGAAGTAGACCAAGAACTTGGCTTCGTGGAGAATGCCGAGCAATGGTTCAACCGGGCAAAGCGAGCCCGTCGGCGAGCAAGCCACGTCAACGATCAGCGAACCCGGCTCGCAGCCGCGTTCCGCGACTTAACAGACTTTCGGGCACGGGTGGTGTTGGCCAAGACAAAAGAAAACTTGGACGGGCTACATGATGAAGCCGTTCGGCGACGCTGGCTGACGATTCCAGGGGTAGCGACGGCTCGGCCTGAAGAGCGTCCCTTCGAGGGCCATCGCATCCGAGAGATGCTGGGACCCGGCGGGGTCACGGTCCTCGTCGGCGAGAACAGCACGTCCAACGACTACCTTACGATGCGAGTCGCGAAGCCGAACGACTATTGGCTGCACGTGCGGGGGTCCACCTCCGCGCATGTGGTGATTCGAACGCAGAATCGACCGGACCGCATCCAGCGCGAGCACCTGGAGTTCGCTGCCCGTCTGGCCGTCCAGAACTCCGGCCAAAAGCACGCCAAATATGTTCCCGTCGACTACACCCTCAAGAAGTACGTCCGGAAGCCGCGTGGCGCCCCCGCCGGAACGGTCTCGTACACCCACGAGAAGACCCTGCACATCGACGTGACCTAGCGTCCGCGAAGCGCAAAGTCGATTTCGCGCAATGAGATCGCTGTGCCGTCGAACTTCTGGACGTAAAACGCACCGGCGGCGTTGCCGGCCCACTGGCCGACCCGCGCTGCAACCACGTTCCATCCGTTCTCGGCCAAGAGTTTGGAAAGCCGGAACGGCATTCCACGACCCCGCGGCGCGCGAACCTCAAGAATTCCCGGAACGCCCTCGTGATAGGTGTACTTGAAGATTCTTTGCATCCGGTCTGGGTCTTTTCCTTTTTTCTGCAGAAGGATCCGAGCGTTCTGCACATCGGCTAGGGTCTCGTGCACGGCTTTCGTGAGCTCGGCCGCCGTCGCGTTTGGAATCGGACGTCCGCTGAACATCAGCGTAAAGGTGTCGAGCGCGACCGGCGGGGAAGCGGCGGTCGTGCACGCACGGATCCCAATCAGGCTCAAATCGTAGGCGTAGAAGATGGCCAACAGCCGGCTAAGGAGCCCTGGCGAGTCGAGGGCACAAACCGTGACCTCGGTTGCGCTTAGGTCGTTGCGATGCTCAAAGTCGACCGTCGGGGTACCGCGCTGGGCTTGCTCCACGAAGTGCATGTGGAGACGCACCGTGTCGTGCGGCGTGCTCGTGATGTAGTAAACCGGCAGCTCGCTTACAAACGCCTGGACTGCTTCTTCGTTCTCGGCGTTCTTGCTAAGCCGCTTGAGAAGCGCCCGTCGGTACTGGGCGGGATCTGGCGCGTCGACCTGTCCCGCTTCCAAAAGTCCGATCGTTTGTTGGTAGAGCTGCTTCTGGAAGGTCGCCTGGGCGGGGGTCCACATTCCGGGGGTCACTGAGCTGATGTCGGCATAGGTGAGGACAGTCAGCATCGCCAGCCGATTCGGATCTTGCACAATGTCGGCAAAGTCGCTGATGGTCTGCGGATTTTGGATATCACGGATGCGGATGAACCGGGCCATCGTCAGATGCTCTTTCACTAGCCAGACCACTTGGTCGATCAGGCTTGCCTCAAGGTTCCAACTCTCGCAGATGTGCCTGGCCATCTCGGCACCGACTTCCGAGTGCTCGCGCGAGCGATCAATCTTCCCGATGTCGTGGAAGATCGTCGCGAGATACAGCACCTGCCGGTCCTGGATCGAGTCCTTCACGTCGTAAAGAAAGGTGCCCGGGGTCAAGCCGTCGATGTGACGAACCACCTGCATGGTGTGCTCGAAAACCGTGTATTGGTGCACGGCGTCGGATGGCAGCAGGGAACGGGTCGCGGTGAGCTCCGGCAACACCACATCGAGAATTCCTGAACGGTCCAACGCCCGGATGGTTTTTTCTCCTGTCGCCAGGGCATAGGCCACCGAGGCGCCCTTGGTAGTGACTGCCACGTTGGGAGCTTCCCGAGGAATCCGTAGGCCGAGTGACGTGGCGGTGCTAATCCCGACGCTGACTTCGCCCGAGTCGGTCCCGGGTCGAATTCGCAACTCGCCGTGATAGCTGCTGACGCCGTCACTCAGGGGGAATTGCGCGCCTGCCAAGTCATCCGAGAGCGACTCGTATTCCTGCCGGATCTGGCAGGAAGCCTCGTAAAAACGCGCCATGATGGCGTCCGGAGTCTTTTGGTACAGTTCCGCCAAGCGATCTTGCCGTGGTCGGGAGAGAAGGTCCTGACGTCGCTCTGCGGTGGCCTGCAAGACGTTGCGAAGCTCCAGCAGACTCTCGTAGGCGTCGTCCTCGGCGATGCTCCCTAAGCCGGCGGCGTGCCGAATCCAGTTCCGGGCGTGCCGATTCCGCAGTCCGCCCGCACCCTCTTTCAGGTGCGGCTCGACAACCAACGGCGTGGAGTGAAACTTTCGGTCCGCCTCTTTGCGCTCGTCCATTTTGGCGAGGATGAATTCGCCCGGCGCTAGCGTCCGGTCTAGCTCTCTTCGAAGCTCTTCGGCCAAGTCGGGTGGGCCGGCCAAGAGACGCATATCCAGCAGACCGGTTCTCGTTTTCGAGTCGAGGCCCGGGCAATCACCTACCAGCCGGTAGGCGTAGCCGATTTCCAGCTTCATCACGCCCGAGAAGGTCTGGTAAAGATCGCGAAAGAAGGCCCGAACGAGGTCGTCTTCGAGCGGGTCCGCCGATTCGGCGGGGACAATGGTGATGTCAAGGTCGGAGTACGGTGCGAGTTCCCGACGACCGTAGCCTCCGGTGGCAATGACCGCAAACGGCGGTTGGCCGGCTGCCTCCAACAGGAAACGAACGACGCCGTCGGCCCATTTCGTGTACTTTCGGCACCAGGCGAAACCAGACGGGTTCAACATCAGCTCGTCGATAAGCTGCATCCGTTCGGCCGCCGCCTCGGCGAGCCACGCTTCGCGTTCGGGCATCATCGAGATAGATAGTAGACCGGCTCGTCTTGTAAAAGTCGGCCGAGGTGGCTTTCCAGCCGCTCATTGGCCACCACGGATAATGCCGTACCAATCAAAGCGAGTCCAAAGCCACCAAGAAGCCAGATTCGGGAGAATCGCTGCACGAGCTGACCGAACACTTTTGGCGTGGGAACCCGGTAGACCACGGCGTAAAGCGGCGCAATCAAACAGATCACCGAGGCCACGATCGTTAGCAATCCCGCGAAAAATCTAGGGTTGCCGATTGTTTCGGAAGCCACGTCCATCGGTGCCAAGAGGGCCACTCCCGGAGTCGAAATCCCGAACAGAATCACGCTCACGAGGCCAAGAGAAACGACGGCGGCGAAGCCGCACGTGAAGGCAAACAACGGACCCAGATCCGCATCGTCGGTTCTACGGATCTTGTCCGGACTAACGCCAAGAAACATCACCGCCAAAGCGAGTACGGCAGAAACGATAAAATTTCGGCTCGTCAGCCATGCCGCTCCGCTCGCCGCCAAGGCGACGACGGCCAGCCAAGCAGGAGCAAAAGATGCTTTCGGAGGACCCAATCGAGTTCTTAGTAACTGCGCGAGAAGGAGTATGCCCCCATTAAGTGCGGCAAACACCATTACGGCCGGCAGAATCGAAACCGCAACCGCGGCCACGGCCAGAGTTGCAAACTGCCCTTCTGTCTCTTCCTCGGTCAGCAGAGTTGTCCAGCCGTCCGTAGTCCGGAAAATTCGAAACGCTTCGTTTGCCAGGTCCGGCCGCTTTGTCTGCAAAAATCCGTTGATGAGTTGGGTCCGGCCGAGAATGAGGCGCTTGGGTCGAGAGACACTCGTGAGCTCAGGCGGGTAGGCGGCGAGGTCAACGAGGTCGGCCCCAACGCGCCCGACTAAGATTGATCCGGCACCCTTCCGAATCAGGTCCCCATTTCGAATGGTCTCGAACCTTACTTCGATTCCGGGCCCGGGGTCTAATCGGCTCTGGCTGAGGCGTCGCCGAGCGTATCTCTCCACCGCTCGAACCGAGTCCAGGCTGCGCTCCCTCGTGAGGTAGGCGAGATGCCATGAGTAGTTTCCTTTCGTGAGCCAGGCAAGCCGAGGTCGATACTCCAGTAGATGCTCGGCCTGAAAATCCTTCCAGAAGCGCCGACGAGAAGCTTCTCGCCACATCGCGGCGGCTTGCGCGGACTGTCCCGTATGCGAGAGATAAACCGCCAATACCTGCGGCCAAAACGAGTTATCCGGGTCAGCGACAGCGGCACGCCGGAGAACCAATTCCGCGGACTGGCGCTCGGCAAAGGAAAAGCTGCCGCGTGCGTTCACCCGCTTACAAATATGTTGTGCCCAGATGGCAGCGTTGGCGAGCGTGGTGGGCGGAGGTAGCTGCTTTCGCCAAGAATTCGTGTCGGCGCGGAGGAAAGCCCCCGAGGTAGGTTCGTTCGGCAAGCGAAAGAACGGGCGCGTTGCTGGCAAGATGGCGAAGGTGCAGGCCGCCCCGAGTCCAAATCCAGCGAGGGAGCGCTGGAGCGGCGTCATGGTTTGGGACGCAGCGCGACTTCTTTCGACTCGAACTCGGGAAGCACCAGTGCCGGTTCCTTCTCGGAGCCACGCACAATCGAAGCATCTCCGCTCGATTTACTTTGTCCCGGAGCGAGGGAGGTCTGGAAAACTTGGAAAGCGGCAATGAGAATGAGGCAGGCTAGACCCGCCCCAATGAATCCGGGCGTCCAATATTGAACGCCTTCGCGCACCGCCTGAACGTTGACCTTCCTCAGAATTCGGTCTTCAAACTTTTTCTGCTCGACGAGAGGAACGGGTTCAGATAAATCGACCGACGCCGATTGAAGAAGATCAAAAACGTCATGCGTCTCCGATCGGAGGTCGACAAGGGAAGGATCGGCCGCCTCGTTTCTCTCAAGAAACGCAACTTCCTCATCCGTGAGCGGGCGATCTCGCGACTCTTCGACTAACCTCAAAAACCGGTCTCGTGGAAGTTCGCGAAAGATCACTCTTTTGTTGCCTCGATCCAGAGGGAGCGGAACCGCTCGCGAGCGGTATGGAGCCGGGAACGAACCGTACCGATGGGCACGCGCATAACTTCAGCCACTTCCTCGTAGCTCAGTTGCTCCATTTCCCGTAACACCAAGGTTGCCCGCAACTCATGGGGCAGCTTCAGCAAGAGCTTCTCGATGAGCACCTTGTTCTCGATGTTCTTGCCTTCGCACGGCTCGCTTGGGTCGAACTCGACCATCTCCGGCCGTTTCAGCCGCAGGCGATCCATGCAGAGTCGAATGCAAATGCGATAGAGGTAGCCCGCGAACGCGCGATCCTCCCGGAGTTTTGCCAGTTCGCGGAATGCCTTCAGAAAGGCTTCTTGAGCGATGTCTTCTGCTTCGTTTCTATCGCGAAGCAGGTTGGTGGCCGCCCGGACGAGTCGCACACGGTGCTTGCTGATGAGGCAAGAGAGGGCAACTTGGTCTCCTTCACGACAACGTGCAACCCAGTAGAGTTCCTGGGTTGCATCAATCTGCGGAGAAACGGCGGCGTATCCTTCGACCATCTGAACCTTCCTAATATCGTACATGATTGCGGACGCGTCGCCGGGGCCCAAACGTTCAGCCAAGTTCTACTTTTGGTGCCAAAGCGTTTCGGTATCCTCTTCTCGGATGGTTCTAGGGTGATCTGGTTTGCGCTACCGCCCATTGGCCCAGAATTAGACAGGCAACTTGCGAATCAGGTCGCCGCGCAAAGCGCCAACGAAGTCGCGCTATCGGAAACGGTGAAGATTGATGCCGAGAATCAGACTCGCGACCTGATCACCGGCAAGACGAGGTTTTCTGGAAACGTACGTGTCATCTACGGACCGACGACGATCACCGCGGACGTCGTGGAGGTTGACCCGACCCCCGGAGTCGAGACAGCAACTGCCACTGGCCACGTTGCGCTCCTTGACCCGGAAGGCTCTCTAACCGCGTCGGTGCTTACGCTCAAGTTCGCGGCCAGAGCGGAAACGGCGGAAGCAGAGAACGTCAACGCAAGCATTGCAGGCGCAAAATTCAGCGCCAAGCGGATGCTGATTTCGCGAACGGAATGGCAGTTTGAGGATGTTCAGGGGACGACTTGCCGAAATCAACTTCCGCTCTACCAGGTGCGATCGAGGAAGATCACGATTCGCACTTCCGACGGTGGACGCATTCAGCGGCCGTCCTTGTACTTATTCGGGAAGCGGATCGTGGATCTGCCGACGCAAAAGTTTAATCTCGACAAACGCGTCCAGGGCGTTCGCATTCCCAGCGTCAGCCTGCGCAAGGACACCGGACTTGGAGTTGCGTGGTCCGGTAGCGCGCTGGTCAGCAAAGACACCAGTTTGGCCGGCTACATTGGCAGTTTCAAGAGAGCGTGGCCCACGTTCGGCCTGGCCTATTCAAAGTCCTTTCTGCCTTCCTCGGCCGATCAGGGCCAGCTAGTGCCGCGAGATGAACTTTCCGATCGCTTCGAATATTCATGGTTCGAAACGATTGACGTGAATCGGCCCGAGGATGAGCGCCGCTACCTTTCGGCACGGCGTCAAACTGCGGCCATCGCCTCGGAATGGAACCGAGTTTCGCGAAACGGGACCGGGGAAGTGCGGGTCTCTAAAGCCATCGATGCCGTTTACGAGCGGAGCGAACCGGTCGGAAACTTCGCCTATTACAGTCAAGTCAGGCTCCAGCACGTCCGCGCGGAACGCGAGTCCTTCCGGCCGCGCGCCGTCATGCTTGGCTCGGTCGCCCTGCCGAAGCTCGAACTGGCGCCAAACGTGTTGCTCCAGACCCGGCTGGACTCTTCGGTCTACGCTTCGAAGCGCCTTTTTGGATGGGCTAGGTTCTCAAGCGGAGTCAGCTATCAGCCGTCAAAGATGCTCGCTGTTGGGCTGTCCTATCTTTCTGGCAACGAGTTTGGTGACCAGGATTTCCGGGTTGACGCCCTCCAGTTCCGCCAAGGTTGGAACGCTCGTATTGACCTCGACCTCGGCTCAACCCGCTTTCGTTACCTAACCAAGCACGACGCTGGGCGGGGATGGTACGACGCGCAACTCAGCATCTACCAAGTGGTCGGTTGCTTAGAACTTTTTGTCGTTTCCAAAAAGTTCGACAAAGACT
>CAMCVK010000024.1 GCA_945881865.1 Fimbriimonas ginsengisoli Gsoil 348 | reverse complement strand
TGAAGCCGACGGTTTTCACGGTCATGTTGGGAATGAACGACGCCAACTACGTTCCTTTCGACGCCACGATCTATAAGACGTACACAACCGGATACGAGAAGATTGTCGCCACGATCAAGAAGCAATTACCGACCGCCCGCGGATGGCTCATCCGACCTTCCCCATATGATGACGTCACCCGACCGTTCGACTTCCCCCTTGGCTACAACTCGGTCCTCCTAAAGTACGGCACGTTCACGGCTCAGCTCGCCACTCGAAACGGCTACTCGAACGTGGACTTCAACAAACCGGTCACCGATTTGCTGAAGTCGGCTTTCGCGAGCGACCCCAACTTGAGCAAGGAGATCATCCCAGACCGCGTACATCCGAGCAACGCCGCCCATTACGTGATGGCCTGGGCTTTGCTGAAGGCGTGGGGCGCGACCGGACTGATTTCGAGCACCACCGTGGACGCCGCAACGGGAATTGCCTCCGGCGACAACGTCCAATTTCGAAATGTGAAGGGCGGGACGAATAAGGCCGAGTGGGAATCTTTGGAAGGTGCGCTGCCGTTTCCTTTCGATCGCAGCGACCCCTCCATGGAACTTGCCCTCAAGGTGACGAACCTCGATAAGAGCATGAACCTGCAGACGATCAAGGTTCCGAACCTTGCGAGCGGGCTCTATGCGCTCAAGATTGACGGCAACGAAGTAGGCCGATTCACGAACGGTGCATTTCGGTTTGGGGTCAATATCGGAAACCTTTACACGCCGATGATGAACCAGGCGGTGAATGTCAACACCCTGACCTGGCAACGATCGGATCTGCAGAAAAACTGGTGGCGAGAGGTGCAGTTTAAGTACGCCTGGCTTCCCGGCGAAGGCAAAAAGGACGCCGTCAAGGGGCACCAGGCGATGGAAGCCGACTTCGTGAAGCACCAGCGTGCGGCCGCGCAACCCACCTGGCACCGGTTCGAAATCGTGAAAGTCGAGGGAGCCGGAAAAATGTCACCACGGCGGTCAGCGGTTCGATCATAATCTCGGCTTGATGAAGCTGGTTTTCGTTGGTGTCCTTAGCCTAAGTGTTTCGGTAGCCTTTGCCCAGGGAACGTTCGCGATCCGTAACAACGATCGCGTTTTGTTCTACGGCGACAGCATCACGAGTACATCCAAGTACACCAACTTTGTAGAAACCTTTATTCTCACGCGGTATCCGAAGCTGAAGGTGACCTACTTCAACGCCGGAGTCTCGGGCGATACGGTCTACGGCGGAAAGTCTGGCACGATCGACCAGCGCTTGGCGCGGGATTTCTTCAGTTTTCGTCCCACCGTCTTCACGATCATGCTCGGGATGAACGACGGCGAACGCCGGGGCTACGACGCGGCCCTTTTCGCCAGCTACAAAAGCGGCTACGAGAAAATGATCGCCGACATCAAGCGGAAGACGCCGACGGCCCGGGGCTGGCTTATTCAGCCGTCTGCCTACGATGACTTCACGCGTCCGCCGGTCGTGCCCGGCGGCTATAACTCCGTGCTCGTGAAGTATGGGCAGTGGAGCGCGCAACTCGCCGAGCGCAGCGGCTACGGCACGGTCGACTTCAACCGGCCCGTCGTGAATCTGATGAGAAAAGGTTGGATGACCGACCAGGGACGGAGCCACGATCTGGTTCCGGACCGGATCCACCCGAGTCTTGGCGCGCACGCGACGATGGCTTGGAGCCTCCTTACGGAATGGGGTGCAACCGGTCAGATTTCCACCACAGAAGTAGATTCCCCAACCGAAACGGCCACCGGCGTAAATGTGTCTTTTCGAAAGCTGAAATCGACGTCGACGGGTGTCTCGTGGGAATCGCTGGAAGGCTCGCTGCCCTTCCCTTTGGACCGGAATGAGCCGACGATCGACTTTGCGATTCGGCTAACCAACCTGGACCGCGCGATGAACGTTCAAACCGTGAAGGTCGCCGGCCTTCGTCCTGGCCGATATCGCCTGAAGATTGACGGTCGAGAAATTGGACAGTGGACGGGCGCGGCGTTGGGTCTCGGCGTGAACATCGGAAACCTTTCCACGCCGATGGCCGATCAAGCCGAGACCGTGGCCCGGATGACCTTCGAGCGCAACGTGATCCAGAACATGTGGTGGCGGAACATTAAGATTCGGTACGAGGGAATGCCGGGCGAGGGAATGTCAGACGCGATTGCAGGCGTCAAGGGCTTGGAAAACGACTGCTTGATCCAGCAGCGTCTTGCCGCCCAACCGCGCTGGCACCGCTTCGAAGTCGAAAAAGTATAGACAGCCGTCGCACGAATCCGTGACCCGGTAAATCGCGATATCCGTTTTTTGGTGACGGAGGACATGATGAGCCTAGTCGGAGTCGTCTCCGTAGTTTGGGGAATCGTTATGTTTTCAAAAAATATTGCATTAATTACTGTTCTTGCGGCGGCCGCGGCCTCGCAGGCGGGCGTAACCTACGCTATTAAGGACTTCAGCAGCTCGGCTCTCGTGGAGAATGGCGACCGAACGTTCGTAGGCACGGGCTTCGTTGGCTCCAGCTACACGATGGATTCCTCGAACACCGGCTTCTTCGGAGACGGTCGGTTGACCATCGGCAGCAACTCGTACGGTTGGAACGATAGCATCCCGGGTGACTTCGGCGGGGGCAACGACTTCGCCCTTAACCCGGATCGCGGAGACTACGCAACCGCCTATGCCGGCGAGTCGAACGGCCAGAAGAGCGGCACGCTCAAGGAAGTTTTCGGCCAGAGCAATCTCGGCTACCTTCTCGACGGCGAGTCTGATGTGACCTGGGACCTCGACTTGATGTACGGCAACGGTTCCTACATCGAAGTCGATGGCAACTCCACCTCGCCCGAGCTTCTGATGCTTGAGCGCGGTCGCAACAGCGCGATGAACGTTCAGGCGATTCTGGCGAACGGTGCCCTCAGCAACGTATTCATGCTCGACTTCCGAAGCTCGGCTGGTCAGTCCGGCGCGGCCGACTACAAGCTCGACACGATGGAGATTGGCGGTGAGCAGCAGGTCGGCGGAATCGGCCTCGGCCTCGACGCTTTCGGCCTTCAGACCGGAACCCGAATCTACGGCTACAAATTCTCGGTAAGCGGCGAAGCCGATAACCCATTTGACGGCCCGGACTTCATCGGCTTCGTTGCCGGTAAGACCGCCCCGACGCCCGTTCCGGAGCCGGCAACCATGGCCGTTCTCGGTCTTGGCGCCGCCGCTCTTCTTCGACGTCGCAAGAAGTAAGTTTGCGGTTCGTGGCGCCTGTAACCCGTCGCGGTTGCAGGGGCTTTTTCGTGTTTGGACGACCCGGTTCGAATATGCTTGAGCCATGATTAGCCTGATTGCGGCCCTAGCCTTGCCTGCCGCGTTAGCCGAAACGCAGGCGGTGCCCGTACGTTTGGTGCAGAACGCCGGTGGTTACCAACTGCAGCGTGGTGGCAAGCCGTACTTGATTCGCGGCGCGGGGATCCACAACCCGTATCTGGAGGCATTTGTCCGCATCGGCGGGAATTCGGTTCGAACCTGGGGAGCCGACAACCTGGAGCAGCTTCTGGACGACGCCAACCGGCTGGGCGTGACTGTAACCATCGGATACTGGATGGGCCACCGGGGCCATGGCTTCGACTATCGCAACGCCGAGCAAGTGAAGAAGCAGTACGACGGCGCGCTGGCCGCATTTCGAAAGTACAAGAACCACCCAGCGGTGCTGGCGTGGGCCGTCGGCAACGAGATGGAGCTCGGTCAAGAAGGTCCAGAAGTCTACAAAGCGATTGAGGACATTGCGAAGGCGATTAAGCGCGAAGACCCGAACCACCCGGTGTTGACCGTCGTTGCCGACATGTGGCCCAAGAAAATGGCGATGCTGAACCAGCACTGCCCCAGCCTCGACCTCCTTGGCGTGAACAGCTACGCCGGATTGCCAACGCTCGCCACACGGATGGCCGACTGGAAGAAGCCGTACATCGTGACCGAGTGGGACTACCCCGGGGCCGGAAGCTTCGGCGAGACGCCGTGGAAAACCCCGCTGGAACCCACCAGCACCGAGAAAGCGAAACTGACCGCCGAGTATGCCGAGAAGTACGTTTACGGAGCGCCGGGTCGCGTGCTGGGTGGCTACTACTTCCATTTCAGCCCGCCCGAAGCCGCCACCGTCGGATGGAACAATGCGTTCCTGAAGACCGGGGAAAAGCTGGCCATGGTTGATGTGCTTCAGCGACAATTCACCGGTAAGGAACCTAAGAACCGTGCCCCTTCCATCGTTCGGATCGACGCTCCCGCCACGCCGACCCTCGCGTCGGGCGCAAAACTTGCCGTTCGCATCTCGGCCTTCGATCCAGATCGCGACAACTTGACGTATGCCTACGAGATCGTCGGCGACGACCCTAAGAAGCGGTTCGTGGGCGACTTCGAGCGGGATGCCGGGTTTGCGGGATCGGGCGAGGCGTCTCCTGACTTCTCAATCACCGCACCAAAGGAAGCAGGGCCCTACCGGTTGGTCATCGTGGTGCGGGACGGCAAAGGATCGGCGGCGGCCGGAAGCGTTTCGTTTCAAGTAAAGGGCTAATCGGGTCAAGCTGTCCACGACAGTGCCCAAAAGTATGATACGATATCGGCGTCGGTGAGACTCGAGCGCCGATTCGCGAGCGCAAAACGATGAGAACTCGGCCCTTTTTGAACCTGTTGCTTCTTCTGAGCATGATTCTTGGTTGCTTCTCGGCCGGGTTTGCCCAGTCGCCAAGCCTGCCAACCGACCGGGGCCGCGTGACGGTGAGATCAATCGTCGATCCGCTGGGGGGTCCGCGGCTAAAGGTGATTCGAACCGACGCCGTGACGCCCATTCGCGCCGGAACGGCCTGGATTTGGTCGAAGCAGTGGGAGGAGGAACCCGTGGAGTATTACGCGGCGCTGCGCGGAAGAGGCTTGAACGCCGTGCGGATCGTGCTCTTCGACACCTGGGAACACGAAGCGGGCTACGGCGGCAGCGACTGGAACGACCCTGCCTACCGGACCGCTGCGATCGGGCGCATCGAGCGTGCCGTCAACTACTGTTCGACGAACGGGCTCTACGCCATCATCAATTCGCACAACAAGATCCCGGAATACGCTGTCGCGTATAACGACGCGCTCTGGACGCATGTCGCGCCGTACTTCAGAAACCGGACCCACGTTTTGTACGAGGCTTCGAACGAAGCCGTGAGCGGAACGGGAATCAAGGCCGATGGCCTTTATGGGGACAGCCTGACTCGGCTCCAAGAGCTTCGGACGTCGCATGACCTCATTCGCCGCTTGGCGCCGGACACCCACGTGATGGTGCTAACCCCGGCGGGCGTTTCCGGCTGGGGGTTCGTGGACGGCTTGGCCCGAATGACGAAGCGGTTCGAACAGCTGCCCGGAACCGCCATCGATTGGACCAAGACCTCCGTGGCCTATCACCTGTACCACGCCGACGAGAACCTTTTCCCTAAGGCGGAAAACCTGCGGGCGTTCCACGCGAAGTACCCCGGCTGGCCTTCCGAGAACAATTTCCCTAAGACCCTCACAAACGAGCAACTCGGCATCACGGACACCTGGCGAGGGGTGAGTTTTGGCACCGACGAGTTTACGAACCAAACCTGCGAGCGGCTCGGCCTCGGCTGGAGCCATTGGAACATCAACCGATTCGAGCAATTCAACCGGAACTTTCCGTTCCTGTGGAAGGACGCCGTGGACAAGGGCTATGCCTGGAAGCCCGATCCGGTCGTGAACCAGCTGGCGGTCATCAATGTCGGCGGGCCGACGGTGAGCCGCTTCAACTACGACATCAACTTCTTTGGTGGCGAGATCGTGACGAACAATCCGACCGGGCCGGTTGACGTCGCCGGGGTGGCAAACGCAGCGCCCGCCGATGTTTACCGATCGGAACGGTACGGGAACTTCACCTATGAGGTCGCCGGGCTAACGCCGGCCAAGAAGTACCGCATCCGGTTGCATTTCTGCGAATCTTGGTCGGGCATCACCGCCGTCGGGCAGCGAACCTTCAATGTCTCGGCCAACGGCCGCGCCTTGCTCACAAACTTCGACATCTTCGCCGCCGCCGGGAAGAAGCGCAACCGCGCGCAAGTCCGCAACTTCGTTATGAACCCAGATTCGAAAGGCAGACTCCTTTTGAAGTTCGACTCGGTGGTGCAAAGCGCGAAGGTCGACGGGATCGAAATCCTGCCCGAGAACTGACTTGGCGGAAGCATCACACACCGGTAGAATTTTGTTGGGAGGCCAAAGCAGATTCCGAAGATAGCCACGATCGAAAAGGCGAAGTCCGCACTGGAAAAAGAATTGCGGCAACTTTGTGCCGCCAGCGTCTACGGTTCGGAGCTGATTCCTTCGTTGCGTGAGCTCTCGCAGAAGCATGGCCTCTCCAAGAGCCTCGCCCAACGGGTCGTCCGATCTCTCTGCGATGAGGGCTTGCTCTACCCCGTGCACGGCATGGGCACGTTTGCCGGACGACGACCGACCCAAAGCGGCAAACTGTTTCTGTTTGTTGGCGATGGCGGCCCGCGCGACGTCACCATTCGGCAAGGCTTCGAAGAAAGGCTGAGTGCCCTCGGTGCGGTAAGCATCGCCCTCCTTCGGGAGGATGCCGGGCTCCAGCGGAAAGACGGACTCCTGCCCGAGATTGACGGCGTTTGGGATACGCGCCTCGAGAGCACAACCCAGGTTCCCACGGTCGGACTGCTCGGAAAAGTCGACCCGGCGAGTTGCGATTCTGTCTTTTTTGACGACGTTCAGGGCGGAAACACGGCCGTCCAGCACCTGCTCGCTTTTGGCACCCGATCCGCCGTGTTTCTGGGCGTCCACGTCGACGGTGCTCCCTACGGAGCCCTTGACTGGTCGGAAAGGCGGGCGGACGGCTTTCGCCAAGCGATGACGTCGGTCGGGCTGGAAGGTTCGGCGAGAGTACTTGTCCCGGCGGCAGTCATGCCGATTGACCGCCCCCTGGAGCCTTGGGACTACTTCGGAATGGGGGCATCTCTCGCCAGCCAGGTTGACTGCCTGGAGCCGAACCTCGGCATCGTGGCCGCGAACGACCGGGTGGCCTACGGCTTCATCTCGGCGGCACTCACCGCCGGGGTTCCGGCCGACCGCATTCCTCCGATCATCGGCTTCGACAACTCCGCTTCGAAGTTTGGCAACCACTTGAGCTCGATGGCGCTCCCTTGGGCGGAACTCGGGCGAGGGGCCGCGGACATCGTGTTCCGTCGGGCCACCGGAGTCCTGGAAGGTCTGCCAGTCTCGGAGGTGGTTTCCATGATTCCCATCACCCGGCTGAGCTCTCGCCGAGGCTGGCTGCCGCAGGCACCCGGACTGCTCGCCGCACTGGCAAAGCATTCGGTCGAAAACGATCTTCTCTAGAGAGCGGGGCCGGCGGGGGGAGAAACGTCCCTCGTTCCTGGCCAACGAGGGGCGAAAATTCGAAGAGATCGACAACATGGCCAAAATGAACGAGGAAATGTTGAAGCGCGGCGCTCCTTCGACGCCGACGCGCGGCAACTAACTTTTCCGGATAGAAACGACATGATCAAGACGCACGAGGGTGGCCCTGTTTCTCGCATCGGCCTTGGCTGCTGGCAGCTGGGCGACGACTGTTGGGGAGACGTCAGCGAGGACACGGCCCAGTCGATCTTGCGTGAGGCATACGAGGCCGGCGTGACCTTCTTCGACACCGCCGATGTTTACGGCGGTGGTCTCAGCGAGTCCAGAATCGGGCGCTTTCTGCGTGAATCCGGTGCCGACGTTACGGTGGCCACGAAGATCGGCCGGTTCGGCGAACCCGGTTGGCCGCTGAACTTTACGCGCGACGCGATTCGAAAGCACACGGAGGCATCGATCCAGCGGCTCGGTGTCGGGGCGCTGGACCTGGTCCAGCTCCATTGCATTCCAACCGAGGTCTTGGTGCAAGGCGAAGTTTTTGAAACCCTCCGCGAGCTGCAGACCGAAGGGCTGATTAAAGCCTGGGGCGTCAGCGTGGAAAGCGTGGAGGAGGGTCTTCTCTGCCTCACCCAGCCCGGGCTCGCCTCGCTTCAAGTGATTTTCAATGCGCTGCGGCAAAAGCCGGCGCACGTTCTGCTGCCGCGAGCAGGACAGATGGGTGTCGCGATCATCGTGCGGCTGCCGCTGGCGAGCGGAATCCTTGCCGGGAAATACACCGCCGAAACCACTTTTCCCGCCAACGACCACCGTAACTGGAACCAGGACGGCGGCGCATTCCACGTCGGGGAAACCTTCAACGGCATCCCGTTTGTCGAAGCCGTCGCCTTTGCCGATGAACTCAAGACTTCCCTGCCCGAGGGCTGGAGCCTAGGCGACGCCGCGCTCCGATGGATCCTGGATCACGAAGCCGTCACGACGATCATCCCTGGTGCCAGCAAACCGGGCCAAGCGACCCGCAACGTGGCCGCGCTGAAACTGCCTTCCCTGCCGGATTCGGTGAAGGAAGGCTGGGCAAAGTTGTACAGCGAGCAGGTCGAAAAGACGATTCGCGGCAACCTGTAACGTAAAGGCGCGACTCCCAAATACGGGTACGGCGTGGCAAAATCACAGAGATGTCGTTCAGTTCTGCAAAATTTATTTCTGTTTCTCTGTTGGTCGTCGCGGCGGCCGCCAGCCAGGCTCAGGTCTTGAGTGCTAGCTTCTACAGCGGTGCCACCACGAACCCCCAAGACGCTAACATTTTCACTCAGCGCGGCCCGCAGGCAACCCCGTTTGGCCAACTTCAGGCAGGCGACTTCAACCCGACCCTTTCGGGCGAGAACGCTTACGTGTTCGACGGACTTGCGGGCGGATGGCTCGCGAACGGCGGCCTCAGCAGCGGATCGATGGCAAAGTGGGTTGGCGTTGATCAGAACGGTTACGCCGGTGCTTCGCACTCGGCTCTCTACGCCATCTCTTTCAACCTTGCCCAGGCCGGCGCCGCGAAGTTGAACTTCACCTACACCTCGGACGACCAGATCGGTGACGACCTGAACGAGGGCTTGTTCCTGAACGGCAACGCTATCGCCGGAACGAAGTCGCCGGGTGTCACCTGGAACGGCGTCGTGACCAGCCTCACGAATCTCGACCTCGGCGTTCTCTCCGCCGGTCAGCACACGCTGTACATCAATGTTGCCAACACCGGCAACGGCCCTTCGGGAATCATGTTCGAGGGTTCGGTAACCCAGGAGCCGGTTCCGGAGCCGGCTTCGATGGCCGTTCTCGGCCTCGGCGTTGCCGCTCTTCTCCGACGCCGCAAGAAGGCCTAAGCCGCTACCAGCGGCCCAAACTGGGCGTCGTGCAGACGCCTGTAGATTCCGTTGACTCGGAGCAGGTCTTCATGACGTCCCTGCTCCGAAATTCCGGTCTCATCCACCACCACAATTCGATCCGCATTCTGGATCGTCGCCAATCGGTGGGCAATCACGAGGGTCGTTCTTCCCTCTGCCAGTTCGGCAAGCGAGGCTTGGATCGCTCGCTCCGTCTCGGTATCGAGTGCCGAAGTCGCCTCGTCAAGAATCAAAATCGGCGGGTTCTTCAGGAACATACGCGCGATGGCCAGCCGCTGCTTTTGGCCGCCCGAGAGCTTCACCCCTCGCTCGCCGATGACCGTGTCGAGCCCGTTCGGAAGCGTTGCGATCATCTGATCGAGCTTTGCTCTGCGGGCCGCCTCAAAAATTTCTTCCTCGTTCGCATCGAGCCGCCCGTAGCCGATGTTCTCGCGAATCGTGCCGGCGAACAAGAACACGTCCTGTTGCACAATGCCGATCTGGGCGCGCAGCGAAGCCAGCGTCATCTTTCGGATGTCGATGCCGTCGATCGTGATTCCGCCGGATTCAATTTCGTAAAATCGCGGCAGAAGCGAGCACAACGTGGTCTTTCCGGCACCCGATGGTCCAACAAAGGCGACGGTTTCGCCCGGATGAATCGCAAGGTCGATCCGATCCAAAACCTTCTTATGGCTCTCGTAGCCAAACGTGACCGCCTCGTAGCGGATCTCGCCTCGAAGGTGCCCGACGGAGACCGCGTCCGGCGCGTCGTCCACATCCGGTGCCGTATCCATCAGTTCGGTGTAGCGTTTGAACCCGGCAAACCCCTTGGGATAGCTCTCCAGCACCGTGTTGATCTTTTCTACCGGCCGGAAGAACACGCTGACCAGCATGAGAAAGCCCACGAAGCCGCCATTGGTGAGCTCCCCGTTGATGACGAAGTAGGAACCGGCGATCAGGACGAAAACCTGGACGATGCGCATCGTCATGTAGCTCAGCGTAAAGCTCTTCGACATGAGCATGTAAGCCTCCAGCTTGGTGGAGCGGTACGCGTTGTTATCGCGAGCGAAAAGCCGCTTCTCGTGCTCTTCGTTCGCAAAAGCCTGCACGACGCGGATGCCGCCCACGTTCTCTTCGATCCGCGCGTTGAAGTCGCCGACCCGGCTGAACAGCGTTCGCATCGTCCGTGTCATCGCTGCCCCGTAGCGCGTCGAAATCCAGGTCATCGGCGGAACCACCAACGCCGTGATGAGCGCCAGCTTGGGGTTCAGGCTGAGCATGAGGGCCAAAGCCCCGATGAACGTCATTACGGCGATGAGGACGTCCTCGGGGCCGTGGTGAGCCATCTCGCCAACCTCCTCCAGGTCCTTTGTCACCCGCGCGACGAGGTGGCCGGTCTTCTGGTTATCGTAAAACCGGAACGAGAGCTTCTGCATGTGCGCAAAAATCTTGCGCCGCATCTCGGTTTCGATGCCGATTCCGAGCACGTGGCCCCAATAGTTCACCACGAACATCAGGCCAGTATTCAGCAAGTAAATCGACATGAGACCCGCCACCGCGATCATGATTTGGCTCCAATTCCCGCTAGGCAAAAGCTGGTCGACGAAGATTTTGGTGGCAATTGGGAAGCCGAGTTCGAGAACCCCGGAGAGCACCGCACAGCATATGTCTAACGCAAACAATCGGCGGTGCGGGCGGTAATAGGAGAAGAATCTACGGATCATAGGTTGGGGATTCCTTCCAGTATGGCAACGTCTACGCCATTTGGCGAAGCATCAGCGGCCCGGAGAGGTAGGTTCCTAATAGCCGCACGTCACTGTACGCCCGGTGCAAAGGCGGAATATTATCAAAAAAGGCAAATTTTCTCGACGCGGCTTCATCACGGTGGTTGGCGGCGGAATAGTTCTGGCGGCAGGAGCTGCCACACTTCTTTCCCTGCGAAACGGAACCCCGAAGGAAGCGCTTGAAGCGTGGGATGGGCCGGACGCGGGCGAAGGACTTCGCCGCAAGCTGGTGTCCTACGCCATCCTCTCCCCAAGCCCGCACAACCTGCAGTCGTGGCGCGTGCAGTTCTTCGGGACCAACGGCATCCGGCTCTTTGTCGACCCAAACTCGGCTGATCCCGGAAGTCGATCCGGAAGCGCGGCAGATCATGATCGCGCAGGGCTGCTTTATCGAAACGCTGGCGATCGCCGCCGGCCACCTTGGCTATGCCACCGAGGTGATGCTCTTCCCCGACGGTACGGCGCGAGCCGACTTTGAGATGCGACCGGTTGCCGAGGTCTTGCTGACCAAAGCGACCGTCTCAGCTGACCCACTCTTCGGCCAAATCCTGCATCGCAGGACTTCGCGCGTGCCGTTCGACCAGAAGCACGTCGTCACGCAAACCGAACTCAATCAGCTGACCGCCGTTCGAGTGCCAGCAGCTATCGAAGTCGCCGGAACCATCAACGCAGAAAAAATGCGACAGCTCACCGCGCTCGCGATCGCCAGCAACGAGGTTGAATGCGATACTCCGCGAACCCGAAACGAAACGGTGGACCACATTCACATCGGCGCTTCGGAGATCGCCAAAAACCGTGAAGGCATTTCGATTGCGGGAACCGGCGTCTGGTGGGCTTCGCACCTCGGTCTGCTTTCAAACGCTGCGATGCGCGATCCCTCGACCAAAAGCTTCGCTTCATTGAAGACCATGGTGGAAGACGCCGCCGAGAGCAGCAACGCATATGTTTGGCTGAAATCGCATACAAACTCGCCCGAGGACCAAGTGGCGGCAGGGCGTGCCTGGGTTCGGGTGACGCTACAGTCGACCGCCCAGGGGCTGATGCTGCACCCGCTTAGCCAGGCCCTGGAAGAGTTCGCCGAGATGGCTCCGCAGCACGTGAAGATGCGGCAGCTGACCCTTTGTGAGGATCAGGAGACGATCCAGATGTTCGCGCGGTTAGGCTACGCGGCGGAAGGCGAGCATTCACCCCGCCGACGGGTGGGCTCGTTCATCTCATCGGCCTGAATTGGCTGTCGGCCGGCTGGCGGACGTCCAAACAAACGACTGGTGAATTGATCGGAAAGTGGCCAGTCTTGAAGGGTGGAAACAATCCTTCTGAACCGGAGATACCCAAGATGAGCTTTGACGTTGGTCGGGCAGAGATGGAGCAGATGCGCGGGTCTTATGACACGCCGGTGATGTCGGGGTTTGATGAAGCCGCCTCGAACGGATTTGGTAACTTCGTCTCCTGCCTAGGGCTGGTTTCTAGCGTCTGCCAAGAAATGCGAAATCCTAGTGTGCCTAAGCAGGACATCATCTTCGTCGCCCCCGCACCGCGCAACCAGAAACAACTGGGCTAGTCTAGAACTTCGGAACGGGCACCAGAGCGCCGCCTAGCAAAGAAGACTCGTGCGCGCAGATTCCCGCCGCGCACCAGTTTCCGGCAGTGCGTTCGTCGATGCGAGACTTGCGTCCCTCGACGATACAGCGGACGAACTCATGCGCTAGGTGCGGATGCGAGCCGCCGTGCCCGCCGTCCACAAACGGTGCCAGCTCAGCCGGCAAAAGGTCCGGCCGAAGGGGCGGCTCCATGCGGGTGGCCCGACAACCACGCCAGCGGACTTCAGTCTGAACCGGCTCCAATTCAAAAACGACTGGCGACTCGTGCTCCAACTGCGTCCACTCAAAGCCCATCTTCTCGCCGTATGCGCTGAACGACTCGACGTAGCTGCGCGCGGTTTGGTACCAAGCCCGGTTCACCTGCGCCAGTGCGGCGTGGCCCTCCAAGGTGAAAAGCCCAGACTGCATGGGGAACGGATTTCTCGGGTCGTCGCAGATGTCTTTTCGAAGCCGCCCGCCGCCAATGCAAGCCACGCTTTCAACCCGGGTGTTCGTTAGGGCGAGCAACGGCGCGATCGCATGGGTGGCGTAATGCATCGGCGGCACTTGCCGCCAGTAGGCCGGGTAGGTCGCTTCAAGGTCCTGGAAGTAGTCGGCACGCAGGAACGTGATCTCGCCGAGATCAAGCGATTGGGCGAACAGAAACTCCCGCGTATACACGGCGGTCTCCATCATCATGTAGTTCCGGCCGCTCGCGGTGACCGCATCCACGACGGTCTGGAGTTCCTCGATGGTGCTGCCCATCGTGACGGCGCAGGCGCAGTGCTTGCCGGCCGCAAGCACCGCTAGGGTGTGCTGCACATGAAATGGAAGCGGCGTGAGAAGGTGCACCGCATCGACCGACACATCCTGCAAGACTTCCGCGAGGCTTTGCCTCGCTGCAAATGGCGCGTACTGCGATTCAATCCGGCCGAGCACCTGCGGGTCTGGGTCACAAATCGTGACCCGCTCCACGTCCGGGTGCGCCTGATAGATGGGGACGAAACACTCGCCAAAACCAAGGCCAACCACCGCAACGTGCATGGCCGTATTTTGACGGTTTTGTCAGGGGATGATTGTCAGGGCATGATCGTCAGCTTGTTGTCGATCTTCTGGGTCGCGCTGTTGTCCTTCAGCGCTTTCGCGGTCACCGATTCGGCGAGATCCTTCAGCGAATTTGAGGTGACGTGACCGGTGAGGCTCACTGTCTCGCTGGTGCAGCTCACGTCGATTAGGTTCTTCGGATCGTTCAGTCGCTTGTCGGCAACGATCGCGGTCTTCAACTTCGGCGTGAGGGTGGTTGCGGCTCCGAAGTCCTTCCCGGCTTCTTTTGCGCCGTTCGAGATGTTCTGTGCCTGCTCCGCCGACTTCTGGCCGTTCTCTTTCGAGTCTTCCTTCATTCCGGCAGCGGTGTTGCCGCATCCGGCGATGAAAACCACGGCGAGAGCCGCGACGAGGGTATTTGCGAGTGTCATGATTGCTTCCTAAGGGGCGGGGCGATTCCGTTTTGCGGAACTACTCCCTCGTCTAAGGATGCAGTGAATGCCACTATGCGATCCAGTCGGTAAATGCACGGACGCCGTTTTGTAGACGTTCTTCACGAATCACCCCAAAACTATGCTGGGGCGGTGCAGCATCTCATACGAACGATCCATACCGCCATCTACGCCGTCATGACCGTTTGCTTGGTTTACGTTTTGTACTGCGGAATTGCCGATCAGTTTGGCCCGTGGAGCTACACGGCATTCGCGGTGGTTACCGTCGAATGCGTCGTCTTCATTGGCAATGGCATGCGATGCCCACTAACCCAGTTCGCCAAGCGGCTGGGAACAACAGACAGCACGTACTTGCCCGATTGGCTGACCGCATGGACGTTGCGACTCTCGCAGGCAGCCTACGCGGGCTGCCTGCTTCTACTGCTCTACCGGCACCCGTGGAGCTAGTTGTGCGCGCGCTCGTTAGCGGGATCAAGCAACGGATTGCCTTGGTAGCCTTGCGGGCGGCCCGATCGCGTATGCGACTGCGAACGTCGAACAAGACCGATCTGCGCCTCAACCTCGGCGAACTCGTTCTTGCCGCTGTGGTGCTCGACGCCCAATGCTCCGGTGTAGCCGGCTTCGGCGAGGATCGCCAGCGAAGCGTCAATTCGCTCGTAGCACGTTCGCTGGTCCACGTGGGTGTGGATGGCGATCGGAGCCAGCGCGCGGTCGTAGTCGTCGGCCGACGTCCAGGTGTCCTTGCCGAGATGAAGAAGGATTCCATAATGCTCGGAGTTCACCGCCGCATGGAGCTTTAGCATGTTGTCCGGATAGTTCGTCGCGCCCCAGTGGGTTTCCGGGCCGACCTTGTAGCCGCCATTGCCCGCCCGCTCAGCGAAAGCGATGAACGCCTGCGCAATGAAATCGAACTGCTCGTCGGTCCAGAATCGATCGGCCCCGCCGGTATCGATTCGCACCGTCTTGGCGCCAAGGATCTCGGCGGCGGTCAGGTGCCGCTGCGCCAGATCGTGGTGCTTCGCCCGCACTTCGGCGTCGGCCTCCCAGGGATGGCAGCCGTCGGCGTGGTAGTTCACGCAGGTTAGGTTCCGCTCGTCCATCGCCTTTCGAACCTTCCTGAGTCGGTCCTCGTTCAGCTGAACTTCTACATCGCTACCCAAAAGGCCGTTCCAGATGTCGGCGGTATCGAGGTGATATCGGTATCGGCAGGCCTCGAGGTAGCCAAAAACGTCGAGGGTGCCGTCGGCAACGGCGCCGTGAAACGAGAAAGAAGCGATGCTGATATTCGTCATTGATTACTCCGCGAGGACACGAGGAATGGTACCAACCCGTTGGAGCTTGCCTCTTCGGCCCGGCGGGGTATTATGTCTCTCACACCCGGACGTAGCTCAATGGATAGAGCATCAGTCTTCGGAACTGAGGGTTGGGGGTTCGAGTCCCTTCGTCCGGGCCAATTCGCTTAGGCTTTTACGTCGTCTTCGTCGAATCGGCAACCGCTCGCGGCTTTCTTCGGTGCCCACTTCGTATCGATCTTCATTGCCTTTTGGCCCGTTTCGTTGGCCATCATGGCGTTCATTTCCTTGATGAAGCCGATGCTGTATCCGGGCCACATCTTTACGATTTTGCCGCCTCGGCTCACCAGGGCCGAAAATGCGGAATTCGTCGCGCCGTAGGCTTTGATGATCTCTAGCGAAGGGTCGGCCACCACGGTGTAGGGCATCAACATCTCCGTATGCCAGCGCCGGGCGATCTCGTCCTTCTTGTCGATCACGCCAATGAAGTCGATCTTATCGCCGAATCGCTTCGAGAGGTCATGGAACAGCGGCTCGACTTCGATGCTGCACGGGCAGCCGTCTTTGATAAAGTAGACAAACTGGGGTCGACCGCTCGTCGTGTCGGCAATGGTTACTTGCTTCCCAAACGGATCCGTTCGTTCGAACGCGGAGGCCACTTTAAGCGCTCTGCCATCGGTGAACTTTGTCATTTCTGGCGTCACAAGGTGACGTGGCTCGCTAGAAATGATGGGTTGGTTTACGACCACCGGCTGAGTGGAGAGGTAGTACATCAGCCCACCGGCGGATGCCAGCGCGGCCGCAACCGCGAGGATGAAAAACTTCGCTTTCACCTCTTCAGTGTGGCATAGCCTGCCACGTTTACCGGGTCAGTTAAGGCCTAACTTTGCCGTTCGTTTCGCGTCTCTGCCCCGCTTCACGTATTCCCAGACCGCTGCACCAATCACGCCCAGCATGAACAGCACGACGCCGGCCATGGCCGGTCTTTTGTTCCCGGGCTCGTCTTCGCGGAAGGGCGGCTCCAGCACGGTCCAGGTGACACGCTGAACCTGCGCGTCCACCTTTGCCGTTTCGTACCGCTGGCGCAAGGTAAGCAAAACTTGTTCCAAGGTCCTCGCTTCCGTATACAGCCGACCCAGGGCCATTGCTTCGCCGGGTGCCAGGTTCGCGAGTTGGCGAGTTTCGGCGACTTGGAAGGCCAAAAGGAGTCGTTGTTGTTCAAGTGCTGCGACGGTGGAGTTCAAACCTTCATCGATCGACCTCTGCTCGGCTCCGGTTTCTTGCGCCGCCATCGTTTTGGCTTCCTCTAGCGCGGCCCTCGCCTTAACGACCGCCGTGTTCTTCGGGCCGAGTTGGGTTTCTTGCGTTCGAAGCTGGAGTTCCAGCTCTTTAATTCGGTTTCGCCAGTTGCCGGAAGTGGCACTGGTCGTTGGAAGGTCGATACCGCTAGCAGACGCCCGCTCGGCCGCCGCACGCGCTTCCTTCAGCTGCTTTTCCACGCTCGCCAATTGGAATTGGAAGTCCCGCGCCTTCTGCATGTTGATGCTAACGGAGCCGACGTCGGTCGGATCGCTCGGTGCCTTCATGGTCTTCAGGTACTCGGCCAGCTTCCCTTGGGCGGTCTCGAGCTGACTCGTCTTTTCCCGGATGGAATCTTCAATGAACTTTGCCTGCAGGTCGGCAGCGGAGAAAGCGACCGTCTTGTTCATGAATCTAAGCGACTCGACCATGTCACGGAGGATCTTCTGCGACCGCACTTTGTCTGGGTCGTTGGCCGCCATCGTCAACCGGTTTTTCGCGTAATCCTTCGAAAAAGTAAGAACCTCTTTGAGTTCCTTCACCCTTTCAAATTTGTTTGCCTTTGCGACGCGTTCCAAGCAGGTGTTGCTCGTGGCAACGCCTTCCATGATGTCGAGCGGCGTCGGTCCGGTGCCGGGAACAAGAGCCTGGAGCGCACTCGCCTGCTGGGTTGCATCGCCCACGATGAGCAGCGACGAACGGTAGGTGTAGATCGCCGGGATGACGAACATGTAGATGACGCCTACGAGGCCTAAGACCAATCCAGTCACGAAAAGCTTGCGCGATTTCGACTTCAGAAAGTCGATGTGCGATCCAAGATCCAGTTCGTCGTTATTCGCTGGCATCGTTCCTCAGTGGTTTCCAAATCCGGTTGGCACAAACGGGTAATGCTTGCGTGGCCGAGGAAAGTATAGCCAATGAACATTCCCAGCGGCGAGCGTATACTCCGGCTGGAGATGGAGAAGCGAAAACGGTGGGTTTTTAACCGCGACGAGCTCATCGCGAAGCTGTATCCCTATCTCTTTTTGCCGATGGTTGCGGGCTATCCGCTTGTTGCCGGGCTCGGCATCATTGGTCGAATCCCCGGGTCGATTCCCGGAATCTCCTTCCGGATCGCCACGATCGGCCTTTCGGCCCTGATGATGTATCTCGTCATCGGCCGGCCCGGCCGGTACCTACACACGGGCATGCAGTGGCTTCTTGGGGGCATCTGGACGTTGCTCTTCGCCCGCATTTTGATGGACACCGTCATTGCGCCCATCCCGCTCTTCGCGGAACCCTGGCGCATATGGCTCTTTGCCGTCGGCGTGTGCTTGCTCCCGACTTTCCCGCTCTTTATCCTTCCCGAAGAAGAGTGGCTGACCAAGACGTTCAGGATGCTGATGAACCTCGGCCTCTTAGCAATGCCGGCCGGAGCCATCGGCGCGTTGATGGAGCCGAAAACGACCTACACGCTGCGTCTGGGCGGCGACCGTATTTCGGCCCTGACGCTCGGGCACCTCGGCGTCAGCGTCGCCGTCATGTGCGGCTGGTGCATTGCGACCAACTATCGCGACCGCCAACCTACGTTGAAGCTGTTTGTCGGCATGTTCGGCGGCATCGGCATCGTTGCCCTCTCCGGCTCGCGCGGACCGTTGCTGGCCCTCATCATCTGTTTCTTTATCCTGCTGATCACATCCGTGAAGCCGGCGCGGAAAATGCCGAAACTTACGGTAGTCGGCGTTGGGCTCTTCGCGCTCGGCGTGCCGACGATCATCGTTCTCCTCAGCACCTTCACCAGCTATAACTTCCTGCTGCGCTTGGCTGAGAGTGCCGGCGGCGACGAGGGCGTCACCTATTCACGCGGAAACGTTATTCCCAGAACCATCGAGTACGGTTTTAATAACCCGATCACCGGTGCGGCTCTCAACCATCCGGACTTGGCCATCTATCCGCACAACTCCCTGGCGGAGGCGTTCATTGCGTCCGGCATTCCCGGCTTGACGATCATGATCATCTTGCTGGCGGTGGAAGTTCGGTGCGCCTGGTGGCTGCTCAAGAACCGGTCACGCCACGGCTGGATTGGCCTGATCGCCATCCAGTTTGTCGTGATGCTCTCAACCTCCTTCTCGATCTTCCTGGAGGGCGGCTACTGGGCGATGATGGCGCTCACCTACACGGTTTATGTGTTCGAGAAACGTCGCGGTCTGGGAGCGGCCCCGGCGGCCGCCCCCATTGCCTCCACGCCGGTCCCTGGCTAGCGAAGGAACGCATCCGCGAGGCCGGCATCCACCGAAATGACCTGGCCCGTCGTCTGCGACAATCGATCGGAGGCCAGC
>CAMCVK010000023.1 GCA_945881865.1 Fimbriimonas ginsengisoli Gsoil 348 | reverse complement strand
GAACGCCAGCGCGATGCCCTACCGCGAGGTTCCCGCAGCGGTTCACGAGGACCCGGATCGCCTGGCGGAGTTCATCGACGCCGCCGTCGCGGTGGCCCTGCGAAAGAAGACCAAACCTAAGAAAGGGTAATCTCGGGAGCCGACTGGGGCGGTTAGCTCAGTGGTAGAGCACTTCGTTCACACCGAAGGGGTCACAGGTTCAAATCCTGTACCGCCCACCAATTCTCAGAATCGGTAGAGCCTCCCGGCTCGCCGGGAGGGTCACAGGTTCAAATCCTGTACCGCCCACCATCTTTCGGTTGGTCAGAGCATCCCGGCTCGCCGGAAGGTTCACACCTTCAAATCCTGCCCTCCGCCCACCAAAATGAAGAGAAAGAGAAGCTACTGGGTTTCGATTCTTGCGATCCCTATAATCATTACTGTCGGGATGAGCGCATTGCATCTCTCTGTGATAATGGGAAATGGATTCATTGACGCATGGCTAACTGATCCTGGCAAAAGTCTTCAGCCCCTTCGGAAGCACTACGATGTATCTGTTCACGAGTGGAGTAAGCGACGTGAAGATGCAAAACTGGCCGACCTCACTGGTGTCTGGTGTAAATCACGCCAGAGCCTAGTGGGTGAACGTCTGATTGGCCCTCAAGCGGGCGACACCACCCGGATACTAGCCACCGCCAGCCGGACGTCCGGAATTAAGGTGGAGGACCTAGTTGTTTACTTTGTTAAGTTCGTGGACCTTGACGTGTTGCCCACGTCGTTTTCTGGCGAGGTTATCTTCACCGAACATCCCTCCAGAGGCATAAGAGAGATAAGAGAGATATTGTATGGGCGAGAGGTCTGTAACGTGATTTTCCTTGATGGCAAGGTGGTCAACATTACGCGGGGACGGATTACATGGTAGCCAAGTAAAGTCCAGATTGCGCAGCCAAAGATGCTGGGGCTACACGCATCGCGTAGGAGTCTTCTTAGCCCGAAGGGCTGTAGCTGACGGCTCCGTGCCGTCGCAACATGCCATTGCCCAGCCAAAGAGGCTGGGGCTACACGCTTCGCGTAGGTATCCCTTCGCCCGAACAGATCTCACTGTGACGTTGATCCCCTGCTCAACTAGGACTTTAACGCTCCCTTAATGATTTGTTTGTACAATATCGTAATGGCGGGAAGCCTTCTTCTATCGATAACAACGGTCTTCCTCTTTGGCCAGTCGGCCACCGTCCAACCGCCCTCCAAAGATCCGTGGGCGGAGTTCCGAAGCGTCACCTACATCGGCCAAGTGGATGGCGTCGCGCCGAAAGCAAGCAAGCTGCCCGACGTTTCCAAGTTCGCCAAGCTCCCGGGCGAGCATCTGGTCGGCGACCGGCTGATTCTCAGCGTCGCCGGAAGTGGCGATGCGATTCTTGTCTCGAAGGATGTTCAAGAATTTGCACATATGCTTCTTGTGGACGATGCGATCAAGGCCGTCGGCAAAATCCCGGATAAGCCGTTGCAGCGGCTGGGCGACTATCCGCCCGCGCTCCAGGCCTTCGTCAGCCTAAGTGCTCGCATCACCCTCCCGATGCACGACATTCCGACCACCGGTCTTCCGACCGACACAAAATTCCTATTCCGGACAAGCAACCGAATTCGGTTGGAAGATTCCAACGGGGATTCGCTTGAACTCACGATCGGCGATCAAACCGTCAGCGGGCAGGAGAAGGAGTACATTAAGTCGCTGTACAAGTCTTTGGAAGCCACTCCCATCCGAATGACGAAAACACAGAAGCAGGTTAACGAGGCCCTTCAACGCTCGATTCAGGAGTTTGAGCTGGTAGGCGCGGCCCGCGGATACCGAATGCTCATTCTGAAAACCCCGGCGTTCGATACGAACCTCGAAGTTCAGAATGTCGCGGCGGCCAAGCAATACGCCGATCTCATGCGCAAACTGCGTACAAAGGCAGCTGCCTCGATGGCCCCATTAATTGATGACATGAAGAAACGGTTTCCCCACTTGATCGATGCTTATCCGGTTGGAAGTCAGGTTTCCGGCTTGCCAAAGGACACGATTGAGGGCCTCCGGAGACTGGCCAATACGCATTCAAGTTTAGGCGGCAAGGTCCCCTCCGACATCAATGGCTTCCTTTCACGGGCGCGAATCGTTGACTCCCAGCCGGGAATCACCCTTGGGTTTGCCATGGACCCCGACGGTGGAGTTCTTGGCGTCCGCCTCTGGCCACGCTAGAGCTAATCGCGGTCGCAGAAAGGAAAGCGCCGCACCACGGATCGTGGTGCGGCGCTTAATGCAATTACTTGGTGCCCTTTCCGGCTTCGCCAATCGGCTTGGCGTGGCCGGCCATGTTCTTCTGGAAGATGGCCTTCTGCTCCGGCGTCCACTTGGCCGCTTCAGCGTTGGCTTCTGCCTTAGACTGCGGCGATTCCACCGCAGTCTTGTCTTCCGCCGAGCCGCAACCGGCTACCACCAGTAGCGTAGCCGCGAAAAAGATCGAAAGTTGACGCTTCAATCCTTCCACCAGATGGCGCCGAAGGCTTCCGGAGCCGCGGCCCAGGTTCGGCAGGTGAAGTTCGTACCGAACGGATAGCCGTCTCGGGGGAACGGAGCGACTGCGGCATCCGGGTCGGCACAGTACAGCTTCACGCGATCGTCGAAGCTCTTAGGCGAAGCGACCAACGAACCGAACGCGGGGATAACGCCACCCTTCCAGGCAACTGCCTTCGCGCTGCTGTCGGCTCGAACCGTGATGATGCGGCCACCGAAGTAGATGTCGCTGTTCTTGCCCTGGCCCGTGCTGTCATAGCCGCTATAGTTGTCGAAGAACCAACCGTCAGATCCGCCGAGCGTCTGTCGCGGCGTGTCGTAGGTGTTACCGAAGACCATGAGGTCGGACGGGCTCGTCATGCTGGTGGTCGAAATACCATCCATGATGCGAACCGCCGAGGAACCGTCGGCGTTACTTCGACCGGTGCAACCCTGCACGGCACCGCCGTCGCTGCATCGCTCTGCCTGAACCACCGCGCCGCCGGAGCGAATTTCATAGCCCCAGTTGTAGCCAAAATCCAATCGGTCGTAGCTGTTCGCGTTGTTGTAGAACTGCCTGCCGTCCCGAATCTTGTTTCGGAAGCCGCCCGCCCAAACGCCGCCGCTCTTCACGTAAGGAGCCATGGAGCAAGCCGGGTCGCCGCCGCAGCCGTTGATCGAACCCTGGCCATCGTCGTAGATGGACGGGAGCTTGTCGTCGTGGTCGGCCGAGTAGATGTTCACGGCGGTGCCGAGCTGCTTACCGTTGCTAAGACAAGCGGTCTTCTTTGCTGCGGCCTTAGCCTGGGCAAAAACCGGGAACAGGATGGCGGCCAGGATGGCGATGATGGCGATAACGACCAAAAGTTCGATTAGGGTGAAGGCTCGTTTCATCATGGGATGGTTAAATTCCTTTCGCAAGGCGAGCCAAGCATGCTCCCGGAAGATTAAAACTACGTTAAATCAAGGGGTTCATACAGGAAAAACCTCAGACCTGGCAAAAATGCTGGACCGATGTTGGTCAGCCTCTGAGTGCCGCAACAGTAGACTTGCCGCCCAGTGAATCCCGAACCTATAACCGTCCTGGAGGCAACGTATCGCGCCGAATCGCGCGCGCTATTCGCCCGGCTGGTTCGGGTCCTGAACGACTTCGACGTCGCCGAGGACGCCCTGCAAGATGCGGTTCGGGCGGCCGCGATCCAGTGGCCGATGGAAGGGGTGCCGCAGAATCCGGCCGCATGGCTATTCCAAACGGCCAAGTTTCGCGGCATTTCCAGCCTCAGGAGGAAGAGTCGTCTCGTTCCGTTGCTCGATTTTGAGCCCATCGCCCCCGCCGAAGACGGGGATGATCTCCTCAGCCTCATCTTCACCTGCTGCCACCCGGCAATCTCCCCGGACGCACAAGTCGCCCTCACTCTGCGCGAGGTCTGTGAGCTCACCACCGAGGAGATCGCCTCGGCGTTCCTTACGCCGACGCCAACGATTGCCCAGCGCATCGTCCGGGCGAAGGCGAAGATTCGCGAGGCGTCGATTCCGTTCGAAGTGCCGGCGCGGGAAGAGCTCCCGGCCCGGCTCTCCGCCGTGCTCCGAACGATCTATCTGGTCTTCAACGAAGGGTATTCCCCAAGCTCCGGGCAACACTTGGTTCGCGCCGAACTGATGGCCCTCGCGGTCAACCTCGGCCGGCAACTGGTCGAACTCGTAGACGAGCCGGAAGCCAGCGGGCACCTAGCGCTTATGCTTTTGCATCGGGCACGAAGCCGCACTCGCTCGACTCCCGAAGGCGAAATCATCTTGCTGGAAGATCAGGACCGGAGCCAATGGGATCACGCGGCGATTGCGGAAGCGAGCGGGCTGGTCACTGCGGCGTTGCGTTCCGAACGGTTTGGTTCCTACACCCTTCAGGCCGCGATTGCCGCGATCCATGCCGAAGCGCCATGCTATAACGAAACCGATTGGAACGAAATCATCGGGCTATACGACCTGTTGATGCAGTTGGAATTTTCTCCCGTCGTGGCCCTCAACCGCGCGGTTGCCATTGCCATGCAGCACGGTCCCGAGGCGGGAATCTCGCGCATCACCGACCTCCTTGAGGCGGGCCAACTGACCGGTTACCACCACGCCTATGCGGCGCGCGGCGAGCTCTTTCGGCGCAAAGGAGACTCGTCATCGGCCCGCGCAGACTTTACAATGGCGCTATCGCTGGCCCGTCAAGAGCCGGAACGGCAGCTGATCCGAAAACGGCTTGCAGAATTGTCGTGAGCGGTGTCGATTCTGGTGACGTTCGAGCGACATGATTGCGAGTGCGCAACTATCCCGCTCTCACCAAGACCTAAAACCATGGAAAAAACCATCCTTCAACCGATTCCCTACCTGTTTTTTGACGGCACCTGCACCGAAGCGCTCGCGTTCTATGCCGAGGTGCTCGGCGGAACCGTTGTTAGCTCGCTGACCTACGGCGAGATGCCCGGCGACATGCCTTGCCCCGACGAAGCGAAAGACCGCGTGATGAACGCGATGCTCGAGCTTCCGGGCGGAAACATGATCTACGGCAGCGACAGCTTCCCTGGCCGCGCCACCGGCCCGGTTTCGGGCTTCATGATCACGCTCAACTACCCGACGGTCGATGAGGCTCAGGAAGTGTTTGATCAACTTGCCGACGGCGGCGAAATCGGGATGCCGTTTAGCCCGTCGTTCTGGGCGGAAAAGTTTGGCATGCTGACCGACAAGTTCGGCATCGAGTGGGCGATCAACGGTAACCTTCCGCCACGAACATGAAGTACTTATGCCTTGTGTTTCTGGACAAGGAGAACTGGAGCGCGTGCCCAGATCCGCACTGCGCGGCCTACGGGCAGGAGCTTGTCGACCGCGGGAAGCTCTTGGCGGCCGAGGCGCTGCATCCGGTGGATACGGCGACGACGGTCCGGATGCGAAACGGCACGCTGTCGGTGACCGACGGGCCGTTCGCCGAAACCAAGGAGATGCTCGCCGGGTTCTACTTGGTCGACGCGAAGGACCTGAATGAGGCGATCCGCATCGCCTCGGACATTCCGCCCGCCAAGCACGGCTCGATCGAGGTCCGCCCGATCCGGGAATTGGATTTGTAGGGGTCGCCTACCGGCGGCCGGTCAATTCGCTCCCGATGAGCTCGGCTCTGCTGCCAACTCTGGAAAGATTCGGTGGTACCACTCGAGTGCGGATTCTTGCAGTGCTGGGACGGGGAAGTCGGCGAGGCAGTCGCGAAGCGAATCTTGCGCCATCCTTAGCGCTTCTTGGCGGTCGCCCCAAACATACTCCCGTGTGGCCAAGGCCACGGAGCGGTTGTGATCTTCCATATCGACGGCGTCGCCGAGCGCCAAAGCCTCGTCGGAAAGCGCTCGGTCGTTCAAAATCCAAGCCGAATACATTGCCATTTCGTAGTAAAGTGACGCGACGCTCGGGTCGTCACCTTCATAGACTTTCGCCGCCTTATAGGCGGCTGCAATTTCAACTCCCGCCTCTTCGATTTTCCCCGCGTCGAGTGCTCGCCAAAATAGCGTGAGGTGCTGAAGGCAAACCGGTCTTGCGCTGAAAGCATTGACATCAATGAGATCCTCGTCGGAATAGTCTCGTGGCCGTTGCAAAAGGTGCTCCGCGAAGACTGCGGTTCTATGCGCGGTCAGACAGGCCTCTTTTGGGTTGGAAATGGCTTCATTGATCAGCTTCCCGTCTGTCTGAGTTAGTGCGCCGATCGCGCACCAGACGTTAGCCAAGACAAACACAAGTACAAATAAGAAAGGAGGGGAGTCGCGGTTGATCCCCATCACGTCGGTGGCTACTGTCCAAACTCCGTATGCGGTTAGCAAATTGAAGATCGGCCCCAGCGCATACAAGTAGATCAGCTGGAAAAGGGTCGGCTTTCTCTTCGCCGCGACCACGTAGCTATTGAACTCGCTAGTGTAGTTTTTGAACGGATGTCGTGCATGCAGCACAAACCCGTAGACGACGAATCGGTACACGCGAAAGCCCGCCGTCCATGCCGCGACAAGGTGTCCTAGTTCATGCACCAAAATCGCTGCAAAACCCAACGGAACACATAGAGCTACTACCAATGCGCCCGCGAGGGACACCGTACCGCCAACGAGAAGGCCCTGTACCGATCCGACGACAATGATGCTAATGATGAAAACGCAAGCAACGATTGCGGCCACCGGAACCCAAGCCCGAAGCCAAATCGCTCTCAGGTGATCGGCCAACGACTTTCCCTCCGGTCCTTCGTAACGCATCGCGGTTAAAAGCTACCTTGTCGTGCGCACAATAAGTTGTGTGCTCATAACTTTGGAGTGCGGCGGCTCTGCCGCCGCTTTTGCATTCTCCAATTATAACACAAGCTGGCGAGATCCCGGCCGACCTGGTACTCGTCCCCGCGCCCATGGAAGTCAACCCAATCGACATGTGGAGGCAATCCGCCGGTGCCTGGATCGCCGATCAGGGCGAAGAAGGCGACGCGTCGCGGCGCATCATTCTCGATCCGGCGCTCGAACCATTCCGGTCAACGCTAAGCGGCAAGCGCGTGCTGGATCTTGGCTGCGGCGAAGGCCGCTACGCCCGAAAAATGAAAGCTGCCGGAGCGCTGGTTACCGGAGTCGACCCGGTACCCGAGTTCATCGAGCGCGCGCGGCAGCTCGATCCGGCGGGCGACTACCGGGTTTGCCGCGCCGAGGAACTCCCGCTCGAAGCCCATAGCTTCGACGTCGTGCTTTCATACCTAACCCTCATGGATGTCGAGGACTACGTGAGGGCCGGGCGGGAGATGGTGCGGGTTCTTGCTCCCGGCGGTCGAATTCTGCTCGTCCTCATTTCGAACCTCACGTCGTGCTCCGAAGGTTGGATAAAGGACGCCGAAGGCAACCGACTGTTTCGCCCGGTCGATCGGTACATGGAGGAGTTTTCGATGAATCTGGAGTGGCGCGGCATCAGGATCGTCAACTACCACCGGCCGCTGAGCGCGATTCTCAAAGTCTTCTTATCGCAGGGTTGCGTCCTTACGGACTTCATTGAGCCGCTTCCGCCGGCCGACCATCCGTGGCATGCCGAAGAGCACCGCGCGCCAAACTTCCAGATTTTGGAGTTGATGAAACTCCCCTTGGCGTAAGCGTATCTAGGTCCTCAGTGGTGACGCCCGCTATACTAAAGAAGGTAATATGCAGTATGCGAACTCGCATCGTGTATGTTGAAAACAAGGCCAGTGGGTTGAACGGCCGGGGCAGCATCGGTCGCGTCTCATTCTCCGAGACGGGAGCCACAATCTACTACCAAGGCAAATCCTTCCGTAGCCTGAAGGGGGGCTACAAGGCGAACTACTTCGACATCGACTCCGGCGAGGAGTACTGGATCAGCGGACCCAAAAAGTTTGGGAGCGACCGGCTGTACGGCACGCCGGGAGTGACCATTGACGAAGACGTGCGGGTCGAATACTGGACCCAGATTCGGAAACAGCCGCAACGAATCCGCGAACAGACCGCGTAAAAATCGCACTTAGCCTTTCGGCTTTGCCAGGAGCCGAATGCGCTCCATCACCCGGTTCTGGACCCCGTTGTCGTGGATCGTGAACAGCAAGTCCTCAATGCGATCGGTCGTGATCTCGAAGATGCAGAGCGACATCTCGTCGTTCGAACCCTCGCCGTACACCACCGGGCGGGGCGGCGAAAACGGATTGTTCAAGTTCTTCGCCGAGTTATCGTGCCAAGACTCGACCTCAAGGCGCGTCCCCGCCGGCAGCCGCAGTGACGGCTTGTAGATATAGGTTTCCTGCCAGCGGAAGTTCCAAGGCTTCACCCAAACCAGCGGCCGCCGAGTGCCGTCGGGCAAAATCGCCCGGGCGCGCATCTCCTTCCCAAGCAGATGCATATGCGGAGTGATCGACAGCAGGGTGGTTTCCCTTGGCAAAGTGTAGCTTGAGGTTCGAAGGTAGTTCGAATCGCCGGCCGGAATCGCAATCTGCCAGTTTTCGACGCTGATGCCGCCCACGAGTTGTGTCACCGGCTTGCGGCTGAAGTAGATCCCAATCTTGGATTGGTCACGTTCCGGCCGCCCGGTGGGGTGATAATGCACTTGCAGGACCACGTCCGAGCCCTTTTGGAAGTAGCGGCCAACGCCGTCCGGGAGCCATTTGGTAGTCCCGCCGGGCGCCCAGCCGCCCAGCGAGCCGCTCGGAAAAAATCCCGGGCCACCGAACGAGAGGTACCCGACGCCCGGATCGGCGGCGTCTAGCCGACGCGCCGCGCCGGAGTTGTCTAAGAAGACAAGCGCGTGGTGGACGACCCGCGCGTTGCCGGGTCGGAACTCCAGCGCGCCGACGGTTCGGTCTTGCAATAATCCAGATGGAATCACGATGTTCCGAAGCTGGTCCGGTCCTTCCGCCGGAACATCCACGGCCTCGGGCATCGACAGCACGAGGTCCGGCTCGCCCAGCTGCCAGCCCTTCGTGAACCGTGGCGGCTTTGGCGCGGCCGCAAGATTCCCGGGCTTCGCGCCGGTTTGATGCCAAAGCTCAAGAAGGCGAATCTCGGTTGGGCTAAGGACGCGCGCTCCCTCGAAGTTTCCGTGTCCGGGAATCGCGCTCCAGGGTGGCATCGACCGCCGTTTGGTCGCCAGCGCGATCATAGATGACCACTTTTTGGCCTCGGCGTACGGGGTCAGCGAGAACGGCGCGGATTCGCCCGGGCGGTGGCACGGAACGCAACTGCGATTCAGAACCGATGCGACGTTTTTCGCGTAGGTTGGGGCTTCGGTTTGAAGCACGGCGATGCACAGCAGCGTGACCACAACACCGATTACCGTACCCGCCCTGTGGCGTCGCTATCGGGTCGACGAACGGGGACGTCTGGTCTCTGGTGTATGATGGACAAGGCAACATGGTGGCGACATTTTGTTCTGCTTGGACGAAGACGGCGGAATGGCAATGCCTAGAGGTTTAGATGCGCGGGTCGACAGCCAGTGGGACGCAATCCCGGTCAAGGATAGGTCATTTTGAGACGTGAGCAACGACAGCTGTATTCAGTTGCGGTCGGCTATTGGATCCTTACTTCGGGGTTACAACTATTTTTCCACAATATTTATCTTTTATACATTATTTGGCTTGAAATTATCTGGATTGCCTTGGCGTTCGGTAGTCGCGCCCGTCGATATCGGAGCTACTTCCTGATTGTGGCGACGCTGCTTGGCGTACCAATCCTTGTCACCCGTGGCTATCTGACTGGCAATCCCGATTTCTTTTTCCGTGCCTTCTTCGGTCTACTTATGTCGATAGTTACATGGATCTTTCTCAATGATCCTAAGGCATTTCCGAATGAGGTGAAGACCGCTAACGAGGATCCATCAGAGAGCGTGTAACCTCCCCGGTGAAAGGTGCATACGATGGGGCGCGTCGGGAGGATATTAGGCCTACCGAGGGCGATGTCTCCTAGCATGGAGCTTGTAAGCTCGCCGAGTAAAGCCCTTCTCCGAGCGGAGAAGGGATGGGATGAGGCCAAAAGGACTGGCTTCAATAGAAACAGGCTTTGGCATTTCCACGGAAGTGTGACGTATCCGCCTCATCCTAATCCTTCTCCCGAGGGAGAAGGACTTTAGCGCCGCGTATCCGCTGGCTCTTCAGCTTTCTGCTAGTACCATGGACACGGCAACATGATGGCGATTCCGCCAAGCGCCGAGTTTGTAAACTCGACCATTAAAGCCCTTCTCCGAGCGGAGAAGGGTCGAGATGAGGCCAAAAGAACCTGCTTGGACCGGAAGGTGCCTTGGCATAACCATGGAAGTCAGACATCTCCGCCTCATCCTAATCCTTCTCCCGAGGGAGAAGGACTTTAGCGCCGCGTATCTGCTGGCTCTTCAGCTTTCTGCTAGCATCATGGACACGGCAACATGGTGGCGATCCCTTCAAGCGCCGTGCCTGTAAGCTCGCCGAGTAAAGCCCTTCTCCGAGCGGAGAAGGGATGGGATGAGGCCAAATGAACCTGCTTGGACCGGAAGGTGCCTTGGCATTTCCATGGAAGTCAGACGTCTCCGCCTCATCCTAATCCTAATCCTTCTCCCGAGGGAGAAGGACTTTAGCATCGCGAATGTGAAGGGTTTTCACTTTTCCCCAAGTATCATGGACGCGGCAATATGGTGGCGATCCCTGCAAGCGCCGTGCTTGTAGGCTCGCCGAGTAAAGCCCTTCTCCGAGCGGAGAAGGGATGGGATGAGGCCAAAACGGGAAAATTGTAAGGGAAGTTTATGAAGAAAACCGGCCTTTCGCGGCATTTCCGAAAGCACCCAACCTCAGCCGAGGCGTGGTGGTGGGAACGGCTCCGCGCCCGCCGCTGCCTTGGCCTTAAGTTCCGTCGCCAATGCCCGATTGGCCCTTATATCGTCGATTTTGTTTCCGTCGAGGCACAGATCATCTTAGAACTTGACGGTGCTGGGCACCGACCAGAACAAGACGCCGTGCGGGATGCATTTCTCTCAGAGCAGGGGTTCAGAGTCCTTCGCGTTGGCTCGGAGATTGCCGCTCCCGCCGACGAGATTTACGAGCGAGTCGTTGCAGAGATTGTGAAGCTACAGGCCGACGACTTTTCGCCTCATCCCATCCCTTCTCCGCTCGGAGAAGGGCTTTAGTCGCGCGTGTCTGCTGGCTTTGGCTTCTTTCGCGAGTATGATGGACACGGCAATATGGTGGCGACTTTAAGCAAGTCTGGCTGGGGCTACGACGTCTCGAACAGGCGGCTCGGGACCGTCTACACAAAGACAGCCGGTCGCTACGCCTGCACAAGGCTGTGCCTCCGACAACCACAAAATGAGTCCGAATTTGATCAAAGGGAGTTGGAGTGAGGATGTCTCGCCGAAGTGCCGGTAGCCTCGTCGCACTCTTCGTGGCCGCGCCGTTCTTGGCCGTCGGCATCTCGTTGTTTCTGTTAGAGATGACCGGGAAACTGGGGGACCCGGAGACTCGCGTCCGGGCAGCAGTGTTTTCGTTCCTGCCGTTGGCGTTGTTGGAATTTGTTGTGATCGCGGGCTATCTTCGATGGCGGAAGTCAGGAAGCGACCAAGTGAGGAAATCGTGAGGATATTCAAGGCAGCTGCAGATTGGTGCGGCAAAAATGCTCGTGGCCTTGCGGCGGGGATTCTTGAGTGCCTCGCCGACCTGCTCATCGCTTCCCTACTCCGGCTATCGTTCGCCAAATCGCTTCCGGGCAACGAGCTCGTCAAACTCTTCATCCTCTTCTATCTGGCCATCAAGCTCCGGAGGGGCGTCGTTAAGATATGGGTAGCCGTGGCCAAGAGGAGTAAACCGGTCGCCATAGCGGACCCCCAGTGAGGAGGCCAACGCCGTTTCGGGCAAAATACTCCGTGCCCAGCGTTCCATTCATCCTGCAGTCCCGGAGCCGAAGGTGAAGAAGCCCGCGAAGCTGGCGGCGTGGGATCGAACCAAGGGCCGACCCGAACCCATCCGTGCCCTCAACCGGATCCCGGAAGTGGACAACCAGGAGCCGCTGGTCAACCTGCTGGAATACACCCCGAGGATCAAGCTTGCACGCGATAGCGTGATACCCTACGTGCGCAAGACGGTCGCCGAGATGTGCACCACCGCCGCCGAGTCGCTCCCCGAAGGCGTGACCCTCGGCCTCATCGAAGGCTGGCGGCCCTTCGCCCGTCAGCAACGCATCTACGCGTTCATGTGGAAGTGCGCCAAAGAGGCCTTCCCCGACCGCGACCACGCCGCGCTGCGCCGCACCGTCTGCCGCTGGGTTGCCCCGGTCGACCAGAAAGCCCCGCCCGGACACTGCACCGGCGCCGCCGTCGATGTCGTTTTGCTCAACGAGAACAACGAGCCGTTCGATGTGACTTCTCCCTACGAGCGCTGGACCGCAAGCCGAACCTACACGCTCGGCCTCACCCCGATGGCCCAAGCGAACCGCGACTTGTTGGTGAACGCCATGCTGGGCGCCGGGTTCTCGAACTGCCGCGACGAGTGGTGGCACTACAGCTACGGCGACGCGGGATGGGCCGTCCGGGCGAACCGCGACCGATGCTTCTACGGCCTGGTTCACCTGCCGGAGGAGCTCTACGCCGAGCTAGAACTCGAGCATGCCGCCGCAATGGACGGACGGCCGAACCCGTTCATGGAGCCGACGGCGGCTACTTATCCCGAAAAGGATCCGGAATCCGAACTCCTAATGGACGAAACCGTTTTGGAGTAAGCACGATCGCGTCGATCGCGTACTCGTAACCGAGCGGGCCATCAATGGTGAGCCGCAGCTTAGCGGTGTTGCCCGCAAGGCGCGAAACGCCCAGCCGGTACCAAGCGAAACCCTGCCCGTAGTAGGCAACCGGCCGCGCCTCGGGGATGAGAGTTTGGCCGCCGATCTGAATCTTGAGATCGCTATTTCGTCCGCTTGGAATCTTCGCCGCGACCCAAACCTCCTGGTCCTCCCGCGACCGAACGGAGAAGTTGTAGTCGGCATAGAAGCCGTTTTCGTTGGGCAGTCGTGCCGAGAGAAGGAGGGCGCCGCCTCCGCTGCACCCGCCGACGGCGACCGCGTCGCTAAACGAATTCTGCTTCGTCTGCTCGGCTTCAATCCAGGTCGTGTCGCCGATTTTTAGGGCCATCCGGTTATAGAGCGCCCGCATCAGCGCAAAGTTGCCGGCTGGATTGCGGTCGAGGCTCCGGTTGTAGTCGCGAAACATCATCGACTCTTCCATCAGGTCGCGCTTCAGCGTCTGGTTCATCCGCGTGATTTCGGCGGCGCCGGCGAGGGTCTCGGCCACGGCGACTTCGGGAATAGGAATATCGGTCACGCCTACTAAAAGAGTCGGCAGAGGGCCAAGATACACCTCGAGGCCACCTTTAACGGCCTTCAGTCCCGCATCCGAGCCATCGGTGGTTTGGGCCGTCACAACGTCAGACTTGGGCAGAAGCAGCTTCACACGACCGGGTCGATCCGTCCAAATGGCAACGCGGCCGACGCTGTCTTGGTCGAGCCGGTAAGCGAAATAGTGCCGCCCAAGGTCGATGCGGTTTCCGCTGGCCGGGCTTGGCAGCCACCAAAGCCCGCCGGGAAGTTTTTGGGCCGCAGCCGGTTCGCTGGCGTTTTCGGGGAAGAACAACGCGTTTCCGCGGGCGGCCGCGATCCCGCCGTCGGACGCCAGCCGGGTCGCTTCGGCGACGATTTTCGGCCAACTCGCCTCCTCTTCGCCGGGCAAAAAGATTCCGCGGCATCCGAGGGAAACCAGGTCATCCAAACTACTCGCGAGGTCACCCGCGGGGACACCCATGCCCGCCGAGACTTCGGTCGCTACGGTCCAACCCGAACGGCGAAGGCGATGCGCCGAACTTGCGGCCTGCGCCGCCGAGTTCACGATCTCGGGCGCGGTAACGCCAGAGGGTCGCACGCCGATGCCATCAATGGCGGCGTCACCGTTTTCGTAGAGTCCGGCCCATCCGGCCCAATCCTGAATCACGGGGACATCGGCGATCTGCCGAATGCTGGCAACCAAACGGTCGTACCGCTTCAACTTTGCGGTCACGATGGCGAGTTGGAGGTCGTCCCACGCGACCGATCGCTTGGAGTCGCAGGCGTAGGTCGTGTTCGTGCTTGGGTCTAACAGTCGCCCGATGCCTCGATTTCCATTCCAAAGGGGCACCAGCCGCGCCATGTCGGCAAAGCTCGTATTCACGCCGCCGGTCGTCTGCCCGTTCACCAGCCTTTGCTGAACGAAGCCGGTCGCAATTCCCCATGAGCGGGCGGCGGTCTCAATGTTTCGGTATTTCTCTTGCAGATACTGCGCCAGCTCCATCTGGAAGTATGGGCTGCTCGGAATCAGGCGGTTCGAGGCGTCATCCAGGCGGACGGCGCTTCCGAGCGGGTTCACGATTCCGCGAAGGCCGGGCCCGAGTTTGCTTCGCTTCAGGGCCGAAAGGAGCTGGTCTCGATGCTGATCAAGCCCTTCCCAAAAGTCGGGAAACTCCGAGGTCTCCACCTCGGGATAGACCAGCAAAACGTATTCCGTTTCCGGGCTGCCGTATTTCGCCTCGAATTGGATGACGCCGTTGACGGCCGGCACCCGACCGGATTGCGACACGCTTCCGTCGCTTTTCAGCGCGAGCACGACAAACGCGCTTTGCGCTTCGGGAATGGAAAATCGAAAGGTCTGCGGACGCGTTACGCTCGCTACCCGGTAACTTTGCGGGTCGATGGTGAAACCCTTCGCCGCCGGGGCGAGCGAGTTCAGTCGCAGAAGGTAGCGCAGATTCGCTTTTTCGAGGTCGGCGATCTCTTGGGTCCACGCCTTTTTGGAGACCGGAACATTTAGCAGAACGTCCGAGATCCCGGCGGCCTTAAGCTGCGCCGCCTTCGAGGTCTCCGCGATACTCGCCCCAACGGGCGAATAGGGCTGGCCGTCCCAGTTGAGCAAACCGGTCTGGCCGATGGACCAATCGACCATCTTGGCCTCGCCAAATTTGTAGGTGCCGGTGCGGCCGGCGGTTTGACCGGCCAGGGCAAAGCATCCCGCGAACAAGCCCAGGAGCACCGCTCCAACTTTTGCCAGACGGCACGTTTTGTGAACCAAAGGAATGCCTAACACCAACGTTGAGACTACCAGAGGGCCAATTTCGGTTCGGCGATCTACTTCCGGGCGGTCGAAGGCGCACGTGCAACCGCTTCCCGGGCGACCGAGGTGAGCGCCACTCCGCCTAAAACCAAGAGAATCCCAAGCCACTGAAGAGGCAGGATCGGCTTTTTGAGCACCCACATCGAGAAGAGAGCCGCCAGCGGCGGAACGAAGAATTGGTACCGCGTGGCCTTCGCCGGGCCGATCTTTTGGATGCCGTGGTAGAAGCAGACGAAGGCGACTCCGCCCGAAAGCACCGAGATTTGAACGAGGTTGCCCCACCCCGACGGGGACAACTTGCTGAAGTCGTAGTTGAGCGTCGGGACAAGGCCATAGACCAAAAGAATCGGCGCGGCCCCCGGCAGCGAAAGGGTGAGGAGCGGCAGCGGCTCGTACTTCGTCAACAATGGCCGCATCGTGAAGGTGGCCGCCGTCCAGATGATCGCGGCGATGAACACGATCGAGTTACCCAGCACCGTGCCGTGCCCATCGACACCGCCGCCCATCACGACGCACACGACCCCGGTGAAGGCGACAAGCGTGCCAATGATTCCGGCCAGGTTAAACGGCTCCATCCGGCGGACGAGGGAGAACAGATACGCCCAGAGCGGCGTGGTGGAGATGAGGATCGCACCCTCGGCCGGATTCGTCAGCGCCATTCCGGAGAGGAACAGCACCATATAGATGCCCATGGCCAGGGCACCGGACCAAAGAATGCGCGGCCAGTCGCCCTTCTCGACCTGCATGTTCACCCTCAGAGCGAGACAAGTTCCCCAAAGAAAAACGAGCAAAGCAAAGTAGCGAACTAACGCGACCACTGGCGGCGTCATTTCGGCGTACAGCAGCTTTAATGAAACGAAGTTGTAGCCCCAGGCGAGAATCGTGATGAGCATCGGGAGAGACAAACTTCCGAGCCATTTTCGATTCACTTCCAGAAGTATGGCAAGTAAGTTATGCTTAGAGGGCGTACGGAAGCAGACATGGCAATTTCGGAATCTGGATCCACTAACTACGGGGCCGCGAAGCGGTTTCGATTAATCCTTCGTGAAGCAGGCGTTAGCCGCGACCTTGGCGGCGACGACATCTCGATCGCAGTTCAGATTGCCGACAGTATCTTCATGAATGCGCTGGACACCGGCACCTCCGACATCCACCTCCAGCCGGAGCGCGACCAGCTGAAGATCCGATTCCGTCAAGATGGCATCCTCCACGAGACCGGACAATTGCCCCCGGAGCAGGCCCAAAACGTTTTGGCCCGTCTCAAACTCGCCAGCGGAATGCGCATCGACGAGAACCGAGAGCCGCAAGACGGACGTATCGACATGGAGTATATGGGACGCCGCCTCAGCGCTCGTGCTTCTTGTATTCCCTGTCTCAACGGCGAAAAGTTCGTTATGCGACTTCTCGACCCGACCGCGATGCGCGTCGATCTTGCCAAGCTCGGAATGGGCGAGGAAGTTCTCCGCCGCTGGGTTCGCGCGGTTCAGGTGCCGTACGGTCTTATCTTGGTTACGGGCCCTACCGGTTCCGGAAAAACCTCCACGCTCTACGCCTCGCTGCACCAGCTCGACGCGCGGCACCGAAACATCGTCACCGTTGAAGACCCGATCGAATACGAGTTCGACAAGAACATCGCCCAGGTTCAAGTTTCCGAGAAAATGACCTTCCCCAAGGTCATGCGAACCTTCTTGCGGCAAGACCCGGACGTCATGATGGTCGGTGAAATGCGTGACGCCGAAAGCCTGCACATCGGCATCCAAGCCGGCCTCACCGGTCACTTGGTCATGAGTACGCTGCACACCAACAACGCCGTCGAGACTATCGGCCGAATGATGGACATGGGTGCCGAGCCGTACCTGGTCGCCAGCGTTACCGTTGGCATTCTTGCCCAACGGCTTGTCCGTTTGAACTGCCCGAAGTGCCGCGAGGCCTACGTGCCCAGCGAAGAAGAACTGGCCACCCTCGCTGTCACCACGGAAGAACTCGGCCGCGCGCGATTCGCAAAAAGCAAAGGCTGCTCCGACTGCCGTGGCACCGGCTACAAGGGTCGAATCGGCGTCTACGAGTTGATCCTTGGAACTCCCGAGTTCCGCCACGCCGTCGCCACCCAGGCATCGGCCCCCGAGCTGATGGCCGCCGCCCGAAAACAAGGCTATAAGACCATGCTTGAGGACGGTAAAGCGAAGGTTCTGCAGGGCTGGACAACGCCGGACGAGATCATCAAGGCCGTTTACACGCAAGCCATCGAATAGACGCCGGAACACTATAGGAACGGCGTAGGAACGCGCCGTTCCGGCCCGGAAAACATCACACACCCGGATGGGCTGGTGTACGATAGGGACAGGGGCGAGAATTCATCTGGAGTGCCAAAGGCAATTTCGAGAGGCGTTTGCCCCTATCCGCTAGACCGGCAGCCGCCCGGAAGCTGGCGTGCTTTTGCTAACCGGCTACTTACCACTTCGGTGTATCGAAGATTCCGGGATTTATGGCAACAAAAGAACTCTCTCCCAGGGAGAAGGAAATCGTCGAACTTTGTATTCATGGGCTGACCAACGAGGCAATCGCACACAAGCTCGGCCTCAGCGTAGGAACTGTCAACACCTACTGGCTCCGCATCAAGATGAAGGTTGGCGGCACCGGCCGGACCGACACCGTCGTTCGCGTGATCAAAGAGCGTGCCGAAGTGGCACTTCGTGCGGCAAACGTTGAACGAAAAGGTCTTACCGATTTGGTCGCGGAACACGAACGGATGGTTCTGGAGCACCGTGCCGCGCTTGCCCTGCTGCACCTTGCGATGGACCAGATCAAATCGGCCGTTTGGGCGACGGACATGGACCTAGTGATTCACATCTTGGCGAACGGAGAGTTCCCTTCGGCGCACTTTGGCGTGGTGTGGGAAGTCGGCAAAACCGTTTACGACATCTTCAAGACGACCGATCCTGCCGACCCGGCCGTGGCCGCCCATCTTGCCGCGATCGGCGGAAAGGAGTCCGAGGTTCGCCTTGCCGGCGAATTCTCAAACATGTTCCTGCGCGTAATCCCGCTGCGGGACGAAAATGAGGAAGTGATGGGTTGCATCAGCATCCTCAATCGGGTCGATAAGTAAGGTCCTCAGGCTGGGTCGGCCGGGAAATAGTCGAGTCGCGAGAACGGAGTGCTTCGCAGAAGATCCCGCGCGCGCTGCACTTCTTCCGGCGTTCCGTGGGCAAACAGCAAGAAGCTGCCCGCTTTCAGTTCCGATTCGTACTGCAGGACCGTGTTGTCCGGAATGCCGATGCTGGTCAGTGCGCCGCCAATGACGCCTGCGGAAGCTCCGACGAGGGCACCTTCTAGCGCGCCGACAATCCAGCCCGCAAACAGCAGGGTGCCAAATCCGGGCAGAACGAGCAGGGCCGACCCAAAAAGAAGCCCCCAAACGCCGCCCCAGAAGGCACCGTATTTGCCCCACGACCACATTCGGTCGCCGGCGTTCACAAACCCGATCGGTCGTTCCTCGGTTTGGTAATCCTGGCCGATGATGCTGAGATGCTTCATGTTGAAGTCGGCATCTTTGAGGGCGTGGACCGCCTCTTCGGCTTGGATGTGGGTCGGGTAGACCGCCACCGTGTGGTCGGAAAGGGTCGTGAGACGAGTCATGGTGTTGTTCATGGAAATTCCTTATCGGATGGAGAGGTACGGCGTGACCCAACCGCGGAAGGCCAGTCCGAGCGCGATTTGGACCGCACGTTGCTCTTGCGGCGTCGCCGGACCGCCGCTGACAGCGGTGACGATCGGGGTTAGCAGAAGGGCCGCGGCAACCTTATAGCCGTTCGACTTCTCGTCGCTTCGGCCGGTAACGTTTCGGTTCTGAAAAACGACCTTGTTTTGGCGAACGTCATACACATACGCGTTGACCGTCGCGGTTGAGATCGTTTTTGGCCCAAGGTTCACCCAGATGCTTCGTGTCCGCCAGGTGACGGAGCCGTACAGAATCTGGTTTGCGCGGGTTTTCGCCCCGAACGCCCTTAGCGCGGCTCGGGTTGGCATTGAGCCAACAACCGGCATTTTGTAACCGATCGCCGACCACGCGGAGGCCGCCGTCGTGCCCGGAACCGAGGCATAGTTCGCGCGACGAATCAGTTCTTCAACCGTTTTGACCGCGGTGATGCGGGCGGTCTTGGTGCCCTTTTTAAAGGCCCACGGGTAGGCGACGGCCGTGCCCTTCGGGCGGGTTCGAGCGATAGCGGCGTCCGGGTCCTGCGGCAAAGCGACCGAGGGGAACATGGTGGCCGCGAAGACGAGGCTGCCAATGAGAAGGGTCGATTTTATGTGCAGTTGGTTTTTCACGGAGTTAATTCCTAGATTCCATCCTGGCGACAAGCAAGAATCTGAAACAAGTCGGCGTTTATGCGTCTGCCAGTCGGCGTACGAAAAAGGAAGAACCTGCCCTATAATCGTGCCGTGCGAAAGCTTTCTTGTTTGTTTGTTCTGATTTGCGGCGTCTCGGTAGCAGGCGCGCAGAGTTCGTTCACGCTCAAGGCGAATGACCGCGTGCTCTTTTACGGAGACAGCATCACCGATTTCTCGCAGTATCCAAACTTCGTTGAGAACTTCGTGCTCACTCGGTTCCCGAAACTGCCCGTCCGGTTCTTCAACATGGGCGTAGGCGGCGACACCGTGAACGGCGGTTGGATGGGCGGAATCGACCAACGGCTCCAGCGCGACATCGTC
>CAMCVK010000022.1 GCA_945881865.1 Fimbriimonas ginsengisoli Gsoil 348 | reverse complement strand
GATTGAGAATGCGGCTCCCAAGCGAGTGCTCAAGTCGGCTCCGGAAGAAGAGCCGATCATTGTCACCGTTGGCCTTTCGCCGAACTTTAGCGCCGGCGAGAAGCTGCTGGCCGACCGCGACGACCTGAAAACGTTGCTGAGCGACGTTCTGCAAGAAGGCGTCGAATTCTCCTACCAGGCCAGCGACATTGGCTGGCAGTGGGCACTAGAGCGCGTGAACTGGAACACCGTCAACGGAGGCGACGTCAGCCGCCGAATCAAGGTGCGCGTTCAGTTCACCGAAGGCGCCGTTGGCGTTGAAGTCGGCACCGCACCTAAGAAGCGAAGCCCGAAGAAAGCCGTCGAACCGGAGCCGGAACCGGAACCGGTCGCCGAAGCCATCGTCGCCTGATCCGTGTCCCGGTTTGCCGAATGGCTTTCCGGAAGAAACCCCCGTCGGCGGGTGCTGTTTTCCAGTGCCCGCCGACGCCTCACCAGTGTTACCGTTCGTGGCGACCAGGTAGCCGAACAGCTGGGCGGCTCTTGCCTCCGCTCCCGCTATCTAGCGCCAAGCTGCATTGAAAACGCCGAGGCGCTGGTCTGGATCGTTCAACCGGAGCTCAGTATTTTCCGGCGTTACCTGGGACGGATTCCGCAGATTTTGGACGTGGTGAACCCAGGAGACTGGCGCACCGAAGGCGCTGAAAAGGGATTCTCCGACTTCTCTCACCTCATTCTCAATACCGTCGCGACGGAACGCTACCTTGGCCCGGGGCCGGAGTCGGGCCGCACGTGCTGGGTTATCCCACACCACCACTGCAACTTTCGCGGATATCGCCTTCCGGAAGAACGCCTCGCGCGCCCGAAAGTCGTCGGCTATCTAGGTCAGTCTGCGCACCTTCACGACTCAGAAATCATCGAATCGGCGGTGAGAAAGCTAGGTCTCGAGTTCCGAACCTTTCGAGACACGGAACTTGAGCGGTACGGGGAGATCGACATCGGCGTCGCCTGGACGCGCCGCGACACTCAGCGCGATGAAACGCGAAGCAATATCAAGCTTTCGAACTTTGCCGCCCACGGCATTCCGTCGGTCGTCTGCGACTACGTGAGTTACCGCGACGTCGGGCTCCGTCTTCGGCAGCCGGTCGCCCAGTTTGCCTCGACGATCGAAGAGTTCGTGGAAGGGCTTGCGGAGTTACTGGAAAACGAAGACCTCCGCCGCCGGCTCCATTCATCGGCGGATGCCGCGCTTCATGCCTATTCTGCGAGCACGATCGCCCAGGAATACCGGGGCATGCTGGACTGCTTCCCCGCCCAAAGATAGTTCTTCTGGCGAGTTCACGCGGATTTCAGAAAAAATCTCCCTTGCAAATTTTCGGGCCACGTCGTAGAATCAGCGGTAATTCAAATTTGAATTACCGCTGATTCAATGGACCAGAACTCATTTACCGCCCCGGTTACGCTACGTGAAGTCGCGGAGCGGGTTGGCGTCACCCAATCCACCGCCAGCGCAGTGCTGAACGGGACGCGTTCCGGCACGCGAGTTTCGGAAAAAACTCGGATTGCGCTCACCGAGGCAGCCGCCGCGATGGGCTACCGGCCGAACGAATTGGCGCGGTCGCTGACGAGCCGAAGAACCCGCCTCATCGGTTTTTTTGCTCACTTCCAATATCTATCCGCCGAGAACGGATTCCTGAGCGAACTTGTCGGTGGAATTCAAGAGGCAACTTCCGCTTCGCAAAACGATCTCGTACTTCGGTCCGTACCGGACGAAAGCTCGTCGCAGCGGATCGTGGACTCTCTCGCGGACCGTCGGGTTGACGGCATCGTCTGCCTTGCCCCGCAGGATCCCACGTTGGTCCAACAGCTCGGCCAGGCCGGCGTTCCCGTCGTCGCGGTCGTCGATCAATCGCCGTTTGTGCCCAGTATCACCGTCGACGACAAGGAAGGCGGCCGCCTCTTGGCCCGTCATCTGGCTGAGCGCGGCGTTCAAACCGTGATCTATCGTGACTGGTTTGCCCCTCCCATCTCGGGTCAGAACCGCCGTTTTGGGTTTGAGTCGGCGGCGAGGGACCTGGGAATCCGGGTCTTCGAAGGCAGGCGCCTGCGCGAGCATGACTTGGCGGAGCCTCTGCCGGAAGAGATTGACATCATCAACCGCCACGGCCGGGTCGCCATCGCCTGCGGGAGCGACGACGGCGCCTACGCAACTTGCAACGCATTGGCCGCCTTGGGATACCAAATCCCCGATCAGGTTTTCGTCACCGGCTATAACGGCGTCCCGGTGCATTTCACTCCCCGCTGGGACCTCACCACCGTAACCGCACCTTGGCGGCGGGTCGGGGAGGTTGCGGTGGAGGCCCTGCTCGCTCGAATCGCCGGCAACACCACGCTGCCGCACCTCACGCTTCCGGTCGCCCTTCGGGTCGGAGGCACCACCTAGCGCTTTGCACCTTCATCCCTTGCTCCCGATGTCGGGGGCACGTTCCAGAGTCGGAGTCCGCATCATGTCATTCAAAAAAGCCTTCACCCTCATCGAACTCCTCGTAGTCATCGCGATCATTGCGATCCTTGCCGCCATCCTCTTCCCCGTTTTTGCCCAGGCGAAAGCCGCCGCTAAGAAAACAGGCAGCCTCAGCAGCACCAAGCAGCTCACCCTCGGCGTGATCCTCTATTCGGGCGATGCGGACGACGTTTTCCCCTACGCAAACCCGATTCGGGATGACAACACAAATACGTGGGAGTCGGAAATCGGCTGGTGGGGGCCGGGTTGGGCGTTCAAGGTTCAGCCCTACGTCAAGAACTACGGCATCTTCGTTTCACCCGGCGATACATCGATGACGGGCGGTGCCTGGGTCCGTCCGGCGATGTCCTATGCGATCAACGCTTATATCGATCGATTCTGGGACGGAAAGTTTGGCGCAGTACAGATTGGCGGAGACTGGACGTCCTGGACGCCGAAGCCAACGCCGAGTGCCATCGGTCGGCCGAGCGAGACGATTCTCTTGGGCGAGCGGCACAACTCGGATTACGGTGCGAAATGGACGAAGTGGAGCGGAAGCGCCAAAGAAGGCCACGGCATGCAGGGGAACGCGCCGTTCAGCGGTGTGAACTGGATGGACTACTGGCTCGGACCCAGTGAGATTCCGAACGGCCGATCCACGTCCAACTGGCCGGAAGGCAAAGAAGGCACGGTAAGCGCGGTCTGGTCTGGCAAGGCGAACTTCTCGTTCGTGGACGGACACGCGAAGTCGATGGATCCGGCCGCCACGAACCCGGACCTCGATAACCTTCCCGATAAGAACCTGTGGGACGGCTCCCGCAAGTGAAACTCGCCGTTCTCGCCCTGGCCACCCTTGCGGTGGCCGGGTGCTCCGGCGACGCAGTTTCTGAGCGGAGGGAACCTTTTGCCCCCTCAACCCCTCCTCCGGGCTCCATCGAGCAAAAGATGAAAGACCGCGAGAACGCACCAAAGACCGGCCAACCGACCGTCGACTCGAAAAAGTAACTCATGATCACCGCCGCCCTCCTTCTGCTGAGCGCTCCCTCAATGACCTGGACTCCCCTCGGAGAGCCGGGAGTCGGCGGCGCAATGACCGATATCGCCGTTTCGCCACACGATCCCAAACGGGTGCTGGTGTGCGGGGACATGCTCGGCATTGGGCTAAGCACCGACGGGGGAGATTCATACGGTCCGACATTCGGCCTTCGCTCCTACGAAATCGGGAGTGTGAGCTTCCACCCGAAGAACCCGAAAATCGTTTGGGCCGGGACCATGGGTGGCCCGCACCTGAGCGTTGATGGTGGCCGAACCTGGCAGCTTCGCCGCAACGGCCTGCCCGAGGTGAGCGAATACAGCTTCACCGCTCCCATTGAAAAGGTTCTATTTGACCCAACGGACTCTTCTCGGATCCTGGCAATTGGTGGAAGCAGCCGCCGCTGGGACGCGTGGAACGATAATCCCGCGTGGGGCGCCGTACGGCAAAGCAGAGATTCCGGGAAGATCTGGACCAAAATCGGCCAGATCGGCAATTCGGCCGTCGCGGCTAACCCTCATGGTGCCGGGCGCAACCTGATCGACGCCGCTTTTGCCGCGAAAAGCGGAAAGCGAATCTACGGCCTCGTCCATGAAGGCGGCCTTTACCGAAGCGACGACGGGGGCCAAACCTGGACGCCCCGCGGTAAGGGCATCGTTGGCAAAAATGTGAGGCGGCTTGTTGCCGACGCGACTCGGCCAAACGTCCTCTGGGTTTCCACCGGTCCTTCGGCGGCGCCGACCGGCGACACGATGCTGCCGGGCGGCGTTTTTGCCAGCACCGACGGCGGAGAAACGTTTAAGGCCATCGTCAACGGCTTGGGCCAAAACCGTGAAAAGGAGTACGTATTCACGTCCGGCTACGCCGCGTTGTCCGTTTCGCCGACGAACCCGAACGTCATGCTGACGAGCGACAACGCATGGAACACGGGCGTGTTCTACGTTTCGAACAACGGCGGCAAAAACTGGAAGCCGGTGGCAACAAAGGGAAATATAGGCCATGGATCCGGCAAAACCGCCGTTCCGGTGGTCAATACGGCGATGTTTGCGGGTCTGGGTGCCGGTGTCGTTCGGATTTCGCCCTCAAATCCGAAACTGATGTTCGGCATCAATACCGAGTGGATCATCCGCAGCGTGGATGGCGGAAAGACCTGGATCGACGCTTCCAGCAAGCCGAAAGGCGACGGTTGGGTCGGCCTAGGCTACACCGGCTGGTGCTCCCGGCAGATCCGATTCGACCCGTACCGGAAAGGCCGCAGCATTTTACAGGCGATGGACGCCGGCCGGGCCTGGGTGAGCCACAACGGCATGGCCTCCTGGCGCTACGGCGAAGGATTTGACAGCCCATGGAACTCTGGCAACGATGCGGCATGGACTCGCTCGGGTCGGGTTTACGCGGGCTTCGGGCAGTTCAGCAACTTTGGTGGGTTGGGACGGTCGGACGATGGCGGACTTACCTGGAAGTTGATGGCGGGAGCCGCCGCTGGCCTGCCGGAGATGGGAGCGAAGATGGACCCATCCGGTATCGCCGCCGATCCCGATCAGCCCGACCGCGCCTGGGCTTCTGTTGGGGGAGCGCTCTATGCGACCAAGAACGGCGGAAAGAACTGGGCGAGAGTGCCGATGGCTGGTTACGTGAATTATTTTGCCCGTGCGGGCAAAACGCTCTACGCCGCCACTCACCTTGGCGTCATGACGACCACGGACGGCGAAAAATGGAAGGCGATCGGCGGCCCGAAAGGCTCCGACCGAGCCGAAGCCGCCCCGGATGGCACACTCTACATCGCTGCCCGAGGGGACAGACCAGGCATCTGGCGCTACCGAACAGGCGTATGGACCCGGCTCTTGGATGAGCCTTTGGTGCGCGCGGTCGCCGTAGACCCCAAGAACCCACGTCGGCTTGTCGCCACGACTTCAAGGGATCCCTTCATGGACCTTTCCCCGTCGCCCGGGGTCTACCTCTCGGACGATGGCGGGGCTTCATGGAAGATTCACAACGATGGCCTCGCGATGGTTCGGGCCGACTGCGCGGCATTTGATCCGTTCGGGCCGGGAGTCGTGGTGGGCACGGGTGGGCGTGGCTTCTGGAAGATGAATTGGCCGGTTGGCACCATGCTGGCGGGGGCGCAACGTCGGACGTACGAGAGTTCCGTGGAGGATACGAAGTTCGCCGAGGTTAGCCCCTGGGGGCTCGCGACTCCGGTCGTCGTTCAGAACGGCGACATGAGCGCCGGGTCTGTCGCGGCCGATAACTGGGGCAACACTTGGGTTGGCCGCGGCCAGGTGACCGCCGCGCGGGACACGATTGAGTTCAAGTCGGGCCCGGCCAGCCTGCGGGTCGATGCGAAATCGAATGCGCAAGGACAGTTTTCGCAGATCGTGGAATCCGGTGGCGGTTCGCGCTTCCGGCTCCGGGCCCAGCTGAAGTCAAAAGGCAACGTGACGGTGATGTTGGCGTTGCAACCGTTCACCGCCGACTGGAAGCCGATGCCGTTTGTGAACGCCGGGTTTGCGCGGGGCGATTCTGGTTGGTCGCCGATTGAGGCGGACCTGACCGTTCCCGACGGGGCGGCGAGGTTTGGTCTGGTTCTGTACGTCGAGGGCGACGGGTCGGCGTGGCTCGACGACGTGGAAACGCTGCCTGTCTCCGAGTAGTCAGGGCGAGACCTAGCCCAAATCCCGCCGTTGGCGTAAAGTAGGGACGTAGGGGCAAAGATGAACGCAAAAGATCGAACCTGGTTTGTTTCCTCGCTGGTAGCTGGCCTCGGCCTGTGCGTCGCAATCGCCCTGCCAACGCAAGCGACCTTGGGAGCCAACAACTACACTTGGTTCGGCTGGCTTGTGCTGATGTTCGCCGCCTCGGTGGTGGTAAACCGCGCGCAATTGTGGATGAGTCGGCCGGCGGCGAATCCGAAGTTCGGCGTTTTCGTCGGTGCAATTGCGTTCGTTCCGTTCTTCCTCGTATTCTTCCCGGCGATGCAATGGGTCCAGTTTCTTGGCCCGCAGATGGAATACAGAAACTTGCCGAACTTGAACTGGCTCACCCTACTGATGATCTTCGGGTTGTTTGCGCCGGGTGGCCGAGTTTTCGATCTCATCCGAGCGAAGCTCCAGCCGCGTTAACCGCGCCGGAGTTTGACCAATCGGCGCTGGACGGATCGCTCCAACTTCTGCCACGGGCTCATGTAGCCGTAAGGGTGCTTGAGTTCGTACTGCTCCAGCTTCTCCAACGCGCGCAATTGCCGCCAGTAGATGAGAAACTTCGAGTAAAAGTGCGCGTGAAAGATGCGCGGCTCGACAAACTGAACGTCGTAGCGACGGCAAACGTACCGGCAACGGTTCTTCATCACATCGAGATCTAGCCGACCGATGAGCCCGACGCCCGAGTTCTGAAAGTTGGTGGATTCGGGAAAAGCCCGGCCAATCCCAGTTCGGGCCATAGCAAGCGAAAGGCAAACTTCGTCGGCCGGGACGCCGCGCGAGAGGGTCCACTCGTACTTGGCCGCATTCGCCGAGACGTCCTTCGCTTCGGCGATCAACTCTTCTAGCTGTGCGCCCGGTTCGTAATACATCAGGCCGCCGTTGAATTGGGGCATCGCAGTTACTCCCGCCTTCGCGCAGACCTCGCTGATGTCCGGTCCGTACCATTCGCCTTCCGACCGCCAGGGACCCTGAACGCCAAAAACGCCGCCTTCTCCGGCCCGAAAAATGGGATCGAGCCGCTTAAACGCCAGCGCGTCTCCATCCAAAAACAGGATCGACTTGGCGTCGATTCGGTCCCGGGCGTACAGCTTGGCCCACCAGATGTCCTCCTTCGGCACGGCCTCGCGGATCACGATATCGAAGGCGTTTTCCCAAGGAAAGTCGTCAATGTCGGTGAGCACGGCGCGCGGCGTTGGGTCGCCGATCAACTTGAGCGAGCGCCCCAAACCCATCGCCATATGGCCAAACTTTTTCGCCCCGAACGCGAGCGTGAAGAAGACGCGATCTCTCACCGCGTTTTCCACCGGATGATGCGCTTGTGCACGGAACGCGTGAGTTTGTGCAACTGCGTCATGTAACCAAAGCTGTGGCGGGCCTCGTACTCCTCAAGTGTGCGCAGACGGTCGAGCTGCCGCCAATAGATGAGATAGTTGATGTACCGCGAGGCGTGGAAAATGTACGGCCGAACGTGCCGAACGGTGTAGCGGCGGCAAAGAAACTCGCACCGGTTCCGCAAAACGTCGAGTTCCAGCTTTCCGATGAGCCCCACCGCGCTGTTCTGAAAGTCCACGTGGTCCGGAAGCAAGGTTCCCTGCCCGGTTTGCGCCATCGCGAGTCCGATGCACGGCTCGTCCGGAATCAGCGGGTCATCGCGTTTGAACCCGAGCTCGGCGGCCCGGCGGCCGTAGTCGAAAATCGTCTCGATGAACGCTTCGCACTCCGGCGTCCGCTCGTAATAAATCATCCCGCCGTTGAACTGCGCGATTCGCGGAACGCCATGCCGCCGGCACGTTTCGGCGACGTCGCCGTACCAGTCGCCTTCCGAGATCCACTCGCCCTGCACGCATAGCCCCTTGCCTGCACAAGCATCGAAGATGTCATCCAAGCGGCGAAAGGCAAGCGAATCACCATCGATGTAAAGCACCTGGTCGGCATCGGTACGCTTGAGAGCCGTTAGCTTCGAAAAGAAAATCCAGTCGAGCGAGTCTTCAACCGGTAGAACTTCATCGAACGCGGGAAGCCACGGCTGGTCGGGCATGTCGGTCACCACGACCCGGTGCGTGGTGTCGCCGAGAAGCCGAAGCGACCGTCCTAGCCCCAGCGCACACTCGGCAAACTTCGGTTTGCCGACGGCAAGGGTGTAAACAATCCGCTTCATAACCAGCGAGAGAATACCAAGCGGTATCGTAAGTCGTTATGCCAAAGATCGCGGTTGCCGGCCTCACCCACGGACACGTTAACGGGCTCATCGGTTCATTTGAAAAGTTTGCGGGCGTCGAATTGACGGCGGTTGCCGACGCAACGCCCCTGCTGGAAGGCGTGAAGGATCGCTTCAAGACCTCCTACACCGACTGGCGCGAGATGCTCGCGACCGAGGAAATCGACGGCCTCATCGTCACCAGCGACAGCCTGGAATCGGCCGAGATCGCCGTCGCTGCGCTCGATAAAGGAATTCCGGTTCTCGTGGAAAAGCCGATGGCCGCGAACGTCGCCGACGCCGACCGCATGTTGGCCGCCGCCAAAGCCAGCGGAAAGACGCTGCTCATCAACTGGCCGTTTATGTACAACGACTGGGTTTGGGACCTGAAGCACCGCATCGATGCCGGCGAGATCGGCCACGTATTCCACCTTCGCTACCGAAACGGCCACCACGGACCGAAAGAGATCGGCTGTGACGAGTACTTCGTTGGCTGGCTCTACGACGAGCAGAAGAACGGCGGCGGCGCGATTGCCGACTTTGGCTCGTACGGCGCGGCTCTCGCTCGCTACTACTTCGGAATGCCCGAGACGGTCTTCTGTATTCGGCACAACGCGACGAAGGACTACGACATTTCCGACGACCACGCGATTCTGCTGCTGAAGTATCCGAAGCTGACCGTATCGCTGGAAGGCACCTGGGCAACGAACGGATTCGACACCAGCGCGAACCCGGTCGTTCATGGTTCGGCCGGAACCTTCGGCGTGCAGGGCAACAGCCTGGAGCACGTTGTGGGTTGGGGCACGCGTGAGACGCTTGAGTTTGCGCCGCGCAAGTTTGCCGACGCCGCCGCCTACTTCTTCCACCTGGTGGAAACCGGCGAAACGGCGGAAGGCCCGGGCGATCCGACGATCGCCGCCGACGCGGTTCGGATTCTGGCCGCTGCCATCGAGTCGAACCGAACCGGCTGCGCCGTCGCGCCGTAACTCGGGGTAGGTCGGGAGATCAAGCGTTGCTTGATCTCCCGTACCGATTTAGCCCTTCGCGCGCCAAGTGCGCAGGTCGCGGTCGATGCGAAACTCGCCCAGGTGCAGCTCGAAGTAGTCGTTCACCGTGAATCGTCGCACGCCCGGCGGCAGGGCTTCCGGCGTTTCCCAAGCTTTGGCCAAGACTTGGTACTCCTCAGCTCCCGGATACGGCCGCAGTTCCCCGCCGAACTGCACCACGCCCCAGCGCTCGGGCCGATGCATATCGATCACCTCTTGCGGCGACCAGACCCAGTTATCTTCCGGCACATTTGGCCGCTTCTTCCCTGCCTCATCGACCTGCCACTGCACTCGTGAAAAATTGATGCGCCACTGGTCGCCTTCCTTTGGCGGGCACGCCACTCCCGCGACCTGCTGCAGCGCCGCCCACGGAATCATGATCTCGGCGGTCCAGCCCTGGTCTTTGTCCTTAAAATCGTTCAATGTTCCCCGAACCGTGACGTGGGTCCGGAGGCCCTTGAGGTCGAAACCGTCCACCGGCGGACCGCCGGCGCGGTACGGGCGAACCAGCAAGAGGTCCCAGACCGTGTTCAAGGCGTTCATTTCGAGCTCGACGTAACGGTGGCCATCGCCGTCGGGATCAAGAAAGACCTCGAAGTCGTTATCGTGGAAGATCACAGAATCGCGCTCCGTTAACGTCGCCCAGACGTGCGGCTCTTCCATCTCGGCGGCGATGTAGAAGCCGGTGTCGTCCCACAGCATCTTTGCCCGGGTGCGAAACCGCGGCGTCACCGTGGTGGAGATATCCACGAAGTCGCTCGTCCAAGGGGCCTTCGCCCAAGCACCCGATTCCAAGTTTCCGTCAAGCGGTGGCGGCGTATCGGCTCGCGGGGAAAGGTAGGAGCGCGGGGTGAGTGCGCTCACCAGGTTTCCGTCCGCCACAGTCCCCAAACATTCGGCTCTTCCCATTCTTCCGGCGGCTCCTGGCCGTTTTTACGCAGGGCCAAAAAGATGAGGCCGATGTGCCAGCCGTCGTGCCAGACCATGTGTTGCAAAAACAGGACCGGGTTGTCGTAGGTCACGTGCTCGCTCTTCATCGGTCCGCCGGTTTGCAGACCTTCTTCGACCGCAGCCCGTACCGCCGCGCCGCTCGCTTCCAGAGCCGCTTTGATGGCATTAAGGTCTTCCAGCGGAGTTTCGCGGTCCGCCTGAAACACTCCCGCCAGGTTTCCAGCATGCCCCGGCGCGACCTGAGACAGAAAAAACCTTCTCACCTGATGCATGTGGGCGAGATGGGCATCAAGGGAAAAACCGTCGTCCGACGACTTCGCCTTCCGGTTCGCATCATCAATAAGCGAGGCAACCGAAGTGACGATTCGGCATTGACGATCCCAAGAGTCGAGCAAGGCGGCCGTGATATCCACGATGCATTTTAGTCAGATTCGCAGCCGAGCGCGGAACCCGCGCGCAGCGTAATACGATTCGGCTCCATTGTGGAAAACGAAAGCGCGGCCGTATCGGCGGTCGCCGAACAGAGCTCCCCCGAGGGCCCGAATTTCTGCCGGGGTTTCGAGCCAACTGGATGTCTTCAGGTCGAACTCGCCAAGGGTTTGGAGCTGCATGTACTCTGCCTCCGTAAGAAGCTCGGTGCCCATCTCAGCGGCAACGTCAACGGCACTCGACGTCGGCTTGGCTTCCTTCCGCGAGTCCAGTGCGCGGCGGTCGTAGCAAAGGCTTCGACGTCCCTTCGGGCTCTCCGCAGCGCAGTCAACGAACACCGGAACACCATCGAGGACCACGATGTCTGGCTCACCACCGGTCCTCTCCATCTCCTCGAGGGAGGAGATTTTCTCAGGATGTGCTTCCAGCCGCGCGAGCACATCTGCCCACGCCACGCCCGGGTGCCGGTGCATGTTGCGCTCAAACCGAACTTTCAAGACCTGGATTACGCCCACCGCTTCGCTCGAAACGCTCATGAACCCGTTTTACCGTCTGAACCTTTTCCTTTCGTTTTTGAGAGGATCGGGCGGGGATGCATAGATTCGCATCCTTAAATTTTCGGAAGGTTAAGGTTCGGTGAGACGCGAAAATTGGCTTGCATCCGTGCCCTTCGACGGTTCACCATATTATTCTATGGCAAAGATTCTTCCCTTCCTCGTCGTCCTGCTCTCCTACATCGTCAGCGTCGGCTGCGGCTCGTCGGCCCTCGCCGGCAACTACAGCGCCTCGCTTGAGCTCCTGGCCGAGGAGCCAACGGCGGCCTACAACATCATGGTCCCCAAGATCGCCGCCGAGCCAGAAACCCTCGAGCTGAAAGGCGACGGCACGTTCATCACGAAGCGCGGCGCCCAGACGATCTGGGAGGGCAAATGGCGCCCCGACGGCGAAAAGCTCGTCCTCCGTGCAACCAGCACGATGGGAAATGCGGTTCAGGCTTCCCTGCAAAGCGACGTCAACTTCATTCTGAAGAAGGACGGCACCATCGTCGACGACCGGACCAAAAGGGACGGCTATCAGCGGGTCTTCAAGCGAGGCTAATCACCTGCGTCACGACGGCGAAATCCAACTAATTTGATTAAGGTGGAACAAAATCGTTTCGCCGTGCCAAAACGCGGCTTTCCGAAAGAAACCTAGCTTCGTGCCGGTGCGTTTTGTTAGATGTGAAAACAAAGTTCTTCCAATCACTCGCCATCTCTGCGCTTGCGGCCCTCGTCCTCGCAGGCTGCGGCGGCTCCGGCAGCTCAGCGACGGCAAATGTCGGCGCCCTGCGGCAGCAGGTCCTTGCCGCCGTTGAAGGCGGTTTCGCCACCCAGACCACCGGCGCATCGCAGAACTCTAGCCCGCGCTCCGTTTCGTCAAGCCTTCAGCCGAGTAAAAGGAACACCCAGGAGCCTGTCTTCGATCAGGAGTACGAACTCTGGTCGGTCTACACTTTCGACGGCACCCTTTCTCGCATCAACTACTTCGTCGACCAGGCAGTCACTCAGCCGGCTGGCTTCCAGGAAAAGAGTGCAACGGTTGAGAGCGACGGGACGGTACGAACGAACGCGTCCCTCGAGATCACCTCGGGCAAATATGCCGGACTGACGCACACCATCACAGCAACCTTTTTGGCGCAGGTCTTTACGTTCACCTTCGACGGCAAGCAGCCAGACGGCAGCCGCCAAGTCGGCACGGGAACGTTTACGGATGGAGTTGGTGAGTACAACACGGTTGAAACAGACGTTAATGGCGTGCAGCGGAGCTATCGCGCCACTTTCGCGGCCGATGGCTCCTCGCGCGTGACCTACGATTCGCCGTCCTTGTTCCAATACACGTTGGAGTTTAAGGCCGACCGATCTGGCAGCGGCACGGTGACGGGCAACAACATCCTACTGCCGGCGACCATCACGTGGGATACCGAAGGGAACGGAAGCATCACCTTCGCCGACCTGGCCAAGGTGGACTTCACGGGCTTCGACTTCAACCAGATCTGATTTCGGTTGTATCGTTTGGCCGCCGGTTCAATCGAACCGGGCGGCCAAGTCTTTGTTTTGGAGTGCGGGAGCTCTGCTCCCGCTTTTCTCCCGGCAAGCTCTGCTTGCCATCCACCGCCAAAACCAACCGGTGCCTACAAAATTAGCCTAGTCCGAAGCGACGCCACAGAGGCGCCGGCTACAGCCCTTCGGGCTTACCGGAACTGAACGCGAAACTTTGGAGCAAAAACCAACCGGCGCCTACAAAATTAGCCTAGTCCGAAGCGACGCCACAGAGGTGCCGGCTACAGCCCTTCGGGCTTACCGGAACTGAACGCGAAACTTTGGAGTGCGGGAGCTCCCGCTCCCGCTTTTCTCCCGGCAAGCTCTGCTTGCCGACCGCCGGTAAAACCAACCGGTGCCTACCGAATTCGCCAAACCTTCAGAAGCTCCAGCCTGCCGTTAGGGTGAGGCTGCGGGTGGAAACGTAAAGTAGCCCGAGGGAGTAATCCCCAAATGCTCGCTGCACAAAAGGGTTGTGGGCGCGGCCGTCATATTGATTCCCGACAAACCATTTGCCGTCCGGGCTCCATTTGAAGCCGCCAACGAACCGACCCCGGCGATCGTTTTCCTGAACGGAAATGCCGCCAAACAGGTTCAACACGCTAGCGCCCCGAACCATGTTATGTTCCAGCGTCGCAGAAGCGCCGGTCGCTCCGGATTCCTGACTTTGGAAACCGTAGCCTAGGTTGAGGCCCACCCCGGGAACGACCTGTTCGATTGCACGATACGAAATCAAGCCTCGCACGGCGCGGCTGGAACCGTGGTAACCCAGCCCAAGCTGAAGCCGGGGAATGGAGGAGTTCCAGATCGCCCCTCCAACCGAATTTCCGGTCAGGAACCACTTCTTGCCCGTTGCCTGCGTGGAGGCAGAGTAGCCGTTGGCCACGCAGATTGGGCAAAAAACTTTTGAGCCGTCGGCGTACGGAATCTCAATCGGCATCACGGGAGGCAACTTCGGCAAGTCTTGCGGAATCATCTCTTCCGAAAGGCAGTTCGCACGAGAATCGTTCCACGAATTTCCGGTAAGAAACGATGGTTACCGTCTCAAGCCACCAGGTTCTTCGCCCGGCGATCTTCCGGAAGCTCAAGGTCCCGGTTCTGGTCAATCAGCCCGCCGCCGATGCCATCCCCGTACACCGCGCTCAGAGGCATGCCTTCGGCGAACTTCTTGGGCTTCACCCATCCGTCGCGGGCCATTGCTTCCAGCGTTTGCACGAGCCGCGAATGTGTATAACCGTCGTACGGCTCGCCGATCTCCCGAAATTTCGAGTGGATGTACCGGAAGGCCATTTCGACGCCCGGCGCATGCCGAAGGCCGGCAACGATCCAACCAAACATCCCGATTAGCGGCAAGATCTTCCCATCCCGGCGGTAGGCCGGAACGTTGATCACGCGGCCGTTGTCGTACACCGCAAACTCCACCTGCTCGGCATCCTTGAGGCGAAGCATGAACCCGTTATAGCCGTCGATCGGGCTGACCGGGGCCTCCTCAGACAGCCGGTTCGAGATGAAATGGACGCAGTCCAAGCTGAAACCGGCGATGCCACCCAGGCCCAGATCTTCCTCAACGAATCCGCCGGTGCCCAACCAGCGGAAGGCCGCGTTCGCATCTAGCTCCAGGCCGGCATCCTTCGCGATCTCCCGCGTGAATTCTTTCAGGTCGCCAAAGTGGCCGTTCGCCGTGTACCAGTAGTCGGCGAAGCGAATGTGCTGCAAGATTCGACGCCGGTTTCTTTCGTCGTACTGAGTCTTTAGCCAAGCATCGCGGCCCTTTCCATATTCGAGAATGGTGTAGGCGGCCTCTTGCGCCGAAACGTGCGAAAGCGTCATTCCGGCCGCCAAGATGGGGTCAGCAAAGCCGGCCGACTCACCGGCCAAAAGCCAGTTCTCTCCGGCGAGACGATTCGCCAAGAACGACCAGTCCTTCGTCGTGGCTAGCTTCTCTTCGGCGGTTGCATTCGCCAAAAGCCCGGCGATTCGCGGCTCATCGGCAAGCGCCTTTTGGTACAGCTCTTTCGGCTTCAGGCCAGATTTCTTGTAGTATTCGGCCGGGCAAATGAAGCCGACCGAAGTTCGGGATTCGCTGATGGGGATGAACCAGATCCAGCCGTAACCCAATGACATCACCTGCACGCGCGTTCCGCCAACGCCGAGGCTGACCGCCCATTCGGCACTCTGCCAGTAATCCCAAATCGCGATATTCTTTAGCGTGCTTGGCTCTTCGACTTCGACGCCCATGGCGCGTCGAATGAGGCCCGCATGGCCGCTGGCATCCACGTAGGTATCCGCGGTGACCTCAGTTCCGTCGGCGAGAATCAGCCGGTCGATTCGGTCTTCGGTGCGCTCGACCTTGCGAACGCCGGTGCCCTGAAAAACTTGGCAGCCGAGCTCTTCGGCATGGTCCAGAAGAATCTTGTCGTAGACAGCGCGGTCCACTTGGAAGGCGGTTTGGCGTCGCTGGCCTTCGAACTTTGCCGGCCGGGGTTCGTCCTCGAACTTTCCGTGGGCAACGAAGTTAAAGTCCCAAAGATCGTCGCTTTTGCCCCAGCGGTAAGTAGCCCCGATCTTAACAGGGAAGCCGGCGGCCTCAACCTTCTCCCAGACGCCGAGTGCGTCGAGCACACGGCTGATGAGAGGCAATTGGCTCTCGCCAACGTGGTCGCGCGGGAAGACTTCCCGCTCGAATATCCCTACTTTAAGGCCGGGCCGATGCTTGGCGAGGAAGCCGCCGCACGTAGATCCGGCCGGCCCCCCACCGATAATCGCGACGTCAAAATGCTGCGTTGCCATGACGTGTCTGTTTTACTTGCCGGCGGCGCCAGGCGCAACCGAGCCGATCATTTTCTTCGCTTCTTCCGGCATGTTCTGGCCGTTCGGGGCACCTGGAGGCGCCGTCATCGACTTCACCGGCGGATTTGGCGTGGAAACTTGGCGGATTTCCGAGGACTTATCTTGGACGCAACCGGCGGCGAGGACGGTTAAGCCGACCAACGTAATAAGAAGGTTCTTTTTCATAATTCTGTGCTGCTACGGCCCCTTGCGGGGCCGTAGCGTTGGGTCAGGCCGAGTTAGCGGTACTCGGGGAACAGGTTCTGGATGGCGCGCTGGCGGTCTGCCTGCGTCCATGCAGCTCCGGTCTCAGGGTTGTTCGACAGATTGGAGGCCCAATCGTCGTTGGTCGCGTCGTTAGCGCGAAGCGTCTGCGAGTACGGTCGCGCCTTAGCGTGGCCGTCTGCCCAGACGAAGCTCACCTGCTTACCAACCGCGTGAATCGGTCCGTTTCCAAGGGCCGGGCAGGTCGGGGTGGATGCGCCGCGAGCGGTGATGCACCAGCCGGTGTCGTTGGCGTCTGCAACGCCACCTGGGAAGCCGTAAGCGCCAAAGTGCCACTTAAGGTCGTTCCACTGGGCTCGGCTCGGGAGCATGAGAATGGTCGAAGCCGGGTCGCTGAGGGCGTCGAGGCTGTCGAGACCAGACGGGGTGTACGGGCCGCCGCAAGCGCCGTTAGCAAATCCAACGACCGAGTTGTTTACGGCGAAGTTGGAAGGCAGGTAGCGGTTTGCGTTCGGAACGCCCTGGCCGTCGTAGGAGAGGGTCCAGTAGTTCTCAGCCTGGAACGGATTGGTCGGGTCTTGGAGAAGACCTTTGCTCTTCGTGTACGGCTCCATTGCGTGGCGCCAGCTGTAGAATGCACCGGGCGTTCCCCAGGCAACTGCACCCCAGTCGCAACCGGTTGGGAAGCCAAACCACTCTTTGACGACTGCGTCATCGTAGTCGCCCTGGTAGAGCATATTGGCGGTTGCAAGCTGCTTGGCATTGCTGAGAGCGACGGTTTTCTTTGCGGCAAGCTTAGCTTGGGCGAAGACCGGGAACAGGATCGCGGCCAGAATCGCGATGATGGCGATTACGACCAGAAGTTCGATGAGGGTGAATGCTTTTTGCTTTTTCATTTCGATTCCTTCTTTGGAATACAGGTTGATGAACGAGTGACGAGAGTGGGTTGAAAAACGGTGTGCACGGGGACCTCTTTGTCCTCCAGAAGTGCGAGCACGGCGGCGACAGCTGCCGAGCCCATTTCGGCAATCGGCTGTCGAACCGTGGTGAGGGCCGGCGTGGCCAGGTCGCTGGTCGTGGTCATGTCGAAGCCGGTAATGCTGATGTCCTCTGGAACGCGGAAGCCAAGCTCGCGGCAGGCGCGGATTGCCCCAATTGCCATGTCATCGTTCGCGCAGGTCACGGCGGTCGGTAACGAGGGATGCGACAGCAGCTCCTTCATGGCGCGGTATCCGCCGTCGGGATGGAACTGGCCCTTAACTACCCAACCATCATCCGAAGGCAGACGATTGTCGCCAACGAAGTCGCTATATGCCTGCAGTCGCTCGATGGCGTCCTGCATATCCAGCCGCCCAGCGATGTGGGCAATTCGCCGGTGCCCTAGCTTCACGAGGTAGTTCAAGACGAGATTCATGCCGGTGCGGTTTGCAACCGACATTGTAATGACACCTTCAATCTGGGAGTTTGAGATCGTGACGCAAGGAATATGCATCTCTTTCGCCACCAGCACGCCATGATTTGTCCGGCTGGGAGCGATGAAGATGGCTCCGTCGATCCGACCGTCGAGGATCGTCGTTACAATTTCGTCGTGGTGGGATTCCGCCAGACGCGTGAAGAGCATCAAGTCTTGGTTTGCTTTGCCGGCCGCGTTAAAAACACCATTGAGTGCGAGTTGAAGGTACGGGCTGAGCAAGACATCTTCGCCGATCTCCGGAGGAACGACGCCTATCGTTCGACTCTTCCCGGTTACCATCGACTTCGCCACCCTATTTGGCCGATAGCCTAGGTCTTTTGCGGCTTCGATGACGCGATCCCGGACTTCCGTGCTGACACGCCTCGGGCCGCCGTTGAGCGCATAGCTCACCGTGCTCACTGAGACGTTCAGTTTTTTTGCAATGTCTTTAATCGAAGTCGCCATTGACCGTTTATCTTCGTCGAAACGTTTCGACGCTCTTGTGCCCTTATTATACAGAATTTCTGCCATTCTGCCAAGCATTTTTTGAGGTTCTGCCTTTCTGTCCCTTCTAAGGGCGGCGAAACGTTTCGACTGTGCCTCGATGCCGCCGGAGCGGCACGGGCCGCATGCGACTCTCTTTCGCTGCCCTCCTCGATGCAACCAAAAAAACCACTCAGTTTTTGTTGCGTGTGGCGCAGAGTTTTGTTAAGATGACGACATGGTTCCTTTTGGTCCTCTCTGGTAGACCAAAAAAACCAATTTGGTCCATGACTCAATCATCGCCGATTGTTCAGTCGATTGCCTCTCGTCTACGGGAAGCCATCAACACGGGTCGTTTTCCGGTTGGCACTGCCGTGCCCGCGGAACGCGACCTCGCGGCGGAGTTTCGCGTCAGCCGAACGGCGGTTCGTCAGGCTCTGGAGCAGCTCGCGTCCGAGCGGGTTCTAGAAGTAAAGCCCCGATGCCGACCGGTGGTCTCCAGCTTTTCCGAGCTGATCCGTAGTCAAGATCGCACGGATGTTGCCGTTTGGCTTTGGCCCAACACGACCGCGTACGCCTCGTCCCAACTGCTGGCGGGGATTCAGAGCGTCTTCACGCATGAGAACGACCATCGACTCGTGATTGGGAGTGCCAACGGCGACGGGTGGGAGGCCATGTGGGAGTCCGAAGAGCGTTTCCTTCGATCCATCGCCGCCGACCCGAAAATCGCCGGAGCAATTCTTTGGTATCTCGGGGGCTCGCATCATCGTCGCGAACTGGATCGGGCTCGCGACGCAGGTATCCATCTCGTTTTTGTGGACCGATACCCCGACCCCAATTACTCTGCGGACTACGTTGGAACCGATAACGTGGGTTCGGCGGAGTTGGTCGTGCGTCATCTCATTGAGGCCGGGCACCGAAAAATTGCATGCATCAGCAATCTCGATGGGGCCAGTAGCGTTTTGGAGCGCATCGAAGGGTGGCGCGTTGCGCTAGCCCGCGAAGGAATCGTTCCGGAGGCAGGATGGCTAGAAAAGCTTGACGAAGGAGGCACGGAGCGAGAGCAGATCAGCGGGCCGCTGCGCCGCTTGCTCGAGGATCCGAATCCGCCGACCGCAATTTTCTGCATCAATGATCTCGTTGCCTTGACCGCGTACGACATTTTGGAGTCCTGGGGAATCGATATTCCAGGCGACCTTTCGCTCGCCGGGTTCGACGGAGTAATGGCATGGCTCCCGAACCGAGGCAACCTCACGACGGCGGTCCAAGACTTCCGTCGCATGGGAGAAGTTTCTGCCCGACTCGTCCTTGATCGCATCTCCGGAAAGGCTCACCGCCCGCACCGTCATACGATGCTTTCCGCCCCTCTCCTTGTGTCTGAGTCCTCTGGACCAGCACCCCGACTGAACCACCCGTTACCATCACCTCACTCTGAGGCTATAACGTCATGATTCGAAATATCAAACGAGGGTTCACCCTCATCGAACTCCTGGTCGTCATCGCGATCATCGCAATCCTTGCGGCGATCCTTTTCCCTGTATTTGCCCAGGCCAAGGCAGCTGCCAAAGCAACCCAGGCTCTTAGCAACACCAAGCAGATCGGTCTCGCGCAGCTTATGTACGCAACCGACAACGACGATATGTTCTCGCCGGTTTTCGGCTTCCAGCCGGGCTGGATCATCCCGTCGTTCATCGTCCTCCAGCAGCCGTACATGAAGTCGCTCGACCTCATCATCGACCCGCTCGGACCGGCGAAAGTCACCGACAACAACTTCATCCTTACCAGCACCTGGGGAATGCCCCCGCGACGTTCGGCCAGCAATGGCTATTCGTCGAACGGCTGGCGCATGGGTGCCCGATGGCCGCTCTCGGCTACCTTCACCGGTAACCAGATGTGGGATGTCGACGGTATCGGCGGCGTTTACAAAGAGTCCGGCACCTGGATCTGGGCTGCATTCGGCTATAAGGATGCAGAACCGTCGCTCACCACGACGGCCGTTGCTCGACCAGCCGACCAGGTTATGGTCGCCCAGGCAAACCACCCGGACTTCAACTGGGCACTCGGTTGCGAGCCGCTCAACTGGTTCCGATACTGGGGTGACCCACCATTCAACCTCTACGGCGATAGCAACATGATTTGCGCTCCCGCAAGCCGTGTTCAGGCCCAGGGCATCCAAGCCGGCATCATCCCGGTTTCCACCGATCGCGGCACGATCACGACGTTCCCCACGGGTCGAAACACCTACGTGGCGACGGACGGTCACGCCGTTTCGACCCCTTGGAAGCAGCTGATGAGCAAGCGAGCCGTTCGCGGTGGCTTGACGACTCTCGATGCTTTCTGGCCGAGCGAGTAGGATGCGCGCTCGACTATTCGTCATTCTCGTGGCGGCCGTAATGGTCGCCACGGGTTGTTCCCAAGAAGAAGCGATGAAGCCGAAAGATGCCGATACGCTGAAGAACAACCTGAACTCGCCGGTCGACGTGGAGAAAGTCCGCGCCGAATACGCTAAGGAAAAGGGTGCCACGACCGGCGCCCCAACCGACAAGATGTAATGGCTTTCCCGGGTCTCGCCTCACGCGACCCGGGATTTTTTGTGCGTTCGGGTCTTCTAAACCTCACACCAAAACCTTAACCTGACATTAATGCGGGCTTAACATCAACGTCCTACGATGTGGGTGATATGAGACGAACGCACGGATTTACCCTCATCGAGCTTCTTGTGGTAATCGCGATCATCGCGATTTTGGCGGCGATCCTTTTCCCGGTGTTCGCCCAAGCCAAGGCGGCCGCGAAGAAGACCGCCGGCCTTAGCAATGTCAAACAGCTCGGGCTCGCCTTCATCATGTACGCGACGGACCACGATGACGCGCTGCCCGGCGCCATGGAGACGGGTGCCACGGTGGCGGCCGACCCGTTCCGCCGCTCCTACGACTGGTCGATCCAGTCATACATCAAGAACTGGGACATTTTCCGCGTTCCTGGTGACTCCGAGGGTAGCGAGTTCCCGGCCGAGTCCAATCCTTCTGGCAAGCCGATGCGACGTGCCTTTGGAATGCCCGGAAACATTGGCAACTATAATCAGGTAACCGATGCGGCCGGCGTCGTTCGAAACTTTGGCCGAAATCTCGGCACTCTGCCCCAGCCCGCAGACACGATTCTCCTTCTGGAAACCGGTAGCTATGGAACGACGCGACGCGGAAACTCCGGCAGCTATCCCGGCTACGCCATCGGGGCAGAGGTCTACCACTCTACGCGCTACCGAGTGCCGCTCGCCGTTAGCCGATTCACCAACGTCATCCTGACTTCCTACACCGACGGCCACGCCGCCGCTGCGAAGTGGGTTGTGACGAGCAAAACGGCGCAAGGATCGTTTACGTACTGCAACGATGGAGGTTGCGGACCGGTAGTGACGCAAACTTGCGAAGGGGCTAACTTCCCTGGCTACCTCAAGCTCTCCAGCAACTGGATGAGAACTCAGGTGTATGGCGGCTATTACGGTACCGACTGCCCGGGCGTGTCGTTCTTGTCTAACGTCCCGATTGCAGGGCAGCGCTGGACTTCGCCGGTCCCAGGCGAAGACCTTCCGCTCTGAACTCCCGCTGGCCGCCGCAAGTCTGCGGCGGCCAATCGCCTCGCGAGTAATCCATATGTTGACCCTTCCCTGCGTCGTCGCCCTGCTCTTCCCCGCTTGGAAAAGTGACCAGGTAGAAATCATCTTGCATCGGGCAGCCAGCATGCAAGCCCCGGAGAACACAATTCCGGCTCTGGAGTTCGCTGTGAAGCAAGGCGCCGATGGCATCGAAATCGATATCCGCCGGACCCTGGACGGCCACTTCGTGCTGTATCACGACGACTGGTTACCCGACACGCTTGGACCTCTTGTCAAAATTGAAGACCTGACCTTGGCCGAGGCACGCCGGCTTGACGTCGGCTCGCGCTGGGGCAAACGGTGGAAGGGCCTCCGCGTGCCGCTGCTTAAAGACGTATTGCGCTTCGCGAAGCAGAATCAGCTGCTGCTTTTTTACGATATCAAAACACAAGGAATTGATGATGAACTTCGCCAAATGACCCTGGAAGCCGGAGTTGGGCGGCAGGTGATCGTTCCCGAGCGACTGGCTGACCCCACGCGAGAGAAGATTCCTTTCTGGAGCGGTTGGGGATATCTGAAAGGCGGTGAGGAGGATCCTGCCCAGATGGCCGCCGTGGTGAAGGAGATCGGAACCCAACGTACCCGCCTCATGGCAGATGATTGCCGCGCCCTGGCCGCCGCGCTTG
>CAMCVK010000021.1 GCA_945881865.1 Fimbriimonas ginsengisoli Gsoil 348 | reverse complement strand
CTGCGTGTTGTCTAGATCAAGCGTTGTGAGTTGTTTCAGTTCTTTGATGGGCTCTAGGTCTCTGACCTGCGTGTTGTGTAGACCAAGCGTTGTGAGTTGTTTCAGTTCTTTGATGGGCTCTAGGTCTCTGACCTGCGTGTAGCTTAGATAAAGCGTTGTGAGTTGTTTCAGTTCTTTGATGGGCTCTAGGTCTCTGACCTGCGTGTTGTGTAGACCAAGCGTTGTGAGTTGTTTCAGTTCTTTGATGGGCAGTAGGTCGCTGACCTGCGTGTTGCGAAGGTCCAGCACTGTAGCGGACGCAAGCAGCTCCGGGGGAAGGGTAGTGACTCCGGACATCATAGAGATTGATAGCAGTTGCATCACATTAGATATAACGTATACATTGCCCCATTCTTCCCCCAGCCCGTAACTCCCCACCTGGCTATGAAACTCCCATTCGATAAGGCGCGCCAGCAGCCCCCGGCGCACCGACTCTGATACGCGCGACTTACCGTCCAGCACGACGTCGCTCAGCAGAAATCCCAGGCTCCCAACCACTTCGCTCGCATGCTTTTCGCCCTTCATCGCCCCCTCCACGAGTCGCGCGAACTCGGTGAAGAGTTCTCCCGCAAGGTTGTCGGCCGTCGACGGACCATGAATCTGGAAAAGCAAACGGAACGTTTCTTGCCAGACCGGGTCTCGGCTCCACGCCAGGAAGTCACCTTTGTCAATTCCTCCCCCGGACAAAGGGTGTGCCAGCCCGAGACTCACCAGCGCGGAGGAACGCGGCTGGGTCGGGTCGCGATCGGCAAGGTACCGCGCGGCAAAGTACTCCTGGAATGAAAGGTGCAAAAACGCGTACACCTCGTTTCCAGCTTCGTCCTTGCCGCGCGGGAGCAACAGCCCGGCACGACGACCAAGGAAATGAATGAATACATCGATCTGGTCCTCTGCGACGTGGATGGCTTTAAGCCAACTGCGCAACGTGTGCTCCGGCACGGTAACGCCGACGGTGTCGTGATCCGCTTCCGCAGCCGTTCGTTGCCGCTGCATCTGGTAGCCGATCGCCGACAGCCACCGGATACGGTCTTCGGGGTCGATGGGGATATCCCGTCCGATGATTCGCGGAATGTCAATGAGGTATGCCCGCACCACGCTCTGGTAAAGTTCGGCGCGGCCGTCGGGCAGCCTCGCCTGGTAGTAGTGCACCAGGCACATCATGCCCAGCAGTTGGGGCGTCCGGGCCAACTCCGAGAGATCGCCCCGGCTACTGAGAGCCGCCAGAAACTCGTTGGCGCGCTTTTCCGCGTTTGCCGGTTCCGGCTCGCGCAAGAGGAACCAGTTTCTGGCAAACTGCGCCACCGCATCCGGCAGGAACGGCGTCACGTAGCGGAGGTCTGACCTTACAGCGATCTCGCTCTGCTTGTGTTTTCTCGCAAAGGAAGAGCTAGAACTTGGTATGCCGGGAATTTGGCTTAGCGGCACAACAAGTTGATCAAGATAATCGGCATTTCGCCTGCTACTATCGAACGCCACATAAACTGGTGCAGCTTCGTAGCCAACGATTCGGCTCGTGAAAAGCCAGCGGTTCTGTCCCGCTTCCAGCTGACCCTCAAGAAATGCGTTCCGAACCGCGATTCGAACTTCCGGATCGGACATTTCGTCCAGGCCATCGACCAGTACGAACGCTCGCCCGTCCGAGAGGAGCCGCCGAACCTGATCGATGTTTAGGTTTTCAGCAAAGCCCTGCGTCAAGAACGCTTCTAAAAGCTGCTCCCATTGGTCGGTTGCCTCCAGGCGCAAATCTCGCAATACAAACGGCAGCGGAACCACACCGGGGAAGGTGGTCTTGTAAATATTCGGCCCCGGATCAGCGAGCATCTGTGCGATCCACGCGACGATGGTCGACTTTCCAGAACCCGGGTCACCCAAGACGGTGAGCGTCGGAAACTCCTTCAGCGCGGTGAGTAGCGGCGTCGTCTCTCCCCATGCCGAAGGCTCCTCGCGCGGCGAAATGTGCCGCGGGCTGAGCTGGGGAAACACAAATTGCCGCCCGATCTCTATCTTCGAAACGTTTTCGAAGTTCCCCCGCTTCTGGACGTCGATGTAGCCAAACGCCCTGCGAACTGCCCGTCGGTAGTCGTAAAGCGCCACCGCGTCTTGAGTGGGTTGATCATACTCGGTCAGATCACTCATCGGCAGTTGTTAACCAAGTAAGAAGTACTCATTGAAGAACGACTCTCTATTCTCGGTACCGACATTAACCATTTCCGAGTGCGATTTCTCAACGCTGGCCGCGACCTTTTGCGTAGCCGCTGTCTTTTGCTGAACGACGTGGGCCTTCCATGCAACGCTACTGTCGGAGGTGGCTTCTATCCAGTCCCGAAACAGAGAGTGTACGTGAAGGACGTTCTCATAGATTGGGTCGGGGAACTTCGAACGTCCTGGGTCTGGCAGACCGCTGAAAACTTCGGGGTGCGGCAAGACGCCGTCAAACATCGTTGCGATAACACCATATGATTGCAAATCTTTCGCTTTTTCTCCACTTGTCCAGTCTATGAACTCCGCATCAAACCCTTGGTAGTACTGCATTTTTCGAATGATTTCCGGGTGGAAATGGTTCAGGTATGCGAACGAGATCAGCAACCCCGGGTCGTAGTTCTTCGAAAACCTTCTGTCATTGAACCTCGCGAGGGTAGCCAAAAATGCTTTGATCCGTCTCGGGTTTGGCGGTAAGCAACGGCGGTTGAGGAGGACTTGCTTCAATTCCTCGGTCACAGGTTTCTTCGTCCCCGCCAAATCCAGGACCACGGTTGGCATGTGGTCCTCGATGAGCTTGCTGGTGTTGCCGGCAACACCGAGCGTGAAGTGCGCGCCAATGATTTTGTCTAGATAGTCGCGCGCGGCAAAGGTGTACTTGTCTCCGTCGCTCGCCGCCGCCTTCGCTTCGTTTCGGTAAAGATTCGCGATGTGGTCGGTTAGCCGCCGGGGATTGACCCCCAGTACAAAAACGCAGTGCTCGATGTTCAGGAAGATCTTGAGGCCTTCCAATAGCCGGATGGCCATTGCCGGCTCGCAACGGTCGAGGTCATCGATGATAATCGTGAGCCGCGGCATCGGAATGTCCTCCGGTTGATCTAGGCCCCTCACCGTGAAGTAGGCAGGGTTGTAAGACTCCTTCTTGAAGTTTCCTAAGATTGTTTTGACCGCCTGATTTAGCTGGACTCGAATCTGGTCAGAAGACAGCGGAACCTCGAAACGATCCCGCTCCACTTTTTCTGACGCCTTTGCGACGCTGCCAACGGCGTGCATCAGCAAACTTGCCATCGGTGCGACCTTCTCAATCGCTTTGGCAAGGGGATCTAGCATCAAGAGCGAGGCTTCGAGCGCAGTCCGACCGCCTACGGTTAGCATTTCCCAGAACTGCGAGCCCGGACTGAACTGCCGCCGGATTTCGTGCAGCAGGGCAACAATCGGCACGTCTTCGGCTTGGTAGAGCCACGCCTCGAACCAGATGACGGGGTACCCCTTGCAACTGTTTTCCGCGTCCAGGATTCTCTTTATGCCGTTGAACTCTTTTTCCTCGGCTTGGCTTTTATTCTGCTTTGTGGTGATTGCTAGAGCGTCCGGTCTTGAGTGGACGCCAGCCAGATAGAGCTGCAGCGACCGCATGAAGCTGGTTTTGCCAGAGCCCCAGTCGCCAAATACCCCGACGACTTGCGGAGGGCGGCACGATTGAATATGCTGGCCAACCTCCTTCAAGAGGTCTAGACGGCCAATCGGATCGGCATACGTCGGATGGTCGTTTAAGTACTCCGCCACGCACGCAGTATAGCAAGGCAATAACGGAAAGTGGTTCCTCCCGAAAAGTCGGGAGGAACCGGAGCCAGTCTTAGTTAGACCAGCGCGTAAGCGGGACGAGGGCGCCGCTCATGGTGAGGTCGATGAACTGTTTGCAGCCCATGACCGGAAGCGGCAAACCGAGGTTTGCCGGGGTGACCGGGGTCGCATCCGTCAAGCAGAAAAGCTTGTTGATGTCTTTTGCCGGAACGCCGAGGTAGCCTGCACCCTTAGGCACGGCAACAGGGTTAAACGTGTAACCCTGGAACGTGGTCGACTTGGCGTGGCCGTCGAGGAACGCCATGTTCAGCTTTCCGCCGTGGCGCAGGGCGTCGTTCTTCGTCGGGCCATCATACAGCGTGAAGATGGAGCCGATGGCGGACATCGTGTAGCGTCGACCGTTGTAGGTGTCGCCAAATGCGGCCAGGTCGGCCGGGCTCTCGCTGGCGGTTGCGCTTACGCCGGGGAGGTAGCTGTTGCCGGGGGTGGTGCTTACCTCGGCGCCAACCAGTGCGCCACCGGCCCAGATGCCGAAGCCCCAGTTGTAGCCGTAGCCAAGGCACTTATCCAGCTTGTCGGCGGACGGAACGTAGAATCCCGGTGGGGTGTTCGAGTTGTCGCAGGCCTGCGGTGAACCGGCCGGCTGTCGCCGCTCCCACACGGGCGAGAAGAACACGTCCATGTTCTTCAGGTACGGCTGGAAGGTCTGGTAGATGTCGACGGATCGGCCGTCGATGAAATAAGTGGTCGGGGTGACGTCGTCGTTGTCGCCCATGTAAAGGTGCATACCGGTGCCGATCTGCTTGACGTTGCTAAGCGACTGGGTCTTCTTTGCGGCGGCCTTGGCCTGGGCAAAAACGGGGAAAAGGATCGCCGCCAGGATGGCGATGATGGCAATGACAACCAAAAGTTCGATAAGGGTAAAGGCCGACGTTCGTCGCATGGAATTTCTCCTGCCCCACGAGGAGGCACTATATCGTAACCCCGAACTGTTAAGAAACGGTTATGAACGTGCGAGTCGGTCGTAGCGGCGGGCGGCTTCTCGGTTGTGCGGGCTGTCGCCGTCGGCGCGGGTGCGTTTGGCGGCGGCGCGGATCAGAAATTCGATCTGTTTTCATGCACCGTTTTTCTCATGGCCGACGGGAAGTTTTTTAGGAAGAGGAAAAACAACGAAGAACTCTATTCTTCGAAACGTTTCTCAACTTTAGGTCAGGTACACCTGGATGATCCTGTGGAAATCAATTCCGAACCTGTAACCTCGATGAACCAAGCCCTCGCTCAAATGAGGAAGGCTAGCGCATGAGCGAGATCATCTTCTACACGTCCCCGGACGGAGTGGCCAAAGTGGAGGTCCTGTACGAACAGGAGACGTTTTGGCTGACGCAGCGTCGGATCGCCGAGCTTTTCGGGGTTGACGTTCGCACAATCAACGAGCACGTCGGAAACATTTTTGAGTCAGGCGAGCTCGACCGGGAGGCAACTATCCGGAAATTCCGGATAGTTCAAATCGAAGGGGCCAGAGAGGTTGGGCGGGAGCTCGATCACTATTCGCTGGATGCAATCATCGCCGTTGGCTAGCGGGTCAATCCAGCGCTAGAACGCTGAAAATATGATCGACTTGGCAGCGCCGGAAGAAAAGTAGGTGGCCATCCTGGCCCGGCGGCGGCCAATCCGTTGGCATCTTTCAAGACGCGCCAGGGGTGCGGAACGGCGCGGAGATTAAAACGTGATGACCATGCCGTCGTAGCCGGGTTCCATGCGGTGCTTCCCGAGGGCGCGCTCCAGGTCGGCGTGGCGGGCCCCGCCTTTCGCGGCGTGGTGGGTCGTAATCACCCGGCTTTGCGAATGCAAAACGCCCATCGTGCGCAGTGCGTGAACCATTCCCACGCAGGCTTCGATATCGAGGTGGCCCAGGTAGGTGCCCTTTCGAAGGCCGTCCGTGCACTCGATCACGAGCACATCCACCGAATACGCGCCGATGAAATCGAACGTCTCGTGTGGCCAAATGCCGGTGTCGGTGGCATAAACCAGGGTCTTGTCGCCGCGCTGAATGATGAGATTCTGCGAGTCTTCGTCCTCTTTGTGGCGCGCTTGGATCGGCGTAATCGTGTAATCCAGGTGCGGAAAGGCGTGGAAGCTGCGGGTCGGAACGGTCTCAATCGGCCAGTTCGGGTAGGCCTCTTCCACGCTGCGACAGATGTTCGGGTTCGCGTAGATCGGGTACGGCATGTACAGCATTTCCGTAAAAGGGAAAAGCGCGTACTGCAGTTCTCGCCGGGCGAAATGGTCGTCGTGGCCGTGGGTGAAAACCACCCCGGTCCAGTCGCGCGGGTTCAGGCGGTCGCGCTGAACCTGGTTCAGCGTATCGGGCGGAAAGTCGATCTTCAGGTGGCCGTCGATGAGCGCGGCCGAGCGCGTGCGGATGTCCTTTCCGCCGTGCTGCCGCGCATACCGGCTCACTTCGTCGTTGCCGTAAAAACTAGGGATGCCGTCGGCGGCACCGGTGCCAAGTAGTCGAATCTCCATCAGGCCACGTAATCCTTCTGGTTCCAAAAAACCAGTCCAAGCGGAATGGACGGCGACACCCGAAAGGCACCGCGCGAAAATCTAAGTCCGGCGACAAGCGCGTCGGATAGCTCGTTTAGCGAAAGCGGCGGGAGCAGAAACGCCACACCGCCGCCCGAATTAGCGGCCCGGTAGGCGGCGGCCGGGGCGTAGTGAATCTCGGCGCCGGCCGACCGCAATTCCAGAAGGCCATCCAGCACGCCCTCGCGGAAGCTGGCAATCATGCGGGCATTCGACATTGGTGCTCTGGATTGACCGTAATCGGTTGCTACCGGTTCCGGTGTGGCGGGCTGACTGGGCAGAATGCCGTATCCCTCGCCGCCTTCGGCGGCAACGCCAAAGCTTCCGGGATGACTTTCCAGCCACGCCGGGAGACGACTGCTATGCATCGGAGTCACATGGTGGGTTTCCGAAAGCTTCCCCAGAATGCCTTCTTCGTTCGGCAAGGCAGGAAAAACGAAATGCGCGACTTCGACTTCGGCAGCGGCGGAGGAAGGGAGCAGGGCGACGAGAGCAAGGTTTCGGGCGGGAACGGTGTCGCCTTCGTCGTCGTCCCGAAAGGCGCGCGCCGCCTGCCACTCCGCTTCTCCGGCAACGATGAACGCCTTGTTGAAACTAAAGCTCACCCGCTCATCCAGGATCGGGGCGATCTCGCCCTTAACCTCGCCGTCCAGGTCAAACTCGGCCGTCGCGCCGGTATCGGCTTCGCGAATCAATGCCTCCATGTCCCGCTCTGGAACCAGCAAAACCGTCGGCCGAAACGCGGTGCGGGTCGCTTCCAACAGCCTCAACGCCGGCTCACGTTCGGAAGGCTTCATCGCTTCGAACGCGCTTTCCACGCCGGGAGTATCAAGCTCAATCAGGCCAAGGGCCAGCCAAGCGTTGTTCAGCAGCAACTGGAAGGTGGACGCGCCGTCGCAGGCTTGAATGAGGCTTCCGCGTTGCCACTCAAAGATCGCGGCGTTGCTGCGGGCATACCGGATGTAGCGACTGCGGTCGTCGGACCGGCCTTCCGGAATTGCCGCATGCGCGATGTTGTTCGGGCTGCGCTCCGCAAAAACCTCGCGCGGGCCGCCATCGCCGGGGAAAAGGAGCACATTTAGGTCGCCCGCTTCTGCCGAGAATCTGGTTCCGACAAAGGGGCGTAGCACTGGCATGACGAGTTAGGATACCGACGCATTGCGCCATCCGCCGGTAAAATGCGGCAAGTGGAGTTCCCAGTCCAACTAAAGGCCTACGGCAAACGGGTGGATCAGCGACTGGCGGAGCTATTACCGCCCGAAAACCTGCGCCCGGTACCCCTTTCGGCGGCGATGCGGTATGCCTGTCTTTCGCCCGGAAAGCGGATACGCCCCATTCTTTGCCTCGCCGCCGCCGAGGCGGTTGGCTCGGATATCGAGTCGGTTCTGGACGCCGCTTGCGCACTGGAGATGGTGCACGCCTTCAGCCTCATCCACGACGATTTGCCGGCACTCGACAACGACGATCTGCGGCGTGGAAGGCCGACGTGCCATGTGGTGTACGGCGAAGCGGTCGCGATTCTGGCCGGGGATGGCCTTTTCGCCCTGGCTTTTGAAACGATCCTGGCCGGAAACTGGCCCGCTGAGGCGAAGCTGGCATCCTCCCATCGCTTGGCGCAGGCCGCATCGCGGCTGGTCCGCGGCGAAACCGAAGACATCTTGGCCGAAGGCGAGCCGGTCGAAATGGATCGGCTGCGATTCATTCACGCGAACAAAACCGGTGCCCTCGTGGCCGCCGCCGCTGAGATCGGTGCGCGGCTGGGCGGCGCAAGCGAGACCGATTGTGCCCGGGTCGCCCGCTACGGTGAGGCCGTCGGCCTGGCGTTCCAAATCGCGGATGACATCCTGAACGTCACCTCCACGCCCGAGGCTTTGGGCAAATCCGTCGGCTCCGATGCTGCCCGGGGCAAGGCGACTTACCCGGGACTGGTTGGACTGGAAGGGGCGAAGCTGGCCGCCCAAGCCGCGCGCGATGAGGCCATTGTCGCCCTCGAAGGCTTGCCCGGCAACCCCAGCCTGCTACGCGAAATTGCGGAATTCTCGATTTCTCGCGTCGCCTAGCGTCACCGCGCATCCATCGCGGAACCTGCTCCGTCTTTTGGGTACCTACGCGTATCTCGTCCTTTCCTCCGCCTCGGCGGGTCGCGACGAGAAACCCAGCAAGAACTGAAATGCGACCAGAACACCTGTTTGACACCCGCGCCTTGATCAAAGTGCTCGGCGTTGGCGGAGCCGGATCGAATGCCGTCAACCGCATGATCGATGAGAAGGTCGGCGGAGTCCATTTCCTTGCGCTGAATACCGACGCCCAGGCCCTGAGCCAGAGCAAGGCGGCGACGCAGATTCAATTGGGCGGAACGTTGACCCGCGGCCTTGGTGCCGGAGGCAATCCCGAGGTTGGCGCGTCGGCCGCACGAGAGAGCCAGTCCCAGATTGAGGCAGAGCTCAAAGACGTGGACATGGTGTTCATCACCGCCGGGATGGGTGGCGGAACCGGCACCGGGGCCGCGCCCGTCGTCGCCGAGATCGCCCGCCGCATGGGGATCCTCACGGTTGGCGTTGTCACGAAGCCGTTTATGTTCGAAGGCCCGCGCCGCGCAAAGGCCGCCGACTCCGGCACGGCGGCGTTGAGACAGCACGTCGACACTCTCATCACGGTTCCAAACGACAATCTGCTCGGGCTCGCCGGCCGAAAGACGTCCATGCTCGACGCCTTCGCGATGGCGGATGATGTGCTTCGGCAAGGGGTTCAGGGAATCTCGGACATCATCCTCTATCCGGGAATTATCAACGTCGACTTCGCCGACGTCCGCACGACGATGAGCAACGCGGGGGCGGCAAACATGGGCGTGGGCCGAGGAGTTGGGGACCAGCGAGCCAAGATCGCCGTGGAAGCCGCCGCCACCTCGCCACTGCTAGAGACGAGCATCGATGGTGCTCGGCGTGTTCTCGTGAACGTGACCGCCGGAACGAGCTTTGGCCTGCATGAAGCCCGCGAAGTGATGGAATACATCGTCCACCTGGTCGATCTGGATGCCGACATTATCATGGGGCATGTCTTGCGAGAGTCGGACGATGATGCCGTCCACGTGACCTTGCTCGCCGCCGACCTCCCGACTCCGGGAAACCGCCCGACCCGACACTCGCTGGACGATGAGGTTTTTGGCGGCAAGGACCTGGGCGGCCGACCGGGCGTAGGCTCAGCGCAGGTCCCGACCAACGACGGGCAAAGCCCAGAACCGGTGAGCGGAGCCATCCAATTGGAAGAGCTGGACCTGGACATTCCGTCGTTCCTCAAGCGCCGAAAAAGCAGCTGATTAGACCAGCAGGTCGCCTTCGAACACCGTGAATGCTTCCCCTTGCAACGCGAGGGGGGCGTTCCACTGGTCCGCCGTCACCCGAACCGTGCCGCCCGGGTTGTCCACGACTATCGTCCCGTGCTGGCCGGTTCGGCGCATATAGTCGGCGGCAGCGGCCGACGAGCCGGTTCCGCATCCCAAGGTCTCCCCGACCCCGCGCTCCCAAATCCGGATCTTCAGGTTCTTTGGCGCCATCACCTGAACCCAAATGACGCTGGTCCGGTCCGGAAAGCGCGGGTCAACTTCAAGGGCGCGACTCACTTCAACGAAGGTGGCCTCTTCCGGTAGCTCACCAACCGGCAGAATCGTGTGGGTGCTTCCGGTGGTAAGCGAGCTCATTCCCGGTTCAAAGATTTCGTTCTCTCCCACGTGCGGCACGGCGGACGGCGCATAGTTCGCCGGTCCAATGACCGTCGTGACCGTCTTCCCGTCGACCCGCACGGCGACCTTCTCGGCGAGGTGTCGAATGTGGAATTCAGAGGTCACCCAGCCCAGATCGACCGCGTGCCGGGCAGCGCAACGCAGGCCGTTCCCGCAAAAATCTTCCGTGCCATCGGGGTTGAACATTCGGAGCTCTAGCACCCCCTCCTCGACCTTCTTCAACGTGAGCAGTCCGTCGCCGCCCACGCCAAACTTACGGTCGCAAATCGAGATGGCCAGCGCGTTCAGGTTCCCTGCGAAATCGCCCGGGTGGATGAGTGGGAAGTCGTTCCCGATGCTTTGCATTTTCCAAAAGTGAAGTCGTTCCATCGCGTGCCGTTGCCCTCTTGTACCCGCTTCGCACCTGCCGCCCCGTCTTGGTACACTCACGGTGATATGGCGGGACTCGACCCAAGCGTGGTGCGCCACGCGTTGCAGACCGCTCGTGCGCGCGGCTACCTAGAGGTGGAAATCTCGTTGGGAGAAAACCATTTTTCGGCGACGCTCATGCGAACGCCCTCCGCCGCGCCGATATCCGCGTCCGCCATCGAACCCGAAACGCCCGGGCTGATCGACGTTAAGTCCCCTTGCGTTGGCTATTTCCGATCTGATCGCCGTCCGCTGGCGCTGGGCGACACCATTGAAGCCGGCGACATCATCGCTACTGTAGCCGCCCTTGGCCTGGCGAACGATGTCGAATCACCTGCCTCCGGAACGCTTGTCGAACTTCTCGTTGAGCCAGAGCAGGCCGTCGAGTTTGGCCAGGTGCTTGCCCGAATTCGGCCGTCCGGAGCCAATCCGTGAGGCAGATGCAGCGCGGGAACACGCTCGCTGCCACCCTCGTAGTCGTGCTTTTGATGATGATGTTGGCCGTTGCGCTTATGTTCGGCAGCGGAATGTTTGCCAAACCTGGCACCCAGAAAAGTGGTCGGCCTGACGGCCTGGGAACGACCGTCCCGGGGGCCGTAAAGTACGCGGCGAAAGACGATGTTTGCCGTAGCAACTTGGGTCAGGTCCGCGCCGCCCTGCAGATCGTTACGATGTCGAACGAGGACCAATTTCCGGCCGACGTGAAGGAGACCAAGCTTCCTTCCGAATTCTATCTTTGCCCGGTTGGCAAGGAAAACTACACCTACGATCCCGCCACGGGACAGGTGAACTGCCCGCACTTGGGACACGAGAAGTATTAAGTGATTAAGAAAGTTCTGATTGCCAATCGCGGCGAAATCGCCTGCCGCGTCATCCGAGCTTGCCGAGAACTCGGCATCGGTAGCGTCGCGGTGTACTCGCAGGCCGACCGCGAAAGCCTTCACGTAAAGCTCGCCGATCAGGCGGTCTGCATCGGCGCGGGCTCGAACACCGACAGCTATTTGAACCTAGCCAACGTGCTGATGGCGTGCCAAATCAGTGGCGCCGAAGCCGTCCACCCCGGATATGGCTACTTTAGCGAGCGAGCTAACTTTGCCCGCGCGCTAGAATCGCTCGGCCTAAAGTTCATCGGACCGCCCCCCGCCGCGATTCTCGCCATGGGCGACAAAGCCCTAGCAAAGCGCGCCGCGATCGAATCCGGCTGCCCGGTCGTTCCCGGTAGCGATGGCAGCGTGAGCGGTGAAGCCGAAGCACTCGACGTCGCCGAGGAAATCGGCTATCCCATTTTGCTAAAGGCCGTTGCCGGCGGCGGCGGACGCGGAATCAGACGCGTGGAGTCTCCCGACGAACTGCCCAAGGCGTTCAAAACCGCCCAGGCCGAGGCCCAGGCGAGCTTCGGTTCGGGCGACATCCTCGTCGAGCGGTGCGTGCAATCGCCCCGCCACGTCGAGATCCAAGTGTTCGGCGACGAGCACGGAAACATGGTTCACCTTGGAGAGCGTGAGTGCTCAATCCAAAACCTGCGGCACCAAAAGATTTTGGAGGAAGCCCCGTTCGCCGACTTGCCGCCTTCAATGCGTGATGAAATGGGCGACGCTGCCGTGCGGGTTGCCCAAAGCGTGGGCTACACAAACGCCGGCACGGTTGAGTTTTTGGTTGACGAGCAGAATCGTTTCTACTTCCTAGAAATGAACACTCGCTTGCAGGTAGAGCACCCCGTTACCGAAGAAGTCACGGGGCTCGACCTGGTTCACCTCATGCTTCGCACCGCCAGTGGCGAGCACTTGCCGTTCCGACAGCAAGACATCAAGCTTCGCGGCCACTCCATCGAGGCCCGAATCACCGCGCAAGACCCGGACCGCGATTTCGCCCCAAGCACCGGGCTAATCACCGGTTGGCAGGTTCCCGGCGGTCGCGGTGTTCGGAACGAAACCCACTGCTACGCCGGTTATTCTGTTTCGCCGTTCTACGATCCGATGCTCGCGAAGCTGATTGTCCGGGCGGAAACCCGCCGCGAAGCGGTTCTCAAACTGAGGGTTGCGCTGGACGAATTCCAGGTTGCCGGCGTGGCAACGAACATTCCGTTCCTTCGGCGACTCGTTGCAACCGACGGCTACATGTCGGGAACGTTTGATACCGGCTTTGTGCCGCGATTTCTTGCCGGAGAGTTGCCCGAGCAGCTAACGTCGCAGGACGAGGCCGCCGTTTAAGTGAGGGTCCTTTCCCGAAGGCCGGCGCGCGAGGCGGCGATGAAGGTTCTCTACGAACTGGAGCTCACCCGTGAAGACCCGGTGGAAGTCATCAATGACGCCATGATGGACGCGCGGTTGCCGGTCGAACTCGAATCGTACGCCGTGACGCTGATTCAGGGAGTCCTGCGCACCCTCGGCCCAATCGATTCCCGCATCTCTCGTCGCCTGAACGACTACGCGTTGGATCGGCTTGCCTGCGTCGACCGAAACATTCTCCGAGTAGCGGTTTTCGAAATGTGGGAGTTGCCGGAACTACCACCGCCGGTTCTGATCAACGAGGCGATCGAAATCGCGAAGCGATATTCCACCGCCGAGAGCGGCAAGTTTGTGAACGGCGTGCTCGGCCGACTCCTCCAAGACTCACCAAAAGCCAACTGGCAACCTCCGACACAAGCAGAAGCCGTCGAAGAACCCGCCGCGCCGGAGCCGGTGATCGAGGAAGAGGAGCAAGTCGTCGAAGCGGATTCCGACGAAGCAAACCGCCTCAAACGGTTCGGTTGGACGCTGCGAAGCGAGCTCGTACCGGCGCAAGAATCAGCCGTTTTGAGTTCGCACGAAGTAGTAAACGGCCATGACGACGCCGAAGACGGCGACGGCGGTTCGGAGCCGGTCGGGGTGGATCTTCTGGGAGATGCGGGCAGCGAAGAACCCACCGGCGATGGTGCCGACGGCGAAAACGAGGGCGACGGGCCAATTGACCAACCCCTTGATGAGGAAAGTGACGCTGGCGGACAGGTTGATCATCACGCCTAGCCAGTTCTTCATCGCGTTCAACTCATGGATAGTGCCTTCAACGTAAAGCGCAAACGCGGCCAACATCATGATTCCCATGCCCGCGCCAAAGTAGCCGCCGTAAAGCGCGACGAGGAACTGCATCACCAAGCCACTTAGCATCGAAACCTGGCGCTCGCCGCGCGAGGACCACTTCTTGATTTGCGGTTGAAGCCCCAACAGCACCGCCGCAAAGAGGATTAGAAACGGCACGACCTGGTCAAAGATGGAGATCGGCGTGACGGTGAAGAGCCACGCTCCCAAGCAGCCACCGATGAGAGTTGGCACAGCGAGCTTGATGAGCGTTCCCTTCGTGCGCTCGAGCAGATTGATGTAGCCCATCGCCCCGCCGATGCTTCCTGGCCATAGCCCCAGCGCGTTCGTGGCGTTGGCGACCGGCGAGCTGAGTCCCAGGCCAAAGTGCAGGAACGGGAACGAGACCAGGCTTCCGCCCCCCGCCACGGCGTTGATGCCACCGGCGATGACGCCGACTAGCATGCAAAGCCCGATATCCAGCGGCGACATCAAATGCGTTCCAACACGCTGGAGAGCTCGATTGCGGCGAGAGCGGCTTCGCGGCCCTTGTTTCCAAACTTCAATCCGGCGCGGTCAAGCGCCTGGTCTTGGGTGTCCGGCGTCAAAATCCCCCACGCAACCGGTGCGGCGTATTGAACCTGCAGGCCCATGAGTGCGCCGCCAACGTCGCCGCCCAGAATCCCGGCGTGCGGCGTTTGCCCCTGCATGATGCAGCCCAAGGCGATGACGGCATCCGGCCGGTCGTGCTTAGCCAGCAACTCGCTGACGACCGGCGGAATTTCCCATGTGCCGGGCACGTGAATCACGGTTACTTCCGGCTCGCCGTGCCGCGCAAGTTCGTCCAACGCGCCTTCCAGAAGCTCTTTGGTGACTAGTTCATTCCACCGGCTCACGACGATGGCAAAGCGCTTCCCGGCTGCGCTCAACTGTCCCCGAACAACTCTCATACCGAGATTTTAGACCGGTTCCCATACTTGGCGAGGGTGGACCGCAAACCAGACGACGTGAACGGCTTCGAAAGGAAGCCGTCCATTCCCGCCAATTTGCACGCCTCGATGTCCTCGGCCATGGCATTTGCCGTAAGCGCGACGATGGGAACGTGCCCGCCGTTCACCTGCTCATGATAGCGAATCGCAACGCACGCCTCTAAGCCATCGCACATTGGCATTTGCAGGTCCATCAGCACAAGGTCAAAACCACCCTCCATTGCTTTCGAAATCGCCGCATAACCGTTGCCAACGACAGTGACATCACAGCCATACTGCTTTAGCATTTTCATCGCGACGACCACGTTTACGGCGTTGTCTTCCGCCAACAAAATGGAGCTCGGGAAGAACTCGTCGATCTGTGCGTTGGTGGGGGCATGCTCTTCCGGCTGCGCGAGGTCGAGGGTAAGCGCCAGCGTGAAGGTGCTGCCAATTCCGGCTTCGCCGCTGATGGTAAGGGTGCCGCCCATGATTTCCGCCAGTTTTCGCGAGATGCTGAGACCCAACCCGGTGCCGCCGTACTTCCGGAATGTCGAGGAGTCTGCCTGCTGAAACGCCTCAAAGATCAGTTCCTGTTTGTCGTCGGCGATGCCAATGCCCGTGTCGGCAACGTCGATCTGGACGGACATCTGTTGGTCCATCACGGTCGTCATCAGCCGAACTTCGACGCCCCCTTCGGAGGTGAACTTCAACGCGTTGCTCACCAGATTTCCGATGATCTGCTTGATGCGCGTCGGGTCCGCAAGCACCGGCTCGTTCGGGCCTTCAAAGTTAACGTCCAGGAAAAGGTTTCGGTCTTGCGCATTCAGGCGATACAGTGCCGTCACGTCGCTCACCATCGCCCGCAGATCGGTCACCGAGTTCTCGACCGCAAGCTTTCCGCTCTCCGATTTCGACAGGTCCAGGATGTCGTTGATGATCCTGAGGAGCGAGCCGCCGCTGGACTGCACGATTTCGAGATCTTCTCGTACTTCGTCATCCAGTTCTCGACCCAGCAGCGAGGATGTGAGGCCGATCACCGCGTTGAGCGGCGTGCGCAATTCGTGGCTCATGTTCGCAAAAAACTGCGTCTTACTCCGAACCGCCAACAGGGCTTCGTCGCGGGCCGCCTCAAGATCTTGGTTGGAAGCCTTCAGCTTTTCTGCAAGAAGTCGGAGGTTCGTCTCGTTCGCTTTCCGCTCGGTGATATCCGTCGCGATGCCCAACACTTGCCACACCGCGTTATCTGCCGAACGGCGAAACACGATGTCCCGCGAGCGAAACCAGCGATACTCCCCGTTTTTGTGCTGGACCCGGTAATCCACTTCCGAGAACTCACCATCCCTAGACTCCTCCAATCGCTTGGTATGCGCCGCTACCGCCCCAGCGTCCTCGGGGTGAATATGATTCCCCAGGTCCCAGCTCTGGGCCTCTTCGGCGGTTACCCCCAGGTTATTCTCGATGCTGCGACTCGCAAAAAGGTTCTTGCCCGCCTGGAAATCATTAATGTAGAGAAGATCCGGGATCGAGTCTGCGATGTGATCGATGACCTCGCGATTCCGAGCTAGCTCATTTGCCGCCGAATGCTGAGCCGATACGTCTCGCGCAATCCCAGAGATCTGGGTCAGAACTCCTTCCGCGTTAGTGTGCCCGACCACGACCAGGGATATCGGCACGTCACTTCCGTCCAGAATCTTCAGGGTCGTTTCCCCCTTGAAAATGCCTCCGGCCAGAACGTTCGGCAAGATGTCACGCTGCAATTGGGCCCAGCTGGCGTCGGAGTACGCCTTACGAATCTCCAAGGTGCCGGGGTCACGCCCATCCTGGAGATCAAAAAATGTTCGGCCCGCCGGGTTCAGGTAGATGACTTTGCCGTCGGGCGTTAGCGTCGCAATGATATCCGGGCTGGCTTCACTGAGGTCGAACTGCAACCGGAACCGCTCTTGCTGCATCCGCGCGTCATGGATGTCTGTGCTCGTGCCAAACCAGGTGCCGTCGCCCGTGGGAACCGCCCGGACGAGGTGCCAGCGATACTCGCCGTCGCTCGCCCTGCGAATCCGGAACTCTTCTTCGAGGGGTACCGAGCGCGTCACCGACTTTCGCCAGCTTCGAACCACGCGGCGAACGTCGTCCGGGTGCGCGCCTTGGCTCCAACCGGTGCGGCTCAGTTCCTCAATCGGTGCTCCCATGTAGTCCAGCGTCTTCTGGTTGCAATAAACGACCTGTCCGCCGGGACGGGCAAGCCATACGAGCTGCGGCACGTTATCGGCCAACATCCGATATCGGGCTTCGCCGCGCTCGAGCTCGAGCAGGGCCGCATCTCTGGCCGAAACGTCCTCGACGACAACAAATCGAGCGTGCGACGGCTCGTCGTCAACTGGTATCGGGCCAAGAACGGTCGCTACCAGCGGGCCATGGACCTTTCCGGGAGCATGCAATCCAGAATGGTGCAAAGCCTCTCCGGCGTCGTTGTGAACGGTTACGGAATACGCGGGATCGGGCTGCAACTCCAGCGTGCGCCCCCCGGATGGCAGAAAGGTCCGTGCACTTGGACGAACATAGCCCAAGAAACGACCATCGTTGCCGATTGCCTCCGCGCCAATCCAAATGAGGTGCCGGTGCCCGCCCGCATCCGTCCAGCCGGTTTGAATTTTGACCGGCTCCCCGCTTGCGGCGTTCTTTTGCGGCTGACCCATGTAAGCAACAAGTTCCTGCAGAACTGGGTTTGGCAGCCGCTGCAACAGAATCGAAAGCGGGCCGGTTGTGGGTTGATCGGGCAACAGCCCCATAAGCTGAGCCGCCGTTTCCGTCCAAGTTGCTTTCTCCGTGTGGACGCTATATTCCCAACTACCCGTAAACAAGACTCAAAACTCCCCGAGACAAATCATCCGTAAAAAAAGGCACGATCACGCATAAGCGTGACACGCCTAAAAGGTACACCACAATTGAAGATGCGTACTCGTTTTGGACCGCAGGGAGCCGATTATGCGGAAAAGTTTGCCAGGATTGTTGGCGCAGAGGGGGTTCTTTCGGGCCCGGCCGCCGAGCGCGCCTACGATTGCGATGCCTACTCGGTCGACCGAAGCTCACCCGCCCTGGTTCTGCTTCCGCGATCGACCAACGAAGTCCGCGAGATTGTGGCCGCATGCCTTGAAAGCAACATTCCGTACACGGCACGCGGGGCCGGAACCGGCCTCAGCGGGGGCGCGTTACCCGCCCTCGGCGGGCTCGTCATTTCCACCAAAAAGCTCACCCAAATCCTGGAGATCGATCTCGCGAACCGGGCCATGCGGGCGCAGTGCGGAGTCACGAATAAGAAGCTGAGCGACGCCGTGCGGCAGGACGGCCTGCACTTTGCGCCCGACCCATCCTCGCAGACCGTTTCGACCCTTGGCGGCAATATCGGCGAAAACGCCGGTGGCCCGCACACCCTCAAGTACGGCGTCACGGCGCCGCACGTCCTAGGCGTCACGATGGTGACGCCAGAAGCCGAGGTGCTGGAGTTGGGCGGAAAAGTTGCGGGTCTCGCAGGTTCGGAGCTTATCGGCTTGATCGTGGGAAGCGAGGGGACGCTGGGCATTGTCACCGAAGCCTGGGTACGGCTCACCGTGGTTCCGACGCACGTTGAGACCGCCCTCATCGCCTTTCCATCGGTTCGGCAGGCCACCGAAACCGTTTCGGAGATCATCGCGGGAGGCATCATTCCCTGCGCGCTGGAGCTGATCGACCACGGCATTTTGGGTGCGTTGCGGGCAGCATTTAACTTGCAATACCCCGAAGGCACGCAGGCGATGCTTTTGGTGGAGTGCGACAACGGCGGTCAGGGCGTGGCCGGCACGACCGCCGACGAAGTGCGGTCCGACATTCGCCGGATTTCCGAACTGTGCGAGCGAAATGGGGCGATCCACGTTCGGGTGGCAAAGGATGAGGCCGAGCGCGCCAAGCTGTGGGAGGCCCGGAAGAAGGGCGTCGGCGCGATGGGACGGCTTGCGCCGAGTGTGGTCACGCACGACGGTGTGATTCCGCGGTCTCGGCTTCCGGAAATGCTGGATTTTGTCTATGCGGTCGCCGCCAAACACAACGTTGGCGTGGCGAATATTTTTCACGCGGGCGACGGGAACCTACACCCGTGCTTTTACTTTGATGACCGCGACCCGCAGCAGGTGGAGCGGGTGGTCGGAGCCGGTGAGGCCGTGATTCGTAAGTGCATAGAGCTCGGCGGTTCGGTGAGCGGCGAGCATGGCATCGGCGTCGAAAAGCTGGATCTCATGGCGCTAATGTTCACCGAGGATGATCTCGCTTTGCAACAGCGCGCCAAGACTGTCTTCAATCGTGGCGAGCTATGCAACCCGTGCAAGGTGCTGCCGAACCAGAAATCGTGCGTGGAACACCGTAAGCGGTGGCGCGGGGTGGCTTGGTGACTTCATTCGTCAGCGAGGTTCGCTCGATGATTCTGGGCGGAGCTTGCGATATCGTGGGTTCCGGCACCAAGGGTGGGCTGCGCCACGCCGGAGCGACAGAGATTCCGATCATGGACTACGCCGGCATCCTGAACTTCTCCCCGGAGGATCAGCTGTTGACGGTTCGGGCAGGGACTCGTCTTGCAGATTTGCTTCCCGAAATTGAGGCGCAGGGCCAAACGTTGCCGCTCGCTCGTTTCGGCGAAGGCTTTGGATATCTTGGCGGGCTTCCCGGCACCGTCGGCGGAACGATTTCGGCGGGGCTGCCGCATTTCTTGGAGGCCCGGTTTGGTCACTGGACCGACTGGCTACTGGGCGCCCGAATTCTCACCGGCGACGGCCTCGACGCGAAATCCGGCAGCCAAGCGGTGAAGAGCGTCGCCGGATTCGACATCTACAAGATGCTCGTCGGCTCGCGTGGCACCCTCGGCCTGATCTTGGAAGTGCATCTTCGAACCTACCCGTTGGAGGCGTTTCGTCCGCCGACTCCGAAGGCAGTGGCGCATACCGGGCCGTTTGGCGTGCAGCGGGTCGCGGCCGAGGACTTTGATGCGCTACGCGACGGCTACGGAGACCGGCTTCTCGCCGCCGAAGAAGAATCGAAAACCGTTTGGTTCACGGGCGAGCCGCTGGCGGCACCTTCAGGCTGGGTGCAGCATGACGGCGTTCGGCGGGGCGGTTCGTCGCCTTTGGTCGAGAAGTACCTCGCCCGAGCCCGCGAGACCTTCAATCCCGGCGCGGTGCTCAATCGTGCAGAATGCGAGAGGACCCGATGAAGCCGCTTGCCGAACTGACGTCGCACTGCATTCGGTGCGGCTTTTGCCTGGAAGCCTGCCCCACTTTCACCGAAACCGCCAGCGAGCTGGAGAGCCCGCGCGGCCGGATCTACCTTGTGCGTAGCGCGGATGAGGGCAAGATCCAATGGGAGGACGTGCGCCCACACCTCGACCGCTGCCTGGGCTGCCGGGCCTGCGAAACGGCTTGCCCCAGCGGAGTCGAATACGGGGCGATTTTGGAGATAGCCCGCGACCGGCTGAACCGCCTGCGGCCTAATCTGGCCCGAAAATTCCTGCTGAAAACGACGACCACGCCGGTTCTGCTTCGGTTCAACTTGGCAGCAGGTCGATTGCTTGGATCGAAAGTTCCGGAGCCTTTTAGTCGGATGATTAGCGGTCAATCACCCGAAGCAAACCAGCCGAAGGCGCAATCTATGGGGAATTTTTCACCATTGACTGGGGAGGATTTGCCTGACGTTCGGGGAGAAATCTATCTCTTGGAAGGCTGCGCCATGCGCGTGTTGTATCCCCGCGTCCACCAGGCAACGAGGCGACTGCTCCGCCGGATCGGGTTCACGGTCCGCGAGGTGCCGCAGGGTTGTTGCGGAGCAATGCACGCCCACAACGGTGAGCTCGCCGACGCCCGCGGCAAAGCCCGGGCACTCGTGGCCGCTATGCCCGGCGACTTGCCGATCATTGTGAACTCCGCCGGATGCGGCAGCACGATGAAGGAATACGAAAGCTTGATCGGACCGGAAGGCGAAGCGTTCGCCGCCCGCGTAACCGATCTCTCCGAGTTTCTCCTCGCGTACGGGCTGAAGGAACGACTTACCGACGCGCCCGGTCTGCGCGAGCCCCTGACGTATCACGACGCCTGCCACCTTGCGCACGGCCAAAAGATCCGCTCACAACCGCGCGAGCTCATTCGAGCGATTCCCAATGTGGACTACCGCGAGCTTGGTGAAGCGGACACCTGCTGCGGAAGCGCGGGAATCTACAATCTCACGCAGCCGGCCCTCGCGCGGCAACTCATCGAGCGCAAATACCGGCACATCCAAGCAACCGGCGCCGCTCTCGTGGCGACCGGAAACCCCGGCTGCCACGCCTGGATTGCCCAGGCCGCGGCGGAACACGGCCAAACCGTGCGGGTTTTGCACACGGCGGAGCTGCTGGAAATGGCCTTTGACGCTGCGCCGTTTACGGCGTGAGCTGCTCAAGCAGCCAGATCCCGCAAGCGAGCTTAGTTCTTACGCCGGATTCGGCCTGACCGCCACTGGCAAAAAGAAGCTGAAGGGCGTTGTCGTCCGCGCCAAAGCCGATATCGCTTCGGCTGATGTCGTTGACCGCCACTGCGAAAACTCCCTTTCGCGCCATCTTTGCCCGGGCGGTTGCAACGTCCGGGCCGGGCTCGGCGGCAAACGCAACCGTTTGGGCCCCGGGAAAAGTGGCCGCCAAGGAAGCGATCACATCGGGATTCGGTGTTAACTGCAGGGAAATATTCCCCACGTCACGGCGAATTTTTCCTTCTTGTCGAGTCAGTGGTCGATAGTCGGCAACCGCCGCCGCACCGATGATGACGTCAGGCTGCGTCGCCCCCTGGGCGGCCGCAAGCATCTCAAGGGCGGTATGTACCGGAATGACGGTCGCCGCCAAAGGTAACACTGCCGATTGCGGTCCGGCCACGACCGTAACGCGGGCTCCCATCAAAAGCGCCGCGCGGGCCAGCGCCGCGCCCATCTTCCCGCTGCTCCGGTTCGAAAGGAACCGAACGTCGTCGATCGACTCCACCGTCGGGCCGCTGGTGATGAGCACATGCTTCCCGGCAAGACGGTTTCGCCGGACGTCCAAAGATTGAACCGCGGCCACAATTTCGGCGATCGGCGCCAGCTTGCCGGGTCCATGCTCGCCCGCCACCACGTCGCCCTCTTGAGGCTCTAACACGATCGTCGCGCGCGCCGCCAGCCGTTCCCGCGCAAACGCGACCACATCGGCGGCATACATAGAGGGATTCATCGCCGGCGCGACCACCAGCGGGGCGGAAGACGCCAGGACCACCGTGGTCAGCATGTCTTCGGCGAAACCGAGACCCAACCGAACCAGCGTGTTCGCCGTCGCCGGAGCGACGACGATGACATCCGCCCAGCGCGCCCAGTCGATGTGCGCCATGCGCCCTGCAATCGGCTCTTCAAATGCACCCGAGAGCACCGGCTGGCCGGTCAACGTCTCAAAAAGCAACGGCGTCACGAACTGAGCCGCACCATCCGTCAGGCACACCCGAACCTCGTGCCCGGCGCGCATCAGCTCGCGTGCCAAGTCCGCCGCGCGGTACGCCGCGATCGAGCCGCTCACTCCAAGCAAAACCTTCATCGCCGCGCCCTCGTCAGCAGCACAAGCTCCTCAATAACCCGCTCGATGTCGTCGTTCACGATCTGGTGGCGGTATTTCGGTGCTTGGTCCACCTCGCCGAGTGCGTTATCGAGTCGCCGCTGTAGTTGCGCCGGGTCTTCGGTTCCGCGATCCCGGATGCGACGCTCCAGCTCGGCCATCGACGGTGGCAGCAGAAACACGGAAGTTGCATCTGGCCGCAAGTTCATGACGGCCAACGCGCCCTGGACGTCGATCTTCAGCACGGCAATCTTGCCCTGCTCCAGCATCTCCTCCATGTCGTGTTTGGGCGTTGCGTATAGGTTTCCGTGAACTTCCTTGAACTCCAGGAATCGCTTGTCGCTCGCCTGACGCAAGAAGTCGTCGCGCGAAACGAAGTGATAGTCGACGTGGTTTTGCTCGCCGGGGCGAGGAGACCGGGTCGTGTAGGCGACGACCCGGGTTACGTCGGGGTCGGTTCGCCGCCATTCGTCGATGACGGTGTCTTTGCCCACTCCGCTCGGGCCGCTGAGGATGACCAGTTTTCCGCTCATGATTGGATTAGCTTAATGAGCCGCGCGGCCACCTTCATCGGGTCGTGACGAACGACGTCTGTTTCGCTCATGTAATCACCCGGCACGATTTTAAAGCCAAGCTTTCGCAGCCGGTCGAGGTCTGCCTCAACAAGGTGCTGCTCGGAACCTAAATATCGGTCAAGCGACGCCTTCGAGGGAATCGCGGTGTTCACCAAAACGTAGTCGAAAACGCCGTCGGGCACGCAGTCTGCGACAGCCGTCGTGTGCTGGCTTGCGGTAAACGTTTCACTTTCGCCCCTCTGGGTCATGACATTGCAAATATAGATCTTTTTGGCGCGCGAGTCGCGAATCGCTTCCGCCATTCCCGGAACAAGCAGGTTCGGGATGACGCTCGTAAAGACGCTGCCCGGGCCGATGCAAATGAGATCGGCGGCGCGAATCGCTTCCAGCGCTTTCGGGTGCGGCTTGCAGTCACGCGGCTTCAAGAAGAGCCACTTGATACGCCCCCCGAATCGCGAGACGGTTGTTTCGCCCTCCACGGTTTCGCCGTCGGTAAGCTCTGCGCACAGGGTGACGTGGTCCAGCGTGGCCGGCAAAACCTGACCACGGATGTTCAAAACGGTCGAGGCAAGTTCGACCGCCTTCTCGAAGTCGCCTTTCGCTTGGTCGGCAAGGGCGGTAATCAGCAGGTTGCCGATCGCGTGTCCGCTCAGCGAGCCGCTGTCTTCCTTAAAACGGTGCTGAAAGAGGTCGGTCATCGACTTCTCGGCGTCGGCCAGCGCCACGAGGCAGTTGCGCAAATCGCCCGGCGGAATGATTCCCTTGTCCCGGATCAGCTGCCCGGAACTCCCGCCGTCGTCGGTGACGGTTACGATCGCCGTGATGTTTGAAGTGTGGTGCTTCAGGCCGCGAAGGATCGTGCTGAGGCCAGTACCACCGCCAAGCGCGACGATACGGGGCCCTTGCGCAAGCTGCAACCGGCGGCGATAGATGTCCATCTTGCCCGCCCGAAGGCCGGGATTAAGGGTCTCAACGATGTGGCTCATCGCGCCGCGAACGCCCGTGAACGTGGCGTAGGATCCCAAAATAAGCAAGATTCCGCCCAGAACATGCATCGTAATCGCGACGCGGTCGGAGGGAACGAAGGCCGAAGTGCCTTCTCGCATCACGCCTTCTAGCCAGTCGAGGATCGGACGAATAAATCCCCGAAAGCTCAGTCCGATGCCGAGAATGAAGGCAATCGCACCCAGCAAAAACGCCAGAATCGCCCGCGCAAACCCGGCGGTGGGGGCGAAGAGCTTGCGAAGTCGGTAGGGCCGCATCATGCCGGGTATCAGTCCTTGTCTTTCTCCGGAAGAAACACGCCGAGCATGCCGTTAATAAGGGAAATGAGCACGCTTGCGGCCAAAGCTGCCACAAATCCTTCGAATCCGGGCTTCGTGATTTTGAACCCAAGCTCAAAAGTGGCCGCGAACCAGAGCACCGCCGCGTTGATCACGACGGAGAAAAGACCAAGCGTAAGGCAGTTCAACGGCATCGCGAGGAACTTTAGAATCTTGCCCAGGGTGACGTTGAGAAACGCAAGCAGCGCCACGCCGATGAAGAGCTGAACGATGCCCGCCGGAGTCTTGGCTTCGGTTTGAAAACCGAGCCCCGCCGTGATAAACGAAGCCGCCACCACCGAAATGGCGAGTGCAATCCAACGCAAAAGGAGCCTTACCATATCGGGTTTCTCCTTATTGTATCTCCCTGCACCGGTCCGGACCGAACGCTAGGCCGGGCGGGTGCGGTTCGACCACAGCAGGAAGTAGCCGAGCACGCCCATCAGGACGGATGCGGCGAGGGTCGTGATCTTCGCGATCGCGAGGCTGGGCGATTCGCCGAAGGCGAGCTCCGCAACGAAGAGCGACATCGTGAATCCGATTCCGGTTAGCACCGCGACCCCGGCAAACTGCCGCATGGTGACGCCTTCCGGAAGCACGCCGGTCCGCGATTTCAGGGCAATCTGGGCGGCGAGCAACACGCCAATTGGCTTGCCCAGGACCAACCCGAGAAAAATCCCAATGGCAATGGGGGAGCCAAAAACGTCGCCGGAACCGCCAAGCCGAACGCCGGCATTTGCCAGGGCAAACAACGGAACAACGAGGAACGTGATCCACGGGGCGAGCAAGTCTTCCATGCGCTCTAGCGGCATCTCGACCTGCTCACAGGAAAGCTCGATCTCGCGGATCGCGACATGGCGCGCTTCCGTAATGGCGTACGGATCGTCGGATTGGCACTGGTCAAAAGCGTCCAAAGCTTCCTGCACTTGAGCACGAAAAGCCACGGGATCGATCCGGGTGCGGACCGGAATCGAGAGCGCCAGCAGGACGCCCGCGACCGTCGCGTGCACTCCGCTGGCATAGGTGAACGCCCACAGCGGAATCCCAGCGGCAAAATACGCCAACGGATGGCGCACGCCGAGCTTGTTCATGCCAAACAGCACCGCGAGGCAAGCCGCCATTCCCAGCAACATCCCGCCCTGAACGGAAGAGGTGTAGAAAATCGCGATCACGAGCACCGCGCCGAGGTCATCGACGATCGCAATCGCGGCCAGCAGGATCTTCAGCCCTGCCGGAACCCGGCTGCCAAGCAATGCCAATACGCCCAGCGAGAACGCGATGTCGGTCGCCATGGGAACGCCAGTGCCGCGCAGATCGCCACCGTTGAGGTTGCAGAGCGCGTAAATTGCCGCCGGAACCAGCATGCCACCGATTGCCGCCGCAACCGGCAGGGCCGCTTTTCGGGCTTCGCTTAGCTCGCCCAGCAGGAACTCGCGCTTGATCTCCAAGCCCATCAGCAGGAAGAAAAGCGCCATCAGGGCGTCGTTCACGAAGTGCCGAAGGGTGATGCCGCCGCTCAGCTCGCCCGCTGAAAACTTAACCTTCGTGTTCCAGAAAGCGTCGTAGGCACCGGCCGGGGCGAGGTTCGCCCAAAACAGCGCCACCACCGCCAAGACCACGAGAATTAGTCCGCCGGTGGCCTCATTCGCGGCAAACGAGACAATCGGACGCACCAAACGATCCTTCAATGCCGAATGTGATTGCTTGGGAACGTACGACTTTGGGCTGCTCAACGTTTGCTCCGCGAACCTCTAGGATATCGCAGGGCGACGCAATCCCAGGTACACCTGCCAACTGGCGTGATTGAAAATCCAACGATAACCACCGAACGGCTTCGGGTCCGCTCCGGCGAAACCGACATGATGGGCCACGTTTATTACGCGAACTATTTCTTTTGGTTCGAGCAGGCGCGCGGTGCCTGGTGCCGTGAGCGCGGCTTTACCTATTTGGAACTCGAGAGCCGAGGTTTCAAACTCCCGGCGGTGGAAGCTCAGGCGAACTACAAGGCCGAAGTGCTGTACGACGACATCATCGCGGTTCGGGTGTGGGTCTCACAAATCAAGCGGACGAGCCTGCGGTTCGACTACGAAGTGGTGAACGAAACGCGCGGCGTGGTGGCCACCCTCGGACACACGGTGCATGTGCTTATTGGAGAAGATCGACGCCCGACGGCGATTCCGGAGTTTTTGCGGGAGTGGATGGCGCGCGAGCCGGATCCTTCGCTGAATCCGCGACCGTAGGCACGACCGCCAGGATCCCGCTCATTTTCCATGCGAGGATCGTCCGATTGCCGGTGTAAACTCCCTTTCATCATGAAACAGATTCGGGAAAACGTCTTTCAACTCACGTTTGAAGAATTGGGACGCCCGGAAGAAAAAGGTGCCTACGATGTGGAAAACCTCGGCACGGTCTACCTAGATGTCGCGGATATGCGATACATTACCGAGCACACTGCGCTCGGCCACCAACCAGTTTTCTTTGTAAGCCGGTCGCCCGCCATGGGCAACCACTTTGTTGTCGTTTCTCGCAACCGCGCCGCCTAGCCAAACCCCTTCCACAAGCCCATGATCGACATCCAAACCTTCAAGAAAAACTACCTTTGCAGTGGCCTTACCGACGAGCAGGTTCAGGAGATCGTCGATCTCGCGACGCTGCGCCGACTGACGGCCCAGGAGCAGCTGATTAAGGCCGGCGAGCAGAGCAGCGACCTCTACGTTGTGATGAACGGCCGCGTCAACGTCCTGACGCCGGACGGCGACAAGCTGAGCGAGATTGGCCCGGGAAGCGTTCTTGGCGAGATTTCGCTGATCGACGCCCGCCCGCGAACCGCCGACGTGATCTGCATCGGCCTAGTGGATGTTGCCGTTATTCCGGCTGGCGAGCTTCGCCGCCGAATGAACCAGAACCGCGAGTGGGGCTTCATCGTTTTGGCGAACCTCTCCCGCGTTCTTGCCGGCCGCCTTCGACAGGCGAACGAGAAGATCGACGAGCTGTTCGACAAAGTCAGCGACACCTGGGATAACGCGCTTTAACCGCGGTCTCGGGGTGGCGTCGCGGTTCCTGTCCGGCGATAAACCAAGCCCGCAGGGCTGTAGCCGACGGCCCCGTGCCGTCGCGGTTCTTTCTGGGTCGCCGCCGGTTGTTTTTGACTCGCCTGGTGAAGATATTTTGGGCGACTCGGTAGCCACCGGTTGGTTTTTACCGGCGAACACCAAGCGCAGCTTGCCGGGATAAAAGCGGCGGCAGAGCCGCACGCACTCCAAAACCCGGAAAGCACCATCTCGGTCCGTGCGCGGGCGAATGCGAATGTGAAGCGTCCGGCGACGGTGTCAGACTCAGGCCGTGGGCGCCTACTACATCGTTACCGACTTGTGCCTGCGGGCGCGTTTCGACTTCGCGGTCCTCGACGTCGAGCTGAGGCGGGCGGGATTACACGGCCGGGTTTCGATGAACCGGGGCGTTTGGTTTGCGAGCTACAGCAGTTCAGAGCGTTGCTGTCGGAACCCGGCGGAGGCATTGGACCATCTGTTGGGGATCGTTGAAGGCCTCGATGGCGAGGCAAAGGACATATGGGACCGTTGCACCTCCCGTAGGTTTGACCTCGGGTACGAGTGCTTCAATGAACGATTTGCTTCCAGATGGCAAATAAAGGCAGCCCTGCTAGGAAGGCTTGAGAATGTCAATGGAGACCTCGTGGTAACCATCTATCGCAATGATGACGAGGAGGAGACGGATTGAGTTGCCGGAGGCATGGCGCGCCGTGAAGGGTCGGAGATTCTGCGACCCTGCCAGGGTCGTTTTGGACTGGACGCTGGCGTTCCCCCGGGTCTTCGACCCGGGGCTAATGTCGGCGATCCCTCCGGGATCGTGTCCTGCGACGTCGTGATCGCAATCCTTCGGAGAACCGCTCTGGGTGAGAGGGCGAACCCTGGATTTCCCTAAAGACCGATCCTGAAGGGATCGCATACGGTAGCCCCGGGTCGCAAGGCGACCCGGGGTCAGGGCCAGCCAAGATTTGCA
>CAMCVK010000020.1 GCA_945881865.1 Fimbriimonas ginsengisoli Gsoil 348 | reverse complement strand
AAAACGGAAATCGAAGCCGCGATTCTGGCAGATGCCCGCGTCGTCGTCGAGTACGAACCGCAGTCACGCATCGAAGGCGACCTCCAACAGATGCCGGCAGATTTTCCCGTCATCGAACTTTGGGAAGTGCTCTCCGGCCAGAAACCCGGTCGGGCCAGCGACGACGAGATCACCGTTTTCGACTCGGTTGGGTTCGCGATGGAGGACTTTTCGACCCTGCGCTACATCAACGATCTCGCGAAGGAGCACGGATTTGGACGGTCCATTGACCTCGTGCCCGAGATGAGCAACCCGAAGGATCTCTTCGGGTTGCTGCCTTCTGCCGTCGCCGTCCGGACCGCCGCCTAACCCAGGTTGGCCTAGCCAAGCTCGGCGTGAAGGCGTCGGTAGGTGTCGTACCGGGTGGGGTCGAGTTCGCCGTCGATGACGGCCTGCTGAACCCCGCAGCCCGGCTCGGCGATGTGCTGGCAATCGTTGAACCGGCAAGCGAACTTGGCGAATTCGGGGAAGTAGCCGCCAATTTCGGTGGCTTCCAGGTCCTGAATGCCAAAGCTACGAATCCCGGGCGTATCAATCAGCACGGTTTCGTCACCCAAATGGTGCAGCGACGAAGCCGTTGTCGTGTGCCGACCACGCCCGTAGCCCTCGCTCACGCCTCGAACCTCCTGGGTCGGCTTTGCCAAGAGGGCGTTTACGAGGCTCGACTTTCCGACGCCGCTGTGGCCAACGAACACGCACGTCTGGCCGGTCAACGCCTCCCGCAATTGGGCCGTGCCCTCCTGCGTTCGGGTCGAAAGCACGATGATCTCGACTCCGGCGAGCCGGTACGGCTCCAGAACGTCGAGCTCCGAACGATCCTCGAGCAGATCGATCTTGTTCACGCAGAGCAGCGGTTTTGCGCCGCCCTGCTGAATCGCCACGAGGTACCGATCGATGAGGCGGGGGTGCAACGGCGGCGAAACCACCGAAACGACGATGACCACGCTGTCTACGTTCGCCACGATCAGCTTCTCTTTGTTGGCCCCACCAACGTCGGGTCGCGAGAGCTTGGTTCGGCGCGGCAGAACCTCGACGACTTGCTGTTCGCCGGTCTTGTTTTCGCCGAAGCGAATCCAGTCGCCGACGATGCAGAAGCTCCCCGCGAAGGCAACGTCAAACACCTTGCGGTCGACTTCCGCGCGGCAGGTGTTGCCGAAGGTGCCAATCACTTGGCCGAGCTGCGTGTCCTGAATGGCTTCGCGGCGGCGGTCTTCTTGCCGCAGTGCGCGCTGCACCCAGGTGTCAAGGGGTTCCTTTGGCCGCTTGTCGGATCGGTCGCGCATGGCCTGCGCGCGAGAGATGAGTTGACGCAAGGAATCAGCTTCAAGATGCGCCAGTTGGGCGCGAAGTTGGTTTGATATTTGGTTCTTCAACGGTCTTTCTTTGGGAACGAGGCAGGACAGAACGACCTCGCTTCCGGCAGAAATCGCGACGCTTTAGGAGCGCGCGACCGGAATGAGATCGGAAGACGGGTATCGAACGACAGTGGGTTTGTTCATCATGCTTCTTGACCTCCGTTGATATGAGCACCTCGGTGCCTTGCTCCATTATGCGCCAAATATCGATCTATAGGTAGCCGCGAGGATTTACCGGCACCCCGTTCACGCGCACCTCAAAGTGCAGGTGCGGACCGGTGGCAAGGCCGGTAGCGCCTACCGCTCCGATCGTCTGGCCCCGACGTACGAACTGCCCCGCCCGGACGTAGAGTCGCGAGCAGTGGGCATAGGTGGTCGAGAGGCCCCCGCCGTGATCCAAAATCACGCGGTTGCCGTAACCTCGCCCCATACCGGAAGAGATGACGATCCCGTCTGCGGAGGCCACGATGGGAGCGCCGGTCGGGGCGCCAAAATCGACCCCGGCGTGCAGGCGCGTAACGCGAAGAATGGGGTGGAACCGCATGCCGAACCCGCTCGTGATGCGGCCGGCGACCGGCCAAAGCAGCCGCCCGGTGCGCTTGGGCAGACGTCGCGCGGTCTTCGGCATTGCGGCCAGCCGCCGGTAGTAAGCGGCAATTTCGCCGGAGATGGCCCGCTCATCGGCCTCGTAGGCCCGCAGTTCGGCCTGCAGGCTAACCTGTTTCGCCGCGAGTTGCCGCAACGCGATGACTTTGTCCGCCTTTACTTCGGTCAGTTCGGCGTTCTTACGCATCATGAACCGCTGCAAGTCGGCGATCTTCGACACCACCCGGTCTTCATCTGCCTTGTCCCGGGCGATTTCCAGAACGACCTTCGAGTAATCGTTGAACAGCTCTCGATCCTTCCGAGCGATGTCGCGCATGAGGCTGGCGCGAGTCACCAAATCGCCCACGTCTTTCGTGCCGGCCAGAACCGAGAGGAATGTGCCTCCGCTTTGAACGTACATCACGCGTAGGCGATTGCGAACCGCCGCCAACATCCGGGTCTTTTTCGCCGTTCCTGCGTTCAGTTGTGCGGCGAGACGCGCCTGATCTTTGCGACTGGCGGCGAGATCCTCGTTTGTCTCGCGAACTTCCCGCGAAACCCGAACGATGCGAGCCTCTAACGTCGCTACATCTTCCTTCACGATTCGGGTCTGCACCCGCGTCTCTTTCAGTTCCGCGCGAAGCTTTTGCTTCTGGCTTCGAACGTTCTTCAAGCGACCCTTCAGGGTGCCGACTTTCTTCGGAGGGTCGGCAAGCGTCACCCCGGCGAACAACCCAAGCACCGCCCAAAGAACCCACCGTTTCATGATCTCATGGGCACCCAAAGGGCGATCCAGGAGGCAAGAAACCCGTAGAGCGCCCCAATGCCGCCGAGCACCAAAAACGCCGCCCCCGCCGGGAACGGCGGCAACTGGCCAAGCGCCGTAAATGCCTCCAGACGATTCTGAAGCGAGAGTTGGCATGCCCACAAAAGGAAGCAAGCCAGCGCGCCGCCGGCCAGGCCATGCAGCGTGCCCTCGATCATGTAGGGCACTCGGACCGTGAAGAGAGAAGCCCCGACAAGGCGCATGATCCGGGCTTCTTTCCGTCGCGAAAACACCGTCATCCGGATGGCGTTATAGATGAGGACGCCCGCCGTGAGAAGCAACAGCGCCCCCAAGGAACCGGCCAGCCAGCGCAAAAAGCTCCGGCTTTGCTCGACCAACTCCTGCTCGGCCTTCAGGTACTGGATCGGGTTCTGCGGGTCCATCTGTGGCAACCGCTGCACGCTTTGCTCGACGGCGTCGGCCTGGTTGAGATCCGAGAGTACGATCTTGAACGCGTCCGGCAACGGGTTTTCCAGGCCCTGCGAAACTTCTTTGGGATATTTGACTTTCTCGCGTTCCCACGCCTTATCGCGCGGAATCCAGAAGACTGCTTTCACTCCAGGCATGCTGCGGATTTCACCGGCAACTTTTGAAATTTCCGGTGGTTTGACCCCATCTTTCAGATAGGCGCGCATCTCAAATTTGCCCGAAAGGCTCTGGCCCCAACTGTCGAGCGCGACGTAAACGAGCGAGATTCCGCCAAGCAGGAACAATGCCAGTCCGCACGTCGAAATCGCGGCGATGCTCATCGTCACGTTACGTCGCATCGCCTGAAGCGCTTCGACGAAAATGAAGGCGATGCGATCAACCACCGAGATCCTCCTTGATTTTGCCTCGCTCTAGGCAGACGATCCGCTTGGAAAACTTCTCCATCGTCGGGAGGTCGTGGCTGGCCACGAGAACGGTCGTCCCGCGAGCGTTGAGATCGGCAAGCAGCCGCATGATTTCTTCCGACTGGGCAGCGTCGAGATTTCCAGTCGGCTCGTCGGCGAGGAGCAAGGGCGGCTCATTGATAAGGGCCCGGCCGATGACGACTCGCTGTTTTTCACCACCCGAAAGCTGGGAGGGAAACGCGTCGGCGCGGTGGGCGACGTTTACTTGTAAAAGAATTTTTGGCACCCGGTCGAAGACTTCGCGCCGGGACCGTCCAACTGCCCGAAGCGCGTAGGCAACGTTCTCCCAAACGGTTTTGTTGGGCAGCAGGTCGTAATCTTGCGGAGCCACGCCCATCTGACGGCGCAGGCGGTGCAAGTTGTACTCGCTGAAGTCCGACAGCTCTTGGCCATCGAGGCGGACTTCGCCCTCGCAATGGTGCTCTTCACGGCTAAGAAGCTTGAGGAGCGTGCTCTTTCCCGCGCCAGTTTCACCGACGAAGAATACGAACTCGCCGCGCTGAATTTGCAGGGAGACGCCGTCAAGGCCTTTTACGCCATTGGAGTAAACGACATGGACGTCGCGGTACTCGATGTAGGGCCGAGCGGGCACCCCCTAACCTTACCCGGCATCAAAAGTCTCCCAAATTCCTTCCCGGCAGAGGGTGTAGGATAGTTGAATTGTGATGCCCCGCTGGGTAACCATTCTGCTGGGGCTTCATCTCGGGGCCGGCTACTTACTCGTTGCGGCACCCGAAGTACTCCTCGGTTTGCCGGCCCCGTTTACGTACGCGTTCCGGGCCTCGGTTTGTGTGGCTTCGTTGTGGGCAACTTGGCTCGCAATTAGGGACCGCACTTGGGCCTTGCCGCGCTGGGAAACCCTCGCCATCATAACCGTGTTGGCGTTCTTGGTCTATCGGCTGGCGATGATGGTAATTGCGCCCAACCCGCAGAGCATGGTGCCGCCGGAGCGGTATTGGACCGCATTTTTAGGCATCGTCGCGGTTCCGGCGGTGGGCTTTGGCGTGGCTATATCCCGCCCTCGGCTGGCATTGCTTCGCCAATGGGTTTTTTGGTCGTGCCTTGCGTCGGTTCCGCTGTTTATGCTCGCGGCCGTGAAGCAGCCCTTGAGCGTTAGCGGTTTGCCGAGATTTGGAACCGACCGCGTAAACGCAATTGTCATCGGATCGGCGGCGTCATTGATTGCAGCGTTCGGCCTGGTCAACCGGTTGCAGATCGGCCGACCGCGAAGCCTCAACGAGCTAACCGCGTGGTTCCCGTTGATGCTATCCGGACTTGGATGGGGAGTCATTGCTCTGACGGCGTCCCGCGGGCCGTTCTTTATCGGCATCCTCTGTTGCCTGATTCTGGTGCCATTGCGCCGAGGGGTTGCTTGGCAAGACCGGCTATGGGCTCTCGCCGAGCAAGGCGTCGCGTGTGCGGTTGGCTATGCCTTAGTGATCAAGCTAACCCCCTACAACATGTTTGCACGACTGGCGAACGGGGCGACCATGGAGTCCGACGAAGCATTTGGGCGGGTTCCGGTGCTACGTCGGGCTCTCGACTTGTTCCTTGATCATCCGATTACGGGAACCTCGCCTCTCGACCCGAGAACCGGGATCTACCCGCATAACCAGTTAGTCGAAATGTTCGTTGCTGCCGGCGTTGTGGGTGGCGTCGTGATGCTCTATCTCCTCGTTCGCGCGGCAGTGAAGATTTGGCGACTCTCGCAGATTGCCGAAGCTCGCTGGGTGGCCGCAGTTGCGATCATTGCGATCGGTTCAAGCTTCAACTCGTCTTCGCTGTTTCTGGACGGCCGATTTTGGGCGGCCATTCTGCTGGTTCTCGCGGTGCGGCCAGAGCCGGACCTAGCCGGGGGGCCAAGCGAACGGCCGACCGGAGAGGAGATGCATGTGTAGATGCGGCACCGATTGCCCCGCCGCCTCGCCTTGATTGATAACGAGCCGGTAACTCTCTAATCCAAGCTGTTCGGCCAAGCTTCGGGCCGCATTCAGCAGATGACGGTGATCACCTTCAACCTCGACGTCGGCCACGCCCGGAATCTCGGCTTTCGGGATCAACAGCACGTGCACCGGAGCCTGCGGCACGATGTCCCGGATCGCGAAAACGTGTTCGTTTTCGAAGATGATTTCGCCTGGGATTTCGCCGGAGCGAATGCGCGTGAAGAGCGTTGCCACAAGGCAAAGTATGCCGCTTCCGGGAACGCTCTACAATAGACCGTGCGCATTGAAGAGGTCTGGACCGGTCGTACGGCGTCGGTATTCCTCGCCCGCGCCGCGCTGTTGCCGATCTCGGTGCTCTACACATTGGGCTGGGAGGGCTACCTTGCTATCTACCGCTTCGGGTTCAAAAAGCCGTACCGAAGCCAGGGCAAGATCATCTGCGTTGGAAACTTGGTCGTCGGGGGATCGGGGAAGACCCCGTTTACACTGTTTATGGCCGAGACGCTGATCGCGATGGGCCACCGGGTCGTCATCGGGGCCAGCGGCTACGGTGGCCCGCACTCGGTGGCGGCCGCGGTCGCGCCGGAGGGACCACTCAAGGCGGCGGAATGGGGCGATGAGCCGGCCGCGTTCCGCGATGAACTCCCAAACGTGCCGCTCATCGTCGGTCGCCGAAGGGTGCTTGCCGCGCAGCTGTGCGAGGAGCATTTTCCCGGGGCGATCCTCGTGATGGACGACGGATTCCAGCACTTGCCGGTGGCAAAGACATTCTCGATTGTCTTGGATCCGCCCACACGAAACCGGTTCTGTCTGCCGGCCGGACCCTACCGCGAGGGGCCCTGGAACCGCCGTCGGGCCGAGGTCGTGCTTCCCGGCGAGTTCCGCGTGGTGCGAAGCAAAACCCGGCTCGAATCGGCGCTTGGCGGGCCAGTCGAAATGCCGGTCGAATATCAGCTAATTTGTGCGCTAGGCCAGCCGGAAAAATTCATCGACGCGCTGCGGGAGGATTTTCCCGACGCGAAATTGACGCAAGCAAAGCGACTCGGCGACCATGATCCGCTGGTCGCGGGTAATTTATGGGAAGGACTCAACCCTGGCTTGCCCGTGATCGTCACCGGCAAAGACTGGGTGAAACTTCGGGATCGGAGCGATATCGGCGGCTACAACGTCGTGATCGCTCGCCACCGGGTTTCGGTTGAGCCCGCTAACGAATGGCGAAACTGGCTCGGAAGCAAACTCCATGAATGAGGGACGACGCGCCCTGGTGGACAAAGTCTCGCTCTCGATGTTCGGCGTCACGCAACGCTACTTCGAGAAGGGCAGCATCGCCGAAGCCGAACGGCGAGGCGAAAAGTGGGGCCTCATTGCCTATCGCCTCGACAAAAAACACCGCATTCGAACCCATGCGAACCTGAAGATCGCCTTTCCTGAGTGGACGCCCGAACAGTGGGATGACGGTGCCCGGAACGTGTACCGGCACTTCGGCATCTTGGCCAGCGACTTCTTCCGCACCCGCATCCGGTCGAACCAGGAAGTGCTGAACAATGTGGAGGTCACCGGGACGGAGAACTTGGAAGCCGCCGAAAGCCTAGGCACCGGAATCATCGCCCTAACCGCACACCTCGGCAACTGGGAACGCTTCGCCCAATATTGCACCGGAACCGGGCGGTCGATTACCGTCGTTGCCCGTGACGCCAATGATGGCGCGCTCCAACAGCGGGTTCTCCAAATGCGCGAAGCAACCGGCGTAAAAGTGCTTTCGCGAGGCAGCGCCGCAACGGCGTTGCTGCGGGAGCTCAAACGCGGCGGCTTGGTTGGCATTCTTCCAGACCAGAACGCGAGTGAATGCTTCGTGCCGTTCTTTGGGCAACCCTGCGGCACGGTTCTCGGACCAGCAAAGTTGCACCTTCGAACCGGGGCCGCTCTGCTGCCGGCCTACTGCGTTCGAGTGGGAGTCGGAAAGTATCGGGTCATCATCCTTCCGGCGATCAATCTGGATCGGGCCGAGCAAGACGCCGAGCGGCTGACGGCGGCGGCAAACTTTGCCCTTGAATCCGTGATTCGGCAGTTTCCCAGCCAGTACCTGTGGATGCATGATCGGTGGAAAAGCGCGCGTCAGCGGGGACTGCTGCAAGGAATCGCATGACCGGCCCGCGCATCCTCCTGGTTCGGTTTAGTGCCATCGGAGACTGCGTGATGGCAACTTGGGCGGCGACGGCGATTCGCCAAAAATATCCCGACGGATTCCTGGTTTGGGCCGTCGAAGGCCGCTGCGCGCCGGTCATCGATCGGCACCGACTTGTGACCCAACGGTATGAGTTTCCCCGGGACCGTTGGAAACAAAAGAAGTGGTCGCCGGCGACATGGCAGCAGCAACTCTCGAAATACGTCCGACTGCGCGCCCTCCGCTTCGATCTCGGGCTGGATTTGCAGGGCCACTCCAAGACTGCCCTTTGCCTGCGGATTGCCTCGCCTAAGAAACGAATCTCTGCCGCCGCGACCGACCGGTTTGCCAGCTGCCTTAATCCGCTGGCGACCGGCCGCACCGCCGACATGCACACGGTGGAGTGGAACCATGCGGTGCTGAACCACTTGGAGCCGTTTGAGTTTGCCGAGCGGCCGACCTTGCCCGATGTGGGTGCCGTGCGGCAGCCTAACCTCGTCAGCATTTCGGTGGGAGCGGGCCACCCCAGCAAGATCTATCCGCGGATACATTGGGAGCGGATCGCGCGGGACCTAATCGCGAAGGGTTTCCGCGTGGTCGCGCTGGGTGGCAAGAACGACGAGCCGCTGGAAGTTGACGGAATCGAGAACCAGGTGGGCAAACTGCGGCTCAAGGAGTCCTTGCGGGTTGTCGCTGAGAGCGCACTGCATCTCGCCGGAGACACCGGGACCGGACACATGGCCGCCGCCGTCGGGACGCCGGTCGTGAGCATTTTCGGGCCGATGGACCCGGTTCTCTACCGACCCTACACGAAATCGGGAACGGTTTTGCTTCGCGACGCAGACCCGAAAAAGGTTTCCCCCGAGGAAGTCCTCGAGGCAGCCGCTCACTACTTGTCGGGAGGCGGAGCGTAAGGTTCCTCATCGCCCGATTGAGCGCGCTGGGCGACGTCGTTTGCACGCTCCCGGCCGCATCGGCCCTCAAGGCGCGGTTCCCCGATTGCCACGTCACCTGGGCGGTGGACCCGCGTTTCGCCGGCATCGTTGAGGCGTGTTCCGCCGTGGATGAAGTGGTGCGGGTGAAGCCCGGGCTGAGGACGATTCCGAGTTGGCCGATGCCGTTTGACGCTGCCTTCGATCTTCAAGGGCTCCTCAAAAGCGCAATCTGCGTGGGCCGGGCGAAAGCCCCCGAAAAGCTGGGCTACCACTGGCAGCGGGAGGCAGCCTGGGCGTTCTCGGCGCGGGTGCTTCCTGATCCGACATCATTCCACGTCGTGGACCAGTACGTTGACGTCGTCCGGGCGTTTCGGCCGGATGAAAATCCGCTCGCAAGCGATGTCGCCGAGTTCGCTTTGACGCCGCAAGATGGTCCGCTGGAAACCGTTCGAGAAAAGCTCGCTGCCATCGGCGTTAGCGGTCGCTTCGTCGTGATGAATGCCGGGGCCGGCTGGGTGACGAAGCGTTGGCCGCCCGCCCATTTTGCGGCCGTGTGCCGAAGCCTTGGCCAAGACGGCGTACCCGTGGTGTTTCTCGGGGGGAAAGGGGATCAAGCGGCGGTGGCCGAAGTCCTTGACGGCTTGCCGCCAGGCACCGCTTTTGATCTTGCCGGGCAAACAAACATTCCCGAACTGGTCGGGTTAGTCAGCCTCGCGGCCGCGCACCTTGGCGGCGACACCGGAAGCACCCACCTGGCCGCCGCACTCGGCATCCCGGCGATTGGGCTTTACAGCATCACCCGTCCGCAGCGCAGCTGCCCGTACGGCCAAATCGAGCGTTGCCACTACGACCCGGCGGGTCTTGGGAATATCCTCCCAGAGCCGGTGACGGAAACCCTGCGGGAGGTCCTGCGATGACGCTCGAAGCCGCGCTGCAATTGAGAGAGGGGCGGAAGCTTGTCTTTACCAACGGAGTTTTCGACCTTCTCCACGCCGGCCATGTCCAATACCTCTCGCAAGCCGCCGAACTAGGCGATCTGCTAATCGTCGGTGTCAACGACGACTCCAGCGTGAGGCGTCTGCAAAAAGGTCCGGAGAGGCCGCTGAACCGGCTTGAAGATCGCATTGCGGTGCTTGAAGCCCTGCGAGCCGTCTCGGGCGCAGTTGCCTTCGCTGAGGACACGCCGGAGCGGCTCATCGAAGTTCTGCGCCCCGAAGTTCACGTAAAGGGCGGCGATTACACCGAGGACATGCTGCCCGAGGCCAAGATCGTCCGCACCTACGGTGGCGAAGTCGTGATCCTGCCGACGCTCGCCGGACGATCAACCACCGGATTGGTTGCCAAGATTCGTGCAAATGAGACCGCCGGGCCTAGCCGCTAGTCCGCCCAACCTTCCATCCTAGAGGAATGTTCAAGAAGCTGATGGAGCGATTCGACCGAATCGTAGGGCGCGGCGTCATCGACGACGACTTCTATGAGGAGCTCGAAGAGGCGCTCCTGCAGGCCGATACGCACGTGGCCACCGTCGAGGAGATTCTCGAATCCCTCCGAAAAGCGGTGCGGGAAGAGAAAATCACCGATCCCGGCGCGATGAAAGAGCGGCTTCGGAAAACGATTGCCGACCGGTTTCACCAGGAAGGTGCCCCGGGGCTTGAGATCAACGACGTCCCGCCTTCGCTGTTTCTGTTCGTTGGCGTCAACGGGGTGGGCAAAACCACCACCATTGCGAAGCTCGCAAACCTGCTTGTCGGTCGCGGGTTTAAAGTTGTTCTTGCGGCGGGTGACACGTTCCGCGCGGCCGCGATTGAACAGTTGGAAGTTTGGGCGGAGCGAACCGGAGCACAGATTGTTCGATCTCAGCCGGGGGCAGACGCCAGCGCGGTGGTCTATGATGCGATCGTTGCCGCAAAAAGCCGAGGTGCCGATTTTGTGCTCGCCGATACCGCCGGTCGCCAGCACAGCAAGGCGAACTTGATGCTGGAGCTGCAGAAAGTGGTGAAGGTCGCGGAGAAAGCCCTCGGCCGCAAGCCGGACGAAATCCTGCTGGTCCTCGACGCCAACACGGGTCAGAACGCGATTCGCCAGGCCGAGGAGTTCACCAAGGCCGCCCCCCTCACCGGCATTGTCCTTACGAAAACGGACGGCTCTGCGCGCGGAGGCGCCCTCATCGGCATCTACGATCGGTTCAAGATCCCGATCAAGCTGATCGGGAACGGTGAAAAGGTAGGAGACTTGCTCGACTTTAAGCCGGAGCGGTTCGCCAACAGCCTATTCGACTAAGAGAACTGGAATTCCGGCGAAGCAAAGATGAGTCGCGAGACGCTCGCCGCCAGCTCGGAGGCGGAGCCTCCGGCAATCCCTTTCGCCGCCGCAGATTCCAAAATTCGCGTCCGATCGGCGGGGAAGGTCACGTTGAAGATGGAGGAGAGGCGTTCCACGACTTCGCCGGCCGAGGGACGTGTCCCGAACAGATCGGCGGCGGGGTAGCGAACCGCTAGCTTCCTCTTCTTGGAGACGCCGAAGATCTGATCGGCGAAGCCGATCCGCTCGACCATTGTCGCCGAAGTAATCCAGGCCGTCCCGCCGTCCCAACCCGCAACGTCCGGCGGGTACATCAAGTACATCCCCATGGCTCGCATCGCGTCTTGAGCGAGAAAGGCCGGGGAGAGTGCGCGTCGAACTTTCGCGCTCTTTGCGGCGGCATCGTCGTCCGCCGCGTCCCTTACCCGTTCTCGAATGAGCGTTCCGATGCCCAGCTGTCGCATGGTCGGGATGACGAAATCGACCGGACTCTTGGCGATCGAGCGGACCGCCTGCTCCGAATAGAACTCGGGCGATGTCATGATCGTGCGAAGTAGAGGTTTGATCTCCAGCTTCTCGTCGCGGAATAGGCGGCTCATGCGCTTCACGTAGTCTGGCTTTGGAGCCGGCATCACAAACCACTGAATCAGCTTCTCGGTGATGGTCTCTGCCGTCTGCGACATGTCGCAGAGGTGATTCAGAACCTGGTCTCCATCGAGGCGTCCGGTGAGGCCTAGAACCGTCTTCTCCGTCCGGTCGTGGAATCGACTTCGATTGATGAAGGCACCGGTGGCAAGTTGGTCTGGGCTGGCCGGCTTTTTGCCTCGGTTTACGGACCAACCGGTGAACGCGCGTGCCGCCTCCTGAACGTCCTTCTCGGTGTAGTGCCCATTGCCGAGCGTGAAGAGCTCCATGACCTCGCGGGCGAAGTTCTCGTTTGGCTTACCGGCAACGTTCTGCTGATTGTCCAGCCAAAAGATCATGGCCGGGTCTTGGCTGGCGGCGTGGAGGAGCGTTCGGAAATTTCCGGTGGCGTTGGCCCGCAGGGTTTCGTTCTGCTGGTGCATCAGCCCCGAGACCTTAACCTTGACCGCGCTCGTGGCAAAGTGATCGTGCCAGAAGACGGTCATCTTCTCTTGCAGCGGTCGGCGGGTCGTAAGCAGGCGAGCCACCCACCACGTCACGAGGAGAGGCATGTTGAGGGGCTTATTGGCATCAAGCCGCAAGGTCGCGGGGTTGATTTCGATCCCCTCATCCACCGACTCGTAGTTCAGAAGTCGGTCGATCGCAGCCTCTAGACCAACCTCCGACAGCGCATCCAGCTCGGCTTCGCTAGCTCCCAGGCCAAATCTGCGCAGGAGATGGCCAATCTTCTCTCGCTCGGTCAGTGCAACCATAACGCGATGAACGCACCAAATGAAATATGGTTCGCTCCGTTTGCGGCAGAGCGTTCGATTTACTCGATTTCTTTGGCGTTGGAGGCGGTGAAGTCCTTCTCGCTCACGAACTTGTACAGGGGGGTACCTTCATATTCGGCCACGAGGGCGTACCGTACCTGCTCTCCAGACTTGGTCTTCCGAATCATTCGCTTCTTTTTGATGTCGGTGTCGGCAATATCCACGTGCGAGCGGGTCTTAAGATTATAGAAATTCATGTTGTTCTTAGCCTGATTAGAATGGTCAGGCTCCCTCAGACGAGGATCACTATAACATACCTGCAGACCGTCTAGGAACAAAAACGATGGCTCTCTGGTCAAATCTCAAGCAAATCCGCTGTAAGGCATAAATGCGACAATCTCCGGGGCTCACTGTAATCTGACGGCTTACCCTTTAAGGTATTGTTAACTTTAGAAGCCCGTAAACGCGGCGAAAAGCTTAGTTAGACCCAGCATCACTTGTGGGAGCGAAGGGATTGGCAGTCACCTAAAAGTGGACCAGGCAGGATCAACGCACTTCTATCGAAGTTTAAGCGGCAGTTTTTCGAAATTGTCGCAGTCAAAGCGTGTTGCGGCGCGTCTGTATAGATAGCCATGAGAGGAAGAAGAACTCGAGAAGCCAAGGCGGCCGCAATCAAGCAGGTCGTCACCGCCGCCAAACTGTACGAAGATCATTCGATTAACGTGCTGAAAGCGTCAAGCTACCGCATCACCATGCCGCGTGTCCAAGTGATCCGCGCCCTTGCCGACACTGAGGTTGCCCTCAGTGCCTACGCAATCCACGAAAAGATTCTCGCCGGAGGCGGCAAGATCGACGTGGTGAGCGTCTACCGAATCCTTGCAACCCTGCAAGATGTTGGCCTGATTCACCATATCGGCGTTGTCGACGGCTATTTCCCCAGCCGAATGGATAACGAGAACACCAAGATGACTCAGGTCATCGTGGACGAGGAAACCGGAATCGTCGTCGAGCTCATCATGCCCGACGCGATTAAGGAAATCATCGCCGCACAGGCCGCCGAGAACCGATTCGAGACCGACGTGGTCAAGATCGAGATCAAGGCTCGCCTCACCCCGAAGCGACGCTGATTCGGTAGATAGTCAACAAAAAGGTCCGGCTGGCAAAGTTGCCATCCGGACCTTTTTTGCTTGCCGAACTTTAGAAGTTCGCCGTCGCGGAGACGCTGCTTCTACCTTTCTCCGTGAACCGCATGAACGTCACCTGGCGCGACTCGCCGGGCTTGACCTTCTTCACCGCGTCCACGAGTTGCTTCGCCGACTCGATCTTCACATCGCCGAAGCCGGTGACAAGATCTCCCATCCGCATCCCGAGCGTCGATCCCACCGAACCTGGCTCGGTTGAAACGACGATCGCGCCTTTTTGGCCGGCCGGAATTCGGAACTGAGTCCGCATCTCTGCCGACGGCTCGGCGACGTCAACCCCCAATCGCGGCTGAGCGTTGGAAGGCGTGTTACGTCGCGGAGGGTTGGGAACGGACGGAGCGGTGTCCTCGAACGGGTCAAGGAGGCCCGGCGGCAAATTGAACCTAGGATTCTGCCCTTGCGGAGCCCGGTTCTCGTTTTGCTCTCGCATCTGCGACGGGAGTTCGGCGAGCTTTACTTTCACCTCGGCCGGCTTGCCATCTCGGACGTACTTCACAGCAACCGTGGAGCCCGCGGAGTTCGTCAGCATGGTGTTGCGCAGGTCGACCGACGAGGAGACGGGCGTTCCACCGATGTTCGTGATGACGTCGCCCTCCTTCAGTCCGGCTCTACCGGCTGGGGAGTCCGGAGTCACCATCACGGCGACCGCGCCGCCGGTTACATTCAGTTCCTTTCGGCGGTACTCCTTCAGCGTTTCCGGTTGAACGCCGAGAAACGCCCGGGTGATTTTGCCTTTCGAGATCAGAATGTCCGCGATGAGCTTGACCTGGTTGCTCGGAATCGCGAAGCCGATGCCCGCACTGGTGCCACTCGGCGAAAAGATCGCGGTGTTCACGCCGATGACCTGACCGTCGATGTTTACGAGCGGGCCGCCGCTGTTACCGCGATTGATCGAGGTGTCGGTTTGGATGAGGTCGGGATAGACCTTGTTCTCGATGACCCGCTCGGAGCGGTGCAGCGCAGAGATGTGGCCGACCGTGACGGTGTTTTCCAGGCCGAACGGAGCGCCCAGGGCCATCGCGATTTGGCCGGGACGAACGTCCTTCGAGTTCGCAAAAGAGAGAGTCGGCAAGTCCTTCGCTTCGATCTTGATGATCGCGAGGTCGTTGCTGATGTCGCCGCCACGGATCACTTTGCCGGGATACTCGCGCCCGTCGCGCAGAGTCACGGTCACTTTGTCGAATCCGCCCACGACGTGGTCGTTCGTGATCACGTAGCCATCCGCCCGGTAGATGAAGCCGCTGCCTTCGCCGCCCATCATCGGGATGCGCTCGCCGTTCGGGCCCTGCCGTCGCTCGGTAACCGCCTTAATGTCGACGACGGCCGGTGCCGCGTATTCTGCAAGGTTCGCGAACGACTCGTTGAGGTTTTTGAGTTCGGCAACGCTTTCGGCGCTGGTCGCGGACATCAGTCGCGGCGAGGCTGTCTGGCCGGAGACTTGGGCGATGGCTTGCGGGAACGGCTTCGTGTTCAATACGATGGCCAACGTTCCGGCCCCCATCGCAAACCCGGCCGCAAGGGTGAGATAGACCGTCTTTGGGGTTCGAATTTGGGTTTTCATGGTTTGTTCTTTAGAGGTTGCTTCTCAGATTTTTGGGTTCATCGGCGGGACGACAATTGGATCGGTCGCCGCGAATCCAATAAATCTTTGGCTCTGGTAATGGGCAAAACGACGGCAGAGACGTGGATAGTTCCTTCGATCCATCGGACCTAGGACGTGCCGAGATGGTCCAGCTTCCACTGAGGCCAAACGAGGACTCGCTGCCCTCGGCAAACGCCACCAGCAGGGCTTCGCGCAAGCCCTCGCCCAGGTCGGTGACGACCATCATTCGCACGGCACCGACATCGCGCTGGGAACTGTTTTCCATCGACACGAGCTTGGCCTCGCCCGGCTTCGACCGCCATTGGTAGATGGTCGCTCGGACTAGCCCGTCGGTGATGCGGATGGCAATCGACCGCCAGGCGCTGCTCTGGGTTAGCTGAATTTCCTGAAGCTGGAAGCCCATCGGCATTTCTGCTGGCATCAGCGGCGCAAAGCCAATCTTCTCTCTCGCTAAGTCCCGCGTCAGCACCGTCGGGCGGGAGTAGGCAAGTTTCCGCACCGAACCCACGACGCGCATTTCGAAATGCTCGTTCGGAATGGATGCGGGAAACTTGATCTCCTTCGTGTCAAAGTGGACCGTGGTGCTTCCATCTGGCGAGGTGGTTTCCAGCCGAAGCGGGTAGGAGGTTGCTCGATCCACCGAGACGATGCGGGTGTCCATCCGCTTGTCTTTTGGGGTGGCAATGATTTGGCGGGCGTCCCGGCCGGCGATCTTAGTTGACTTTCCGAATCGGACCCGGTAATTTTGCTTCACCAAGTCCATGCGCCAGCTCGCGTCGCAGGGCGTCAGCTGCGGGGATTCCTGGTCGATGACGACGTTTTGGTCGGGCCAAAAGGTACGTGCCCTTTTGCCGTCGTCGATGGTCTCGGTGCCCTGGAGCCGCAAAGGTGCTACCACGACGTGGTGAATTCGCCCTGCTTTGTCGCGTTCCACGCGAACGACCTGAGTCCGACCCTCGCCGGTAGGATCGCGTTGCACGAGGAGGGCGACGACGTTCACCGAGAATTGCCGCTGCATGCTGCGGTGCAGAAACTGTTCGGCCGTGGACTCGGTTTGGGCGAAAACCGGAGTTATTTGCAGGCCCGCGACCACGAGAGTCAGAAGGCTACTGGCGTGGACCATGGGAGGCACTCACCACCGTAACTCCGCTTGCCGCATCTGGCCCAACGGCGTAGATTTGATCGCGTTGAATCTCGAAGGCAATGTTTTGCACGTTGTCCGGCGAGGTGGAGACGGCCGGGCGCCCGAATTCCGAATCGAAATTCAAACGACGGGCGACATTGCTGTTTGGGTCGGCTGCCGGCCGCGAGAGGACCAACACGGCCAGCGTTGCAGCCATCGAAGCCAACCCAACCCCGGAAAAGGTGAAAATCGGTCGCCATCGAAACCCGCTCTTCTGGGTAGCCGGTTCTTCCTGGAAGACCGCGCGCATCAGCCGAGCTTCAAAATCCTTGGATGGGTCTTCGGCCACCATTCCGCCGAGTAGTTGTTTCACCGTAACGAGTTCGACAAACTCCTCGTGGCAAGCCGAGCAATCGTGCAGGTGGGTGCGGATTGCATAGCCTTCCTCGCAACCTAACTCTCGGTCCACGTAGGCGTTGAGCAGATTTTGAACCTGCTTACAATTCATTTCGGTCTCCCTTATTCGCCGACATCTGGCGGACGCTTTCGGGCGAATGTCGAAGAAGGTGTTCGCGCAGTTGCTTTCGACCGCGATGGATTCGCGAACGAACCGTGCCAACGCTGGTTTTCATGACGTCGGCGACTTCCTCGTAGGCCATGCCTTCCAGGTCCGCCAGCAAAACGGCAGTTCGAAACTCGGGTCGGATGGAGCGCAACGCATTTTGGACCGGTTCGTCGAGCGTCTGTTCCATGATGCTTCGATCGGCCGCCGCATCTTCGTCGGCGATCTCCCAGCTCGAGGCTCCGTCTTGGTTCGAAGTGTCGAGGCTGGTGGTCTTCAGGCGGCGTTTGCGGCGCACGAGATCGATGTGCGTGTTGGCAAGAATTCGGTAGAGCCAGTTCGTAAACGGCAGGCTATCATCGTACTTATCGAAGAATCGATAGGCCCGAACGAACGCCTCCTGTACCAAGTCTTCGGCTTCGGTTCGATTCCCGGTCAGCCGGAGGGCAAAATTGAACGCCGGCTTTTGGGTCTCGCGCAGTAAGCGCTCGAACCGTGCCGTTCGATTTTGGGCCGTGTCTGTCTCCAGCCTTTCTTTTGCCGCGCTAAAAAACATACTTACTTCCAGAACCAAACATTGCGTACGCTCCGTCTGTGTGAATCGGTTCCCTATCCGGATGCCAGTAAAAGTTGGCTCAGCATCCAGTCCAAGACAATAGAGTCCGCACCGTTTTGAAGGATGCGCCGATGGGCTTCCGTGATGGTTTCGACCCAAGTGGGCTTGGACCGCGCATCGGCGCGCAGGTAGATCGCAAGGCACTCCAGTGTTTCAGCGATGGCGGCCCTTCGGTTGATCTTGGTGGAATCGGCAATCCCTTCAGCGACGTCGGTCAGTTCCTCGCTCGCTCGCAAAAACGAATCTGGCGACCGGGTGAACAACTGCTCGGCAAAACGGATGATCTCCCCGTACGCCTCGCGGTGCTGCAAGATCTCGGCCAGCCTTCCGGGCGCGCCATCGGCCAGCCGAATTTCCTCGTCGTCCGCGTTCGGGTACAGCCGTCTTAGCTCGGCGTTGGTCGGTAGACCGCAGGCGACGGCGAGGCAACGGGAGATGATCGTCGCCGGGATTCGCCCCATAGACGTAGTCGTGAGAATCAGCTTGCCGTTCGGAAACGGCTCCTCGAGCGTTTTCAGGAGCGCGTTCGTGGCGTCGGCATTCATCCGGTCGGCCCGCAGAATGGCAACCACCTTGTTCGCCGACATGAGCGGCTGCATGCGAAAGAACTGCTGGAGCGGCGCATGGGCGTGGTCATCCGCGCCGGGCGTCTTCGGGCCGTCCGTGTAGGTAATTGCCGCGAGCTTGATGATCGCGCTCGGGCCGACGGGGCGAATCTCCAGAAAATCCGGATTGTTCCCCCGCCGAAAGGCGGCTAGCGCGCGGTCGTCCTCTGCCGACGACTTGCGCAACCAAGCCTGGGCGAGGCGATGGATGTAGCCGCCTTTGCCCGCTCCGCGCGGACCGTAGAGCAGAATGGCGTGGGCGCCAAGCTCGCCGCGCTCCGCTGCCGCGAGCACTTTCTCGATTCCGGTTTGTTCGAGGACCGGCATCAAAAGCGGTGAAACTGCTCCACGTCCATGATGAACATGACGCCGCCGCCGACCGGCACCTTCACCGGGTTCGGGATGAAGGCCCCCGGGGTCGCAGCTTCGAACGGCATCACGTTGACCAACTGCTCGCGGCTCTGGCTGTTGGTGCGAAATAGACCCTGAAGGCTCGGCAGATCCGGTTCGTCCACGCCAATCAGGTAGGTCGTATTTCCTTCTCGAAGGAAGCCGCCGGTCGATCCGATGATGGTGAACTTAAAGCCCGCCCGCACCAGTTCATCGGTAATTCGGTTCTTGTCCCGGTTATGAACGATGCAAACGGCTAGCTTCATTGCCCTTTCATTATAGGGGAAGCCGGGGCTTTTGGCGTGAACCGCCGAAGAAAGGCCTTCTTACGGGCCATCTGGGTTCCGAACGCCGAGGCGATCATTGTCTTCGTTGATCTTCATCTGAGACCGCTGCATGCTGGACGACGAGACATCGGTGCTTTCGCAGGCCACCGCCACCACAACGACCGCAATGGCGAGCATCGCCAACTTCACATTCGCTGGCCGCATATTAGTCTCCTAGGCCCCAGAGCGGGTAGTTAATGCCGACATTGGGCTTCCCATTGGTGAACGCGTTGGAGCCGCTTGATATTCCGCAGTAATCAAACTTCGGCATGCCATATTCCAGGACGCTTGGGGTCTTCGCCAAAAACTCGCGAACCGGAAGAAACTTGACGTGGCTGTCGGTATAGCCAATGATTAGGCCATCCGCGAACACTCGGTTTTCGTCGGCAGACGCTCCGGTCATGTCTTGCATCAATCCAGTGCAGTTGTCGCCGGGCTCTTCAAGCAGCTCATGAGCATAGATTTCTCGGAACGCGGCCGGATAGTGGGTGACGCTATTATTGGAGCGATCCGCATCGTCGAAGGCCGTCGGGGCATAGGCGAGAACCGGGTTTCCGGTTTCCAGCAGGATCATGGTTTCTGCCGGCCGGGAGATGGCGCCCATGGATCCGCCCAAAAAGCTGTTTCGGTACGCGTTGGCGCGGTCCGGATTTCCATAGACGTTGAGCGCCCCCGTGATCGAGAGATTGAGTGCGAAAGACCCGGTGATCTGACCGCAAGAGGTCCACTGCCCATTCAGACAACTGGCGGTTTCGAGGTTGTTGAGGCTCCGGCCCGGGTGCAAGAAAAGGCCTGAGCTCTTCATGTAGGGCATGATCCACTTTTGGAAGCTGTAGTGGTTTGTTCGGTTGTAGAATGGCGCCGAACTACAGCCGTCGCCTGGACCCGGGTTGCTGCGGAGCGCCGGGTTTAAAGATGAGCCAGGAACGCAGTCGTCCTGGCGCGGGTACATATCGTCCGAGTCGCCCGCATACAGGATGAAGCCAATCCCAATCTGTTTTTGATGGCTGATTCCGGTCGTCTTCTTTGCGGAAACTTTTGCCCGTGCGAACACCGGGAATAACACCGCCGCCAAAATGCTCACGATGGCAATAACCACAAGGAGTTCGATAAGGGTGAAGGCCTGCTTCATGGCACGCTCGGCAATCAGTTGCGCATGGCGCAAGACGCATTAAAGATTTTACAACGCATTCTGTCGCACGGCAGAAAAAGAGAAAAAGGGCCCGGCAAGAAGCTTGCCGAGCCGTTTCTTTCAGAGGTCAGTAGGCGTTCTTGTCGTCGCCGCTGGCCTTCATCTCTTTTTTGATCTGCTCTTGACTGTCTTGGGCCTCTTTCTGCGTTGGTTCGCCGCAGCCGCCCAAAAGGGCGACTATCGATGTGGCGAGAACGACAAGAGCGACCCTTCGAATCACTGGCCGAGACCCCAGAGCGGGTAGTTGACGTTGAGGTTGACGGCAGCGCCAAGTCGCTGGGTCGAACCGGCAAGTCCTGCCTGGGTGCTGCTCATTCCTGGCGAGTACTCAGCGATGGTCGGCGTCTGGCCGATCATGGCTTCTGCCTTCATATACTTGGCGTGACCGTCGGCGAAGCCGATGTTGAATCCGCCAGCTTCCGTTCGCGAGTCGATGAGCTTCTTGCCGGTGGCGGTGCCGTCGTTGGCGCCGTCGTAGAGGTCGTTGATGAGCTGCTCTCGCACGACGGCCGGGTAAACGGTCGCCGAGTAGTTGGAGAACTCTGCATCAAGGAAGCCGTTCGGAACAACCGACGTGGTCGGGTTCGAAGTCACCCAGAACAGGAGGGTCTCAGCCGGGCTCCGGAGAGCCGTCTGCGTGCCGCCCGTCCAGCTGTTTCGATAGATTCGCTGCGAACTGGCTCCAACTGCTTCGTCGTACGTGTTCAACGAACCCGTGATCGAAAGGTTGATAGCGTAGCTGCCGAACATCTGACCACAGCTCTCCCAAGCGCCGGCCGTGCAACCGAAGGTAGCGCCGGTGACGCGACCCTTAACCGGGTTGAAGAACATGTCGGTGTTCTTAACGTAGGGCATGACCCACTTAGGCCAGCTGAAGTGGTTCAGTCGGTTGTAGAAGCCGGTGCTGCCGTTAGGCGTGCAGCCTTGGCCGGTGGCGGAGTTGAGGGCCGGGGTCTTGAGAGCCGGGTTGAGCGAGCTGAACAGGATGCACTCGTCGTTTCGAGCGTAGATGTCATCGCTGTCGCTGGTGTAAAGGAACATGCTCGTCGTGATCTGCTTCTGGTTAGAAAGCGACGAGGTCTTCTTTGCGGCGAGCTTTGCCTGGGCGAAAACAGGGAAGAGAATTGCGGCGAGAATCGCGATGATCGCGATGACCACGAGAAGCTCGATAAGGGTAAATGCCTTTTTCATAATGTTCCTCAAAATCCTCGCGATCAGGGCCGTGAAGACCCAGCTTGCGCAAGAGTGGCGTTGCCGCCACCGGTTAACTCTAAGGCCCAATTGTTAAGAGAGCTTTAACAGTTTGGCGTCGAACATGATTTATGGCGAAGTTTTTATAACTTGGCGCAAAAAAGGCCCGCCTTTCGGCGGGCCACCTTTTTAAGGGTTGTCCTGAGTCCCTTCAGCCTTTGCCGCTTCGGCATCAGCTTTCTTGGCCTGCTCCATCTTGTCCCGCACGTCCGTGCGGTCTTCGGATGGCTCGCAGCCGACAAGAATGCCGACAGCGAACAGCGTTGCCAGAATTCCGGCGATCTTGCGCACTAGCCGCCCAAGCCCCAGAGCGGGAAGTTGATGTTGGTGTTCGGGATGTTGCTGATGCGGAACGTTCCGCCAGGGAACATACATCGGCCTACACCCGAGGACGTAAAGGACGGAACGGCCACGCCGTACTCAGCTGCGGTCGGGGTCTTGCCAAGGAACTCGTTCACCTTCATGAACTTCGTGTGACCGTCGGCGTAAGCAACGGCGAAGCCGCCGCGGGGTGCTCGGGTCTCATCGATTACGTTGGAATCGGTCCAGTCGGCCGTGTTGGTCGCGTCGCAAGCCGTGGACGACTTGTAGAACTCTCGCTTCCAGACCTCTCGGACTGCCGGAGCGTAGTTGATCTGCGTCACACCCGCGTCACCCGTAACCGGCGACGTCGGAGCGAATGCGATGTTCGGGTTACCAACTTCCATCGCGATCATCGCGCCTGCGACGTCCGGAAGGTTGTTGATGCTGCCGCCGCGGAAGGAGTCGCGGTACTGGTTCACAGCGGTCGGGCTCTGGTTGTACGTGTTAAGCGCACCAAAGAGCGAAAGGTTGAGGGCGAAGCTAGCGGTCAGCTGGCCGCAACCCGTCCACTCGCCGGTCGGGCAGCTCGGGGTAAGTCGGTTGCTTCGGCCGCGGAAGGGGTTGACGAACATCTCGGTGTTCTTCGTGTACGGAAGAATCCACTTCTGCCACGAGAAGTGGTTCATGCGGTAGAAGAACGGCGAAGCGGAGCAGCCAACGCCGGTCGCATTGAACGGGTTCGTGTTCAGAGCGGTGTTGAGAGCCGACTTGTCGTTACAGCCATCCTGTCGCGGCAGGATATCGTCGTAGTCGCCAGCGTAGAGAACGATTCCGAGACCGATCTGCTTCTGGTTCGAGATTGCCTGGGTTCCCTTTGCAGCAGCCTTAGCCTGAGCGAAAACGGGGAACAGAATCGCAGCCAAAATCGCGATGATCGCGATGACTACGAGGAGTTCAATGAGAGTAAATGCTTTCTTCATAAGATCCTCAATTCACTTGCTGACAGCCGACGTTAGGAACGCAGACATCCTCAAGGCGGGCATAAAAACCCTCACACATAATGGTGCCCGCACGTTAAGAGTTTGTTAAGAAATGCATTCTCGCCTAACTTCTGGAAGGTGGGAGGGGAAACTTCCGCCTGATTAGTGGGCGTAGCCACGAATCGGCAATGTTTCTTGAAGAAACTTCGCGGATTCAGTTCGGAACCTTTCCCGAATTTCGCCGAGCGGCGTGAGGTTCTCGATGTCGCCCCGTAGCCAGCCGTTTCCGGCAAGGATGTCGATTGGCATCCGGTCGTTCACGTACTCGTAAGGCGGTTGCTTCCAAGCGAACCCGCCAAGCCCGGTTTCGCTGGAGTTTGCCTGAAAGACGTCGGGCCGCGCGACCGTTGACGAATCGTGCAACCCGGTCTGCCGCAGGCACTCTTGAAGGATGGCGACGTACGCGAGCACCGGCTCAAAGGTGCTTCGGTCGGTGACGTGAGCGAAGCAGCCCTCGCAGAGCTGCCGTGCGTGTTTGTTGAACGTCGGCTCGAACGGCAGCGGCCGAAAGATCACGCCGGGGAGCTCGAGGCGGTTGAGGGATTCAGCGAGTTTCCAGCCGTCCAGAAATGGTGCGCCGAAGATTTCGAACGGACGCGTGGTGCCGCGACCCTCGCTCAGGTTTGTGGCCTCCAAGAGGCAGCCGCCCGGGTAGACCGCCGCTGTTTGCACGGTGGGCATGTTCGGCGACGGCATCGCCCATGGCAGCCCGGTTTCGTCTTGATACTGCGCACGGTCCCAGCCCTGGGCTTCGATGATCTCCAGGTCAACCGCGCCGCCGAGGTGGAACTCGTTGACGAACCGCGCGATTTCTCCAAGCGTGAGGCCGTGCCGGGTGGGAACGGGATATAAACCAACGAAGCTCGAATATGCCAAGTCGAGGACCGGTCCCTCGGTAATCGTGCCGCCGATCGGGTTCGGGCGGTCGAGGATCGTTACGGGGACGCCAAACTCGACGGCCGCCTCCAGGCAGTGCGCCATTGTCCAGGCAAATGTGTAGTAGCGGCTTCCGATGTCGGGAAGGTCGATGACGAACCGCTCGACCCCCGCCATCATTTTTTGGACCGGCCGGCGGTGCTCGCCGTAGAGCGAATGCACGACGACGCCCGTTCGCGGGTCGGGCAGGCCCTCCCACTCGATCATGTTGTCCTGCGTGTGTCCGAAGAGGCCGTGCTCCGGGCCGAAGACAGCGGCGAGGTTGAGCTCGCCGCGTCGGTGGAAGGGTAGGAAGAGGTCGAGGATGTGGCAATACTGCGAGTCGATGGCGGCCTGGTTTGTGACCAGGCCGATACTCTGCCCCCGCAACCTCGAGAGGTCCTCCGCGACAACGACATCCAGCCCAGAAAGCACGTGCATATGCGGATGTTAACCGAAAGGCATAATGGCATTGTGCTCACCGGCCTTATTGCCATCGCCCTTGCCGCCGACGCCCCGATTGTCTTCTCCGAAGGCCTCGCAATCGGCGTTTCGGGTTCGCCGCGCTCCATCATCCGCAGAGATCCGATCGAAGCCGCTTTCGCCGAAACCGGCCGCTTCGACGTCACAAATTGGAAGCCGGTTACGGCGAAAGAAGGCGTCTTTTCCGGACCTCCCTTCCAGAGCGGCTATGTTCGATTTACGCTGAATCTGCCGCAGGAGAAGGCTTTCTTCTTGGAAGCAAAAGGGAACGGGGCCGCCTACGTTAACGGTGCGCCCAGGGCCGGCGACCCGTATTCGTTCGGTTACCTTTCCTTGCCGGTTCGACTCTCGGCGGGATCGCACGAGTTTGTCTTCGCGGTTGGTCGCGGCTCGTTCTCGGCGCGGCTCGTGCCGGTGACCGCGCCGGTAAGTCTCGATCTGCGCGATACCACGATGCCGGACCTGCTTCCATCCGACAAACGGCCGCTCTGGGGAGGAATCATCGTCCGCAACGCGACGGCGGACGTTCAATCCGACCTGACATTGGAAGCCCGCGCGAACGGCCGCACCGTCCGGACGAAGCTTCCGCCGGTGCCGGCTGAGAGCGTCCGCAAAGTCGGCTTTCAGATCCCCACCGGCAAGGACGGTCGCGTGACCCTGCGGCTGATTCAAAAAGGAAAAGCGGCCGACGAGCAGACCATCACGCTGCGGGTTCGGAAGACCACCGAGAGCTACCGCCGAACCTTCATCAGCGACATCGATGGCAGCGTGCAGTACTACGCGGTCCAGCCTTCGTTGCGGCCGGGCGCTGGCCAGGCGCTGGTGCTTTCTATGCACGGAGCGAGCGTCGAAGCGCAGGGCCAAGCCGAAGCCTACGGCCAAAAGACATGGGCAAACCTGGTCGCGGCCACGAACCGACGCCCGTATGGATTCGACTGGGAGGACATTGGCCGGCGTGATGCCATGGAAGTTCTGGATCACGCTCGCGCGCAATTCCAGCCCGATCCGACGCGAATCTACGCCACCGGCCACTCGATGGGCGGCCACGGCACCTGGCAAATGGGCTCCAATTTCCCGTCGATGTTCGCCGCAATCGCCCCCAGCGCCGGCTGGATCAGCTTCAACAGCTACACCGGCTCGCCGACCTTCCCGGATACGGCGGTCGGTCGGGTGCTGACGCGCGCGAATTCGCCCAGCGACACCCTGAGCCGGATCGATAACCTCCTCACGCCAGAGATTTTCGTGCTCCACGGAGACGCCGATGACAACGTCCCGGTGACGGAAGCCCGACGAATGCGCGAGCTTTTGCTGCCCAAGCAGGCGCGGCTGCGGTGGAAGGAAGTGCCGGGCGCGGGCCACTGGTGGGATGGTTCGCCCGAGCCGGGAGCCGACGCGGTTGATGACGTCGAGATTTGGCGCTCCTTCGCCGCCGCCAGATTGCCGCAAACGTCCGAAGTTCGAAAGGTCAATTTCAGCACCGCCGATCCCGGTATTTCGAGCCGGTCCTTTTGGGTAACCGTGAACCAAAGTACCACCTCGTTTGCACCTTCACGGGTGGTCGCAGAGGCGATGCCGCAGTTGGCGACCTTCCGGGTGACGACCGAGAACGTGCGGTCCCTCACTTTGGATCCCGCACCGTTGGCGACTCAGGGCCCGGTTAAGGTGGAAATCGACGGCCAAACCGTCACGACAACGGCTGACCGACTCACGCTACAGCGCGGAGCCACAACTTGGCGAATTGCTTCGCTGCCGAGCACGAAAGAGAAGAATCAAAACCGGTCCGGAAGTTTCAAAGACATTTTCCGGAACCGAGTCGTGTTCGTGATTGGCTCCCAAGGAACCGCCGAGATGCAGGATTGGGCAAGAAAGGCCGCGCGATTTGCCGCCGAAACCTACTACTACCGGGGCAACGGCGCAGTAGAAATCATCGAAGAGAAGGACGCGCCAAAGTTCAAAGATCGAAACTTGCTCGTGTTTGGCCAGAGCGACCTCCTCGGCGATTCCCCGGTCCGGGGCGGCACAACCGCGATCTCGCTGAACTTTGCGGACGGCAAGAGCATCGCCCTCACCGGCGGCAATACGCTGTTCATGATTCGGCCTCGCCCGGGCTCCGAGATTGCGTCCGTAGCCACGATCTCGCCGACGAGCCTCGCCGCCGCAAGATCGTCCTATCGCGTGCCGCTGTTCACCTCGGGCGCGGGGATGCCCGACTTCATGGTCCTGGCCGCCGACCACCTTCAGAAAGGGATCGACGGCGTTTCGGCCGCCGGATTCTTCGGCCCGACTTGGGACCTAGCCGCCGGCGGCTAGAGGCTTACTTCGGCTTAACGTCCCAGTCGCCCCGCGTGAAGTCGGGAAACGCCTGGGGCGCGCCGCCGCGCTTCACCGAGGCCTCGCTGAGGGCCTTCGGCGCGCTCCACGCGGCGGTGTCGTAAACGTCGATGTCCGGCACGTCGCCTTGTCGCATGGTTTCGACAAGGCGGTAGGCCATGATGAAATCCATGCCGCCGTGGCCGCCCGACTTCCGGGCGAGCTCGCCGTTCTTTCTCCAGTACGGGTGCTCGTACTTATCGGTGAACTCCTTCAAGTCGTGCCAGGAGTCGTCGCCCATTCGGTCCAGATAGATTCGTGCCGGATAGTCCGCGAAGGTGCCCTTCGTGCCCGAGATCATGTTGTGCCGGGTGTACGGCCGGGGCGTCACGACGTCGTGTTGCAGCATCACGGTTCGCCCCTTGGCCGTGCGAAGGATGCTGGTGTTCATGTCGCCGCACTGGTATTTTTCTTTGCGCTTCGCATTGTCGGCGGCCTGCGTTCGGTCGCGGTACTCGGTCAGCGACGCCTCACGTGAGGATAGGCTGACCAACGTCTCGAACCGGTCGCCGCGGTTTACGTTCATGTACTGCGCAACCGGGCCAAGGCCGTGGGTCGGATACAGATTGCCGTTCTCTTTGATGTGCGGGAAGCGGCGCCACAGGCCCTCGCTCGCGTCTTCCAGCAGGATGGCCCGAAGGTCGTGGATGTAAGCGGCTTCGCCGTGGACGATCTCGCCAAACTCGCCCGCGTCGCACATCAGCTTCACCATCATCTCGGTATAGCCATAGCAACAGTTTTCGAGGATCATGCAGTGGCGGCGGGTTTCTTCCGAGGTTTCGACGAGCTTCCAGCACTCGGCCAGGGTGTTGGCCGCCGGAACCTCAACTGCCGCGTGGTGGCCGTTTTTCATCGCGGAAACCGCCATCGGCACGTGCCAATCCCAGGGTGTCGCGATGATCACGAGGTCGAGATCGTCCCGTTTGCACAGGTTTTCGAAATCTTTCTCGTTCTTTCCGTACAGTGCGGGCTCTTTTTGGCCTTTGGATTTCGCCAGGCGCGTCGCCCGGGCGGTCGCCGCCGGGTTGATGTCGCAGGCGGCGATCAGGTCGACGTGGCCGGTGTTCAGAAAGTCGCTGAGGACGCCGGTTCCGCGCCCACCCACGCCGATGATGCCGACGCGGACGCGGTCCATCGCCTGGAACCGAACCTTCCGCATCGAAGGGTGCTTGCGGGGTTTAACGCCCGGGGTGGCAAAGGCCATCATCCCCGTGAGGGAAGCCGAAAGGGCGGTGAATCCGCCGATGAAGTCGCGTCGTGAAAATCCGGGCACGGCCCTATCGTACATCTCGGCGGGGATTTAGGGAAGACGGCGCTATCGTAGGTGGTGCTGCGACCCTTTCAGGGTCGGCTTGGTGTTGCGTTAGCCTTCCCGGGGTCGCTTCGCGACCGCCGGGCTATTGGGCTGTGACCCCGTCCGGGGTCAGTAGAGACATCCGCCCGTCCGACGGAATTACGGCTTACGGGCTGCATTGATCTCCTCGCTCTGTTCTGCTCCTCCCTGACCCCGGCGGGGTCATCGACGATAGCCCCGGGTCGCGTGGCGACCCGGGGAGGCAAGCCAGGTTTTATTCCGACCCTGGAAGGGTCGCAGACTTCTCTGAGGTAGCAATCGCACCGTGGCGCGGGAAATCACAATCAACTTGGAAGAAGGCGATGACGGGACGTGGATCGCGACGATCCCGGAGGTTCCCGGTGCGTTTTCCCAAGGTTCAACCAAAGCGCCGGCCCGAGAGAACGTGGTTTCGGCGATGGAAGAGCTATTGGCCGCGCGAAGTCAATCTCGCTAAGGGCCTGCATATTGTAAATTGAAGCAATGGCAGAGCGATTTGTGAGCGAGCGAGAAGCCGGGAGAATCCTGGAAAGAGCGGCTCGATTACAAGAAGCCAGTCGCGACGGCGCAGATGGGTACAGCCCCGGCATCTCCATTTCCGAGCTAGAGCGGATTGCCGCCGAAGCCGGAATCGACGCCACGTTCCTTAAGTCCGCGCTGGCCGAGCCGCTTCCGCCCAACATCAAGCGCTCATTCCTCGGCCAGGTCGAGGAAAGGGAAGTGGTCATCGACGGTGAACTCTCCGAAGACGGATGGGAGGAGCTCAACGAGTTTCTTACCAAGCAAGGCCGATTCGTGACACTAACCTCAACGCCACGTACGAAGTCGATCCAAATTGCTGACTCCTGGCTCTCAAACTCCAAATTAAATGTTACGAGTCGAAAAGGCCGCACCCGAGTAGTTTTCAGACAGTCCGCGCAACTCGCTTACTTCGCCGGTCTGCACACGCCTCTCATTCTCTTGATCGTGCTCCTGGTGAACTTCCCTGCCCCAGGACAACCGCTCTGGCTCGCACTTTCAGTGTTCGGAGCCGTTCTCGGTCTCGGAGTACTGCTCTACAGCTACATCCTAAGGCTCACCCGGCGTAAGGGCCTCGAATTCTTCCAGGGGCTCTCCGATGTGGTCGCCCTCGAATGCCACCGGTCATCGGGAGTTTCCGAGACCGAAAACTCCACCAACGAAACAGCAACTTCCGAAGATCCACTCCACCTCAAGACTGAGGGTTGAGCCGACGCATGCAAAGTGATCGTCCCGAATCGGGCCGCGTAACAAGGCGAATGGAAGTTCGCGACCATGGAATGGTCGCGGACTAAGCCCCTTCTCGGCGGGAAACAACCGAAGCCGACATCGCCGCCAGCGTCTCCTCGCTGACGTGGTGCTCGATGCCTTCCGCATCGACTTCCGCCGTCTCGGGCGAGACGCCAAGCGACAACAAAAAATCCAAAACGATCTGATGCCGCGCCCGGGCGGACGCCGCAAGCTCGGCCCCTTTCTCGGTGAGCAAGATGCTCCGGTACGGCGCAAGCGAAACAAACCCCTCGCGAGAAAGCCGCTGCAGCGTCTTGGAGACCGTCACTTGGCTTACTGCAAGTCGCTCCGCAAGGTAGGCCGCCCGCGCTTCGCCTCGCTCGGCGATCAGAGCCTCGATCAATTCGACATAATCCTCCGCCCGTTCCTGCCGGTGGTCTTGTCGGGTTCGGTCGAATCGATTTTGCATAGCAGGGTTTTGCGAAATCCTACCGCGAACGACCGGACTGCTACACTCAAGGGGAGAGTAGGTCGGGTAGCGGCTCCTTTGCTTGCAGGGGAGAGGAAAGTCCGGACTTCACAGGGCACGGTGCCCAACGAGCGCTCGCGCAAGTTGGGGCGGGGCGACCCGACGGAAAGTGCAACAGAAACAAACCGCCTCGGCTTGCCGGGGTAAGGGTGAAATCGTGAGGTAAGAGCTCACGCCGATTCGTCGTAAGGCGGTCGGGGGCAAACCCCACCGGAAGCAAGACCAAATAGGGAGGAGATGACGCTGCCCGCCGATCCTCCGGGTTGGTCGCGCAGATAAATCGCTGCACAAATACAGAATCCGGCTTATAGACCGACTCTCACTCTTCAATCGTAACGTGGGCCTGAAACTCTTTCGGCATCCGCACCGGCCGAAGGGTCTCCAAATCGATGAACGTCCACTCGGTTCGGGCGACCACCAGTACTTCGCCGTCTCGCTCAATTTGCACCACCCGCACCGCGCGGGCTCCCTGGAATTTTTCGATTCGGGTTCGCAGGGTAAGGACGTCACCCAGACGAGCCGGAAGGTGGTAGTCGATCTCGTGCCGACGCACCACAAACGCCCGGCTCATGGCCAAGATGACCTCGCCGCCAATTCCCAAAAGATCGGCATGCGCCCGCGCGACCGTCTCGACGTACCGCAGATAGACCGCATTGTTCACGAGGTCCAGCTCGTCAAGGTCGGCCGCTTCCACGGTGATGTTCATTGAGAATGCGAAGGTCACATGCCATTGTGCGCGGAGGAATCCCTGCCGGTGGGCGTTCTTTGGTACAGAATCGACGTAGTTACCCGGGAGGCCGCCCAATGCATCACCCAGAACTTTTCTCTCCTCTCGCCATCGGTCGGGCCGAGGTAGCCCTTCCTAACCGCATCATCATGGGCCCGATGACCCTAAACCAGGCGACGGAATCTGGCCATATCACGCCGTGGATTGTCGATTGGTACCGGGCACGGGCGGCCGGTGGCACCGGAACGATCATCGGGGCGGCGGTTTTTGTGGCGCAGAACGGACGAGGATGGGGGAACGCGGTCGGCATCGCCGACGATAGCTACACGGACGGTTGGCGCGAGTGCGTGCAGGCGGCACACGACCATGGCGCATTATTCGGAACGCAGCTTTTCCACGGCGGGGCAGCCAGCAAAGAGAGTCTTTTGGGGCATCAACCGCTTTCTGCTTCCGACTGGACACGCGACGGCTTCGACCCGGCGCGCGCGATGACGGAAGCCGAAGTGGAGCAGGCAATCGAAGACTTCGCAGAAGGTGCCCGCCGAAGCATCATGGCGGGCTGCGATTTCGTCGAGCTTCATGGCGCTCACGGCTACCTTTTGCACCAGTTCTGGCGCGGAGACGTGAACCATCGAACGGACAAGTGGCGCAAGCTGACCGCGTTCCCAGAGGCCGTGACCCGAGCCGTGCGCGAGGCAATCGGCCCGGACGTTCCACTTCTGTATCGATTCAGCATTCACGCCGACGATCCGGCGGCCGAGAATCAGCCGGTGACGCCCGACTCGCTTCGGGAGTTTTTGGAGACGCTGGAGGCAGCCGGAGTGGACGCTTGGGACATCAGTTGCTGGAAGGAATCTCGGCGCGGCTACTTCGGCACCGATAAGTGGCTGCCAGACTGGGTCGATCAGTTTTCCGACAAGCCTCGCCTGGTGGCAGGGAACCTGCCGACGCCGGAATCGGCGGTCGACTACCTTTCCGGGGGCCACGCCGAGGCCGCCGTTCTGGCGCGCGGGCTTATCGCGGATGCCAATTGGGCGAACAAAGCCGCTTCCGGGCAGCCGATTCGTCCGCTCGCGCCGGACGATGTCAGCGGTCTTTCGAAGGGCATCGATCCCGGCGTTTAGAACCCGCTGTTCCGGTTTTGGAGTGCGGGAGCTCTGCTCCCGCTGTTCTCCGGGCAAGCTCTGCTTGCCTATCGCCGGTAAAAACCAACCGGCGCCTACGGAATCCGTTCTGGAACCCGTGCCGGGGTCCGGGCCCGTGTTGCCGGATGCGACGGCACGGTGCCGTCGGCTACAGCCCTTCGGGCTCACCGTAACCCTGCGCGAAGCGTGTAGCCCCAGCCGCCGTGGCTGGGCTCTCGCTTCCTATCTGGCCAGCTTCTTCCGTGCGTACATGAACGTGCCAGTAAAGTCGTAGCCACTGGCGGAATTTGGGTTCTCCGTCCAGGTGACGTAAACAAAATTCCGGTCGGCGGCGCAGCAAATGAAGTCGAGCGCCGGTCGCGCCGCCGCGAATGGCTTGCCAACCGGCTCGCTGACGGCATCTTTCTCGCCGGGCCGAAGCGCCGCGTGCCGCAACTGCCACCGGCTTAGCGCCTTATCGCCCACACGCGCTTGGCCGTAGCGGTTGTCGAACCAGATGAGGTGCAGGGTCCCCATCGGGTCATATGCCCCCCAGGCCATCACCTGCCGAAACGGCTCCGTGGCGTCAAGTCGCCCCCCGAGAAAGCTTGCTGCGGCAGACGTTAGTTCACCCGGAGGTGTCACGTTTCGGGCCGGGCCAAACGTCTGGCCGCCGTCCTTACTGGTGCGAACGCACACGCGCATCGTGTTCAGCGGCCCACTCTCCAAAGCCATCGACTCGTACCGAACAAAAAACGCCGATACTTCGCTCTTGCCGAACGACGCCATGCCGCCTAGCATCCAGCGTTCCTGGGTGTCGCCGCTCGCGGGGTCAATCACCTGGAGGGTTTTGTGACCGATGAACGTTTTTCCGCCATCCAGCGAACGGGCCGTTCGGAAAGAATTCACCTTGTCGTAGTCAACCGACGTGTTCCAGAAGCCAACGAGCGTGCCATCGCTAAGGGAAGCAATGTGCGGGTCAATGGCATAGCTCCCGGCTGCCTCGTTGTCCACCCGGGCGGTCTCCTTCCAGGTGATGCCGTGATCCGCACTCATCGCGACAAACACGCCCTTCGATTTTGGCCCGCCGATGTAGCCGTCGCTGTAGATCAGCGCGGTTTGTTTCCGTTTCGCGTCATAGGCGAGCCACTCGCGGTCGAGCGGGCGATTGAAGGGCGCATTTCCTTTCTTGAAGGTCTTTCCGTAGTCCTTTGAAGTCTGCGCGATGAGGCCGTTGAGCTTCCGGTCCAGGTAGGTCACGATCACGCGGCCGTCGGGAAGCGGTAGATGCGTCACGTCTCCGAGCGAATCCGGAAAGCTGACGGGCGCACCAAACGACGCGCCGGAATCGCGGCTGGTGAAAATCTGGCTCGGGATGTGGCTTGAGATGTAGACCGTACCCTTGCCGTCGGTGGAAACAAACGTTTCGCCCCCGGTCCCAATCGTGCGGGTTTCCCAACCGCCAGCTGCCTGCAGCGGTGCTAGAACCGGTACTTTTGCCGTGAACAAGGTTGCAAGGATGAGCGCGAACGACATCGCGCTAGGTTACAGCATCCCTGGCGGGCGGAAATCCGACGTTCCCATAACCACGGGTGCCGAGGCATATGCCAAAATCCAACGGCAGATTAAACGGTCTGCGGAGGATCTAGTTTGGCGGTTGATACCAGCGATTTCAAAAACGGAATGAGTTTCATCATGGACGGCGACGTGTGGGCGATTATCGAGTTCCAACACGTGAAGCCAGGCAAAGGCGGCGCGTTCGTCCGAACCCGCTTGCGAAAGCTCAAGACCGGCCAGGTGATCGAAAAGACCTTCCGCTCCGGCGAAAAAGTGGAACCCGTTTTCATTGAGAAGGTCGAAATGCAATACCTTTTCAAGCAGATGCAGAACGCGACCATTATGGACATGGACACCTACGAGCAGTTCGAGGTTCCGCTTTCCATCTTTGGCAGCCAGGGCAAGTATCTGAAGGACGAGGCGAAGATCGTTGCGCTTCAGGCAAACGGAGAAACGCTGAGCTACGAACTTCCCAACTTCGTTGAGGTTGAGGTCACCGAGACCGACCCCGGTTTTAAGGGCGACACCGTGAGCGGTTCGACCAAGCCCGCCACCGTAGAAACCGGTGCCGTGGTACTTGTGCCGTTCCACATCAACATTGGCGACGTCATAAAAGTGGACACCCGCACCGATGGGTATCTAGAACGCGTCAAGAAGTAAGCCTATGAGTAGTTCCCGCGGAAGGGATGTTTCGGAAGTCTTTGCCGACTTCGTGTCGGGTTGCGCCCGATTCCTCTTTTATCTCGGAGGCGTTGCCAGCAGCGTCGCCGCGGGACTCCTCATTTTTACGTGTTTCCGGCTTGGCAGCGACCCAGATGCCGCGAAACAGACTGCCGAAGCCCTTCGGAACGTTGAGCTCTTTAACAA
>CAMCVK010000019.1 GCA_945881865.1 Fimbriimonas ginsengisoli Gsoil 348 | reverse complement strand
TTCGAATGGTAGAAAAACGCGAGGTCGCCGACCCGCATCGCATCGCGAAAGAAATTTCGAACCGTGTAGTTGCGGCAACCCTCCCAGAGGGAGGGCTTGCCAGACCGGACGAGGTCGTCGATCGAATACACGTCCGGTTCAGATTTCATCAACCAGTAGGCCACCCGCATATTTTGCGGTAGGCACCGGCCCGCGTGCTCACTCCTCGTCGGAATCGAGTTCCGTCAGGGCGACGTTGCCGGTCACGGCGCTGACGTCGATCAGCCCGGTTCCGGCACCGATGCGGCCGGTGAGCCGCTGCTCGGTTCGGGCGGCGTCTTCCAGCTCGATCTCGCTGTGGACGTGGCCGCGAAGGGTCGATAGCGAGATGCGGACGTCGCTGTCGGCGGGAATCGAGACCTCGGCGTTGCCGCTGACGGTCCGCACGTTGATGCTGCCGATCGGCTTGCCGCGAAGCTCAACCTCGACGTTGCCCGAGACCGATTCGAGCGAGAGGACCTTGCCTTCCGTTCCTTCGGCTTCGATGTTGCCGCTTGCGGTCCGGGCGTTGATGTTGCCCTGAACGTTCTTTAGGGAGACGTTTCCGGACTTATTCTCGATCGTCAGGCTCGTCGTCACGGAATCCGAGATAGAAATCTCGCCGCTGTCTTCCTGGATGTCGACCAAGCCGTTGAGGCCGCGCAGCTCGATATCGCCCGACCGGCTCTGCACGCGGCAGCCCAGCCCGGTGTTCACGATCTCGACGTCGCCGGCTTCGGCGCGCAACTCGATATTGGTCGGGAACGGCAGGTGGATGACCAGGTCGACCGACAAACCGCTGAGGTCCGGCTGCTTCACCAACACGACGTGGTCCGATTCTTCCACGACGAACGTGTAGCCCTCGGCCTTCGCTTTCGCGTCTTCCAGCGATGCGCCCTGTACCTTCGCCTCGGCCGAAATCTTGCCCTCGGCGGCGCCGCCAAAAATCCTCACGCTGCCGCATGCGTTTTCAACGCGGAGCGTTTTGCCTTCGGTGAATACGAGAGGCATCTCGACCTTTTTGGTTTCCGTGTTCGTCAGCCAGTTGAAGTTGATGCCGCCCTTGCCCAGGTCATCGAGACCCTGCCGGAGGACGTCGACGCCCTTCTTCGCAGTTTCTTTGGCCTGGCGCGAAAACTCCTTCCAGTCCACGGCACCGGCGGCCTCGCGGGCAAGCTTGTCGAACGAGTCCATGAGTCCCTTGAACGGGTCTTCGGTCGCGCCGGGCTCCTTGGGAGCTTCGGGTTCTTTCGGTGCCTCCGGTTCTTTCGGTGGTTGTGGGGGAGGGGGAGGAGTTGCCGATTGTCCAGCGTAAATCGCCTCGATTAGGTCGGCCGCATCGTCCTCGCTCAGCTTGCCTTCGGCAACAAGACGGTTAATTCTTTTAATTTCTTCTCGCATGTTCTATTCGCCTGGGTGTTTATCGTGAGCCAAGAATCTTCTTGGCTTCTTCGGGGGAAATTTCTCCGCTTTCTAATTGCTCTAAGGCACGTCGCTTTTCGTCGGAAAGTCCAGCTGGCTTAGGTGGCTTAGGTGGTTCTTCCGGCGCGCTGGGTGGAGTCGCCACCGGAGGCGGCTCAACGGCGGGCTTGAGGTCGAGAGCGTCCAGCAAGGCATCTAGCCGGGCACGCACGGTCGGGTAGCTGATTCCTAGTTCCCGCTCTACGCCATTCAGCATTCCGCGCGACCGCAGAAATGCTTCAAGAAATCGCTGGTGCTCGGCGTCGAGCCGGGCATATCTGGGTACCTCGAATCGGCCGGAGATACGAACGCCGCTTTCCACGCCGGTGAGTTCGCTAATGTAGAGCTCACCCCCCGTGATCGGATCCGCCGCCGGAATCGGGTAGCCAGGTTTTTGGGGTGCCGAGTTGTGTTCCATCCGAGACCACGTTACCACGTTGTTCAAGAAACTCAACGAGCACCGCCATTTGGCCTATGATTTTCTTAACGGTTCTTTAAGTTTTATGAGTGCATGGCTCTCGGTACAATCCGAGCATGGAAAACGCGCTTCACACCCTTCGCGAACGCCTCGCGGATGCAAACGCCCTTGGTTCTGCCCTGGCAATCATGGATTGGGACCAGCAGACCTACATGCCAAAAGGCGGTGCCGACGCCCGCAGCGAGCACATGGGAATCCTCAGCCGGATGCACCACGAGACGCTGGTGGCCGATGAAACGCGGGCCGCTCTGGATGCCGCCGTTGCCGAAAACGAGGACGACGTCGCGCTCTTGCGCGTCGTTCGCCGCGAGCTTGACCTGAAGACGAAGATTCCGACCGCGCTGGTCGAAGAAAAGGCACGGCTCTCGGCATCGGCCCACGAAGCCTGGGTAGAAGCCCGCGCCAACAACACGTTTTCGTCGTTCGCGCCGTTGCTGGAGCGGATGTTCGAGATCGCCCGCGAGGAAGCCGAGCACCTGGGCTATGAAGCGGACATTTACGACGCGCTGCTTGATCAGTACGAAGAAGGAGCAACTGCCGCCGAAGTGCGAACGATGTTCGACGCGGTTCGCGGACCGCAAGTGGAGCTGATCCGGCGCATCGGTGAGCAGCCAGCAACGGACGATTCGGTGCTTTACGGCGACTGGGATATCCCTTCGCAGAAGCGGTTTACCGAGTCGATCCTGAAGAAAATGGGCTACGACTTCAACCGGGGCCGGCAGGATATCGCGCCGCACCCGTTCTGCACCGGCTGGTCCATCGGCGATATTCGAATCACAACGCGATACAAGGACTACCTTGGCAGCTCGATTTTCGGCTCGCTCCACGAGATGGGTCACGCCGTTTACGAGCAAGGGCAGCGGCCCGAGTGGGACCTGACCCCGTTAGCCGGCGGCGTTTCCCTAGGCCTTCACGAGAGCCAGAGCCGACTTTGGGAGAACATCGTCGGGCGCTCGCTGCCGTTCTGGAAATGGGCATTTCCGGAACTCTCGGCCGAGTTCCCGGCGATTTCTCACCTCGGGCCAGAAGGTTTCTACAAGGCGATCAACCGAGTTCAGCCTTCCTTCATTCGCGTCGAAGCCGACGAGCTCACGTACAACCTGCACGTGATGGTGCGGTTTGAGATTGAAAGTTCCATCTTGAAGGGCACTTTGGCGGTGGCCGACATGCCGGAAGCTTGGAACGCCCTCTATGAGAGCTACCTTGGCGTGCACCCTCCGACGGACTCCTTGGGCTGCCTCCAGGATGTTCACTGGTCGATGGGTAGCATTGGCTATTTCCCCACCTACAGCATGGGTAACCTCCTCAGTTACCAGATCTGGCGAAAGCTCCAGAGCGAGATCGGCGACACGGACGCGCTGATCGAAGCCGGTGAGTTCGCGCCGATCCTTGGCTGGCTGCAAGAGAACATCTACCAGGCAGGATGCAAGTATCCGCCGAAGGAGCTTGTGCAGCGTGTCACCGGGAAGCCGATGGATCCGACCGACTACATTGACGGACTGAACGCCAAATACTCTGACATCTACGGACTATGATCGATGTTCAACCGGTTTATCTGGAGGGCGAGTGGGTTCGGCTGGAACCCGCTAGCCCTTCGCATGCGGCTCAGCTGAGCCAAATTGCGAACGAGGAAACGTTTCGGTTCTTCATAACCGCAATTCCGTTTACTTTGGATAAACCGGGGTTTCGTCGCCTGATCGATTCGTTCTCGAACCGCGCCGACATGCTCGCCTTTACGGTCATTGACCAAGAGACGAACGATCCCATCGGAATGACGACCTATCTGGATATTCGAGCTCCGCATGACGGACTAGAGATCGGGTGGACCTGGTACGCCGAGGATCACCGGGGTACCCGGGTGAACCCCGAGTGCAAACTTCTGTTGCTAACCCACGCCTTTGAGATGCTAAAGTGTGTTCGCGTTCAGTTAAAATGTGACGAGAGAAATATGCAAAGCCAACGAGCGATCGAGAAACTTGGGGCAAAGCGGGAAGGTGTTTTGCGACGCCACGGAATCCTGCCCGACGGTTTTGTTCGGAATACGGTGATGTACAGCATTATTGATTCCGAATGGCCAACGGTTCGCTCGGGGCTAAAGGCGAGGCTGAGCCGATGAGTGCTTTGGCGGAACTCCGAAGGCTTTACCAGGACATCGACGCTCTGAATAGCGCGATCAGTCTTCTTAATTGGGACCGGCAAGTATTCATGCCATCTGGTGGAGCACACGCACGAACCGAACAGGTTCTGCGGCTAACGCGCATCCAGTACCAGCTTCTTTCGTCCGACGCTTTTGCCCGCGCCCTAGACAAGGCGGAGACTAACTCGGACGGCGAGGCTGCCGCAGAGATCCGCGTCTTACGGCGCGAGCGCCTCTTCACTGATAAGGTCCCCCAGAGCCTGATCCAGCATCGGGCTCGGGTAACTTCGGAAGCTTACGAGAAGTGGAAGGAAGCGAGATCGACCGCCAGTTTCTCGGTGGTTGCTCCCTACTACAAGGAAGTCTTTGAGATCGCCGGAGAAATTTCGGAGCGACTTGGCCCACGGGATCATCCCTACGACAACCTCATCGATCTTTACGAAGAGGGAGCGACCTTTGCCGACGCCACTTCGATGTTCGGCGCGCTTTCGGGACCAGTTCGGGACCTGGTTCGCGAGACGACCACCAGCCGATTTCCGATTGACGACTCCCTGTTGCAACAAAATTGGGACCAGCCAAAGCTGCGTGACGTGGCCGAGACCATCCTCCGAGACATTGGTTTCGATTTTGGCCGCGGTCGACTCGATATCGCGCCGAATGCTTTCTGCAGCGGCACGACAACGACCGACATTCGGATGACCACGCGGCCAAGCGGCCACATCAAAGGCATTCTTTCTAGCAGCCTTCACGAAATGGGCCACGCACTTTATGAGCAAAACGGAAACCCCGCATTCGACGGGCGGGCGACCGGCGGCGGCGTTTCGTTGGCGGTGCACGAGAGCCAGTCACGGTTGTGGGAAAACGTCATCGGTCGATCCGCTGGCTTCTGGCAGGTTTTCTTTCCGAGGCTTGCGGCGGCATTTCCATCGTTGGCGCCTTTGGGCGCAGACGGCTTTTTCCGGGCGTTCAACAAGGTTTCGCCCGAATTCATCCGGGTCGGCGCCGATGAACTCACGTACAACTTACACATTCAGATTCGATTTGAGCTCGAAGTCGCCCTCATCACGCGAGCCATTGCCATTTACGATTTGCCGGAAGTCTGGAACGAAAAATACCGGGACCTCCTGGGGATCAGTCCGCCTCACGACGGTCTTGGTTGCCTTCAAGACGTTCACTGGTCGCGCGGCTCGGTGGGTTACTTCCCCACGTACGTCATGGGCAACGTGATCGGGCTACAGTTCTGGGAAAAACTCAAGTCTGATCTTGGAGATCCGCACGCCAGTTTTGCCGCCGGAAACTTCGCTCCCGTGCTGGAGTGGCTCCGCGATCGAATTTACCGTGTCAGCAAAACGGTCCCGCCCCGTGAGTTGGTTGAATCGATCACCGGGAGCTATCTTGATACAAAGCCCTGGCTTGCCTACGCCGACGCTAAGTACCGCGACCTTTACCGACTCTGAAACAAAAAAAGCCCCGATCCTTTCGGATCGGGGCTTCGGTTTGCGTCGTTACTTGACGACTTCGGTGATCGCGCCGGCGCCGACCGTTCGGCCGCCCTCACGAATCGAGAACTTCGATCCAAGCTCGATAGCAATCGGCGAGATGAGCTCGATTTCCATGGTGACGTTGTCGCCAGGCATACACATCTCAGCCACGGCTCCGTCGCCGCCTCGAATCTCTTCGATGTTTCCGGTAACGTCCGTCGTTCGGAAGAAGAACTGCGGTCGGTAGCCAGCAACGAACGGCGTGTGTCGTCCGCCCTCTTCCTTCGAGAGAACGTAAACCTCTGCCTTAAACCGCGTGTGCGGCTTAATCGTGTTCGGCTTGCAGATAACCATGCCGCGCTCGATGTCGTCTCGGCCGATGCCGCGAAGGAGAAGGCCGACGTTGTCGCCCGCTTCGCAGTAGTCCATCGACTTTCGGAACATTTCGATACCGGTACAGATCGTCTTTCGCGGAGCCTCCATGAGACCCACGATTTCGACTTCTTCCATCGCCTTCAGCTGGCCGCGCTCAACTCGACCGGTTGCAACCGTTCCACGACCGGTGATCGTGAAGACGTCCTCAACTGCGGTAAGGAACGGCTTGTCCTTGTCGCGGTCCGGAGTCGGAATCCACGAGTCGACCGAAGCCATAAGCTCGAGGATCGCCTTAACGTACTGATCTTCGAAGTCCACCTTGCCGGACTCGACCTGGTCGAGGGCCTTTCGGGCGGAGCCGCGGATGACCGGGCTGTTGTCGCCGTCGAAGTTGTACTTGCTGAGCAGCTCGCGGATTTCCATCTCAACGAGGTCCAGAAGCTCTTCGTCGTCGACCGCATCAATCTTGTTGATGAATACGACGATGTACGGAACACCGACCTGTCGGGCGAGAAGGATGTGCTCTCGCGTCTGCTGCATCGGGCCGTCGGTTCCAGCAACAACGAGGATCGCGCCGTCCATCTGGGCAGCACCGGTGATCATGTTCTTGATGAAGTCAGCGTGTCCCGGACAGTCGACGTGCGCGTAGTGTCGCGTATCCGTCTCGTACTCCTGGTGCGAAATGTTGATCGTAATTCCGCGCGCCTTTTCTTCGGGAGCCGAGTCGATGTCAGCGTATCCTCGCTTGATTGCGAGTCCCTTCTCAGCCAGTACGCCGGTGATTGCGGCGGTCAGGGTCGTCTTGCCGTGGTCGACGTGGCCAATGGTGCCAATGTTGACGTGCGGCTTCTTTCTTTCGAACTTTGCTCGTGCCATGTGTTTTTTTCTTTCTTATCCCAATCTTTGGATGGAGGGGGGCGACCCGTCGCCCTACTTCGGTCTCACCCAACCGTGCGGGACGGGTCTTCGACGTTCGTAAGTTTACACTCTGAACAGAACGGATTGCGAGTATTCCGGCACTGATTTTGTCTTCTGCGGGGAATCAAATCGGAACAGTCACTCGTCTTCGTCTAGGAAATTCCTGACGCCTTCAACCGTGACAAATTGGCCTACGGCAACGGATGGCCAATCATCGTTTTCGGATGGCGTCGGTGGAGCCTTAATTGTTCCCAAGATGAGTTGGCTGACCGCACTGCTAAGGCTGATCTTGCTCTCCGAGGCGAACGACTTTGCCACTAAGTATGCCTCCGGGCTGAGATCAATGGTCGTCTTCACCGATCAATTGTGGATCAGAGCATCTTACTGATGAGGTCGCCGGGCAAAGAAAAGCCCGCCCTGCGTTGCAGGGCGGGCTTTTTGCAGACTTACCGCGAGTTCTTGGCGGTAATTTCGGCGGCGATGTTGTTCGGGACTTCTTCGTAGTGCGAAGGCGTCACGTTCGGGTTCGCTCGGCCTTGGCTCAGCGATCGCAGCGTCGTGACGTAGCCGAACATCTCCGAGAGCGGAATGTGACCGTTGACGACGGTGATGCCGCCGCCAGCCGATTCCTGGCCCTGGATCTGTCCGCGTCGGCTGGACATGTCGCCGATGACGTCGCCGACGTAGTCCTGCGGCGTGGTGACTTCCACGTGCATGATCGGCTCTTTGAGAACCGGCATGGCCTTCTTCATCGCTTCCTTGAAGGCCAGAAGTCCGGCCTGCTTGAATGCGTTTTCGTTCGAGTCAACGTCGTGGTACGAGCCATCCGTAAGGCTGACCTTAACGTCAACCACCGGGTAACCGGCGATGACGCCGCTAAGGAGACCTTCTCGGATTCCCTTTTCGCAGGCCGGGATGTACTCCTTAGGAATCGATCCGCCGACCGTCTTGTTCTCAAAGACGAATCCTTGGCCAGATTCCAGCGGCTCCATCTCGATCCAGCAGTGACCGTACTGACCGGAACCACCCGTCTGTCGGATGAATCGGCCCTCGGCCTTTGCCTTGGCGCGAACCGTCTCTCGATATGCAACCTGCGGCTTGCCCTGATTCGCCTGAACGCCGAACTCGCGGTTCAGACGGTCGACGATGATCTCAAGGTGAAGCTCGCCCATTCCCGAGATGATCGTTTGGCCCGACTCGGGGTCGGTGAACACGCGGAAGGTCGGGTCTTCCTGAGCGAGGCGCATGAGGGCCGTACCCAACTTCTCCTGGTCGGCGCGAGACTTCGGCTCGACCGCGATCTGGATAACCGGCTCGGGGAACTTGATCGACTCAAGCGCGATCGGGTGATCTTCGTCGCAGACCGTATGGCCGGTGTTCACGTCCTGAAGACCGATGACGCCGACGATTTCGCCCGCGTACACCATATCGATGTCTTGTCGCTGGTTCGAGTGCATTTCGAGGATTCGACCGATGCGCTCAGTTCGCGTTCGGAAGTCGTTCGAAACCGGGTCTCGGAAGGCGACCGTGATGGCCGTTCCCTTCTTGAGGGTTCCGGAATAAACGCGAAGGTAGGTGAGACGACCCACGAACTTGTCGCTCTGAATCTTGAATGCGAGGGCGCTGAACGGCGCGCTGTCATCCGGCTCTCGCGAGATCGGCTGCTCGTTGTCTGGATCGACGCCGCTCACGGCACCAATGTCGACCGGCGACGGCATGTACTCAACGATGGAGTCGATCATGGCCTGGACGCCCTTATTCTTAAAGGAAGATCCGCTGATCATCGGAACGATCTTGTTGGCGAGCGTTCCCTCGCGGAGCGAGGTTCGAATCTCTTCAACGGTGATCTCTTCTCCGCCCAAGAACTTCTCGGCGAAAACGTCATCGTAGTCCGAAATAGCTTCGAGCATCATTTCGCGATACTCGTCCGCCTTGGCTTGCATGTCGGCCGGGATGTCGATGACGCGGAAAGTCTTGCCCTTGTCGTCGTCGGTGTCGTAAACCGATGCCTTCATCGTGATGAGGTCGACATAGCCAAGGTAATTGCCTTCGGCGCCAATCGGAATCTGGATCGGGGCGGCATTCGCGCCCAATCGGTCCTTGACGCGGCCAAGCACGTTGTAGAAATCAGCTCCGATTCGGTCCATCTTGTTGACGTAAATCAACCGCGGAACCTTGTACTTGTTCATCTGGCGCCACACGGTCTCGGTCTGCGGCTGAACCGCACCGACCGCGCACAGGACGCAAACGGCACCGTCGAGGACGCGAAGCGATCGTTCGACTTCAACCGTGAAGTCAACGTGTCCCGGCGTGTCGATGATGTTAATCTTGTATTGCGGCGACTCGTTCTTACCGCTCTCGTCTTCAAATCGCGAAACGCGCCACATGCAGGTGGTGGCAGCCGAGGTGATCGTGATGCCTCGCTCCTGCTCCTGCTCCATCCAGTCCATGGTGGCGGCGCCGTCGTGGACCTCTCCGATCTTGTGGGATCGGCCGGTGTAGTAGAGGATTCGCTCCGTCGTCGTCGTCTTACCCGCGTCGATGTGCGCGGCGATGCCGATATTGCGGATGGAGTGGAGTGCGTGACTTCGGGCCATGGATTCTATTTCCGTTTTAGGGGTCTTGGCGCGGCAAAGAAGGAGCTGACGGGGTCGATTTTCGCGCCCGCTAACTCGCGCCTTGCAACGCGGTCAACGTTCCATTATGACTGGCTGGAGGGCACAGAATCAATCCTGAGCCCGCCGGGCTTGGGAGTGCCCGCGGCTCCGCATCCGGTTTTCACCCGGCGGGACGCCGGCAATAACCCCAGACACTTACTCGCCGAAAGTCACCCACGTGAAGCCGCCGGCCGGAATCTTCACCTCGAATCGCAAGATGCCCCCCGCCGGAATCCGCGCCCGCCGCGAACGCTTCCCTTCCGTCGAAACGTTCACCGTGCCCTGAAGGCCCGCGAAGTGCAACGGCAACGGCACCTTCCGCGTGATCGCGGAACCCAGAGGATTGTAGAGGACCGCCATTGCCCGCGTGCCCTTGCCGGCAAACGGGTCGACGTGCAAAATGCCATCCCAATCCCGCCCGTCGGCCCGCCGCAGGTGAATCACGTCTGCCTCCAAAATCGCACGATGCCGCTTGAACCACTGCACCGCCTCGATCACCGCCGCCTGCGTCTCGGGTGAATCATAGAGCCGCATGCCCCGGTAGCACGCCTGGGCGCCGTAGCCGAGGTTGTTGTAAAGATGCTGCCGATAGTCGGCCAGGTGCTCCCGCAAAGGCTCGATGGTCGCGGCCGGACCGCCGCCGTGGTACTCGACGAGCGGCACAAACATCCAACCCATGGTCGGCGCCTTATCCCACGTGCCGTCGAAGAGGTTCTGCCGGGCGTGCAGGTGTTGTTCGGCGCGCGGCAGGCTCCAGTTCGTCTCGCGGTAGCCCATGCCGGTTTTGTTTGCGCCCTGCAGGGCATAGGTATCCGGCACGTTCAGGTACACGCCGCGCTCCCGGCACCAATGATAGAGCTTGGTGATTTGTTGGAATTGCGTCCATTGGCTATCGTCCAGGCCCTTGTGGCCCGGATGCTGCGTGCTGGCGCAAACGTCGCCCGGGTAGCTGCCGTCGTGCTCCAGGATCGTAAAGCCGGTCTCCTCGATGAATTTTTGAATCCGCTCGAAGTACGAGATGCCCCACTTGCTGCCCAGGCACGGACTATAACCGAACCGCGCGCCTCCACTTTTGCCCGTTTTCGGGTTGATCGCGTCGTCCTCAAAGCTGATGCTGCGCGAGGCCAGCAAGCTGTAACCGCCAAAATCCAGCCCTTTCGACTTTGCGTAATCCGCCAACCGCTTGAACTTCGCGATGTTCTCCGGGCTCGTGTCTTCCATGTTCAGCCCGCTGCCAAAGCTGAGGATGATCATCTCAAAGCCGACCGAAGCCGCCTGGTCGATGGCCTCGCGAACCTTGGCGTCGTCTACCGTGGTCAGGTGCATCATCAGCGGGCTTTCCGTGCCCCACGGGGCCAGCATGCGCATCATGCGGCGGACCCCGAGCCCCTGCCGTTCACGATCGCGCGAGTCGTGCAGTAGCTCAAACGCGCGGAAGCTGGTGAACGTCTCCCCGCGCGCCAGCGTGACGCCTGGCCCCGCCTTCGGGGCGACCTCGAGCAGCGCCGGCATCGTGCGCTCGTAGTTCACCTGGGTCAGATATTCCGGGTCGGGCCGGTAGGCCAGCGTCTGGTTGAGGTCATTGGTGCCCATGCCGCCGAAGGCGTAGTCGGTCAAAATCGCCCAGTTCGGAAGGGTCCAGCGGGCCGTTTCGTCGACGTTGCTCTCGGCCTCCACAAACGCAAGGGTCTCTAGCACGTAGCGGTCGAGCCGGACGCTTGTTTCGCCCTCGTTGCGCAGGATGAACCGCTTCGAGACCAGCGGAAGCTGGTCGTAGACCTCGTAGCAAACCTCGGCGACGAGGCCCCTTGTGGCGTCGCGGAACTTCAGCCGCAGCTCGACGCCGGCCGGCGGCCAGGCACGGCCTTCGGACGGTCGAACGCGCCCCCAGCCGAACCTTTCGGCCACCGCTTGGGTGCTAAAGCCCTCGTAGGCGAATGCGCTGGGGGCGGGCGCCATCGAGTCCACCCACTCGGGCCGCAAAAACGCGTGGTTTGGCTGGCCGGTTGCGCCGCCGATGCTCTCCTCGGTGCCGTTCAGGGTCAGGCGAAGCTCGGGCCGCACCGCGCGGATGAATTCCTCCTCGGTTTCCAGCTGCCGCAGCCCGGTGGTGCCGGTGAACCCGGCGATGCGGATGGTGCGGGCGACGAGGCCGTTCGCGATGACCAGCGACTTCCCGCCGTCGGCTTGGTAGACCTGGGATTTCGCGGCCACCGGGCGGGTCAGCCAGTCGGTTCCGGTGGGGGCAGGGTTTTGCCACATCGGCAGATTCGAAGTAAGAGTCATGAGCAGCACGGGAAGGGTCACCATCCGCCCACCATCATAGCGGGGCGCGGTGCCCTTTGGCAAATGCACTGCGGCCGGGCACTTTAAGAGAACCCCGCCACCGGGCGGCGGGGTTCTGGGCTAACGGATCAGCGGTAGACGAGTCCGGTGATCGTCCTCGGCAGGTTGTAGATGCGGGCGCCGCGGGTCAGCTTTCCGGCGGCATCCACCGAGAACGCGACGACTCCGCCCGCGCGGGGAGCCAGCATCCACAGGCCGTTCGACTCATTGACCGCGAGGTCGGTCGCGCCGCTACCCTTCGAAACCTGGCTGGAAATTCCGTTCGGGCTGAGGAGTGCAAGCGTGCCATCATCGTAGATTCGGTAACCCGTAATCGACTCGCTGGCAGCGTTTGCCGCATAGGCGAACTTGCCGTTCTTGGTTACCGCAAGCCAGCAGGCCGCCGTTTGGAACGTCGGAATGGTTGCGGCGGCGACCGTCGGTCGGCCCGAGTCGTTCGTCGTGAAGGCCGAAACCGCGCTCGCGTTCATGATTCCCGGGAATGCCTCGGTGACGATGAGCTTGCCGCGTCGGCCAAAGCCAAAACCGAACGGCGTGCTGCCCGGCGACGGAACGAACTGGGGCGCTGAAGGCAGACCCATCGTGTCGACGCTGAAGTAGGTGATTCGGTTGTTGTTCTTCTCGGTTACATACAACGCGTCGCCTTCTGGGTTAAAGCTGATTTGACCCGGGGCTGCGTTGGCCGTGCTGAGCGGCTGAATGGAGTCCGGAATCGGCTGAAGCTGGCCGTTCGGGCTGATGTAGAGTCCCGCGATGTTGGCCGAAGTTGCGTTGACAACGTAGACCAGGTCGCCAAACGTGGTGACGCTAACCGGTCGGGTTCCGCCGGAAGGAGCCTTCGATACGAGGACCGCGCCCGCTTCCCCGCCCAGACGGAAAACTGAAATTTCGTTGCTGCCGGCGTTTACGGCAAGCAGGAATCGGCGATCTTGCGTCAGGGCGACGGCACCCTGGATTCCGAGTCCGTTTCCGGAGCCAAGACCGGCCGTGGCGAAGTAGCGCGGCTTGACGAAGGAACCATCCGGATTGACCCGGATCTCGGCAATTCGGTTACCGGCGGCTTCGTTGGTCTGGGTGTAGAGCTGGGCGTTGGCCGATGCGCTGACGAGGGCGAATGCGATGATGATCAAGTTCGAGAGTTTCATGGGTCTTTCCTGGGTCGCGTTTTTGCGATTCCGGGGCGTGAAAGACACTGCCGGCGCGGGCCGTTCCACGAAATTTTTCGTGTCCGGTCTTTGAGAATTCGGCGCGGTGAGCGAGTCGGCCACGGGCAGCTAAAGTCCTTCGCCTCGGGAGAAGGATTAGGATGAGGCGGAGACGTGCGCCTTTGGTGGAAATGCCATAGCAGGTTTCGATCTAAGCTGGTACTTTTGGCCTCATCCCATCCCTTCTCCGCTCGGAGAAGGGCTCAACTGCGCAAGCCTACGAATTCGGCGCTGGGAGCGAGTCGGCCACGGCCAGCTAAAGTCCTTCTCCCTCGGGAGAAGGATTAGGATGAGGCGGAGACGTGCGCCTTTGGTGGAAATGCCATGGCAGGTTTCGATCTAAGCTGGTACTTTTAGCCTCATCCCATCCCTTCTCCGCTCGGAGAAGGGCGCTGCTCGGCGAGCTTACAAGCCCGTCACATGGAGCAGATCGCGATCAAGTTGCCGTGTCCATCACACATCGGATACCAGACGTCCCCGTTCGTAGACCCAATATCAACCCCAAGCGCAGTAAAGCCGTAGTTCATGATGACGAGCAGACCCGGGCTTCACGTCGGCATACTCATCGCCTCACGAAGATGTACATCAGGGCGAATATCCCGACTCCGAGTCCGATCCCAAGCATAGGAAAAACGGCCCTAAACTCTGGTGAATGGTTCGGAAATCTCCGGAGCAGAACGACGGAAGCGAGACCTCCCAATAGTCCTGCAATGCAAATCATGATGAGCATCCCATTCATATTGCATTGAGTATGAACCAGTCGCGACCATATGAAGCCGGCAGCATTACAGGTTTTGGCATACGCGCAGCCAATCTGTCAGATTGGCAATGAGGACCACGACGTTGAAAGCGGCCGGTACGAGTAGCCAATAGGCTTCGGAGCCGCGAAGCCTCAACGACAGATACCGCCGGAGGTTCCGCCAACCGCGACGGAGTCTGAGACACTCCGAACCAACAAACCGCGTGGCGATAGCTGGCCCGTTCGAGACGCTACAATCGTTGCCTCGAACATAGTCGTAAAGAGGATAATAAAGGGGGACATAATCATCCTTCAGAGCTCACGAGAAATTCCCCGACTTAGCGTTTGGCGCGAGGAGCAAGTCGCCACCATCTTGCCGTGTTCGTTAGGATTATTTTGTTAGACTACGAAGAACCCGATAGATTTGGAGGCCCATGATCACGCAGACCGCGATGGCCAGGACAATCCGGAATCCTTCGGCCCAAGTGCTTCGATTGTTGGAGAGGGCCACGAGGGCCACAGCCAATAGCCCACCGATGAATTCTAAGTCGCGGTCGCGTTTGTTCACCAAGTTCCTCCCTTGGCTACAGCATACGGCCTTTCGGCTAATTCAAGCAACAGAAACAGAACTCGCATTGGTTGCAGAGACTGGAAAGTCGGATGCTTGGATTTTTGTTCGGTCATAGGCGACTCCCTTGGCTCGACTCGAAATATCTGTACTGCCGACGCAGCAGGTCAAGATCCCGTTTCGCAATCAAAAGGGAAGTTCGTATCAACTCTGCTTCAAGCTTGTCGGCGCAGTCTTCCCGGAGGGTTTGAATGGCAACACGCAAGCGCCCAAGGACGCGAAGATTTGAACTCGATTGAAAGTCCGGAATTTCGGCCAACGCATCGACGAGTGAGTGGCACTTCAAGAGCTGCCTTTCCGCGCCATTCGGGTTGGACAGAATCTCGATCTGAGACGGCAAGCAGATGGCCCGAATGATGTCCGCTGGCGGCACACGGCAACCCGAAGAAACGGCCTCAAAGACTTCGTGCCTCTCTTCGCACACACGCTCGGCCCAAAGAATAGCTGCTAGAAACAGTAGTATCGGCAGCAATAACACTGAGCTGGTGACCAACAACATTTGGCTTCCTAACATGCTAATTTATCCGTTGACGTCCTGTGCTCCTGACAGCCGAGGTTTGTCCGGCGACCCGCTTTCTACTCTAACGCACCTGAATCCCAAGTTCCACCAGCGCTCCGAGGCCCGAAGCTCACATCGCCGATAGGGGTGAGTTACTCCGCATTTACAGGCGCCCTTGGCGATGCTCCAACCGCTCAGCGGATCAACGGTGGACGTCCATTCGCAATGATCATCTTGCAAGCCCTTAATCCCGGTCGCAGAAGCGGACGTTATTCCGGCAAGCGATCTTGCCATGTCAGACGAATCCTTCAACCGGTGACGCGCGGGCCGTGTCGAAATCGGGAGCCTTTGGACGGCAATTCCGAGGGTTGCTGCCGCTTCCCATTGATCCTCTGATGGAAGCGCACCACCCAGGGATCTTGCAACCTCGGCCGCCTCCGTCTGAGAAACGAGCGTTCCGAGCTGCCCAGGACGTAGCAAGTCGCACTTGCTTAAGCGAGTTTTGTAGGCCCTGCCCAAAACATGGGCGACCACCTCCTGCGCAACCGGATACTCCATCATCTCGAACGCGTCAAGATGAACGCGCCTCGGTGGTGACAAGACAATGTGATGCTTAGAAAATTTCTCTCGTTCGTCGTCTGACAGTTCCGACTGACCCAACTCTATCGTCGTTTCCGGAATCCGAATCCAACTGATATTAGAGCTAGTCTGAATCAAAGCCAATCTCCCTTTCGCTCATGCGGTTGAGTCTGTTAGGCTCACCTTATTTTATCCACATTATTTACGCGTAAATAACTGAATCGCCGACACTATCATCCATATCACGAACAAATAGAGCGCGATCCGGTAGTACGGTTCTCGCTTGGCGTAGTACTCTGGACCGCGAGACTGCGGCAGCGACGTGCTATCGCCCGCACCGGTCGACCCATTTCGCTTTGCCAGAATAATCTGGAACAGACACACAAGAATTAGTGCGTAGAGCCCAACCGTGATTGTCAACCTGGCGACGAAACTAAGGCCATAGGGCCCTACCGGATTTGTTGTCACGGCTCCATATGGGATCCCGATCAGTATTAGACCTATGGGGCTGACAATGTCCCGCCATTTCTCACTGAGGTGCTTTGAGTAGCCAAGACAGCACAGCCACAGCGCACCGATGACGTGAAAGAAGGCTGGCCAACCGAGTTCCCTCACCGGAAGAACTCCTGTCCAATGTCCTTTGCTACGCTGATCAGAAACATTTGCATGATCGGTAAATGGCTTCGCTCTTATTCGTCATCTCTTCCATCTTGACCGAGAAGATTCACGACAACTACGGCACCTCCGGCGACGGCGCCAGCGATTGCAGCCAACCCGAGGCCCCGTCCGGCTATCGGTAATACGACAACACCGACGCCGTAGGTGACAATTGACGCCACTCGTCCTCTAGCCGAATTCCTGGTAGCCCCAAAGATGACAACAATTATTCCAAACAATAGACAAGCAATCGTTTGAAAAAACGGCATGCGATGGAGAACCACGACTGGGCTGATGAGAAGTGCGGAGGCCAGAAGCGCGAATACCACGCTCCAAATCATTTGACTCCTAGTCCACTGGGCTGATGAATCCATCACGACCTCCTTTTAGACCTGCAAACGCGCCGATTGCCAGTGCCGTGACCAGCAGAGCGTGAAAAAACACGAGAGAGATGGAAGCAGCCTTTACCGCGTTCATCCCGTACGGGATAGGGTCGTTCTTGCAACCCGTAAACCAGTTCGTGCCTTGCCTACATTTATCTCCGCCGACGCTGGGGTCGGAGTAGCGGGCACGCATGTGGACCAAATCGGATTCGTTGCCGACCTTGCGGCCGAGGTTGGAGCCGTTGTGGCGGGTTGGGTCGGTACAGATAGTCCGTCGGTTCGAGATGCTGTAGCCCCAGCCAGACCCGCTTAAAGTCGCCACCATGTTGCCGTGTCCATCATACACTCTGAAGCTGCTGCACCAGCCGAGTGCGGGCAGCTAAAGTCCTTCTCCCTCGGGAGAAGGATTAGGATGAGGCGGAGACGTGCGCCTTTGGTGGAAACGCCATGGCAGGTTTCGATCTAAGCTGGTACTTTTTGCCTCATCCCATCCTTTCTCCGCTCGGAGAAGGGCTCAACTGCGCAAGCCTACGAATTCGGCGCAGGAAGCAAATCGACCAAGGGCAGCTAAAGTCCTTCTCCCTCGGGAGAAGGAGAAGGAAGAGGCGGGCCAGTATGACTTCCGTGGAAATGCCAAGGCATGTTTCAATCTAAGCTGGTCCTTTTGGCCTCATCCCATCCCTTCTCCGCTCGGAGAAGGGCTCAACTGCGCAAGCCTACGAATTCGGCGTGGGGAGCGAGCCGGCCACGGGCAGCTAAAGTCCTTCTCCCTCGGGAAGAGGACTAGGATGAGGCGGAGACGTGCGCCTTTGGTGGAAATGCCATGGCAGGTTTCGATCTAAGCTGGTACTTTTGGCCTCATCCCATCCCTTCTCCGCTCGGAGAAGGGCTTCATCGGGCGACCTGACAAGTTCGCCGCGAATAGCATGTGGCAATTCTCCTATCTTGAACCGCGGCATGAGCCTAGCACGGGAAGCTAAAGTCCTTCTCCCTCGGGAGAAGGATTAGGATGAGGCGGAGACGTGCGCAATTGGTGGAAGTGCCATGGCAGGTTTCGATCTAAGCAGGTCCTTTTGGCCTCATCCCGTCCCTTCTCCGCTCGGAGAAGGGCTTTAGCGGGCGGGCTTACAAGCTCTGCGCCGGGCAACGTCGCTATCATATTGCCGTATCCATAATAAATCTGATACCAGACAATCATTTCTGTCGGTATGGTTCTGATACATCCGCAAGCTGTCGTCGTTCCACTCTATGGAATCGGTTCGCCAGCTTCCATCCGACGGAAGATTTCGTCGTCGCTTATTCGGATGAGGTTTGAATCGGTCAGCCAAGTCGGCCACTTCGTGCCCTCGGTCCACCTTACGGTTGACACGTCAAGCGAGTCGGAAGGCAGGATGCCGAAGTCAGTTTCCAGAAGACTCGCTCCGCGAAGCTTTACGCGAACAAACTGGCAGTCAGTGAAACTGCATTCAGCGAGTGTGGCAAAGGACAAATCAGTGTCCACAAAGCTGCAGTCGATGAATTCGCATCTTCCGACGCTGGCCGATTCCAGCGAGCAGCTTTCAAAGGTGCAGGAACGGAAGGCGCAGCCCTCCACGCGGAAGCAACTCAAATTTGAGTCGCGAATTGTCATGGAAGTCAGTGAGACGCCTTTGAGAGCGGGTCGCGGCAGTAGTGCCCGACGCTCCCACGAGAATTCCACCGGAGTACTCCAGTTGCTGGTAATTTTGATGATTACCTCGGGCTCCACTTCTAGCCTCTCACTCCTCTAGTGCAACTCTGTGTTCGTAATCTACATGAACGGCACCACATGATTCCGCTCTCGAGTTCTAGATTCTGGCACCCCGCTGGGGTGCGGAATTGGGTAGGCCTCTGACCCCGGGTCGACCGGCGTCGACCCGGGGCTATCGTATGCGATCCCTCCAGGATCGGGTTTGCGGCTCGGCACGATCAAAGTCCATGAGGCCGAACGATTGGAGCCGCACGTCGGAGGATAAGCATCCGGCCCACGATCCCGCAGGGATCGCCGACGTTAGCCGCGGGTCGAAGACCCGGGGAACGCGAGCGGCCGGTTCAGCCGACCCCAGCGGGGTCGCAGAATCTGCTGCGCCGGTAAAAACCAACCGGCGGCTACCCAAACTGCCAAATCACGATCGACGTTCGACTTCCGAACGATTTGGATCAGGATTTGCGAGGATAAGCATCCGGCCCACGATCCTGGAGGGATCGCCGAAGTTAGCCGCGGGTCGAAGACCCCGGGGAACGCGAGCGGCCGGTTCAACCGACCCCAGCGGGGTCGCAGAATCTGCCACGGCGGTAAAAACCAACCGGCGGCGAATCAAAAGCTAAAGAAAAAACCCATGCGTGCGAATCGCAAACATGGGAATGGTGGTGCCGCCAACCGGACTTGAACCGGTGACCCTAGCATTTTCAGTGCTATGCTCTACCGACTGAGCTACAGCGGCACATGGCGCGGAAGACGGGACTTGAACCCGCGGCCTCCGGCGTGACAGGCCGGCGCTCTAACCACTGAGCTACTCCCGCGAACAGAAGGAGAGTATGGCACGTGGGTTCAAAAATTACAAGGCCCCCGCCAAACCTAGGCCGACTGGTTCAAAAGCAGCCAATACATGGCCGTTTGCAGGATCACTTCGGAGTATTCCTCCGGGTCCGTCGGCTTGCGAACAAAGCTGTTCGCCCCTTTCTCATAGGCCGCGCGCCGCTCGTTTGCGTCTTCAAGGGCGGTTAGCACCACCACCGGGACGCAGGTCGTGGAAGCGTGCGCCCGAATCTTTTCCAAAACCTCAAGCCCGCTCAGCTTCGGCAGTTTCAGGTCGAGGATGATGAGCGACGGCAGTAGCGAGACGTCCCGGCCCACGAACTTGCCCTCGGCAAGAAGGTAGTCCACCGCCTCCTGCCCGTCGCAGGCAACGATGACCTCGTTCATGACGTTGTTTTTGCGCAACGCCCGCAGGGTAAGCCGCTCGTCGTCCGTGTTGTCCTCGATGAGGAGAACTAACTTGCTATCCGATTTACTTCCGCCGGTTCGATTCATATCGCTCTGTTCTAAGTATATGGCCTCGCGCCGTTTCAGCGTCTTCTCGCGGGGTTGGATTGGTTGCCGCCGATTTCCGCTCTGCCAACAGGGGACCAAGGTAAACTTTTCAAACAAATCACAGTCTGCCTTCTAGGTTCTTCCGGCCGTCGGAAATTCCATAAAAGGTGCTGCGGTGCAGGGACTAAGCGTTCCGACCCACAGCATGGCAGTTTTGTTTTCCGATCCCATTGGGGTTTGGATTGTCTTCTAGGTCCGTTCTCATGCAAAAGTTCGTTTTCGTGTCCGCCGTTCTCGTGGCAGCCAGCTCGGCCCACGCTGCCCTCCTACATCTGGATACGACGTACGTAGAGTTCTACCGGGACTTCCTGATTGATGACGGGTCCTTGAACATTCCTTTCACTTTCTCCTTCGACGTGTACGGCTCATTGACTCTCACGGAGGAGGACGCCTTTGCTTCCCCCGTCCTTACCTTCGGGGAGACGATGGACGACTATATACAAGCGTCTTTCAGCGCGGCACCCCGAGCCACCGATAATCAACCCCACGCGGACTTTGTTGGGGCCTACACTCGAACCGGGAAACTCGGCACAATTTTCTTGAATGTGCCGTTACCGGCTTACGTGTATGGAACCGATATAGGACTGCACTTCAACTTGGGAGTTGGTCGCAACCGCGGTTCCACCCCGTGGTATCCCGCTGCGGCAAGCCAGTCAGCAATGATCACACTTAGGATGATCGAACCACAGGCTCCGCCAAATCCGCCCGTTCCAGAACCGGCTTCGCTTGCCGTGCTTGGCGTAGGAGCCCTTGCGCTTCTGCGACGTAATCGAAAGGCGTAAGCGAAAGGCGTAAGCGACTCTAGATCGCTACCGTTCACTCTTTCGATCTAGAGTCTGCTATCGTTATGCCTATGGCCGAGGAAACCAAAGGACATATCGAGCACACCAAAGAAGATCGCCGCCGGGGCTTACCGGGCGCAATGCCGCGAAAGATCAATGTCACCATGATGGGTGCGGGTTCTGGATTTACGAACAGCGTTCTGAAGGACGTTGTTCTGATTCCAGACAACCTGGGGGGCGAGCTTCGGCTGGTCGATATCGACGCCGACCGCCTGGAACTCAGCCGCAAGCTGATGGTGAAGGTTCTAGAGGCCGTCGGCGAGTCCGACAAATGGGTCGTTCGCGCCAGCACCGACCGCCGCGAACTGCTGCCGGGTACCGACTATATCGTCAACTCGATCGAAGTTTCCGGAATGGCCTGCGTGCGGTTCGATAACGACATCCCGCTGAAGTACGGTATCAGCCAGAACATCGGCGACACCATCGGCCCCGGCGGCCTGATGAAGGGCATGCGAACCGTGCCGGTTTGGCTCGACATCCTGCGCGACGCCAAAGAGCTTTGCCCACAGGTGACGGTGCTTAACTACACCAACCCGATGAACATGATGATGTTGGCGGCGCTTCGCACCGTCGACCTGCCGATGGTTGGCCTTTGCCACAGCGTCCAGGGTTCCAGCCACCAGCTTGCCGGCTACACCGGTGTTCCGTACGAGCAGGTTCAGTGGAAGTGCGCGGGCATCAACCACCTCGCTTGGTTCACCGAGTTCAACGGTCCGGACGGTCAGAGCCTCTACCCGATGCTGATGGAGCAGGCGAACGACCGCGAATCGAAGTTTTCCAAGGACGAGCCGGTCCGGTCGGACATGATGCGGCACTTCGGCGCGTTCATCACGGAGTCGAGCGGCCACCTCAGCGAGTACCTGCCCTACTACCGAAAGCGCAAAGATCTGCTGGAGAAATACACCGACACCGGCTACCGAGGCGAAGAGAGCTTCTACGCGAACAACTGGCCCACCTGGCGAAAGAACCAAGAGGAGTACCGCGCCAAGCTATTTAGCGGCGAAGAGGAGATCAAGCCCGAGCGAAGCTGGGAGTACGGCGCTTGGATCATCGAATCGATCGAGAAGAACGCCCCGACCGTGATCTACGGCAACGTGGCCAACAACGGGTGCATCGAAAACCTTCCGCAAGACGGTTGCGTTGAGGTTGCCTGTCTCATCAACCAGAACAAGATCCAGCCGATTCGTTATGGCCGACTGCCCAAGCAGATGGCGGCGGTTTGCGACTCGAACATGCGGATGTTCGACCTCGCGGCCGATGCCGCAATTCACAAGTCCAAGGAACTCGCGACGTTCGCGCTGTACCACGACCCGCTGACGGCGGCGGTTTGCGCCCCGGCCGAGATCAAGGCGCTCGTCAACGAGCTGTTCGAAGTCGAAGCCGAGTTCCTGCCCGGCTTCAAGTAAACAATCGAAGGCAGACGGAGATTTTTCCGTCTGCCTTCACGCCCCTCCCCGGCGTCATATACCGACGTGGCGTTTCCCAGCGGCCGAAATCCTCGTCTCCGTCGAATCCGGCTCCCACGCCAGGCGCAACGGCAGACTGCGCCTTACCCTTTGGCCAAAGCAGCGCCTTTGTGGGAAGGTGGAAAGGATGCGGCGAAGATTGTCATTATGGGTGCCGGAATCGCCGGGCTCTCGGCGGCGTTGCACCTGCGCCAAGCGGGATACCAGGCGACCGTCTATGAGGCCGCCGATCGCGTTGGCGGCCGCATCCGTAGCATTCGCGATCGCATCGCGCCCGGCATCGTCGCCGAGGCGGGCGGAGAGTTCATCGACCCCGACCATACGGAAATGTTGGAACTTGCCGAGCGCTATTCGCTGCCGCTCCTGAGCCTGGGCCAGGAGCGCGAAACCAGGCTCGGCGACACTTTCTTTTTTGAGGGTCGGCATCGGTCTGTCCGGGAGCTAGAGAAAGCCCTTCGGCCGCTGGCAGAAGGAGTCGCGAGCGATCAGCGTGGGCTGCAATACACCAACCACCGTTCGCATAATGCCTTGGCAAAGCACCTCGATCAGATGTCGCTGGACGAGTACCTTCGTTCCGCCGGTGCCGATGGATGGCTCTACCGCCTCCTGGACGTCGCCTTCCTCACCGAATACGGCGCGCCGCTGGCGGATCAATCCGCTTTGAACATGCTCGCGGCAATCGGGATGGATCCGGCGGCGATGCTGGAGACCTTCGGCGGGATTTCTTACGGATTCAAAGTTCTTGGCGGAAACGACCAGATCCCAAAGGCGATGGCCGAGGAACTTGGCGAGGAAAGCCTGCATCTTGGCCACGTTTTGCGGGCCGTTCGGTCAAACGGCCACGGCTATGTGGCGACGTTCGACACGGATGGCGGCACGCAGGAAGTGGCCGCCGACTTTCTCCTGCTCACGCTGCCGTTTACCGTGCTCCGGCGCGTCGAGCTTGACGTCGCGCTGCCGATGGCGCTTGCCAAATCCATCAAAACGATGGCCTACGGCACTAACGGTAAGCAGGTGTTCGGATTCGAGCGCAGAACGTGGCGCGAGCAAGGCCAGAGCGGTTACTTCTTTACCGACCTTCCCGCACAGTCCGGTTGGGACAGCAGCCAGTTGCAGCCGGGCACGGCCGGGGCCATCACGATCTACCTGGGCGGTGAGAAAGGGGCGCGCCTGCCGGAGAACACGCCGCCGGAACTCAGCGCCCGGTGGCGGGCGAATCTCGACCGCGTCTTCCCGGGCAGTGGCGGGGCCTCAAACGGGGTTGAGTTCGGCGTGAACTGGACCACGAACCCGTTTGCGCTGGGCAGTTACTCCGCCTTCGGTCCGGGCCAGTACACAAACTTTGGAAGGGTTTCCGGGCCGGTTGGCAATCTTTTCTTCGCCGGAGAGCATGTCAGCCAGGCGTTTGGAGGATATATGAACGGCGCTGCCGAAACCGGGCGAACCTCGGCGGAGCAGATTCTGTCTAGACTCTCGTAATGCCTGGATTCCCCACAAAGTCTTTTCGCCTCGCCGGCTTTCTTTCCCTAACCCTGCTCGCGGCGATTGGCTCTGCCCAGGCGCAAACGCGAATCTACATTGCCAACGACGACCACACCGACTACCTTTGGACGGCCGACGCCGCGACCTACAACCAGTCCTTTGTCGACATGCTCGACTACTACATCGCTCTCGGCGACCAGACGGCCGGCAATGCCTCGCCGTACCGCTCGCGGTTTAACACCGATGGCAACTACTGGCTTTGGAACTATGAGCGCAAGAAGAGCCTGCCTGCCTTCAAAAAGCTGATCGCCAAGATTAAAGACGGCACAATCAGCTCCCCGCTGAACACCCTGGTCTCGTGCTACGGCGGGACGCCGACCGAGGCCGTGCTTCGCGGCATGTACTATCCTGGTCGGCTGGAGCGCCGCTTCGCCATGCGGTTCCAGCTTGTGAACGCGATGGAAAACCAAACGCTGCCGCTGGGGCTGGCTTCCCTGTTCTCCGGTTCCGGTGCCAAGTATTCGTGGCGCGGCGTATGCGGCTGCGTTTCGCAAACCAACCAAGCCGACCTTGCCGCGCGCGACCATGAGATCTACTACTGGACCGGAAAAGACGGCCGCCGAATCCTGATGAAGTGGCACTCACTGTCGCCGCAAGGCAATATGAGTAGCGGCGGCTACGCCGAAGCGTTCAACCCGGTGGCAGCGGTCAACTTTCTGGATACCGACACCAATTTCCTAGGCCGGTACCGCGCGAAAGGGGCGGCTGTGCCGTTCAAAGTGCGGGGTGCGTTTGGGTTCGGCTGGGATGCCTTGGATCGCAAAACCGGCCAGCCGTACTTGCCAAACCCTGGCAGCTACCCGCAGGTTGACCACTTCCATATCGTCGCCCAAAACATGACGACCGCCACGCGGCAGGTCATCGCTTCGAACCAGATCGACTTCTTCCAGGATTTTGAGAAGGAATACGCCAAGGTCACGCCGTCCGAGGCCGTGACTTACGGCAACGAGTGGGAGCTTTACGCCGCCTCGATGGTGGAGACGACCGCCCGCGTCCGCCGCGCCATGGAGAAGCTCCGCACCGCCGAGCTGGTGGCGACGCTGGTCAGCCGAAAAGACCCGACGTTCCTGACGCCGTTCATCGAGGCCCGCGACCAGGCATTCACGAACCTTGGGCTTTACTGGGAGCACGACTGGACCGCCGACGGACCGGTCAGCCGCGAAGCCCGCGCCGCCTGGCAAGAAGAGCTTGCCACCCAAATCGAAGCCTACGCGAACTCGCTGACCGACGCCGGCCTAACGCGGCTGGGCGGAATGTTGCCGCGGCTGCGAAAGGCGGTGCGGTTCTACGTGGTGAATCCGCTCAGCTGGACGCGGACCGAGTTCGTCGATCGGCCTTACACCGGCCCGACCGATGTTCACGTCCGCGACCTTCTCGGCAGCCGCGACGTGCCGCACCAATTTGTCACGATTAATGGTGTTTTGAACCTGCGGTTCCTTGCCACGGACGTTCCCTCGACCGGATACCGAGTCTTCGAGATTTTGCCCGGGCCGGGTTCGGCACCCAAGACCGACGCTGCGACCATTGCCGTCGGCGGCGTTTTCGAGAACTCCGCCGTTCGGTTGGTGGTTGCGCGGGATGGCGCGATCCGCAGCTTCGTCGACAAGCGGCGCGGCTCCGTTGAGCTTGCCCAGACGATCGACGGCCTGATGCTGAACGACTTTGCCGGCAACCGCGTTGACGGCGAGTCGTTCGCGGTGGTCAATCGTGGACCGGTCTCGGTCAGCCTGCGCGTCATCAGCTCGGCGGGAGTTCCCCACACCACGACAATCACCCTGTATCGAGACTCAGACCGGGTCGACATCCAGAACGAGATCACCCAGAACTTTGGCGACGTTCGGCATTGGGCGTTCAGCTTCAACCTCGCCTCGCCCACGGTTCGCACCGAAGAGTTGGGCGGGATCAATATCAACAAACTGAAATCGCAGGGCGGCGACTATGCCGAAAAGCGGGGCCGGTACGACTACGTTACGGTGAACCACTTCGCGGATATCACCTCGGGCGACGGGCAGCGCGGCGTCACGCTCTCGAACGCCGACCTCTCGTTTGCCAAGCTCGGCCGAAGTCGAACCGACTTCCTGGACTCCACCACCCCGCAGATCAACATGCTGGCCGGCGGCCAGGTCGATGGCGTCGGTTGGGGCATCCAGGGTCAAAACGGGGCCACCAAGTTCCTGCAGCGGTTTGCGTTGCGCGCCCACGGGCCGTACGACCAGACCGCCGCGATGAAGTTCGCGCTGGAGCACCAGAATCCGTTCACGGCCTCGCCGGTGCTTGGCGCGGGCGCGCTGTCCTATCCGGAAGTCACCTACTCGCTGCTTGAGGTGAAGGACCCGAACCTGTTGCTCTGGTCGCTGAAGCCCGGCGAAGAGGGCATCAGCTCCGGGATTATCGCGCGATTCTGGAACCTGTCGGACCAGAACGTTCGGTCCAGCGTCTCGCTGGCGACTGGGCTGACGTCCGGCCGCCGCACCACGCACATCGAGACGAACCTGGAGGCGATTGCGCTGAACGCCGACAAAAGCCTGCCGGTGTCGTTTACGCGCCAGCAGATTCAGACGTACCGGTTCGTGCCGTAATCGGCCGGGTGTTCGTGATCGCCGCAAGGCGATCGCGAAGCGAGGCGTGCATCATTTGCCATGCCAACGCCTTCGACCAGACGGAAGGCTTCATCTGGTAGCGGTGAAGGATGTCGAGAGCCTCGGCGAGGGCCGGCCCGTAGCCGAGCTCGGCAACTTTCCTATCGCATTCCAGCTGAAGTTTTCGAGAGTAGGCCGCTGTAAGTCCAATGAATATCGGAACAGACGCAGCAAGACAAAGAAGCACGATTTGAATCACTTGTGCCAAGGGGAAGGACACCTCATACCGCCGAAACAGGAGGATAACCCCGACCGTCGCAATCGGCGCTACAACAGCCGACGCCCGGAGTCCGAGGCAATGGTCAATTCTGTCCCTCTCCTGAACTAGCCGACGAACGATGAGTGCGACCAGCTGCTCCCGCGAGAGCAGTTCAACCAGGCAAGCGGGAATCTCCACTCGGTTGCCGGGCCCCACGCCGACTTGCGGCCTCATACCTGGGATCAGAAACAGTTGCGCGGATGGAACGCCAACGATCTCGCAGGCGCGGCTAACCTCGGCCTCAAGTGAGTCTTCAGCGGGAAACTCTTTCGGCAGGCGGTCGCCACGTACGGCAGCCACAACTGGTAGGATGGCTTGCATTAACATCGCTGTAATTGTGAACGGCAAAGAGTTAGGCGCAAAACGACGAAGTATTGCTCCAGCCGCAATGATGGCGAGTGGGACCACGAGGGTAAACGTTGAGAAAATGGTCAGTGTCGAGTTCGCCATCGCTCTGTCGAACTGCGGATGCTTTCGAACGAAAGACCGACTCCAGTCCGATTGCCGATTGCGTCCCGCCACGATGCCTACAGCGACTGCAATTAAAACGAGACCTAATCCATCGAAAATTATATAATGCTCTTCACCTTCTTCAGGCATTCCCAGCACCCATACAAGTACTGGCCAAATCAAGCATGAGCTCAAGAGAAGCGCCTGACCAATGACCTTAGCCGGAACGCTTCGATTGTAGGCTGCCTGGACTTCGGCTTCGCTCGGCGGAGTGCTGTCGTCGCGTAAGTAGACACGTGGTCCAAGAAGCACTTTGAACATCCCGTAGGACGTTGTAAACGCCGCTAAGCCCCAAAGAACGGTGAGAGCGTCAAACGTCATCGCTTTAGTTCGTGCTGGGCAATTGCCGCAAGGCGATCGCGAAGCGAGGCGTGCATCATTTGCCACTCCAACGCCTTCGACCACACGGAAGGCTTCATCTGGTAGCGGTGCAGGATGTCGAGCGCCTCGGCGAGGGCCGGTCCGTAACCAAGCTCGGCGACTTTTCGGTCGCAGTCCAGCTCGAGTTTGCGCGAATAGGCCGATGTAACTCCGACGATCAGCGGGATCGACACTGTGAGCAAAAGAAGCGCGATTGGCACGGCTTGGGCCAATGGCAGGGACCCACCATGGTACTGAAACTGTAGGATAAACGCGAGGACGACGGTGGGTATGACGACGGTCGCCGCCCGTCGTCTAATCCTATCGTCGCCTTTCTCCTTTTCGAAAACGAGTCTGCGAGCAACGACTGCGACGAGTTGATCTCGCGAAAGGAGTTCAACCAGGCACATCGGAATCAGCAAACGGTCGAATGGCTCACAGCCGACTTGCGGATCCATGTCCGGACCCAGAAATCGATGTTGGCACGGGACGCCGACGATTTCCGAGGCTCGGCTGACCTCAGGAACAAGTGGGTCATCGGCGGGAAGTCGCACTAGCTGTCCTTCGCGAAGTCCGGAAACTCGAGTTTCAGCGACGAAATACGACAGTAGTGCTGCCGACGAGAACGGCCAAAAGCGCACACCGTAACGAAGAAGTAATTCTCCGGCACCGAAAAATGCCAATGGTAGCGCGACGGGCAACGCCCTGAAAACTGGCAAATTTGAACCCGGAGTAGCTCCTATAAAACGTGGATGTTTCTGAACGAAAGAGCGACTCCAAATCAATTGCCGATAAGATCCAGCTATGCAACCTACAGAACACGAGATAAAAATACCGCTCACTGCAGCAGGCATAAAATACCGCATGTCGTCTTCTTTCGGCATTCCTAGTAACCAAACAAGAACGGGCCAAATAAGGCACAAGCTTAACAGAAGTGCCTGCCCAATGACCTTTACCGGAACGCTTCGATTGTAGGCTGCCTGCACCTCAGCTTCGCTTGGCGGCATTCCGTCGTCATTCAGCCAGACTTCCGGTCGGCGATACCATTTGAACAAGCAGTAGGCCCCGCCAAACGCTGCGAGACCAAAGAGAACCGTGAGAGCGTCAAAAGTCATCGGTGTGCACCGTGCCGCGCAATTGCCGCGAGGCGGTCGCGAAGCGAAGGGTGGGTGAGTCGCCAACCTAATGCCTTCGACCAGACGGAAGGCATCATCTGGTAGCGGTGAAGGATGTCAAGCGCCTCGGCGAGGGCCGGCCCATAACCGTGCTCGGCGGCGACCCGATCGCACTTGAACTCGAGCTGGCGCGAGTACGCGGTGTAAAACGCGAGCAGGAACGACGGCGTGACGGCCATGTAGTTTAAGATGAGCTGAATAATGTCTGGGCCTGGCGGCAAGAACTGGCCCTGAAGGATTAGGGCAATATGACATCCGAGAATCAACAAAACAATGCCGTTCAACGCGCCCAAGAGCCGGGAAAGCTTTTTCGCGTCGCCATCCTTGGCGTGTGAAAGTTCGTGGGCCATGATGCCGATCAGCTGCCTCTCCGTAAGCAACTCCTCGAGTCCGGTCGTCAACATGATGCTTCCATCCTTAAAGACGGCCGCATTCGCGACGGTGCCAGGAACGAGCAGGAAGCGCTTCGGCTGGATGCCAAACTCCCCGCAAACCTTTTCGAGCGCCATACCCAGCGAGGACTCGGCGGGGATGGGCCGCTGAGCTTTCGATAAGATTTTGAGGATGGTGAGTTGACCAATGACTAACCCTAACAACGCGACGCCAAGTAACAATAAATCAAAATCACTATCGGAACTGGGGAAGATGGCAATACCCGCGAGAATCAACGGAACGATGACCGTGAGCATGGAGAGGATCTGGGTCGAAAGCGGCAATTGCGAGCCCTCGAACCGGGGATGCTTTCGGATGAAGGAACGAACCCAAAAGGTGCGATCGAGGTAAGCGATGCAGAGCATTAGTGCAAGCCAGAATGGGAGGAAGTCAAACCCGCGCAGCAAGGAAAACAGATCTCTCACATCTTGGGGAAAGCCGAATGTCGACACAAGCACCGTCCACAGCAAGCAAAAAATGACCGCTATATACTGCTGAAGCACGACCATGGGTGATTTCCGGTTATAGATTGCTTGCACTTCGGCGACCGTAAGTAGCGAGCCATCGTCTTTCAAGACCGGACGAAATCGACGAAAGGCTTCAATCGGAAACTTACCCACTACGTAGGCCACGAGCACCCAGAACAAGGTGAGAGCGTCAAACGTCATCGGTTTGCGGACTCCGGGTAGGCGGCGGCGACAATGGCGGCGGCGCGCTCGACTTCGGCCGGGATGTCGACGTGCACGATGAACCCCTTGCCGTTCGGGCCGTAGCCGTTGGCGTCGTCGCGCAGGCGGTGAATCTCGCCCCGAAGCAGCCCGATGAACCGGTCATGATCCCAGTACGGCGGAACGGGGCCGTGGGTTGGCACGCACGGCGGCGCATTGAAAAATCGGGTTCCCGCATCGCGCCACACGTGCCGAAACGTGGCGTCGGACCGCCGCTGCATCGTCGGGTCCTGAATGAGGATGACGCTGGCGGGCAGGTTCGGCTCCAGGAGTCGGCGGCTCTCGAGGGCGTTCCCGCCGGTGTTGGTCGAGCGCGTTTCCAGGCGCAACCGGGAGCTATCGATGCCGGGTTCGTTTAACAGAATTGCGAAAATTTCCGCCTCACTGAGGTTTGCGTCGCCGATGCCGCTCGCTTGCTGGAGCAGCGGCGTCGAGTGGCCAATGCCGCCGCTGAGCACGACGTACGGCACGACTTCTTCGCGCAACAGGCGCGCCGCCACATCGGCGCAGGCGACCACCGCATTGCCCAGCAAGATCGCCGCATCCGCGCGCGGCGGAAGCGGGTCCCGCAGGGCCAGGAAGTCGGCCAGAAGGTCAATCGCCTGCTCGGTAGTCATATCGTTCCAAAAAGCTTAACCGATGGCTAACGCAACCGTAGTATCTATTTCACCATGAAAAAGCCGTTACTTGTTGGGATTGGCGTTGCTCTTGGGGCAGTCCTTGTTTTCATCGCGATCCCAAGGCGGAATCAGGCCCGTACGTTCACCGAGGTGCTGATTACGACCCGGACCGGCGAACGGTATCAGCGTCATGTGACCGATGCGGCCGTTGCGACCCAGCTAGGCGCGGAGCTCTCGCGGAACTACCCGAATGCGCGAGGGACGCTCGATGGCGTCGCAGTCGTGTACCTCCGAGCCAGCTCGGGATACCACTACGTGCGGGTGCCCTATCGAGGCAAGCCCGCGAAATACGGCCTGAAACCGGTCCCGGGGGCAAGTGGCTACCCGACGCTCGACAAGATCCTGAACGAGGATGGGTGGACCACGATCGAGCAGCCGGACATGCGGGAGTCGCCAAAGCTAGCTTGGATCAGCGGTTCGCCGAACTCCAACGCGGATATCTTTGCCGACGGAACCTTTTTGCCCACTCCTTGGGAAGCATTCAAGCGCCGGACTGGCTTCTGACCATCACCGCTTGCGCCCGCGCAACGGCGCGGCATGCCGCTAGCTTAACTCGATGTGCGCGGCGAGCTCTTCGGGGGTTGCCCGCAGCAGACGGTCGCGGGTCCATAGATCTTTACCAATCGGGGATGACGTTGGGTCATCCGCCATTCCCGCGACCGCAACCGCGATGTGGTCCATTGCTATCCTCCGTGTTGAGGACAGCAAGAAAATGAAGTCCGCGTCCGTGGCGGCAAGAATGCTGTCTTGAGCATTCGCAAGGGTTGTATCCAGCACCATCAGGCCCTCCACCGCCGGTACCGTAGAGGCCGGTGCAATGATGAACGTCTCGTTCGGTGGCAATGCCTGACCATCCAGGTCGCTCTTAAGCTGGTCAAGCCCATCCGTGCCGAATACCACGACCGCAATCTTTGCCGGTTTCACTTTGCGAAAATCGTGGAAATCCACAAACTCCGGCGTCACGCGCACCAGTGTGGCCACGAGGGTCTCCCGTTCGAACAACGAACACCGCCGAACCGCCGTGAGTTTAAACCCGATGCGACGGTAGAAATGAAGATCTCGCTTCCCCGCCGAGCCGAAAATGTGGATGTAAAACCGGTAGATTCCCTTCGCCCGAAGCGCGCTAAAGTAGGCATCTAGCAAGGCGTCCCCGGCCCGCTTCCCTCCCCGGTTATCGGTCGAGACATTGAAGTGGAAGTTGGATGCCCCGGCCGGCGCGGGCGGCGTTTCCCGCCAACTGCGGGTCAACATCCATCGAACAAAGCGACCGCTGGCCGGATGTGAACGATACTTACCGCTCATGTAATTCACCAGCAACCGCCCTAAATGTGGAAGCAACGACCGAGCCGCCCGACGCTTAAACTTGGGCTTGATGCCGGCGACAAGGTAGCCGATCACTTCCCCGTCTTGCTCGGCGACCCAAGAAGATTCCGGCTCTCCGTCTAAGAACGGGGACAGCCAAAGGTTCGCGAACAACTCAGGATCACAGAAATAGTCTTCTAGCTTGCCTCGCAGTCCGTTGCGGATGCAAATCTGTTCGACGGCGGCTCGGTCGGAGGGTTGGTACGCCCGGATGGTCAAGGATTGGCCGCCAAACCGTAATACCGAACCAATCCCTTCACCGCCCGCTGCCAGTCGCGCTGCCGAGCATAGTCAACTGCCTGCTTACGCATCGACGTCCGCATCTCGCCATCGGCGACCAGCTTGCGCAAAGCCGCTCGCATACCCTGTGGACCGTCGCAAACCATGGCGTTCAGGCCGTCCGTCACAAAGTCCGAGGGGCCGGGACCGCGCGCAACGATCGGAACCACGCCGGACGCCATCGCCTCTAGCACCACGTTTCCAAAGGTGTCGGTAGTCGATGGGAATAGCAACAGCTCAACGTCGGCGTACGCGGTGGCCAGCTCCTCGCCGTATAGGTAGCCCGTGAAGCGGCCATGCTTCAGTTTTTGCTCCAGAATCGGTCGCTCGGGGCCGTCGCCAATCACCCACAGGTCGCTTTCGATCCCCTCGACGATTTCGGGCAGAGCCTGCACATTTTTCTCGGGGGCACATCGTCCCACGTAGGCGGTCACGATTCGGTCATCGGTCCGCTTGCGCTTCGAGGTGGAGTAGAGCTCCGTATCGATACCGCGCGAAAACACGCCAAGCCGGTTTCGGAACCCTTTCCTTTGCAGATCCTGCGCGCAACCTTCGGTTGGGCAAAGCACCCATTTGCAGGGAGCATAGAACCAGCGCAGGAAGTTTCGGGTGGCGTCGGAGATCACTTTGCGCACGGCGGGGCCGCTTCGCAACCCGGTGTAGTCGGAAAAGTGCGTGTGGTACGTCCCCACAACCGGCACGCCGAATCGGGCGGCGAGGTTTCGGCCGGTGAATCCCATGCTGCCCGGCGTGGCGAGGTGCACCACGGTGTACGGGTTGCTTTGCATCGCATCCCGCCATGCCTTTCCGATTCGAAAATCGGGCGCCAGCTCGATGCTCATCCGCTCGTAATAGTTATGCGCCAGGCGGTGGTTGAACCGACGGATGGTGACGCAGCCACGAACCTCAACGCCTTCTTCTGGTCCGTAGCAATAGACGTCGAGCGGAATCCCTAGCCGCTCCATCATCTCGGCGACTTTTCGCAACGTATGGGCCGCGCCGTTTACTTCGGAAAACGTGTCCGTGAACAAGGCAACGCGGGCGATCTGCGGGATGGGGCCGTCGTCTTCCAGCAACCCGCCTACCCGGCTATCGCTGCGGCCAAACGCACTGGAGTCACCGGCGAAGTTCGTTCGAACGTTAGGGTCTTCGAGATGCATTTCTCTCCTGCGCAAAATGCCGCGCCTCGCCGAAACCGTGGGCGAAAACGGCACTCCGCTCATCTTAACTAACTGCCGTCCACCTTGGCGAGTGTCTTAAACGTTTCATAACAATTGACCCCACTTTTGTCTTCAGATACGTTCGTCAAGGGTCAGTTGCTTCAGCCCGACGAAAAATCGTTTCGCCACGGATATTGGGTAAAAGCCGCCTATGGCAGTCTTCAACGGACACAACGTTCGCCGTGCGAGTGGGAACACGATGGAAACCGGTGACATCCCGAATTTGCCCTATCCGGAGAAGTTCGACCTGGAAGCCGCGATCCTCGGCATGCACCGCGACGGCTACTGCATCTTCCCCGGCGTCCTGAACCACGAGGAGGTTCAGGCATTCCGCGACAAGATCGACGGCCTGGGCGGCGACGATGCGCAATATGAAGTTGAGAAGTGGTGCTTTAACAAGCAACTCGCCAGCGACTACCAGCACGACCCCGAGATGCTGCAATACATAGACAAAGATGATGTGATCGCCGTCCTGGAGAGCATTTTTGGCGAGCATCACCACTGCATCGGCGGGTCGCTTTGGGTGACCGGGAAGGGTCGCGGCATGGGCATCCACATCGACTTTTTGCCTTTCCCTTACGTCGTGCCGGCCGAGGTGACGATCCCGATCTTCATGGCGACCGCGCACTATTACCTGGATGACCTGACCCTGGACCTCGGCCCAACCACGATCATTCCGGGCTCGCACCGGGCGGCACGTCCGCCGCAGGACGAGACGTCGTTCGATGGCGTGGGATCGCACGCGGTCATGCTGAAGGCGGGAGACGTTTGCCTGTTCCGCAGCGACCTTTGGCACGGCGCGGCGAAGAACGTGAGCGAGCGGCGACGCTACATGGTGCAAGTGCACTACGCGCACTCCGCGATTGGCAAGTGGTACCCGTCGATCGAGCAAGAGTCGCTCTGGAGCCCCGAGGTTCTGGCGGCGGTGACGCCGCGCCAGCGGAAGCTCCTCAGCCATCCCTATCTGCCGTGAAACCACCGATCTCTTACCGAACGGACGAGCGGCTGACCTACGCTGAATACGTCCGATTCCTCATCGATTCCGACCTGGGAGCGCAGTACCCCCGGCAACGATTCGAGGAGAGGATCCCGAAGCTGCTGGCAAACAGCTCCGTGGTCGTGACCGCCCGATCGGAGGGTCGGCTGGTCGGCGTGCTGATGGCGGTGACCGACTTCGTCTATTACATGCACGTGACAGATTTAGGCGTCGTGCGCGATTTTGAGCGGCAAGGCATCGGCAGCCAACTCATCGAGCACGCGATTGTGGCCGCCGGAGGCTCAGACGACATCATGACGACCCTGATCGCCAGCGAGGAGGCCTTCGCGTTTTACGAGAAGAACGGGTTCAAAAACCAAGTCGCGATGATGTACCGCTCGAAGGTGGAGTGGGAAGATTTCGTCGTGGACGAATCATTCCTGCCGTGATTCGCGATCCTTCGAATATCCTAAGGCCTAACCATGTTGCGTGATGTTTCTCCCCTGCCCGGCTACCGCGAAGACGTCGGTCTGCTGCTATCGATTCTTGAGGACAGCACCCGCGAGTGGCGGGGCGAGCTCGCCGAGCCATCGGTCGAGGCGATCGTCTGGCAGCCGGTCGCCGGTTCCTACAACATCGGCGCTTTGCTGTTGCACATGGCGTTTGCCGAACTCATCTGGTTCCAGGGGGTCGTGGCAGACACTCCGGTCTCGGACGAAGACCGGGCGCGGCTGCTGACCGCCGAGACCGACGTGGACGCCGGAAAGTGGCCGACACCGCCGTCGGAACCCATCTCGTTCTACTTTGATATTCTTGCGGAAGTGCGCGGGCGGTCGTTGGCGATCCTGAAGGACGCCGATCCGGATGCGGTTTTCCAACGGTCGCGAGGGTCGGTCTCGCTTCGGTGGATCATCGGCCATATCATCCAGCACGACTCGTACCACGGCGGCCAGGCGGTTCTGCTGCACGAGCAGTGGCTCCGGCGGGGATCCGATGCCAGTTAGCCCGGAGGCCGTTGAGCGGTTGATGGCGCCGCTGCTCGCGGTTCGGCCGATCACCTCGCGCAAGATGTTCGGCGGGCTGGGGATCTACTGCGACGGGGTCTTTTTTGGCGTCATCGACGACGACCGGTTGTACTTCAAGTTCGACGCCGTGAACGGCCCGGATTACGATGCTTTTGATTCCCCGCAATGGGTGATTGAGGGCGAGAACG
>CAMCVK010000018.1 GCA_945881865.1 Fimbriimonas ginsengisoli Gsoil 348 | reverse complement strand
CCCGGCCGTTCTTTCGCTTTATCGAAACGAAGTTGCCCGCGTCGTCCGTCCTTGCAGGGGACCTTCAGTCTTCGGATGTTCCGGCGTTGCGCCGCGCATTGTGGTCGCAGGCTCGCCAGCCGGTGGCCATCCGATGGCCGCGGGTTCGTGATCTGGCGATCAACGCGGCGAATCCAAGAGTTCGTATGGACGCGGCTTGGGCACTCGGCTCCTCGCGGGAGCAGTCCGATACGGCGCTCCTCCTGAAAATCGGCATGGAGCCGCTCTCGCCCACTCCGAAGGACCATCCCAGCGGGGTGGATTATTTCGACACCTTCCGCTTGGCAACCGCCGCGGGGGCTTTGGCGAAACAGGCGACCCCGACCGCCGATGCGGCGATGCAGCAGATCGCGGCCCAAGGCGGATTTGCGCCGACTGCGGTTGCGCTTGGCTACGCCGCGCTAGGTTCCGGGCCGCAAGTTTTGTACCACCTCGGTAACACGGCGGAGCCCAACGAAAATGCGCTGACCTTCGCCCTCAGCTACGCCGCTCGGCATCCCTACGGCTTCGGTATCTACAGGCTCGGGTTGTTTTCGTCGGGTTACAACCGTCGCATTGCAATTTTTGGACTCGCCGGTTTGGAGAAGGCGAACACGCGGCGCATGATTGCGCTCTCCCGAGAACGCGACCCGAAGGTTCGGTCGGCGGTTGAGTTGATCAATCGTTGGCGGTAGCTTTGGAGCGCGCGCGGCTTCGGCGCGCTTTTCACGACGGCAAGCTCCGCTTCCGCGCCCGTAAAAACCAACGGGCGGTTACGGAATCTGTTTTGGAGTGCGTGCGGCTCTGCCGCCGCTTTTTCTCAGGCAAGCTCTGCTTGCCTAGCGACGGGACAATCGTCAGGAATGTACTACATGCACTTGCAATATAAATAACCCCCTCCCCCACGGTTCCCCCTTTCGCGGCAAGCCGCTTCAAGGGGAACCATCTCGGAAACGTGCTTCAGGCGTTTGGAGTGCGTGCGGCTCTGCCGCCGCTTTTTCTCAGGCAAGCTCTGCTTGCCTAGCGACGGGACAATCGCCAGGTTGCTAATTCGTGCACTTGCAATATTTATAGTCCACTCCCCCACGGTTCCCCCTTTCGCGGCAGCCGCTTCAAGGGGAACCATATCGGAAGAGCTCTGCATACCGCGCCCGTAAAGACCAACGGGCGGCTACGGAATCTGGTTTTGCGCCGCAGATTTTGCGGTCAGTTTCGCCTCGATTCGGTGGATCAGCTCGCCCACGGTCCCATTCATTGCATCATCGATCTCTTCGTCGGGGAAAGAGATCTCGTACTCGTCCTCAAGCTCGATGAATGCACACTTCGTATCGAGTCCGTCATAGTAGGACCAAAATGCGATTCGCAGGTCGTCATCGAGCTCGAAATGTGGCTGCTCCCAGTCACACTCTTTGCTTGCCAATAGGCAGATAATCGTGTGGATGTCGTTAGCGGGTTTCCAGGTCCGAGCTCTGGCCCAGAGCACCTGCATTACGTGCTCTCTTACGGGACCATATTGCCACCAAAACTTGTCGTTTAGGATTCGCCACCAGGGCCGGGCTCCCCTCGCAAGGGTGACTACCTCATCCCATTTGAGCTTCGAGCTGCCCACTTGTGTGTTTAACCCTATTCGAAGTAGGTCAGATTTGGGCCGGTAAAAACCAACGGGCACCACGGAATTCGCGCAATACCCCGTGAAAAACTGGAGCCGATGGCCGGATTCGAACCGGCGACCTGCTGTTTACGAAACAGCTGCTCTACCCCTGAGCTACATCGGCGACCGAAACATTATGACCCAATTGCCGATGCGTTTCCACCAACGCTCTTCGGGCGGCACTTCTGCGATCCATACCGGTTCTCGTAAATCGCCGCCGCCACCGGACCCAACTCCTTGTTTAGGCTGGCTCGGCCAATCATTCGTGGAACCCAGACCACACTTCGGCCATTATAAATCGGTATGAACCTACGTGCGGGCATTGTGCTCCTCCTCGGCATTTTGCTCACCGCGATGGGCTTCGCCCAGCCGGCGACACCCGATCCGGTGAAGTGGACGGCCGAAATTACGGGCGGAAAAATCGCTCCGGGTGGTAGGGGCACGCTGAAGGTTATCGGCACTCTGGAACCCGGTTGGCACCTATATGCGACCGAGAAAGTGCCCGATGGCCCATTCCCAACGCAATTCAAAGTCTCCGGGAAAGAGCTGACGCTTGGCGGCCCCATCGAAGAGCCTCGCGTCAAAGAAAAGCTCGACAAAGGCTTCGGCGTCAACGTGAAGTATTTCGAGGAGAAGGCGGAGTTTGGCATTCCGGTCGAAGCGGCCGCGGCGGCGGTTGGCCAGAAAACCTCCGAAGTTAGCGTGACGTACCAGGTCTGCAACGACCAAGGCTGCCTCAGGCCGACCACGGTCGCCGTGCCGCTGAAGTACGAAGTCAGCGATTCGGCGGTCGCCCCGGTAACTACTGCCCCGAAAGCAACGCCGAAGCCGACCGATCAGAAGAACCTGCTCACCTTTCTCCTCATCGCGATCGGCGCCGGTTTTGGCGCGCTGGTAACGCCGTGCGTCTTTCCGATGATTCCGATCACCGTGAGCGTGTTCAGCAAGGAAGGCAAAGGCGAGGGCATCAAAAAGGCGGTGGCCTTCTGTATCGGCATCATCTCTACATTCACGCTTCTCGGCATCGGCTTCAGCGTCCTGTTCGGCGCATCTGGCCTGCAAAACTTCGCCAACAACCCGTGGCTGAACCTCAGCCTCGCGATCCTGTTCATCGTCTTGTCGCTTTCGCTGTTCGGCGTGTTCGAGATCGGCTTGCCATCTGGTTTGGCGAACAAGCTAAACCCGAACAACAAGGGCGGCCTCATCGGCCCGATCCTCATGGGCTTGGTGTTCTCGCTGACGTCGTTCACGTGCACGCTGCCGTTCGTCGGCACGCTGTTGGTTTCCGCGACCCAGGGCGACTTGCTCTACCCTCTCGTTGGAATGCTCGGGTTTAGCACGGCGTTCTCGATTCCCTTCTTCTTGCTGGCGCTCTTTCCGCAATACCTATCGAAGCTGCCAAAAAGCGGTGGCTGGCTGGCCGTCGTGAAGGCATTCATGGGCTTCTTGGAACTTGCGGCGGCGATGAAGTTCCTCAGCACGTTCGACCTCACGTTCACCCTCGGCTGGCTCACGCGGCCCGTCTTCCTAGCAAGCTGGGCAATCCTTATGTCGATGGCGGCGGCGTTCTTGCTGGGCTGGTTCAACATCCCGACGGTTCACGAAAACAAAAAGCCAGGCTGGTTCCGACGCGGATTCGGCGTGGTGACGTTCGGACTCGTCATCTGGATTCTGTCGTCGATCAATGGCACCTCACTGGGCAAGCTGGAGTCTTTCCTGCCGCCCGAGCCCTACCCGTTGAAGGTCGGTAGCAAAGCCGCCGTCGACAAAGACGACAAGTATCTATATGACCTTCCCGCAGCCAAGGCCAAGGCGGTCGCCGAGAAAAAGCCGATCCTAATCGACTTCACCGGAATCTACTGCTCGAACTGCCGAGATATGGAGAAGAACGTCATTCCCGCCGCCGAGGTGCAGGAATCGTTGAAGGGCTTCGTTCTTGCCAAGCTCTACACCGATCGGTTGGATAGCCCGTCGGACACCGAGTACCAGAACCTGAAGGTGAAGCTCACCGGGACGGTGGCGAACCCGGTGTATGCGATCGTCACGCCGGCGGGGGACCTCATCAGCTTCACCGAATACGAGCCGAACCCAGGCAAATTCAACGAATTTCTGAAGGCCGGCCTCGCCAAGTTCAAAGGCTGAGCAATCGGAGCGCCGCAGCGGCCGGAGCAGCGTGATCAACCCGCAACACTCGCGGGCCGAGCGTAATGCCCCGGTCGCCAATGAGCTCAAGCTCACGCGGCGACCAGCCGCCCTCCGGGCCGACGGCGAGGGTTTCTCGATCCCGCTTTGCGCCTAAGGTGGCCGCTTCGGACTCGACCTCAGAGAGTGCTCTAAGGTCAGGTTCCGCTCGGATAACGGCTTCGAAGGATGGCAAGAACTGCATCTCCGGCAGGCGGGTGCGAAAGCTGACCTCGCACGCCTCATGCGCGATAGTCTCCAGCCGACGGATCCGGTCGGCCCGCTTCTCGGGTGACCACTGAACCACGCTGCGGTCCGAGACAAAAAAGATAAACGCCGACACGCCGAGTTCAGTGCATGCCCGGACGATCTCTTCCAGCTTGTCGCCTTTAGGCAAAGCTTGGGCGATGGTGAGGTAAATCGGCGATTCCGTGTTCGGAGACTCCACCGAAACCGGAACCGCATGGTCGCCGTGAAACTCGGCACAGATCACCGTCCCGTCGTTTGGCAGGACGGCGATGAGGTCACCGTTCGAAAGCCGAAGGACTTTCTCAAACTTCCGAGATTCTTCCTTAGGCAGCTCGATTCGGGCGTCGGGCTTGGCTCCGGGAATGAAAACACGCGGCAAACCCCGCAGCGCGTTCATTTTTGGAACCGCGCGCCAACCCAGCCGTCTTCCCGTTTCTCTTGGATAAGCCGGAAGCCAACCTCTTCGGCACGGCGCAAAACGTCCGGCCAATTGTCGGGGATGACGCCGCTGACGATCCACGCCCCGCCGGGCAACAGCGCCGAGTAGGCGTCGGCCGCAATCCGAATCAGCACCAGCGAGATGATGTTAGAGACGACCACGTCGTACCGGGGCGAAATCTCGGGCTCAATCGGGGTTTCAATCGAGCGGTCGGCCAGCGGGGTTTCGTCTTGCTCCCAGGTTTCTGTTGCCCGTGCAAGCGTTTCGGCCTCTGTGGAAACGTAGAGCGAGCGCACGCCCTCGCCGACAAATGCTGGAAACTCAACGCCGTTCAACTTGGCGTTGATCTCGGCGACTTCGACCGCAATCGGGTCGATATCCAGAGCCTCGACCCTGGCGGCACCGAGCTTAACCGCGCCGACGGCGAGAATGCCCGATCCGCAGCCAACGTCGGCAACCAGCTTGACGGCGAGGTCGATCTCCTCCATCAGCTCTAGGCAAAGCCGGGTCGTGGGGTGGTCGCCGGTTCCGAAGGCCTGGCCGGGATCGAGGACAATCACGATTCGACCGTCGGTCGGCTCCTCAAGCTCCCAGGTCGGACAGACAAGGAACCGATTACCTACTGCACGCGGCTTGAAATGGATCCGCCAAAGCGCTTCCCAATTCTCTTCTTCGAATTCTCGCTGAACGACGTTTTGCAGGCCCATTCCCTCTAGCCGGGCCACCAATTGGCCGACGATCTGGAGCGCACTCGGCACGTTCGGCAGGCAGCCATAGATGGTTTCGCCGTCCTCGGCGGTGTTCTCGATTCCGAAATCAAGGAAAGCATCGACGATCGGACCGGTGTCTTGGGTTCCTTCCGGAATCGATGCCCGGACTTCGATCCAGCTCATTTAAACTTCCCGAAGAATCCGCCCAAAATGCCGCCGCCACGTTCTTCGCCGCGGGGGGCCTTTTCACCGCGAAGCTCGGCCAGCTCTCGAATCAACTTTGCTTCGGCCTCCGTGAGTTTGGTCGGAATCTCGACGTCGATTTGAACGTGGAGATCGCCGCGTCGGCCACCGTGCAGCGGCGGCAGGCCGGCGTTCTTGACTTTCATCGGCGTGCCGGGCTGGGTTCCCGCCGGAATTTCCAGCGGGTATTCGTCGTCGATGCCTTCGATCTTGATGTGGTCGCCCAATGCCGCCTGGGCGAACGTGATTTCGGCGATCGTGAATAGCTCTTGTCCGCGACGCTCGAACCGCTCATCGGACTCGACGCTGATAACAACGTAAAGGTCGCCGGCCCGGCCCGCACCGATTCCGTCTGATCCGCGCCCAGGCATGTGCATCATCTGGCCGTCTTCAACGCCGGCGGGGATATCAACTTTCACCTCGCTGGAGTCCTTTACGACGCGTTTGCCCCGGCAGACCTTGCATGCGTCGGAGATAACGACGCCTTCGCCGCTACATGTAGGGCAGACGGTTTGGGTTCGCACTTGGCCGATAAACGTGTTCTGAACTCTGGAAACCGCGCCGGAACCTTTACATGTAGCGCAGGTTTGGGGTGGCTTTCCGCCTTCGCCGCCCGAACCCTTGCAGCCGGTACACGTCGCCATTCGGTCTACACGGACGGTCTTGCTGGTTCCCGAAAGCACTTCGGTGTAGTTGATCTCGACGTCCGCGCGGACGTCTTCGCCGTCTCGGCCGGATCGCCGTCGTCCACCGCCGCCTTGGGTTTGGTTCCCAAAGAACATGTCGAAGAGGTCGCCAAAACCCGCCCCGCCGGCCTGGCCGCCACCGAAGAAGTCTCCTGCGCCACCACCACCGGCTTGGTCATCGGTCGTTCCGAACCGATCGAACCTTTCTCTGCGCTCAGGATCCGACAAAACGGCATAAGCCGCGCCGATTTCCTTAAACTTTTCTTCGGCGGTGGCGTCGTTCGGGTTAACGTCGGGGTGATATTTGCGCGCCAGCTTGCGGTAGGCCGACTTAAGTTCGTCGGCCGATGCGTCGCGCGCGACACCGAGAACCTGATACGGATCTCGTGCTGCCATTGGCTTAGACCTCTTCTTCGCCTTCCTCGGTGCCGCCGGTTTCTTGCTCTGCAAGATCGTCCAGCGAGAGGGTGTCGTCGTCCGACGCGGCGCCGACTTCGGCTTCTTCATCTTCGCCGACGAGGTCCGAAAGGCTTCGGAGATCATCCGATTCGAGGATCTCTTCGGCTTCGTCCTCAGCAAGAATTTCGTCACCGGTTACGAGCGCGACTTCAACTTCGTCGAGCGCGGGCAGCAACATGCCAAGTTCCGGCGACTCGCTGATGAGGGCCGCGACTTCGGAGCCATCTTCAATGATGGGCGCGCCATCGGGCAAAATCGCTTTGATCTTTCCGGCGGCGATCTCAGCCAAGGCAATGGTCAACGGATGACGTGAGTCAATATGAACCAGGGGAATCGCGCCTTCTCCGAGTTGCTTCGCACGCTTTGCGGCAAGGTTCGAAAGGACAAATCGGCCGAGCGGAAAATTGTTTAGGATGTCGGGACTTGGAAGCATATTTGGAACCGGCGGAACCTGGCAGTATACCGCTCTTTCTGCTCAGCCGCCAACATTGGTACGCTTGACCCATGAAGTTGTTGCGTTTTGAGCTGAGGTCGGAACCGGGGCGTGCCCGCTCTGGCATCGTCCAGGGCGGAAGAATCTATGAAACCGAAAATGGCGAAGGCGTGGCGATTCACGAAGCCATCGACGTGAAGCCTCTAATCCCTCTGGCCCACGTTCCCAGCGTCCGGTTCTTCCACCGGGATTATCAGCCGGAAAACCTCTCTGCGTTCGAAGCCGAGGACCCGGTTTTCTTCTACGGCAATCCAAATGCTCTCATCGGGCCGAGCCACATGGTGTTCTTGCCGCCGTTTGCCGCCCACCTCACGGTCCGCGGGTTCGTTGCGGCCATCACCGTTTCGGACGGCCACGCGCTGACCGTGCCTCTCGCCGAGGAGACGATTCTTGGCTTTACGCTGATGCTTGCCTTAGTTGGGCCGTCCGAAGAGGCGCAAGACCGCCAGACCGGTCGCGGTTTCGGCCGATCCTATGACATCGCGACGGCGCTTGGTCCGGTGCTGACCACCCCAGAAGAGCTCGAAGACTTCACTCTCACCGAAGAATTTGGCCGCCACTTCGGCCTCGAAGCGGTCCTTCGTGTGAACGGCGTCGAGCGTGGCCGCGGAAACACCGGTGACATCCCCCTGACCTTCGCACAGGCGGTTTCCTCGGCCAGCCAGAGCTGCCCGATTCGCGAAACCGATCTCTTTGCGATTGGCCCCGTCACTCAATCTACCGACCCCATCTTTGTTGCCGAAGGCGACGAAATCCAGCTCAGCGTCGAAGCCCTCGGCACCCTGTCCATCAAAATCTCCCATTAGTTATGTCGATTCATCGTGTCACCCTCTCTAACGGCGTTCGCATCGTCGTTGAACCCATTCCCTACGTCCGATCCGCCGCCATTGGCCTGTGGTGCAAAACCGGCAGCCGCCACGAGCATGAAAGCGAGGGCGGCATTACCCACCTCATCGAGCACATGCTGTTTAAGGGCACGCCCACCCGAACCGCAAAACAGATTGCCGAGGAAGTCGAGGGCCGCGGCGGCTCGCTGAACGCCTTCACGGACAAGGAAGTCACCTGCTATTACTGCCGCGCGCTAAGTGATCACGTGGACAATGGCATCGAAGTGCTTTCGGACATGATGCGCAACAGCCAAATCGAGCCTGACGAACTGAAGCGTGAAGCCCAGGTTGTCATCGAGGAGATCAAGCGCGGCGAGGATGAGCCGGGCGACCACGTGCATGAGCTTCACCTTGAGCACCGCTGGGGCAAGCACCCACTCGGCAAGCCGATCATCGGCACCCGAGAGTCGGTCGCATCGTTCACCCAAAGCGATATTCGAGCCTACATGGATCGCCAATACACCGGCGGAAACGTGTTGCTCTCGGTGGCCGGAAACGTGGACGTCGAGCAGATCGTGATTCAAGCCGAGAAGTGGCTGTCCGACATCGCGCCGGGCGCGGAAAACCCCAGCGTGGATCGCCCGCACGGAACCCAGGCGAAGAACGAAATCGCGAAGGACGTCGAGCAGGTGCATTTCTGCATCGGCACCGACGGCGTTTCGATCTACGACCAGGACCTCTACCCGATGGCGGTTCTTGATGCCTCGCTGGGTGGAAGCATGTCCAGTCGACTCTTCCAAGAAATTCGAGAGAAGCGCGGCTTGGCCTATTCGGTCGGCAGCTACTCCCTGAACTATGCCGCCGGGGGAGCATTTACCGTCTATGGCGGTACGAGCCCGACGAATTGGGAAGAAGTCCAGCAACTTGTTCGCGCAGAATTTGATAAGATGATGGTTAGCGGCTTGGGCGAGGAAGAACTCGCCAAGACAAAGCGACAGATTGCCGGCCATTTTGTGCTGTCTCTCGAGAGCATGAGCTCTCGGATGACTCGAAATGGACGAAATGAGTTGAATCATCAGCGGGAGATCCCGCTTGAAGAGTCACTTGCGAAAATCGAAGCCGTGACGAACGAGGACGTTCGCAACCTTGCCAATCGCATCCTGGATGAGCGATTGATAAGTACCACTGCGATCGGACCTTTTTAGTCACGCCACATGCCAACCAGCTTCCCCACTTCGCCCTACGAAGCCGTTCTGCGGCTCGTGGAATGCCAAAAGGAGGCCGTCTCACAAGATAGCCTTCTTCACGACCTCGTACTCCGCTGGACCGAGATCACCGAAGCCGACTCATGCGACATCTTGTTGCGTGAGAATGGCGAGGGTTTGGTGCTCCGCGCGAGTACGGCGTTTCCGGAGATGGTGTACCGGGTGAAGCTTGGGAAGTGCGTTGGGCTCAGCGGCGAGGCCTACACGACCGGTGAGGCCATTTTCCTCGGGGAAAACGCGCAAGAGGATCCGCGCTACGCGCGCTATCCCAACACGAACGGGCACCAGTTCGAAGCCCTTGCCGTGTTGCCATTGATCAACGGGCCGAGCGGTCCCCTGGGCGTCCTTTTGGTTCGGCGGAACTCGCTGTGGAAGTTCGACGACGCGACGCGCGAGCAGCTCATGGGTTTGGCCGCGATCACGGCGCGCGTCTTCCAAGGCTTCACGAACGCACATCAGGCGGGCACGCGACTTAACCGGTTGGGCGCGCTGAGCGAGGTTTCGAAAACCATCGCAAAGAGCCCGTATCTGGAGGAAATTCTCCAGCTGTTGGTGAATCTGACCGCGCAGCAGTTTAACTACCGCGTCTGCACGGTTCGATTGCTCGATGAAAGTCGTAGCGAGCTCGTCTTGCGGGCAACCCAGGCCGAGGCCAAGGCCTACCAAAAGAAGCGAGCGATCAAGCTAGGCGAGTCCATCGCCGGCCGCGCGATTGCCGAAAACCGGCCAGTTTTCGTGCGCGACGTACAGTTCGACGACGAATACATCGGCCACGACCTCGCCGTCGAGCAGGGTCTGCGGTCGATGATCTGCATTCCCCTTACTTTGCAGGACCGTCCGGTCGGGGTACTAAGCTGCTATACGACCGAGGTCCGGGAGTTTCCTGCCGACGAGATCAAGGCGCTGGAAACGTTGGCCAAGCAGGCGGCGGTCAGCATCGAGCATGCGAAGCTTCAGGTTCGGAACACGCTCATGCAGGAAATGCATCACCGCGTGAAGAACAACCTGCAGCAGGTGGCGTCACTCCTTCGGTTGCAGCTTCGGCATAGCCAGTTTAAGACGTTGGAAGAGGCCCTGAACGACTGCCTCAACCGAATCTTAGCCATCTCCACGGTGCACGATTTGCTCTCTCGGGAAGATCTCGATCATGTCGGGATTCGGAGCATCGCCGAGAACCTTGTCCATCACCAGCAGACGTCGTTCGTGATGCCGGACCGGAAGATCAAGTTTGAGGTTCGGGGTTCGGATGTCCGTCTAAACATGACGCAGGCGACGCAGGTGGCATTGCTTCTTAATGAACTTGTGGCGAACGCCATCGAGCACGGTTTTGCCAAGACACCTTCGGGAGAAATCCATGTCAACGTGGAAGACACCGACGGGGAGATCTCGATTTGGGTGTCCAACAACGGCGACCCGCTTCCGGAGGGATTTGATCCGACCCGGGCTAGCCATCTCGGCCTGAAGATCGTGGAGAACCTCGCGCGCGGCCTCGGCGGCCGCTTCAAAATGAGCGAGGTCCTCGCCTGGACCGTCACCGAAGTCAAGTTCCCCCGCGCCACGGGGGAGTGAACCTATCGAACGTTGACGAAGTTCGGGGTTTCGGAATTCTCTCCACCGAGGTCGTTGGGATTTTTAGTTGTGGCTTCGATGAACTTCATCAGAGGAATAGGCGTCCTCTAAAGTAAAGCGCAAAAAATTGTTAAGTTAGAGTTGAGGGGAATCTTTGTGCAAAAATTTGCTCCAACTATCTGAATTTATTTATTTGTATAAAGCTATAACGTCTTTTCTAAGTATTAGTAATCGGGCGTTAACCTCTTCTTAACACGGCTCGCGTAACGTTTTCATCGGAGTTCGAATTCCAATGAAGAAAGCCTCTACCCTAATTGAGTTGCTGGTGGTTATCGCCATCATCGCCATTTTGGCCGCCATCCTGTTCCCCGTTTTTGCCCAGGCTAAGCTTGCCGCCAAGGAGCAGGCAAAGTTTCCCGCAAAGAATGCCACGTCGCTTGCCAACGTTAAGCAGATCGGCACGAGCCTGCAGATCTACATTGGTGACAACGACGACGTAACCCCGTCGATCTTCGGCACTAACACCCCGACACAGTCCGACAGTGCGAACAAGGTCGCCCGAGGCTGTTCCAACGAATCGTGGATGCCCCTGTTCCCGTACTTCAAGTCGATCGAGCTCACCTACTCGAACGAGGGAAACGAAGCCGGCTACCACGACGTTCGAGACGGCTTTTTCGGAGCCAATAAGCTCTCGGCATACGGCTACAACTGGGGCCAGGTCGAACAGCACGACTGGACTGACCGTCCCGTAAACCCGGTACAACTCTTCAGCATCGATGCCCAATGGTGCTACACTGGAACTCCGTCGAGTCTTGGAGCCACCGAGTTGGCACCAAATTTGTGGCTCAGACAACTTGGAACGCAATGCCCGATCAGGAATTCGAAAGCATCACCGTCGTACTCCAGCCTCGCATCGCCATTTTGGTTCGAAGACTCGTCTCCGAAGGCTTTGCAGCCAACGCGGACGAGCTCTGCCGTGACGCGATCCGCTTCTACGCCGCAAGAGCAGCCGAAGCGAAAGAGCTGGCCGCCCTTTCTGCCCCTTAGCCTCTTGCTGATGCTCTGTGCCGGCGCGTCTCGGGTGGCATCGGGTAACGCGGGGCCGAAGCCGCAAGTCGCGCTAAGTGAACCAGTGGCAAGTCAGTTGGCGCGGCTGAGCAACGAGGAAGGTGCCGAGAAATTCCCCGGCCTGCAGGAAATTGCCGCTGAAGTTCTGGCTGGAAAATTCGTTGCCGAAGACCTTCCTCGCGCGAGGTCGATCCAAGTTGGAAATCAGCTCTACCCTGTCGAACGAGTTTTTCGACAGAAGCCATACGAATCCTTGAATGGCCAGTCCGCAACCGTCACCTACTCCTTCGACCTCGTCTCAGTTGCTAACGACGTCAAGCTGATCGTGAATGCTGGCTACAGCAAGTGTCCTAGCCTCGATCACACGTTCGTCCCACTGCCACTCGAGCTGGACATTGTGATCCAGGTTTCTGACATGCAAGCAGCTATCTGGAAACTCGTTACCCCCTAGCGGACGTTGACGAAACCTTTCTGCTCGTACTTCCACGCGTTTGCGCTGATCGCGAACGTCACCGGATATGGACCCACGGTATTCGCTGGAACGTAAAGTTCCAGCGTCTGCCGCGAGCGGCCCCTCGGACCGAACCGAAACGTCCGAACGTTGCCGTTCAGGATTCGGATCGGGTCGGGGATGGACAGCGTCACCGTGCCGTCGACGCCCTTCGACGAGTTCGACCGGATGTAGAACGTCAGCTTCTGGCTTCGGTCGGTTTGGCTCACGACCACCTTGGAGCGCACAAGTTCGACATCGATCGGCGGGGCAATCCGGTAGCTGATCTGCGTGAGGCCGGGAAGCCCGTCCGCCGTCGTAAGAGTCCCCCGCGCAACACGGTAGCCAAGCGACGCTCCGGCGGCCACTAGCGAATCGTAGTCGATGAACGCCCGCTTCTTATTGTCGAAGATGGGGAATGGCGACTCCAGCAGATTCGAGGCAAGCTTCGCCGGGCCTTCTGATCGCAGGGCAATGCGCTGCAAACCTAGCTTGTTCTCGCCTTCGAACGTGTAGCGAAGCCGAAAGCTCTGTCCCGGAACGACGCCCTTCCCTTCGCCCTCGGGCTTGAACCGCAAGCCTTCGGGCAGGCCCGCAGAGCGCGAAAGCACAAACGTCACGGGCGCGAGCACTCGCGGGACAAATGCACCGACTTCGCCTGAATTCGCATCCAACGCATCCATCCGAACCGAGACGCGCTTGGCCTCTTCCTCGGGCAATAGACCCAGGCCCGGATCGACGAAGGTGGCTTCAATGGTCGTGCCGTCTCCGTCGGACGAAACCGCCGCCATCGACGAAAGCGCAAAGCCCGGTAGCGGAATCCAAACCGGGCCGTTGACATTCGTCGCGTCAACCAGGCGACCCGAGAGCACCGGCTTTCCGGCGACGATTTGCACCCGAAGCTCGAGGTTGTCGGCACCGATCAGCCAACCGTTCCCGGAGAGGTCGAGAGAAACGACAAGGTCTTTACCGGCGGGAATCTTCGCCGCAACGTTCAGCGCGCCCGGCTGCCACTGCAAAAATGTCGAACCGGTAGCTTCGCTTGCGAACGGGTCCCACTCTTCCTCTTCCAGCTTCCCGTCGAGTACGGGCGTCGTCGCGATGCGGGCAGATTCCACGATGACCGGGGGCACGCGAAACGCCGCCGCGTAGTCAATCGGGGTGGAATCTTGAAGGGTGGTGACCAGAAAAAGGAACGAGAACATACGCCTAACTTGTAGACGGATGGCCTCGGTACTTTGCACTCCGAATCTGCGGAGCCGTTACTGGTTCTGGCCGTTTCGGCGGCGTGCCTCGCGCAGGAACGCCGGGATGTCGAGGTCGGATTCGTCGACGACTTGCTCGGGCTCCACGGGAGCGTTTCGCGGGGCTCCACCGGTCATGGTTTGCCGAACCTGGTCAATGAAGTCTGCGCTGCTGGCTCCGGTTCGCGGTTGAGGAGCCGGAACCACCGGCTGCACCGGCGTTTCCGCCGGTTTGGGGGCGGCCGCAACGGCCACCGACTGCGCGGAGGGCGCCGAAACGAACCCCGTCGCCAGGACGGAGATTCGAATCTCGTTCTCAAGCGACGGGTCAACCACCGTTCCGAAGTAGATGTTAACGTCCTCTTCGTCGCAGAGATTGCGAATGTAAGTCATGGCCTCGTTCGTTTCGGCCAGCGTGAGGTCGGCGTTGCTAGTGATGTTAACCAGGAGCCCGGTTGCCCCGTGAATCGTTCGCTCAAGCAGCGGCGAGTTCGTTGCCTGCTGAGCGGCCTGCACCGCACGGTGCTCGCCGACGCCGTAGCCGATTCCCATCAAAGCCGGTCCCGCGTTCTCCATCACAGCGCGAACGTCGGCAAAGTCGACGTTAATCTGGCCCGCGATCGTGATGATGTCCGAAATGCCCTGAACGCCCTGGCGGAGGACGTCATCGGCAACCTTAAAAGATTCCTGAAGAGTGGTCTTCTTCTCGACCACGCTCATCAACTTCTCGTTCGGAATCGTGATGATCGTGTCAACGCGGCCCATCAGCGCGGTTACGCCAGCCTCGGCCAGCTTCTTTCGGCGCGCGCCTTCAAAGAGGAACGGCTTCGTCACGACGGCGACCGTGAGCGCGTTCATTTCTTTGGCGAGATCCGCCACAACCGGCGCGGCACCGGTTCCGGTTCCGCCGCCCATTCCGGCGGTAATGAAGACCATGTCGGCGCCTTCCAGTGCCTTGCGAATCTCGGCGCGCGATTCCTCCGCAGCCGCCTTACCGACCTCGGGGTTTCCTCCCGCGCCAAGCCCGCGCGAAGTGTTCTGGCCGAGCTGGATCTTCTTAGTGGCCGAGCTGAGGTCGAGGACCTGGACGTCGGTGTTCATCGCGATGAACTCGACTCCTTTAATGCCGAATTCAATCATGCGCTGGACGGCGTTCGAACCGCCTCCGCCAACGCCAACCACCTTAATCACCGCGTTCTGAGTTGTTAATGCCATGGATTCCTAAGATGCGAGCCCACGGCAGAATTTTGTGAGCAACGCATTTTTCGTAATACTCTAGTGTGCCGGATTTCCACCCCGACTGGGGCACTAATTTTTTCCTAAACCGGAGAATAAAGATCGCACACGACCCACCAGAGTCTCCGCCGACGGAGCGGCGGGTGCCATCTCTTCTTGGCTCTGCAAGGCATATCGAGCCAAGCCCAGCGCAACTGCGGTTCCCTTCGCCGGAAACTCGACGCGAATGCGGTGATCTGGCCAGACTTCCGCCGCTAGGCGATCCGTGTTCGGAATCTTCGCGCCGTTTCCGGTGAGCACCACTAGCGTGACGCGCGTATTCAGACCCGTTTTATCGATTGCCGCTTTGGCAAGTAGAAGAATCTCGCGCAATCGGCTTTCGATGATTTCGGCGAGGACTCGTCGGTGCATCGGCCGGGTGAGCGGCTGGCCAAGTTGGCAGACCTGCACCGAGTCGGACTCGGGAACCGCCCGTGGCGACGCCGACCCAGAATCGATCTTCAGCTGTTCGGCATCCTCGACCGACGTCTTCAGAAGCTCCGCGATGTCGCTGGTGACGTGCCCGCCACCGACCGGAATGGACGCCGCAAACGCAATTGAGCCCGCAAAGAAGAGGCCAACGTCGGTCGTGCCGTAGCCGATGTCCACCACTAACGCGCCCTGATCGATTTCTTGCGACTTCAGGACTCCCAAGCCGGCGGCAAGTCCGGCGTGAATGATTTGGTCTACCGTCCCTCCCGAGGAGACAACGACCCGCTGCAAGGTTTCAACGGCGTCTTTCTTCCCGGTCACGATGAACGTTTCGGCCTCGATTTTCGAGCCGGGGTGGCCGGTTGGGCGCATGAAACCAGGCTCGCCATCAATGCGGAATGCACGTGGCACCACGTGGATTTGTTCGCGATCTGGCGGCAGGAGGATCGCGCGGCTGTGGTTTACGACCTCCATCACGTCCTGGTTCGTGATATGCCGTGCTCGCGGAACGATGAGCTTCATGCCCTGGCCATTCAGAACTTCCAGGTGCGCCCCGGAAATCGAAACGACGGCGGGTCCCAGCGTGCCACTTCCTTTTACCTGCAGGTCTGCCATCACGCGGCGCAGGACCGCCGACGCGGCATCGGGACTCGTAATATTTCCTCGCCAAACGCCCTCGCTGGGAAGGCTTGCGAGCGCCTCAACGCGCAACCGGTCCTCAGACGTGGCCACGAGGCCGGTTACCTGGGAACCTCCCAGGTCGATCACAAAAGCACGGTTCATCGATTTATTGCTCCATCATTGCGGGCCGCTCGTCATTAGGGGTTCTCAAGCGGTCCGGAAGGCTTTTTCTTTTGACGTTGCCGCCAATCTAGCACGGCTGTGAGCCCAAAGCGACGGATGACGCTGAGATTATTGAAAATTCGCGTAGCGAACACCAGCGCGACCGCCAGAAACAGGTTGATATAGATTTTATCGCCGAGCCATGCCAAGCCGGAGGCGATGAGGATGTTCGACACAAAACCCGTCAGAAACACGTCGTTCCGGAACTTCCCTTCCAAGCCACTTCGAATACCACCGCAGACCGTATCGATGCCGGCAAGGCATGCAACGGCAAGATACTGCGCGTTCGCACCCGTGATCGGATCGATCTTCACCAGTAGGGTGATCGCCGCGCCGATCAGCAAGGCCAGGATGGGAATGAGAATCACTTCTTCGGTACCGGAACCTTGCTAAATCGGACCTCGGTGGGTCCAGCGTAAGCCTTGACGGTCATTCGGGCCGCTTTCTCGATGGAAACCATCGCCGGATCCGAGGTGCGAATCTCGTGAAGCACGCCCCCAGGCATATTCATTGCGCCCATGATCGTGGCTGGATCGCCGATGGCGCGAATCTCGATCGGCGACGAAATTTTCACATCATTGATGAGCACGGTGGAACCCACGCAGCGGATGCTCGATCGCGGCGAGATTCGGTGCTCATTCACCGCGACCGCCTCTGCCGAGGCGTTGAACAACTCGTTCACCACGCGGAGAACATCGGTGTCATGGATCACGGCGTCTGGGCTCACGGAGACGTCGCCCGCCATTCCGGTGCCTGCGCGGGGACTATCGCGAAGGGATACCACCACGCCGGGACCCTCGAGGTCGGTCAAGCAGGCGAAGATCTTCGCGTCTTGTAGACCGTCGTTTAGCGCCTTTGTCTGACTGTTCGTTCCGGCAAGAGCGTTTTCAAGTTTGGTCTTTTCGTCGCGAAGCTTAGAAACTTCCGTGGTGAGTTCTTGGTACGAATCGATATCAATGGCACCTTCCGTGAGTCGCCTAGACTGGTCCGCTGGCAGAAGACGAATGCGTGATTGCCGGTTATCTTCGGTAACCCATGCCAATGAACACATGAAGCCGAGAACAAGGCACATGGCGCTTACCGGCCAAATCCATTGATTAGCCGTATTCTGGCGGTTAGTAAAGATGCTGCTCATTGAATTCTTATTGTTGGCCGGTAGGAGACGTCGCTGCGGAAGGAACTGCCGCGATTGTGTTTCGGCGGACCGCAAACGGTCTGGTTGGCACCGTTAGCGTCAATCTCTCGTACTCTTGGAGAAGTTCTCGGTTCCGTGCAAGCAAAATCTGCAGGGCCTCAAGTTTGGTATCCAAGTTTTCCGTCGATCCGAGTTCAATTCGGCAGTCCTGTATATTTAAGCATAGGAGTCCAGTTTTCTCGAGGGTAATTGTGAGCGGAGCCGTCGGTAGGGTAGCCGGTGCCTTCACCGCGAGGTAGGCCAGCGAGCGCAGCGGAACGGCAGACATTAATCCGAGTCCAAATGTCCTCGCTTCCGGGTCGATTTCCAGCTTGGGGAGGTTCGTCAAAGACTGCGGCTCGCGATACAAGACGCCCGTGTCCGAGAGTGCGAGATCTTCGGCTTCGGCAAGTTTCGCGACCGGCTTGCGATAGCTCACCGTCAGGACGCCTCGGCCGAGGAAGTTGCGCTCCAAATGTGCCGCGGCAATGTTCGAGCGGTTGAGAACCAACGCCTCAATGTTTCGGTCGTTCACCCGTGAGTACGGAACGTTCTTGGCGGTGGAGAAGATCTCCGCCATAGCGGCTTTGTCGGCCACGCGCACGCCGACGAGCCGTACCGACCGAAGTTCCGTGAGCCGACTGTTCTGCCAAGCGACGATTCCGTTGACGAAGATCGCGAGGATCAGAGCGAGACGAGTGCCATTTTTAGCCACCCATGCGCCTCCGTTTGGCGTTCGCGAGGGCGTCGTCGACGATGGCTTGGCAGAGCATCGGGAATGAAATTCCAACCGCCGCCGCGCTGTTGGGAAGCAATGACGTGCCGGTCAATCCCGGAAGCGTGTTGACCTCCAGCACGAAAATCTCCGCCTTTCCTTCCGGGTCGCGGACCATCGCGTCGGTTCGGGTTGCGCCCGTACAGCCAAGCATCCGGTGCGCATCGAGGGCGATCTTCTGTGCTTCGGCGAGCACTTCGGGCCGCAGCCGTGCCGGAACAATCTCCTCCGTCGCGCCGGGGGTGTACTTGCTCGCAAAGTCGTAGCGGCCCGAGATAGGGGCGATCTCGACCGGCGGTAAGGCGCGATCCACGAGCACTGGCGTGCTGATCTCCATTCCGCGAATCCACTCTTCCACCAACACTCCGCCTGGGAACGCAAATGCGCGATCGAGGGCGATTTCCAGATCTTCTGCCGTTTCGACGAACGAAAGCCCAACTGTGCTTCCCTGGGCGTTCGGCTTCACCACAACCGGTGGCTGCAGACTCAGTTCGTCGGTGCGGGCGCGAAGGAACTGCCCACGGGGCACGCGGATCCCCGCGCGCTCCAGGGCGACCTTGGTCGCCTGCTTGTCCATCGCAACCGCCGACGCCTGGATTCCGCTGCCGGTGTACGGGATGTGGAGGAGTTCGAGCAGCCCCTGGACGGCACCGTCTTCCTGATTGGTGCCGTGCACGGCGAGAAACACCAGGTCTGGCCGGTCTGGCCCACTAAGTGATTTAAGGTCGCCTCGGCCAAAGAGCCGTTCGGTCAGGTCGACAAGCTCGACCTGGTAGCCCAGCGAGCGCAGTGCGTCATAGACTGCGCGACCCGAAAGAAGGCTAACTTCTCGCTCGGCACTGTCGCCGCCGTACGCCACGAGAATCTTCGGAGCGCGTTGTTTTCGGTCGAGCTCCTGCAAGAACGCCGGGGCAAACTCCGAAATGGTGCCGGCTCCCATTCCGACGACCACATCCCGCGGTTGGACGTCCGCCGCGACCATGCGCGGCAGAAGGTAGCGGCTTGGCACGTACTTCACCGGTTTTCGAATCTGCTCGCCGATTCGGGCCGAGCTGATTCCCGGGATGGGCGCCTCGCGGGCCGGATAGATATCGGTCAGGAAGACGATATCTGCCGCGTTCAGCGCGTTAGAGAATCCGACCAAGTTGTCCGCCGTGCGGCTATACAGATGCGGCTGGAAGGCAACCACTAGGCGGCGCCCCGGAAAGCGCTCCCGCAGCGCGCCGAGGCTCGCGGTGATTTCCGTGGGGTGGTGGGCATAGTCATCTACGACCGTGATCTCACCGTCAAGCAACACCTGCAGCCGCCGCTGCGCTCCGCGAAACGCGGCCACACCGGCGTGGAATTCCGCCGCGGCGGCTCCAACTGCCTCACCAACGGCAAGGGCAAGGGCGGCATTTTGACGGTTGTGCTCTCCCGGAGCGGCCAGTCGGAGGTCGGAAGCCGGCGTCGTGCTTTGAATCTGGCCGGCAAACGTCTTGGCGACGAGCTCGGAGCCCGGGTCGCCCGTCGGGATGACCAGTTGGCCAGTTTCGGGAACGCGTGCCACAAACCGTCGAACGCTGCCAAGCAGATTTTCCCAGGTGCCGTGAAAATCCAAGTGATCCGGCTCCAGGTTCGTGAGCACCACGATCTCCGGCTGAAGGTCATGAAAGGCATCGTAAGCTTCGCAGGCCTCCACCACCGCCCATGCGCCGTTTCCTTCCACAACCGAACCGCCGAACTCCGGCACATTCGCGCCCACGATGATCAATGGGTCCATTCCGGCCGCAAGTAGTCCGGCCGCGATCATGCCGGTCGTCGTGGTTTTTCCGTGGGTTCCCGTAACCGCGATCACCTTTCGATCGGCCGTTAGGTAGCCCAAGAGCTGGCTACGCCGAAACAACGGGAGGCTCAACGTGCGGGCGGCGGCGACTTCCGGGCTTGAATCCAGATCAATCGCGTCCGAGAGGACGACCGCCATCGTTGAATTGGCGAGGCGCTGAATGAGGTCGCCCGAATGCCCAATTTGAACGTCGATGCCGAGGCTTTGCAGCCGTTCGGTTTCCTCGCTTGCCGTTGAATCGGACCCGGCGACGGCAAGTCCGCGACGCCGGAGCATCTGGGCGAGCGGGCTCATTCCGGCCCCACCGATGCCAACCAAGAAGAACGAAGTCGCGGAGCGCAATCCCTCACGGTCGGCAAAGGCGGTGGCAATCTCGGCAGGTTTTCGCATCGAACTTCTTAAGCCCCCCAGATTCCCGCGACGATATCACGCGTCGCATCCGGTCGGTCCCAATCTTCTAAATTGTGACGCGCTTTCTCGACCCGTGATGGATTTTCGACCCAGGCATCGATGGCCTCCGCCACGGCCGTTGCGGTCGCAGTCGGCACGCCTGAAACGGGGGCGGCCGCCGAGTCAGGCTGCCAGAAGATGTCGGCCGCGCCCATCTCGGCAAACTCTCGCGCATTGTAGTACTGGTGATGGTCGGCGGAGGTTGGCAGCGGCACCAGAATCGAGGGCGCGCGGGTGGCGGCGAACTCGGCAAGGCTGCTGCCACTTCGGCCAATGACTAGGCTTGCTTCGCCGTATGCCTTCGCGATTTCGGCGGCGTCCAGATAGGCGTGAATTTCGTGCCCTTGGGAAAGCGATCGGCTTCGCATTCTCTCGAAATCACCTTTTCCGACCGAGTGGACGATCCTGAGATTCGGCCGCGCTCGGGCGACTTCGTAGACCACGTCGTTGAGGAACCGGGAGCCCTGTGAACCGCCCATCACCAGCACTGTTTGGTGCGACGGATTCGGCGGACGCCGCAACCCCTCACGGATAGGATGGCCCGTCCGGCGAACCTTGACCTCCGGCAGAAACGACGGGGTGGAGCGAAACGTGCACGTGAACGCTCGCGCCGACCGGGCAAACGCGCGATTCGACCGCCCGGGAAGGCTATTCGCCTCGTGAATGCCAAACGGAACCTTGAGCAATCGCGCCGCAAAGACGACCGGAACGGCGCCGTACCCTCCGGTTGAAAACACGTAGTCCGGCCGATGCTTCCGCACCGCCAGAACCGCCATGCCGATGGCGCGAAGCATCTGCACTCGCGAGCGAAGCCCGGCAAGAGACTTGATCCCGAGAAGCGGCTCGCTCGGAAATCCGCGAAACGCGACTCCGGCCCGCGCCGCCGCTTCTCGCTCCATTCCGCGCAGAGAACCAAAGTAGGCGACGTCGGCCCCTTTATCGCGGGCGGCGAGTCCTACTTCAAGGGCGGGATAGACGTGCCCACCCGTTCCACCGCCGGTGATGATCAGTCGCAACTTGTCCCTCCCTATGAGTCTGGTTCTGTGGTCCTTTTCCCGAACTGTTTCTTGCGCCAGAACCCTTCTGCTTTCCGGAATTTCCGTTCTCTGCCGCCACCTCATCTTTCCGCCTGGCTTCGGCCGCAACACAGGCCTGGCACGCCCCCAACATCATCCACAAGGCCAATAGGCTCGACCCGCCGCTGCTGAGGAACGGCCACGGAATGCCGATGGTTGGGATCGCGGCGTTCGCCATCATGATGTTTGTGCCCGCTTGGACGCCAATCCATGTCGCCGAGCCCATGAGAACCAAAGACGCGAAGGGGCCTTTCATTCGTCCCGCATGCCAAAGCAAGCGAAATACCAGCGCGAAGGTGAGCAGAATGCAAAGCGCGGCTCCGACGAAGCCAGACTCTTCTCCGATTGTCGCAAGAATGAAGTCGTTCGTCGTTGCCGGCATCCACAGTCGGACCGTTCCCGTGTAGGGGCCAGTTCCCAACAGCCCTCCCCGGGCCTGAGCGCTTTCCGAAAGCGTAGTCTGGAATCCCTTGTCGACGAGGTTTTTCGCGTCCCACCGGGTGAGGTGAGAGTTAATCCGTCCCGATCGGTAGCCCTCTTTGGTGAGGTAGTAGCCCGTGCAAAGCACCAGCACAAGCGCGAGTGCGCCGAGCGACTTCCACGAGACCCGGCCCCACACGCTCATGAAGAGCAGGATCGCGATGAGGACCCCGGCGGTGCCAAGGTCTTGCCCGAGCTCGATCAGCACGATAACGAACAGTGCCGTAATCCCGGGCCAAGCCCGCTTGAGCTTCAGCGGGAAGACCTTCCGGAGCTTCTCTTCGAAGCCCATTGTGCGCGGCACTTTCGGCCACAGTTTTCGTCCGGCGAACGCAGCCGCCAGCATGATGACCAGGCCGTACTTGCAGAATTCCGACGGCTGAAACCGAACGCCGGCGACCCCGAGCCACCTTTGGCTGCTGTTCTGAGAATCTCCTGCAAACACGACCAGCAGCATGAGGACGATGCAGACGATCCAAACCGGGAAGGCGGACTTCTGGAGCCAGGATTCTCGAGCAAGACGGAGCATGGAGAAGGCACCCAGCCCCGCGATGAGGAGGATGACCTGCTGCTTAAACTCTGCCGAGAGAGCGCTGCCGTTTATCACCTCGCTTCGTGCGCCACCGGCACCAAAGATGTACCAGATGCCCACAACCGAGAGGACGAGGCCGAGCAGTAGGATCACCGGATCCGTCTTTCGACGCTCACGCAGAAAATCGACAAACCTCGTAAGCGAGGTGGCTGCTTTGGCTTCTACCGACACGTTCATCCTTTTAGCCACTCCTCCGCTAACGCGGTGAAGACGTTGCCGCGGTCGCGAAAGTCTCTGAATTGGTCCGTACTGGCGCACCCAGGCGCCAACATGATGACCTCACCCGAAACAGCGGTTTGCGTGGCCGCGATAAAGGCCTCCGCCATGGTGTTAAAAACAGGCAGGTCGGCTCCAAGCGTCTCCCGGATGGAGCCTGCATCGGTGCCAAACAGGTAAACGCGGTGGGGCGAGGTCGCCAAGAACTCCGCCAGCGGCGCGAAGTCGAGCTGCTTGTTGACCCCGCCGACGAGCAGGTGGGCCGGCTTCCCGACTGATTCCGCCGAACGGATGACGGCAACGGGGTTCGTGCACATGGAGTTGTTGATCACTTCGACCGCGTGTCGCTCGCCCAGCCACTGCATTCGGTGCTGGAGGCCACGGAAGTTTGCGAGCGCCTCGATCGCCGCTGGCGGCACTTCGCCTTGCGACCTGCCGACCTTCTCCAAGATAGAAACGGCGAGAAGCAAAGCCATCGCGGCATTTCGATAGTTGTGCCCGCCGTAGACCTTCCACTCCTTGGTTGAGATCTCTTGGCCCAGCACGACGATGCTATCCGGCCCGATCACAGCGTCCGCGGGTGCCTCGCCAAAGATGTACGTTTTTGGATGGCTTGGGATTGCGATGACCGGATCGCCTGCCGGAAGCACGGCAAAGTCCTGGTCGCTCAGGTTCATAAAGACGCCGAGCTTCGTTGCGGCGTACTCCTCGAAGCTGTCGTATCGGTCGAGGTGATCCGGCGAGATGTTCGTGATGCCGGCCACCGCCGGATGGAAGTCGCGAATCCACTCCAGCTGAAAACTGCTGACTTCGGCGACGAGAATGCTCGCACTCTCCGCCTGATCCGCGGCCTCGGTGAGGGTCGTCTCGGGATAGCCGGTGCCAAAAACGTTCCCGCAGAGGATCGGCGACTCACCAATCGCCTTCAGCGCCAGGTAGGTCATCACCGTCGTCGTGCTCTTTCCGTTCGTTCCGGTGATTGCGATGATGGGTACCTGCGCGATGTTGTAGGCGAATTCGATCTCCCCAATGACCTCGATACCGGCGGCCACGGCGCGGAGGAGAAACGGGTGCTTTCTTGGAATCGCGGGGTTCACGACGAGGACGGCGCAGTCCAAATTGTCGGTTGCCGGATCGAATGCGAGCTGGACCGTAGCGCCCATCGCGCGGGCTTCTTCCAGCAACTCCGGCTTGCTAAGCCGAGATTCCAGGGCTTCGTCAACGATCCGCACGGGCCAGCCGCGCTTTACGCACGCCTTCGCGACGGCGAGGCCGCTTCGTCCGAGACCGTAGACGAGATACCGCTTCACGGGACGACCGACCCATAGGCAACCGTAATGGCGGCGACGGTCGCTAGAACCTGGACCAAGACAAAGCTCCAAACCACCCGCGTTTCTTTCCAGCCTGCGCGCTCAAAAGCGTGGTGAATCGGCGTGAATGGGAAGACTTTTCGTTTGAACAGCTTCACGCTGGCAATTTGGATGGGCACCGGGATGAGTTCCGCCGCCATCATGAAGCCAAGGAGGCCGAGCGAAAGGTAAGTCGTCGTGGCATCTGGCAGGGCCAAGCCAGCGAAGACAGATCCCGCTGAGAACTGCCCCGCGAGGTAAGCCGTGAGATAGCCCAGAAGTGCTCCGATCGGCAACGAGCCGAAGTCGCCCATGAATACCCGTGCGGGCGGCGCGTTGAGAAAGAGGAACGGGATGATTCCTCCCATCAGCGCCATCGCCGGAACGGCGACCTCTGGGCTGCCTCCCACGGATGCCAACACGACGAACCCCGGAACCATCGCAAGCAGGAGACCGCCCGCGAGTGCATCAAGGCCGTCGGAAAAGTTATAGGCGTTAGAAAAAAAGAGAATGAGAACCGTGGCGGTAACGATCTGGAAGTCCTTCGTCGCCCAAATGCAAACCCCGCCGGCGACGCCAAATTGCATGATCAGCTTAGGAATCCAGCTGAGGCCGCGCGTGCCCGGCATCATCCGTGGAACCACGTAGTCGTCTAGAAATCCGATGATCGCGAATCCAAAAAGCAGGATAATGCCACCGATATAGAAACGCGCGTGCTCTCCTGAAGCTGTCTGGCTGGCGGAGAACACGAGTGCGGCCATCGCCGCGACGACTGGGATCACGCCGCCCATCGTCGGGGTGCCCTGTTTCACCTGGTGTCCGTCTGGCACGTGCTGGCTGATCGTCTGACGCGACTTGGCGGCCTTCAGCAACATGAGCGTCGGCTTACTGATTATGGCCGCCACGATCAGGGAAATCCAAAAAGCAAGGATCATGATTGCTCCTCGGCCGGAATACCCTTCTCAAGTTCCAAGGCTCGACTTCCTTTCACCAAAACGCTATCTCCGGGCCGCACGCGCTGCAAAAACTCGCCGATCGCCGAGGCGTCTTCGCCAACTTCTGGACGATGGCGACCAAACTCGGGGACGGCAAACTCCGTGAGCAGCGGCCCGATGAGCAAGACGCCGTCGAACTTTAGGTTCGCCACGCGTTTTCCAAGGTCGCGATGCGCCTCGGCGGCGTAATCACCCAGCTCCCGCATATCGCCCAAGATGACGAACTTTCGGCCGGGCTCGCGAGCCTCGCGGAGCGTTTCGAGGGCCGCCAGCATGCTTCCCGGCGCGGCGTTATAGTTATCCATCAGCAAGGTTGCGCCACGCCAAGATCGAATTTCCATCCGCATTGGGGGGAGCTCCGCGTCGATCAGGTTCGCCGCCGCCTCTTGTGGCGCGACGCCAACGACCGCCGCCGCTGCGACCGCCGCCGTCGCGTTCATCGCGAGGTGACGACCGATAAACGGCAGCTCCGCTTCCCACGGCAGATCGAAGTAGAAGCCTTTGATGCGGGAGGTTTCCCAACCCGTCGCTTCGTAAGAAATCATCCGGCAATCAGCTTGCGGGCTTGCGCCAAACGTGACCACCCGTCGCGGCCGGGCGATGGACTGCAGCGCGGCAAAGTAGTCGTCTTCACGCGACAAAATCGCGGTTCCGTCGCTCGGAAGGGCTTCCAGCAGCTCCCCTTTCGCCCGCGCAATTCCGTCCCGATTTCCGACCGTCTCCAAGTGCGAGTGGCCAATGTTGGTAACGATTCCGACGGTCGGGCGGGAAAACGCGGCGAGATGCGCGATGTGGCCGAAGCCACGCATGCTCATTTCCACGACGACCGCCGCGGTGTCCGGTTCAATTTGCGGCCACAGGAGCGGAGCGGTGAACTCCGTGTTGCGGTTCCCTTCCGTCTTGAGAATCTCGCCCAATGGCGAAAGGGCACTCGCGACAAGCTCTTTAGTTGTGGTCTTTCCGGCGCTGCCGGTGATGCCAACCACGGGTCCCGAGAATGAGTCTCGAAGGGAAGCTCCCAAGCGAGCCAGCGCCTTGACAAGATTGTCGACCAAGATATGAGGCCCGCTTACCGGTCGCTCAACTACTGCTAGGCCGGCACCGGCCTCAAAGGCTTGCGCGACAAATTCATGGCCATCGACCCGCGCACCGACGATAGCCAAAAACGCATCGCCCGGCTTTACTTCTCGGTTATCGGTAGCGAAGCCAGTAACGACGATCTCGGGCGAGGCGAAAAGCTCGCTTTGTAGACGCCCGGCAAGTTCGCTAGCCGTCATTGCACTGCCTCCCGGGCAATCTCTCGGTCATCCATCGGATACTTCGTGCGGCCGATGATTTGGTAGTTCTCGTGGCCTTTGCCGGCAATCACGACGGTGTCGCCCGGCTTGGCGGCAGCAATAGCAGCAAAAATCGCCTCGCGGCGATCAACGATTGGAACGGCTTCGACGCCCGGCACAACGCCGGTCATGACTTCCACCAAGATCGCATCGGGGTCCTCGGTTCGCGGGTTGTCGCTCGTCACGTAAACGAGGTCGCTCGCCTGGCTGGCGGCACGGGCCATGCGTGGCCGCTTCGTTCGGTCTCGGTCCCCGCCGCAGCCAAAGACGCAGATGACACGGCCTGAGGTGAGCGGTCGGACGGCGGCCAGCAACTTCTCAAGCGCGTCGGGCGTGTGCGCATAGTCGACGATAATCCCAATTCCCCGCTGGTTCGGGACCGGCTCGAATCGGCCGGGAACCGGGGCAACCTCCTCGCTTCGTGCAGCGAGGATCGATCGCCATTCGATCGGCAGGTCCGGAACCACGGCGAGGGCCGCGAGCGCGGAAACCAGGTTTGTAAAGTTGTAGGCACCTCCCAACCGGAAGTGGTAGGCCGTGCGCCATTCGGCTTCTTGTAGCTCGAACCGAACCGAATCGACGGCGATGTGCGCCTCCAACCCGACGACATCCGCATCGTCTTCCAGTTCCAAATCGGTTCCGTACGTGAGCACCGGGCTGGAAAGCTGGTCCGCCCAGCGAAGCCCGATCCGGTCCGCGATGTTCAGCACCGCGACCGTCTGCTTCTCCGTGTGGTTTGGAAAATCCTCGAAAAGGCGAAACTTCGCGGCTTCATAGGTTGCCATGTCGCCGTGATAGTCCAGATGGTCCTGGGTTAGGTTCGTGAAAATGGAAACGTCGAACTCTAGGCCATCGACGCGGCGCTGGTCCAGCGCGTGGCTGGAAACTTCCATCGCAATGGCTTCAACCCCGGCGGCGCGAGCTTCGGCCAGAAGGTGGTAGAGCTCGACGCAAAACGGAGTCGTATTGTCCAGTTCTCGCACCACCGACGTTCCATCCGGGGCGGTTAGCTGAAATCCTAGCGTGCCGATGTAGGCGGTGGAGTAGCCCAGGATCCGCAGCATTTCTCGCACGAGCCACGCGACGGTGGTCTTTCCGTTCGTGCCGGTCACGCCAATCAGCTTGAGGCTGCGCGTCGGATGCGCGTAGCAAAGGTCGCACATCCGCCAGAGCGTCTCGGAATAGTCGGTCGGCGCGAGTTCGAATGAGGAGAGTCCCAGAGCATCGGCGGCAAGACGCCCTTCCTCGGAGTAAACGACGGCAGCACGCGCCCCGTTTTCAGCGGCCATCGGCAAAAACGCGTGAGTGTCTTGGCTCATGCCCGGCATGCAGACAAACAGATCGCCTTGCACTACTTTGCGCGAGTCAATTTGCATGCCGGTGATCACCGGGTCTTCGAGGGATGCGTCTAAGACGTGTCCCGCCGCCGCCAGCAGCGCGGAAAACTGGTTCACGATACCTGCCCGGCAACCCGCCGTTCACGCGTCGGCACCGTGACCTTTTTCGGCAGTTGGAGCCGCCGAATCAGCGCCTCGGCGATCTCTCGGAAAGCCGGCCCGGCAACTTCGGAGCCGTGGTAGGGCTTGCCTGGTGCGGGATGATCCACCATTACGAGGACAACCGCGCGCGGGTTTTCGGCCGGCACCATGCCGATGAAGTTCGAAACGTAGCCGTACTTCGTCCCTTGGTTCCCCTTCTCGGCCGTTCCGGTTTTCCCGCCTAGCTCGTAACCTGCAATGCGAAGTCGGTGGCCCGTACCACGATCGTGTTGCACGACCGCCTTCATGCAGCTTAGGACCGTAGCCGCGGTCCCGGGCTTTAGAACCGCCTTACCGATGTCGCATGGTTGCTCCGTCTCGCCAATGCGCGAGACCAACCGCGGCTTCACCAAGCGACCTTGGTTGGCAAGCATCGAAAAAGCGGTTACGAGGCCGATGGGGCTGTAAATGGCCGACTGGCCAAACCCGAGCGTCGCGGTGAGGTGGGCAAGGTCGTTCTCCACCAGCAGCGGCGCACTGCGAGCCTCCGCCGGCACGGCGATGTCCGTGGTTCCCGTGAGCAGCGTCTCCTCAAGGAAGCCTTTCAGCTCTCCGAACCCGATCTTATTGGCCCACCGCGCGGCATCGAGGTTGCAACTTCGGGCGATGGCCATTTCGATGCCGACCGGTCCGTGGGCTCTGCCCTCGTCGCACTTCACGGTCCGAGAACCGATTTTTTGCGAACCGTGACACAGATAGCTGTCGTTAAGCCCGATGACACCGGCATCAAGTGCCTTAGCGAGAATAAGCACCTTGAACATAGAGCCGGGCTCGCCGCGCCAAGAAACCGCCATGTTCAGTTTTGCGCCGTTCTTTTTGTTGTTGTCCGCCATCGGTTTGGGGTCAAAACTTGGATAGCTGGCCATCGCCAGAACATCTCCGCTGGTGGGTTCCATGACGACCGCCACCGCCCGCTCAGCGCCAAACTGCACGGTAGCTTTCTTCACGGCTTCATATGCCGCCGTCTGGATCTCCGCGTCGAGGGTCGTGGTGATCCGCCGTCCGTCGACCTTGGGTACATCCAACCGTCGGGTTTCGTTCGTGCGTAAGGGCTCTGCCTTTGCGACCGGGAACGCGAACCGCAGGCCATTGAGACCGGTGAGTTTGTTGCGATACGTCTTCTCAAGCCCTGACATTTGATAGATCGGCGTTTTCGTGCGAGCCCGCTTCGACCTGACCCGATCTCGTTCGCCGACCCCAAGAATCGATGGACTCTCAACCTCAACGATATCGCCCACCACCAACGAAGCGGCCTCGCCCAACGGATACACCCGGCTTCCCGTCGGGTTTACCGAGAGCCCGGTGATATCCCAAGCATCCTTGATGGCATTCACCTGATCGATTTGCTTGGACGAGAGCCGGACAATCCATTCGCTGCTGCCGCCGTCCGATCGGGCTTCCTTCTTAGAGGGGTTCGTCTTTTGCGGCGGGTTTCGAAGCTCCGCCGCCGGAATGCCAGTGGCTTCACTCAGCGCCAGATAGAAGCCATCTGTATTCGGACTCAGGCGCTCGTCGGAATCAACGAGCTTCTGATCCTTCGTTCTGATCTTCTTAAATCCCTTGTCCAGCACAAGGCGGATCAGTGGGTCTTGCTGGGCAAGCGGAGAACCATTTCGGTCGACGATCTCGCCGCGCGAAGCGACCTCCGCTTCGGACCTCATGTAGCGGCCGTGCTTCTTCGCCAGCGCCAAGACGCCGTCCCGCTCTACCAGTTGCAGCCGTGCCTGGGTTGCGACCGACCCGACGCCCAATGCGGCGATCGGTAAGTAGACGAGCCACTTACGGATGTTATCAGCGGTTACTGGCGACAAAGGTTGACTCCGGCGCCGAACGGACCGGCTCCGCGATAAAGGACGAAGCAGCCGCCGTTCGCGATGCCGTGTTTTCGGCGATTAGCTTGCGCTCGAGGTCCTGACTCTTAATATCGCTGGCTCGGATATCGTTCATGATCTCCGTTCGAAGCGACTTCATGTCGGCGGTTTGAGACGCGATGGCAAACTTCTGCACGCCGGCAAACGCCGTGCAGCCCAACCAGCTTGCGGAGGCACAGACGACAGCCAGGACGGCGTAGACAATCACGGTGCCGACGCTTCGCCCTCTTGCCGTCTGCCGGCCGGCCGCCTTGAGGGCAGCCTCGGACGGAGCCTTGGGATCAAGGGAAGGGTGGTTCTGTAAAGGGCTCGGTCGGGACGAGCGTGTTTCTTGCGAGTTTGTGGCCATCATGATGCACTTCCAAGGCAAGCCGGAATTCCATTGCCGGCAGAAACAGGTTTTCGAATCGCGCGAAGTTTAGTACTTCTGCTGCGAGAGTTACGTGAAATTTCGGATGAACCCGGCACAAGCGGCTTCCGGGTGAGGTCAGTGAAACCGTTATCGGCAAGTTGGCGAAAAGCTTGCTTCACGATGCGATCCTCGCCGGAATGGAAAGAGAGCACTACCAACGTGCCGCCATCCGCCAAACGGCCAGCCAGTGCGAAAAGGGCATCGTCCAGCCCTTCAAGCTCATCGTTCGTTAGGATCCGAATCGCCATGAAAGTGCGAGTAGCCGGGTGAATCCGCTTCTCGCGTGCGCGTGGCGGGATAGCGGCAAGGACACACTCGACAAGATCGTTCGTGGTGCGCAGCGGCTGCGTCTTGCGTCGCTCGACGATTTGGCGGGAAATCGGGCCGGCCCACTTTTCATCGGCCAACTCGAAGATCGCGGTCTCCAGCTGCACCTGGCTCATCCGATTCACCTTGGCGGTTGCCGGTTCGCCTAAGGCTGGGTTAAAGCGCATATCGAGCGGAACGTCATGCTTGAACGAAAAGGCGCGGGTTGGATCATCTACCTGCGCGCTGTTGTAGCCCAAGTCGAGCAGAATTCCGTTTGCATACAAGCTTCTAGCCGCCAGTTCGTGGGCTGCCGTCCTAAAATCTTGGTTAAAGTAGATGCGCTTCACGGTTTGCTTAGAAGCTAGACGAAGCTCGGCTTCTGCAAGCATCTCCGGATCACGATCGAAAGCAAGTAGTGTCCCTTCTGGGGCGATCATGTCGCACATTCGAGCCGCATGACCGCCTAGTCCAACCGTGCCATCTACGACTACGTCACCAGGCTTCGGAGATAGGACCTCCAAAACTTCCTTCATCATTACTGGTTCGTGTTGTAGACTCACTTCGTGGTCACTTCCTGCTTTAAGTGGGGTCGCATCTTTTCGATTGCTTTTTCGATAATCTCCGCACGCTTCTCGTCAAAGCCGAACGGATTATCTTCGAAACTCTCATGGTCTTCTTTGCTCCAAACCTGAATGCATAGTCCATTACCAACGAACACGATTTCTCGCGGCCCCTTGTTAACCGGATCACATAGCCGGCACTTCTCACGAAGTGCAAGAGGAACTACTAGCCTTCCCCCTTCATCCATTTTCACCGTAGAATCCGCAGTGCCCATCACAAATGTTCGGTAGACCTGCTTCCCTTGAACCCAATCCGGGCAATCATTGAACTCAGCAATGCGCTTTTTCCAATTCGCTAGCGGATAGATTTCCAGGCAACCAAGATCGCCTCTGACCAGAACATGACCACCTTCCAAAAACTTGGCGCGGTCCTCCCCAAGGACAATCCTGCCCTTCTCATCAATCTTGGAATTGCTTTGGCCGAGGTGACCCGAGACCTCCTGTCTCTCTCCGACTCCGTTCATCAGTTACCTCTCAAAACATCCCGTGCTATCGGCTTCCGTCTTCATGTCTTCCACCGCTCGCAGGACCGATTCGACCCCGTTCCCTTTCTCCGCACCAGAGGGCAGGAACAGATGAATATTACAGCATGTTGTGGTCCCTAGTGGCATTTTTAGGAGCCCAGTGGCTAAGAATCCCAAAATTATAGCGAGACCAGGTATTCATCTACCTTGACGTATGTCTACCAATAGTAGATCATGTAGTCAAATCTATAGCGCAATGTCGTCTACATGTAGACGGTGCTATACGTAATGGGTTTCCGCAGCTAGGCGGTGAGAGCGCTGCGGAACTGCTCTTCAAAAGTATCGCGGTAGAGGCCCGGCCGGAGCACTAGCTCGCGGTGCGGACCGGTATCCACGATCTGGCCGTCTTGAACCACGAGAATGCGGTCCGCTTCCACCACCGACGATAGTCGGTGGGCGATGATGAACGTCGTTCGGCCCTGCATCACGGTGCGAAGGGCGGCTTGCACCCTCGCCTCCGTCTCACCGTCCAAGGCAGAGGTGACGTCATCCAAAATCAAAATCTTGGGATCGGTAACGAGAGCGCGCGCCAGGGCCAGTCGCTGCTTTTGGCCGCCACTAAGCTTCACGCCGTCTTCGCCGATCATGGTCTCGTACCCATCCGGTAGGCCCGCCACAAACTCATGGAGATCGGCCGTTTTGGAGGCCGCGATCGCTTCCTCATCCGTGGCTTCGCGGTTGCCGTACTTGATGTTCTCCATGATGCTGACGCTGAAGAGCACGTTCTCTTGCGCCACCATGCTGATCTGGCGCCGCAAGGTATCGAGCCGCACGTCTCGCAGGTCGAATCCATCGACGCGAACCGTTCCCTCGCTGGGGTCATAAAACCGCATCAACAAGTTCATCAGCGTGGACTTCCCTGCCCCGCTCGGCCCGACCAACGCAATCACCTCTCCCGGCTCGGCATGCAGCGAAAGATGTTGAATGATCGGATTCCCATCGCGATAGGTAAAGGATACGTCGTCGAATGTCACCGCGCCTTTGATCGGAGGTAACGCGATAGCGTCTGGCTTATCCTGGATTTCTGGCCGGGTATCCAACGTTTGAAACACGCGATCCATGGCCGAGACGGCCCATTGCAGCGCGTTATTGAAGTCGACGATTCGAACGGCCGGGTTGAAGATGAAACCGATATAAAACGTCATGGCCACCAGCTTTCCGGTCGTCATTTCGCCTTGCTGAACAAGCTGGCCGCCAAAGGCATACACCGCGCCCGTGCCAAACGCACTGATGGCACCGGAGATGAGGCCAAGCTGACGGTTAAGGTGGACCTGGCGCATGTCCACCCGGAACTTTGCCCGCACCGATTGCATGAAGCTCTCCTTCTCATCCTTCTCGCGAACAAATGCCTTAACGACCTGGATCCCCGCAATCTTCTCGGCCAGTTTGCCAAGCATCTCGTCGTAGAGCCGCCGCTGTTCTTGGCTAACGGTTCGAATGCTCTTTAGGAAGAACAGGTAGCTCACCACGTAGAACGGCACCAGAATGAGCATCGCCAACGCGATGCGCCATTCCAAGAAAAAGAGCATGCCGATGACGGCCACAAGCGTCACGAGGTCGCTAATCAGCGTTACAAGCTGGCCCTGAATCAGGCCCTGGATCAGTTCAATATCGGCAGTAACCCGGGCCATGATTTTGCCGGTTTGGGTTTGGTTATGGAAGGCAAGCGAGAGCCGCTGAAGGTGTTGCCACGTTCGGAAACGGAGATCGAAAACAAACCGGTGGCCGATCCAGTTAAGGAGATAGGACTGGAAGTAGCTAGATACGTTGCGAACCGCAACGACGACAATCAGGCCGAGCGCGACAAAGAGAATAAACTGCGGCGCGACGACGTCGAGGTAGTTGCGCGCCTCGGCGAGATTGCCTTTTCCGGATTTGATCAGTTTCGAAGCTTCTAGCGCGGGCTTAATGCCGCCGTCGATCGCCAACTGATACAGGCGAGGCGGCACGATCTGAAGCACCGTCACGAGAAGCGTCAAGATGACGGCCAAAATGACTCGCGCCCGGTAGGGCGCGAGAAAGATCAGCGTTCGGCGGAAAGATCGCACGGCTTGGGTTGATTATGCACGTTCGCGATTTTCAACCCAAGCGCCGGTGCGTCAGAGCTTGTAAACCCAGCTTAGAACCTGCAGCCGCGCGCTGGCGCCGCCGGTGGCGCCGGTGAAGCCCACATAGCCAAGGTTCGAGCCGAGGGTAGCCGGGATGTCGATGACCCGAGCGAACCCTCGAATTTGGCCAGAGCGCGTATCGAAGATCGTCCACCGCAGAACGACGCCATCGTAGGTCACGTTGACCTCGAAGACGTTTCCGCTTCGGAGATTCGGCCCGGCGGCGTCGAGGTTTTCGGCCGGAATGGTCGGAGACTCACCATTGATGTAGGCACCGGTGCTGCTCTCACCCTCGCCCGCGTTGTTCCAAATGTCGAACTTGATGCCAACGCTTGGCGTAATGCCAACCCCGCCGTTCGGCTGGTCCGAAGCGTATCCGAGTCCGCCACCAGATGGGCCAAGCGCCGTGGGTCCTTGACCTTGGATCACGAACATCATGCCGTCGGCGACCGGATCTTGCATCCAGATTCGGAACTTCGACTGGAACTGGTTCACCTGTACTTGAAAGGTGCTAAACGCGGAACCAGCTTGCCAGTTCTGCGTCTCGGTGAGAACCATTCGCCCGTCGACGATCGCGGCGGTGCCGTTCAACTGAAGGTCGCTCGCGGCAGCAAAACCGTTCGGATAGTTGATCGCAGGGCGCGTGGTGACGATGAGTTCCGGCTTGTTCCGGGAGGCTTCCCGGGTGTGGAATCGATCCTCGATGCGTCGACCGTTGTAGAACAGCGGCTCATCTTTGGTCTTTGGCTCGGTCATCAGGCCGAAGTCGGCAAGCTGAACGTCGCCGCCCGCTGCCTGAATCGCCTTCACGTAGTCAGTAACGTCCCACTCGTAATACTTGTCGCCGCTACCGATTTCGGTGAAACCGAGCGACTGCTCGAACCTCGGTTTGTTCAGCCAGTTGACGGCGTCCTCCGTCCAAGAGTGGTCCAGGATTGAGTAGAGCCAGACTTTCGACTTTTTCTCGCCCCAGTGGCTTCCGTAAAGTCGGAGTTTGGCCTGAAGAACCTGTCCTACCGACAGGTTCTTCAAGTCGAACTTCATGTAGCCGTAGCGGGTCGTGGTGGGAGTGTTGCTATCCAAATAGATCATTCCCTTCTTGCCGTAGGTCATGTTCTGCCCGGTGCCAGACAGCACGAAGCTGTCTGCAATGGAACCGAAGGATTCGCTCGTGGTCCCGACAACAGAAGACGCCGTGATCGGGCCAATTGCGCGGCTCGGGCCCCAGTTGTTTCGCGAGCGAACCCAGTAGCTGTACCGAACTCCCGGCGCGGCATTCGTGTCGCTAAACGTCGTGCCGATGTATGCAGCGCGGTACGTTGCCGGCCTGCCACCTTCCAGGGCACGCCAAATGTCATAGGAGCGTGCACGTGCGCCGGCGGTCCAACTCAGCACAATTCGGCGCTCGGCCGGAAGTGCCTGCAGGTTCTTCGGTGCCTCCGGCGGGGTTTGCGGCAAGAGCCCGTACACCGCCAGCTCATTTGAGAACGTACCGAGGAATACCTGGCCGTCGGCAACGGTCGGCGGAGCGTACTTGGCAAACTTGCCAACATCGTCGCCTTCGGTTCCGCGGCTATTCCAAATCTCTTCTAACGTGGTTGCGTCGAAGGCACGAAGCACACCCGGAACGATGGACTGGTTCGCGTTTCCGGTCAGCGGGAGTGAGGCCCAAACAACGCCAGAGTTTGCCGTCGTGCCGTTCGCCGAGATAGAAAGCATGGCACCCGGCATTCCGCCAGGAGCAACCACTGCGCCTTGAGCGGCGGGGGTCTCTTCGACCTTGTCTTGGGCGGTCAGGCGATACGCCTTGAGGCGGTCGTTCTCCGACCACGCGTAAATGTTGCGTCCGAGCGGTCCGTTGTAGAAAACCGGCGAGCCGTGAAGGTGGCCGCCAAAGGCATAGAACGCCTGCTTGGCATGCGAGTCGTCCACCGCCTGGAACTTGCCCAGGTTGTTCCGGTCCAGAATGAAGAGTTTGCCGTGCTTGCTACCGGCGAAAATCGAGTTCGTGCCGGGCACCAGCATGGGTCCGCACGAGCCGAGATCCTCGTCGAATCGCTCCAAGTCCTCCTGGTTGAACGGAGTAAAGTGGTCGATCACGGTCAGGTTGGGGGTCGAGAGCTTGATGAGGCTGTTACCGTAGTTCCCGACCGTAGGGTCATACGGCGCGTTGCCCGTCATGACGTAGAGATTGCCGTCACCGTCGATGAGCGGACCCTGCCCCGACTGCCAGATGCCACCGAGGCCACCGTTTGCCGTCGTGTTGAATGCAGAAACAAACTGCAAAGTGCTTGCGTTGTAGGTGAGAATCCAGCCATGGTATGGCCGCTGGTCTCCGTGCGAAGCACTCGCAATGTAGAGGTGTCCGTTATGAAGTGTAATGGCCGGGCGCTGGTTTTGCCGTCGCGGGTTATAGACATTGAGGCCGGCGCCGTTCGAGGAGTCTCCGTTGCCGGGGAAGGTGCCGGTGATTTCCACTGGACTCCCGGGTCTCTCGTTCCCGGTCAGGATGTCGATCGCGTGGAGTCGCTGCTTGTAATTCGTGTCGACATCCGGCGATCCCTCTAACGTTCGAACCACGGCGAACATCGTGTTTGTCGCGGGATCGATGACGGGCGTTGCAAGGATGCCGATCTCCGGCTCAATGTCGGTCCAGCCGACCAGGTGGTAATAGGGGATGGTCGTTACGCTCGGCTCGTTGATATAGCTCTTCTTCCAAAGCGGAGCAGTCGCGGCCGGATCGTTTGCGTCGAACGCGTAAATCGAGTCGTGCATCGTAGCGCAGAAAACGACGTTCCGCTTCTTACCGCCGATGGTTAGCCCCGGAACGTAAAGCGGCTGAGCGTAGAGTTGGCCATCGACCTGTCGGGTGAACAACTTCCCAAAGCTGCCCGGCCGGACGTTGGCACTGGTAAGTTTGGTCTCGGCAAGATTTGCCCCGGTTCGAAAATTATTGTTGTGGTGCGTGGTCACCGAGACTTGCCCGAAAGCCTGCACGCTGACGAGGGCCGAAGCCAGTGCGACGAGTTGATTTGTAAGCCAGCGCAAAATAGAACCCCCAGGCACGCGTTGAAAAACCGTCTGCAACGAAGCCGGTTGTTGGACGATGTGCCGCCAGAATCTGTTCCAGCCGTAGTGAGAATTTGCAACAAGTTTCGACCCGATTTTTTCCGCTTGCCGGGTGCTTTTTTCTCGGCAAGAATGGATCAAATCATTGTCGGTCGCGTCTAACCTATGAGTCTGCGCCGCCAACCTTTCGATTGCAATTTGAGAAAATCATGAGAGCAACCGCCATCTTCCTCGCCGCCGTCGTTGCCGCTTCGGCTTCTGCGCAGTGGACCCTCACTCCGGCCACCGTCAAGGTGCCCTCCAGCATGCGCTGGTGGCCGTTCGACTCCACCCGAAAACTGAACGTGCCTTGGAACTCCACGATTGAGGTCGTTGCCCGCGTTGGCGGAGCCCGATTCATGGCACTCGCACCCAACGGCGATATCTTGGTCTCCCAGCCGTGGGACGGAAAGATCAAACTGGTCCGCCGAGTAGCTGGAAAAGACCCGCTGATCTTTGACTTCGCGAAGAACCTCAACCTCCCCCACGACATCGTCTTCCACAAGATCGGCGCGACGACTTACATCTATGTCGCGGAAACGAACCGCATCGCCCGCTACACCTACACGCTGGGCGACACGGTTGGCAAGAGTCGGCAGGTCATCATTAGCGGTCTCCCCGATTCCAGTCTGCCGGAACTGAATGGATCGTACGGCCACGCGCTCAAGAACATCGCGCTGGACCTTAATCACAAGCTGTACCTAAGCATCGCCAGCAGCAGCAATGCATGGCCCGGCGACGCACTAAGCGACCCGGTTCGCTGCGCCGTTTACCGCTACAACGCCGACGGCACGGCCCGCGAACTTTTTGCCACCGGAATACGGAACGCCGAGGGACTCGCATTTTTGCCGGGAACGAACAACCTTTGGGTTGCCATTAACAACCGAGACAACATCAAGTACCCCTACAACGACCAGACCGGCTGGTTTGGCCAAGAGATCACGGAGTACATCGATAACCATCCGCCGGATGAGTTCACCCAGGTGGCGAAGGGCGCCAACTACGGATGGCCCTACGCGAACCCGAATCCGAGCAGCCTGAACGGAATGGATTTCCCGCCGTTTGACCCGGATTACGACAACAACCGCCTGTGGCAGAACTTCCCCCGCACGACGTTCACCAGGATTTCCAAGGGGCTTCCGGCTCACAGCGCCGCGCTCGGCCTGACATTCTGGCAGAACACGACCGCACCGCTCGCTTGGCGCAACGGTGCATCCATCGCTTTTCACGGTAGCTGGAACCGTTCGGCTCGCACGGGATACAAGGTCGTTTACTTCCCATGGAACACCGAGACAAAGACGCCTCTCGCCCAAGCCGACCTTGTCACCGGCTGGCTGAACGATTCGGACCAAAGCGTTTGGGGTCGGCCGGTGGATACGGCGGTGGACCTCGACGGCAGCATCCTGATTTCCGACGACGACAGCGGCACGATCTACCGTCTGAAGCACAACCCGCCGGCTCAAACGGCCTCGGTTAGCGGAACGGTTGCCACGACGTCGCTGGATCTCAACATCGTGAGCACCGAGAAGGCGACCGACTGGAACATCTTCTCGGCCCGGACCAGCAAGGTTGGATCGAAAATCGACGGCCACAACGTGGTTGGCGCCTTGGTCCTGGGTAGCGAGATTGGCGAGCGGATGCTTCGCTACACGAACGGATCAACCAAGAACCGCCTCGTCGCCAAAGGCGCAGGAAAAGGTTTCAGCTTTACCGTTCCCGCCGGCACGACCCTGCAAACGGTGAAGGTGTACGTGAACACGAAGGGTGCGGTTGGTCGACTCCGCGCGAAGCTCTCGGATTCGGCGGATTGGGTCGAACTGCCGAACTTTACCAACAACAACGTCACGAATGGCGTTGCAACCATCGCCTTCAAGGCTTCGAGCCCGAACCAGCGCCTCACGGTGAACTGGACCGTTCTGGCTGGCACCGGCTCGATCGGATTGCAGGCGGCGGCGATCGTTCCGAACGCTAAATAGGGACCGGGTTCAGAATCTTTCCTTCGGCGAACGCCAGAAGAATATCGGCGGTCGTCTGGCGAATTCGCTGGACGGCCTCCTTCGAGTCGAACGCAAGATGCGGCGTCATGAGGACGCTCGGGTGGATTGCCAACGCCTTATTGACGGACGTGAAGACATCCTCCCGGCCGGTGCGGAATGCTTCTTCCCCTTCAATTACGTCCAGCGCCGCACCGGCTAGCTGACCATTTTCGAGGGCGGTAAGCAGGGCCAAAGAATCGACTACCGGCCCACGCGCCGTATTCACCAAAAAGGCACTCGGCTTCATCTTGGCCAGCGAGTCCGCGTTGATGAGATGCCGGGTTTCGGCCGTGAGCGGGCAGCAAAGGGCGACCACATCCGACCGTTGTAGCAGTTCATCGAGCGGTGTGGAGTCCGGCTTGAACGCGTCGTTCGCGATAACTTCCATCGAAAATCCGGCGGCCATCTTCGCCAGGTTTCGGCCGATCTTCCCAAGGCCGACAATTCCCAGCGTCTTGCCTTCTAGGTCTTCCCCAATGAGGCCCGAAATCGAGAAAACGCCACTCTTCGTGCTGGCAACGGCCTGCGGAATGCGCCGCAATAGCGAGAGGATGAGGCCGAAGGTGAACTCCGCAACCGTCACCGAACCATATTCCGGCACGTTGCAAACGTTTATGCCCCGCTCACGCGCATAGGCGACGTCGATATGATCGAAGCCGGTCGACCGCGTGACGATTAGCCTGAGCGCCGGCATTCCGGCAAGGGTTTCGGCAGAGAGGGGAATGCCGTGAACCACCGCAAGCGCCTCCACCTCGGACCATCCTGCCGAGGGCTCCTCGGCAATGGTCGTGACGTGATGCCCTTGCAAGGCTTCGCGGAAGAACGCGGTGTCCTGGGGAGTTGCACTTGCGATGAGAATGTTCACAACTTCAGTATAGGGAAGGCCCCGCTATGCGGTCTACCGATGGTCCCACGAAAAGCGGTCACAATCTCCGGGTGACCCCGCAGGCCGATCTCCGCCGAATCGCGATCTACCTGTTTCTCGTCACCAGTTCTTTTGGCTTCTTGCAGCCTTTTTTGCCGCTTTTCATGAGCGCGGTTGGCTTGTCCGTCAAAGATATCGGCATCATCACCGGCCTGGGCTCGGCCCTTGCGCTGGTCATCCAGCCGATTCTTGGCAGCCTATCCGACCGGTTCGATGCCCGACGACCGTTCATCGTTGTTTGCGCGCTGGTGGCGGCCGCCGCCTATTTTTCGCTTCCATTCGCCCGCGGATTCATGCCGGTACTTGCGGTCGTCGCCATCGGCGCGAACGGCGTGAGCTATCTGAACGCCGTCGGAGGCGTGCTGGTTGGTCGGCTGGTGGAAGCCAACCGGGGCGGCACCGTCTACGCCAGCCTGCGCGTTTGGGGCTCGGTTGGCTACATCGCCGTTTCGCTGATCACCGGGCTTTTGCTGAACTTTCGCCTCGGACCTGCCGGCACTTTGAATCGCGAAGCACTGCTACCCATCTTTCAATTCGGGCCGGTGCTTTTCTTGGTGATCGCCGGACTCGGGTTCTTCCTTCCGGACAAGAAGCGGCCACCGACCGCGCCAAAGGTCGCCGGAAAATCATCGTTGTCGCCGAATCTCCGGGCTTTTTTGGCCTCGTACTTCCTTTATATTCTTGCGCTTTACGGGGCAACCAGCTTTTTGAGCTTGTACCTAAAGCAGCTCGGGGCAAAGGGGCTGATGATCTCGGCCACGTTCGCCGCCGGCGTCATCGTCGAGGTCCTCATCATGCGTTGGGCGGGGCGATTCTCGGACCGATTTGGGCGGCGACCGGCTCTGGCGGTGACGTACCTCTTGCTTCCGCTTCGGCTGTTGCTCTACATTCCGGCCACCGGCCCGCTATGGGTGATGGCCGTTCAGAGCCTGCACGGAATCAACTTCGGCATCATGGGTGCCGTCGCGGTGGTCTTTGTGAACGATCTTGCCGACAACGACACGCGCGGCCACGCGCAATCTCGGCTGTTCGCGGTCGGCGGCCTCGCTACGGCGCTCGGACCTTGGCTTCTTGGCGAGATTGCCGGTCGCTACGGACTGAGCATGATGTTCGGTTCGGCCGCCGTGATGGCCGTCGCGGCGGCGGCCATCTTCCTGTTTTGGGTGGAAGATTCGCATCCGCAAAGCGACTCGCTGGCCGCCCAAGCTCCGCCCATTTTTCGAGGGCTTCTACGTTGGCTCGATGCTCCGCGCCGTCGATAGGCCGCATCCGCTATGCTAGGCGGCATGAAAGTCGCGACGCTGCACCTCGACCCGATTCGCAACCGTGGACCCGTTGACCCCCGTATTTTTGGCGGGTTCCTCGAGCATATGGGTCGTGCGGTTTACGAAGGTGTGTACCAGCCAGATTCGATCCACGCGGACGAGGACGGATTCCGGACCGACGTTATCGGCGCTCTGGCGCGACTGAAGATGCCGGTGGTGCGCTACCCGGGCGGCAACTACGTGAGCTCCCATGACTGGAAGGATGGGATCGGCCCCAAAACTGCGCGGAAAGTGCGCCCAGACTTCGCCTGGAAGTCAGTAGAAACGAACCAGTTCGGCGTCGATGAGTTCATGGCCTGGTGCAAAAAGCTCGGCACGACGCCGATGATGGCCGTGAACCTCGGCACGAAAGGTGCCCACGAGGCGGCCGAGCTGCTGGAGTACACCAACCTTCCGCGCGGGTTTTACTGGAGCGACCAGCGGCCCAGCGACGAACCGTACGGCGTAAAAATGTGGTGCATGGGCAACGAAATGGACGGCCCTTGGCAGGCCGGTCACGTTCCCGCCCGCGAGTATGCCCAGCGCGCCCAGCAGGCGGCGAAGATCATGAAGGGCCTCGATCCAACCATCGAAACCGTCGCCTGCGGTTCGAGCGGACGCGGAATGTCCACCTACCTCGCCTGGGACCGCGAGGTGTTGGAGTACGGTTGGGACGATTTCGACTTCATTTCCGCCCACCGCTACAGCGCGAACCACCGAAACGACACGGCTTGGTTCCTTGCCGAAGGCACCGAGATTGAGCGCATCATCACCGACTATCGCTCGCTCATCGGCTACGTCCGCGGCGCGCGCCGCTCGAACCGGAACGTCTACCTCAGCTTCGACGAGTGGAACGTCTGGTACAAGAACATGGAGATGGACGGAGGATGGAAGCCCGCTCCGCATCTGATCGAAGAGGTTTACAACCTGGAGGACGCCCTCGTGGTGGCGCAATACCTCAACGCGTTTATCCGCAACGCGGACTTGGTGAAATGCGCTTGCATCGCCCAGATCGTGAACATTATCGCACCCTTGCTGACGCGTGGCGATGAAATGCTCAAGCAGACGATCTATTACGCTTTTGAAGATATCGCCGCCGTAACCGCCGGCGACGCGCTGGAAGCCGTGCTGGATTGCGAGACCTACGACGCCGACGACCGTCGAGGCGTGTCGCTGGTGGACGTGGCCGCGACGTGGGATGGCCGCGCGCTTGGCCTTTCTCTGGTGAATCGGTCGCTGACCGACTCCGTGTCGGTTCGGGTGCCGGTTGGGGCGTTTCCTCCGTTTGCTTTCGTGGATTCTAGGATTTTGGCCGGGGACGACCCGAAGGTGGCGAACAGCTTTGAGGCTCCGGAGACGTTGGTCTCGCGCGAGTTTGAGGTCGAACTTGGTGAGGACGCGCTGGTGGTGAACCTACCGCCCCTCGCGCACGTCACCCTCCGCGCGACGACGTCGCCGTAGGAGCACGTAGAGCGACGCAACGGAGGCGTCGGCGACAGCGCTTTGGGCGAAACCAACCGGCGGCAACGAACGTGCCGCCGGGTACCTTTTGATAGTGGGTGAGCCCAAAACCTGGTCGATCACGAGCTTCTACCGCTTCCTACCGCTAACGGATGAGCGGGTTGCGGATTTGCGCGAAGCCGTTGAAGACCGGATGCATCGCGACCAGCTTCTAGGTCTTATCATCGTGTCGCCCGAAGGCATCAACGGCACCCTCGCTGGCGGTCACCCACAAATCGAGTCCTTCGAGACCTTTCTCGTGGGGCGACTCCGCGGAGAAGAAATTCGTTTCAAGCGGTCTGAGTCTGTAGAGGCGCCGTTCCACCGTGTCTCCGTCGTGATTCGGCAAGAAATCGTTGGCCTGAAGCGGCCGGACCTTGTGCCCGAGTCGGCCGAAGACCGGCACCTCTCACCGGCCGAGTGGCACGCTTGGCTCGCATCCGACCGCCCACGAACCGTCATCGACACCCGCAATCGGTACGAAACGAAGATCGGAAAGTTCGCCGAGGCCGTCGACCCGGATCTTCCCAACTTCTCCTCTTGGGCAGACTACGCCGAGTCGGGCGCGGTGCCGAAAGACGTCCCCGTGCTGATCTACTGCACCGGCGGAATCCGGTGCGAGAAGGTTCTGCTCGACCTGCGGCAGCGCGGCTACCACGACGTTTACCAACTTCGCGACGGCATTCTGGGCTACTTGGCGGAGTTTCCGAACGGGTTCTACGAGGGCGAATGCTACGTTTTTGATGATCGAGTCGCGGTGGACCAGAACCTGCAGCCAACCCAGCGCTACGCTACCTGTCCGGGCTGCGGACTCCCGGCCGATGCAGAGCGAACCTGCGGCCGCTGTGGTTGCCAGTATGTGGTGTGCCCGGATTGCGAAGCCACTTGGGGGCCAGTTTGTTCGAAGCCATGCCGAGATTTGTATCTGCGGCATGGTCTACCGGCCGAGCAAACCGCCTAAACTGAAGGCATGCTTGCCGCCCTTTGCCTCGCGCTTGCCACCCCGCCTACGTTCTATGCAGGCGCCGACGTGTCGTTTCTTCCCGAGTACCGCTCGCTGGGCGCCAAGTTCTTTGATGACGGTAAAGCCACTAGCCCGCTCGTTTCGCTCCGAGATCGCGGCGCAAAGCTTCTCCGCCTAAGGGTTTGGGTTCATCCGCCGGCCGGATTCTGCTCCGTCGAACACACCTTGGCTATGGCGAAAGAAGCGAAGGACCTCGGGATGCAACTGCTGATCGACTTCCACTACTCCGACAATTGGGCCGACCCGCAGCAGCAGACTCCACCCGCCAAGTGGCAAGCATTCGATGAAGATCAGATGGCCCAGGCGGTCTACCAACACACAAAGCTGACGGTGGCGAAGTTGGAGGAGCAAGGTACGCCGCCCGACATGGTGCAGATTGGAAACGAGATTCGCGACGGCATGATTTGGCCGATGGGCCAGATCTCGAAAAGTGGCTTCGGTCCGCTTTCGCGCCTGCTGAGGGCAGGAATCCGCGGCGCGCGCGAGGCGGCGGGCAAGCGCAAACTGCCGATCATGATTCACAACGACCGGGGCGCGGATCTCGGGCTCTGCAAGCCGTTCTACCAGGAGCTGAAGCAACAGGGAGTCGACTTTGACGTTATCGGCGTATCCTATTACCCTTGGTGGCACGGGCCGCTGACGAAGCTCGCCGAGAACCTGAACGGCCTTGCAGAGACTTTCGAAAAGCCCGTCATGGTGGTCGAGACCGCCTACCCATTCAGCCTGAAATGGAACGACGACACCGGAAACTTTGTGGGAGAAGAGAAGCAGCTGGAGCCCGGTTACCCGGCAACGCCCGAGGGCCAAGCCGACTTCCTTAGGAAGGTGACGCAGATCGTGCGGGAGGTGCCGAACGGCCTCGGCATCGGCGTGGTGTACTGGGCTCCCGAATACATCGCGCATCCGGGAATGAAAACGCCTTACGAAAACCTTGCCCTTTGGGACTTCAAGGGGAACATTCTGCCGGGGGCAGATGCCCTCGGCGGCAAGCCCTGATTACTCGCCGTCCGTCGTGACCGGCGCGTTCTGTGCGGCACCCGCCGCGCGGCGCGCCTGGTCTTTTGCAGCCTGACCGATTCCGCCCATTCCGGCTCCGCCCACGCTCTCTGCGCCCGTTACGGGCGTCATTCCGCCTGCCGCACCGCTACCGATCGGAGCGATTCCTCCGCCAGCCGGAGCGGAAGCGGTCGGCGCAGGAGCAGTAGGCGTGGCCGCCGGTTCAGCTTTCGCCGCCTCGGCGGGTTCGGCGGGCTGACAGCCAAAGGCGACTAACAGCAAAAGGGCGGCGAGGGCGGTGCGCATGCCTCCGTTTTTACCGGATTCGGCGGCGGCGGAGGAGCGCGAGGCCACCCAGTCCCACTACGGCAAGCGATGCGGGCTCGGGCACGGCCTGAACTTCAAGCGTGAAGAAGATGCCGGAGCTGTAGTAGCTCGTCCCTGAGACCGACTCTCCGACGGCCCCCGCCCAGCGGTATCGGCCGGCGCTCATCTGAAACTGCTCCGGCCCGACGATCCCGTACATAAACGGTTGCCACGAGTTGCCTTCCCATCGAAAAAGGTTCGACTCGTAGGTCCCGGACGAATCGGCGTTGGCCTGGACCTGGGTTGTGATGTCGAAATCTACGGCCATGGAGGCGGAAGCAATGGACCGAGTCTCCCGTCCCTCGTTAAATGCCTCGGCGATTGCTCCGACGCCGCTGGTGAGCTTGGCGCTGGAGCCACTATCAACGAAGCCCACATTCACGGACGAGGCGCTGTAGGCCGTGTTGTAGCCGTCGATGTCATCGCTTTCGTCAATCGACGCCACGGCCGACCGGGAGAACGACGGCATGGCACCGGTCGCCGAATACGATTCGGAGTAGGAGACGTCATCCACCGCCGCAAACGCGGTCAACGCGTAGTCCACGGAATTGACGCGAAGCAATTGGGCGTCGGCCCGACCGGACAGTGCAAGAACGAAAAGACACCCGAAAAAGCCCAACCTGGCAAAACGCATCACACACCGATCTTATCAGTAATCCACCGGGCGCAGGTAATACTCGCCGATTGCCGTGCTGCTGAGCATCGCAACCGTGGGCAGCCGCCGCTTCCAGTGCGTGCCATCAACGCGACGAAACACGAGGTGTACGTCGGCCTCGGGGAAACCGAGATCGATCAGCTTCTCCTTCGTGTAGCCCTGGATGAGATAGTGCAGGATTCGGTCGGCCTTTTCGTACGTGATTCCGAAGTCGCTCTCGTCGGTTTGGCCCTTGATGAGGTCGGCGCTCGCCGGCTTTTCGATGATCTCCTTCGGAACGCCGATCTCGTGGGCGAGTTGCCAAACCTGCGTCTTGAAGAGGTCGCCGATCGGGTTGATCGGCGGGCTGTCGTCGGCGTGCCAGGTGTAGTAGCCAAAGAGCCGCTCGCTTTTGTTTCCGGTTCCCAGCGGCAGGGCGCCGACCTTTGCGCTTTGGTCGAAAATGCTGATCATTCGGCAGCGCGCACAGACGTTCCCAAGCCGCGAGGGCGAGATCTCCGGTTCGTGGGCTTCGATGTAGCCATCGACCATCTTCGTGATCTCCAGCGTGCGGACGTTGATGCCCAAATCATCGACCACGAGGTTTGCGTGGGCGATGCTGTCGGCCGAGCTCGTTTTGTAGGGCATCCGGAACGCGTAGACGTTCTCCGGGCCGAAGGCACGCGCCGCCAGGTAGGCCACCACCGCGCTATCGACCCCGCCGGAAAGCCCCAAAACCGCCTTGCGGATGTTGCGCCGACGGATCATCTCGTCCTCTAAAAAGCTGACCAGCCACTTGGCCACCAGCGGGGCGTTGATGCGCAGCGGGTCGCTGTGCGCGGGGTCTTGGTGGGTCGGGTCGAACGGCGTCGAACGAATGATCGGCAAGGCCATGCTCTATCCTACTCGCGTCGGCGTGGCGTTGTCGGCGGACCGATGGTCCCAACCTTTGCGTACTCTTCCCCTAAAACTCGTCTGTATGTTGTAGAGTCCAATGGGCAAAGATTCAGAGTAATCCTTGCCGATATCACTCGGAGTAGAAATGTCTTCCCAAAACAAAAAGGTTCTGTTTTTCATCGGTGCGGTCATCTTGGGCTTGTTCGTCCTCAAGAGCGTCATCGGGATGGCGATCTGGCTTTTCTGGGCTGCCCTTCCCGTCGTGATCGTCGCCGGCCTCGCGTACATCGTGTATTCGGTGGCAACGAACAAGTCGCTTGGCGGTGGCCGCCGTCGCATTTTGCCCTGACGCGAGGTATTCTCTACGCCGTTACGTGCTCTGGTCGTCTAGCGGTTAGGACATCGCCCTCTCACGGCGAAGATCGCGGGTTCGAATCCCGTCCGGAGTACCAAGAAAGGCGATCTGGGGTGATTTTCCCTAGATCGCCTTTCTTGGCATAGCGATGGGGTGAGAACTCGCTGGGTTCGTTAGCGAAGCGCCGCAAGTGAAACGAAGCGGTATACCGTCCGGAGTACCAAAATAAAAGAGGC
>CAMCVK010000017.1 GCA_945881865.1 Fimbriimonas ginsengisoli Gsoil 348 | reverse complement strand
TTCTCAATCGCTTCCTGAATGAGGCGAAGCTGGGGGACCATCGCGGCGGCAAGCTTCTCATTGTCCTCGGGCCAAACGTATTGCCCGCCTTCGTAATTTGCCAGGGCGTGACGACCGGTCAGGCTAAGGGCGGTGGCCAAAAGGGCGGCGTCCGAAGGAACCAGCTTTGGGTAGGACTTCTTAATCTGGTCCAGGGCAGTTTCGAGCTTAGTAAGTTGGCAGGTGATCAAGCAGAGAATCTCCGGGAGTGACGCGGGCAAGCCTGCGTCATAATCTAACATTGTACCTGCCGGGCGTGGGCGCGGCAAAACGAGACCACCATGCTTGACACTTCTAGATTCTCTTTCCGTCCATTTGGGCTTGCGGCTGCGCTGGCATTTGCGCTTGTGGGTTGCGGTGATACCGCTTCCAAACCTGCTGCCGAGGGTGCCCCGAAGGCGACCGAAAAGACGATCGTCGGCGTGGTATTCGATAGCGGGGGACGCGGCGACAAGTCGTTCAACGACAGCGCCTATGCTGGCGTGCAGCGCGCCAGCGAGAAGTTCAGCCTCGACGTCCGAACGATCGACTCTAAGAAGGACAGCGACTACGAGGGCAATATCACCGGCCTAGCCGAGCAGGGCGCGAAGCTCGTGTTTGCCGTGGGGATGGGTCAGGGCCTCGCCCTCGAAGCCGCCGCGAAGAAGTTTCCGGATGTGAAGTTCGCAATCGTGGATACGGTCGTGGACGCGCCAAACGTTAGGTCGCTACTGTTTTCGGAAGAGCAGGGTTCGTTCCTTGCGGGCTATGCGGCGGCGCTGGTAAGCAAGTCGGGCAAGGTCGGCTTCGTTGGCGGAAAGAAGATCGACCTCATCGAGAAGTTCGAGGCCGGATTTACGGCCGGCGCAAAGCTGGCCAAGCCCGGCATCACGGTTTTGCCGGCAAAGTACACCGATAGCTGGGACGACACTAGCAAGGGCAAGGCCCTTGCGGCGGTGCTCTACGGCGACGGCGCAGACGTGGTCTATCATGCGGCCGGTCGCGCCGGGCTCGGCGTGTTTGCGGCAGTGAAGGAAGCCAACGGAAGCGGCCCGATCACCAAGTACGCGATCGGCGTGGATAGCAATCAGGACGACATCGAGAAAGGGATGGTCCTCACGAGCATGCTGAAACGCGTGGACGAGGCCGTGTTTTCGACCATCGAAGACACGGTGGGCGACAAGTTTTCCGGCGGAACGAAGCGGTACGACCTTAAGGCCAACGGCGTTGGGCTTACCGACTTCGCCAACACGAAGGACGTGATCGGCGCAGACAATATGGCGAAAATCGAAGCCGTTTCGGCCCGAATCAAAGCCGGCGAGATCGTGGTACCGGAGAAACTGGCCGACATCGCCGCCTTCCTCGCGAAGACCAAGTAACTGGTTAAGGAGTGGTTTCGGCGGTCGGAGCGGGTGCCGCCGGGGCGGCAGGTGCCTCTGGAGTCGGAGCCGCGGTTTCAGCCGGCGCTGCCTCGGCTGCCGGAGCTGGCTTCGCAACGGAATCGTTCACATAGAACCCCGACCCCTTAAACATGATCGCCGTCGGCTGGATCAGCCGTTTGACCGGTTGGGCCTTGCCGCACTGGCAGGTGTTCAGTCGGTCTTCGGTGATGCGTTGCTCAACTTCGAAGGTCTTTTCGCAGGTCTGGCACTCATATACGTAGGTCGGCACGGCGACTCAGTGTGACAGAATGAATGCCTAGACATGTTTGGGCAGACTTTTGATCTTCCGGACCTGGGAAGTGTGGGTTCGCTCATTCTGCTCGAAGGTTTGCTTTCGGCCGATAACGCGCTCGTTCTCGCTTTGATGGTACGTCACCTCAAGGAGGACGAGCAAAAGCGGGCCCTCCTCTATGGCTTGGGCGGAGCATTCGTCTTCCGATTCATCGCCATCATGTTCGCCAGCGTCGTACTGCAGCAGTGGTGGCTTCAGGCAATCGGCGCGGCCTACCTCATCTATCTTCCGCTGAAGCACTTCAAGTCGATGGGCATGAGCGCAGAGAAAGACGTGAAGACCGGGGGCGGCTTCTGGCAGACGGTGATTGCGGTCGAGCTGACCGATATCGCCTTCGCGCTGGACTCCGTCTTGGCCGGAATCGGCTTCATCACTCGGCCCGGCGCGGGCATGATGATGGACAAGCTTTGGGTCGTCTACACGGGCGCCATCCTCGGCATTATCTTGCTTCGCTTTGCGGCGGGCGTCTTCGTGAAGCTGCTCGATAGGTTTCCCGCCCTGGACCACATGGCGTACGTCCTTGTGGGATGGGTCGGCATCAAGCTCGCGCTACACTCCGCCGAGCGTTATGAGAAGGCGTCCGGAACGCACCTTCCGTTCCCGGTTCCACACTTGACGGAGCCGATCTTCTGGGGCGGTTTGTTGTCGATCGTGGTAGTTGGAACGACGATCGCTTATATCAAGCGGAAGCCGACGGCTCCCGCCGAATCGTAGGGATTCGCGCCAACATAGGTGTTCGAGGAAAGAGTTGAGCGGGTTCGCCGGCTGTAGTACGTGACAGGGCGATGGTTATGTATTATGTTTCTGGAACGGACCTGGATTTTTCCTCGATCCTATCTCTGCTGCCTTGATCGGTGGTTTTTCCAAAAAGACTTTCCATCGCAGTAACGACGGCGATGGCGATGCTCGCTACATCCGTTTCTCTCGCCGGGCCGGTTTGCCTGGCCACCAACTTCTTCATGCCCGCCGGGCGAACGAGCCCGGTGGTTCTCGACGCTAAGGCGGACGCCAGCGGCAACTTGGTGACCGCAGCACTTGCCGACGTCACCGCTGGCGGCCAGCAGATCGTCATCACGAAGTTCAGCGCCGCCGGGGTGCGCAGATGGTCCAGCAGCATCACCACGCCGGTTTCGGTGGCCCCCGCCGGCCAAGCCGCCGGCGAGTTCCAAATCCAGCTGGATGGCGTCGGTAACACCTACGTTCTGTCCCCCCGCGCTAGCAACCCGGTGATTAGCGGCACGACGGACGACCTCCTTGTGCGAAAGATCAGCGACGCTGGTGCCACGGTGGGTTACCTGTCGCTCGTTGGATACCTGTTCGACTCGACCGGGACAAAGTACAACGTCACAAACGCCCAAATGCAAAACGGACCGGTGCTTCTGGCCGAAGTCGGGCTAGCGTGCACGGCCGTGAATCCAGCAACTGGAGGCTCCAGCGCGTTTGTTCTCTCTATCCAAGGTGTCGTCTCCGGTTCGGCGATTACGGTCGACGCACGGGGAGGCCGCATGGCGTACCAGGACAGCCTGCAATACGAAAACTACGCGGTCGTGGGTTTGCAATCTGTCAGCCCGAGTTTGGATGCAGCGGGCCGACCCAGAATGCGGCTTGTTTTGTGACGGGAAAACGCGGCCCCGCTGTTCGGTCAGATCTTCACCGATTTCCTAGCTCTCAACTGTTCCTTTACCGCTGGCGCAGTGAACCTCACGAGCGCATATTTCACCCCTGGATTTGGCGCTAGCTTTGGGAGTCACGGCCAGCAGCCGGAAGGCTTTGCTACGTCAGCGGACCAGGGGGTGGTTCTGAGTCGGCACCTGGGCGGCGGCGGCTCTATTGCCTAAGTGAAACTTTTAAGTAAAAGGCTTAATATTGATATTTATTCTGCTGTGCACTACGCGGCGACTCGGGTCGGAAGCGATTGGCTGGTCTACGGAAAGATCGAAGGCAACGAGCCGGAGTTCTTGATTCGATACCCCTGGAACAATTATCTCGGCTTCTACTCCTGGTGGCTCATAACCGATCGTAACCCGGTTGCCTACTACACGGGAGCGAGCCTCACCTCTTCGCGTGGTCGCGCCTACCTGGCCGGCGGTCCTACCGTGGGCGGCGTTCAAGGGATGTACAGTTCGTTCAACGCGGAAGGTGAGACGCTCTACTCGGCGGGGCTGAATCAGCCGTTCACGCTGTCGACTTCGATCGTGGTCCCCGCGGCCAATAACCGGTTCTGGACGGTTGGTAAGACCTCGACTGGGCTGCAAGCCGTGGTCCTGTGGAATGAGCCCCAGTACTTCGTTGGCATTTCTACACCGTCATCGGCCGCTGCCGGGGACACGGTTACGGTGAAAGCTCATCTCAACACTCCGGCCCCGACCGGCGGCTACACGTTTGCCATCTCAGTGAGTTCGAACCTGCAGGACGCACCGCGCACGGTTACGGTTCCGGCGGGTGATTCGTCGGCCACCTTCACGGTCAAAGTGAAGAGCACGGCAACGGCTGGCTCGGCGACGGTTACCGCCCGAACCAACGCGACGCACGACGTCAACGCCGCCCACACGGCAACGTTTAACGTCAACTAGTCCTTAAGAGCCTCTCCCTTTCGTCTACGAGAGGGAGAGGTTGGAGAGGGAGAGCCAGCGAAATTTGGTCGCTTCCTGATCCCTACCGGAACCCCAACGACCCGACGCCTTCGCGAGTAACATATTCGGAACGCCGACGTAATCGGCTTTGGCTCAACCATGTCTAAAAAACTGAGAATTGGAATCATCGGTAGCGGCGGAATTGCCCAGGGTTGCCACATGCGTGGCTATGCCGCCGTGCCGGAACTGGCGGAGATCGTCGCCGTTTGCGACGTGAACGAGAAGACGGCCCAGGCTGCCGCCGACAAGTTCGACGTGCCCACGGTCTACACGGACTACAACGAGATGCTCGCCAAAGAAGAGCTGGACGGCGTATCCGTTGCCACCCCCAACAAATTTCACAAAGACCCGACGATTGCCGCCCTCAAGGCCGGTGTAAACGTCCTCTGCGAGAAGCCGCTCGGCATGAACGCCGACGAGTGCCGCGAGATGTGCGCCGCCGCGCGCGACGCAGGCAAGATTCTCCAGGTTGGCCTGCAGAGCCGCTTCGCCGGTGCGCCGGTTTGGCTGAAGCAGTACATCGACGCCGGTAGCATGGGCGACATTTACTACGCGCGTGCGCAGGCCATTCGCCGACGCGGCGTTCCGGGCTGGGGCGTGTTCATCAACAAGGAACTCCAGGGCGGCGGACCGCTCATCGACATTGGCGTCCACATTCTCGACCTTACGCTGGCCATGATGGGCTATCCCAAGCCGGTTTCGGCGTTCGGAAAGACCTGGGACGACCTCGGCAAGAACCCCGACCTCTGGAACTCGTGGGGCGACTACGACCGAACGAAGTTCACCGTCGAAGACTTCGCCGTCGCGCTCATCAAGTTCGACAACGGCGCGGTCATCTCACTGGAAAGCACGTTCATGGCTAACGGACCGGACGTCTGGGAGACCCAGCTTTACGGAACCAAGGCCGGTGCGAAGATTCGACCGGGCGACGAAGGCAAGGATGCCATCACCATCTTCACCGAGACGAATCGCCAGCTAATGGACATCTCGCCGGCAAACATTCCGCACGTCGAATCGGCCCACGTCGAAGAAGTGAAAGCGTTCGTGAACGCGATCATCAACGGCGAGCCGACCCCGGTTCCGGGCGAGAACGGACTCATCCTCAACGCAATCTTCGATGCCATCTACAAGTCCAGCGTGACGGGCAACGAAGAGAAAGTCGACGTTACGTTCTAACGTTGCCATCCGGGGCGGGCAACAGATTTGCCTGCCCCAAAACGGTCCTCGCCGCGGGCCAAACCCAGTGCTAAAATTGGGCATGCCCGAGGAATTTTCGGAAGGGGAAGGTTTCGAGAATCTGGACCGGCCGCCGGCTTTCTTTCCGTATAACCGGGAAGACCCGGAGCGGGAAGCCGGCGAATTTGGCGAGCTCATTGAAGTTCGTGTGGACGGGATCTACGCCCAAGAAGAAGGCGGGCGGGTTTCCCGGTTTGTGCTTCTGGCGGACTACCGCCGCAAACTGCGCATCGAAATCGGCGGATTTGAGTCTCAGGCCATTCAGTTGGTGCTCGAAGGCACCCGGCCCGACCGCCCGCTAACGCACGACTTGCTCAAAAATGTTCTTGAACGGCTAGGCGGCGAGGTCGATCGCGTCGTCATCGACGACTTCTGGAATTCGGTCTTTTACGCGAAGCTCTATCTCAGCGTCGAGGGCCAGGAACTCGAAATCGACTCGCGGCCGTCGGATGCGATCGCGCTTGCGGTTCGCTTTGAAGCGCCGATCTTCGTTGCAGACGCTCTGCTCGACCTTGATCTCGCGGCGTAGTCATGGTTGCGGAAGAACTTCTGGAGCTTCGGGCAAAGGTCGCGCATCACGCCGACCGCTACTACCGGGACGACGCGCCGGAGATCAGCGACTCGGAGTACGACACGCTATTTCGTCGTTTGCAAGAGCTAGAGGCCGCCCATCCCGAGCTTCACGACCCCAACAGCCCGACGGCGCGCATCGGCTCGGCGCCGGTCGCCGGATTCGAGCCGCATCGCCATCAGATCCCGATGCTGTCTCTGGACAACGCCTTCGGCGAGACCGAACTGCGGTCGTTCGACGAGCGGGTGCGAAAGGCCATCGGCACCGACGATGCCGTGCAGTATTTTGCCGAGCTCAAGTACGACGGCGCGTCGATCTCGCTGACTTACCTGGACGGGGAACTGACGATTGCCACAACGCGGGGCGACGGAACCACGGGCGAGGCGGTGACGCCGAACGCCCGTACGCTTGCCGGGGTTCCGCTCCGACTGACTAAACCGGTTCCGGGCACGCTAGAAGTCCGCGGCGAAGTCGTGATGCTGAAGTCGGTTTTCGAAGAGCTCAACGCAGCAAGGTTGGAGCGTGGCGAACAGGTCTTTGCCAACCCACGCAATGCCGCCGCCGGCGGCTTGCGGCAGCTGGATAGCAGACTCACTGCCCAACGGCGACTATCCTTTTTGCCCTACGGCGTCGGTTTTTCACAAGACGCTTTTGCACCGAGCCAGGCGGGAGCGCTGGACCGGCTGCGGAATCTTGGCTTCGTGGTCCGGTCGGAAGGGAAGCCGCTTCTCGGAATCGAGGCGGTGATCTCCTTTGTGAACGAGGTCCAGGCGATGCGCGCCGCGCTCCCGTTCGGAATCGATGGCTGCGTCATCAAGGTGAACCAAGTCGATCTTCAGGGCGAGCTTGGCTTCACATCCCGCGGGCCGCGCTGGGCGATTGCCTACAAGTTTCCGGCCGAGCAGGCGTTTACTAAGCTGGAAGCGATCGCCTGGCAGGTTGGCCGCACCGGCAATGTCACGCCGGTGGCGGAGCTCGTCCCGGTAGTGGTCGGCGGGGTTACGGTTAGCCGGGCGACGCTGCACAACTACGACGAGCTGATTCGCAAAGACGTCCGGCCCGGCGACACGGTCATCGTTCAACGGGCGGGGGACGTGATTCCCGAAGTTGTCGGCCCGGTGCTGGACCAACGTCCGGCGGATGCCGAGGTGCCTACGGCCCCGACCGAATGCCCGGCCTGCCAAACAGCCTTGGTTCGGCGAGAGGGCCAGGTCGCCCTGAAGTGCCCGAACCGAAGCTGCCCGGCGCAGATTCAGTCGCAGCTAGAGCACTTTGTGGGCCGCCGGATGATGGACATCGACGGCCTCGGCGGCAAGCTGATCGCGCGCTTCTTGGATGAAGGGTTTGTCTCCGATCTTCCCAGCCTCTATCGCCTTCACGAGCACCGCGACAAGCTCGTTGTCGCCGAAGGGCTTGGGGAGCGGTCGATCAACAATCTATTGGAAGAGCTGGAAGCCAGCAAGACCCGCCCGCTTCCGCGCTTTCTCTTTGCCCTCGGAATTCCGGAAGTCGGTGAGCGCGGCGCGCAGGACCTGGCCCGGGCACTAGGCAGCTTGGACGCGATTCGCCAGGCCGACGAACCCACGCTGGTCGCGATCGAGAACGTTGGGCCGCGAACCGCCGCCGAGATCACGGCGTGGTTCGGGTCGCCCGAGAACCAGGCGATGCTGGATGCTTTCTGGGACTTGGGCGTTCGTCCAACCGAAGCAGAAGCCCCAACGGGAGACCTTTTCGCTGGTCAGACGTGGGTGTTCACCGGCAAGCTAGAAAAGTTCACGCGGGAAATGGCGGAGGAGGTCGTGCGGCGCTGGGGCGGGAAGCTGTCTTCGAGCGTCAGCAAGAAGACGAGCTTCGTCGTGGCCGGGCCGGGTGCCGGGAGCAAACTGGCGACGGCCGAGTCGCTCGGAGTTCCGGTGCTGACTGAAGATGAGTTCTTGGCGCGCCTTCCCGAAGGCACGCTTTGAACGCATACCGGGTTGAGTTCTCGCCCGAAGACCTCGACATTGGGCTTTGCCTGACGAGCGGTCAGATTTTTCGTTGGAACTACCTGGACGGCGTCTGGAACGGCTTCGACGGCGCGTATCGATACGAAATCCGGCCTCGCGACGGTGGCGCAGATGTCATGTCCACCGCCGACGAGGCGGGGTTTCGGAGCTTCTTTAGACTGGATCAAGATACGGCGGCGTTCCGCGCGGAGGTCTTGCGAATCGAGCCGGAGATGGAGCAGTTGCTTGATCGATTCGCCGGGCTACGCGTGCTGCGAACCTCATCCGCAACGGAACTCCTGGTCAGCTTCCTGTGCACACCGAACAATCACCTCGCGCGCATCGTACCGATGGTCGAATTCCTCGCGGCGAAGGGCAGCACCGGATTTCCCGCGCTCGCGGAGCTTGCTGGTGTCGAAGAGTCGCAGCTTCGCGCCGCCGGGTTCGGGTACCGCGGGGCAACCATTCCGGCGGCGATCCGCCAACTGGTTGCCTGCGGAGGCGAGGCGTATCTTGAGGACCTGAAAGTTGGCCGATGCGACGAGGCACGGCAGGAGTTGATGCAGCTGCCGGGCGTCGGTGCCAAAGTCGCCGACTGCATCCTCCTTTTCGCGCTTGACTTTCTGGAGGCGGCACCCATTGATACGCACGTTTGGCGGGCGATGACCTGGCGGTATGAAGCGTTTTCGGCGGCACCCAAGCTCGACCCGCGAACCTACAAGCTGGCCAACGCATTTCTCCGCGACCGCTTCGGCCCGGTTGCTGGCTGGGTCCAGCAGTTTCTCTTCCTGGAAAGCCTGACGGCAAACCGCCGGAAAGTAGACTCTCCGTAATGAAGGTCTTCTTGCTGGTGGTGGCGGCTGGGTTCGTGGTTGCCGGATGTGGGGAAGTCGCGGCGTTTGCCGGTGGTTCCGGGCCGCGAGAGTTTGGCCGGGCCGAGACGGCCTTCAACATCGGAGACAAGCGGGTGGCCGAATCTTCTGGATTGGCCCCCAGCTACCGCGTTTCCGAGACCTACTTCACGCACAACGACAGCGGCGATTCGGCCCGCTTCTTCCGGTTCGACCTGAAGGGAGCGGTGAAAAACGAATATCGGGTGACGAACGCGAAAAACGTCGACTGGGAGGACATGGCCACGGCAAAGCTGAATGGCGTGCCGTACGTCTTCCTGGGCGACATCGGCGACAACTCAAAGCGCCGAAAGTCGATTTTCGTTTATCGGGTTCCGGAGCCAGACGGCACCGCGCGCGACGTTTCGGCCGACGCCACTTACGAGCTGACGTACCCGAACGGGCCGCAAAACGCCGAAACCCTCATCGTGCACCCGAAAACGGGTGACATTTACGTCATTTCGAAGTCAACCGGTGACTCGCAGGTTTATGTTCTCTCCTCGCCAAAAGCCGGCGGAAAGTACACGCTGAAGCAGTTAGGAAAATTTCGGGTGGGCGGTTTCATCAAGGAATCGCGAAGGGTAACAGGAGGCGCATTCTCGCCGGATGGCCGACATGTCGTTGTCCGAACCTACATGGGGGCCTACGAATTTCCGGTGAAAAGCGCCGGTGCCGAGTGGTGGAAAGAGGAACCCCGGAAGATTCGAACAAATTTTGACAATCAAGGAGAGGCAATAACGTATAGCTTGAACGGCTCAGAGCTGTACACAACGTCGGAGTTTTCCCCGTGCCAGGTTAGTCGCATTGCAATCTTAGGAAAAGACGCGCTATAATAGACGAGTCAGCAAGCAGCTAGGCAAGAGGAGGTTCCAAATGCGCAACTGCTCACTACTTGTGGGTACGTTCCTTTTTTGTTCCGGCACCGCATTCGGTGCACCGGGTCAAGAAAGCAAAATTGAATACCGAACAGAGGTGCGGACGAAGTCCATTCCAAAGTCGGTGCGGTACGAGTTTGATCGTTCCGTGCGACCCGGAGGCATTAAAAAAGTGTCTGACGGGAAGGATGGCGTCGAAAAATCGACGTTCAACCTCACCATCGTAGACGGCAAAATTACGTCGTCTGAGCTTGTGGAGGTTGAAAAAATCGCCCCCAAGCCAACAACCTTCTATGTAAGCCGTTCTGGCTTCCAGACAAGCCGTGGTGCGTTCACGCGTGGCAGGGTGCTCACGATGAAGGCAAGCGCCTATGACCCTTACCCCCGAGGGTCGCGCGGCACCGGTCGCACGGCCAACGGGATGCGCGCAGGCTTCGGCCACGTCGCGGTGGACCGACGAGTGATTCCGCTGGGAACCTTGCTATACGTGGAGAAATACGGGTTCGCCATTGCCTCCGACACCGGCGGTGCGATCAAAGGCAACCGCATCGACCTCTGCTATCCGACAAAGAGCCAGGCCCGACAGTTTGGTCGCCGAAAGGTGGTTGTTCACGTCCTTCGGAAAGCAAATTAACCTCACCGATCTGGGCCAGCTGAAAAAGTTTCTGGCCCGGCACGGTTTGGAAGCCGACAAGTCTCTCGGCCAACACTTCCTCATTTCGGAATCCGCGGTGGAATCCATCGTGGAAGCCACCGCTTCGTTCGCGACTGTCCTGGAAATTGGCCCAGGGCCGGGCGTTCTCACGTCCCCGCTGTCGCAGCGCGTCGAGCGCTACGTGGCGCTGGAAGTAGACACAAGCGTCGCCTCGGCCCTAAAGGAATCTGCGCCGTCGGCAGAAGTGCGTTTTGAAGATGCCCTTCAGGCGGACCTAGCCGCTATCCTGCGTCCGCTTCCGCAGCCACGGGCCATCGTTTCCAACCTGCCGTACTACATCACCGGTCCGTTGCTGGCGAAAATCGCCGACGCCCGCGCCGAGATCTCCCGGGCCGTTTTGATGATGCAGCGCGAAGTTGGGACCCGAATTCTCAGCCGCCCGGGAGGCTCGGCGCGCGGAGCATTGTCGGTCGTCCTGCAACGGCAGTTCAGCATTGAGCGCCTCATCGACGTTCCCGCGAAGGCGTTCCATCCGCCGCCAAAGGTGGATTCGGTGGTGCTGGTTCTCACCCCCCGGATTTCCGACGAGTCGCCCGAGTTTGAGCGGTGGCTCGACCGACTGGTGCATTTTGGATTCGCCCAGCGGCGAAAAACCCTTGTGAACAACTTTACCGGCGGCCTCCGCGTGGATCGACTCACCGCGGAAGGTTGGATCGAATCGGCCGGGCTAACCGAGATGGCGCGTGCGCAGGAGCTAACGGAGGAACAGTGGGTGACTCTGGCCCGGTTGATTCCGCCGCGCTAAAGGCTTTTGCCCGGTCCCTCGGGTTCGCGACGGTCGGCGTCGCGCCGGCAATTCCGCCGCCCCACTTTGCCGCGTACAAAGACTGGATTGCCGCAGACAGGCATGCCTCAATGGACTACTTGTCGCGGCATGCTCAGTTGCGTTCCGATCCAAAACAGCTCTTGCCCACGGCGGAGTCGGTCGTCGCGGTAACGCTGAACTACGCCCAGGCGAACGAGCCGATTGAAGGCGATCCGAGAATCGCCACCTATGCGCTTGGACGGGATTACCACCGCGTGATGCGGGCAAAGCTCGACCGGCTTGCCGACTGGATTCGGATCGAGTTTCCCGAGGCCGAGTGCCGGTCTTGCGTCGATTCGGCGCCGATTCTAGAGCGAGATTTTGCCTGGCTGGCGGGCTTGGGCTGGTTTGGCAAGAACACCATGCTCATCGATTCCCGCCGGGGAAGCTATTTCTTCATTGGATTGGTGCTGACGAGCGTGGCTTTCGAATCCGATGCCCCCGTTCATGGAGGTTGCGGCAACTGCCGTGCTTGTATCGAAGCCTGTCCAACCGGGGCGATTGTGTTCGATGACGACCGCTGGCAGATCGATGCGCGGCATTGCATCAGCTACCTCACCATTGAGCACGAAGGCCCGATTGATCCAACTCTGGCAGCAAAAATGGAAGATTGGACCTTCGGTTGCGACGTCTGCCAGGATGTATGCCCATTCAACTCCCGCCGGGAGTCTCAGCCTTTACGTGCGGCGGAAACAACCGAACCAGACCTCCTGAAGAAACGTTCTTGGCCGACACTGGTCGAACTCACGGTGATCGGCCAAGACGACTGGGACCGTGTGTCGCCCGGGTCACCGTTGCGGCGGGCCGGCCTCGAAGGCATTCGCCGGAACGCGAAGATTACGTTGCAGAACCGGCGAACGCACCGACCGGAACCGGAGGGTTGAAGCGTGTTCGGCGCGCAACGGCGTCGGTGTACATCAGTTCATACTCCGCTGCGCTTTGCTTCCAGCCGAAGTCGCGGGCCATGGCGTTGGCGCGAATACGCGCAAACTCTGCCGGTCGTCGGTACAGGTGAACCGCGCGAAGAATCGCGCCCAGCATCGCACCGGGATTTCGGTCGGAAAACACAAAGCCGTCTTGTCCTTCGGTGACCGTGTCGGCAAGTCCACCGGTGGCGCGAACGATCGGCAGCGTTCCGTATCGCATCGCGATCATCTGCCCGAGGCCACACGGCTCGAAAGAGCTCGGCATCAGGAACAGATCACACCCGGCATAGATTCGCTGGGCAAGGTCCGCATCGAAGCGCTCGACGAAGGCGATGTGGTTCGGGTGCCGGTGGGCGGCGGCACGGAATCCGGCGGCGAGGTCCGGCTCGCCCAGGCCTTGAACGACAAACTGCACGGGAACATCCGGGAAGGCATCGATGGCGGCCAGCATCAAATCCATGCCCTTTTGGCTGCTGACCCGGCTGACGACCCCCATGAGAGGCGCGCCTTCGATGAGTGGAAGCCCGAGCTCCTTCAAAAGCTCCGCTCGGCAAGTCGCCTTTCCGTTCAGGTCGTCGCGCGAAAACGCCGCCGGAATAGCCGGGTCTTCGGCCGGATTGAACGTCGCGAGGTCGATGCCGTTCAGGATGCCCTCCAGACGGCGATGGTCCGCGAGATGCCGCATCAGCCCATCGAGCGCGCAGCCGTAAGCTGGGGTTTGGATCTCGCGCGCGTAGGTCGGGCTTACGGTGCTGGTGATGTCCGCGTACACCGCACCGGACTTGATAAAGTTGACTCGGCCCCAGGCCTCGCACCGGTCCGGCGTGAACAGCGAGCCCGGCAAGGCAAGGTGATCCAAGACTTCGGGGCCGAATTCGCCCTGGTAGGCAAGGTTGTGAATGGTGAAGATGGCTGCCGTGCGGGACCAGTTGGCCGGGTACTTCTCCCGCATCAGCACAGGGATAAAGCCGGTGTGCCAGTCGTTCGAGTGGATAACGTCCGGTATCCAGCCGGTTTGCCGGGAGACGGCAAGAACGGCCTCACTGAAGAAAAGATGTTGGTCGCCGCCAGGCTGATAGAGCGATGCGCTATCGACGGCGGGCGGATACCAGCGGTCGGTACCGATAAATCCAAACGTAACGCCGCCGAGCGTCATCTCGGCATACGACGCCGTTTCCTCCCAAAGCGGGTTCATCCGAACCCGTAAATTCGAAACAAGCTCAGTCAGTCGCCAGCGCGGGTCGGCATCGATCATGCCGTACCGGGGAAGCAACACTTTCACCTCGTGGCCGCGCGCGGCGAGTGCCTTTGGCAGTGACCCGGCCACGTCGGCAAGCCCGCCTACCTTGGCAAACGGGGCAACTTCGGCGGAGGCAAAGAGGATCTTCATGATGCGGGCGAATGAAAATTGTGACATGCCCGCCGGTTGGCGGGCCGGGTTCAGGCGGCTTCCAAGAGGATCGCGGTCGCCTCACCACCGCCGATGCACGGCGTAGCGATTGCGTATCGGCCACCGCGTCGGCGAAGTTCGTGGATCGCGGTGAGGATCAAGCGGGCACCGGTCATTCCGATCGGATGGCCGATTGCCACGGCGCCACCGTTCACATTGAGCTTCTCGCTTGGGATCGCGAGATGCTGCGCGGCGGACATCGCAACCACGGCAAACGCCTCGTTCACCTCGAAAAGATCAATGTCCGCGACGGTCAGTTGCTTCTGCCCAAGCAGCTTCTCGATCGCTTTGCTCGGGGCGGTCGTGAACCACTCCGGAGCCTGCGCAACTTCGGCTGCGCCCGCAATCTTCGCTAGAATCGTAAGCCCGCGTCGGTTTGCCTCCGACTCCGCCATCACGACGAGTGCGGCCGCGCCATCGTTGATGGAACTCGCGTTGCCGGCGGTCGTCACGCCGTCTTTCGAAAACGCAGGTCGAAGCGTGGGCAGTTTAGACGGATTTCCCTTGGAAGGCTGTTCGTCGGTGTCCACCACGACTGGGTCACCCTTCTTGGCGGGAATCGTGACCGGTACGATCTCCTCGGCAAAGAAGCCGTTCGCCTGGGCGGCAAGGGCACGGCGCAAGCTTTCCGCCGAAAACGCATCAAGAGCCTCGCGCTCGAATCCCTCGGCGGCGGCGGTCGCGTCCCCGCAGTTCCCCATATGGCAGTTATTGTAGGGGTCCCATAGGCCGTCGTGGATCATGAGGTCGAGGAGCGTGCCGTTACCCATTCGGTAGCCGGTGCGGGCTTTTTCCAGGGCATACATCGCGTTCGACATCGACTCCATTCCGCCGGCGACGGCGATCTTAAGATCTCCGGCGCGGATGGCACGGTCGGCGAGCATCACGGCTTTCATGCCGGAGCCGCAGACCTTGTTAATGGTGAGGCACGGAACCGAGTTCGGAACGCCGCCGCCAAGTGCGGCTTGTCGGGCGGGAGCCTGGCCCATTCCTCCCGTGAGGACGCAGCCAAGAATCACCTCTTCGACGTCTTCCGCGGCAACTCCGGCCCGAAGCAGGGCTTCTCGAACGGCGATCGAGCCAAGTTGCGGAGCGGAAAGGGAAGAAAGGGCTCCGCCGAATGCCCCGATGGGGGTTCGGCAACCGGCCACGATGACGGCTTGTTCCATTTGGCTAGGGTACCGCGCGGGTCTAGGCCGTTGGCTTCTTCTTGAACCGGGCCGCCATTTTGTCCATTTTGGCGAACATGCGGTCCAGATACTCGGTCTCGGGCATCTTGAGGGATTTGCAGATTCCGGCGAAAATGCCACCGCCGATGGCCACGGCGAGCAAGACGAACGTGAACACCATCGTCTTGCTATTAATGTTGAACAGGTAGGTCCCGCCGAATATCAGGGCGCCGGCAACTCCGGCCGCGATCATCGACTTTCCGGTGGTGATGGCGATCCCCTTGAAGTCCAGTTTGCCGACCAGCTTCTCAAGAGAAAGGTAGAGGGCGGCGGTCAGCACGGCGACAGAGATATTTGCCGCCCAAGCTAGTGAGAGCAGTCGCTCGGCGGTCGTGCCAACCGGCGCAAATTTCACTCCAAGGCACAGACCGATGAAGACAACCGTTGCGATCGTTCCCATTACAACCGGCTTGAGGGTCTGGTGCAGACTAAAGAAGCCCCGGATGAGAATGGATTGTGCGATCCAGAACGGCACACCAACGGCATACACCCGGACGAGGTTCGCGATCAGCGCCAGCTTTTCAACCTCTCCAGAGGCTTGCCCGTAGCCGTAGAGCGCGTGGGCAAGAAATTCGGCCATCGCCGCCATGAAGATTGCCGACGGGATGGCAATGAACATCGCCGTGCGGAGCGTCTTGCTGATTTGATCTCGGTAGAGATCCATCCTCTTCTGGGCAACGAACTGGGCCAGCACGGGAAAAATTGCGAGGGCAAGTGACTGACCGAAGATTCCGACCGGAGCCTGCATGATGGTGCTCGCAGCCGAAACCGACGTGTTGGCCCCTTCACCGTACGGTGTTGCAAAGTACTGCGATACCAGCCCGAGAACTGCGCTCAGCGAGAACCCGAGGATGATCGGAAGCAACAGGATGAAAAAGCGTTTTACGCCAGGGTGCTTGAACGTGAAACTAGGTCGAAAGCGGCCACCGATTTTCCGAAACACCAAGAGCGGAAGGATGATATTCCCGATGACGGCGCCCACCAGCGCGCCGATTGCCGCCGCTTTGATGCCACCACCATATACATGCGGGCCAATGAGCGCGCCCGTGATGATGCTGACATTATAAACATTCGGCACGATAGCCGGAATCAGGAACTTCTTCTGCGCGTAGAGTGCGCCAAAAAAGACCGAGCCGACCATGAAGGCAATCTGAGCCGGCAGCAAGATCCGGCTCATGAGGATTGCATCAGCGCGGATTTCGGGCCTTCCGGCCGTGTAGCCTGTGAGGATCGTTGGCACCAGGAACTCCAGGACGATCACCAGGAGCGAGACGACAACGAGGACCGCCAAGATGACGTCGGAAAACACTTGCCAGGCCTCTTCCTCGCGGTCCGTGTGAAGGTAGTCGGCAAAAACCGGGATGAAGGCCGAACTCAGACCGCCGCCGGCCAGAAGCATGAAGATCAGGTCGGGAACCGCAAACGCAATGCGGTAGGCGTCGTTTTGGTCCGAGATGCCGTATTGCGCGGCGAGAACCGTATCGCGAACGAGACCTAAAACCCGGCTGAGGAAAAGGCAAACAAGGAGAATGACACTGCCTTTTGCGACGTCCGAAGACTTAACGCCGGACTCAGTAGGGCTGTCCATTTCCAGAACAATTAAGACACAAAAAAGCCCGGCGAAACTTCCGAAGAAGTAGCGCCGGGCACGGGGGTTTAGATAGCCGAGTCGATCATCGCGGCGAAGTCTTTCTTCGATGCGACGCCGACGCGCTCGGCGACAACCTTGCCGCCCTTGAATACCTTGACGGCCGGGATGCTGGTGACGTTGAACTGAGCGGCGATGTCGCCGTCGACGTCAACGTCAAGCTTGAAGACCTTGGCGCGGTCGGCGTAGTCGGCCGAGAGCTCTTCGATGATCGGGCCGATTGCGCGGCAGGGGCCGCACCAAGGGGCCCAAAAGTCGACGAGAACGGGAACGTCGGAGTTCAAGACTTTCTCTTGAAAGTCGGCGCTGTTGATTGCTAGGTTTGCTGCCATTGTTTTTCCTCCATCCGTTAGGTTGTGAAACCACGGGTGTTTGGTGTGAACATACCCGACAAGCTCGTGGGTAACTGTGACGATTCAACGAAGGGCCTACGTCTTATGTAGAGGAACCAGGGTGGATAATTTCGCCCTTTTCAGATAAGGAAGGAAAACCGTTGAATACGAGGTTAATTGGTCAGGCATTCACGTTGCTGAGCGCACTTTCGCTGGTGTCGCTTGCAGACGCACAGAAAGTCAGCGCGGAGCGAGGCCTTATCGGCATCAAGATTTTTGATAGCAGCAAGGTAGTTCTACGGAAGTACGGCACGCCTGACGAAGTTCAGCCGATCAATCTCGGCGGGAACGCCGCGTTTGGCGGCGGCGCAGGTGGTGGTGCTCCTGTAGGCGGCCGAGGCAACCCTGGCTTCGGCGGCGGAGCACCCGGACCGGGTGGCTTCGGTGGCCCTCCGGGTGGCTTTGGCGGCCCAGGCCGAGGTGGCGGGGCGAATAGTGGCGACGCAGACTTCTCGTTCGGAGACTTTTCATTCACCGATGAGCAGTTCCGACAGTCGGCAGCTCCTGCTCTCGCTCCTCCGGGATCGGGTCCTGGAGGTGCTGGTGGCCAGTTCAATCCGGGCGCCGGTGGATTCCCAGGTGCGGGTCGCGGAGCGGGCGGCGGAGCAGGTGCTCCGTCCAACGCAGGTTCCGGAACGCGCGTAACCCTCACGCGATGGGTTTACAACCGAAAGGCTTCCAAGTACGCCTTCATCATCGACCGAATGGGTCGAGTTGTTCAGATCGAAGCCATCGGCCTCCAGGACCCCGCCGTCAAGACGGCTAAGGGAGTTTCCTTTGGAGCCGATTTCAAGACGATCTTGATGAAGTACGACAGCCCAGACGGCTACGAGATCTCCGGCGACAACATTTTCATCAAGTATTTGGTGCGAAATAAGGTCGGCTTCAAACTGTCGCGACTCGGCGCCAAGAAGCCTCAGGTCGTGACCGGTATCGTGGTCGCCGCCGGTAAGTCCTAAGCGGTATCGTTTGATACGTGTCTGACGAGCGAGACGAAATTCGACAAAGAGTCGATATCGTTTCGCTCGTTTCACGTGAAGTCCCCCTAAAAAAGCGGGGCAAAAACTTCATGGGGCTTTGCCCCTTCCACGCGGACAAAAACCCGTCGATGACGGTGAACTCCGAAACCGGCCGATATAAGTGCTGGAGTTGCGGAGCCGGTGGCGATGTCTTCACCTGGGTGATGGAGCGACGGCACGTCGACTTTCCTGAGGCGCTCGAGATCCTCGCTCGCGAAGCCGGAATCACCCTCACTAAGCGCAATCCCGAGGAGGCCGCCCGGCGAAAATCGAACGCGGATGCGATGGAAGAGGCGCTCAAGTTCTTTCGCGAGCAGCTCACCCGATCTACCGCCGCCCGCGACTACTGCGAACGCCGCGGCCTCGACCACGAAACCCGGGAGATGTGGGAGCTTGGCTACGCGCCCGACGTCTCGGAGGCGCTAGCGACCCATCTGAAAAAAGCTGGATTCAACTTGGCGGAGTGCCGGGATCTCTTTTTGGTCGAAGCCGACTCTTCCGGCGGCTATTACGACAAGTTTCGGGGACGGCTCATGTTCCCCATTCGGGACGAGCGGGGAACCCTAGTAGCGTTTGGTGGGCGGCTACTGGGTCAGGGAAACGCAAAGTACATCAACAGCGGAGACACGCCGCTGTTTCGAAAAAGCAAGGTCCTCTACGGCTTCAACAGAGCGCGGGCAAAGATCGCCGAATTGGGCGTGTCCGTTCTCGTGGAGGGCTATCTGGACGTGATTGCCTGCTTCCGTGCCGGAGTTACCAACGCAGTTGCCTCCTTGGGAACGTCACTCACCGAGGACCACGCTCAAATGCTGAAAAAGTGGAGCACGCAGGCGATCATTCTTTATGACTCGGACGCCGCCGGGCAAAAGGCGGCCCTGCGCGCGCTCGAGATCTTTGAGGCGCAGTCTCTGCGGGCCAGAGTTGCCGTGCTTGCCGAAGGCGAGGACCCGGACTCCTTGCTGGGCAAACGTGGACCGGCGGCGGTGCAAGAAGCCGTGGCCCGGAATGTTTCTCCGCTTGAATTCCGATTACTCTCGATGGAGAAACGACTCAAGCCAGCCGAGCCCGAGTTCTGGGCGGAAGCCGTGACGCTACTATCCGCAACTTCCGACGACCTGGAACTTGAGCGTCACCTCATTCGATTGGCTCCGCAGTATCCCGACCTGAAAGACCCCGCCGCCGCTCAGAAGGCCCTTCGCCGAATGGTTGAGCGTGCGCGGCCAAGCGGGAAGGTGCCGGCCGGTGGAAACGTAATGCCGCCGCGATTTGGTGGTCGTACGGAGACGAAAACCCACGCCACCTCTTTGCATGCCGCTGAAGTCGTGCTTTTTCGGGCGCTGTTGGAGAAAGAGTTCCGGCGGCAGGCGTGGGTTTTTGCGCGGAATCCGGACCTGATGTCCACCCCCGCTGGAGAGCGGCTGGCCCGGGCCGTTGGGGCAAGCTTCCCGGTGGGTGAGCCGATCGGCGAACCCACGCTGTGGCTCTCCCGCGTCGGCACAGCTGAAGACCAGGATCTGCTTGCCAGCCTCACCCTCGACCTGCGCGGAGGGGAAGTCACCGTCGAGGTTTTGACCGATTCCGTAGCGAAACTTCGCAACCTTGCCGCGACCCGCCAACGTACCCGCAAGCAGGAAGTAGCGAAGACCGAAGACGAGAAGCAAGCAATCTTGCTGGCAATGCGACGCCAAAATCCGGACTGGAAGGAGAAAGCGAAAGATGTGGAAGACCGGTTTGACTAATTGCCAAAAGAATCGAAAATTAACGGGCGGTTGATACGTTCCTTTGATATAGTAAAGCGGTTCCGAGCTTCAGAGTAGAAGACGTGATTTAACGATGCTTGCAGAGAAAGGAAACTTCACTCCGGCGTGTGACCTCGAAGCCGAGGTAGGTGAAACCGTCGGTTTTGTGAGGTCTCTCATGGACGGCTGTCCAGCAGATTCCCTCGCAACGACCCTTCACCAACGTTCCAAAGCCCCTCCCCGTGAGCTAGGTTTCACCGACGTAGAACTACCGGATGGAGAGACCCACTTTCTGGACGACTCGGTTCGCATGTGGCTTCAGAAGATCGGGCGAATCGCCCTGCTGACGGCCGACGAGGAGATTCGCCTGGCCCGTTGCTCCCGCACGTCATGCTGCCGCTGTAAACAGATTCTCATCGAGGCGAACCTTCGGCTGGTCGTCAGCATCGCCAAGAAGTTCGTCAACCGCGGCCTGTCGATGCAAGACCTCATCCAGGAGGGGAACATGGGCCTAATCCGCGCGGTAGAAAAATTTGACCCTGAGCGTGGTTTCCGCTTCAGCACCTACGCGACGTGGTGGGTTCGGCAGGCAATCTCCCGAGCGCTGAGCGACCACGGCCGCACGATTCGGATTCCGGTCCACACGTTGGAGGCAGTGAACCGCATGATGAAGCTGAGCGGGCAACTCCAGCAAACGCTGGGCCGCGAGGCGACCACCAAGGAGATTTCGGATGGCCTCAACCTCCCGGTGGAGAGAATCGAAGAGTTTCAGCGCGCCATCGTTGAGCCGCTCTCGCTGGATTCTCCGGTAGGAGACAGCGACGACACATCGCTCGGCGAGTTTCTCATCGACCGCGTGGGTGAAAATCCCGCGGAAGCGGCGTCCCGCGCGATCATTCGGCATCAACTGGAAGCGCTCCTCTCGACACTGGGCGAGCGCGAACGCGACGTGATCATGATGCGCTATGGCCTAACCGACGGTCAGCCGCACACGTTGGAAGAGGTGGCGAGGTGCTTCCAGGTGACCCGCGAGCGTATCCGCCAGATTGAGCAGAAATCCTTGAAGAAATTAAAGCATCCAAGCCGGATAAAGCCGCTTCAAGAGCTTCTAGGCGTGGGTCTGGCGACGTAAGAAAGAGTGTGCCAAATCCCATTGTCCAGCTTCATAACGGCCAGGCCGTAACCCTCGCGACCCTTGCGAACGGGCACCCGCACGCGATCGTTTTTCTGCGTCACCTGGGATGCATTTTTTGCCGTGAGCACGTTGGGATGCTTCGCGACATCCCGGCGTCTCAACTGACGTTCGTCGCAATGGCGACTCCGGCCGAAGCCGAGCGATTCCGCGCGGAACTCAAGGTTCCACAGGCAATGATTTGCGACCCCGGCAAAAACCTCTATGCCGAATTCGGCCTCGGTGAAGGCACGCTTGGGCAACTCTTCAGCTTCGAAACGTTCCGCCGGGGCATCCGGGCGTCGATGGCGGGCTACCGTTCGGGCCGACCCAACGCCGACCCGCGCGTGCTCGGCGGCTCGTTTGTGGTGAACGCCGAGGGCGATGTTGTTTGGAGCCGGCCGTCTTTGAACGCCGCCGACAACGCCACCGCCGCCGAAATTCTTGCCGCCCTTAGTGCGGCTGAGCCAAGGTCGCCCCAAGGGGAAACAGCGTCCACGTCGGTAGCGGCTCGGTCGTAAGGTACTTCGGCAAGTCGGTGAGGGACGCCGCCGCGCCGAGCTCCTGGCAAATCAGCAGGCTTGCCGCCGCGTCGTAAAGATGCTCGCCCCCGCCGACGAGCCCTCGGTATCGCTGGCTGGCCACCCATGCGCCATCAATGACGAACGCACCTGAGTAGCGCAAGTTGCCCGGAACCGCCGAGCGCCCGAGGTCGCGAAGTGCCCGCTCACCGATGCTGACTAGTTCGTGCGGGAGAATTGGCCCTTCGATGATCGGTGGCAGCGGCTTTTCATTCACAAAAGCCCCGTGGCCAAGCTGGGCAACGTAGGTTTCGCCCAGGTCGGGCAGATCGATTGTGGCCAGCCGAAACTCACCACCAACGTAAAGCGCGATGCTGTTGCCCCATAGAGGGCTGCCAAACGAGAAATTGCTGGTGCCATCGATTGGGTCAACCAGCCAGACGCCATTCTCTCCCTCGTTTTCGAAGCCAAACTCCTCGCCGGAAACATTGGAGCCTGGAACGAGTTGGATGAGTTCGCGCCGGAGGAACAGCTCCGCGTCGCGGTCACCGTTGGTAACGAGCGAGCCGTCCGGCTTCTTCTCGACGTTGAGCGTTTTTCGGGCGCCCTGGGCGATCTTCCCGGCTGCCCGGGCGATTTCGGCGAGGTGCTCTAGTTCGCGGGTCATTGTTCGGGCTCCGTGGTCATGCCTAAGATTATGCCGATCCGGTTTCCCGTCGTAGTGCCCTTGCAGCGAGAATCTGCGTTGGGTATCATTGTTGGACGGTCGCGGGCATAGCTCAGTGGTAGAGCGATTCCTTGCCAAGGAATAGGTCGCCAGTTCGAATCTGGTTGCCCGCTCCAAGTTAACTTTCTCGAACTTGGAGCCGATTCTCCGACCAGCAATTCTCTTGGCGGTTGCATCCTTCGAATGGGCGGATTTCTGTCGGAAGTCATCGTGCATCCTCGCATCGAAGTGAATCGGTCGAAGTTTCCGTTCAACTTGCCGGCCTTTCGCTCTTTCGACCGGCTACCGCTCCATCCCGACCTCACATTCTTTGTCGGCGAAAACGGCAGCGGAAAGTCGACGATGCTAGAGGCGATCGCCGTGAACTACGGCCTTCCCGCCGAGGGCGGGACGAAGGACCACCGGTTTTCGACTTACGACTCGCACTCGGACCTTCACGACAAGATTATCGTCGCGAAGGCTGGGTATCCCGCCGAAGCGATGTTTCTCCGGGCAGAGACGTTTTACAACGTAGCTAGCTACGTCGATCGACAGGCTCGCAGCGCAGGGGGCGCGCCTCGCATGGGTTGGATCCACAAGCGATCACACGGGGAAGGTTTCCACGATGCTCTAGCAAGTTTGAAGCCACCCGGGGTCTATTTCATGGACGAGCCGGAGTCCGCGTTGTCGGTTCAGGGCCAACTGAAGCTGCTGGCGCGGATGAAATGGCTGATTGCCGAGGGCTCGCAGCTGGTGATTGCGACCCACTCGCCGGTGCTCCTCGGCTTTGGTGCCGGCTGGATCTACGAGTTCTGTCCCGAAGGAATCCTTCGTCGCGAGTATGAGGACACGCCGTCTTACCAGCTGACGCTGGACTTCCTCCGCAATCGGCGGCGTTACAAGGACATCCTGGGGCCGGAATAATTCGTGGTGGGCGAGGAGAGACTCGAACTCTCACGGCTATTAACCGCTGGAACCTAAATCCAGTGCGTCTACCAATTCCGCCACTCGCCCTTAGATCCGTTAGGATACCAGCGGCTTCTGCCAGTCTGGCGAAACACTGCCGCGCACGAGAACCGTCCCGTCCTCCAAAACGATCTCAGAGAACGTAAGGGCGATCGGTAAGTCAGCGGCATCGATCAAGGGATTCAGCGCATCGATCTGGCTGCGAATCACATTCGTCAGCGACGCCCCGCGCAGTACCTCTACCGAAACCAAATCGACGAAGATCTGACTGCCTTCAAAGATGCGCAGCCGGCATTTCGCGGTCGCCGGAATATCCACCAGAATTCGCTTTGTTCCGGTCACGATAATCTGGCCCTCTTCGATCACGACCTGGATGCCCGACAGGCCGCCGGGGGCTTTCTCGGCGAGCAGTGCTTGGATCGCGGCGGCGGTAATCGTGACTTCGGCCGAGATGGGCGTGGGGCCAGAAATGGCAAATGGCGACGGCTGGATCGTGACGTCCGAGCCCTCGAGAACGACCGTGTCGACTTCCAGGCCAATTGGCGTCATCACTCGCCGAAGCGTCACGGAAATCTCGCCGATGCTTACCGGTCCTGGTTCTGCCATCCGCCCAAGTTGTACCGCGTTATCGTGGCCCGGTTTGCGTAAAATGGGCCCATGCTTACGGCCGTTCTTGCCACAATGCTTCCGCCGACGGTGGTTCCGCCGCCGGTTCGCCGCGAGTTCCGGGCAGCTTGGGTGGCCACGGTGGATAACATTGACTGGCCTTCGGCACGCGGCGTAAGCCCGGCTCAGCAGCGTGCGGAGCTCATCGGGATCTTTGAGCGAGCTCGCGAGCTCAAGTTCAACGTGGTGATTTTGCAGGTTCGGCCGAGCGCGGACGCTCTCTATCCTTCATCTATCGAGCCGTGGTCTGAATATCTCACCGGTCGGCAGGGAACTCCGCCGTCGCCTGCCTACGACCCGCTGGCGTTTGCCGTGGAAGAGGCGCACAAGCGCGGACTGCTGTTGCACTGCTGGTTGAACCCGTACCGGGCAAACCATCCATCGCAGAAGGGGCCGCTGGCGGCGAATCACCTTGGCGTTACCCGCCCCGAGCTCGTGAAAAAGTACGGCAGGTTCCTTTGGATGGATCCGGGCGAGCCCGACGTGCAGGCGCGCACCCTTGCCGTTACGCGCGACATTATTCGGCGGTACGACATTGACGGCATCCACATCGACGACTACTTCTATCCCTACAAAGAGGCGAACCTCGATTTTCCGGATGGCCCAAGTTTTGCCAAATATCAAAACCAAGGCGGCACCTTGGCGCGAGACGACTGGCGGCGGAAAAACGTGGATGACTTTGTACAGCGGCTATACCGCTTGATCAAAACCGAGCGGAAGTCCGTGCAATTCGGAATCAGCCCGTTTGGCGTCTACCGACCGGGGATTCCGGCCGGGATCCGCGCCGGGGTGGACCAGTATGCCGACCTGTACGCCGACGCAAAGAAATGGCTGAACGAAGGCTGGTGCGACTATTTCGCACCGCAGCTCTACTGGCCAATCGCCCAGAAGCCCCAAAGCTATCCGGTGCTCCTGAAATACTGGCTGGACGAAAATCGTCGCAACCGGCATCTTATCCCCGGTAACTTCACCAGCCGCACGAACCCGGCGGACGGGAATTGGCGCGCCAGCGAAGTGGTCAACCAGATCAAACTGACGCGGCAAGCCGGTGCGGAAGGCAACATTCACTTCAGCATGAAGAGCCTGATGCGGAACTATAACGGCATCACCGACGCGCTCCGCGGCGGCGTCTACTCAGAGCCCGTCCTTCTTCCCGCCAGCCCCTGGCTAGATGAGACTGCCCCGAGGATGCCGCGGCTTGAGAAGACGGGATCGGAGTTTCGCTGGTCGCCGGGAGGCGGTGATGCACCGATGTGGTGGGTTGTCTGGCGTCGCTACGGAACTCGATGGCTGACTCAGGTTCTGCCTTCGAATCAACTCTCCGAAACCATCGTCAGTAAAGCCCAGCCGGGTGAACCGCTGAACTATGTCGGCGTGGCGGCGGTAGATCGCAACGGAAATCAATCGTCGGTCGCGTCCTGGTCCCGCTGATCAGCCGCGCGGCTCGGTGGGCGGAACGTCGCCGATGGGCAGGATGACCGTGAAGGTGCTGCCCCGGTGCAAAGAACTGTTCACCTCGACGCGCCCGCCGTGAGCCTCGACGATGTGCTTCACGATGCTGAGGCCCAGGCCCGTCCCACCGCTTCCCCGGCTGCGGGCCTTGTCCACGCGGTAGAACCGCTCGAAGATGCGGGGAAGGTGCTCGCTTGCGATGCCGATGCCAGTGTCCTCAATCGTGGCCGTCACCTCCGTTTCCGTCGCCGCAAGGCTCACCGTAACGCCGCCTTGTGACGTGTAGTTGATGGCGTTCTCCACTAGGTTAAGTGCGACCTGGGTCATTTGGATCAGGTTCGCCTCAATGAGGAACGCTTCCAGGCCGCGGTATGCCATGAGCAAGCCCTTATCGCGAGCTTTGTCTTCGAGTTGGTGCACGGCGCTCCGAAACACGTCGGCGATATCGCAGGACTGCTTTCGAACCGGCCCCGACTCTGCCGCACTCAGAATCAAAAGGTCTTGGGAAATCACGCTGAGGCGGTCCACCTCGGCGATGATCTTGTTGAGATAACGATCCTTCAGCGCACGATCGTCGTCATCGAGCAGCGTCTCGGCGAAGTTCCGAATGATGGTCATCGGAGTCCGCATCTCGTGCGACACGTTCGCTACGAAGTCCTGCCGGACCCGTTCCAGCCTTCGAAGCTCGGTGATTTCATACAGTGAAAGGAAAACCCGCCCATCCGGCGAAATCCACGCTTTCGCGAGACCGACTTTATCCGACGGGTAGCTAAAGGTAAGTTCGACGGTTTTGGGCTCGTTGCTCGCGCCGGCTTCAATCACCAGCTTTTCGAGCTCATGCGAAAGGGTGAGTGCGACGATCGATTTCGACGAAATGTTGTCGATGCGGAACATCTCACGCGCGGTCTTGTTTGCATATTCAATTCGGCCCTTGCCGTCGCAAACAAACAGACCCGAAGTCAAACCGTCGGAAAGCGCATCAATATTCGTCTGCTGCCGCTGGGCTTGGTCCCGAATTGAGCGCAGCTCACTCTCGCGCCGCGCCAGGCTGTGCTCTGCTTCTCGGCGAATCTCGGCTAACTTGATCGCGAAGATCCCGATGACGGCCGAGGCCGCGATGAGGGCCGCCGCCGTACCAATTTGAACGACGCGAAACGCTTCCAGAAGCCCTAAAGAAAGAAATAGGCCTCCGGCACCGATCGTAATCACGGTGAGCGTTTTGCTATCGAAGGACGGCATCCCTGATAAGACGCACGGAACGTGCGGAACTTTCCCCGGACTGGTAAAGTTACGGAACAAAGACATGAAACGCATCGAGGCGTACATTCGCGTCAACAAGTTAGAAGAAGTGAAGCTGGCGCTTGAGGAAGTCGGCGTTCGTGGCATGAGTTGCGAGCAGGTTCGTGGCTACGGCCGACAGCTCGGCCGGACGGATAAATATCGGGGCAGTACCTACGCCGTAAACCTGTTGCCAAAACTGAAAGTGGATGTCGTCGTAACCGATGATCAACTGGAAGAAGCCGTGGAGGCCATCGTCGAAGCGAGCCAGACCGGAGAGATTGGCGACGGCAAGATTTTCATCAGCGAAGTGTTGGAAGCGGTTCGGATTCGGACCGGAGAGCGCGGCGACTCGGCCCTGCGTTAGGGCGTCTTGAGTCGCTGGCAAAACTTCGCCATCTGGCACGGAAGACTTCCGCATTGGCGCGCCGACGATGTGACCTACTACATCACTTTTCGCCACCGGCGGCCGCTTAGCGATGTGGAATCCGGTGGCCTGCTTGGGCAATTGATGCGCCCGGAAGGGAAGCAGTGGAACGTGCTCATCGTCTGCGTTTTGCCCGAGCAAACCGAAATGATGTTTACGGTTGGACTCGACCGTGAAGGGCGGCCCGTGGAGTTTGCAAAACCGCTGGAAGCGGCCAAGCGCAAGGCTGAAAAGAAATTTGAATCTCCGGCGTTTTACGCCGAGAGCTACGACCGCATCGTTCGGGACGAAACGGAGCTAGAAGAGCGGTTCCTGGCGATTCTGGATTCGCCGGTAACCGCCGAACTGGTGGAGGCGGCCGATGACTACCCATTTTTGTGGGTTTCGGCCGCCCCTGATTAGTGGAAGTTTAGTTCCAGCCGTTCTTGCAGTTCTCGAAGTTCTCGCTCGGGTCGCGGTCGGCGTTGTATCGGCAAGGGTTCGTGGAAACCTGCGGAAGTCCGCCGCCCGGGCTACCGGCTCGGGTTGGGGTCTTGATATACTGCTCCCACTTCACGTGGCCGTCGGCAAACAGGTACGTGTTGCCGCCAGCGTACGGAATGCCGGCGTGTGAAGCGTTGAAACACGGCGAGTTCGTTGCGCCGGGGGTGTTCGGCGGAACCATCGCTTCGAGCTGCATGCTCATGCGGGGAAGTTCGCCCGAGTTCGCCATGAAGAACGTCTCAGCCGGGTTAACGACGCTGCTTCCGCCGCGACCCTTGTGGCCGCTCCAAACGGTGACCGTCACGGGCTTGCCGCCGATCGTCGTTTGAATCTGCTCGCCACGGTTCGGCGGACTAAAGCTCTCGTTTTGAATGCCGGTACCGTCCATCCAAGCGGTTCCTTTATTGATTCCAAAGCCCCAGACGTACGTTTCGCCGGTTGGGTTGTCTCGGCCGCCGGCCCACATTTCATAGCTACCGTAGGCGTCGTCGCGGCAAAGCTCGGCCAGCGATGCCGTGCTTACCGTCTTGTTTGGTTCCATGATAATTTGCAGGTTCTTCATGTATGGCTGAACCCAAAAGCTGGCGTCTCCGGGAAAACCACGCGCCCAGGAGGAGATGAAGGCGTCGTCGTAGTCGCCCATGTACATGAACTGCGCCAGGCCCTGTTGCTTGGCGTTTGAGAGGGAGGAAGACTTCTTCGCGGCTGTTTTTGCCTGAGCAAAAACAGGGAACAAGATGGCAGCGAGGATGGCGATAATCGCGATGACGACGAGCAGCTCGATGAGAGTGAAGGCGCGTTTCATAGGGTTTCCGGGCGACATGGAGCCGTCGCCCGAGTTAGCCTCCCTGCGGATTGTTATGGACAAGTTAGGGAGCACAAAGCCTTAATCGACCCTTAATTTTGTGGGCTAAATATTCTCAGTCGGCTGAGAGAAATCGGTCCGAAACGGTGGATGGTCAGGGTGTGCGGTCCTGCTTTGAGGCCGTGAACGATGCGGATGGGGTTTTCGAGAGACGGATCGAACGGGGCGATCGAGTTCAACCGATCGGTTCCCATCAGATAGGCCCGCCAGCGAACGGTGTAACCCGCCTTCAGCTCGCCATTCCTGAAGAAGTCGGCGGGGTCGATGAGCAGCCGTCCGGAGGTAGAACGGAACGGTCCTTCGCTACTGCCCTCACCGTCGGGACCCGTGACCGACCCCTTCACGGAGTAACGAAAAGATTTGCCTTCGTTCGAAACTTCGTTTACCGTAAGCGTCCAATCTTCGGCTAGTAGCGGGGAAGCATGGTCGATTCTGCGGATGAAATGCGGCGACCAAGGTGCCGGGTCTGGGCGAGTGAACGCATAAGCTTCGGGAAAGGCGCTCACCGGTTTCCCGTCAATCAAAAAATTAAGTGATCCGCTAAATCCTTTAGCATCCGGCAGTAAGTCAACGCCGGTACCGGTGAAGGCGACCTTGGCTTCGTTATTCACCCACTTCAAGTTCTTAAGGCTGACGTCGGAAACCCGCTTGTTTTGTTCATTTAGGTCGGGCCGGTAAACCAGATAGTCCGACACCAGCTTGGCCATCACATCGCACCCGGCGTCGTTCAGGTGGACGCCATCCTTGAGCAATGCCTTTGGCTCCAGCTTGTGCTCCCGAAGATGCTGGAGCCAACCGGTCCGCACGTCGACCAGCGCGCAGCCGTGCTTCGTGGCGATTTCAGGCAGAAACGTGTGGTTCATCAGCTCCGTCCACCAGAGGCCCTCGTCGTCCTTCTCGCTTGGGTTCGCCGGCGGCCAAGCGGTGACGTGGTCGGTCTGCATCAGGATTTCGGCGGTCGTCCGTTCGCGCGTGTTACGGATGATTGTCTCGTAGTCGATGTGACTGCCGTAGACGTGAAAGATCATCAGGTCGGGATTGAACGGGTAGAGGTCATACTCCGCCGTCCGCCGAAGCAATTGCGAGGCAAACCCACCGATGGCGCGATTCTCGATCTCAAGATCAGCATTGGGAAAACGCTTTCGGATGTTGTCGGCAACCTGTTTCGACCAACTTTGCTCCGTAATGCTCTGGCCGTAGAAGAGGATTCGAACGTGGTTGCGCTTAGCCGGCGTGCTGGTCGCCAGCAGGCGCATGGTGCGCTGGATGCCTTTGCCCGGTTCATTGTTCATTGCCGGCTGCCTCGCCTCTGCCACCGGTCCCATTGTGCTGCACAGAAAAGTCGCAAGGCAAATTAGGTAACCGCGCAAAAACGTCATCGTCGTCAGACGAGTCTATCCGCTCCTCGGTTCGATTGACGTTAACGCGTTTATGGTTTGCCCGGCAAAATATGAAGAAACCTTAACAAAAAGTCTCTTGACGAAAGTTTCTCACCGGAGTAGGGTTTTGATCATGCCTACCCTTGCCGAGAAAATTGCCCAGCAAAGCCTCGAAAGGCTCAACGCAGCCGAGCAAACTTGGACCACGCTTGGTGTGCCGGGCGGGACCGATTCGAAGCCGACCGGGGCAAATGTAGAATCGGCGTTTCGGCGAAGGCGCTTCGACTCGCGCGAAGCAACTTTGGCGGCAGCGAAGACGGCTTTGGCGACAGGTTCTATGCCCGCGCTCTTGGAGCGGCAGATCGGACCCTCCCTCGATTGGTCGATGCGACCGCCGGACCAGGCGGCACACCTTGCCGGCCGCGCCGTCGCACGGATCGTCCAGAGGGCGGATGCGGGCATGGTGCCGATAGGCGTTGCAACCGGCTTTATCGTGTATCCGGGCTTGCTCCTCACTAACTATCATGTCTTTGGCGAGCGCGACGAGCCGCGGTATGCCCAGGCAAACTTCTTGTACGAGCGATTGGATCAAGGAATTGCTACCGGAATCTTCATCGACTTTGCGCCCGACGTCTTCTTCTTGGCCGATAAAGATCTCGACTTCGCGCTGGTTGCGCTGGATGCGACCACGGATAAGACCGGGGCTTTGCCAACTCTCGGAGTGCTCCAACCGAGCTCTGCTGTGGGCAAGATTTTAGTCGGTGACCCGATCAACATTATCCAGCACCCGAAGGGTGAGCCGAAACACTACGCGTTTACCAACAATCACCTCACCGGGCTTGCGGATGCCGGCGCGATGACCTATCAGACCGACACCAAGCCTGGGTCCTCCGGGTCGCCTCTGCTCAGTAAAAACTGGGAGCTCGTCGGGCTACATCGCTCAGCCGTGCCCGCTCGAGACTCGGAGGGCCGAATCCTCAACGTCGACGAAAACGTTTGGGACCCGAACGAGGAGTCCGACGAGGACGTGAAGTGGCTCGGAAACGAGGGCGTCCGAATCAGCGCGATCATCAATTTTGTTTCAAAGCAGAAGCTAGACAACCCAGACCACCAGCGAAGACTAGAAGAATTTATGGAAACGACGTCCGACCCACTTGACCTGTTTACCGCCGCCCAGCCGACTTTGCGCCCGGCCGAGTCCGCTCGATCGATAGCGCCGCCCGCCGCGTTAGCAACCGGCGGAACCGTGGTGCAGCAGATCGTGGTGAACGGTCCGGCAACGTTCAACTTCTATGCCGGTTCGGTTGTGTCCGCGTCGGCCCCGGTTGAGGAGGCGCCGGTTACGGCGGCGGAGAAGTCGGTCAGATTCGACCCCGACTACGCAAACCGCCCGGGCTTCGACGAGAACTTCCTGGGCGAGGCGTTTCGCGTTCCACTGCCGACCGTATCTGCCGATCGGACTTCCGAACTGTTTGCCGAGAACGGAACGCCCGTCGTTCTCAAGTATCACCACTTTTCGTTGGTGTTTAACAAGATGCGCCGGTTGATGCATTGGGCAGCTAGTAACGTGGACTACTCACCGGCAATGCGTGGCGGCCGAAGCAGCGGCTCGTTTGGCGACGGGAACTGGAGGGGAGATCCTCGGCTCCCGGCCGGTCTTGAGATTGCCGATGCCGACTTCTATCGCCCGGCCACCCGCGTAGATCGAGGCCACATTGTCAAGCGGGAGGACAATAGCTGGGGCCGTACCGATCTTGAGATTGAGTTTGCGATCGGTGACTCGTACCACTGGACCAATTGCACGCCGCAGCATGAAGCCTTCAATAAAGCCTCCGGCGGTGACTCCGGCGGACCGGCTGGCGTCCGCGGCGTGTGGGGCGACTTCGAGGACTACGTTAAGAAGGAGCTCGCCAAAGCCAACAACCGCGCGAGCATTCTTTCCGGGCCAGTTCTTGCCGCCAGCGATCCCTATACGGTCTTCAGCCGAGGGCGAATCCAATATCCGAACTCATTCTGGAAAGTAGTGGTTGTCGTTCAGGAAGGGGCGCTCCGAGCCTATGGGTTCGTGTTTAGCCAAGAGGACGTGATTGCCCGCTTCGGCTTGGTGAAGGAGCTCTTCGAGGATCCAAAGTTCCTCAAGTTCCGAACTCCTTTGCCGCGAATCACCGAACTAACCGGCGTCGTATTCGATGAGGTGCTTTTGGCGGCGGAAGCTCGTTAGTCTGGGTTTTCATCCGGAGCCGGTTCCAATGCCTCCGGCTCGTCGCCTTCCCAGTTGGGATCCTTCTGGGAGAGGACGATGACGCCCCGCATTTTCGGCTCTACAAACACATAGAGCACGGTTCCGGCCGCCCGCACAATCGCGCAGGCGGCGAACCAGTCGTCGATGATGATATCGCGCAAGGTTCGCCGAACCTGGCCGCGCAGGTAGTGCGCCTCGAGGGCATCGGGCGAGCCGTAGATGACGATCGCCTCCGCGTGGTCCGTGCCGGAGGTGAAAAAGGTTGATAGCCGGGTATCCCAGTCGCGGTAAGACGACTCCTCTGCAAAAAATCGGTTGCCGAACGGAGCCTTTGGCACCCCAAAAAGCTGCAAAAACTTCTTGTGCATGTGCCGCGGAACGAGCGCTTCGCAGAACTCCTCGAAGGCAAGTTCGGTTTCTTCGGTAGACAGAACGCGCAGGGAACCCCACATCTTTTTCCAGCGGTCAACGCGTTGGGCAGGGGTTATGGTGTCAGGGTTTTTTGGCATGGGGTGAGTTATTGAAAATGGATCGCGTCGGCATGCTTAGTGAACAGCCAAATGTCGTCACCGTTCGTGGCTAGTTCGCCGTTCATCCGAACGTTTTGAAAGTGAACGTCGCTAACGCGGTGCTCCTCATCGAATCCGCCAATTAGTGAAGAGGTGTATCCCTCGTTGAATACAGAAACGCGAACGTCGATGTTCTCGAACCGAATGTTGCGGATGTGCCCGCGCTCGGAGTCATGCGACCAACGGCTGCGAACGACCCGAAGGTCAAACAACTTGTCATAGCAGTGTTCCACGCGAATGTTCCGATAGGTGATGTTTTCGACGGTGGCTCGGTCCGAGTTGTGGATGCTTATCGCCGCTCCGTACTGGTTCACCGCCAAGATATCGCAATCGGAAAACGTGATATCTCGGACGGTGTCGCAGCAGAGCTCGAAACCGATCTCGATGCCGTTGCCGCCCAAGTAGCTCAACAATTCGCAGCGCTCAACCAGCACGTCGTGCACCGGCCGGGTGTGGTCCAGCAAGATGTCGTCTTCGCGTCGGAGATCCAGCGACTTGATCACGACGCAGTCGTCCCCGTTTCGCAAGAAGCAATCGTGAACGTGGACGTGGCGCGAACCCACAATATCGATACCATCGCTAGAAAGCACGCTACCAATCTGCTTGATGTTGCGGACGACGACGTTCTCGCAGTCGCCCAGCGTCAGCATCCAGCCGCGTGGTCGAATCATGATGATGTTCTCGACCACGACGTCGCGGCTGCCTTCGATCACCATCAGTCGACGCCAAACATCGGCAAGAGAGGCGCCCGGGCCGTCCAGAATGCCGTAACCGCCAATCCGAAGGCCGTCGGTCGAAGTTGCGCGGATGGCTCCGCGCAGGATGGCGCCGCCCTCCAAATACAAATTCTCTCCGGGCGAAAGCCGAAGCTGGCCGACATCGGTAATCGTCCCTTCGGCAAAGCGCCGTGTATTCGGCTGATCAGGGACGACCTCAACTGGATTCACCCAAATGTACAAGCTCAGCCTGCCGGGCACGTTCAGAACGTAGTGGCCGGGTCCCGGAACCTGAAAAACGATCGCCTCGCCACTCACCGAGGGAACGATGCAGTGCCGACGGGGCTCTACGGTGCAACCGCTCGGAATCGCCTCGCCGGTCGTCACTGAAACTTCGACCGCACCTTCAGACTCAAAAGTCGCGAACGGATGGCTATCCGAAAGCAAGACATCAACCGAAGACTCGTTGGCGAACAGCCGCCAACCCGGGGCCCGGGCGGCTTCGGCGGCGAATCGGTAGGCGCGGACCGGCATCACTACACAATACCGGCTTAGCCAGCGCTGGACTTTCGGCTTAGGCGGACGATCGCAAGGTCGATCACCTCGCCGTAACGCTCTCGGAACTCGACCAACATGCCGTCAAACTCGGTCGGGCGTTCCTTGCGGGCGTTGCGAATGGCGTTTAGCGCCTGCGAGAATTCCTGCGTATCGCCGGCGGTGGGCTCGCTGAACAGCTTCCAAACGCTCAGCCAGTCCGCTTGGTCGCGCTTCTCAACGCGAGAAATCATGCTGCGGGCATCTGCCAACCGGTCGCCGTCGAGTGCGCCCGTACCCAACAGAGCTTTCAGGGCGGCCAGATAGCGGGGGGCCATCGAGTCGCTGATCGGCAGCCGACCAAAGTCGTCATCACTCACCAAAAGCTTCATGTGAAGCGGCGTTATCTTGGTAACCCAGAACATGCCCTGGCTGCCGGGCTCCACCATTTCGGGGCGCCGCGACTGCAACTCCACCGTCCAATCTTTCGGCGCTCCGCTGCATTTCAATGCGAATCGGCGGCCGCCAATCGGCTTAATGATGGTCCCTACCAGCTCGTCGCCAAGCTTCACGTGATTTGGTTGCGAGGTGGGTTCCATGGGGAGATTATGTCGCGCTTCGCGGCGGGGCAGAATCCGGGGCTCAACTCTGTCACAATGGATTTTTAATGAAAGTCCTCGTGATCGGTTCCGGGCCAATCGTCATTGGCCAGGCGGCAGAGTTCGACTACGCCGGAACCCAAGCCTGCAAAAGTTTGAAAGAGGAAGGCCACGAGGTGGTGCTGATCAACAGCAATCCGGCGACGATCATGACCGACCCGGGCGTTTCCGATGCGCTCTACATCGAACCGCTAAACGTCGATTTCTGCGAACGCGTGATCGCGCGGGAACGACCGGATGCCCTACTTCCGACTCTCGGCGGGCAAACCGGCCTCAATTTGGCCACGCAACTCGAAGACGCGGGCATTCTTGAGAAGTACAACGTCCGGGTTCTCGGTACGCCCCTTCGCGCGATTAAGCAGGCCGAAGACCGCGAGAGCTTCAGAAATCTCATGCGCGAGATCAAGGAGCCTGTTCCGGAAAGCTGGATCATTACCAACGAGCAGGAATTGAAGGACCTCTTGGATGTCGTGCCGTACCCTTGCATTATCCGCCCGGCCTACACTCTCGGCGGCACGGGCGGCGGAATCGCGAATACCCGCGAGGAACTTTGGGAAACCGGGCGAAAGGGCCTCAAGCTGTCTTTGCGATCTCAGCTGATGGTGGAGCGGTCGCTGCTAGGCTGGAAGGAAATCGAATACGAAGTGATGCGCGACGCCAACGGCACGGTCATCACGGTCTGCAACATGGAGAACTTCGACCCGATGGGCGTGCACACCGGCGACTCCATCGTCGTTGCGCCGTCGCAGACGCTGAGCGACCTTGAGTACCACATGCTCCGCACGGCGTCCCTCAAGATCATTTCGGCGCTCGGTATCGAAGGCGGCTGCAACGTGCAGATGGCGATGAATCCGGACAGCTTCGACTATTACATCATCGAAGTGAATCCCCGTGTTTCGCGTTCGAGCGCACTGGCTAGCAAGGCAACCGGCTACCCAATTGCGCGCGTCGCGGCCAAGATCGCGGTTGGCCTCCGGCTAGATGAGATCGACAACCAGGTCACCGGAAGCACGAAAGCCTGCTTCGAGCCGGCGCTCGATTACTGCGTGGTGAAGATCCCGCGCTGGCCGTTCGATAAGTTTGCGGGCGGTGACCGGTCGCTGTTCACGCAGATGAAGGCGACTGGCGAAGTGATGGCCATCGACCGCTCTTTCGAAGCGGCCCTAATGAAGGCAATTCGTGGGTTAGAAGTTCGGCAGAAGGACCTGCGGCACGCTGGTTTTGCCGCTGCTGAGGATGCTTCCCTGAAGGAATCGATCCGCAAACCGACGGATGAGCGTCTTTGGGCCATCGCCGAAGGACTTCGTCGCGGCTGGGGCGTCGACGAAGTCGCGCGGCTGTCTCGCGTTGACCGTTGGTTCCTGCGCAAGATTGAGCGTCTACTTGCCGTCGAAACTCGGTTGCTTGCGGCAAAGGCCGAGACGACGGTGGACATCGCCGGACTCGTCGAAGAAGCGTTCCTTATCGGGTTTCCGTCACCGGCAATCCGCTCGTTGCTGTTGGACGGGGCGACCGATGAAACCTATCGGCAGCACGCAATCGAGGAAATTGAACGGCAAAAGGTGAATCCGGTCTTCAAGATGGTCGACACCTGCGCCGGAGAATTTGAGTCTCGAACCCCGTATTACTACGGAACCTTCGAATCGGAAAACGACCGCGTGTAAACTAACCGCAATGCGCGGCAAGCTATTTTTCGGTTCGTTGCTCCTGCTGGCGTCGGTTCCGAGCCTCGTGCTCGCCGACCGTCCGGTAACGATTACGTTCCTGCACAACAACGATCTTCACGCCCACATCGAGCCGGTGACGATCGCGCGCAAGAAGTACGGCGGCTACGCGCGGATCGCGACGTTGATCAAGCAATACCGGGCCAGCGACCCGAATCCGGTGTTCCTGAACGCCGGCGACGTGTTCCAAGGAACCCTCTATTTCAATGTTTATGAGGGTCTTGCCGATCTCTCGATCTTGAACTATATGGGTGTGCAGGCGATGGCAGTGGGGAACCACGAGTTCGACCGAGGACCGCTTCCGCTGGCCACATTCGGTAAGAACGCCACCTTCCCGCTCATCTCCTCGAACATCAATCTCGACGCCGAGCCTTCGCTGAAGGATCTCGTGAAGAAGTCGACCGTGATTGATGTCGCGGGAGAAAAGCTTGGAATCGTTGGGGCAACAACGGACTCGCTTCTTACGATTGCCGTCACCGGCCCGACCGTCACGCTGAACCCTTTGCTCAACAGCATTCAGAAGGAAGTCGACGCTCTGACAAGCAAAGGAATCAGCAAAATCGTCCTCCTTAGCCATTGCGGCATGGAGGAAGATCTGGCACTCGCGAAGCAGCTGCGCAATGTCGATCTCATCATTGGCGGGCATAGCCACACGCCGCTCGGAACGCCGGACCTGCCGGGTTGGCCAAAGGCGCGTGGCCCGTTCCCAACAATTGCAAAGGACGCCACCGGCCGCGACGTGCCAGTCTTCCAAACTTGGGAGTGGGGCAAGGTTCTCGGGCGCTTCAAGGTGGATTTCGATGAGAAAGGTCAAATCGTCCGTCTCTACGACAACGCGCCGATCGTGGTGGACGAGTCGATCGCCGAAGATCCAACCGTCCGGTCGATGGTAGAAGCCCTTCGCCGCCCAATCGCTGAGCTTCAGGACAAGGCAGTTGGCGAGACAAAGTCGGAAATTCTACGGTCCGGTAAAGACAGCACGGCCGCCCAACTCATTGCCGACGCGATGCTCCTTGCAACCGAGAAGCAAGGCGTGGTCGCCGCCTTCACGAACGGCGGCGGCGTGCGGTCCGGCATTGATGCCGGCGTGATTACCTACGGCGAAGTCATCTCCGTGACGCCGTTTAGTAACACCCTGGTCATCCTCGACATCACCGGTGAGCAGCTTCTTGCGGCACTCAAGCACGGCGTGACGGAAGGCGGAACGTTGTTGCCATCAGTGGGAACAAGCTATCGGCGCGGAAGCGGGGGCGTGTCCGAGGTCGTGATCGCGGGCAAACCAATCGACCCCAAGGCAACCTACAATATCTGCTTCAACAGCTTTACCGCCGGCGGCGGTGACGGCCACGAAGTGTTGAAGGGCATCGCCAAGCGAACGGACACGGGGATCGTCGACATCGAAGCCATGATTGAATTCATCAAGGCGAAATCACCGCTGGATCTAAAGCCGGAAAACCGGGTTAAGGGTTAGGCTTAGGCCGCGACCACTGGTTCGCCCGGCGGTTTTCGGTTGCCAGGCGGGCCGTCTCGGCAATTCTGGCTGCGCGGCTATCAGGCCGCTTGGCCTGAAGGATCCATTCTAGGATCCCACGTTTTGCCGAACGTGGGAAAGCCTCAAAGTTTGCCGCGGCGTCAGGTAGCGAGTCGAGCGCGGCGGCAAGGTCATCCGGAATCACCAAGTTTTCGACATCGTCCAGTTTCGTCCACGTGCCGTCTGCCTGGGAGGCTTCGATCTTTCGCAGGCCAGCTTCGGTCATCCGGCCGTCGGCTATGCATCGTTCCACGCGAATTTTGTTCGGCCGACTCCACAGCGAACCTCGCTTTCGCGGCGCGAACCACAGCATCGTTCGCGCTTCATCTACCTTTCCCGGCTTGCTGTCCACCCAGCCGAAGCAAAGAGCTTCTTCCACGGCGGCGTCGTACGACAAGTATCGGTCGAGAAACGCCTTCTTAAACGTGACGAGCCAAATCCCGTTTGGCCGTTGATGATTCTCTGACAACCAATTGCGCCAGGCGGCCTGGCTTTCGCACTGAACGGAATTCTCGGGCGGTTCCACTGCGATCTATTTTAGAAGCTGGACGGCTCGCCGAAGGTAATCTCTCTTTTTAATGAATCGAACGGTCCTCGTCCTTGGCTCTGGCCCCATCCGCATCGGCCAAGGAATTGAGTTCGATTACTCCTGCGTGCATTGCGTGTGGTCCCTCCGCCGCCACGGCTACCGCGCGATCCTGGTGAACAACAACCCAGAGACGGTTAGCACCGACTTCGACACCGGCGACGGCCTGTACTTTGAGCCGGTGACCCTGGAGGATGTGCTGGACATCGTGCGGCATGAAAACCCCATCGGCGTTGTGTGTCAGTTTGGCGGGCAAACCGCGATCAACCTTGCCGAAGGGTTGGAAGCCAACGGCGTGCCAGTTCTTGGAACCTCCCCGAAGGCGATCGCCATGGCGGAAGATCGTGCGCAGTTTGAGGCGCTTCTTGAGGAATTGAACATCCCGAGGCCGCGAGGACGAGCCGTGCGCTCGGTTGAAGCCGCCCTCTCGGCGGCGGAAGAAGTCGGTTATCCGGTTTTGGTTCGACCCAGCTTCGTACTCGGTGGCCGGGCGATGGAGATCGTTTTCAGCCCTTCGCAAATGCGGCACTTCTATGCCGAAGCCGCCGCGGCGAACCCCGAGCAGCCGGTCCTCGTGGACAAGTATTTGCTGGGTCAGGAAGCCGAAGTCGACGTGATCAGCGACGGCGAAGCAACGCTGGTGCCCGGAATCATGGAGCACATCGAACGGGCTGGAATCCATAGCGGCGACTCGATGGCCGTCTATCCGCCGGTGAGTCTCTCCGCCGATGTTCAGTCGCAAATGGTTCTGGCCGCATGCAAAATCGCCCGAGCCCTCAGAGTTCATGGGCTGATGAACATCCAATTTGTGATCCGCGAGGGCATCGCCTACGTGCTCGAGGTGAATCCGCGCGCCAGCCGAACCGTGCCCTACCTCAGCAAAGTCACCGGCGTGCCGATGGTGGACCTTGCCACCCGGTGCATGATGGGCGAAAAGCTGGCGGACATGGGTTACCGGAGCGGCCTTTGGAGCTTGGGCGGCGGCATAGTCGACGAATCCACGTTCGAGGAAGGCAATTTCGAACTTCCTAAGCCGCGGTTTTATGCCATCAAAGCGCCGGTCTTCAGTTTCCAAAAGCTGGGTCGAGTCGAGCCATCGCTCGGGCCAGAGATGAAATCGACCGGCGAAATCCTTGGCATCGATCCTACGTTTGAAGGCGCGCTGTACAAGGCGATGGTCGGCAGTTCGATCCAGTTCAAGGGTGATGGGCTGGTTTGCATCACGGTGCGAGATGAGGACAAGGAGACGGCTCGGAAAATCGCCGAGCGGTTGGTCGCCAGCGGGAAGCGAGTCGCCGCTACGCCGGGCACGGCCGATTTCCTGCACAAAAGCGGAATCTACTGCCAGGTCTTGCAGAAAATCCAGACCGGCTCGCCCCACATCCTGGATGCCCTGATGTCCGGGGAGATCAGCCTGATGATCAACACCCCGTCGCTGAACGAGACGGCCGAGTCGGAAGCCGCGCGTATCCGGCGGGCTTGCATTGAGACCGGCGTGCCGTGCGTAACCACCATCGACACCGCAGAGGCTTTGGTTCGCGCGTTGGCGGTCTTCGAGAATCCACAATTGGCCAGTTGCCTGCGGCTCGAAGAGTATTTCGCCGTCTAAGCTTGCTCGCCAGGGACCTCGTGAGCGAGGCCGGCTACAGAGAACAAGACGGCGGTTGGCGTCTCCGAGTCCACGGAGCTCGCTTCTAAGTCCGCCATGATCTCACGAAATTGCTGGAAAACGCGCTGTCGGGTTTCTTCGGTCACGTAGAACATCTGGTGAAAGCCGAACTGTTGGGCAAGGGTGAGATTATCGCCCTCCCAAGACTTTTCGTAGAGAGCCAGCGCGTTCGAAACAAAGTGGCCCAGCGGAGAACGCTCGCCGTCGGTGAACATCGGTACGGTGAATTGGTGCGCCGTCCGTCGGTACATCTTCTCCGTAATCGGCCCCTTCTTGCGGGTTCCTGCGGGCTCAATTAGGCCGGCCTTCAGCAACTTCATGGTGTGGAAGTGCAGCTTCCCGGAGGCGACGCCGAGTTCAGTGGCAAGCTCCTCGTTCGTCAGCTCGTTTTTGCCGAGAACCCGGAGAATGCCAAGCCGCAGCGGGTGAACGACGGCTTTCCAAGCTTCTGGATCCGATAGTTCCGTCGACTTCATATCGCTCAGTATTCCTTAACTAAGTTTTGTATGGCATTCACCAAAGCCGAGCCGAGCGACTACGCCTTGCGCAAGCCAAGCTCGGCCCACTGCTGCGGGTCGATCGTGCTTGGCGCGCCCATCATCGGGTCGGCACCGCCGCCGGTCTTGGGGAAGGCGATGACCTCGCGAATGTTGTCGGTATCCGTGAGGATCATGATCAACCGGTCGATTCCCGGCGCGATGCCACCGTGCGGTGGTGCCCCAAAGCTGAACGCCTCCAGCAGGTGTCCAAACCGATCCTTCTGCGTGGCCTCGTCGATGCCGAGGAGGTTGAAGATTCGCTGCTGAACGTCCGGCCGATGGATTCGAATCGAACCGCCCGCGACCTCGCTGCCGTTGCAAACAAGGTCGTACGCATCGGCCCGCACGCGGGCCGGGTCAGACTCCAGAAAGTCGAGGTCCGAGTCTTTCGGCTTCGTGAACGGATGGTGCATCGAAGACCACCGGCCGTCGGCATCGCTCCACTCCACAAGCGGAAAGTCCACGACCCACAGGTAAGCGAGTTTTTTTGGGTCGCGGAGGGCCAAGCGATCTCCGATCTCCAGCCGAAGCCGGTACAGCACGTCGTTGGTCGTGGACAGCTGATCGGCGATGATGCAAAGCAAATCGCCAGACTCTGCCGCCGCTCGGTCGGCGATGGCTTGAAGTTGCTCGGCCGAGAAGAATCGGGAGAGGGAAGTCCTCGCCACCAGGCCGCCCGGCAAGGCGACGCCTTCCGGAAAGTCTTCGGTGGTCCCGAGGGCGATGGACGCCATTCCTTTTGCACCGAAGCCCTTGGTGAATTCTTCCAGAGCGCCGACATCCTTTCGGCTGAGCTTCGAGCCGGAGGGGTATCTCACCGCCCGAACCACGCCGCCGGTTTCGATGGTGTTCTTGAAAACCGCAAACTCGGTGTCGGCCACTAGGTCCGTGATCTCAAAAAGCGGCAAACCAAACCGGATGTCCGGCTTGTCGCAGCCGTAGTCGCGCATCGCCTCGTCGTAGGTCATGCGCGGGAAGTCGGCGACCGGTTCCTTGGCCAATCCGAACTCTTCGATGACGCCGTTAACGACCGTGCGCGTCATGTCCTCGACGAGCGTCAGGATCTCTTCCTGATCCACGAACGACATTTCCATGTCGAGCTGGGTGAACTCCGGCTGGCGGTCGGCGCGGCTGCTTTCGTCGCGGAAGCAACGGGCGACTTGGTAATACCGCTCGACTCCCGCCACCATGAGCAACTGCTTGTACTGCTGCGGGCTCTGCGGCAACGCGTACCAGAGGCCGGTCTCCTCGCGGTAGGGAACCAGGTAGTCGCGCGCGCCTTCTGGCGTTGACTTCGTGATGATCGGCGTCTCGACCTCCAAAAAGCCTTGGTGATTCAAATACTCGCGGAACCGGCGAACCGTAGAAGCGCGAACCGCGAGGTTTCGGTACATTGTCGGCCGCCGCAGGTCCAGGTAGCGGTACTTAACGCGAAGCTCTTCGTTGACGTTGCCCATGTGCTCTTCATCGCTCAGCGCGAACGGCAGCGTTTTGCTGGGGCTCAGAACCTGGATTTCCGAGACGATGACTTCAACTTCACCGGTCGGTAGCTTCGGATTCTTCAGAGACTCAGACCGCAAGACGACCTTCCCGGTCGCGGCGATGCACGCCTCGGTTCGAAGGTCGAGGTCGGCGGGGATCACCGCCGGATCGATCACCATCTGCACCAGCCCGCTTCGGTCCCGGATATCCACAAACAGCACGCCACCAAGGTCGCGCACCTTGTGGGCCCAGCCGGTGAGATGTATCGTTAACTCGGCGTGGTGGGGGCGGAGTTCTCCGCAGACGTGCGATCGCTTTTGGAATGACATGGAGCCACTTGAGGATACCGGCCCGGGCCGTCGGCGACATGGCGCGATCTTGCTCCGACGGCTTAAACTGAAGCGATGGTTATCCTGGTAGCAGCGTTGCTTCTTCCCCCGCTGGAGCTTTTCCGCGCGGATTTCAAGGCCGACTTCGCGGACTGGAACAAGGGCGAAATCGCCGGAACCCGCTTCGAAACGTTCGATTCCGGCAATGCGCAGGTTGGACGAGCCGCGAGGGTGACGCTGCCTGACCCGGGCGGTCAGCCCAACTGGGCGATCGGACTCTACCGACCGATTCCGAAAGCGCTTAAAAACGGGCAAGCGGTGGAACTTCGGTTCTGGGCGAAAAGTCCAACCGGCAACAAGCTGAACGCCCTGCTTCAGCGTGGATCTGCTCCCTACCCAGAGTTCGTTCGACGCGAGGAAGTGCTGACGCCGGACTGGAAGGAGTACCGGGCTTCGGGAGTCATCGGTGAGGACCTAGCGCCCGGGGCCGCGAACATCGCCCTCCAGATGAACTACGGGGCCGGGCAGGTTGAGCTGGGGCCAACTGCGGTCGTCATACCGGACCCGGATGGCCGGTTCGAGCCGGTCGATATTCTCGGCAGCTATACGTTGGATTCCTGGCGGAAAGCCGGGGTGGAGACGACCGAAATTCCGGGCGGCCTCCGGGCGACTTTCGCGGCAAAAGAAGGCGCAAATCCGTGGGACCACCTTGTTGGGCTGCCGCTGACCGGCGAAATCACGGTTGGCGATACCGTAATGGTGAAGGCAAAGGTTCGATCCAAAACGCGCTCCCGCGCGACGCTGTTCTTCGAGCTCAGCACGCCGCCACACACCAAGTTCGTCACCGGGGCGGTGCGCCTAACCCCCGAATGGAAGGAGCAACGATTTGCCGGAAGAGTCGGTCAATCGCTTGCGGCGGGTGGCGGGCAATTCACGATGTTCCTGGGCTACGGAAAAGGGGAAGTTGAGATCAAGGATGTCGCGTTGCTTAACTACGGCTCGACCGATCCCGCAAAACTTCCAACCACCGTCGATTTTTACGGTGGCGAAACGCCCTCTGACGCTTGGCGGAAAGATGCCCTGGCTCGGATTGAGAAGATTCGGAAAGGGAACCTCACCGTCCGCGTCGTCGACCGTCGCGGACGTCCGGTCAGCGGAGCAAGCGTCACGATCCGGCAGGATTCCCATGCCTTCCGGTTCGGAAGCGCCGCCCCGGCGGCCCTCATCCTTGACCAGACGCCGACCGGCGACAAGTTCCGGGCGACTCTCAAGCGGCTCTTCAATACGGTCACGCTGGAGAACGACCTCAAGTGGACGGACACAGCCCGGGCTGGCTATGGACCGCCGGATGCGGCCATTGACTGGTTGGTCAAGAATCGGTTCACGGTGCGAGGGCACAACGTTGTTTGGGGCGGTCGGCAGTATCTGCCGGACGGAATCTTCGACCTGCCCGCGGATCAGCTTCGAGCAACGCTCACCTCGCGTGCGACCGAAGTCGTCTCACGATACAAGAATCAGATCAAGCTTTGGGATGTCGTGAACGAGGCCGGATCGAACACGGCCCTGTGGGACAAGATCGGCTGGGACCAGTTCCCGAAAGTCTACGAGACCGCGCGCAAGGCAAACCCCGGAGCGCTCCTTGCCTACAACGACTACGACATCACCGAGGAAGCCCAAGTCGGCACCGGCTACCGAACCTTGGTGAAAGACAGGATCCAAAAGCTCATCGACGGAAAAGCTCCGTTTGACATCATCGGAATTCAGGCTCACGTCGGGGTCCCGATCACGCCGATGCCGACGGTTTATCGCATCCTGGACGAGATGGCCGCCTACAAGAAGCGGCTTGAGATCACCGAATACGACCTCGGCGTTCAGGACGACCGGGTGAACGGAAAGCACTTGAACGACTTCATGACGGTCTCCTTTAGCCATCCGTCCGTAGATGCCTTCATCATCTGGGGATTCTGGGAAGGCGCGCACTGGCGCGCCAACGAAGGCGGCGCGATCATCCGGCGCGACTGGAGCCCACGTCCCGCCGCCGAGGCGTTTGACCGGCTTGTGAACCGAACCTGGCGAACGAACACGACGTTGAAGACCGGCAAAGCCGGCTCGTTGGGAGTTTCGGCGTTCTACGGCGGGTACACGGTTCAAGCCACAAAGGGCAGCCGCAAGGCCACGGTCGTTGGCTCGCACCAAAAAGGGAAGACGACCGTGTTGACGGTGAAGCTGAACTAGCGAAGCGTCGCGAAGCGGCCCATCTGGCGAAACTTTTCGTACCGGGCCGCTTTTCGCGTTTCCGGTCCGATGCCGTCAAGTTCGGTCAGCGCATTCAGGATGGCTTCCTTCAGGTTGGCTGCCGCGCTAATCGGGTCCCGGTGGGCGGCTCCCGGCGGCTCTTCGATGATTCCGTCGATCACGCCGTACTCCAGGGCCGACGGCGCGGTTACCCGCAGGGCCTCGGCGGCTTCCGGGGCACGCTCAGGCGCGCGCCAAAGAATCGCCGCGCAGCCTTCCGGCGGGATGACCGAATACACGGCGTATTCCTGCATCAAAACCCGGTCGGCGACGGCAATTCCGATCGCTCCGCCGCTGCCGCCTTCGCCGATGACGACAGCGACGCTGGGAACGGTGAGTTCAAACATCTTTAGCATCGCGGCCGCGATGGCTTCGCTGATGCCGCGCGACTCGCTTTCGACTCCGGGGTCAGCCGCCGGCGTGTCAACCAAACAGATCACGGGCATCGAGAACCGCTCCGCCATCTCGAAAAGCCGGATCGCCTTTCGGTAGCCTTCGGGCTTGGCCATGCCAAAGTTTCGGAACTGCCGCTCCTGAATGTTTCGGCCCTTTTGGTGGCCCACGATCATGACCGGGCGACCTTCCAGCAACGCAGGACCGCCGATGATCGCGTGGTCCGAGAACCCAAGTCGATCACCGTCCAGCTCGATGAACCCGCTAGATATCGCCTGGATGTAATCCAACGAATAGGGGCGTCGCTCGGCCCGGGCGATGAGCACCTTCTCCCAGTCGCCAAGGTTTCGGTACATCAGGTTCAAGAACCGATCACACTGCTCCTGGTATCGCGCCGCCTTTTCATTCAAGTCGTTTCGCTTGATGGGGTCGTTCTCTCGCCGGGCAAGCTCGCGAAGCTTCGCGATGTTGTCCTCAAGCTCGGTGAGAGGTTTTTCCCACTCTTTGTGGGTTTTTGCATATTCTCGTGCCATGGCTACGCTTCTCCTCCAATCGGCTCAGCGGAATCGGTCGAAGCAAGGTGGCCTCCGAGGGTCGCAACCAGACCAGACAATGTTCGGCGAAGGTCCTTGCGGGCAACGATCTTGTCGACCATCCCGTGCGCATGCACGAACTCGGCGGTTTGGAAATCATCGGGAACCTTGCCGACTCCCGCTTGCTTGCTCACCCGCAGACCGGCAAAACCGACGAGTGCCTTGGGCTCAGCAAGAATGACGTCGGCCACGCTGGCGTAGCTGGCAAGCACGCCGGCCATCGTCGGGTCGGTGAAAACGGCGATGTACGGCACACCGTTCGCGCGGCAGCGCTCCACGGCCGCGGTCGTCTTTGCCATTTGCATTAAGGACAGGATGCCTTCCTGCATTCGGGCTCCGCCGGAGGTGCAAAAGAGGATGGCCGGCATGCGCGAATCCACCGCTCGCTCCAGCGCGCGGGTGATTTTTTCGCCGTTGACCGAGCCCATCGAACCGCCGATAAAGGAAAAGTCGGCAGCGCCAACGCTGACAGGTCGCCCTTCTAGCCGCGCGGTGCCGGTTACCACTGAGTCAGCGAGTTCGCCTTTTTCGCGCAGTTGATCCAGCTTTGCCTGGTAGCCGGGAAATCCGAGCGTGTCGACGCTCGAAAGCTCAAGATCGGCTTCAAGGAACGAGCCCGGGTCGAACGTCCATTCGATGCGGGTTCGGGCGGAGATCCGGTGATGATGATTGCAGTAGGGGCAGACCCTCTGTCCAAGTTCAAAATCGGCCGAGAAGATAATTTTCTTGCAATTCTGGCACTGCAGGAAATCCCCTTTTGCGGAGGCGTCAACCTTACTCAAGACCTCAAATGATACCCAGCGAGCCACGGCCGCAACGACGCATAGGCCGTTGAATCCATCTCAACGACGGGGCGAGTTACGACGTAGAGTATGGACATGACGGGTGGTTTACCGGAGCGCATTTTCGGCGTCGAAACGGAATTTGGGTGTCTGGTGGCCGATGACAACCTAGGGGATGCCGAAACGGCGGTCGAGACAATTAAGGACTATCTGTTTGCGGAGCTAAAGCTCGGCGCCATCGACCTGCACTCTCGCGATGACGTGTTCGAACCGGCAGGCTCCGGCGGGTTCCTCATGAACGGCGCGCGCCTCTACATCGACGCCGTTGGCTCTCACCTGGAGTACGCCACCGCCGAATGCATGAACCTAACGGACCTTGTGGCGAACGACCGCGCGGGGCAGCGGCAAATCGTCCGCGCCTTGCGGGAGCTTGGCCTCGACGACGCCATTTCCATCTACAACAACAGCGTCGATCACTTCGGCGGGCACACCTTCGGTTGCCACGAGAACTATCTCATCCGGGCCGATGACGACGTACTCAACAACTCGATCAACCTGTTCTATCCCTTCCTCGTGACGCGGCAGATTTTCGCCGGAGTTGGGCGCGTTGGGGGCCACCGGTTGGTTTCCGCCAAGCAACCCAGTTACGAAGAAGTGATGCAGCACCCGGTGGATTACATTTGGGTTTCGCAGATGTACGACGCGATTCCGGACGACTCGGTGCAGTTCCAGTTGAGCCAGCGGGCCGATCACATCATCAAGACGATCGCCTCGCGGGTGCGATTCAACCGTGCTCTTATCAACCCCAAGTGGGAGAATTACTACTCGCACAACGGAATGACGCGGCTCCACCTGCTGTTCGGCGAGAGCAACCAGAACGAGTACGCCTACGCCCTGAAGGTCGGCACGACGGCCTTGGTGCTCCGATTGCTCGAAGACGATCTGATTCCCGAGCGGCTGAACGTCGTGCGACCTTTGGCTCTGCTCCGGGAAGTTTCGCGCGATCCGTCGTACAAGTGGCCGGTGACGCTGGAAGACGGCACCGAGCTGAGCGCAATCGACCTTCAGCGCGAGTACATCGAGTTGGCGTCTCATTACCGGGGAAGCTCAGAGCAGACCGATTGGGTGCTTCGCGAGTGGGAACAAACCCTGGACGACCTCGAGAAAGACCCGCTGGCGATGGGCGACCGCATTGACTGGGTCGCCAAGCGACAAATCGTCGAGCAGTATCGTGCCGAGGAGGGCCTGGAATGGGACGACCCGGCACTGCACTCGGTTGATCTTGAGTATCACAACATCGATCCGGCGGTATCGCTCTTCCACGGCTACCAGGAGATGGGCCTCACGCGGCGCATGGTCTCGAACCTCGACATCGTCACCGCCATGACGGACCCGCCCCAAAACACCCGCGCCAAGGCCCGGGCCCGCATTATCGAGCAACTCGTGAAGAAGAAGTCACGCTTTTATCTGATCGATTGGAATGGCGTCAGCGTGGACCGCCACCGTCACGTCGACCTATCCGATCCGTTCGAGGTCTACGATGACGTTAACGTCGCGTAGGTTCGCTTAGCCTGGGGCCGGTATACTCTTCCGGTTATCGTCCCGAAAGGCGATGACCGCCTCAGGAGGCGCGAAGAGAACATTGCGGTCAAAAGGCTATCTATTTCTTGCCATGGTTCTTGTTCTCGGCATACTTGCCGGGTTCATTAACGCTAAAATCCAACCGAAGTACGGTCTAGACGTTAAGGGCGGCGTTCAATTCATCTACGAGATGGATCTGAGCAAGCTCCCTCCGGAGGAGAAGGCAAACGTCGCCGAGATTCGAGAGCGAATGCAAACGATTCTCGTTAATCGCGCTTCTGGTTTGGGTGGCGTTTCGGAACCGGTGATCACACCGAAGGGCGAAACTGGCTTCATCATCGAGCTGCCGGGCTACACAAACAAAGAGCTTGCCCGCGGAGCCATCGGTAACAGCGCCCGCCTTGAGTTCTATCACGCCACCACCCTTGTGACCGAGCAAGATAACGGCTTTAGCCGAAAGTTTGTTACCTCCCGAGAGGAAGGCGATTCTGGCAATCCAAGCGTAGCGTTCCGAACCAAAGACGGCGCCCAGGACATTAAGCCCGGTACGAAGGAGTACGCCGATGTGATCAAGGGCTGGACGCTGATTCTCGCCGGCGACGAACTTGCCCGTGCCGTAGCCCAGCCGCGAGGTTCCAGCTATGAGCCGTTGATGGTCTTTTCCCCGAAAGGCGCCGAGAAAATGGAGGCCTGGACGCGAAAGTTCTACAACAAACGGGAAAACATCGCCTGCGTCCTAGACGGCAAAGTTCTCAGCGTTGCGGCCGTGAATCAAGACACGATCCTACGCGACAACGCGGTAATCACCGGAACGTTTACGAACGAATATGTCCGTTCCTTGGTCGACCTCTTGAACGCCGGCGCATTGCCGGTGGACCTGAAAGAGCAGAGCAGCGAGCAAGTTGACCCAAGCATCGGTCAGCAAGCCCTCGACAAGATCATCCTTGCCGGTGCAATTGCTTTCGGCCTCATCGCGCTCTTCCTGATCGTCTACTATGCCTTTCCGGGGTTCGTCGCGCTCATCGCGCTTCTCCTCTACATCCTCTTCACGCTTGCCGTTCTGAAGGTGATTGGTGCCACATTCTCCTTGGCGGCGATCGCGGGTCTCATCTTGTCCGTCGGCATGGCGGTAGACGCCAACATCCTTGTCTTTGAGCGATTCAAAGAAGAAATGAAGTCTGGTCGGACGCTATCCAGCGCCATCCAGTTAGGATTCGGGCGCGCCCTGCCGGCAATCGTTGACTCCAACGCCTGTACGATCCTTACGTCGCTTGTTCTGGCTTCGCTCGGAACTGGAGCGGTCAAGGGATTTGCCACGACGTTGATCATCGGCGTTCTGATCTCCCTCTTCACCGCTGTCTTCGTAACCCGCTCCCTGCTCACATTCCTTGTGGGCACCGGAATCGGGTCGAACCCGAACCTGTACGCGCTCGGTCGAAACTGGTTCGGCGAGAAGTTTGAGGCGACTGCCGAGACGAATCCGCTGCCGGTGGTTCAAAAGACCGCGAAGTGGTTCTGGATTTCGGCCGTCAGCATCGTCATCGGACTCCCCTTTGTCATCGGCGGCGGCCTAAAAGGGAACGTCGAGTTCCGCGGTGGATACCAAGCCGAGTACAGCATCAGCTCGAACAACGTGACCAGCGGGGAAATCACCCGAAAGCTGGAGCAGGCCGGCATCAAGGGCACGAACGTCAAGTTTGGTGGCGAGGGCCCAACCCGAGTCGCCATCCTCACCGTACCGAAGGAAGGCCCGCTGAAGGGACTTTCCGAGGCTGACGCGGTTGCGAAAATCACGGAAGCGTCGGGATTCAAGGCGGCTGATTCACGCGGAATCGACTCCGTCGGGCCGGCAATTCAGGCCGAAACGATTCGAAACGCCGTCCTTGGCGTCATCCTTTCCTCGGGTCTGATCATCCTGTACCTCGCCTTCCGATTCGGTTTCGGTCTTGGAGGGTTCGCGGCCGGTCTTCGATTCGGTTTCTCAGCGATTGGCGCTCTGCTCCACGACGTCCTGTTCGTGCTTGGTGTCACGGCCATCGTCGGCTTCTACGCCGGCTGGGAAATCAGCACGCTGTTCATCACCTCGATGCTCACCGTCATTGGCTTCTCGGTCCACGATACGATCGTTATCTTCGACCGAATCCGCGAGAACCTGCACCGGCCGCAAGCGGGCGAAGACTTTGGCCACTTGGTCAACCGGTCGATTTCGCAGTCGTTTGCGCGGTCGATCAACACGTCTATGACGGTCATCGTCACGCTGATCATCATGCTGGCGTTTGGCACCACCACGCCAGACCTCAAACTGTTCTGCGCGACGATGCTCGCCGGAATCATCTCCGGAACTTACTCGTCGATCTACAACGCCTCGCCGATTCTGTGGCTGTGGGACAAGGCCGTTGGCAAGCGCAAAGGTCAGGGAGCGACCCTCATCGGGTTGGCCCGAGCCGAGGCAAGCCGAAACGACGTCGTTTCCACCCGGGCAACCGTGGTGAGCACCGGAACGCCGGTCGACGGCACGGCCGCCCCCACGCGGAGCTACGGTCAGGTTCGACGCCGGGCAAACTCGGCGGGCGAGAAGAAGAATCCAGATATTGAGGAACTGTAACCGCTACTTGGGGAGAAGGCAACCGATGACCTTGGTTGAAGAAGGCTCGACCTTCTCCCCGGCCAGCACCTGGTCAAGCGCGATTCGAAGGTCGTTACGGGTCGGCTTCGCGCGTTGAATCCCCAGGGCCGGATATCGGTCGTCGATGCGACCCGAGTAGAGCAACTTGCCGGTTTGGGAGAGAACGGCGGCCGTCGGGACCGCGACAACCTTGGCGAGCCGCACGAGCGTTTTGTCCCGATCCAGAAGAACCGGCATCTTGTAGCCAAACTCTTGCCGATTGGTCTTGGCCAACGCAATCGTCGTCGTTGGGTCAACATGAACCAGAAAGAACCTAACGCCCTTGGGCGAGTAAGTCAGCGTCAATCGATTCACTTCCGGGGCGTACTTCCGCGCGATGGGACATTCGGCCAACACCAAGAAGAGAACCGTCGCCTTTACGGTGGGGTCGCCCGCGAAACGGTGCTTCCCACCGTCGATATCCGTATATGATTTCGGCGCGTAGAGGGCAAGTGCTCCAACAATGAAAGTTAACACGTCTGTTTTTATGATGTCCGAATCTGCGAAAAGTTCGGTGGGTTCTGGATGGAGCGATGCGAGCCAATAAGCCGCCGACGATTCGAGACGTAGCCCGCGTTGCCGGGGTTTCGGTGACAACCGTCAGCTTCGTGCTCAGCGGCGGACCTCGGCCCGTGAGCGTCACTGCGCGAGAAAAGATCCTCGCGGCGATTCGAGAGCTTGGCTTTCGACCGAACGCGATGGCCCGAAACCTTGCCTCGCGGCAGGCGAACCAGATTGGCGTAGTCTTTTCCAACTTCGGTCACCGCCTTGTGGCAAACCCATACGCCGGCGGATTGCTAGATGGGATTCTCGACGCAGGTTACGATCTTGGGCTCGGAATCCTGATCATCCGCGGCTTTGGTGACTGGGAGCGAGACCTCACCCCTTTTGTTGGCAATGGCCGGACGGACGGAACGATTCTGATCGCGCCGCTGGCGAACGACCCAACGTCAGCCCTTTTTGAGCAGCTTCCGGGCGAGCGCTACGTTGAGATCGCGCCGTTCCTCGATGGCCGGGATCTTCAATGCCCGACGATCGACGTGGACAATGCGGGCACGATTCGGGTTGGAGTGCAGCATCTGGTGGAGCTTGGTCACCGTCGGATCGCGCACATTACCGGCGAGCCCGGCCATCAGGCGAGCATCGACCGCCGGGCCGCGTTTCTGGCCGCCATGGAAGAGTTTGGCCTTGAGGTTCCAGCGAACTTCGTGCGCGAGGGTTCATTCTCGAGCGCGATCACCGCGCATCAGACGCTGCTTGAATCGGCTCGGGACCTGCTCACGATGCCCGGGCGACCTACCGCCGTGCTGTGTGCGAACGACCACATCGCCGGCGAGCTGCTGAAGCTAGCCATCCATCTTGGCGTTCAAGTTCCTGCCGAAATGTCGGTCGTAGGCTTCGACGACCACCCCGGGGCGAGCTTGACGAATCCGCCGCTCACGAGCCTCGGTCAACCGCTGAACGAGATGGGACGCCTGAGCTTGCGTCGTCTCGTGTCGCTCATCAACGATCAGCCGGTTGAGCCGCTCCATTTGAAGGTTCCCGGCACGTTGGTGATCCGAAACTCGACCGGCCCGCCACCAGCGGCATAGAATCCAGGCACAAAAATGCCCGCCGCCGAGCGAATCGGCGGCAGGCACCTGGAGAGTGGGTTTCTTTAGATCAAAGCTTCTTCTTCATCGCCATCGCCTTGGCGATGCTCGGCGGGAGAAGAACGGTGTCGATGGCGTGGATGACGCCGTTGGTCGTCATGACGTCGGCGATCACGACGGTGGACTTGTTGAACTTCACGCCCTTCTTGAGGTTAACCTTTACGGATTCGCCCTGAACGGTCTTGGCGCTCATGCCGCCCTTGAGGTCGGTCGAGAGGACCTTGCCCGAGATTACGTGATAAGTGAGGATCGAAGTCAGAAGCTTCTTGTCGCCGACGATCTTGTCGACGAGTGCCTTCGGCAGCTTGGCGAAAGCGGCGTCGGTCGGGGCCAGAACGGTGAACGGACCAGCGCTCTTAAGGGTGTCGACGAGGCCAGCAGCCTGGACGAGTTTGACCAGCGTGGTGAACTTGCCGTTTCCTACGGCGGTGTCGACGATGTCCTTCTCTTGAGGTGCCTTCGCAAACGCGGAGACGGAAAGTGCCAGGGTGGCAACGCTAAGGATCGCAAATTTCTTCATGGTTTTCTCAATGGCGGTTAATCCGCCTTTCACGAAGAACTACGCAATGCTGATGGAAAACGCTCCCGATTCATCATAAGATGATGACTTTTTCTGGACCGGGCTGCGGAGAGGGTTGGGAAGCGAGGATCGTCGAGGCTGATTGAAGACAGGTTGTGGAGAGCAGAGGCGACTGAGGCACTGGAAGAGGCGTCGACCGGTCGGACGGTCTCCCGCAATAATCCTCAACCTAGCCTCCACGATTCTCGATTCCCCTCGCTTTTCCGCTCCCCTTGACACCCTGGCCCGGAATTGGGCATAATTTCTTGTTGTCTACGCCCTGCGGGTTTGTGGACCATTGACGCGAGAGGCGCCGGCTTCGGATTAGAGAGCAAAACAAGCGATCACCAAGCTCCAGGGCCCCTCTGCGTGAATGTGGAGGGGCCTTTTTATGTGGTCCGGGAAAATGAACTAAGGAATATAAGCATCGATGCCAACCGTTAATCAGTTAGTGCGTAAGGGCCGCTCGGCCCCGAAAACGAAGTCGAAGTCACCGGCTCTCAAAAGTAATCCGTTCAAGCGCGGCGTTTGCACCGTCGTTCGAACGATGACCCCGAAGAAGCCGAACTCGGCACTTCGGAAGACGGCCCGTGTCCGACTCACTAACGGCATCGAAGTTAGCGCCTACATCCCGGGCGAAGGCCACAAC
>CAMCVK010000016.1 GCA_945881865.1 Fimbriimonas ginsengisoli Gsoil 348 | reverse complement strand
CGCGTCCGCCACCTTGGCCGGCGTAACTGCTTGCTTCAGCAGCGTGCGCTGCGCGTAGAACTCGGCAAGGCGGGCCCGCAAAGTTTCGTCGTCCATCGACTCGTCGAACGCGATGTCGTACTTCGCCAGCGAAGCCAAAACTCGGTCGCGCGGAAACATCTGCGAACCGGATACGACTGTCGCCGGGGCGACGGCATTGACCCGGATGTGAGGGGCGTATTCGACGGCGAGCTCGTGTACCAGGTGGTTCATCGCCGCCTTGCTGGTGTCGTAGGCCACGCTTCCCTTCTTGGCGACCACCGCGTTGGCACTGCTGACCAGCACGATGCTTCCCGGCGTCTTCTGGAGCTTCATCACGCGCGCGGCTTCGTCGGCCACGATGTAGGAGCCAACCAGGTTGATCTCGTAGGTCTTCATCCACTTCGCGTCGTCCAAGCGACCGCTTTGGTCCGGCGCAAAGAACACGGCCGCGATATTCACCAACACGTCGAGGCCACCGTAGCGCAGCGTCGCGAACTCCATCGCGCGGCAAACGGATTCGCGGTCGGTGATGTTCAGCGAAATCGCTTCGACATTGTCGGCCCCGTAAGTCCCGCGCAACCGGTCCCGGAGCTCGATCGCGAGGTCCAGATTGATGTCCGCAAGCACCAGCGCGGCATCTTGGGCGAGCAGTCGCTCGGCGACGGCGGCTCCGATTCCGGGTCCGGCACCGATGAGCAACACAACGCGTCTGGCAAGCTCCTTCTCGGGCGGCTGTCGCTTCAGCTTCGCTTCTTCCAGCTGCCAATACTCGATGTTGAAGGCTTCCTGTTCCGGCAGGGCGGCATACTTGCCGATCGCCTGCGCGCCGCGCATCACTTCGATGGCGTTTCGGTAGAACTCGCCGGTCACTCGGGCCTCGCGGGCGTTCTTGTTGAAGCTCACCATGCCGACGCCCGGGAGCAGTACGACGCTCGGGTTGGGGTTCCGCATTGCCGGCGAATCGTCCCGCTTGCAGCGGTTGTAGTAGGCGGCATACGCCTCGCGGAACTCGGCCAGTCTCGCATCGATCTCGGCGTCGTCGGCCGTCGGCGAAAGCACCAGCGGTCGAATCTTCGTGCGGAGGAAGTGGTCCGGGCAGCTCGTGCCAAGGCTCACCAAGTGCTCGAAATCCGGTCGCTCGAAGAACGCTAGTACGTCATCTCCCGTATCGACGTGGGCGACCAATCTTTGGCCGTTGAACGCGACCTTGCCGCGCAAACGCGGCAGCAAGTCAATCAGCAGCGCCTCCGAGTTCTCCAGGCGCAAGCTCGGATGGGGCGCGAGTTTCGCGCCGTTCGGCTTCGACTCGATGAAGTCGACCGCCTTGTTGATGAGTTCCAGCGTGAGTTCGTAGGCCGACTCCCAGTCGTTCGTCCAGCAGATGAAGCCGTGCGAGCCCATCATTGCGCCGCGCGCTTTCGGGTTAGCCAGGATGCCGTCCCGAAGCATGAGGCCGAGCTCAAACCCCGGTCGCTTCCACGGAAGCCAGAACACGTCGTCGCCGTACACCTCGCGCGTGAGTTCTTCGCCGTTCTCGGCCGCGGCAATCGAGATCACCGCGTCGCTGTGCATGTGGCTCACCGCCGCGAACGGCACGTAGGCGTGCAACGGCGTGTCGATGGATGGCGCAGCCAGGTTTAGGTTAAAGGCGCACTGCGGATACAGTGGAACGACCTCGTCTTCCGGCATTCCCGTCTCTCGGTAGCGCGCCTCCAGCGCAAGAACCTTGTCTTGATAGAGCGAAGCAAATCCGGCGCGCTTCGCACTGCCTAGATCGCCGCCCGAAGCCTTCACCCAAAGCACTTCCGCCGGATCGCCGGTCAGCGGGTCGGTCATGGAAAGTTTCGAGCTGGTGTTGCCGCCACCAAAGTTGGTGATGCGAACGTCTGAGCCGAGCAGATTGGAAGCGTAGACCAACAGGTCAACCGGATCGGCGGGAGCAAGCTCTCGATTCCACTGCGAAGGCACGCGCTGACTCATAACGGCCTAGAATATCCGTTCTGCGCCGCCACCGTTCACCCTCGCTAGTTAAGGAAGTAGCGAGGATTTGCAACCACCACGTTTGCCCGCTTGGCCAACGCTTGCCGCAGTTGGAGGGCAACGTTCTCGGAGAGTAGCCGCTGGTACCACTTCGTGCTTACGGCCTCGGACACGATGACGGTGATGAGCGTGTTGGGGTCTTGCTCGCGAAGTTCATCCACGTAGCCGAGGACCGGCTCAATGAACGACCGATAAGGGGATTGCAGGACCACCAACGGAACCTCGTCGCCATACTTCTGCCACTGCCGCTGCAAGTCGGGCAGGGTCTTCTCATTGATCGTCACGTGAACGGCCTGAACGTCGCCCTTAAGGTTCTGAGCGTATTGCAGCGCGTCCAAGATGCCCCGATTCACACGCGGGACCAGGAGCAAAACGACGTGACCGGAGAACGGCTCCGGCTCCGTGAACGATTGCTCCAATTGCTTGGCGATCGAGTCGTACCGGCGGTGAATCCCCATCAGCACAAAGTAGAGAACCGGCAGGATGATCGAGATGATCCAGGCGCCTTCCTTAAATTTTGTGATGAGAATGATGAGAAGGACGATGAAACAGAGGAAGGCACCGGTCCCGTTGATCGCCACGCTGGTGCGCCAGCCTGCTTCCTTGCTCTTGAGCCAGTGGGCAACCATGCCGGACTGGGACAGCGTGAACGCGGTGAAAACGCCGACGGCGTAAAGCGGAAGAAGCGTATCAAGCTCGCCGTGGAAAATGACGACCAGTGCCACCGCGGAAACGGCCAACAAGATGATGCCGTTGTGGAATACAAGCCGGTCCCCAAGGCGAGCCATGTACCGCGGTAGAAAGTTGTCGCGCGCCAGGAAGCTACAAACGCGCGGAAAGTCGGCAAACGCGGTGTTGGCGGCGAGAAGCAGAATCAGGGCGGTGAAGATTTGCACCGCGAAGAACATCCGCGATCCGTTGCCAAAAACAAACGTGGCCACTTGGGAGGAAACGGTTCGAAACGCCGGGTTCTTTGCCGAATACAACCCAAGCTGCGGCATGTGCCAGATGATGTAGCCCATCCCGATGAACATCGTGCTGAGGATCACCGCCATGCGGACGAGCGTGTTTGAGGCGTTCTTGACTTCCGGTTTCCGGAAGGATTGGGTTCCGTCACTCACGGCCTCAATTCCGGTAAGGGCAGTGCATCCGGCGGCAAACGCTCGGGCCAGCACGAACCAGATCGGGAAGTTCGCTTCGGACCCCATCTTGCCTGGCTCGGTGAGCACGATCGGCGTCGCGGGAGGCGTGCCCCAAACTTTGTATAGTCCAACCGCAATCATGATGTACATGACCACGACGAAGCCGTAGGTGGGAAACGCGAAAATGGCGCCCGACTCCTTCATGCCCCGAAGGTTCGCCCATGCCAGCAAGGCGATGAACAGCACGCAGAGTTGAATCAGATACGGATGAAGCTGGGGCAGGGCCGAAGTGATGGCCGCAACACCGGCCGCTACCGAGACGGCCACCGTGAGCACGTAGTCGATGAGTAGCGCTGAGCCGGCAATCACCCCGACTTTGGGCCCAAGATTATCGGAAGCAACGACGTAGCTTCCGCCGCCCATTGGATAGGCGCGAATCGTTTGCCGGTAGCTGAAGGCAATGATCGCAATGAGGGCGATGATCGCCAGCGAAATCTGAATCTGGAGCCCAAGATATTGGGCACCTAGCAGGACCAAGACCGCCAAAATGGCCTCGGTCGCGTAGGCAACCGAGCTCAGAGAGTCAGAGGCAAAAACCGCCAGGCCGACGCCCGGGGACAACTTCTCGTGGTGCGCCTTCGAACTTGCGATCGGCGCACCCATCAGGGTCCGACGTAAACGCGAAAAAAAGCCTGGAGGTTGGGAGTCGCTCATGCTCGATTAATGCGTATCAACCGGCGGCGTGGTTTCGGTTGAAACGACGATGATATCCACCGTGCGGAGGTCGCGCGCCAGTTCAGAAAGAATCGAGGGACGGAGCACCTCTTGAAGTCGAGACCGATCCGGGTGACCAAGGATGACCGCCGTCACGTTTCGCTCCTTGGCGAACTTCACCAGTGTTTGGCCGAGCGGGCCTTCCAGCATGACGGTCTCAATTCCAAGCCGTGCCGCCAAAGCGAAGTCGTCGGCCAAAACTTTCTTCGCAGCCTCGCTCTCGTGGCCGTGGTCCTTCACGTGCACGGCAAAAACCTCTGCCTTCATGCGTTGGCCCATTCGCCAGCCGCGCCGAATCAGTCGCATGGCGGAGCGGGTCGGGCTGATGCAGATCATGACGCGGTCGCGAGTCGCCCATGGCTTCTCAATCCGCTTTTCTTTTCGATACTCTTCGAGATCTTCGTCCACTCGGCCGGCGGCTTCCCGCAAGGCGATCTCACGCAACGCACTCAACGTCGCCTCGTTTGAAATCTTCGTAATGAAGGAGCCAACCTCTTCGCCCGGGTCCACGTCGCCGCGCTTGATTCGGTTCAGAAGGGCGGTCGGCGTTAGGTCGATGATTTCGACCTCATCTGCCTCATGCAAGATGTGGTCCGGCACCGTTTCAAGGATGCGGACACCGGTGATGTCGGCGATCTGATCGTTTAACGATTCCAGGTGATAAACGTTTAGGGTCGAAAGAACGTTGATGCCGGCGTTCAGCAGCACTTCAATATCCTGCCAACGCTTGGCCCTTGGCCCGCCCGGAGCATTGGAGTGGGCGACATCATCCACGATGACGAGGTCCGGCTTGCGGGAGAGAATCTGCTCTACGTCCAAGTCGCGGTACGTCTTGCCATCCACGGTGCCTTCTAGCACGGGAATCACTTCGATTCCGGCGGCAACTTCCTCGGTGGGTTTCCGGCCGTAGGCGTCGAGCGCGCCGATGACGACTTCTTGACCTCGCGCGCGGCGGCGCTGTGCCTCATCGAGGAGAGCGAAGGTCTTGCCGACCCCGGGCGCGTAGCCGAGGAATATTTTGTGTATGACGCCGAAGGGAGCTTTGTCAGGCATGAGTTTCCATCGCTCCAGCATCCTGGAGCGAGATTGTGAGGACCGAGTCTAGCCACTTTTTCGTGGAAGGCGTCAGGTCGTCGATTCTAAGCTGGTTGTTCGGCGGAAGCGCGGCCTCTTGCCAGAGCGCGCTTGAGAGCGCATCCTCGCACATCGCCTGCCAAAACCGCTCGCCGCCCGGCAACACTTCGGTATCGGCATGAGCGCGAACGAGTTCCTGCACGTATCCCGGAAGCATCACGCGGACGCGCGTTGTTTGGTCGCCACGATGCACCTCGTAATCCAGCATCAAATCGCCGCCGGCTTTATGGTCTTCGTGCCCGTCGGCCAATTCAAATGAGAATCCGTTGATCGTCGATTTCGTGAACTCGCGGCAAATGAGGCTCACCGGGACCGCGGAGACGCGTCTTACGGGGCGCTCGAGGGCCGACTGAACCGCGGTTCGGAGGGTTTCAGCCGTGAACGGCTTTCGCAAAAAGTCTTGCGCCCCGGCCTGAATCGCCTCCAAGGCAAGATCCATGGTGCCAAAAGCGGTGATGAGGATCACCTTGGTTTCAGCGCGACGCTCGAAGATCTCGCGAAGGACTTCGATTCCGGGCATCGTCGGCATGCGCTGATCCAGCAGCACGAGATCGAAGTCGGCCCCGGCACCAAAAATCTGTAGGCCTTCGACACCATCTGCCGCAACCTGCACTTGGTAGCCGGTGTGCTCAAGCGCGAGGCGCATCATGGCGCGGATGTTCGACTCGTCGTCGATGATGAGAATTCGCGCGGGTTGCGATTCGTGGTTCAAGCGATTTCTCCTGGGGTGGGCGTTCGTAATTGCCCGGGCAACGGAAGGGTGAATTCGAACACCGATCCTTTGCCTACTTCACTTACTACCGACATTTTGCCGCCATGATTGTGAATGATCTTCTTTGCGATGCTTAGGCCTAGGCCCGCGCCGCCTTGGGTTGCCCCGGGGACTTGCACAAACCGTTCGAATATCCGCTCGCGGTATTCGGCCGGAATGCCTTCGCCCGTGTCTTCCACGGCAAAAGATACTTGATTCTCATCGCGCCGCGCCGTAACGGTTACGCGTCCCCCCGGCGGCGTGTGGCGAATGGCGTTGTTGGCCAGATTGATCAGCACGCGGCCGATCTGTACCCGGTCGATGAAAAGGGCGGGGACATCGTCCGCACCGTGGATTTCCAGATTGATGGAATGTTCCGCGGCGGTTGGCCGGATTGTGCGCTCAAACGTTCGGAATAGTTCGCTTACGGGCACCGACTCCAGGCGCGGTGCCAACGTGCCCGCCTCCAATTTGGTGACGTCCAGAAGATCGTGGGTCAGCTTTTCCAGCCGCTCCAGATCTTGCCGCTGCACGGAAACCAGCTCTTTTTGCGCGGCGGTGAGGTCGCCCGCCGCCCCTTCGTCCAGCAATTGCGCCGAGAGCAGCAGCGACGCAACCGGGGTGCGGAGCTCATGAGCGGCCACGCCGATGAACTCCGTCTTCATTCGGTCCAGGTCCCGCAGGTAGGTGATGTCTTCCATCACAACGACCGCGCCAAGGCACTTCCCTTCCTCGTCGTTCATCGGCGTCGCCCGTAACCGGTAGATGCGGGTGACGCCGCCGTCTCGCAGCGTCATCTGACTCTGCTCGTCTTCGGTCGCCATCGCGGCTTTCGTGCCGATCGCGTGGTCGATCGCCTTCCAGATCCGGGTGTCCGGAATGTGCTCGCTCACGAGCATCTTCGGCGTTTCCGGCTCGCCAAACACGTGAACCGCCGCCCGATTGAGGTGAACGATGCGGAACTGCGCATCGGTGACAATGACGGGGTCGTAGAGCGAGTTCAGGGCGAGGTCCGACATCCGCTGGGCGCGCTCCAAGCGGCGTTTCGCCGCGCTTCGAAGCTCGGCCAACCGGGACGCCATCTCGTTCACGCTATCGGCCAATGCCCCGATTTCGTCGCGTCGCGGGAACTCGAGCTTTTGGTCCAGATCGCCGCTACCGATCGCCTCCGCCGCTTTGGCGATGATCGCCAGCGGTTTCAGCGAAAGGTCCATCATGCGAAAGGCAAGGATGAGCGCGATCACCAGCGCACTGATCGTCACCGCGATGCCGATGTACGAAAACCGCAGCGACTCTTGGCGGGTCCGCTCATTCTCCGAGATGATGGAAACCTCGTTAAGCGCCGAGATCTCCCTAGCGAGGCTCACCATCTCATTCATGCGCGGGGCCACGCGGCTGCGCAAAACCGCCGGGAGGCCCTGCTGGGGCGAAAGCGAGTTGGCGTTGGCGAGGGCCGCCGCATCGACCGTTTGCCGATCCCATAGTTGACGCAGATTCCGAAAACGGGTGACCTCGGCCGGGTCGGTGACCAAGTTCTCCAGCCGCCGAATCGCTCGGTCGCCGCTTTGAAGCGCTTCCACCAGCAGGGGCTGGGCTTGCGGGACGTCTCCCCCGGCGTAAAGCTCGAACGCGAGTCGTTGCCGCGCGACGGCAGCTTCGAACGATTGCGCCTCGAGCACGGTAGGAAAGTTTTGCGCGAGAACACCGTCGATCGACCGAGAGAGCGAGAAGAAGCTGAGCACGGCGCCGCTGAGCACGATTCCCACCAGCACGACCAACGAAAGGTGTGAACCCAAGAGCTGCAGGCGTAGGCTACGCAGCTCGATCTTCTTGATGGGCTTCACGGGGTATTCGACGGCGGCGGCGTGACAACGGGAATGACGTACGGGCCCTTCGGCAGGACGGCGATCCGGGCGCTTGGCCCCAGCTCGCGCACGGCGTCCTCAATGCGGGAAATTGGGGTCACGAACAGCCGTTCGACAACCTCGGGCGGAATCCCATCGCACTTGAGCAGAACTCGATGATTCCGGACCGCCTTCGCGAGTTCTTCAATCTGCCATTGATCGGGCACTCGCTCCCACTCGCCGCTTTCGGCCCGCTCAAGCCAAGTCGAAATGTCGCCAACCCGGAACAGGGCGTCCCTAAAGTGTTCGTTGCCGATGCCCTCGGCGCATTGGGCGGCAATGATGATCGTTCCGCCCGGCTTGACGATCGGGACCACGCCGACCATTCCCTTCACCGCTTGGTAATAGGTGAGGTCCAGCGGATAGCCGCCGCAGGTCGTGATCGCGACGTCGACCATCTCCGGGATTTCGACCGTGTTGTTCTTGGCGACGAACGCCACGCCGGCGTTCCAGGCGGCTTCCATGTCGCCCGCAAAGACGGCGGCGATTTTCTTATTCTTATCCAGCGCGACGTCGATGATGAAATCCGGCCGACAGCGATTGGCGATCCAAAGGGCTTCCTCGTGGACTGGGTTCCCTTCCACCGCCCCGTTCGTTGCGCGCGGATGCTCCAAGAACTTCGGCGAATGCCAGGCCTGCACCGACTCCAGCCCGGCGATTCCGGGCATCACCATTTTCCGGCCGCCGGCGTAACCGGCCATGAAGTGCGGCTCGATCATGCCGACCGTGATCTTAAAATCTGCCTGCGTGTAGTGGCGATTGAGGAAGATCGGCACGCCGTTCGGGCTGTCGCCGAAGCTCTCCATCGCCGCGTCGTCCGTGCAAACGTGGTTGACGACTTTGCAGTTGGAAGCGGCTTCCTCACCCAGCATCTGCAAAAGCTCCGCTTCGTCGTTGGGGCGGTGGGTGCCGGTGGCGATGAGAATCGTAACCTCCGACGGGGCCATGCCCTCGCTCGCCAACACGGAGAGGATCTCGGGAAGGATGATTGGGTTCGGGACCGGCCGCGTGATGTCGCAAACCACGATGCAGGCGTTTTTGCGCCCCTGGGCTAACTCGCGCAACGGCGGAGTTCCGATGGGTTCACGAAGGGCTTGGGCCACGGCGGCCGCCGGGTGTTCAGCCGCCTCGGCTTCGCGAAGGGTCATCACGGCCGCGACGTTGTCATCGGGAAGATCGACGATCAGGCCGGAACGGCCGTACTCCAACGCAACGCGCATAGTTGAAGAATAGCCCAGTCCGCCCAACCTGGTCGGTTGGGCGGACTGGGGAAGTTAGTTGCCCGAACGGAGCGAAGGAAGGTCGAGGATCACCTTATCGGAAGAGTTGTAGCTCTTGCCAAGGGTTTCCTTATAGTTCGACGTTCGAATGACCGGAGTCTTGTCCTGCCATTCGCCTTTCCGCAGGATCTGATCCCGGGTGATCCGCAGGGACGTATACATCACCCGCTGGCCGTCGCGAATCTTGGTATCCAAGAAGTTCGCATCCGTCATACCGTCGCCGTCCCAAGAGAACTTGTCCTGGATGTGCGGCGGGGCCGAGCGCGGGTTGTAGTAGAACTCGACAATGTAGTCCTTCGAGTCGAACGGATACATGGTCGGGTCCTTGCTCATGTCGACCTTTCGGTTGAACCGCTGGTTCTTAACGAACAACTGCTCTTGCATGAACGTCTTGTCGCGGGGTGGATCGAGATTGACATCGTTGCTGGCGTCCCACTTCATTCCCGCCGGCTCGGCGTTCGGGAAGTCGACGTCCTTGATGACGGCTCGGATTCGCGTTCCAACCGGCTTGACGTTCCAGGTGCCTTCGAACCGCAGCACGTACGGATCGATGACGGTGACCTTACAGCTGAAACCGACGTTGTAGGGCGGGTTCACGTCGTAGCCGGTGAGCGGGCGACCCGCCTTCTTGGCGAACCAACCGCGCTGGGTCATTCGCACAAGATGGGTGTCGAGCTTGTTCTCGAGGGTGTCTCGGTTCTGCCGGTTTCCGTAGGACTCTTTGTCGGCACCATATGCCTTTGCGGCGTCGTTGTACAGCTTGTAGAGGACGCCGAGCGACTTATCCACTTCGCCGTTCCGCTCGTAAGCGTTCGAAAGAAGGTTCTTTCGGGCCGCGAGCATGTCCGGCTTCTCCGCCGCCTGCTCGAACCACTTCACTGCGTTCGAGTAGTCGTCGTCGATCTTGTGGTACCACATCCAGCCGGTTTCGAAGAACATCTCGTATGTTTCCGGATTGTTCTTCGTGCCTTCTTTGCCGAGCGCCAGCGCAGACGGGATGTACCGTCGGTCGGAGCGTTGCTCTTCGTCCGTGAAGTTGTAACCAATATGCCACATACCGGTGGCGTAGACGTCGATCTGCTTCGGGTCAAGCAGCGTCACGAGGCGGATGATCGGCAAGATGGCATCGTAGTTGCCGCTGTCGAAGAACGAGTCGGCGCGAACCCATAGGATTCCCGCGACGAGCTCTCGGAAACCTGCAAGGGCGAAGAGCATCTGGTCGGGCGAAAGTCCACCGGAGATCTGTCCCTTACCCGCACTGAAGTCGCGCTGCCAGAGGCTCGTGATTCCCTGGAACGTCGGAGCGGGAGTTCCCTTCTTCAGGGTCTTGACCGTCCGGCTGATCTCGTTGGTGATAACGACCCGCTTCACCTCGTAATCGGTCGAAGACGGCTGCGGGCCGATGCCACCTTGAAGGACGCCTTGCCCCACAAAGCAGGCGGCCATGATGCCAACCGCGTTGCTGATTTTGACGCCTGTTTTCATGGTTTAGACCTCTCTGCGATCGAAGACAAGAATTCCGCCGACGAGCAGGATGCCGATGTAGAACAAGCCGTAGATCGAGACCTGGAAGTAGTAGGCACCTTCGTTGGCAATCGACTGTCCGGGGTTGATGATCGGGTTCTGGACGTTGTAGTTTGCGAAGTTCGGAAGAATCACGTTCACCAGCTTGGCCGCGACCTTCGCGCCAATCGGCGTCGTCGGGCTTTGGTCCAGGGTCTGGAAGAACGGATTGAACAACGAACCAAGGATGTACATTCCGCCCGAAAGGAAGAAGTTCACCAGCGGTGCGACGAACGTCGAGAAGAACACGGCGAGCGCTGCGAGCAGACTCATCTGCACGAAGTACATCACCGGAGCCTTCACAAGCTCAGGAACGGCCGTAAAGTCTCTCTGCTGAAGATAGAACGTGAAGGCCATGACCGTCGTCATGAGGACCATCATTAGTCCCAGCGAGAGGACGGCGCCCAGATACTTGCCGACCAGGAACTGCCAGCGTTGAACCGGCTTGCTGAGGATCGTGTAGATGGTGCGTCGCTCGATCTCGTTCGGAATCATGTAGACCGTAAGAACGACCGCGATGACCGCGCTGGTGAGCTGGATGACGCCGAGGAGCATTCCGCGCAGAACCGTCGTTTCGGATCGGGCGGAAAGTACACCAAGGCCAGGGGCGATGACGAGGAAGAGAATCCCAATCAACAAGATGATGAGAAGGACCTTACGGCGAATGGCTTCGCCGAGGGTCGTGCTCGCGATGGAAATAATCGGTCTCAAGGTTTGTCTCCGCTCTCAACGGTGAGCGTTTTCTTGGCGGCAGCTGGAGCCACCGACTTGTCTCTAACGGTTTCGACGAACAGGTCTTCGAGTCGCTTTTTGCGCGGGACGATGCTGAGCAGCTTGCCCTTCTGCGCACGAACGGCGTCGATAACGGCGGTGATGTCAGCTTCTTCCGGCATGTCCAAAAGGACGCCGCCTGGGATGGCCCGCACGTTTGCATCGTTGATTTTCATATCGCTGATGAACTGCGTCGGGACGCCTTCGGCCGAGATCTCGACGCGACCGCCGCTAAGCAGGTCGCTGAGCTTGCCTTGTCGCTCGATGACGCCGCGGTTGATAATGGCGACGCGGTCGCAGATCAACTCGACTTCGCTGAGCTCGTGGCTCGAGATGAAAACGGTTCGTCCTTCATCGCGGAAGCTCAGGATCAAGTCCCGGATTTCGCGGTGCGCGATCGGGTCGAGACCACCGGTTGGCTCGTCGAGGAAAAGAAGCTTTGGATCGTTGAGCAAGCTCTGGGCGAGGCCAACGCGCTGCTGCATACCTTTCGAATACTGAGAAATCGTCTTGCTAGCGTCTCGGTGAAGGTTGACCTTCTCGAGAAGTGCTTCGAACTTCTTAACATCCGTGATGCCAAACAGCGAGCCGTAGAACTTCAGAAGTTCCATACCCGTCATGTACTCGTAGTAGTACGGGCGTTCCGGCACGTAGCTGATAAGACGGTGGACATCCATGTCACCGATCTCTTTGCCAAGGACATAGCCTTCGCCCGAGGTCGGGTAAATGATGCCCAGCAGCATCTTAATCGTCGTGGTCTTTCCGGCTCCGTTGGGCCCGAGGAATCCAAAGATCTCTCCTTCTTCGACGTGAAGATCGAGCTTGTCAACGACGTTGACGGTCCCGTGAATTCGTGATTTGTAACCTTTTGTGAGCTTCGTTGTTTCTATGGCGGCGGCCATTGGCAGCTCACCTCCCCTAAGGATATTAGCCGCAGGATTATACCTACGGCATGCCTAACCGACCTCACCGGGCTTCGGTTCCCGGAAGTTGCGATCAGGCGCAAACAATGCAGTGTGACGTAATTTTCTGGCCCGCGCATTGGCAAAAAGAACTTCCCCGTTTCGAAGAAGCTCCGCTATACTTAGTGATGTTAGGAATCACGAGTGGTCCTCGAACTTATTGAAGGGCCCCGCTTCTAGCAAGAGCCTCGCGGAGGCGTGTTTCGCTCTCCTTTCTACGTCTCCGCATTTTTTCCTTTTCGCCGGTTCTAGCGAAATTCCAGTGCCGTTTTCAGGGTCTGGGTTTCGCCCGGCAAGAGGGTCTTCAGCGGCGAGTTGAGTTCAAGCTCCACGTAGTGATGCGGCTCGGGGTTCGTGTAAACCTGCTGGGCTCGATCGCTGTCCGGGTACTCCCGGTTGACGTCCACCTCGTGTCGCATGACAAGCCGCTCGGCGCCGCGAAAGGCTACGAGCTCGCCCGCGAGTCCCTTCGCGCCGTACTTGCGCCCATCGTACGGATCCCGCAGAATTTCGACCTGGTCTTTCCCCGGCACCGGTGAGAAGTAAACCGTCGGCGTCGCCTTTCCAGGATATGGCCGGAACTTCGTTGACGAGATCCATACGCGATCCGGAGCGTCTAGCTGGCAAATTTGCCAGACGGCAAGCTTCTGTGCTTTTGTGCCCGTGTTCCTCATGCGGTTGACGATCTGCACGCGCGCGGTTCCCGGAACGACTTGGAACGTCCGCTCAAACACAAGGCCAGATTTGGCGCTCGGCTTTCCGAAGACGCTGAAGCCATCCGCGTTGATTTGGTACGTCATCGGCGAGCCGTCCAGCGCCGGGTCGGGAGGCCAACCCCAACGCGATTGCGGCGCGGGCCAGAGTTTGTCTCCGCCCCAGTTTTGCCAGCCGCCGGTGTTTAAGGGCTTTCCGTCGGTACGCGGCGACTCCCACAGCCAATTCTTCCCACCGGGTGGCGCCAAATGCATCAAGCGGCCAACTTCCGGCACGAAAACAATCTCGAGTTCTTCCGAGACAGAATGAATGGCTTTTGACCACATTCCGTAGGGCTTCACTTCGATCCGAAGGGGTGCCGGTGCCATGACGAATAGTGCCGCCAAAACCATGTCGCAAGCCTACCTAGATCAGTCCCTAGTACCTCTTTTGCGTGACACCGAAACGCGTGTACCACGTTGGTGGTGCCGCTGCGTTATTCTTGCGCCATGTATTTGCGCCGAACCGTTGTTCTTGCACTGACGCTCTGCGGGGCCGCCTTTGCCTCGGCACAGGGCATTTACTCCCCGTCGCAATATCAAAAGTTTTCGGACGGACCACTTTCGTTCGTCGATTATTCCGGCGGCTACTCGCACCTGGAGAACTTCGAAGATGGCGCGTTCAACGCTCCCGGCGTGATCGGCAGCGGCGGTGCGGTTCTCTCGCCCGGCGTCCAGACCGACTCCGTTGACGAGGATGATGGAATTCTGAACGGACTTGGTTCGGCCGGCCACAGCTATTACGTCAGCGGCAACAAGGTCGAGTTCACCTTCGACAAGAGCGTTCTCGGCTGGCTCCCGACTCATGCTGGATTCGCTTGGACGGACGTTGGATTCTCCGACCTGGCGCTGGGTTTTGATCAAGTGATCTTTGAGGCGTTCGACGGAGCCGGCGTTTCGATCGGCACCAGCGGCTGGACGCTGGTCGGCGACGGCAACACCACCGGTGAAACGGCCGAGGACATCTTCTTTGGCGCGAATCACGCCGCCGGGATCGCAAAGATCTCGTTGACATCAAAGTTCTCGACCGACTGGGAAGTTGACCACCTTCAGTACGGCTACCAGCCGGTTCCGGAGCCCGCATCTTTGGCCGTGCTCACCCTGGGTGCCCTCGGCCTTCTTCGCCGCCGCAAGAAGTCGTAATTCACCCCGCCGTCCTGGCCTAACCGCCGGGACGGCGTTTTCATGTAAAGTCGGTAGTTCATGGACGAGTTTCCGTTGGACCGACCGGAAATCGACGGCTCTCTCTTTAGCGTCGAATTTGGATCCGCCGGGCGCATCCACCAGCTTTGGCTTGCCGACCCCCTCCACCCGGACGGCGAGGAGTTCCAATTTGTGGCCCCAATCATGCCGATGGGCGAGGAGCTCACCGAGGACTACCTGCCCGGTTCAATTCTCATTGCCGCGCGCGTTTCTCCCGACGAGCCCTGGATTTCCAGCCGAACATACGCCGCCACCCAAAGGGACTCCGACTGGGGCGTGGGCTTCAGCTACGACTTTGGAATTCTTGAGGAGCTCGACGCGGTCGGCCAGTTTTATGAAGTCCTGACCCCAATGCCGCATCTGGTGTGGGACGTCGAGATTCGGAACAAGAGCCGCCGCAGCATCGAGATCGGCGAGCTTGGCTTCCCGTTCGCGCTGAACAACATCTTGGAGGGCTACGGCCGCACCGACGAAGGCGTACGCGAGCTGTTCCACGACCGTGTTCACGTCCATCCGTTCATCGGCGGAGCGGCCAGCTACTTGCACGCGTCGAGACTCGTCCGGCGGCCCCCGGGCCTCCTCATCACGCCCGGCGAAGGCACCCAGTGGGAGTTCTACAACTCGGCTCGGCCATCGCTCCAGTCGCCGTTTCGGTGGGAAGGCGTGCCGATCGTTTACGCCCACAGCCGCGCTACCATCGAGCGCGAGGAATGGCCCGAATGGGTGAACGGACACTCGGCCGTTATTCTGGAGCCGCGCGAAACCCGAAAGTATCAAATTCGGTTCTATCCCACCGAGCGCGATCATCCCGATCCGGTCGGTCATGCGTTGGTGATGGCGGGGCGACCGATTGTGAGGTTGTTGCCGGGGGCGGTTGTGCCGGCGGACGTCGGCATTGCCTTGGAAGTCGGCGGCGCAACGCCGGTTCGATTTTCGACCGACGTTGACGCCGAGCTCGAGACCGATGCGGACGACGAGGGCGGATTCTGCTTCGTTAAGCCCGGTCAAGCCGGGCCGATGACGGTGGCCTTTACCGACACGTTGGATCGCACCAGCCAGGTTCACCTTGTTTTCACCGAGCCCATCGAGCAGCTCATCTTCCGGCGGGCACAATGGATCACGACGAATCAGGTGATCTCGACGCCCGGCCCGTGGCAGTGCGCGATCGTTCCCGGCGACAATCGCTGGACCGAGGCACCTGCCGAGCCCGAACTCGGGCTGTTTGAAACACCGTTCGGCTTGATGTCGTCCCTCAGCGACGCTCTGTTTCTCTCCGAGAAGAACCTGCGTTATCCGGTGCCGAGCGAGATCGTGACCCTGCTCAGCTACGTCGAGCGGTTCCTGGAGCCGCGGGTGGTTAACGTCGCCAGCGGCGAAGTCGGGTCGCGGATGTCCGCATTTGGCGTGGCCTACAGCTACGGGCATGCGCCGATCTACCCGCTCGCCGCGCTGCTCTACTTCAACCTGGCCGAGCTGTTAAGCGGGCCGAACGGCTCGAATTCGCTGCTGAAGATTGGCGCGTTCACCGCCGCCGCAAGATCGAAGCGCGCCGAGGAGTTCGTGCTCACCGGCCTGCGAATCGCCACCACAGCCGCTCGGCGGATTCACCCGTCCGTTTGGCTGGGCACTCCGCTGTTGCTGGAAGCCGAGGTTCAAAAGCAGCTACGCCAATTGGAGGCGAACGACGACGAAGGCGAGTTTGGCGATCTTGTCCGCCACTTGGCCGCCCGCGCCCTGGAACTGCGCGAGGCGCGCCTCGAAGCCCTAGCCGGCCGGCAGTATCCATTCGTCGGCGACAGCGCGTTTCAACTCGACGGAACGGCCGAAGTCTATTCCGCCGCCAAAGCAACCGGCAACATCGAGCTCATGGAGCGGTGCCGCGACATCCTGATGGCGGCCCGGTCGATGGGCCCAAGTTGGTGGAGCTACGGCACCGAGATGCGCTGGCGCGAGCAGACCGAAGCAACCCCTGCCATGCCCGACCGGGCGCGAATTGCCGGGGGACCAGCAACCGTCGCCAACTCCGTGGTGCTGCTCGATGGCCTAGAGTTCGATGAGCCGGAGGTACCGAACGCCTTCCTCACCGCCGGGTTTGCGGGGATGCTCTCGCCGTGGGTTTTGGTTCGGCCGGATGGCGCCGGGGCCCTTGGCTATACTCCAGACTCCTCGTCCCAGTCGTTCGGCGCGCACTGGAGCGCGGGCGACCTCGGGCTTTCGCTTTCGCTGTATCTGCGGCACGCGACCACCTACGTCGTGTTCTCGACCCAGCAATCCGGCATCGCGCTGGGGGCGCACTTCGAGTACGAGAACCTTGGAACTCGCGAAGTCATCACGATTCGGCCGTGGGACGGCGTGGGCCGTCGCATTTGGGTTCGCCAGCTTGGGCTAGAGATCGAAACGACGTCCGGCCAGATCAAAGAAGCCCGGTTCGACACAACAAAGCGAAATCTGAGCCTGAAAATTGGATCGCCAACCCTTTACGGCGGGTCTACCGACGTGGTCGTTCGCGGCCTTTGGGGCAGCCGCTTCCTTGTGGACGGCAAAGAGGTCCCAGGATTTGACGGGCGGCTCTCGATTCGGGTCGAACTTGCAGCTCAAAGTGAGCGTCTTATAGAAATAGAGGCAATATGACAGACATTCCAATTTGGTGGGTGGCCATATCCGGCCTGTTTTTTATCGTTAACACGATTTTCTTCATCGGCCTCACGGTCGCTTTGTACAAGATCGTGAAGATCATGCAGGAGTTGCAACCGAAGGTCGAGGACCTAACTGTGAAGGTGAACGGTTTGGTCGGAACCCTTCAAGATGTCGCGGTTAAGCTGGACGACGTGGCGGGAAGCCTCAAGACAACCGTAAATGTGGTCGGTGGCTCGGCGCAGCGGATCTCCGGCACGGCCGAAATGGTTTCGAAAGCCACGACACCTTCGCTCATGAAGTTTATGCCCTACGTTCGCTACGGCATGGCTGCGATGAAGATTTTCCGATTCATCACCAGCTTCCGACGCGCGGGATAGTTTAAGCTTTCGCGATGCGCGTTCTCATCATTGGGGGCACCGGCCTTATCTCCACCTACCTCGTGCGGCAGCTTGTGGAGCGCGGCGACGCCGTGACGATCTTCAATCGCGGCGAGACGGACGTTCCGGTTCCGGCTGGGGTAGTGGTTCTGCGCGGAGACCGCACCCAATATGAAGCGTTTGAAGCGGCGATGGCCGCCGAAGCCGACTGGGATGTGGTGATCGACATGGTCGGCTACCAGCCGGAGGACGCGAACTCGGTCGTTCGGGCGTTTGCCGGGCGAACCAAGCAGTTCATTTTCTGCAGCACGGTGGACGTCTACCGGAAGTTCCCGGACGCCTACCCAATTCCGCCCGATGCGCCGCATCGGGGTTTTGGCGACTACGCCGAGAAGAAGGTTGTCATCGAGGCGACCTTGCGGAAGGCGGCCCGCGACGGCGCGTTTGCGTTGACCACGATTCGGCCCGCGTTGACCTACGGCGAGGGTCGCGGCTTCTGGCCAACCCTTTGGCCGAAGGGGTACCTGGATCGCCTCCGGACGGGGCAGAAGATCATCGTTCACGGCGACGGGACGACGCCTTGGTGCTTCGCTCACGCGGAAGACGTGGCCGGGGCTTTCACAGGCGCTACCGGCAACGAGGTTGCCTACGGACGCGAATACAACGCGGCGGGCGAGGAATGGATTCCGTGGGATGTTTTCCATGAAATCGTCGCAGAGGTCGCCGGGGCGCCAAAGCCCAACCTGGTTCACATTCCGTCTCGGCTACTCGCGGCGGTGCATCCGGGACGCGGTGGGGTGCTGCCAAGCAACTTCATGTACGCCAACCTGTTTGACAACCGGTCGGCGATGGAGGACCTAGGCTACAGATACTCCATCGACTTTCGAACCGGGGCCAAGAGGGTGTTGGCGTGGATGGAAGCGAACGGCAAAACCGGCGCCGAGCCCGACCCGGACTATGACCGCACGATTGAGCGTTGGGAGCAGCTAACCGAAGACATGGTTGCGAGATATCACACCTCACCATAAGATAAAGTTTGATGTATAGTAAATCGTGGCAAACCGACCCGACCTCGAAGGTCTGATATTGAGCGTGCTGGAAGAACGTCCGGCGCACGGATACGAAATCACGGCGCGGATTCAGCTGCGATCCAGCGATGCGTTGCGGCTAGGTGAAAGCCAGCTCTATCCGCTTCTGCACCGGCTGGAATCCTCCGGTGCGGTAACCGCAAGTTGGGAGAACCAAACGGGTCGCCCGGCCAGAAAGACGTACTCCCTCACGCCGGAAGGGAGCGCCTTGCTGGCGAAGAAGCGCTTGGAATGGGAGCAGTTTGTGAATTCGATCGGGCCGATTTTGCGGGCGGGAGTCGAGAATGTCTGAGCTCGGGCCACACGCACGGCGCCTTCTCAACCGGATCGAGCTGCTCAGCAAGGGCGTGCTCGCCGATGACGTTCGGTCGGCCCTGAAGGATGAGGTTGCTTCGCATCTGCTGGCCAGCACGCAAGCCCGCGAAGAGCTGCATGCCACACCAAAGGACGCCGACCGCGCGGCGGCGAAGGCGTTCGGCCGAGTCTGGCCGATGATCCTCGGCATGTATCAAGATGAAATCGCGGCCAAGGCACCTTCCAAGCGAACGCAAACGATCTGCGCCGTGATCGCGGGTCTCTGCTCCCTTCCGTACATGCTCCTTTCCTTCAACGCCAGTCTGCTCCCTTTCGCAATAACATCGCTGGGGTTACTGGTAATGGCGGTGCTGGGTTTTCGCTTGCGAAAGACACCCTTCGCGGTGGTTCGCGACGCGGTTCTGACCAGCGCCGCTGCCTCGACCTTGTTTGCTTTCGTCGGGACGGCGATTTCGCCCGGCGCAGAGGTGCTCGTTCCCCGATCCTGGAACGAAAACGCGCTTCGCAATGTGCCAAAGCGCCGAGCCGACCTGGAAGCCCGGGCCGCGCGAGTGCAAACGTTCCATGCAACGTTCCTAGCGAACCCTGGGGCCGGACGAGTCCCCGTTTATGAATGGAAGTCCGGAGGTGCCACCGAGTCGTGGCGGGCATTCCCAACCCTAGAATCGACTCGCGTCGCCTGGCAGCGCGCCGTGCCGGACGCGGAGAAATACTTCGCCGAGAGGCAGCGCCGCCTTGACCAAAGCGCGGAGAAGATGCGAGCCGGTCTGACCGCTTCGCCGTTCGAAAAGCTCCGATTGCTGCCCGAATTCCTAATGATTCCCGTGCTCGTCGCAACGTTTGTCGCCGCATACGGCCTTCTCGTCGGCTTTGCTTTCGCGCTCGCAGCAAGTTCTCTTCGGCATCGACTCCGGCGAAGGCGGGTAAATTTTAGGGCGTGAGTGAACTCCTTCAACTCGGTGCTCCCAACGAGCGTCCGCGTGCTCCGAAAGCGGGCGAAGTCAAGCTGAACTTCAGCGAACAAGGGATTGCCGAACTTGAAGCCCTGATTTCTCACTATCCGAACAAAAAGGCGGTCATTCTGCCCGGGCTCTGGCTGGCCCAGCGCGAATATGGCGGCTACCTGAACGGAGAAGCCATCGCCGAGGTGGCATTCCGCCTGAACCGACCGTATGCCGAAGTTGAGGGCGTTGCCACGTTCTACACGCTGTACAACACCGCCCACGAGCCGGGCCGCCACAAGCTGGAGCTCTGCACCTGCCTCAGCTGCATGGTGAACGGCGGCTACGAACTGCGCGACCACATCTGCGCCAAGCTCGGCGTTCGTCATGGCGAGACCACCGCCGATGGCGTGTTCACTTTTGAGGAAGTCGAGTGCCTGAATGCCTGCGACCGTGCGGTCTGTATGCAGGTCGGTGACCAGTACTACGGCCCGATGACGAAAGAGAGCGTGGATGAACTGCTCGAGAAGCTGCGGAACGATCCCGATTCAACCGTGGTTGAGTACGCGAACTCCGTCGTTCGAACCCAGTTGCGCGACGTTGAAGCCACGCCGAAGTAATCTAGCGGCATGAATTTTGCCACGCTGGTCCAGCCGATTCTCGAACGGCGGGACCTCTCCCCGGAAGCCGCCCGGGGGCTGATGGAGTTTCTTGTGAGCGGCGAAGCCTCGGATGCGCAGATTGGCGGTGCTTTGCTTGCCCTTCGCGTGAAGGGATGCACCACCCGCGAATTGGCCGCGTTCGCCTCGGTGCTTCGCGAGCGATCCGCTCAGGTGCACCACTCCTACTCCGACCTCGTTGATACCTGCGGGACGGGCGGCGGCTCGCCCTCTTTTAACATTTCGACCGGCGCGGCCATCGTCGCGGCGGCGGCGGGCGCACGCATCGCGAAGCACGGAAACCGAGCCGTCACGAGTACATGCGGGAGTGCGGACGTGCTGGAAGCGCTCGGGGTGCCGATTCACGGCGACGCGGAGACGCTCTCGCACCGGCTGGAAACCCAGGGCATCGTTTTTCTTTTTGCGGTCGCGCATCACCCGGTGATGCGGTTTGTGGGCAAGGCACGCCGCGACCTCGGCGTTCGAACGGTGTTCAATCAGCTTGGGCCTTTGGCGAATCCGGCCGGAGCCCAACGCCAACTCATCGGCGTGTACGCGCCGGAGCTCATGCGGAGCATGGGTGAGGCTTTGAACCTGCTGGGTTCGGAGCGAGCATTGCTGGTTCACGGCAACGAGGGCCTCGACGAGATTTCCCCCTGCGGCCCGACCGAATACGTGAAGGTTTGGGAAGGCCGGGTGAATTCCGGAACGCTGACCCCGGCCGACTTTGAGCTTGATCCAATCCCGCCGGAAGCCTTGCTGCCGGGAGAAACCATCGCCGAGAGCGCGGCGATTTTGGAGGAAGCGATTTCAGATGCCGGTTCACCTCGTTCGAAGGCTCTCCTGCCCAATGCGGCGGCGGCACTATGGCTTGGCGGCCGGGCGGAGTCTTTGGTCGAAGCGGCTACGCTTGCTTACGAGGCTATCGCAAGCGGCGCGGCCCGCACGAAGCTACTGGCCCTGCAAGGAACGCCCGAGTAATGTCGATTCTGGAAACCATCTTCGCGACGAAGCGCGAGGAAGTCGCGGCGGCTCAGTCGGCGTTGCCTTTGAGCGAACTGCGGGCACGAGCGAACGACCGGCCACCCACGCGCGGCTTTTTGCACGCTTTGCTTCGCGCCGGAAACGCCGGGCTGATCTCGGAAGTCAAGAAAGCGAGCCCTTCAAAAGGGCTCATCCGCGCGGATTTTGATGCGGTCGAGATTGCGAAGATTTACGAAACGGCCGGGGCGACCTGCCTTTCTATCCTCACCGACACGCCTTACTTTCAGGGCGCGCCCGAGTTCCTCACCAACGCCCGGAACGCCGTTTCGCTCCCGGCCCTCCGCAAGGATTTCATCTTCGATCCGTACCAGGTCGTCGAAGCCCGCGCCTGGGATGCCGATGCGATCCTGCTAATTGCGGCTTCCCTTACCGACGACCAACTCGCCCAACTTTCGGACACCGCAAAAGAGCTTGGGCTTGATGTTCTGGTGGAAGTCCACACCGAAGAGGAAGCGGCGCGCGCCCTTAATCTTGCCTTCCCGCTGATCGGCGTCAACAACCGCGACCTCAGCAGCTTCAAAACTGGCCTCGAAGTCAGCGAACGACTGATTCCCATGATTGCCACCCAGGCCTTCCCGGTAAGCGAAAGCGCCATCGAAACCCACGAAGACGTGCTTCGGGTACGGGCCGCCGGTGCCCGCGCCGTGCTGATCGGAACGACCTTCACCGCCGCCGCCGATATCGGCGCGAAGGTCTTGGAAGTGATGGGTTGAAGGTCAAGATCTGCGGCATCACCCGCGCCGAGGACGCCCGGATGGCCATCGAGTACGGCGCGGACGCCCTCGGCTTCGTGCACGAGCTGAGCAGCCCGCGCGCCCTGGAAGACGAGGCCGCGAAATGGATCGGCGACCTGCCCCCGTTCGTGATCAAGGTCGCCGTCTTTGGCCGCGTCGATCGTGCCCCGGCGAAGTCGTTCTACGACTTCACGCAGGGCGTCGAGTGGGACGTGCTGCCGGAAGCCGCGCCGAAGCGCATCCATGTCTTGCGGCTCCGAAAGGGCCAAAAGGCGAACGACTTCGTGATGCAAACCGTGAACTCCGGGGCGCTATTGCTGGACGCCTTTCGGGAGGAAGCTTACGGCGGGACCGGACACACAGTGGATTGGGACCTCGCGGCGGAGATCGTTCAACGCTCGGTTAGGCCGGTTATCCTCGCCGGAGGGCTGAATGCGAGTAACGTACAAGAGGCGGTGCGACGGGTTCGTCCGTACGCCGTGGATGTGAGTAGCGGCGTAGAGCGTGCGGCGGGCATCAAAGATTGGGAAAAGATGCGCGAGTTCATCGAGCTCGCAAAGTCTGCCTAGGCTGCAACCTCGCACGGTACCCGTCCGTTCTGGATATGGAAAGTTAGCCGTGTACCTTCTTCTCTTTCTCGTTGGCCTAATCGGCTTTGTCAGCATGGCCGCCCTCTCTCTCGTCGGCGGTCATGGTCATCAACACGGACACGGCAACCACACGCTGGATTCGGGCCACGGCCATGCCGGACACAGTCACGCCGGTCATGGTCATGTTGGCGCGGGGCATGCTGCCCACGGCCCTTCGACACCGGCGCACACAGGAAACCACGGGGTGGCGCACGATCACACCGGCGTAAGCCAAGGCGCGGGATCTAGCCCGCTGCATGTGCGAACGGTGGCCGCCCGGGGCGTGAAAGTCGCCGGCGCGAAGGCGACCGACGGTCGGAACTTCCCTTCTTGGTTGCTCATCTCGCCGCTAGACATCTTCAGCTTGGCGCTGGGCGCGGGCTCGGCCGGGCTACTCGCGGCGGGTCGGTTCGCCGAGCCGCTCCTGCTTATGCTGGCCATCCTGGGCGGAATCGTTTTCAACTACGCCCTGATCCGGCCAATGATGGGGTTTTTGTTGAGCTTTGCCAGCAAACCCATCGACGGTCTCGCCGGCGCACTCGCGACGACCGGTCAAGCGACCATGCGCTTCGACGCGAACGGTCGCGGATTGCTGAAGCTGAATCTTGACGGCGAGATTTTTCAGGTACTCGCGCACCTAGACCCGGCGGAGGTCGCACAGGGCGTCACTGTCCAAAGCGGCGACACACTTTTGGTCATCGACATTGACCCGGTACGTAACACGTGCCAGGTGAGCAAGGAGATGGCGTCGTGATTTGCCCACGACGCCGGAATCAACCCAAGGCAACGACTCTCGTAAGATAACCCTATGCAACAAACCATCATCTGGGCGACACTTCTGGTCGCCCTCGTCTTCGTGGTACCGCTGCTCATCAGCCGCATTCTGCGGACGGTGGACGCGGGAACCATTCGCATCGTAAGCTGGATCACCGGGAAAACCCACGTGTACCGCGGCCCCGGTAAGTCGATGGAGATTCCGTTGCTGACAACGGGAACAACCCTGCCTAGCAAGGCCATCAACATCGACTTGGACATCGCCGACCAGACGGCGGACGTCGACCGCCAGGGTAACCCACGACCGATCAAGGTTCGCGTGTTGGCCAGCGCCATCGTTTCCGTCGGAGATTCCAACGAGACGATTCGCACCGCCGCCAACCGGTTTTTCGCGATGCCGCTCCCGGTTCAGAATTCCACGCTTACTGACCTGTTGACCTCGACCGGACGCCGCGCGATCAACCTTCTGCACCACGACGAGTTGTTTAACGCGAAGGTCTCGTTCTCTGGCCAAGCGGCCGAGCTAGCCAAACCGGTCTCGGCCCTGAGCACGGTGGAGGACGACGACCGCCTGGCGATCATCATCAAGAGTGCTTGCTCGCGCGAGCTTCAGGACCTCGGTTTGGTGTTCAACTCGCTCAACATTAAGGAAGTTCAGAGCGAAGTCGCCGAAGCCCGACGACGCCAGTCAGCCGTGGAGGCGAAGGCCAACGCCGACATCGTTCAGGCAGACCAAGAGCGCCGCGCGAAAGAAGCCCAACTTGCCGCCGAGCAGGCCGTCAACGACAAGCAGCGCGACCTTGAAGAGCGACGCGCCCAGAACGCGGCGGTGATCGCCACCGCCGAAGCGCAGAAGCAATCGGCCCTTGGTCAACTGCGCGAGGCCGAGCTTCGCGCCACGCAGATCGCCCAGGCGGTTGCCGACGCCGAGCGTTTGAAGGTGAACGCCGAGGCTCAGGCCGAAGCCGAAGCCATCCGACTTCGAACGGTTGCCATCGCTCAGGCGCAAGCCATCCGCGAAGTCAACAACGCCATCGCCGAAGGCGGCGACGCGTACCTTGCGCTTCGGCAACTTGAAATGCTGCCGCTGATCGCACCCGTGATCGCGAACGCGCTAGCCCAGGCTCGCATGGTCACGATCTCGGGCGGAGAGAACGGCGGAGCTTCGAACAGCACCGCCGAGCAGATCAGCAGCGTCATCCAGACCGTGATGGCAGCGCAGTTGGTGCAGACTTCCCTGCGGAACGATCCGCCGGTACCGACCCCGGCACCGACCGTGGTGACACCGGCTCCGGCCGCGCCGACGGTTTCGACCGCCGCTGATCCACTGCCGCGACAGAGCCAGGTTCGCCCGCCGCAAATCAAGCAGTAAGGATCCCTTTGGCCCGCGATGGTTGTTGCCATCGTGGGCCAAAATAGGCGCGTGCTCCTCCTTACGCTGATGATGCTTGGCTCGGCTTCTGCGCAAATTCCTCCGGTCGCCCACTGGGAGATGACCAATGCGAGATACCAAGACGGCAAGCTTCACTCTTCCGTTGGTCCCGATCTCTACGTCTCCGGCTTTCCCAAAGACGCGAAGCTCGACGGAGTCGGCGGCCTCACGCTAGACGGCCAAGGCGACGAGCTCACCCTCTTTTGGAACGAGCGGGCGGCCTGGCCAAAGATGCCGAAGCGCGATTTCACCGTCTCGGTCAACTTTGCGCTGAATTCCACAAAGGGTGTTCAAGGCGTTGTCGGCTGCATTTTCCAGCCTGAGACCGGCCTGACCGGATGGCGCATCGTCACCCGGGACGGAAAGCCGGAGTTCACCCTTGCCAGCCGAGGCGAGAAAGCCGCCAATGCCGAGGCGACGATTCGGTCGGCGGCTACCTTAGCCCCGAATACCGTGCACTCCGCAGTCGCGAGCTATGACGGTCGCCAGATTCGCTTTTACATTGACGGCAAGGAGGTTGGCCAGCAGCCAGCCGAGTTTGGGGAGATCGTCTACAACGGGCGCGCGGGCGTGTGCTTCGGCGGCTGGTGGGAAGGGCCGCGCTCTTACCGCTTCGAAGGGTTTGTAAGTCAGGCGTCGCTTTTTGACCGGGCGGCAACGCCCGACGAAGTCGTAACTTCTGCGGCGGCGCTGGTGCCAAAGCCGATGCCCAATGCAGATAGCGGTCCCCAGCGATTCACAGTTGCCCCTTACTTCGTGTATCCAACCGCTGAGTCGGTGACGGTGATGTGGGAGACCACGCGAAGTTCTCCATCCAAAGTTTCGTTTGGGCCCAGCACGCAACGTACGATGGAAGTCACCGGTAACGCCGGAAGACTGCATGAAGTCGAGCTGAAGAACTTGGCCCCGGCGACAACGTATTTCGTTCGCGTCGATTCGTCGCTGGGCGGCGAGAAAGCCGTAAGCGAGTGGAGTAGCTTTCGGACCGCCTCGTTGCCGGGTGCGCCGGTGAAGTTTGCCGTCGTTGGCGACACGCAGGACCAGCCAACCATCAATCGCCAGATCGGCGACGGCATGTTTGCCGCCCGGCCGGACTTCGCCTTGATCGTCGGCGACTTGGTGGGCACCGGCTGGCTTAAGTCGGACTGGACGGATGCCTTCTTTGGAAGCATGCGGCCGATGCTTTCGCACGTTCCCCTACTGCCGGTTCTTGGCAACCACGAGCGAAATGCCCGGTTGTATTACGACCACTTCGCCTTGCCAGAACCCGAATACTATTACACTTACCAAACTGGGGACGTCCAAATTTGGGTGGTTGACACGGAGCACGATGTATCGCCGGGGTCTGTCCAGTACAAGTGGCTCGAGAAAGAGCTGGCCGCGAGCAAGGCGATATGGAAAATCGTTGCGCACCACTACCCGCCCTATTCCTCCGATTTGGACGACTACGGCAACGCCGCCCGTGGCCCGATTCTAGGCGGCGACCTATCAGTTCGGCCGCTCACCAAACTGTACGACAAGTACGGCGTGGACCTTTGCTTCTCAGGCCATATCCACTCTTACGAGCGGACTCAGCCCCTGCGCGACGGCAAATATGACCCTTCCGGGACGGTGTACCTGGTGGTTGGCGGAGGGGGAGGGGGCCCGGAGCAGTTTGCGCCAACCCATCACACCTTCAGCCACACGGTTCGGACCGGGCATCACTACGGCATGGTTTGGGCCGACCGCACCCGGCTCGAGTTCCGGGCTTACGACATCGATCGCCGCCTTTTCGACTCGTTTGAGCTTCGAAAATAGACGTTAGACACGCCAGCGGGCCGGGATGCGAAGCGCGGTGAACGCTTCGATCGCAAACCGGTCCGTCATCCCGGCTACGTAATCCAGCGCCTCTTGCGGGCCGTTTTCTCGGTGGAAAGCGTAGAGCTCGGCGACGATTCCCTTCGCCTTGCGGATATCCGGGAAGGCCTGCGGATACCGCAGGTACACGTTTTCGAACAGCCACTCCTTGAGGTGGTTCGAGGCTTCCCGATGCTCGGGCGACAGCCGGATCGCAGGCTGGCCGAGGCTCTGCTGGATGACATCTTCCACCATCGTGCCGATTCGGTCGCCGTGGCTCGCACCGAACGGCAGGACGAAGTTCGGGATGCCCGGGATGAGGCCGCTTCGGACGGCGTCGTCCAGGTCATGGTTCAAGTAAGCGATGCGGTCGCTGATGCGCACGACGGCGGCTTCGAGCGTGCTGACGGGCATCCCGTCGTCGTCGGCCAGGTCCTTCCGGCCCTTGCTGTGGCCGCCGATTCCCAGGCGGGTTTCCTCGGTGAGATTGAGCGGCTCCAGGATGTCGACGATGCGAATGGATTGTAGGTCGTGGCGGAACTCGCCGTCTCCGAAGTGCTGCCGGGCGTCGTGCAGAGCGGCCTCTCCCGCGTGGCCAAACGGCGGATGGCCGAGGTCGTGGGCGAGCGCGATCGCCTCGATCAGGTCTTCGTTGAGGCGGAGGGCGCGGCCGATGGTGCGGGCGATTTGGGCGACCTCGAGGGTGTGGGTGAGGCGGGTTCGGTAGTGGTCGCCGTCCGGGTCGATGAAGACCTGGGTTTTGTGCTTCAGGCGGCGGAAGCTTTTCGAGTGGAGGATTCGGTCGCGGTCGCGCTGGTAACAGGTGCGCACCGGGTCTTGCGGCTCAGGGTAGGCACGGCCGACCGAAGCCACCGCAACGGCGGCGAAGGGGGAGAGTTGGTCCTGCTCTCGCCGCTCGGTTTCTTCTCGGACGTGGTGAGGCACAAGGAACAGACGCACCGGGCTCCCGCTCCGCCGCGAGTTACTTGAATCCGCGCCCCATTGCGCGGCACCCGTCAGGCCGACCGCGACGCGTGTTAGGGAGACGCCGGTTGGTTTTCACCGGCGATGGCAAGCAGAGCTTGCCTGATGGAAACGGGACCTTAGGTTCTGCGACGCCTCCAGCGTCGGGGAACTTACGTGCCTATTCCCCGGGTCTTCGACCCGGGGCTACCGTCTGCGATCCCTCCAGGATCGATCGTGGACGGATTTGCCCAGCCACAGAGGCTGGGGCTACACGCTTCGCGTTGGGTTCGACCTAGCCCGAAGGGCTGTAGCCAGCGGCTCCGTGCCGTCGCGCAATTATGCCCAGCCAGAGAGGCTGGGGCTCTACGCTTCGCGTTGGGTTCGACCTAGCCCGAAGGGCTGTAGTGCCGTCGCGCAATTATGCCCAGCCACAGAGGCTGGGGCTCTACGCTTCGCGTCGGGTTCAACCTATCCCTTTGGGCGCCAGTTGCGGTAGCGGAACAGCGTCCAGAACGCTTCGGGGGCGTCGGTCCAGCGGATCTTCTTCCCCGCTTCCTTACTCCGCGCGACATACCGAATCGGCACCTCTAGGATCGTCTCGCCCAGCCGGATCGCCTTCGCCGTGACCTCCGGGCAGAACTCAAACCGCTCGCACTGAAGGTCCATTTTCACCAGAAGATCAGTTCGAAACGCCTTATAGCAGGTCGCCTCGTCGGTCATCGGGCGCTGATAGACCACCCGAACGCACAACGCCAGAAGCCGGTTCACGATCTTGTTTGGCAGGGCCATCGTCTTCGGCAGGCCCTGGTGGAATCGGCTGCCATAGACCGCGTTTGCCTCGCCCTTCAGAATCGGGCCGATCACGGTGCCAATTTCCTCCGGGAAGTACTCCAGGTCGGCGTCCTGAATAATCGTCGCGCGGCCGGTCGCATGGGGCACCGCCTTGCGGATCGCGTTGCCTTTGCCGCCGCGCGTGGGGTTGTGCAGCACCAGAATCCGGTCGCCGTAGCCGGCCAAAATCTCGGGCGTACGGTCGGTCGAGCCGTCGTTCACGACGATCATCTGAACCCGAAAAGGAATCGCGAGGACGCGCTCGATGACCTCGGCAATGGTGGCCTCTTCGTTGAGGGCCGGAACAATCACGGTGACTTCATACGCAGGCGTCACCGTAGTTTCAACCGGATTTCCCGATTCCGGTTCCATACATTTAGCGTACCGCCTGGGGAAACGGCGGGCTGCAGGGGAATTTTGGTCTTTCCGCGCACCGTCAACTCGTTGTTCTCGGCCGTTACAGACTCAATCGCCATGGCATCGAGAAGGCCCAAGTCTTTATCGAGATCGACCACCGGATTGAGCGTTTCCAGCAGAACTTGTCGCGAGGCATCGTCGGCCGGGCGGCCGTCGAAGGTCATCGTTGCGTCGGTCAGGCTGAGCTGGGTCGGCGAGGTGGGCGTCAGCCGTGCCTCCACCCGAAACTTCGTCTGCAGAAGCAAGAATTCGCCGTCGCCCTCCACGATCGCCTTGCCGCCCGCAAACTGAACCGTGCACGTTTTGACCTCAGAATATTTTTTCAGAATGAACGCCGCAAGGTCCTCGGCCCGCAGCCGAACCTCGCCGGTCCCAAGTCCGCTCTTGCTCAGCCGGAACTGCTTTTTCGAAACGGCAAGCGAGAAGTCAAACCGGCAATTCGGGATCTCGGCCGTCAACGACTCCACCCGAAGTTCACCCAGCCGAAAGTCGGAAAGGTCCAGAAACAGGCGACCGAGGCGGCCTTTTTGGCTCCGCTCCGGTTCGGTGAACAGCGGCAAACCGGGCGTCGTAAACTGACCCGCCGCGATGCGAACGCTTCCGACGTTGCCAAACGCCGACCCAAGTGACGTCTTCGCCGTCACCTTCACTTTGATCTCGCGGCCAGATTCAGCCACGAGCTTTGATCGGACGTCGCGCGCGGCGGCCCTCTCGAAATCGCGCACTAGCTCGCCGCCAAAAAGCAGTCCGCCAGCCAGGCCAAGTAGCCAAGGGTTCACCGGAAGCCCCGCAAAGTTAAGAAAGGTCGCAATGGGACGGACGGGTCATTCATAATTGAATCCAATGGGTTAGGTGTGCGACCCACAGTTGTATTGTCGCGCACAAACTCTCCGGTTCGAAACTCTGTATGTCCGACCTTCTTCAATTTACGACCGAGGCGGTGATTGCCGACTACGACCGACTTCGCGAAGACTGCGGCCTGGTCGACCTCCCGCATCTTGGCTTGCTCGCGTTCGAAGGCGACGACCGGAAGGGCTGGCTTCAGGGGCAGGTCACCAATAACCTGCGCAACTTCGACACCGGTGCCTCGACCGCTTTCTGTTTCTGCGAGCCGACCGGCCACACCATCTCGGTGCTCGACGTGTGGTCTTTGCCGATGCGGATGGTCGCAACCCTCGCCGCCAGCACGATTCCGGCAGTGATTTTGCGAACCCAGCAAATGGTGATCATGGAAGACGTGACGGCGGTCGATCTCTCCAAGACCTACCGCTTGCTCAGCGTCCAAGGTCCGCGCGCGACGTCGCAGCTCGGCGCGCTCCTCACCCTGCCCAAGCTCGACGCCGCGACTGCCGAGTTTGAAGGAGCTGAAGTTTACGTTCTGCGATCGAACCGAACCGGGATGGGCGGATGGGATGTTTGGGTTCCCGGCGCGAAGCGCAAGGCCCTTTCCGCGCTAAAGGAATCGTTTACGGCAGTGTCGGCAGCGGCCTACGATGTGGCGCGGCTCGAGGCCGGCGTGCCGATATTTGGCCAAGACATGACACAAAAGAACTGGCCACCCGAGATGGGAAATGCGTTCTCCAGCCGCCACATCAGCCACAACAAAGGCTGCTATACCGGCCAAGAAGTGCTGATGCGGATGCACAGCCGCGGCCAAAGCGCGCGCCAATGGGTGGGCCTGGTGGCGAAGTCGCCGCTCACAATCGGCGATACCGTCATCCATTCTCGAAAGGGCGACGTTGGCACCGTGACGAGTGCGGGATTCTCGCCCGACTACGGCCACATCGCCGCCGCCATCGTGAAAACCGACGCCGCGTTTGAGCGTGAAATCGTGAACGTTCGAACGCAATCCGGGACGGTGGAGGCGGAAGTTCGGCTGATGCCGATTCTCCGGCTGGAATAATCGACCGCAAGCAACTCTTTCCGTTGCTGGTGCTGATCAACGTTTTTTGGGCACCGGTCAACCTATTGGTGCAAATCGCCACCGCCGATGGCACGTCGCCGGTTGCGTTGGCGCTTACCCGCTGGTCCATCACGGCGGTTTTGCTTGGGCTCTTGTTGGCGATTCCGAGGTTTCGAACCTTCACCGGGGCAAAGTGGCCGAGTCGGCGCGACGTTTGGATGTGCCTCGGCATGGGCGTGGTCTTCTTCGGGCCGTCGCACGCGCTCTATTACTTTGCGCTTGGCAAGACCAGCACGTACGAAGGCGTAACCCTCAACACCACGGCTCCGATCTGGTCTGGCTTGATGGCCTTTTTGCTGCTGGGCGAGAAGATTGGCGCGTGGCGGTGGGTTGCGTTTGTGCTGGGCACGATTGGTGCCTACATTGTCAGCGTCGGGTTCCAACTTCCCCGCCTCGATGGCGGTCACACGTGGGGAAACCTGCTCTATCTCACTGCAGTGATCATGGAGTGCATCGGCGGTGTATTCGTCATCCAGTCGGCGCGGCGCTCGTCCGGCATCACGTCGCTGTTCCTCCAGCTCATGGGCGGGGCGATCGGCCTCACGCTACTCACGAGCCTTTCGCCGCAGACGTTTCCGTTCCAGTTCGACTCGGTCGGCTTGCCGACCTTGCTTTGCCTCGGCTACTTGATTCTTTTCTCGGGGATCTTCAACTTTTCGGTTTGGTACGTGGTGGCCGAGAAGGTTCCGCTCTCGTTCTTGGTCTTAACCTTGCTGTTGCAGAACCCGCTCGCCGCCGCGCTGGGAGTTGCCTTCCGGAATGAGACCATCACGCCGTCCGTCGGCATCGGTGCGCTGCTCGTGATGGTCGCTTTGGTGGTAGGCGTCTTCCAGAAAGACTCACACCGTCTTGCGGTCGAGGAAGTGGCCAACGCCGAGGGCAAGTAGTGCGGCGATGGATAGTGCGGTCATGACGCCGGCCGGCCAGATGATCTGCTCGGAAAACGCCTTCTTGGCGAACTGACCCAGTGCCGCGAGCGGGGCCAACGCGACGATGATGTAGCCCACGGTTGGCTTCTTCTCGGCGAGTTTCAGTCCACCGAACACCACGCCCGCCAAAACCACGCCCGCGATCATGCTGATCGGGCTTGTCTTTCCGCCCGGGTTCGCCAGGCCGATCATCGGGCCGACGTAGCCCAACGTGCCAATCACGGCGGTGAGGACGGCGTAGCCGATGAGGGTTGCCTTAAGCCAATTCATAAATTGAAGGTACCGCAGGCAGGCGGCAGGCTCGGGTTGTAAAAAAACAGGCTGCCAGGATGCTTCGTCCCGACAGCCATGCCACTTCCTACTTGCGTAGGCGATTTTGCGGCCAGTTGATGCATATGCTCATCTGCGCCTTGCGGTCAATAAACCTTTCTATAGTGTAGACGGCTCTACGCTTCGAATGCGTTCACACGTTTCCGAATATTCCGAAAGATCCTTTCGTGTAGGCCAAAAGTGCTGCAACGAATAGACGATTCGTACCGAAGAACAATTCGTTGGAACACATTGGCTGGGTCCTTGCCCTCACCGGCTCCGTCGGAATGTCCGTCATCTGCTGGTTCGTGCAACTCGTTGCTTACCCAGGACTTCTAGACGTAACGCCAGAAGCGTTTCGTTCGTTCCACCGGCGGCATTGTTGGGGCATTGGAATCATCGTCGTGCCGCTCATGCTCGTCGAGCTAGCCGGGTCGGCTTTTTTGGTTTGGGTTTTGCCGTCTGGGTTGTCGTTGTTCGGTCTGGTCCTCTGCCTATTCGCCTTCGGCTGGACCTTCGCGATTTCGGCTCCGCTTCACGGCCGCCTCGCCTCCGGTCACGATCTTGGCCTCATCACCCGCCTGATCCGCACGAACCTCCCGCGCACCCTCGCCTGGACCGCCCACGCCGTGGTGTGTCTGCTGGCGCTGATTTCGCCAGGGTAGAACGGCAGGCGCGGAAACAACGTTGAATCTAATCGTGTCTGCCATCCCCACCAATCTTGTTGCCGCGCTCCGAAGCCTTCGGGAGCAGTGGCAGCGCGCCGTGCTGAGTGCCACCGGCATCATGGTGGGCGCGAGCGCGATCGTGTTGCTGGTGAGCATCGCCACCGGAGTCCAGGCCGACGTGAAGGGCCAGGTCGAGAGCATCGGCGTGAACGTGCTGGTGGTGATCCCCGGCAACGTGGCGAGCGGCACGTTCAACCCCAACATCGGGGGCATGAGCTACCTAAAGGAATCCGACGCCACCAACCTGGCGAAGGTGCCGGGCGTGGTGGCGACGGCCCCGTTCACGTTCGTCGGCGGAGGCATTCGGAACGGCAAAAAGACCGCGAGCAGCCTTCTGGTGGCCACCCAGCCGGCCTGGTTCAAAATGCGAAACGCGGTGTTTGCCGAAGGTCGGCCGCTTGAACCTGGTGACGCCCAGCATTGCGTTATTGGCTCACTTGCCCGGAAGGAGCTGTTCGGCACCGGGACCGCCCTCGGCCAAAAAGTGCAGATCAACAAGCGGCCCTATACCGTGGTCGGCGTAACGAAGGACAAAAAGTCTGAGACGAGTCTGTTCTCGATGGGTGGGTTCGAGAACTTGGTGTACATCCCATATTCGCGGCTGAAGCAATTGGAGCCGGACATGCAAACCGACCGAATCATGATTCAGATTGAGCCAAGCGCCGAACCGAAGGCGCTGATTAAGGCACTGGACGCGGTTCTGGCAGAGCGGCTGGACCGCATGCAGTTCCAAGTTCTTACTCAAGAGGACCTGCTCGGACTGGTCTATAAGCTCCTCAGCATCCTGACGTGGCTGCTCACCGGGCTGACGTCGATTGCGCTGTTCGTCGGCGGGGTCGGAATCATGACCGTCATGCTGATGTCGGTGAACGAGCGGTCGATCGAGATTGGCATCCGCAAAACGACCGGCGCGCGTCGAGCCGACATCTTCCAGCAGTTCATTATTGAGGCGATTGTTCTCTCCATGTCGGGGGGCATCGTCGGGCTGCTATTCAGCACGGCGGTTTGCAGCGCGCTGGCGGCGTTTACACCGGTGAAGCCGATGATCACCGGCCCGATTGTTGGGTTAGCGTTCGGAGTTTGTTTGGGGGTCGGGGTGATCTTTGGTCTGCTTCCGGCGATGCACGCCGCGCGGAAGGACCCGGTCGCGGCCTTGCGTAACGAGTAAGGATTTGGAGTGCGTGCGGCTCTGCCGCCGCTTTTTTGGGGCAAGCTCTGCTTGCCCTGCGGCGAGCGAACAAGGTATTCGCGTTAACAACTCATTAAGGAGCAAACCGGCAACCTTGTTGACCAATAAATTGCGATATTTACGGCAACAAACCAAACAGACCAAGAAAATCCGACCCAGCGCGCAAACTCTGGCTTACGATAAAACCCAGCCAATTGGCTGGGCCGAAAGGCCCACGAGTCATTATGCAGAGAAAAGCATTTACCCTTATCGAACTTCTGGTGGTTATCGCCATCATCGCCATTCTCGCCGCCATCCTGTTCCCGGTTTTCGCTCAGGCGAAAGCAGCGGCAAAGAAGACAACGTCGCTCAGCAACGCAAAGCAAATCGGCCTTGGTGCTCTGATCTACAGCGGCGACGCCGACGACCAAATCCCAATCGCCTTTGGCGGCGAGTATGCCAACCGAAACGCGATCGACGGAACCCGAACCCAGTTTTGGCCGGAGCTGATCTTCCCCTACGTCAAGAGCTGGGGCATCTACGCCGACCCGATCCGAGGCGATTCCCGCGGCTACTTCAACACCGGTAGCTCACTTGGAACTCCCGCGCAGGTCGGAGACATCCGAAACAAGGGCCGCTTCCCAATGTATGGCGTGAACTACCTGTTCCTTTCGCCGTTCCCAGATTGCGTGAAGTCGGAATCCAAATCTTACACCCAGGCCGAGGACAGCGCCGGTACGGTCTACCTGACCGTGTCGCAGCAGTTCACCGTGGACAAGACACGTGGTTTCTACAACGTAAATGCCCCGGGCATGTGGCCGATCGTCTCCCCGCATCCGGTGTACTGCATCTTCTTTGACGGTACTGTTGGATCGGGTAACTGGTCGGGCAACAACCCGACTTCTCCGAAGAAAATCTCGGCATCGACCTACCTCGATGGTGGCGCAGGTTCGAACGTGACCTTCCTAGACGGGCACAGCAAGTACCTGAACGACGGAGCCCTGACCGCCGGCACAGACTACGGCAGCGCAACTTCTGCCAACTCCGCAGAGGGTGCCACGATCACGGACAGATCGAAGTATCTTTGGAACCTGGACTCCGAGTACTACGATGGTTACCTCGGCGGCGCATGAAGGCAAAGCTAATCCTTCTCCCGTTGGGTCTGCTCGCTCTCTTCCTGGCCGGGTGCCAGGAACAGATCGGGAGCGCAGACACCGGCCCGGCAGTAAATGAAAAGTCGAAGGCAGCAAACGCTGCCGAAGGCGGCAAGAAGGGCGCTGCCGACTTCGACGAAGCCAAGTAAAGAATCCGGGTCCCGCGAAGGTCCTATTGACCGGAACGGGACGCCGGGGTTGCGCGTTGGAAACAGTGACGCGAAACCTCCTTCCCCCTAAGGATGGTCAGTGAGACAAGGCTTCGGCCCGAAACTCTTGGACCTAACGTCCCGCTCCCGATTCCCTCTCCGGGGGCGGCCCCTTCTTACTTCTCGGTCTCGTTCCGGTAGGCCTGCATGGCCGCCGAGGCCGATTTCATGGCCTCGCCGACGTCGATCCGCGCGTCCGTAAGATTCTCCTCTCCACCACTCGCGCTGTAGCCGTTAAGGCTCTCCACGACCTGGGCCATCAGATTCTCGGCCAGCAGGTAGAGGTTCCAAGACTTGTCGTGCGTTGCCACCGCCGGATACTTCGTGGCGAACCCCAACCGTGCGCGGTTCTTTCGCGAGATGTCGGCCAGCGTTTCGGCGGCAACGGAGCTCTTCCGGTTCACCGTGAACGCCGCGATGTTTTCCCGCAGCTTCAACAGCTCCTGCGATAGCGAGGCGTTGAGAACGTTGAACGTCAGTTCGAACCGAGTCGCCGGTAGGTCCGGGGCTTCCTTTACAGCTGCTTCCAGATCCGCAATGGAACCTTCTTCGCCGCCCAGAACTGCCCGCGTCACCGCTCGGAGGTAGCTGCCCTCGGCGGACGGGGCTTCTTTGAGGGAGATCGTGAGGCTTTCCAGCGCCTTCCCGGGTTGTAGGGCCCGCAGGGCCAACTCGGCCATCAGGTTTCGAACCGGCACGGAATTCGGTTGCCGCGTCGCCGCCTCGTTCAGCAGTTCCTTTGCCGCATCGATGTTCCCGGTCGCCAGAAAGCAACGCGCCGAAACCAGCCGAAGCTCGGCGGCGGCTTTGTCTTCGGTGGGGAAAAGCTCCGAAGCGCGGGCGGCTTCGCTTGCGGCGAGGTCGAACTTCCCGGCTCGCTGTAGGACCTCCAAAAAGAGCATCCTGCGGTCGATATCGAGCGGCACAATGTCCACCGCTTCCTTCGCCTGTAGGACGGCTTCGCTCATGCGGCCGGCCGTCGCGAGTTCACGCACCGATCGTTGAAGGCCGACGAATGCTTCGGCGTCACTGACGGGATTCGGTTTCGGGGTCACCGGTTCGGGAGTAACTGCGGTGGGAGGAATGGCACCGGCTTCGGGAACCGGCTTGCCCGCGTTCGATGCGGCTTCCTCTTTTTTGAACGGCCCGAAGGCGAGTTTTTGCGCCCAGGTGTTGGCCATGCTGCGCACCAGGCTATCGTCCGCGTTTCCGCCGTCTAGCTTTATGCCCAACGCGATGGCGTCTTTCCAGACCTGCCGCCCTCCACGAACCAGCGCGATCTCGCCACTCAGGCGCGAGCCAAGCGGAGTGACTTTGATGAAGGCCGCATACTCGCAGCCCAAGATGCGGGCGATGGACTGTACTTGCGCATCGGTCGGCGAATCCGGCACGTCCTTGACGCGCCCCGAGACGACGGCGTCGCGGAAAACTGGGTCGCTGAGGCCCCATACGACGCTCTGCACTTTTCGGGTTTCGTCGCACGCCGCAGCGAGGAAGTTGGGCAGCCCGGCGTGCGGGTCCTCGGCGGCGGCGGTTTTCGTGCGGTAGTAGATAAGGAGTTTCGGCGATTCGGCCGGAACCGCCGCGAGGAGAAGCGCGAAAACTGCCGCCGTCACGAGCCAGCCTTGAGGGCGTTGATTGCTTGCCGCGACGTGTTGATCACGGCTTGGATCGAACTTGCGTTCGCCGGGCTCGCCTTCAGGGCGGCTTCTCCGGCGACGATCGCGGCTTCATAGGCGGCGATGGCTTCGCGGGGCTTATTTGCGTTTTGCAGGGCCTGGGCCTTTCGTTGCAGCATCTTTACCGAGTTGCCGCCGTTGGAGGCCCGCTCGAAAGATTTCGCCGCGCCTTCGAAGTTGCGCGTCTGGAACTGCTCGTTACCGACCCGGTTGAAGGTTCCCGATTCCGATGGGTTCGTCACCGGAATTTGGGTGCTACCGCCGACCTTATTTGGGGTTTCCGTCGCCTTGGCGGGCGTTTTCACAATGATGGAAATCTCGCCCGGATCTACGACCGGAGTCTCCGGGTCCTGAGGCATCTCCGGCTCCGGATCGCCGCCCTTCTTAGCTCCCGAATTGGAATTTGTACCGCCGCCGTTCGGCGGCCCCCCGGGGTTGATGGGAACTACGTCGATGTCACCAATCGGACCGCCTGTTGTACCGGGGAGGGTGCCGCCGTTAAACCGAGGCAGCCCGGTGCTGGCCCGAGGTCGGGGAGCGGGATCGGCGCTCGCGCCATTGTCTTGCGGGCTGGCTTCAGCCGTATTTGTTTGGGCGGAGTTTGTCTGAGCCGGGTTGGTTTGGACAACGCTTCCTTGGCCAGGGTTCGTCAACGCCTGGTCGACTTGGCCGGCCGTCGGATAGTTACCGGCAACGATCTCGGAAGCGGGTTCCTTCGACGTGATCGAGGCGGTCCGCGCGTCGGCCGTCATCTTTGCGGCAAACGCCCCGAGGCAAACGACCAAAACTACGGCCGAAATCGCGGCCAGAATTGCGGTCCGGCGGTCGGCCCCCTCCGGAACCCGGAGGGAATCCTGCAGTCGGACGCGCAACTGGTTGCGCTTGATCTTGTCTAGCTCGGAGTCTGGGCTTAGCTCCACGATCTTCTCCGCCGCCGACAGCGCGTCGGCAAGTTGGCCCTTCCGGGCCAGCGAGTCGCTAAGGAGCGACAGCGCCGGAATCATGGTCGGATTGGACCGAAGCGCGGTCTCGGCGATCTCGAGGGCTTCATCTACACGGGCTTCGTTGAGCGAAACGACCCCTTCGGCGACGAGTTTGTCCAGCTTGACCTGCGCTTCGTGAAGCGCAACGATCTCAAGAGAGACGCCGCATTTTCTGCAGAACATGCTGTCCAGGGTGTTTAACGTGCTGCATTGCTTACAGGGGAGCATTTTGCGATTTTCCTCCGAGACACTATAGGATATACCTTTTAGCGTGATCCGAACGGCCTACCGCGGCGTGTCTCCCATTGGTAGACGTCCGAGAGTCCGGTATAGGGATAGACGTGGCAGGCGCGCTTTATTTTCTTAAGCGCTTGCAGAAAAATTTTCTGCGCCCCCTGCTTGGTGCTTCCCCGCCGCCGACCGATCATTTCGAAGGTGTCACCAGCTAAGCGTTGGGTCATAACGTCGTTCTGACGCGGCGTAAGATTGGCTCTTTCGATCATCGCCTGGCACTCGTTGTGCATCAGCGGGTCTTCCGGTCGCCGCACGGTGAACTGCATCCACAGCGGCTCGCGCGTTTTTGCGTCCTTGAGTTTGCGCTCTAGGGTTGCATCATCGAAAAAAGGGCGGTTCGCATCGCTCTCGCAAATTGCGAGAAGCGCCTCCGCGATAAAATTAATATCTTGCGTCAACATCCGGTACTCCAACGGTCTACTAGTAGATAACCGTCTACTATATTACTGACCCGATGTCGGTTTCCGTCAACCCGGCGAACGTGCGGGGATTGAACTTTTTCGAATCGCACCCGGGAACCTAAACGTGCCGGAAAACCGGTACTCTTTTGCGATGGCCGACGCATTGAAAGTCACCGCGCTTCACGGGTCGCACGTTGGGCTCGGTGCCCGTATGGTTCCGTTTGCCGGCTACGACATGCCGGTGCAGTACCAGAGCGTCATCGCCGAGGCGAAATCGGTTCGCGAGGCGGTCGGAATGTTCGACGTAAGCCACATGGCGCGATTGCAATTTCGTGGGCCGAACCTCGTCGAGTTTCTGGAAAAGGTTTCCGTAAACGACGTCGCGAAGCTAGAGGACGGTCGCGGTCACTATTCGTTTTTGCCGAATCCGACCGGCGGCGTGGTCGACGACATCATCATCTACCGGGTGACGGCGGATGAGTTCCACATGGTGGTGAACGCTTCGAACCATGAGAAGGACGTCGCTTGGTTGCTTGCTTCGCTTCCCGCCGACATCACTCTGACGGACACCACCGCCGAAACGTCGATGATCGCCGTGCAGGGGCCAAAGGCCGCTGAGACGCTGGCCGCGCTGGGTGCTCCCGCCGAGTTTTTCCGCGATGCACCGCTCTTTGGCTACGCGGTGGCTTCGGTCGCGGGAATCGAGACCCTCGCCGCCCGCAGCGGCTACACCGGCGAAGACGGATTCGAACTTGTGGTGGCGAACGAGCATGCCGTCGCCCTTTGGGATGCGCTGGTTGCCGCCGGAGTAAAGCCTTGTGGCCTCGCGAGTCGAGACACCCTGCGGGTGGAGGCCGGGCTTCCGCTCTACGGTCACGAGCTGACGGACGACCTGAACCCGATTGCCGCCGGCCTCGGTTGGGTAATCCGCAAAGAGAGACCGTTCATTGGGTGGGATGCCATCCAGTCGGCGCGAGAAAGCGGAACGCCGACCAAGTTGCAGGGCATTCGGCTCGGCACGAAGCGGCTCCTGATGCCCGGCATGGCCGTGCAGTTGGACGGCGAAACCATCGGCGAGATTTGCAGCGGCGTCTACTCGCCGGTGCTCGATTGCGGGATCGGATTTGCCTACCTTCGAAGCGACGTGAAGCTGAAGACCGAAGTGACGGTGGACATTCGCGGCCAGGCCGAACCCGCGACGGTCGTTAGCAAGAGGTTCCTCAAAAACAAATGACCCGACACATTCTTTGCGCGCTGGATACCGGAAGCCTGGACGAAGCGGTGAGCATCACCAAGAAGCTCTCCCCGCACATCGGCGGCTTCAAGGTTGGGCATGGACTCACGCTGAACCACGGTTTGGACGTCATTTCGCGCCTGCAGGACGCCGGGGCGCAACGGATTTTTGTCGACCTGAAGTTCCACGACATTCCGAACGTGGTGGCGCTCGCGGTTCGCGAGGCCGGTCGCCGCGGCGCGTGGATGGTCACGATGCACGTAACGGGTGGGCGGGCCATGATGACCGCCGCCGCCGAGGAAGCGGCCATGTTTCCTGCCGAGTCGCGCCCCATCCTCATGGGCGTCGCGGTGCTGACCTCGCTCGACCAAACGATGCTGAACGAAGTCGGGATTCCGCGGCCACTCGACGAGCAGGTTCTGGAACTTGGAAAGCTGGCCATGCAAAGCGAACTCGACGGCATGATCTGCAGTCCGCACGAAGTCGCAAGTTTGCGTACGACGCTCGGGCACGGGGCGGTCTTGGTCACGCCGGGAATCAAGATGCCAAACCTCGCCAACAATCCGGACCAGCAGCGCAGCGGCGACGCCAAGACGGCCCTCGCAGACGGAGCCGACTATGTGGTGGTTGGCCGCGCCCTCACCTCTGCGCCGGACCCCATCGCGGCCCTCGACGCCTTGCTGGCATAAAACATTGAGAATTCTTGTAACGAACGACGACGGCATTTTTGCGCCCGGCCTACTCACCTTGGCGACGGTCGCCGCCGAGTTTGGCGAAGTCGTGGTCGTCGCGCCCGATCGCGAGCGAAGCTGTTGCGGCCATGCCATGACCATGCGCGAGCCCCTGCGCGTGACCGAAGTCGACTACCCGGTGGGCCGAGCCTTCGCGGTCAATGGTTTGCCGGTCGATTGCGTGAACGTAGGCCTGACCGTGCCGTACCCCGATGGCTGCGACTTGGTTCTGAGCGGCGTGAACAACGGGCCGAACCTGGGCTACGACACAACCTACAGCGGAACCGTCGCCGGAGCGATGGAAGGGGCGATCAACGGCATCCGCAGCATCGCCTTCAGCATGGCGGGCCTTCGGCACGGGGAGCCGATTAGGTACGAGATCAGCGGGAACTGGCTGCGCGAGCACTGGTCTTGGCTGACGACCCTGCCGATTACGAACGAAACGTTCATCAACGTGAACGTGCCAAACGAAGCCACCGGTCCGGTCGGATTTCGGTTGGTGCCGATGGGGCAGCGGGTTTACGAAGAGCGGGTGGAAGTGCGCGAGGACCCTTGGGGCCGCCCGTATTACTGGCAAGGCGGCGTGTATGTTTTGGACCGCAAACAACCCGGCACCGACTTTGAAGCCATCGGGGACGGCTTCGTTAGCATCACGCCGATGACGCTGGATTGGACCGACCATCGCGTTTTGGCGAAACTGGCCGAGCGAGTAAACTCGCTGACGTGAGCGATCGCTTAGAGCAGGTAGACGAGCTGTCGGCTCTGATGGAAGAGTTCGGCCTTTCCGAGGCGTCCTTGACGTCGGATGGCTTCACGATTCGCTTCTCGCGCCGCGCGCGGAGTGCTCAAATGGCGCCGGTGGCTGGCGAATCGTTCGTTGAGGACAGCTTCGTGCCGCTTGCGGCCGTCGCGATTGCCCCGGCGGCTCCGACCGGTACGCCGGTGACCTCCCCGATGAACGGAATCTTCTACCGATCGGCAAATCCGGCCACCCCCGCGTACGTAAAGGAAGGCGACGTGATCGAGGCCGGCGACGTCATCGGCCTAGTCGAGGCGATGAAGGTTTTTAACGAAGTGCCGAGCCCGATAGCAGGCACCGTGCTGCGGATTATTCCGCAAACCGGGGAGATCGTTCACCCCGGCGACGTCATTCTGTACGTTGCTTAGCGAACGCTGAACTCAAGCGAGACGATGGCGGTGATCGCCTTCTCGCGCGACGTGCGGTCGTTTTCGCCGTCGTAGCTCACCGTGTTGCTGTACTTTGGCGTGATCTGCAGCGGGCTCATTCGGGCGGAGCGGACTTCGCCGAGGGTGGCACCGGCACTCTTTGCGATGGTTTCAGCGCGCTGTCGGGCGTCCTTTGCGGCATCGCCCAAGATGGCAACCTTTTCCTCGCTGATCTTGGTGTAGATGAACTGCGGCGGGTTCGAAACGAAGTTAACGCCGGACGCGATGAGGTCGGTGACTTCGCGGGAAACTTTGTCTAGGAGGTCCACATTGGACGACTGCACCTCAAGCGTCTGGGACAGCTCATAGGCAACGATTTTCTGAACTTCGTTGGTCTGACCGTTCCCGATCGAAGTCTTCACCGTAGCGTAAACCGGTGCAGTCGTGATGGCCTGCGTCGCCACTTCTTCCGGCTTGATGCCCTTCTTAGTGAGGTATTCCTGAACCTGCTTCGTGCTCTTCTTCACCGCCTCATACGCGGCACCAACGGTCTCGGCCCGAACGGCAACCTGGCCGTTCCAGATGATGAAGTCCGAGTTGATGTCCTTTCGTGCCGAGCCGGTAACGCGAATAACCTCTTGGCCGCCCCTGGCGCGAACAATCGCTCCAGACAGGCTGGACATGGCAAGGACGACGGCGAGACCGATGACGACGGCCGAGCCTAGACCAAAGAGGTTGGGTTTTTCCACGCTAGTTGGACGTTACCTAGCCCGGACCGGTACGTGCATGTTTAGAGAGCGGCTACGATGTAATGCTTCGCCACCGAACCCAAGACGCGGCCCTGGAACCGCACGACGATGCTCCGTTGCTCATTCCGGAATTCAAACGGCGAGGCCGCAACCACCGTGCCGGGGCGCTTGAGCAATCGACCCAGGTCGGGGATCAGGCAGTAACCCAGTTCTTCGGAGTCGCGCCAGATGGAGAGGCGATGGCCACCGGCATCGGTTTGAATCAGAAGGCGAAGGGAATCAGATAGTAAGAACTGATTGACACGTGGGCCATCTTGAGGACGTAGCGACGAATCTAATTTCCAGGCCTTGGGATCTAACACGTAGTAAGCATGCTGGGTAAAGATGAAATGGCAAAGTCACCGGTGCGTGGGTCACGCGGAGCCGTTGCCGGAAACCCGGTCGCCCTATCGCGTTACAGGCTGCGCTTACGGGTTCTTGCGAAACACGGTTTCGCCTAAGCTCGGCTCTTGTTTGGGTGCCGGCAAGGTGAGCACTTTGCTCGAACGGACCTCGAGGGTTCGCGAAGGTTTCCCGTTCGACGGCACCAGCAAAAGCGTGCCGCCTACTCGAAGCCACTTGCCTTCTTCGCGGATGGCCGGCTGAACCACAAGCCGCGGGATTTTCAGAAGGTAGGTGCCTTGCTTGCGAAGCGATAACGTCAACTTTGCGGATTTGATCTCCGCGAAAACTTTGTTGACGGCCTGCTGTCCCGCTGGCGATGCCGCCTGCGGGACCGACCGAACCTCGAAGCGCCCCGTCCACTCCCCAGCGATCCCGGCCGATTTTGGCCCCCAGGAGATCAATAGGCAAGCGAGAACCGGGCTCACCGACTAGGTTCCTTCCTGCCAGCTGTTTAGGTAAAGCTCTTGCTCCGAGGTAAGGGTATCGATCTGCACTCCCATCGAAGCCAGCTTAAGGCGGGCAACTTCGCGGTCAATCTCCACCGGAACGCTATAGACTTCGTTGCTTAGTTCGGCGGCGTGCTTTACAATGTGCTCGACGCTTAGCGACTGGTTCGCAAAGCTCATGTCCATCACGCTGGCGGGATGTCCCTCGGCGGCCGCCAGGTTAATGAGTCGGCCCTCTCCCAGTAGGTAGACCAACCGGCCGTCTTCCAGGGTGAACTCCTCGACAAACGGTCGAACCGTTCGGCGGCCAACGCTCATCTTCTCGAGTGCCGGGATGTCGATCTCGGCGTTGAAGTGGCCGCTATTGCAGACGATCGCGCCGCTCTTGATCTTCTCGAAGGTTGAGCGGCCGAGCACGTTCTTGTTTCCGGTCGTGGTGATGAAGAGGTCGCCAATCGCGGCGGCAGCGTCAATCGGCATCACGCTGAAGCCATCCATGACGGCTTCGAGGGCCTTGGTCGGATCGACTTCGGTCACGATGACGTGCGAGCCCATTCCCTTCGCGCGGGAGGCAACGCCGCGACCGCACCAGCCGTAGCCGGATACAACGACGGTTCGGCCCGCCAGAAGCATGTTCGTCGCGCGGAGAATGCCGTCGAGCGTGCTCTGTCCCGTGCCGTAGCGATTGTCGAAGAGGTGCTTCGTGTCGGCGTCGTTGATGGCGATGACCGGATAGGTCAGAACGCCGTCGGCGGCCATCGCGCGGAGTCGGATGACGCCGGTCGTGGTCTCTTCGGTTCCGCCGATGATTGCCGGAATCAGGTCGCGGCGGTCGTTGGTGATCACTCCAACGGTGTCAGCACCGTCGTCCATCGTAATCGTCGGCTTGATGTCGAGCGCCTGGTGAATGTGGCGGTAGTAGGTCTCGTTGTTCTCGCCCTTAATACAGAAGGTTTGGACGCCGTAGTGGACGACCAGCGCGGCGGCAACGTCGTCTTGCGTGCTGAGCGGGTTGCTGGCGCAAATCGCGACTTCGGCACCACCGGCTACCAGAGTGCGCATGAGGTTCGCGGTTTCGGTCGTGACGTGAAGGCAGGCGGTGATGCGCTGGCCAAGCAGCGGCTTCTCGACTTCGAATCTCTCGCGGATGGAGCGAAGGACCGGCATGTCGCGCTCGGCCCATTCAATTCGGTCTTTGCCGAGCGAGGCCAAACCCAGGTCGGCAACATCATTTGCGAGAACGGTCATAGGCGCATTTTACCGGTACGCTCTGGGGCGATGACCGTCCGCGAGGTGATGCACGCCCACATACCCACCCTGTTTGCCGACAGCACGGTTCGGGACGCGGTCGATAAGATGGACATCTATCAGTTTCCGGCGTTGGTCATCCTGGATGACGATGCCCGCCCGTTGGCGGTCGTCACCGAAGGTGACCTGTGCCGGGCGGCGGTACGAAACGACGGCGTGGTCGCCATCGCCCGCGATCCGGCAATCGCGCATGCAACGGCCGAGCCAGTGACGGTCTCGGGAGAAACCGAAATCGGCGACGCCTACCATCGGATGTTGAGCAGCGGGCTGACGATTCTTCCCGTGATGGAGGATGACCGGATGGCCGGTATCGTTCTGCGCATCGACCTGATGCAGGCGATGATTTTGGACGCCGCCACCGATTCGCGCTAACCAACCGCCACGGCGAACGCTAGAATAAAACGTGCTTACGGTTGGACAAGCTTTTCCTGATTTTTCTCTGCTGAACCAAGACGGCGAAACCGTGAGTTCCGACTCCCTGCGCGGCAAGCGGGCCGTCATCTACTTCTATCCCAAGGACGACACGCCGGGCTGCACCACCCAGGCCTGCGGCCTTCAGGAGAAGTTGTCCGATATTCCTGGCGCGAACGTGTTCGGCGTGAGCCCTGATTCGCCGAAGAGCCACCGCAAGTTTGCGGATAAGTTCAGCCTGACTTTCACGCTTTTGGCCGATACGGAGCAGGCACTTTCGAACGCCGCCGGAGTCTGGGTCGAGAAGTCGATGTACGGCAAGAAGTACATGGGTGTCGAGCGCACGACCTTCCTGCTGGACGAACACGGAGTCATCACCCACGTGTTTCCGAAGGTGAAGCCGGCCGGTCACGCCGCGGAAGTCATCGCCGCGCTTAGCTGAACTCCGGTTCTCAGTACAATCTGTAGCCAATGGGCGATCGCATTACCGTGCCGCGGCTTCGGCAGATGAAGGCGAAGGGAGACAAGATCGTTTGCCTTACCGCTTACGATGCGGGTTTTGGGGCGTTGGCCGACGCGGCTGGGATCGATCTGATTCTGGTTGGCGACTCGCTTGGCAACGTTTTGCTGGGGTACTCGACCACGATCCCGGTGACGATGGAGCAGATGCTCCACCACACCGCCGCGACCCGCGCCGGAGTTTCGCGCGCCCTTTTGGTGGCCGATCTTCCGTTCGGCAGCTATCAGGTTTCGGTCCCGCAGGGGGTGGAATCCGCCGTCGCGCTGATGAAAGCCGGGGCGGACGCCGTTAAGTTGGAAGGGGACTACCCGGACACGGTTCGTGCGATTACCGCCGCCGGGATTCCGGTTATGGGGCACCTTGGCTTCACGCCCCAGTCGGTGCACGCATTTGGCGGACATCGGGTGCAAGGCAAGGGCGACCAGGCGGTGGTCATTCTTGAACAAGCGCGGCGACTTCAGGCAGCCGGAGCTTTTGGCATGGTGCTGGAGCTCATGCCGAGCGAACTTGCTAAACAGATCACTTCGGAGCTAGAAATCGTCACTATCGGCATCGGCGGCGGCGTGGATTGCGACGGCCAAGTGCAAGTTTTGCACGACGTTTTGGGGCTGGGTTCGACGCGATTCAAGCATGCGAAGCGATACGACGAGATCGGCGAGCGTGTGAAGGACGCCCTCGGTACCTACGCGAAGGAAGTTCGGGGTGGTGAATTCCCCGGGCCGGAGAACAGTTTTTGAAGATCATTCATTCCGTGGCGGACCTGCCCCGGAACTTGACCGGAAGTGTCGGGTTCGTCCCTACGATGGGAGCGTTTCACGAGGGACATCTGGCGCTCATGCGCCGCGCCAAGGCCGAAAATAACCACGGCGTGGTGTCGCTTTTCGTGAACCCAAAGCAGTTTGGAGCGGGCGAGGACTTTGGCCGGTACCCGCGCGACCTCGATGCGGATGCGGCGATGGCGGAGGGCGCCGGGGCGGACTTCCTTTTTGCGCCGACGCGAGACGACGTTTATCCCACCGACTTTGTCGACGTGGTGGTGCGCGGCGTGACAGACCGCTGGGAAGGGGCGCATCGCCCGGGGCATTTTGCCGGCGTGGCAACCGTTGTCCTCAAGCTGTTTAACCTGGTGCGGCCCGACGTTGCCTACTTCGGCCAGAAGGACTTGCAGCAGTGCCAGGTGATTCGGCAGATGGTCGATGGCCTTAACGTGCCCGTGCGACTTGTGATCCACCCGACCGTGCGCGAGGCAGACGGGCTGGCGATGTCCAGCCGGAACCGCTATCTATCGGAGGAGCATCGTGCCAAGGCACCGCTCCTTTACGCCTGCCTAATCGAAGCCGCCAACGCGATACGGTCGGGAGGTAACGTGGCTTCTGCCGAGGAATCCGGGCGTTCAAGGCTGGAGCAAGCCGGTTTCCTTGTGGAATACTTCGCCGCAGTTTCTCTCCCTGGAATGGATCCGTTGACCGATTTACCCGGGCCAGAAGGCACCTCCGCCGTCATTGTTGCGGCGAAGGTTGGAACAACTCGCCTGATTGATAACGTCTCTCTATAAAATTCTGCCTAAAGTGGTGGTGATAACGGGAATACGTTACACTCTGACGCCTAGAAGATTAGGTATCTTGGCTTGTCACAGAAGGGATACTGGCCCGCAAACGAAGATGAAAACCGTACAGAACGTTAAGAACAGCCTGAAGTTTAAGGCGACCGAGAAAGAGGCCACCCTATCCATTAAGGTCGGCACCAAGAAATATTCTGTCCCTTTCAAGTTGCGCATGGTCGCGGGGGAAGGCTATCTTTTCCTCTCTTACTCGGCTAGCACGGAGCTATTCCAGACTAACGGCGACGAGCTCGTATTGTTGGATAAGGAAGCGGACGCTACCGAGGCTTTCGAGCGATTGAGCCAGATTCGACGCCCGCGCGCGAAGCGAGAGCCGGAAGAAAAGATGCCGGACGAGCTTGCGAGCGCCCTACGAAACATCCCGCCTGGGTTCAAGCTTGGCTACGGTTCGGACGGGTCGGCCCGCTTGGTGAAGACCCGCGTCCGCCGTAGCAAGTAGTTTCGCCGACCGCCAATCAACTATAATCGGGGCGGATCGAGTTGCCGGATTAGCTCATCGGTAGAGCACCCGCCTTGTAAGCGGACGGTAAGGGGTTCGATTCCCCTATCCGGCTCCAGACCTACTCGCTTTTTGCATGCCCTGGAAGCGGCGTGATCGACTGGAAGCGCGACAGTTCGACGGCCGCCAGCGCGACCTCCAAGTACGTGTTCACCATGGTCGGCTGAAGCGGGCCTTGGCGCGACACGATCACGAGGTCATCGTAAACCTGGGCATCCACCCCATCCAGCTTTAAGTCCGGCGTCGGATCAGTTAGGAACCGGAACGCGCGAATCTCGGCACTCGGGTGAAGGCCATAGACCGGGATTGCCATGCAAACGGTGTAGGTTCGCGTTCGCTGGCCGCTGATCGGCGTGCCCTGTTCCACCTCGCCGATGTAGACCCGGACATCCGGAAGCTGGATTTGAAGCGCGACCGACGCCGCCCGGGCGTGGGTCGTCGCTTTCTTTTGGCAAAACCTCGTCATCACCTCGGCCGGCAAGTAGCGCAACAGCTGCCAGCCTTCACTCGCCGCCATTTTCCGCAGTTCCTGCCGACGCTTCGGCAGGAAGACGGGCCTCCACCACCGGCCAGGATCGAGCCGGAAGAGGGCTTTGGCAAGGAACACCAGGATTACACCGCCGAGATACTCCCACACAGACCCTTATCTTGCCGCAAGTTGCGCCGGGCCGCAATCAGCTGAATTGCGCTGGTCCGCGATGAACCGGGCCGAGAGGCGCGGAGCGAGAGAGTTCGATCGCTGCAAACGCAACCTCAACGTAGGTGCTGACCATTCTTGGCAGGAGGCTCCCGGGCTGGGAAATCAGCACCATATCGTCAAAAACTTCGATGTCGATTCCTTCCAAAAGTGGTGATACGGTGGATTCTGGCAAGGCGCGCCATGCACGAATGGGGTCGCACGGGTGGAGCGACGAGGCATGGACCGCAACGCAGATCACGGATTGCGTGGCCCCGCCTCTGCGGTTGGGCGACAATTCCTTGACCTCGCCAATGAATAGGCGTACGTCTGGTAGCGAGACCTCGATGCAAGCGGACGTCGATGTTACGGTCCCTGCCCCACGCTTAACGAAGACGATTTTGAGTAGATCCGGCGGCAACTGAGCGTGGGTCCGCCAGCCTTCGGAATCAGCCACCTTCCCCAGGTCTAGGTCCCACCGATGACGGCGGCTCAACCACATACTTGACAGCACGTCTCGGTGCAGGAATAGGCTCACGAGTCCCGTACCGCGCAATTGCTGGTTGCGTTGTCGCAGACCCGAAAGCTCGTGTCGCTGCCAGATCAGCCTTCCGAGTTCCGCCAAGATGAGGAGGCCAACGACATAGAGCACCTTTCTGAAGATGATGAATCTTCCAGGAGGATAATTTTCGTCATGTCGGTCATTCAGCGCACTATTTGTCGAAATAATCCGTATAATTCGATTGAGAAACGTTTCGCGAAACGTTTTCCTGATTTCGGCTGAACGGTTAACCAATGGCGGCAACCATCAAAGATATTGCGCGGACGCTAAAGATTTCCACTAGCACCGTGAGCTATGCGCTTAACGGGGGCCCACGAACCGTGCCTGCCGAAGTCCGAGATCGCGTGCTTGAAACGGCGAAATCGCTGGGTTACCGACCGAACCGAATCGCGCGGTCCATGATCACGGGCCGGACCAATACCTACGGCGTGGTTCCAACGGAAGTCTCGATTAACCTTGCCCGAAGCCCCTATTCGCAGCTGATTTTGAACGGCATTTTGAATGCCGCTGAGGTGCTTCGCCGCGACGTTCTCATCTTCACTGGCTTCGACCAGCGCGAAGGCGACCACTTCGCAAACACGCTGCTCGACGGCCGGGTCGATGGCGTTATCTTCCTTGCTCCGCCGAACGAGAACCCCATCTTCGCGCACTTGGAGGAGGCTCAGCTTCCGTACGTGGTGACAAGTACAGAGCGGTACCCCGGCGTCCCTACTTACACCTGCGACAACGTCGGAGGTGTGCGATCCGCGCTGGATCATCTTTATCAGCTAGGCCATCGTCGTATCGCGACTCTGTACGGAAAGCTTTGGCTTGACGAGGGCGAATTGCGGTTGCAGACGTTCCGCAAATTCATGCAGGACCACGGCTTGGAAGTTCCGCCGGAGTGGATGTTGGACGGAGACTTTACGCAGAACACCGGGTACGAAGCCGCGGAGAAACTGCTCTCCTGCTCCCAGTTGCCAACCGCCGTGTTTTGCGCAAACGACGAAATGGCCCTCGGCTTTCTCCGAGCGGCGGCCGACCGCGGCATTTCGATTCCGAAGCAGATCAGCCTCGTCGGTTTCGACGACTCGCCGTTTTCTTTCGGCGTCACCCCTTCCTTGACCACGGTTCGCCAGCCCCTCGAAGAAATGGGAGCCGCCGCGATCCAGGCGTTGGAAGCCCTTCGAGAAGGGCGACCCACCAACAACCGAACATTTTCTACCCGGCTCATGGTACGAGCCACGACATCCAGTCCATCGGAGGACAAATAAAAAAATCATGAAACAAGCGCAGCGCGCATTCACGCTCATTGAGCTCCTCGTCGTCATCGCGATCATCGCGATCCTTGCCGCGATCCTCTTCCCGGTCTTTGCTCAGGCAAAGTCTGCGGCTAAGAAGACGCAAGAAATCTCCAACGCAAAGCAGCTCGCCCTGGGTCAGATGATGTACATCGGAGACTCGGACGACGTGTTCCCGCTTGGCGGCACGATCAACGGTGCTTGGGCAACCGGTTACTGCGACGGAACGATTGGCTGCCCCAGCTGGGACAAGCTTACGTACCCGTACGTTAAGAACTGGCAGCTGATGGACTCGCCACTTGACAAGTCGCAGGCAGTTCCGTTCCCCGGCGGCAACATCAAGCGATCGTTCAAGGGCGCCCAGAACGTTTATAGCGGTCTCACCGGCAAGTGGTGGGCTCCGGCAGAGATTAGCAAGCCGTCGATCAACGCATCTGCTGCCGCCAACTCGGCCGGCACGATCATGTTGACCAACGAGCGAAACGAAGGTCTCTACAGCGGAACCTGGTGGGTTTGGAGCACCTGGTTCGAGAACTGGGTATGGACCACCACGGCTGGTTCGACCCGAGCCAACAACCCGACCCTGTTGACGCCGAACGCCGGCGACACGACTCCGGCCGAGCTTGGTGGTTCGAACAACTACTGGCGCGGTGTGGACGTGTCCCAGGCTGGCAACTCGACGTTCGTCTTCCTTGACGGACACACGAAGAGCCACTCGAAGGGCTACATCTTCCCTGGCTACCAGCAGCGCGCTGGTCTCGACTTCCCGGTCAACACCGCATTCCCCGGCGTCTGCCTCTCGGCCGACCAGTGGGGCTCGGACACGAGCCGAGACTGTAAGCTTCCGGACTAAGGAAGCCGACTCCACGGATGGCACTCTTTATCGGGTGCCATCCGTTATCATTTAAGCTTATGAAGAAAGAAATTCCCGTCCCGGCGATCATCGGAGTCATCGTCGCAATCATCGCCGTTATTGGCATCATTTACTTCGCCTCGGGTGGCGGTGGCGATACCGTGAAGGCGGAAATCAAGAAGTCGCCCAACTATATCGAGGGCATTCCGGACTACGTGAAGCAGGGTCGAGCCCCGAACGCCGAAGAGCAGAAGGCCATGGCCGGAGCCGGAGGCACCGAAGCACCGAAAGGCGCCGGCGCTCCGAAGTAGGTTTTCATTTCGTTCCCCTGAACCCCAGGGGAACCTGAAACGTCAGCGCGAAGTAACAATCGCGGCACGGATGAACGCCGCTTGGTCAATCAGTTGGCGCTTCGAGCCGGTGGGTGCGGAGTCCCAGCGGGAACCAAACCAGCCATCCGCGTCTGCGAAACGACCCGAAACCGCAGAAAGAACTCGCCTTGCCGCCTGTGTCTGCCCTGCCGGCCGGCGAATATGCCTCGCCCGGTAAGCCCAGGCGTCCAGCAGCAAGTGGCCGAACTTCCCGTCGCACCGGAACGCGCCGTTCTCCGCAACCCAGTGCCGCACGGAGGCCTCTTCAAAAGCCAAGGCCTGGTCGCGATAGGATGACTTTTTCGTAAATCGATAGAGGTCGGTGGCCCCGCGGATCATCAGCGCAGTGTTGTAGCTCCACTTCATCTTCCCAAGACTGCCATCGGCACCGATGTTGTCCCACATCAGGCCGTCGGCCGGGTCGCGAAGGGTCTTGTACGTCCATGCGTACAGCTCCTGCGACGACCGAAGCCGCGCCGGCGAGCGGTCCTCTTCGTAAAGCGCAAGCAATGCCGCGGCAGAAGGAGCGTTCGAGCAAGTATTTTTGCTGGCGCCACGGTCGCTCTCTCGCCAATAGATGCCGCCGCCGAGCTTCATGTCCGCACCACTCATCACATAGGCCATCGCCTCCGACGCCCAGCCCAAATACTTCCGGTCTTTAGTCAGCCGATAAACGTCGACTAGCGCCATCACCATCCAGGCGTTGTCGTCGTAGTAGCGATCTACCGGTTTCGGCATCGGCAACACGTCATAGCCCGGCACCGGTCCGGCCGGATTCCAATAGGCCCGCGTGGCGTCCGCGTACCGTACCAACGCCGGTTTTCGGGCCGGTTCGACCTCCGCCGCCGAGACCATCGCCGACAGCATCACGCCCACCGACCAGTTGTAGGCAACCTGCGACGAAGTCCCCGCGCCGATATCTTCGCGAAACAGATCTGAGCCTTCGATTGCGTACGAGGCGGTTACCCGATCCAGCAAATCAAGGGCTTGCACCTTAAGTTCGGGAACGGTCGCGAGAAGAGCGGCAAGCAGCATCGGGTGTCTTCGTTGTACCCACGCGGAGGAAATATCCCGTCACGTGTACACTCTCTACTCCATGAGCGAGACCTCCCTCCGAGATATTCGACTCCAGAAGCTGGCGCGTATGCGCGAGCTAGGCCATGACCCGTACTCCATCGAAAAATGGGAGATCACGGACACCGCAGCGGGGCTTAAGGAGAAATTCGAGTTAGATCGCGAGGTTTCGTTCGCCGGTCGCATCCGCGCGCCGCGCGTGATGGGCAAAGCCGGATTCGCAGACCTTACCGACAGCGACGAAAAGATCCAAATCTACATTCGTAAGGACACGGCAGGCGACCTCGCCTGGGAACTCTACAACCTGGTGGACATCGGCGACCACGTGGGTGTGCGTGGAAAGCTCTTCGTTACCAAAACTGGCGAAAAGTCGATTGCCGTCCAAGAGTTTGTGCCGCTCAGCAAGTCGCTGGAGCCGATTCCGTATGGCCACGAGAAGGACGGCCAGATTTTCTCGGGTCTCACCGACCAGGAAGTCCGGTATCGCCACCGGCACCTGGACCTCCTGTGTGTGCCGGAAAGCCGAAAGCGGTTGATTCAGCGCGCGCAAGTCGTGAGCGCGGTTCGCCGGTTCTTTGATGACATCGGTTACCTCGAAGTCGAGACACCGCTCCTTCAATTGAACGCGGGCGGCGCGGCCGCAAGGACGTTCTCGACGCACTACAACGCCTACGAGCAGGACGTGAAGCTGCGAATTTCGCTGGAGCTCTATCTGAAGCGGCTTATTGTCGGCGACCTGCCGAAGGTCTACGAGATCGGACGGGTGTTCCGAAACGAGGGCGTTAGCAATCGGCACAACCCCGAATTCACGCTTCTCGAGTTTTACGAGGCGTACGTGAATCTGGAAACGATGATGGCGCGCGTGGAGGACTGCTTCCGCTTCGTCGCGCAGCGCGTTTTTGGAACCACCGAGCTGGCGGGAATCGACTTTGGCAAGCCGTGGCACCGTCTGGATCTGCTCGGCGCGATCGAGCAGCACACCGGCCTCACCGCCGAGGACCTTACGGACAAGGAGCGAGCCATCGCCCGCGCGCGAGAGCTTGATGTGCCGGCGAAGGCCATTGCCGCCGGAGGTTTCATCGACCTCAATGCGGATCGCAACCTCGGCGGCCTCATCGAAAAGCTCCTGGAAGTCTTCATCGAGCCGACGCTTCAGGAGCCGACGTTCGTTGTCGGCTACCCGATCGAAACGTCGCCGCTGGCCAAGAAGGACCCGGCCAACCCGCGCATGACGCGCCGGTTCGAGGGGTACGTCATGGGCCGAGAGGTCTGCAACGCCTTCAGCGAGATCAACGACCCCATCGACCAGCGCGAGCGATTCGAGCAGCAGGTCTCCGAGCGCGAGCGGGGCGACGACGAGGCCCACCCGATGGACGAAGAGTTCATTTATGCGCTGGAAGGCGGCATGCCGCCAACCGGCGGTTGCGGGATCGGGCTCGACCGGATGGCCATGTTGCTCACGGGCGCGGAGCACATCCGCGAGATTCTGCTCTTCCCGTTCATGAAACCGGAATCCACCGAAGCCGACGCCTAAACGACGCCGGTCGTGAAGGCCTCCAGCGTCGTCGACGCAAACTCATACCGGGGGATTTCCCCCGGTCCAAAGTTCAGTTCCATCAATGGGCGGATGACCTGCTCCGTCACCACGACGTCGGCAAGCTCGCGGCGCAGCGTCGCCAGCTGAAGCAATAGCACCTGCAGGTGGACCTTGCCCATCGCCAGCGAACCCACGCGTCGGCCTTCGTCGGTGGTCAGCGTTTGGCCCAGGATTGCGCGCGCGATCTCGCGGTTATGAAAGTCAATTGCCTCCATAAAGCCGGTTGAGGCTCCCTTGTCGCCGTCGAGGGTTTCCACCGTGCAATCGCTCGGATGCACCAACACGCGATTCTCGGGCAGGTTCCGCAGGGCGTCGTAAAGCTCTTGCTGCTCGCGTGCAGCGAGCGTTCGCTCGAATCGGCCCAGCAGAGTTGGCGAGGCGAACTTCTCCAAGTGGCGGCTCCAGCTTTTTTGCAGCGAGCGTTTCGCGGAGAAATGTGGCACGACCGCGTCCAAGTCACTCTGTCCGCGCGGCGCATCGTAGCCGCCCCGATACCGGTAGACGACGAACTTTTCGCGCAACAATGGCACCGGGGTGTCTCCCGGAAGCGCCAGCGTGAGCCCGGTGAGGTGGCCAAACCGGTCGAGCTCGGGCGTGATCGTCGCGGGGTCCTTCGCGGTGACGCGGTCGATCCAGAGGTAGCCGCCGTCCTCGAAATAGGTCGTCTCCTGCACCGACCAA
>CAMCVK010000015.1 GCA_945881865.1 Fimbriimonas ginsengisoli Gsoil 348 | reverse complement strand
TCGGTACTCTTTGCGTAGTCCCCAGAATCGTAGAGCCAAGCACCTTGAACGGTGCCGCTGGTCGCCTCAAGAAACATGTTTGCGCCGTAGGCTCCTTCAGCCTCACAGGAGGTAAGGACTGCCGGGGAGCTGACGCGGATACCGTATGTTTGTGCTCCCCACGTATGCGCCTGGCTGAGCAGGGTACCGCCGCTCATCGGAGCAAGTTTCGTCGGCGTGGACTCCGCGGGCACGAAGTCCAATCTCGCGCCGTGGGGGGGAGCGCCCGTGATGATCGGCACGCTCCAACTAAGGATTTCGCCGAAGCGAGATTTACTGACGGAGACAGTCTGAGCTGAACTCGGTGCCGGATCGTCGGGGCGAGATTGGTACTTCAGCGCCACGGTGTCCATGAAGCATCCGGGCGAGCCAAAGAGGATGGAAAGAACCCGGGCTGAGTCGGCACCATTCCCCTTGACTGCGACTCCGACGGCCGAGGTGTTCGCCCCCTGCGTCACTTCAACCGTTACGGTTCCGGTATAGCCGGTTCCAGCTTCCAAAATCACGGCGGCATGAACCTGCCCGCCGCGGAGCATCGGGTAGGCAACTACAGGCTGGGCCGGTACTGCACCGCCGTTCTTGACAACGATGGTGGGCCAAGCCGGAAGGTTTGCGCCCGGCGTTTTAATCACCGTAGAAACGATCCGATTGTCTGAACCGAACGTAACTTCTGCGGTTGGAAAGGTACTACCCGTCGGAATAATCCCCGTGAATTGCACGGTCATTTTATTCCCAGGCTCCTTTTCCTCATTAAAAACACACTTGCTGTAGAGCCAATCGATGCCGACGGCTTTGCCGTTTTCAACCTTGACGAAGCCGAGAACTCCGATGTTGTTGGATGACTTCAGCAGCGCGAAGATTCCCGACGTGTAACCCGAACCGGGCGTGGAAACGCGGTAGGCAAAGTTTGGGCCCGTCCCGGTTCGCTCCAAGTAAGCGACCGGCGCGATTCGGCGTGCGAGCCAAATGTTCGCCTCGCCCGTGTTATTCAGCGGCAGGCCGTTGCCAAATTCGCGACCGTTGTTCCAGGCCATGATCCGGGTCGCCACGCTGTCTTGCGGGCCAAGGTGAACCCAGCCACAGCGACCGTTCCTGGTCAGACTCACGTCCTCAAAAGTTGCTGGCTCCCGCAGATAAACGTTGTCTTCCGCTAGCTTGCCACCCCATTCGGTCCACAGCCCATTACCGACGAAGCCGGTAATCATGAGGTCCTTCAGCGTGAAATCAAAGCCGTAGAGTGCGACGCCTCCAAACTCGTTCGGGACTTCGGTGTTGGACGGGCTGCCATCGAGAGTTAAGCCAACCAGGCCGAATCGGCTCGGACCCAAAGCCGTCGAACCGGTGGCAAATCCAGCCGAGGTCACCATCGGAGGGGTGTTTACGACTGGCTCTGCTGACGTGCGGGGGAGTTGCCGCAAGATTGAAATGCCCTGACCATCACCGACAATTCTTACGTTGCTAGGCAGGACAATCTGTCGGACTTTGTAGATGCCTCCCGGCACATAGATACTCCCGCCGCCCTTACCGCTCGAAAGGCTCGCGATTGCCGTCTGAAACACACTAGTCGAGTCGGCAAGACTATCGAACGCGGATTGAGGAGATCCAATGGGCACCGAAGCAGCGCCAGCATCTACGATATTTATCACGCGACTATTGTGGGATTCCTGTAACGAGCTCTCGGTGTCACACTTTTACGTGACACACAAAAAAGGACACCCGGAGTATACGGGTGTCCTTTTGTCAGCAAACGCTGATTTCCGGCTTAGGCTTTTTTACGTTTCCGCAACATCGCCAGCGCGCCAAAGCCCAAAACGGCGAGGCTCGCCGGCTCCGGAACTGGTGCAAAGTTGATCGTAATGTCAACGTAATCGTCCCTCAGCGGATCCGGGCTGAAAGGAATGAGTGGATCGCGACGAACACCAGTGAAGATACGGAAGTTCTGCGAAGTGTTGTTCGGAGAGACCGTGTCCGTCTTCTTGTAGCGCAGAAGCACAATGCCCGAGCTGAAGTTGTAGTTCCCTGCTCCGTAAAAGCCGCCGTCGTAGCGGTTTGTGACCGGGTTCACCGTCATCGCTCCGTAAATGCTGACAACGCCCCAGTCATCTCCGAGGGTGCCGTCATCGTTCAGCGTAACCCCGATTGGGCGGGCGTAGGCGTCGTCGCGCGTCAGAAGTAGTGAGCCGCCGATGTAGTCCTGCTGCTCGTAGGTGAATGCGCCCGGCTGCGTATCCATCAAAGTGAAGTTATACGTCGTCTTGTCCAGATGGAGAAGCGCGGCGTGGCCAGTGGATGCAATCGCGAAAAGGGCGACGGAGATGAGGGTTTGCTTCATGAGTTTTCTATGATTGTTTTTATCAACGGTAATAAATTCGGTTAGAAATCACGCCTTCGGCTTTCGCTTTCGCAACATCGCAAGCGCGCCGAAGCCTAGGACGGCGAGGCTCGCCGGCTCCGGCACCGGGGCGAAGTAGATCTCAATGTCGACGTAAGCATCTCGGATTGGATCGGGCCGGTAGTCCGGTCCGTAGTTGTATCGCACGCCGGTGAAGAGCCGAAACCTCTCGGTCGTGTTTCGATCGTAAGGCAGTTGGGGCGAGAAGTAGAGTAGGATTCCGGAATCGTCGCCGTTCCCGCGCCCAAGGTCATAGGTTCCCTCTTCTTCAAAAGCGAAGCTGTAGAATCCAGAAAAGTCGTTCCAGGTAACGAAGGTTAGTTCTGGCCGGCCATAGTTGATGCTGCCATCCTCCAGGATTCGAAACCCGACGGGCCGTGCGAAGCCGTCGCCTTCTTCCAGCGTGAAGCTTCCTTTGGTCGTAAGGGGGCCTTCGTACGGATAGTCTCCAAACGGAGTCGCGACGAACGACGTCTTCGTAAGGTTGATCAGCGCCGCGCTGGAAGTACTGGCCAGCCCGAGCATCGTGCCCATGCTTGCGGCGACGAGGGTGATATTTCGCACACAAGAAGTGTACAAAACACCCACCTTAACGCGTGTCACCTAAAAGAGTGATATCGCAGATTCTTATGATTTTCTAACAAGAAACTAGGGTTCAGCAATGCAAATGGGGCAAGCGGCGAAAACCGCTTGCCCCATTTGCAGTCGAAAGAGAAAAGGCTTAGGCCTTGTCTCGGCGGCGAACGATGAACTTATCGGTTCGCTTGTTGTGCCGAGTCTTCTCACCGCGAGACTTGTTGCCCCAACGGTCGACCGGACCTTTCTTACGTCCGACCGGCGACTTCGCTTCACCACCACCATGGGGGTGGTCTCTCGGAGACTTAACAACACCTCGAACGTGCGGCTTGCGACCGAGGCCGCGAGCCTTACCAGCCTTACCAAGGGCTTCATTCTCGTGCTCGGCGTTGCCGACCTCTCCAACGGTGGCGCGGCAGGTGTTGTGCACCATGCGCATTTCGCCGCTGGGAAGTCGAAGGGTGACGTAGTTCCCTTCTTTAGCCATCACCTGAGCGGCGGCACCGGCCGAGCGGACCATCTGGCCGCCACGGTTCGGTTGCAGCTCGATGTTGTGCACGAGCGTACCAAGCGGAACGAACTTCAGCGGAAGTGCGTTGCCCGGGAGAATGTCGGCGCCTTCACCGCTCTGGATCATGGTGCCCACTTCCAGGTTGCGCGGAGCCAGGATGTACCGCTTCTCACCATCCATGTAGTGAAGAAGGGCAATTCGGCAGGTGCGGTTCGGATCGTATTCGATCGCCGCGACCTTCGCCGGGAAGCCGTCCTTATCTCGCTTGAAGTCGATGATTCGGTATCGGCGCTTGTTTCCGCCACCTCGGTTAAACGAGGTGATACGGCCGAAGTGGTTTCGTCCACCGGTCTTCGGTTTGGCGGAAGTTAGGCTCTTCTCTGGCTTACCTTTGGTGATCTCGGAGTAGTCCGCGCCAATCATGTGGCGCCGACCAGGAGATGTCGGTTTGTACTTTCGGGTTGGCATCTTTAGACTCCGTAATCCTCAAGGGTCTGGCCCTTATCAAGCGTAACAATCGCCTTCTTACGATCTGGCTCGTAGCCGGTCTTCTGGCCGCGTCGTCGCTCTTTGCCCAAGACCTTTACGGTGCGGACATTCGTGACGGTGATGGCCTGATCCTTCTTCTTGCCTTCGTTGTAGATATCTTCGATGGCCTTCTTGATCTCGATCTTGTTGGCGCTTCGAGCGACGATGAACGTGTACTTGCGAACGAGGTCCTTCTCGTCCTTAATTTGCGGGTCGCCGTAGCTTAGCGCCACCGACTTCTCGGTGATGTGCGGCGCGACGATGATATCGTAAGGACTCTTCATTTAGCCCAGACCTCCTCGATCTTTGCCAGGGCCTCTTGGGCAACAACGATTTTCTTCGCAACCAGCAGGTCTCGTGCCGAGAACGGGTTCGCCTTAACTTCTGCATCCTTGGTCGGGGCGGTTCGCACCTCGACGTTGGGCAGGTTTCGGAACGACTTGTAGGTGTTCTCGTCGTGCGAAGGGAGAATCACCAGAACGCGCTTCTGATCCTGGAGTCCGAGAGCGGTAAGCAGAGCCACCGCATCTTTCGTTCGCGGGAGGGCGAACAGAATCTTGTCGACGATCTGGACGTTTCCGGCCTGCATCTGCGCGCCGAGCGAAGCAAGAATCGCGGCACGCCGCTCTTTCTTGTTGACCTTCTTTTCGTAGTCGCGCGGGGTGAGGGCGAGGGCCATTCCACCGTGGGCGTAGTGCGGAGCTCGGATGGTTCCCTGTCGGGCGTTACCGGTCTTCTTCTGCTTGTACGGCTTTCGGCCGCCACCGCGCACTTCGCTTCGGGTCTTGGTCTTCTGGGTTCCCTGTCGGTTGTTTGCGTTCTCCGCAACGACCGCACGGTGAATCGAGGTGAGGCTTACGTGAACCGAGAGTAGCTTCTCGCTAACCGGCTGCGTTCCAACCTCTTTGCCGTCTCCGGCATAGATCTTCAGTTCGGCCATTATCGCACCACCTTGTTAATCGTCACGAGGCCACCGTTCGGTCCGGCGACGCTTCCGCTCACCAGAACGAGGTTGCGCTCGCCGTCTACCTTCACGACCTTAAGGCCCTTCTGGGTGACGGTGTCGGTACCCATTCGGCCCGGACCGCGCTTACCTTTGAAGACGCGCTGTGGACCGGTCGCACCGTTCGAAAGCGGGCGTCGGTGGGTCATGTAACCGTGGGTCATGTGCTGACCCTTAAAGTGGTAGCGCTTCACGCCACCGGCGAAACCGCGGCCCTTGCTCACTCCGGTAACCGTGATTTTCTCACCGGCTTCGAAGATGTCGGCCTTGATTTCTTGGCCGAGCTCAAGGGTTGCCGGTTCCTTCAAGCGAAACTCGCGCAGCGTGCGCACGTTGTGCTTGAGGCCCGCTTTCTTCAGATGGCCGTGCTTGGGGAAGGTGAGCTTGCTCTCCTTCGCTTCGCCGTAGCCGACCTGAACCGCGCTGTAGCCGTCCTTTTCGGTAGTTTTGATCTGCGTAACGTACATGGGCCCGGCCTGTATGACCGTAACTGGCACCATGCTCCCATCTTCCGCAAAAAGATGGGTCATTCCGATTTTAATTCCGAGGATTCCCGGTAGCATTTTTCTCCTTCGCTTCCACCGCGCCGATCGTCATGTGAGGTTCGTTAGAACCTACGGCGTTGCCCGCAAACCGAATGAGATCGGGAATTGGGGCGCCCTGCCGACGGAGCTTTGAAGCGTTCTGTGTTGACCATTCACGCAGGTTTTGGCCTGGGCAAATCGGGCAACATTTCAATATACCCAAACGTCAGCCGCTCTTCGCCTACTTGGGTTCGACTAACTCGATCCTGAGCTTGGTCTTTAGGTGGCGGGTTACCGTAGCGGACTCTTTAGTGACCGAGTCGGCCGAAACTTCGACGAGGCGGAACACTCCACGAGCCCGGTCGAATGTCGCCGCTCCCTCTCCCGTCAGGCTGCCCGCTTCATCCTCTTGCGCGAGGGCAATTTTTAGGGTGACGACTTTCTCGTCGATCTTCACCGGCGTCGCCGAATAGGTCACCTTTTGCCCCGAGAACGGCTTTTCGAACCGATAGGTCGTGCCAATCTCGATCCCGGCAGGCGGAAACTCGAGCGGCAGAAACGTGATGTCGGCGAATCGCTGCGGATCCAAGCCCGGCAGTCGCACCGGCAGCTTCTTCGCGGGTGCATCGGTTTCTAGAAACCTGCCGAACGGCCGGAACCGAACCGTGCTCTTCGGGAAGAACCCCCGCACGTTTTGCGCCGTGAACGGCAGCTCGACTCGGTTCAGCGAGATGGAAAACGCCTCGATTTCCGATTGTGCGCTTAGCTTCTCAGGGTCTTTGTCGGCCACTCCCTGAACTGGGACCGTCATCCGCACAACGGCAGTTCCCTCCTTCCCGCCCAAGAGCGGCAAGTAGCCGTCGAACTCGACTGTCACTTTGAAGATTGCCGACACGCCCGGCAAAAGTCCGTAGGTCAGCAGGAGCGGAGCGAGCATCAACCCGGGCCCGCCGTGCGCCGATGACGCAGAGGAACCGCCGGCAAATGCGCGGCCTCGGAAGTTGAGGAGGTGACGGTGAAGACGCGATCCAGGATGACTTTGATCGCCCCGGCAACCGGGAACGCCAGGACCATTCCGGGAAGACCAAAAAGTGCCTGGCCGCACATCACGACGAAGATGCTAACGACCGGACTGAGGCCAACTGAGTTTCCGACCGTGCGCGGCGAGACGAAGGAGTCAAACAGTGTCGCGATCGTCATGTAAATGAGGATCACGACAAAACCGTAGGCCCACGAGTTGCCGAGCGAGAACACCGCGTTCCCCGACACGCCCGAGAAACCGAAGATCAGCCAGATGCACAGCGACGAGAACAGGTTCCCAACGATCGGAATGAGATAGAACGACGCGAAGAGAATGCCGAGCAGGACCGAGTAGGGCAAGCCCAGCAGGGTGAGCAACGTCGTTTGGACGATCCCGAAGTACAGAATCAAGAGGCTGATGCCACGCAGATAGTTAAAGAAAACGCCGGCAACATCGTTGGCCAGCGACCGGGCACCAGGAAGGATCGACGGAGGTATCCAGCTTGATCCCCGCTTGCGAATCGCCTCCATTTCCATCAGGAAAAACATCACGATGAGCGGAATGAGGCCGACGACCGCCAGCTGGGAAAAGAGGCCAGCCAGCGCACCGAAAAACGAATCGAAAATGCCCTGCACGGCCTTGGCGATGGTCGTTCGGTTCTTGTCGACGTACTGGTCGATCAGCCCACGTCGCGTGGAAGGCAAGCCGAACTGCTCGAGCGTCGAACCGTATTGCGCAAGAATCCGGTCAATTTCACCGCTCGGACTGGTTTGTCTTTGCGCCACCACGGATGGGCTCCACCGCAAGTAGAAATTGTCGGACTCGCTCTCCTGAACGATGGAGCGCGTGAACTCCTGAGCACGCACACTCACGCTCGACACCTGTCGGACCACGGTCGGGGCGGCTAAGTAGCCAGCAAGGGTGATGGCTCCGAAGAAGCCAAGCAGAACAAGCGCCACGGCAGGACCGCGCTTCATGCCTCGCTTCCCGAGCTTTTGGATGGTCGGCTCGAGCACGGCGGCGATCGTCAATGCCACCGCGAACGGAAAAAGAACCCCACGCACCAAGTAGAGAAAGCCGATCGCCGCCAGAACGACGGACGACCAAAGAACAATTCTCCAACCGGGCATGGGGTTTAGACGAAGACGGGAGCGGCTTTAGGCACCGAGTTCGTCGACAGATTCGCCGACGGGGCGCTTGGATCGCTGCTCGGCAACCCATTCCTCGGTCTTGTTCTTGAGTTCCTTGTACTTCTCGTTCAGATCTTCTCGCATTTCCTCGCCCGATTTCGGTGCAAAGAGCAGGCCGGCGGCGGCGCCAATGATGGCTCCGAGGCCAACCCCGGCGAGAATGTAGATAAGGGCGCTGCTGTCGTCGCTTTGTTTGCTCATGTCTGTTTCCTTCCAGAGACTCCGGTCGCATTGTGATGCTTCCGGCACCGGAACACTATCTTACGCCAAGACGACGACGCATGCGGCACTCTCTAAGCCATTCGCCGAATCGTTCCGCCGGCCGCAACCGACTGACCGCGGTACGCCACCGCGATTTGACCCGGCGTCGCGGCTCGAACCGACTCTTTGAACTCGAGATGTGGGCTCGGCCCGCCGATAAGCCACGCCGGAACCGGGTCCATGTTGTATCGAATCTTTGCATCGACCCGAACGCGGTCGCACGTGTCGTCAACGGATCCCCAGTACATCTCTTGAAGCGGAACAACCTTCGTCATCAAACCTTCTGCCGGACCAACCACGACCGTGTTCTCGGCTGGCTTGAGGTCGAGGACGTAAAGCGGCTTCCCGGTTCGGCTAGGAACCCGAACTCCGCGGCGCTGCCCAATCGTGAAGCCGGTGATGCCGTCGTGCTCGCCCAGGAGATTCCCCTCGGAATCGATCACTTGCCCGACCCGCGCGAGCTCCGGCCGGTTCTTCTGGAGGAACTCGTTGTATCCACCGGCCTCACTTACGAAGCAAATCTCCTGTGAGTCTGGCTTGTCAGCCAGGTGAAGTCCCAGTTCACGGGCAAGTTCGCGGGCATGGGCCTTACTTGGCATGTCGCCCATTGGCAGCCAGCTGGATGCCAACTGCGCCTGGTCCAGCATGTACAGCACGTAGCTCTGATCCTTCTCGGTGGCACGACTTCGAAGGAGGCGGAATCGTCCGGTGGCGTGGTCCCGTCGGATGCGGGCGTAGTGGCCGGTAACGAGCTTGTCGCAACCAAACTCCCGCATCTTCTCCATCAGGATCTCAAATTTGACGTGCTTGTTGCACTGCACGCACGGGTTCGGGGTTCGGCCGGCGGCGTATTCATCTATGAAATTCTCGATGACCGCCTTGCGGAACTCCTCCTTGAAGTTAAGAACGTAGTGCGGAATGTCGAGAACCCGCGCGACTCGGCGGGCGTCTTCGACCGCGCCGAGCGAGCAACAGCCCGCGTGGCGCGGATCGGTTTGGCTCTCCTGCCATATCTGCATGGTGAGGCCGATCACGTCGTAGCCACGACGCTTCATGAGGGCGGCGGCGACACTACTGTCAACGCCGCCCGACATGGCAACCAACACCGTTACGTTCTTTTTTGGCACCTTACTTCAGAAGCTGAACATACTCGTCCGTGCTAAGCACCTCGAAGAGCGCATCCGCACGTGCGATCTTGGTCTCTTTGCCTTCCACCATCACGAAGAACGTTGGAGTCGAGTTGACACCAAGCGCGTCGGCCGCCGCTCGATCTTCCTGGATTCGCTGGTAGACCGGATCCTTTTCGTTCTGAAGTCGGTCCGCAACCTCTTTCGGATCCATTCCGGCCGCCGTGATCGCCCCGCTAATTTCGTCAATCTGCTCGGGGGTTCTTCCGTTGAGTCCCTTCTGGATTGCCGTTGCGAACTCCCAGAACCGGCCCTTTTCGCCGGCGACTTCCGACATCGCCGCTGCTGCTGGGGCCAACTTGTGCGACGGGATCAGGAAGTGCCGATAGATCAATCGGATCTTGCCGGGGTACTTGTCAACGAGTTCCTTTACCTGCGGGCCCATGGTCTGGCACTTAGGGCAGGTGAGGTCCGCGAACTCGACGATCGTGATTTTCGCCGACTTGTCGCCATAAACATGCGGCAACGCCGGAATGAGCTTCGCTGCCTTATCGGGCGACAACGAGGCAACACCACCGACGGTTTTGCCCAAGGTGCCGCTTTGAATCGTTAGTGCAAGAATGACGGCAACGATTCCTGCCCAGGGAAGGCCGAGATCGAAGTTGGAACGCCGCTCCTCTCCTTCTGCGGCTACCGCTTTCCGGAGCAAGACGTGCGCAACCAAGAGTGCGGTCATCGTAACGGCGGACGCGAAGCAATAGGGGCAGAACTTCTTCAGAACTCCTAGAGACACGTACTGTAGATAGAAGCTCGCAAGCGTTCCGATCGCGGAGAAGACAAGGCCCATCGTGACGAGTTCTTTGTAGTCACGTATGCCGTTGATGCTGCGGTACATCGCCGTGACCAGGATAAATCCGTAGCCGATGAGACCAAAGTAGGCGACCGGAATACCAATCCAGTAGCCCGAGGGATGGTTGGAGATCAGCGCGCAGTCGTTTGTGGACCCACAGGGTAGCTGTAAGTTCATCGCTTTCTCCAAGCTAAGGAGTCCAGCGATGTAGGTGCCGACCAACGCCAAAACCACCGTGATCCGGTTCAAGAGGACGGCATTCATGGCGTTATTATACGGTCTGAGGTCAGTGCATGGTGAAAGGCGGCTGGCATACAACCTAACGAAACCGGTCCGGCGCAAACGGAGTTCCCGCGTTGCTGGCAGGTACCCTTGGAGGTCACATGGTCGATTTGGTCCCCCCGCACACCTTGCTTTCGAAGGCAGCGCTCTCCCTGGACCGACCGGCGATGCAGCCGGGAACCTACTTCATTCAAACCTGGGGCTGCCAGATGAACGAAGAAGACAGCGAGCAAATGGCGCTGCACCTGGAAGATCTTGGATTTCGGCCGATCACCGATCTGTTTACGGCTCAGGTTGTGATCCTGAACACATGCTCGGTTCGCAAAAAGCCGGAAGACAAAGCGTTTAGCCTGCTGGGCGAGCTCATTCCGCTGAAACGGGCAAACCCGGAGATGATTTTGGGGGTCTGCGGATGCATGGCGCAAGCGCGGGCCGACGAGATTCACCGCCGCGCCCCGCACGTCGACTTCGTCTTGGGGACCGGCGACCTCGGCCTTCTGCCCAACCTGGTAACCGAAGCCGCCCAACGCAAGAAATTTCAGAAAAGAGTTGCCCTGCCAGAACGGAAAGGCCGGGTGGTGGAAGACGTTCCCCAGCGGCACCTCGGTCGGCCGCAGAAGCTCAAAGCATTCGTTCCGATTCAATACGGCTGCGATAAGTTCTGTACGTACTGCATTGTCCCTACCACGCGCGGCCGGGAGCGGTCTCGACCGACGCAGGACATCCTGGACGAAGTTCGCGCGCTGGCGGACAACGGAACCAAGGAAATTTCGCTTCTGGGGCAGACGGTGAATTCTTACGGCAAAAACTTGCTGGAAGGTCGCGTACCCTTTTCGGAACTCCTGTGGAAGATCGCCGAGATCGACGGCATCGAGCGGATTCGCTACACCTCGCCTTATCCCAAAGACTTCAAACGCGACCTCATCGAAACGATTCGCGACTGCCCCAAGGTGATGGAGCACGTCCACATGCCGCTGCAATCCGGCGACAACGAGGTTTTGCGGGCGATGAAGCGGGCATACACCCGGGAGCAGTTCTTTGATCTGGTCGATGAGCTTCGCGGGACCATTCCCAATGTCTCGCTCACGACCGACATGATCGTTGGCTTCCCCGGCGAAACCGATGAGCAGTTTGAGAACAGCGTCGACGCCATGGATCGGGTGCGGTTTGATGGCGCCTATATGTTTGCTTACTCGATTCGGCCTGGGACTCCGGCCGGGGACGCCGAAAACCAAATTGCCGAGGATGTCAAAAAGGCGCGGCTCCGCCGCATGATGGACCGCCAGGATGACGTGACCCGCGAGATCAACCTAGCTCAGCATGGCCGCGAGGTCGAGGTCATGGTCGAGGGAGTTTCCATTCGGAACCCGGATCGGCTTCAGGGGTTCTCGCGCGAGTGGAAAATGGTCCACTTCGCCGGGTCGGCTGAACGAACCGGTCGTCTGGCCCGCGTCCGAGTTACGGATAGCAAAGTTTGGGGTTTCGAGGGCGAGCTAGTCTAGCTCGCCCTCGGGTGACTAACCCTTACGGGTTGATCGTGAACGCGCCGTCGAGGTTCTTACCGTTGAGGCTAGCTCGAATCTGAGTCTTGATCTTAGTAGTAACCGCAGAGTAGGTCGCCGTGAAGGAGACCACGTTCTCGCCGGCCGGAACGGTCACCGTCGCCGGAACCGTCACGCCGGTGGTCGGCTTGATGACGCTCAGGTTGATGACCAAGCCACCCGCCGGTGCAACTCCGGTGATCGCGATCGTTCCCTGCGTCGTTCCTGCACCGGATACGATGCTCGGCTCGAAGATGAAGCCCCGCAAGAGCGGTGCCTGAGCCAGCTGGTTGGCGGATACCGAAGAACCGTTTCGGCCCACGGTCACGGCAATGTTGGTGTCAACCGACACGGCCGCCGTTTGGAACGTGAACTGAGCCGTCTTCTTTCCGGCCGCAACGGTGACCGTTGGCTGACCGGTGATCAGTCCCGGAACCGCCGAGATGTCGAAGGTGAGCCCGCCAACCGGTGCCGGTGACGAAATTGTCAGGTAGCCAGTCGTCACAAGGCCTTGACCGCCAATGACCCTCGGCCGGCTGAGAACCAGAAGCGTCGCCTTCGCCGCGCGAATGATCACGTTGCTCGAGCTCTCAACGCCTTTCGGCCCGACGATCTTGAACGTCGTGTCGTTCTGAACGCCCTTGATGCTGATGCTGGCTCGGGCCGACGTGTTGTCAACCGAGAACTGAAGCGGGCTCTTAATCGTTGCCGTGGTATCCGGGAGAACCAGACCAGTCGCAACGTCGACGAGCTTAAGCGGTACGGGCAACTGGTACGGGAGGGCCGCCGGGATGGTCACAAGGGCAGTTCCGGCTCGCCCACCTTCCAACTCATCCTGCTCTGGAACGATCGACTCGACGTTGCCCGCCGGGACGCTCACCAGCGACGTGAGCGAAATCGGTTCGAGCTTTCCGGTCACCGACGTTTCGAGATCATCGTAGAGGGGCGAAATGAAGCCCTTCGCCACGGCGTAAAGCGCACCCGCCGGAATCCGAAGGCTCCGCGTGATCGTCAGGAGCGGCGAATCGGACTCCAGGTCGACGAGTACGTCATCGTAAGCCTGCGCATCCAGCGCAACGATTACGGGAACGTAGTAAGGGAAGCGAACCGGGTTCGCCTGAACCGTCTTCAAGCTGACCGGAAGGGTGAGTTTCCCAACGAACGGCTGAGTGCCGCCGCCGGTCGTTTTGAAGGCTCCGGCCGTAACGCCCGGGTTTCCGACCGACCGTCCGGAGAACGTGATTTCGCCGTTTCGAAGGATGTTCACCTTCGTCGGCGTTTCTTCGCCCGTGCTGCCGAAGTATGTCGAGTACTTCAACTTTCCGGTCGAGTCGAGTCGCATCGCGAACGGCGCAACCGCCGAGCCGTCTTCGGTGTTTCGTGCATCTAGCCCGGCCAGCGGGAAGCGAGTACCGTTCGTGTTGCCGATGAGGATCGCGTTGTCGTAGCGATCCATGTCAACGCCGTTTACCGACGTGAAGATCGTGTTATTTCCGACCGAGTGGCCAAGCAGCACGCTGTAGAGATACTCAGTTGCACCCGCGTTGAACTGGGTGACGAATCCGTAAGAAGCCTGACCTCGGGCCGGACGAACCGCCGGAAGCAGGAGCGGGAAGTTGTTTGCCGTGGTGGGAGTGTGCTGTCCAACTACGGTTAGGGCCAGAGGGCTGATGGCCAGACCCTTCGGATCGGTTGCACCGGCCGCCGCCAGGTATGTGCCGAATAGGAGCGCTTCTCCGTCATAGTTTGCCGAGAACAGAACGGCAGCGCGCGTTCCCGCGAACGTCTTGTTCTTGCCCGGAATAGTCGGGAACAACCCGGCCGAGCCGGTTTCAAAGAGGGCAACGGCGTCCTGATTCTGCGTCTTCACCGCAACCGGGATTTCGTCGGAAGCACCGCCAAATACCGCCGCGTAGATGTAGCCGCCGGTAATGTTCACTTTGGCCAAGAAGACGTCTTGCCCGGCTCCGGTCTGGCTGATTGGGTTCGTGCCAAGTGCGCTCGCGCGAGCCTGTGGGAATGCGCCAGAGGTGGAACCCAGGATGTACGCCTGTGAGCCAACGATGGAGATGGAACGTCCAAGGTCGCGACCGGCTCCACCGAAGCGTGCAGAAAGGAACAGGCTGTCGCCTTCCGGCGTGATCTTCACGACGAAGGCATCAAAGACATCGGTTCCAGTCTCCTTAGGGAACGTGGTGCCGCGGATGTTGAGGAATCGCCCCGAACGGGTCTCGCCGGTGATGATGACTCCGCCTTCGCGATCCAGCGTCACGCCATTTGCGATCTCGCCTCCCGGGCCGCCAAAGATGGTCGCCCACTCAAGCGAGGAACCGTCTGGATTGAAAACCGCTGCAAAAGCTCGGAAGAACACGGTCCCGATGAGACCGAGCTCGGTATCAGCGGGGAAATCGGTGGACGCGGTTGCCCCAACAACGTAGGGGACGCCGCCCGCGTTGACCGTGAGGTCGTTGACAAAGTCGTTGCCGCCGCTTCCGCTCAGGTAGCTGTTCCAGATAACAGGGTCGATGACCACCGGCTTCGTTGGGTCGTAGTCACCGAGGTCGAACGAGACCTTATTGCCGTTCGTAACGCGGTACTTCGCAGAAACTTTTCGGTTGCCGTTCGCGGTCGGCTGGTAGACCAACAGGTCCCGTTGCTCGAAGGTGCCGAGCTTCGTCGTCACCTCAAGTGCGCCGGACTTGAGGACGCGGACGCCCTCGGCTCCTTCCACCTTAAGCGAAACGGCTTCGGGGTCAAAGCCGGCCTTCACGATGAGGTCATATCGGGGCTGGCCGTTGTCAAAGTAGTACCGAGCGTCGACGCCGGGCTTCAGGTTGCCGATCTTCGCTTCTGAATAGCGATCGACGTTTCGTGCCCAGGCAGCACCCTCGCCAGCCAGGTAGTTCATGCGGCCCGGCAGCGGGTTGATTCCCTGAGCGTAGGCACCTTTGCGGCTGCCTTCGACGCGGAACCGGACCGGGAGCCGCTTTGCGCTGAGATCATCCAGCGAAAAGAACCGCGAGTCCTTCTGGTTTACCGTCGTTTGAATCTGATCCACGACGAACCCGTCGTCGGCAACCCAAAAGTTGCCGTCTGGGGTCGAAGCCATGAATCGAGCCTCCGAATTCCATTGGCCTCGGTTCGGCACAAAAGCCGAAGCAACAACGCCACTCTTCCCTTTCTCAATGATTGGGCTCGTAACCTTGCTAGGAACCGCAAGAATAGGAGCCACGTATGCCAAAGCTAACGCAAGCATTCCTACATTCTCGCTGTACCGGCGTCACTGGAGTCCCAGTATTCTCACCAGTCTTTACATCGATGCGGTGATCTTAACAATATCACGCGCCTGCGGCTAGCTTGAAACAGACGGCGCTACCGAACTCGGAGGTTGAAACCAGTCGGGTGCCCTTCTCAAACACGTCTGCCGTCCGGAGCCCAGCGTCGAGGGCATGCTCGACCGCCGCCTCGATGCGGTCCGCCATTTCGTCGTCCTCAAAGCTGTACCGCAACATCAACGCAACGCTTAGAATCGCCGCGATCGGGTTGGCCCTTCCCTGCCCGGCGATATCCGGGGCCGCCCCGTGCACCGGCTCGTATAGACCGAAAACCTTTCCGCCTTTTGCGTCGCTCAGTGACGCCGAAGGCAACAGACCGAGCGAGCCAGTGATCATGCTCGCCTCATCGCTGAGAATGTCGCCGAACATGTTCTCCGTGAGGATCACGTCGAACTGGGAGGGATCCCGCACGAGCTGCATCGCGCAGTTGTCCACCAGCATGTGGGTCACCTTGACGTCCCGGTTCTCGGCAGCCATCTCGTCGAGCGTCTCTCGCCAGAGGCGGCTGGTCTCCAACACGTTCGCCTTGTCCACGCTCGTAATCTCGTGCCGTCGGGTCCGGGCGATCTTGAAGGCATGCTGCGCAATGCGCACGATCTCGTGCCGGTGATAAATGCAGGTATCGACGGCGGTTTTGCCATCGTTGCGCCGCTCTCGCGGCTGAGAAAAATAGATTCCGCCCGTAAGTTCTCGAACGACTACCAGGTCCATCGCGCCGCGGTGGTTTTTCAGCGGGCTGGCACTCAGCAGGGGACGCATCGTTTTTGCCGGCCGCACGTTTGCGTACAGGTTCAACTCTCGCCGGAGTGGAAGCAAAGCGCCGACCTCCGGCCGAAGCTCCGGAGGCTGAATGTGGTCGTACTGCGGACCGCCGACGGCCCCCAGCAAGACGGCGTCGGCCGCTCGGCAAAGGTCTAGCGTTGCGGCGGGCAAAGGATGCCCGCCGTCGTCGTAGGCGGCTCCGCCAACGAGGGCGTTCTCAAGCTCAAAAGTTCGGCCGGTGGCTTCCAGCACCCGCACGGCTTCGGCAATCACTTCCGGTCCAATGCCGTCGCCGGGCAACACGGCAATTTTTCGCGTCATTGTCCAGAATTATGCCGAAAAAGCCGGCTTCAGGCTTCGTCAAGAACCGGCTTGACCCGGTCGGTTCGGTAGAACTCGATGAGATTGATCGCGTCATCGCGGCCCTTCCACCCTTGAATCTCGACCGACTTCTCTTCGAGCTGCTTGTAAACCTCGAAGAAGTGCTGCACTTCCTTTAGGGTGTGCTCGTTCAGCTGATCAAGCCGCGTTCGGTAGCCGAATCTCGGATCCTTCAACGCCACGGCGAGAATCTTCTCATCCGGGCCTTTTTCATCGGTCATGTAAAGCACGCCAATCGGGGCGGCTTCGATCACGCATCCTGGGAAAGTTGGGTGCGTAAGCAATACCAGCACGTCGAGCGGGTCGCCGTCCAGGTAGTGCGTCTGAGGCACGAATCCGTAGTCGAACGGATAGAACAACGGTGAGTAAAGAACTCGGTCCAACTTCATCACGCCGGTTTCGACGTCGAGCTCGTATTTGTTCGTGCTTCCGCGCGGAATCTCGATGACGACGTTGACCTGCTCCGGAGCATTCGGTCCAATTTTAACGCTGAGTAAGGACATAGGTTAGCTCTACGATCGCATGGGTTCCAACAACATCTCTTTCGTGTAGATGAAGTCTTCACGCTTGTAGTTGGCAAGTTCGAAATCTTGGCGAAGGACAATCGCGCCGGTTGGGCAAGCTTCCTGGCAGAACCCGCAGAAGATGCAACGGATCATGTTGATCTCGTAGCGAACGGCGTAGCGCTCGCCCGGGCTGAATCGCGCTTCGTCCGTATTCTCGTCGGCCTGTACGTAGATACAGCGGGCCGGGCATGCGCCAGCGCAAAGCGAGCATCCGATGCATCGCTCAAGCCCCGAGTCGTACCGCGTCAGAACGTGTCGCCAGCGGGTTCGCGGATAGAGCTCTCGCTTCTGCTCCGGATACTGGATGGTCACCTTCTGCCGGCTCAGGCGCTTTCGCGTGATTCCAAGGCCGGCGATCATCGGCTTCAAAACATCTCGTAAAAGCTCCATGGTTAAGCCTCCACCGCCTCAAGCGAGCGAGCGTTGATCTCGACGATCTTCAAGTCGCCCAGCGACTTTGCCTTCGTCCGCTTAATCTTTTCTTGGAGCTTGAGGATTCCGTAGATGAGAGCGTCCGGCGACGGCGGACATCCGGGGACATAGACATCGACCGGAACAACCTGGTCGGCTCCCTGTACGATCGCGTAGTTGTTGTAGACCCCGCCGGACGAAGCACATGCGCCCATCGAGATCACCCACTTGGGCTCGGGCATTTGGTCATAAATCTGCCGCAAAACTGGGGCCATCTTCTTGCTCACGCGACCGGCAATGATCATCACGTCGGCCTGTCGCGGCGTTGCTCGGAACGCTTCGGAGCCAAATCGGGAAAGGTCAAATCGCGAGGCTGCGGTCGACATCATTTCGATCGCGCAGCAGGCGAGACCAAAGGTCAAAGGCCACAGCGAGTTCGCCCGCGCCTGACTGATGAGTGTTTCCACGCTGGTGACGACGACGTTTCCGCCCTTTTGAACATCGCCCAAAATTGGGGTGGAACTATCGTGCAACACGATCGTCTCGACGCGCTTTGGCATGGACGGATTGTACTTCAGGCCGCCATGCGCAAGCAGAATGGCGTGGTGGGCCCGAGGGGGTTCGAACCCCTGACCGAGCGGTTATGAGCCGCCTGCTCTTACCACTGAGCTACAGGCCCGAATCAATCCTAAGATACCCGGCGAGTCTGCCGCCGCTGGTTCATAATGGTAGCCGTGACGACGCCGTCTTCCCGCCCGCTAGGTTGCACTTTTCTCGGTGCTCCGCCCTCCAGCATCTTCACCGTTTCCGACTTTGTTGGCGACGAAAACTTGATGATCGAGGCGGCCGAAGACTTCTCACGAAAGGAGATTCTGACCAGGCTCGAAGAAATCGATCGCCAAGAGCCGGGACTGATGCCGCGCCTGATTCGCGAAGCCGGTGCCCTCGGATTGTGCGGCGTGGACGCGCCGGAAGCCTACGGCGGACTCGGGCTGAGCAAGAACCTCGCGGCGCGGATCCTCGAAATGATGAGCCTCAACGGTTCGTTCAGCGTCACGTACGGCATCACGAGTGGCATCAGCCAGGTTGGTCTGACCCTCTTCGGCACTGAAGGCCAGAAGCAGCGGTTTCTGCCTAGCCTAACTTCCGGCGAATCGATCGGTGCCTACGCGCTGAGCGAGCCTAACAGCGGCAGCGACGCCCTTTCTGCTACTACCCGGGCCGATCTGCGCGATGGCAAGTGGATCCTAAATGGCACGAAGATGTGGATTTCGAACGCCCAGTGGGCCGATCTTTTCCTCGTGATGGCGAAGATCGACGGCCAGCAGTTCAGCGCTTTCCTCGTTCCCAAGGACGCCCCCGGCGTCAGTATTTCGCGCGAAGAGCACAAGATGGGCCTAAAGGGCTCCTCGACCGCCCGCTTGATTCTGGAGAACGCCGATATTCCGGCGGAGAACCTGCTTCACGAACCCGGAAAAGGTCATCAGGTCGCGTTTAACGCCCTGAACATCGGACGATTCAAACTGGCCAGCATGTCCGTCGGGCCGACCCGGCATGCGATCGAGATTGCCGCCGCCTACGCCGCCGACCGGAAGCAGTTTGGCCAAAGCATCGCCTCTTTCGGCCTCATCCAACAGAAGTTTCGCAAGATGCGGGCTTGGTACCACGCCGCCGAGAGCATGATCTACCGAACCGGCGCGCTCATCGACGAAGCCTTCGAGCAGGACGGCGGCACAGTGGACGGCAACCGAAAAGCAGCTGAGGAGTACGCGGTGGAATGCAGCATCTGTAAGGTGTTCTCGACCGAAGCCCAGAGCTGGATTACCGACGAAGCCCTTCAGGTGTTCGGCGGATATGGCTTCACGGAAGAGTTCCCGATCGCCCGGCACTACCGCGACGCACGCGTCAGTCGAATCTACGAAGGCACGAACGAGATCAATCGGCTGTTCATCTCTGATCGCTTCCGCCGACGGGTGCAGGCTGGGCTTGCCACTTTGGGTACGGGAGATTCCTTTGTCGCGGAGTGCGCGGTGGAAGGATTGAAGATCGACCGAACAGACCAAGAAACCCTGGGCGCACAGAGCGATCTGCTGATCCTTGCCTACGCCGAGCAGTCGGTTCGATTGCGCGACGTGCGGGAGCACGACGCAACGCTGATCCCGTTCTTCAATGCCCGGGCCGCCGAGGCGTTGCAGTCACTGACCGGCGCGCCGGTCGCGTTGCCCGGCGTGTAAGGTCAGCGCGTGACGCGCCAGCGGGAGAGCGGAATCCAGATCGCTTCGCTCTTCCCGATGATTGATTCGCGAGGGACAAGGCCCCATGCGCGACCATCGAATGAGCCGTTTCGGTTGTCACCGAACATCAGGTAGTAACCCTTAGGAACTGCCTGCGCCGGTGCGTTCTTCAGTGGCTCCGCCTCATCCGGCTCCAATTGAAACTTCGAAGCCACAACATAGGGCGCGCTATCGGCCCAGTTTCGTCGCATCGGGCTGGCGATGTTTGCGTCGAACTCGGTCCAGTTGAACGGAATCACTTCGTCGCCGCGCTTGACCAACTTGAAATTCCCTTTTGTCATCTGCGCGACGGTTGATTCCGGCAGACTTCGGAAAGACTCGCAGTTCGATCGGCTTGGGTCAACGCACTCCGAATAGGTTCGGTAGGCCTCGTCGAATTTCTTCCCGTTTCGGAAGAGAACTCCTTCCCGTAGCTCAATCACGTCGCCGGGTACGCCGACGCACCGCTTGATGTAGTCAACCTTCGACTGTCCATCTGGACCTATGTTCTCCGCGGTAACCGCAATGGCTGGCGGCCGGAACACGACGATATCGCCGGCTTGAGGGTCGCTAAACCGGTAGATCGCCTTATTCGCAACGATGTAGTCGTTCACGTAAAGCGTTGGCCACATTGAGCCGCTCGGGATTACGAAAGCTTGGACGCCGAACGGGCGGATGAGCATGAAAACGAACACGCCGGCGTAGATGAGCGCATCGAGTGCCTCGTTGCCGAACCGCGCCATCTTGTACCCGGCCAATCGCTTGTGCACCGGAGTTTTTGCGATGATCGGGCCGAGTATCAACCGCAACACGGTCATCACCACGACCACCTTCAGGACGTCGCTAAGCGGCGTCCGGGCTATCTGATCAATGGTATCCCGGGCGGAATTCGCTTCAACCTGGGATAGAAACGGGGCGAGAAGAGTGAAGTTCATAGTCTCGCCCAAGCGCGATTTGTTTCCAACTTAGTATCGAGCGACGATCAGCGTCGCTCTTTGATTCGCGCGTCCTTACCGACCTTCTCTCGCAGGTAGTAAAGCTTTGCGCGTCGGACTTTGCCCCGACGGGTCACTTCGAGTTTCGCGACGTTCGGCGAGTGGATCGGGAACGTTCGCTCGAGGCCAACTCCGTTCGAGATTTTTCGAACCGTGATCGTCTCGGCGATTCCGCCGTGCTTCATCGCGATGACCAGGCCTTCAAAAACCTGAATTCGCTCTTTGTTACCTTCGCGGACCTTTACGGAGACCTTAACGTTATCTCCGGGCCAAATGGTGGGGAGTTCCGCCTTAATGTGCGGGGCCGCCACGCTATCCAAAATTGCTTGCTTCGACATTGCTACCTTAGTTCCTTTTGCGTTCCGCCGAGGCGAAACAGCTTGCACGTTCAGCGGCGCGAAAGGAAGACGCGCATGAACTCAACGCTTCATTATGCCAGATTCCCGGAGCCCGCTTCCATGAGGTCGGGTCGGCGCTCCAACGTGAGGCGAAGGGCCTCCCGCTTTCGCCATTCGGCGATCGCGCGATGATCCCCGCTTCGCAGGATGGCCGGCACTTCTTCGCCGCGCCATTCCACCGGTCGGGTGTAGTTTGGCGCAGATAGAATCCCTTCGGAAAAAGCGTCCGCCGCCAAGCTCTCAGCACAGCCCAAGACGGTCGGCACGTTGCGGGCAATTGCGTCCGCCATCACAAGGGCCGGAAGCTCCCCCCCAGAAAGAACATAGTCCCCGATGCTGATCCGGTGCGTGGCAAACCTTGCTACCACACGCTCGTCGATCCCCTCGTAGTGGCCGCACAGAAAGGTCACCGAACTCGACTGGGCCAACTCCAACGCGACCGATTGATCGAAGACTAGCCCGGTCGGGTCGGTCGCGACGATGGCCCCTCCCGTTAGATTCAGATATTCAATGGCCAAGGCAACCGGCTCTGGCTTAATCAACATGCCCGGCTCACCGCCAAACGGCGTGTCATCGACCTTTTGATGGCGATCGTAGCAAAAATCGCGCGGATTCGCCGTTCGAATCTGCAATTTTCCTTCGCGCGCAGCCCGACCGATGATGCTGTGACCGCCCCATGCCGAAACGAACTCGGGAAAGAGGGTCACGAAGGCGAGCGTTAGCGGCATGGCGAACCCATTGTGCCGCCGATTTGCCCGCTCGATAGGTATCTTTATTCGAAGATGTCAGACATCCCTGCCGACCTGAAATATGCCAAGTCCCACGAATGGGTGCGACTCGACGGCGACATCGCCACCGTTGGAATCACCGACTTCGCCCAATCGGAACTCGGCGATGTGGTGTTCGTGGAGCTTCCCGAGGTCGGGCGCGCGCTTGCGGCCGGCGAATCGTTCGGCAGCGTCGAATCGGTCAAAACGGTCAGCGACATCTATGCACCGGTCGCCGGCGTGGTCGTAGAAGTGAATCCGACCCTGGGTGCACGCAGCGAGCTCGTGAACGAAGCTCCTTACGGCGACGGATTTTTGGTCAAGATTCGCGTTTCAAACCCGGACGAAGCCGGCGAACTGTTGGACGCCGCCGCCTACGGCGCGGAAATCGCCTAATGCCCTACGTTCCGCATACTGCCGCCGATGAAGCGGAAATGCTTGCCGCAATTGGCGTTTCGAGCATCGACGAGCTGTTCCGCGAGATTCCGGCGAACCTTCGGGTGGCACCTGGCGCTCTCAATCTGCCGCCCGCGCTCGATGAGCCCCGTTTGCTGGGCCACCTGTACGAGATCAGCAAGCAGAACATCAACCTTGCCGATGTGACTTGCTTCCTGGGCGCGGGCATCTACGACCGCTACATCCCCGCGACGGTCAGCGCCGTCATCTCGCGCGGCGAGTTTCTCACCGCTTACACGCCGTATCAGCCCGAAGCTTCTCAGGGCTACCTGCAGACGATCTACGAATTCCAAACGATGATCGCCGAGCTCTATGGCATGGATGTCGCGAACGCGTCGATGTACGACGGCGCGACCTCCCTCGCCGAGGCCGGAATCATGGCTGCCGGAATCAAGAACCGCGACAAGGTCGCGGTGAGCCAAGCCGTCCACCCGCATTACCGTCAGGTTCTGGACACCTACTGCTGGTCAATTGGCGTCGAGGTTGTGACCCTTCCGATAACGGAAGGTTTGACGACCGACTACTCATTGGCCGAAGGCGCTTCCGCGATTCTCGTTCAGTCACCCAACTTTTTTGGCAACATTGAAGACCTCGCCGCTCTGCGATCCGCCTGCGACGCACACGACGCGCTGATGGTCGTCTCGGCCGACCCAGTTCCCTACAGCCTCATGAAGTCGCCCGGTGCCTACGGTGCTGACGTCGTGGTGGGCGAGGGTCAGCCGATGGGCGTTGCGATGGGGCTTGGCGGTCCGCTGGTCGGATTGTTCGCCTGTAAGCAGCAGTATGTACGCCAGATTCCTGGCCGAATCGTTGGAAAAACCAAGGAGGCCCACGGCGACCGAGAAGGCTTCGTCATGACCCTACGAACCCGCGAGCAAGATATTCGCCGCGAGAAAGCGACCTCAAACATCTGTACGAATGAAGCCCTCATGGCCCTGGCTTGCACGGTTTATATGTGCGCGCTTGGCAAAAACGGCCTGAAGAAGATCGCAGATGCATCCGTTCGAAACGCCCGCTATGCCGTCGCCCAATTGACCGCCGCCGGAGCCGAAGTTGTTTTCCCGAATGCGAAGTTCTTTGACGAGTTCGTGATTCGGCTTCCGAAGGACGCCGTCGAGGTTCGAGACGCCATCCTCTCGCGCGGAATTCTTGCGGGGCTACCGCTGGGACCGTACTACGCCGGAATGGAGAACGACCTGCTGGTTGCGGTGACCGAACTGCGGTCTCAACACGACATCGACAAGTTCGCCGAGGAACTGAAGTGGGCGCTTGCCTGAGGACGGGTACGCTCCCGTTTTAAGTTGACCCGCTACCTGCTTCTTGGCGACGGAACCGTGTTTTCCGGCAAGGCACTCGGTGCCGCAACCTCCACCGTCGGCGAGGTTGTCTTCAATACCGGCATGACCGGCTACCAGGAGATTCTTTCCGATCCGAGCTACGCCGGTCAGATCGTCCTCCTGACCTACCCGCTCATCGGCAACTACGGGATTAATGACGACGACTTCGAGTCGGACCGTATCCAGCCATCGGGGCTAATCATCCGCGAGGCCGAGCCGGTGCCAAGCAATTGGCGGTCGACGAAATCTCTAGATCAACTCTTGAAAGAGCGCGGCGTCGCCGCGATTCAGGGACTGGACACACGGGCCATCACGAAGCACATTCGTTCGGCGGGCGTTACGATGGGGGCGATTGCTGACGATCTCGATCATGCTCGCTCGGTCTTGGCCGAATCGAAGGCTTACGGCGAGATCGACTACGTAGAAGCGGTTTCCACCCAGGCGCCGTATCGCTGGGGTGCGGAAGGGAAACTCCTTCCCGAGGATCCGGACGAGACCGGGCGCGTGCGGCTCGCCGTCATCGACTGTGGCCTCAAGTTCAACATCCTGCGGCGTTTCTACCGAGCCGGATGCAGCCCAAAAATTTTTCCTTCGAACGTCACCACCGACGAGATCCTCGATTGGCGACCGGATGGCATTTTGCTGAGCCCCGGCCCGGGCGACCCGGCCCGGCTGGGCAGCGTGGTCGAAACGGTTCAGAAGCTCCTCGGCACCAAGCCTATGTTCGGCATCTGCCTGGGGAATCAGATTCTCTGCCATGCGATGGGCGGCGAAACGTTTAAGCTGAAGTTCGGCCACCGCGGCTCGAACCATCCGGTTAAAGACCTGGAAACCGGGAAAGTGACGATCACCTCGCAGAACCACGGCTACGCCGTTGATCCAAACTCGCTGCCGGACACCGTCAAAGTCACCCAGTTGAACCTGAACGACGGGACCGTCGAAGGCATCAGCGTTCCGGAAGCCCGCGCCAAGAGCATTCAGTACCACCCGGAGGCCGCGCCCGGCCCGTGGGATTCCCGGCCGTATTTCCGGGAGTTTGTCGCCGAAATGCGAGCGGGCTAACCGCCCGGATGGGGGAAAATAGCAGCCATGTCACACGCAATGAAGCCGATCATCGAAGTGAGCGCAGAACAGCGCGCCGAAATGGACGAGAGGGGCTTTTACGTCTTCCCCGACGTCTTCACGCGCGAAGAAATGGAAGAGCTTTCGGTCGCTCTCGATGCCCACGAGCAGCGAATGCGCGAGAATCTTCAGTCGATTGGCGGAGAGTCCGGCATCTCGCGGGCTGACGAGATCACGTTTACCGACCATATCGCCGAGCAGGACGAAACCGTCGCCGCATTCCTCAAGCGACCGGAATGGATCGCTCTGACGACCGCTTTTCTTGGCCCCGACGTCGACCTGTATTGGAACCAAACCGTTTTCAAGCAGCCGGAAGCTCCGCGCGAATTTCCCTGGCACCAAGACGACGCCTATACGCCGGTCGTACCCGCGCCGTATCTAACGCTCTGGCTGGCCATCAACGACGCCACGCCGGAAAACGGCTGCATCAGCGTTCTGCCGGGTTCGCACTTGGGTGGCCTGCGGCCGCACGCTCCGTCGCCGATTGGCTGGGTGGGTTACTCCAGCGAAGAAGAAGATCAGGGCTTGCTCGTACCGGCAGCGGCCGGAAGCGTCATTGCGTTTTGGTCGCTCACGCTCCATAAGAGTGGACCCAACCGGTCGAGCGGCATTCGAAAGGCTTTCGTCGTCCAGTTCTGCGCTGAAGGTCTGCGGCTGGTCGAAGGCAACCAGCTGATTGAAGGTTTGATGCCAATCGCCCGAGAAGGACAGCCCGCTTAGAATCGGGTATATTTAATGGCTTCGGCCCGGTAGTGAACCTTCCGGGTCGATGGAGAATCATGGCGAAGATCTGTCAAGTTACCGGTAAGAAGGGCAATACCAAGGCGAAGTACATTCGCAACCAGCACTCGCAGGGTTGGAAGTACAAGGCGCCGCACAAGAACCGAACGCAGGAAGCGAACCTGCAGTCGATCAAGTTGGTCACCCCGACTGGCTCCTACCGAATTCAGGTTGCCACAAGCGTTATCAAGTCCGAGATCTTCAACTTGGTTGCCTGCGGCCTCCGCCCGATCCCACGCGAGTGGCTGAAGAAGCCTTCGTACAACGTCTGACCCGAAGATACCGCCAGATCGGACCGCGCCCTCCAAAAGTCGCGGTCCTTTTTTGTGTCTCCCGGTCGGGAGGTTTCGGGCGGGTGGAAGCTTTTGGGACCGGTACACTCCCCCTATGAAACCGGTACTCCGAGATCTGACCGTGCTCGGAAACTCCCCGCCTTGCAAGCCGTCGCGCGTAAAAACAGACGACCTGCCCCAAGAAAAGTGTGGGGTTGTCGGAATCGCCTTGCCGAGAGGCGAAGAAGCGGCCGCGCTCAACTACTACGCCCTTTTCGCCCTGCAACACCGAGGGCAAGAGGGAGCCGGAATGACCACCAGTGACGGCACCACTTTGCGGCAAGTGAAGGAGATGGGACTGGTAAACCAGATTTTTGACTGGGGTGCTTTTTCCAAACTTCGTGGCCATCTCAGCATCGGGCACACCCGATACAGCACGGACGGATCGAAGGAAGCCGCCCAACCGTTCAACTGCGAAAGTGAAATCGGGCCCGTTGCGCTTGCTCATAACGGAAACCTCGTGAACACGAGGCAGTTGCGGGCGGAAGTTTTGGCCGACGGCGGCTCGCTCGATACCGACATCGATAGCGAGGTCATGCTTGCGATCTTCGCCAACCGACTGGTTGATGGCCCGTTGGCTGCCGCCCGCGAAGTGATGGAGCGTTGCAGAGGCGCGTTCTCCGTTACCGTTCTCACGCAAAAACTGGTGATCGGATTCAGAGATCCCTACGGTATTCGTCCTTTGCACTTCGGCACGCTGCCGGACGGTGGATTCATGATCGCCAGCGAAACCTGCGCGTTTGTTCCCATCGAAGGAGAACCAGTGAGGGAGCTAAACCCCGGCGAAATGGTGATTGTCGAAAACGGTGAGGCAACATTCCACCAAGTCGTGCCGCCGGTCCGCGAAGCGCTTTGTCTTTTCGAGTTGATCTACTTTGCAAGGCCAGACTCCGAGATGTACGGCGGAGCCATCTACTCGGCCCGGGAGCGCATGGGACGAGCCCTTGCCCAAGGCGACAAGGTCCAAGCCGATATCGTGATTCCGGTGCCAGACAGCGGTGTGCCGGCCGCACTGGGATACTCCCGGGCGAGCGGAATCGAATATGCAGAAGGGATGATGAAGTCCCGGTACATCCACCGAACCTTCATCGAACCGGACGACAAGAAGCGCAAGCGCGGCGTAAAAATGAAGCTTTCACCGTTGCCCGAAAACCTCGATGGTTTGCGGGTCGTCCTTGTAGATGACTCCATCGTGCGCGGGCACACGACCAGACAAATTGTTGGCCTTCTTAAGGCGAACGGAGCCAAAGAGGTCCATGTTCGGATCACCGCGCCACGCATCACCTTTCCTTGCTTTTACGGTATCGACTTTGACACCCGCGAGCAGCTCATCGCCGCCCAGATGACGGACGCTGAGATTTGCACCGACGTCGGGGCTGACTCGCTGCGCTATCTAACGCTAGAAGCCGCAATGGCCGCCGTCGGACAACCGGAAAGCCGCCTCTGCACGGCCTGCTTCAGCGGTCGCTATCCGATTCCTCTGCCCCCCGAGCAGCACGCTTTGGCGTTTAGCTAGCTATGGCAGTCCGAGCGCTGATTCATCTACCAGGAGTCGAACTCCGGTCGGACCGCGGCGAAGCCCTCTTTTCCGCCGGCCTTACCAGCGGCTGGGAGAGGGACGCGGAAGTCTTTCGCGTTCGATCATACGGCCAGATGGCCGAACTGATTGGCCTGCCTTCGGAAGTATCCGTTGCGCCGGGCGTGCTTCGGGTGGCCGCGCTGGGTTACGAGCCTCCGGCGGAATTCACCCAGTTTTGCCTGAACTTCCTTTCCCTGGAAGACGGCGTCGTTGGCGCTTTTGATGTGGCGGCGACCGAAGAAGAGCTTGCCGAGATCGTTCGGCTGGCACCAAAGCTGGACACCCGGGCGCTAACGTTTTGCAAGGGAGAGGTCGACCGCCACGCGCTTGTCTGGGAGAGCCGTGGCCAGGTCATCGTTTCGACCGTCCCGGCGATCCTTGGCAAAGAGTTGTCCATGGTGATGCCGGAAGGTGACGGTGACAAACTCCTCCGGCGCTACATTGAAGACAGCGTCGATCTGCTTTCAGAACTCGAATTCAATCGGCGACGCGCCGAGGAAGGTCGCCCAAAGATCAACCTGTTTTGGCCGTGGGGTCCCGGCCAACGACCGACCTTGCCCAACCTTCCGCTAGTTCGCGGCGAGCCCGGCTGGGTCATCTCGGAATCCTTGGCGATGCAGGGTCTCGCTCGGCTGGTCGGTTACCGACACTCCGTGCGGCAAAGCCTTACCTTCCGCCGGATGCGCACCGAAATCGAGCGTGGGATTCCGACCTGGGTGGTTCCGCAAACTCCCTCTGATCCCGACGAGTTCGCGTGGTGGTTACGACGGTTACGCGACGAGGTGTTGCAGCCTCTTCGCGAGCTTGAAGGAGCGGTGCGGATTACGCTCACCGGGTTCGACGGCGAGGGCCTCGCGCTGCGATACGATAGCGAGAACGCCCCACCGGGCCAACTTCCCTTCCGGGCCGAAATCCTCGAAGAATCGCGGGCTTCGGTTACCGACCTCGCCGATCTCCGACCCTAGTTGACCGGCGGCGGACCGCCTTGACCACCCCGGCGCATCATCTCGCCCAGCGATCCGAGCGGAGACTTTTTGAGCTCGGCGAGCTTCTTGGCGACCTCGGCTTCAAACTCTGCGGGCAGCGACTCACCGCTGACGACGGCTCCGCCTTGCAGGCGATGATCGTACAGCGTTTGCCGAATCACTCGATCTTCGGAGACGCGGAAGCGTAGGGTCCACCGAGAGCGCTTACCAACTTTCAGTCGCTTTAGTTTCGGCATAAAGGCCGACATCGCGGCCATGCTTTTGTCCTGCGTATACAGTCGGTACAAGGCAAGTTCGTCCGCCCCCAACGGGCGCTGCATTGAGACTCCGCTTGCGTCGCCTTCGCCGGCTTCAGTGGCATAAAACTCTTCCGCAACCGCCGCCGACAAGTTTCCGGCGTTCGGAATGCCGTTAGGCATGAGTTCCGTCACTTCGGACTTGTAGCCATCTGAGCCGCCGCCCATCATCGCCATCATCGACTCCATCATCCCTTCCCCGGCCGTCTCTGAAACGGGCCGGGCGTTCGCTCCGAACAGGACCGGCAACAGCTGGGCCCCTGCAAGCGACGAGAATGGGATTGACTTCCCGTCTGCCAACGCCTTTCGAGGCAAAACCCCGAGGCTTCCGAAAAGGCGAACTCCGTCCCAATTTGCGCCGTCGATGGTCGCCAGCGTGATCAGTTCCGGCAGGAAGGCAATGCTATATACTTGCAAGACACCGTTTTCATTTGGCGACGGGGATGTCTTTGCGAACTCGGAAATATCCAGCAGGCCGGCAATCCCTTTCTGGGCATTCGCCTCCAGCAGCACGTTGAGCTCACGCCGATTCACTCGGTTGCGACGACTCTCCACCGGGTCGGCCGGAGAGGCGATCGTGATACCGCCGTTCTCGATGACGCGCAAAGTTTGAGCTCGGGAGAGCTCCCTCTGGACATCCTCAACGGTTGCGGCCGCCGCTGGCCCACCGAAAGTTTGCGCCAGCATGCTGTCCGGCAGGAGCGCCACGACATTCTTCTTCTTGGCGGCTGCCCATCCGAGCAATTTGTCGGTCGGGAAGAGCGACAGCGGATCCGTCGCGGTCACGTTTCGCAAGCGCGCGAGCACGTCCGTCGCGGGTCGTTTGCCCGCGACAACTTGGCCGTTTCGAAAGTCTGGCTGCATGCCTCTAATCGCGCTCGACTCCGGGCTGAGCTCAATCGGGGTTGAGGGCCCTGTTGTGGGCTTCTCCGGTTCGTCCGACCCGAAGGCTCGAAAGCCGTCGCCCAGCATCTGTTGCGCGTTGTATGCCGTCTGGCCCTTTTCGTCGTAGATTTCGAGCGAGACCTGAGCGAATTCTGCAAGGTTTCGCACATAAACCAGGTTTGCTTTCGAGACGCTGGCAATCGGTTTTGTATAGCGATCCACGAACTGACGCATAAACGCCGGCATCTCGGGCTCGCCATTTCCGGCCGTTTCCGCTGCCGCATTCGCCCGACCCTTTACTTCTTTATTGTGTTGGGCCACGAGCGCAGCGATCACCTGGGACGCGTTCGCTCCAAGTTGCCCCTGCATTTGCGTCGGCTGAGTGCTGAAGACAACTCGCCCACCTACCGGCACCGAGGCAAGCGTACGTGGATTGACTCCATTCAAAAGCTCGGCGAAGATTTTGGACGAGCTAATGTAGTTCGACCGACTCGCGGGAGCGACTTCGACCGTAGCCGCCTCACCCGGAGCGGCCCCGGCAGATTCCTTGGAAGCCGTAGCCTCGGCACCCATCTCCTTAATCTGTTTACGGAAGGACTCTACCTTCGCGTCCAAGGCTTCTCTCTCTTGCTTGGTCCTAGCCGCGGAGTCTGGCACCAGTCGACGCCCGCGGGCGGTTTTTTCCCACTTTCCGGCCGTGGCGGAGGCAATTGCACTCAGAACCGCTTCGGCGGGAAGCCCGTTCACCCGAACCAAGACGACTTCGTTTTCGAACTGGGGTGTGCTCTCCAGAAGTTCGCCGGTCTGCTTGCCCAGCTCGGCCAACACATTGGGAAGCGGCGTTGCCCGCATCGTGAGCGTGATGCCGTCGGGAGCCAAGCCGATGGCGATGAGTGCAGCGAGAGCCAGCATGCTTCTATCTTACGCGGCCCGTTCTGGCTTTGTGGGTCGTTTGGTGACGAAAAAGGCAATTGCGAGGAACAGGATAGCTCCGCCCATATCGATTCCCACATCAACGGGAGTTCCGGTGCGGTTTTCGGCAAATAGCTGGCGCGTTTCGTCGAACGTCGCCAGGCAGAAGGTCGCGCCGAAAGCGAACGGCAGAGCGCTTACGGCTTTTGCAGCAGCACCTCGAAGCGTCGCCAGGTACCACGCGAGCGCGCAGAGTCCATAGAAGTTGATATGCACTAACTTCCGGAAGATGAACGTTGTTTGGCGCGCATCGGCTTCCGACATGCTTGCGTTTTGCATCAAAAACTGAACCATCCCCCCGCCGCCGCCCTGGGAACCTCCAAAGTAGGCGATGAGAACGGCAAGAATGACCGCGACCGCTAGCCAAGCCGGCAACCCAGCCCATACAACGAAAGCGATATAGGCAACTAGGCCAACAAACGCGACGCCCACCAGCGGAACGACCGGCACTTCGACGCCGGTAAACATCGCCAGGAATACGGACGGTCCTGCAATCGCGGCGGCCGCTGACCTACTCGCGGCAAAAACAAGACCGCCAAGAATTGCCCCGTACAAGACCGCCATGATCGGCAACCCGCTCGAAATCTGAGACAAAGCCGAGAACGCCGCGTAGACCGTTGCGCAACAAATGGCAGTTTTCAACCAAGGGATGCCCAATTTCCAAGCGGGGTGAATCTTTTCCAAGTATCCTCTCTAGCCATGCCCGTTCCGGATTCGGCCACCTTCGCCCGCATGTTGGATGCCGCGCAACAGGGAGATTATGCCCTTGCCAGCATCAATGTGACGAGTTCCAACACCATCAACGCCGCGCTGGCTGCATTCGCCGAAACCAAAACCGACGGCATCATCCAGTTCAGCACGGGTGGCGGCGAGCACGCCAGCGGCCCTGTGAAGAACGGCGCGTTCGGCGCACAGGCTTTGGCCGAGTACACCCACCAAATCGCTTCGAAACTGCCGGTTTACGTCGCGGTGACGACCGACCACTGCGTGCCCGGCAAAGTTGACAGCTTCTTGCGACCGCTGATTGCCGAGTCCACGACCCGAGTCGCTGCAGGTAGGGCACCGCTTTTCAACATGCACATGTTCGACGGCAGCGAGCTTTCGATGAAGGCCAACATGGAGACCGCCAAAGAACTGTTGGCCCTACTTGCGCCGTTGGGCATCGTCCTCGAAGTCGAAGCGGGCGTGGTTGGCGGAGAGGAAGACGGCATCGACAACAGCGACGCTGACCATTCAAAGCTTTTCACGACGCCCGAAGACATGGTGTTCGTTTACGAATCGCTTCACGCGATTGGCCGCTTCACCCTTGCAGCGACCTTCGGGAACGTGCACGGCGTTTACAAACCGGGCAACGTCAAGCTGGAGCCGACGATTCTGCGGGACGGCCAGGAGGCGGTTGTGGCAAAGTACGGCCCGTCGGCAAAGCTCGATTTGGTCTTCCACGGCGGAAGTGGCTCGCTGATCAGCGAGATTCACGAGACGCTGGAATATGGCGTCGTGAAGATGAACGTGGACACCGACTGCCAGTACTGGTTCTCGCGGCCCATCGTCGACCACATGCTGAAGAATTACGACGGCCTGCTCCGCATCGACGGCGAAATGGGCGACAAGAAGGTTTACGATCCGCGCAGCTACCTCAAGAAGGCCGAGGCCAGCATGAAGCAGCGCGTCATCCAAGCCTCAACGGAACTTCGCAGCGTAGGAAAAACTCTGTACCCCGCTTGAAGCCCTAACGCGCTACACTGGCACCATGGAGCTACTCCGACCGCTGATTGGCAAGAAAGTGACCGTTTTCACGCTCACCGCGACCGGCGATAAGCAAGACGTTGGTTTGCTCGAAGATATGGACGCCGCTTGGCTCCGTCTTCGGAAAGGCGAGCACGACGTCATGTTCTTCCCGATTCACCAAATTCGACTTGTAAAGCCTTTTGAACCGCTATGAAACTCAATCTCACTCCTTACAAGAACATGCCAATCCGCGTTGACACCGAGGGCGGCCAAATGACGTATTCCGATCACGGCATTCTGGAAGACTTTGATGATGCGTTTGTGTACCTTCGCAAAGGGCACGAGATGCTAATCATTCCGTTTACGGCGATTCGAATCATCAAGATTGACTAAGCACGGCGATGCGGCTTGTTTGCGCTCAGCTTGACGTGGTTTTCGGCGACCCCGCCGCGAATATGCTCGTGGCCCGGCAAGCCATGGAGGCAAACGCCGATGCAGACTTCATCGTCTTTCCGGAGGCGTTCCTCACGGGATATTGCGTGGATTCCCTTGCCGAAGCCGAGGCCATCGCGGTTCCCTTTTCCACCGCTTGCTCATTGCAAGAGGACGTGGATCGGATGGGCCAAACGGTCGTCATCGGGTTTCTGGAGCGAGACGGCGATTCGCTCTACAACACTGCCGCACTGCTAGAACCTAATGTTGCGCCGCGACGATACCGAAAGACACACCTTCCCTGTATGGGAATCGACCGGTTTGTGAAGGCAGGCGATGAGCTGCCCGTCTTTGAGACCCGCTTCGGCAAGGTCGGGATCTTGATTTGCTTTGATCAGCGTCCGCCCGAGGCTACGCGTTCGCTCGCGCTCCGCGGGATCGACCTTCTGGTGCTCCCGACCAATTGGCCCGAGGGTGCCGAGACAAGCGCCGAATACATGCCCTCGGCCCGCGCCGCCGAAAACAAGATCTTCGTTGCAACATGCAACCGCGCCGGAAGCGAAGCAGGCTTCAACTTCATCGGTCGGAGCAAAATCGTTGCCCCGACCGGCCATATCATCGCCTCTGCCGACCGAGCCGCCGGCTTTATCTCAGCAGATTTAGATTTGGCTTTAGCCCGGCAGAAGCGCACGGTCAACGTGCCGGGCAAGTACGAGATCGACATCATCGGATGCCGACGTCCCGAACTGTATTAGTTACAGGAACTCGTTGATCAGGCTCTCGAGCTTCTCTTGTCGGCCCGAGCGTCGCGTCGGCTCGCCGTGGGTCAACACGTAAGCTTCGGCATCTGCGAGCGACGAACCATCCGAAAGAACGGACTGTCCGAACTCGCCTTGCCAACCGGCATATCTCTCGTCCACTTCCGCGTCGAGTCGACCGTCGGTGAGGATCCGATCTGCAATGATGAGGCCGCGCGCGAAGGCGTCCATGCCACCGATGTGGGCGAAGAACAGGTCTGCCGTATCGTGGCTCTGCCGCCGAACCTTCGCGTCGAAGTTCAGTCCTCCGGTCGTGAACCCGCCCATTCGGATGAGCTCGATCATGATTTCTGACGTGAGGTAGATGCTCGTCGGGAACTGGTCGGTATCCCATCCGAGTAACTCATCTCCGGCGTTCGCGTCGATGGAACCGAGGGCGCCCGCTTCGCGCGCCGAGCGCAGCTCGTGGACCATCGTGTGGCCCGCCAGCGTCGCATGGTTCGTTTCGATGTTCAACTTCAGATGGTCCATCAGGTCGAACTCGCGGAGGAAGTTAAGGCACGCCGCGACGTCGCTGTCGTATTGGTGCTTTGTCGGCTCCTTCGGCTTCGGCTCGATGTAGAACTGACCTTCGAAGCCGATCTCCTTCTTGTAGGCGACGGCCTGGTGCAGCAGCCGGGCGAACTGCTCGCGCTCTTGCTGCATCTTGGTGTTCAGGAGCGTGTCGTAACCTTCGCGGCCACCCCAGAACGTGTAGCCTTCGCCGCCAAGGGCGTGTGTCGCGTCAAGCGCATGTTTCACCTGCGCTGCGGCGTAGGCGTAAACATGCGGGTCTGGGTTCGTCGCTGCACCGGCTTGGTAGCGGGGGTTGCTGAAGAGGTTAGCCGTTCCCCACAGGAGCTTCACGCCGGTTTCGGCCTGCTTTTCCTTCGCGTAAGCGACAATCGTGGCGAGGTTATGGGCACTCTCGGCGAAGGTCGTGCCTTCGGGAGCGATGTCTCGGTCGTGGAAGCACCAGTACTCGACGCCGAGCTTCGTGAAGAATTCGAACGCGGCGTCCATCGTGTGGTGCGCGCGGACCAACGGGTCTTCGGCGGCCTCCCACTCCCGGACCATCGTCGGCGCACCGAACGGATCCTGCCCGGTTCCTTTAAAGGTGTGCCAATAGGCGACGGCGAAGCGGAACCAGTCCTTCATCGCCTTGCCGGCGACGACACGGTCCGCCTCGTAATGCTTAAAGGCGAGCGGGTTCCGGCTGGAAGGACCCTCATACTGAACGCGATCCGCAACTTCGGGGAAATAAGCCATTGCGCTTCTAGGTTATCCGTTTTTGTTCTATGGCGTTGCGACAAAATGCTGACGTGCTCGTTGTTCGCGTCACTCCGAAATCTAGCCGCAATGCGGTAGTGGTGGAAGGCGACGCGGTGAAGGTTTACGTTACGGCGCCACCCGCCGACGGCGAGGCGAACGCCGCCGTCATCGCCGTTTTGGCGAAGGCACTTGGCATCGCGAAGTCGAAGCTTGCCATTGTTCGCGGCGAATCCAGCCGCGAGAAGACGATTTCCGTTGAAGGTTTGTCGGCGGAGGAAGCCCTCCGCCGACTGAACGGGATCTAGGAAAGTGCCTTGACCAACCGTCGCGCGATCGGGTCGAGTCGTCCCAGAACAGAGACAACGTCTTCCAGCAATGGCGGCGGCGAGGTCAGGAGCGTGTCGTTCGCCACGATTTCGTCCCACTTCAAGTTCGCCGGATCGGCGTCTTCAATCCCGTGTGCTTTCATCGCCTCAAGGATGTGGTACGCAACGACTCCGTAACCGGTTGTCGTAGGGTGAACACCGTCGAGCGCGAAGAATCCGCCCCGGGGCTCCATTATCCCAAATTTATTTTCTGCGCTTCCAAGGTAGCGGGTGTCGTACTGCGCCTTGCCGTCTTTCACCCGGTGAGCGGTATCAGGGTTCTTCGCCAGGGCATCAATGAATGCCTGTGGGAACGGGGCCGACTCTTCGAGACGTCGGTATGCGTAACCGTTAAATTTCTCGGCGAGGTCAATAAACACGTAGTTGTTCGCCTCTGCCGAGAGCTTGATCACTTCGTTGTAACCGGCGATGATGGTTCGAATTTGGCGCGCCTCGTCTAGCGTCAGATGGGGATGCGCTGATGGATCTGCCGCAAAGTCCTTGTCCTGAATCCAGAAGTGGGTGTAGTACTCGTACAGACCGTTGGGACCTTTTTCAGAACGTTCCGCCGCATCTGGGTCTGCATCAAAGAGGACTTTCAGTTGCTCTTGACTTGCCCGCGGATTCTGCTGTCGAATCCAGTTTTGGACCCTTAGCGCGTTCGGACTGACACCGCGGGTGACCGGTGGAATGGTCACGTCTGGTATCGTGCCAACTAAGACATTCGTCACCTTGCCTTCGTCCCGCAGCTTGTTAAGTCGCTTCTCTGCCTCGCGCCAAAGCAGAGCAAAATGCTCGACCGTCCAAATATTGCAGGTTCTCTGCTGAGGAAGTTTGTGTACGTCCGCCGATTGCGACCAGATGAGGTCCAGCGAAAACGCGACTCCAAGAACATTGTTGGCACCGAGCCAAAAGAGGAGGTTCTCTACCGGCTCTTCCTTCGTAGCGAGTTCCGCGACGAGGTCAAATGGAGTTTTGTTTGAGTACTCCGGAAGAAATCGTGGGTTTTGCGTTCGACGGGTCGTGCGGTCTCGGGCCGCGACGGCAACAGGATCGACATCGACCTTCTGTTTGATGCCCTGAATGAGTCGGCGCGACATCGCTTCGGTCATCTGGTAAGAATCGGCGACAGAGTAGCCCCACACAGCCAAGTTATGGTGAACCGGCCCAGTATTGGAAGCGTGGTTGCCCGGGCCAGTCTCCCAGTACTGCTCAGTAAAACTAAGTTCACGCAAGGCCGTCGCCACCGCACCGGGCAAGTCAAAAAAGTCAAGGCTCTTTCCTGCAAAGCTCATGCTTCGCAAGATGGCCTCCAGATTCACCGGCAAGCCGTTGGCACCCGAGAAGTCGGGAACCAAGAAATCCGTCTTATCGCCCGTCGGGGTGGTGACCGGGTTCAAACCGAAGCTTCGGGCGATGATCGCGGGATAAGACCATAGTGTTTTTGTGATAGCTCCACTTTGAAAGCCTTGTGTTAAACTGTCGCCAATAAATACAATTTTTGCCATTGCGCCACCACTCTACGACAATTGGAGCCGATCCTGCAACCGGGTTTTGGGACCGTCTCAAAAAATCATTCAAACTGTTAGGGGAAGGTTTCACGTCTCCTAAGGTAGAGCCAATATGTCGGACCAGAATCGAACCCAGATGCTTAACGCAGACCCAAACAAGACTCGGCTTGGCATGGCTCCGGCCGTCGATCCGAACAAGACGATCATGGGGGTCGGTCCGAGCCTCAACGTCACGCAGACGATCAAGCCGGTTCAGTGCCCGGTTTGCAAAACCTTTAACCCCGCGGGCCTGTTTTTCTGCATGGATTGCGGTCTGATTTTTGACCGAGCGTTGCCCGGCGACGCCTTTGGCGCGCCCGCCATCCAGCTTCCGATGCTGGTGGAATCCGGCGGAAAGGAGTATCCCATCCGCCCGGGCACAAACACCCTTGGCCGAGAAGCCGACATTACCGTCTCCGACAGTCGCGCGAGCCGCCGACACGCTCAAATCACCTCGTCGCCGGACGGCACCGTAACGGTTGAGGACCTCGGCTCGACGAACGGCACGAAGGTAAACGGCACCGCTTTGGTAGTCGGAGTAAAGCAGCCGCTTTCCGCCGGCGACAAGATCAGCCTTGGCGGCTTCGAGCTCCAGTTCGTTCTGCCCGGCGGCGCCACCGGAAACGTGACCCAAGCCTTCGCCGGCAACAAAACGGCGGCGATTTCGTCCGCGCCGAAGAAGGAAGTCGCCCCGGCCCGACTGGTTGGCGGAGACTTTGACGCCCCGCTGAAGGCGGGGGCAAACACGTTTGGCCGAAAGGACGAGAACGACGTGCCAATCAAAGACGCGTATGTCTCAGGCAAGCACGGCATCATCGAGGTGACGGACCAAGGCGTGTTCATCACGGATATCGGCAGCTCGAACGGCACCTTGCTCAATGAGTCGAAGCTGAGCCCGAACATGCGAACCCAGATGCGGCCCGACGACGTCCTTCGCCTCGGCAGCCTCGAACTGCGGGTCGTCTTGGCGGACAAATGACTCTAGTCCCCCTCCTCATTATCGCGATGGCCCAGGATTCGGTTCCTGGGCCAAAGGAGGACCTCCGCCCGCAAATCGTTATCACTTCGGAAATTCAAGATCATGAGTCGAACCTGAAGGCTCTCGCCAAATGCAAGACCGTACCGGCCGTGACGGCTCTGGCCAACGAGCGAGGCTGGTATGTCCTTCGCGAGGACCGAAACAACGTCTGGCTGGAGACTCGGGCCTATGGAAGATTGCTTCGAGCAATCCGAGTCAAGAAATTTGCCGAGCTCTCGCTCACACTTCCGGCGGACGACGCCGTCCGGATGTCAAGTCTACCGGCGGCACTTCTCGAGCCCATTGACATGGAGATGTTCGCAGGCTCGCAAAGGGCCGACGGCGACCCGGCGGCTATTCTGACGGCGAATATCGAAGTCACGTTAAGTTTCGGCGGTCGGGACGTCACACATACGATAACGGATGTGAACGTTTCTCGCCAGCGAGGAAAGCTGTTTGCGAATCCGCTCATTGATCAATCGAAAGAGTACGTGGTTCCCAAGCCTGCCCCCACGGCAGCGAAGCCGACCGTATCACCTTTGGTTTCGACTTCAATCTGCTTTGGTGCGTATCCTGCCAAAAGGAGCCGAGAGCTCGATAGTGTCGCGGGGCCTTTTTACGTACAACTAACAAAGGCGATTGAAGAAGCAGAAAAAGTTCGCGACAAAGCAATGGATGCTTTCATCAATGGCGTTCCGGACCGCTTTGGTAAAGCAGACTTGCGCTCGTGCGTGGGAAGAAGCGTTGCTTCCCTCTCGCCTGATCAGAGTACAGGAATGATTGCGAGTCTGATTCAAGGCTGGCAATATAACGGATTCTCAAGTGAAAAAGAAGCCCGAGCCTTTGCCCTGCAAGCCAAGATCACCAGTGCAGAGCCAAAGCTGCAACTCATGTTTGGAGGTTCCAAGAGGGTTCTCTACAGCTATGAGTACTGAGAGAGAGTGAGACTCCGCAAATCCGTCGCGGCCAAGTCTAGAGAATCTGCCCGACCCAACGAGCAAAAGCCTGCCAGGCGGCCAGTTGCTTTGGATCTTTGAACAAGAGACCATGCCCCATCGTCGAAACGATCACCACGCGGGTTTCGGTATGGAGCCGTTTCAGGGACTCCGCCGGTTTCGTTGAGTGCTCCTCCGGTACCCACGGGTCGCGTTGGCCGTGGATGAAGTACACCGGCGGTCCGCCCTTCTTCGCCTGGTACAGCGGCGAAAACGCACGGACCTTCGAGCGCCAACCCGGGCCTAACGTCCGCTGAACAATCTGGTACCGCTCGCCTTCCGGCGACATCGGCAGCGTGCAATCCAGCAGCGGCGACACCGCCCCTACCGCACGGACGTCGCCCTTTACGGCGAGCCAGTAAGAAAGGTGCGCGCCCGCGCTCTCCCCCGCCGCCGCAAACTTGCGCGGACTCAAGCGAAGCGAAGCCGCGTTCTTTCGAAGGTAAGCCGCCGCCGCCCGAACGTCGACGAGTTGCGCGGGCCAAAGGTGTTTTGGCGCGAAGCGGTATTGCACCGACGCCGCCGCGATTCCCTGCTCCACGAGCACCTTTGCGTGCGGAGCCATCTCAGACTTATCGCCGGTGCCCCACCCGCCCCCGTGAATCAAAATGACGCACGGGAACGGGCCTTCCCCAGCTGGCCGGTAAAGGTCCAGGCTCAGGTCTATGCCCCCGCCGGAGGCATAGACCTTGTTTACCGGGTCAGGATGGATACCAAGAATGCCCAAATCATGGCAGATTGGTCGAGGTCACTTCGACATCACTTCGAGGGTGGCCGTGTGAACGGTCGTGACCTTATCGATCTTCAGGTCGCCCCGGGCAGTTATCGTGCTGAGACCCAATCTGGCCGACGGCAACACTTCGAACGCACCTTCGTAGACGGTTTCGCCGGCGGGAATCGTGACCTGTGCCGGGATGCCGCGGAACCGCTTAGAATCGAACGAGAGACGCACAGGGTAGCCACCGTCTGGAGCCGGCTTGTTAAGAATCAGTCGGAACACGGTTTCCATTCCGCCGAAAACCTGTTGAATCGGCACGTTCACCCCCCGGAAGAACTCCGGTTCCTGGAACAGTTGCATGCCAATGATCCCCTCTGCATTAACCCCAACGGCGAAGACTTTATCACCCAAGGTTGGCAGCAACTTTTTAGCAACGAAAGGTGACTTAGGCGTCTGGGCAAGCTGCCAAACGATCGCGCCTTCCTCCGCGCCTTTCGGCGACCGGATCTTTGCCATCGAAATCCCCAGGGATTCTTTGCCATCGACACTGGATCCGGCCGCAAGGTATCCGGTTCCCGCCTCTGACGTCTGAAGACTCCGAAGTAGCCAAGGGTCCTTCGGGCTGGCGGGCAACCGCAGCTCGGCCACGGCCGCGATGGCACGCCCACTCTCATCCAGTTCTGCGGGGATCCGCTTTGTCCATTCGATCAGGACATCAGAGTCGCGAAGGGGGGTTGCGAATAAAAACCCACCATCTGGCAACGGCTCAACATGGTGGGAATTCGTCGGCGTGTATTCCCGCCAATCCAAAAGGTTTGGATATATCCACGTGCTATCGTCGTGGACCGCCAACGTCGACCATCGTGGCTCCTGTTCCTTGGGATCCATGCTCGTAATCGTCAAGAGACTCAGATCTCCCGATACCGCGGCGTCGAACCCTTTGTAGAAGTACATCGGACCCGGGCTTGAACCCTCTACTTCGTATGTTTTCAAACGCTCGTCGAGACCATTGTAAAGAACTTCCGTTTCCCATTTATAGCCGCTAAAAACGTAGACGCTTTCCGTAACCACGATCTTGCCGGCCAAAAATTCCCGGTAGGTATCCTGGGCGGTGATGGTGATCCCGGACTTCGCACTCGGCGCGATTCCGAGGCTCCTCCTGTAAAACTCGTAGTTTTTTTCAATCCGCCCAGAAATCATCGAAAACGCTTCGAGGTTCAAGCGAGGATCAAAGCAGAAAAAGGCAAAGACCCCTGCGTTTGTTTCCGTCACGTTGCCGTTCGCCGTCATCCAGATGAATCCGTCCTTGCCGAGAACCGCCTGGGCCGTCTCGAAGTTCACCTGAACACCGTCTCGGTTTACCGGAATCGGTGCCAGACCTCGGTTCGCGACAACGGTTCCCATCGGGTCGAACACTCTTCCGACGATGTCGACCGTTACCGCCGGAGCATCAGAAGTCGAGGAACGCTGGGACAGAACGAGCAAGTTTCCATCGTGCGTCGCGAGCAAACTCGCTTGCCGGAGATTCTCGCCGGTCTCCACGACCGGGGAAGGAATCAAGATGGTTCGCGACCAATTTCGGATTCCTCTCGCGTCGTAACGGGTGAGACGAAGGCGGGGCTGACCTTCGGCCTCGCCGGAAGTCAGGACGCCCAAGCCGCCGTCGGTGGTTGTGACGGCGTCAATAAATCCAACGTTCCGCTCTCCCGGAGGGGCGTAGTTCGACAGCGCTAAGCGAACCGGCCCGGCGAACGCGACCTTTACCGGCAAGAACAAAGCGCAACAGAACAGAACTAAAAATAAGCGAGTCGCTTTAAGACACATAGAGTCGAATATACGCGATTTCGGCAGGTTTGTCAAGAAAGGACGAGAAACTCGGTCCCTTCCAATTGGAGTTCCTTACTGGATCTCAACCGTCGTCGTGTGGACCGGGTTGATCAAATCGTGCGCCAGATCGCCGCGCGCGGAGATCGTGATCGGTCCAACCGGAGCGGTTCTCAGTACGTCAAACTCAATTTCAGCAAAGTTCTTGCCTTCCGGAATCGTGATTCGGGTTGGGATTCCGTTGAATCGGCCCGTGAGCTTAGACAGCTGAACGACGTAACCCCCGGCCGGGGCACTTTCGGCAAACAACAGGCGGAGGCTGCCTTTTGCGCCACGGCGAAGAAACGGAGACGTCACGCTGATGCCTCGGAAGTAGGTTGCCTCCTGGAAAAGCTGCATCCCGATCTGGCCGTCAACATTGACGCCGACGGCGAACAGCTTGCCGTCGGAAGTCGGCAAAATTTCCTTTGCACCGAACGAGCCGACTCCCTGCATAAGTTGCCAAACAACGGTCGGTTTTTGGGTTCCGCTGTCAGAGTAGTTCGCTACCGAGATTCCAATCGACTCCTTTCCGCCAACACTTGGCCCGCCAGGAAGGTAAGCCACACCATTGGATGCCGTTTTCAGGCCGGGGATGATCCAAGGCGTGGCGAGCGGAGCGGTTGGCAAAACCAACGAGCCGTAAGACGCCAGTACGTTCGAGGGAGTTGAAGATGGGTCAATCACTCTCCTCCGCCAGTCGAGCGTGATGCCAGACTCGGTTCCGGCACGCGGGGTCACGAACAGGAAATCACCGTTTGGTAGCGGCTCTAAGCCGTACGTGTCCGATGCTTTCATCGCCTGCCAATTTCGAACGTCCCCGATGCCGTTATCGTTAATGGCCAATGAGCAGGACATAGGAACGCTCTCTTCAACGGCGCAAGTCAAAGTCAAAAGACTCACGTCGGCCGAGCTAGCCGCATCGAATCCCTTGTGAAAACTGGGCGGAGAGTAGATGGTGTTTCCCCGAACGCTGGAGTACGCCGGGCGTTCCACAAATTTCTTTTGAATGATGCGGCCGCCGCTCAACTTGCACTCCCAAAAGAGAACGAAATCGTCAAGGTAGGTCGTATCTTCCGACCCGTAGTAGGTGCGGCTGATGCCGTTCAAGGCAACGGTAATTCCTCCGTTCGGACCAGGAGCGATGCCATTCCCTTTGAGCAAGGAATCTTGAAGGAACAAATACGAGTCCTCCCACCAGCCGTCCAGCCAGCCGTAGTCCATGCGGAATCCCTGCAACGCCATCGACGCATCGAAGCAAAACTGTCCCGAGGACGCCTTCTCAAACTGGATTTCTCGACCGGTCGCAGCGATCCAAATCATGCCGTCTCGGTCGACTACCGCCTGCGCACTCGTGAAGTTGACTCCCATCCGGTCGGCGATCGAAACGATCGGGGCCAGACCACGGTTTGCGAGGATGACGCCCGACGAGTTGAAGATTCGTGCCACGACGTCCACCGTTACGCCAGGAGCGTCCGCCGGACCCGGCCTCTGAGACAGGACCAGAACCCGCCCGTTTGGCAAAGCAAGCAGGCTTGCCTGCTTCAGGTTTTCGCCGGTTTCTTCAACCGGCGAAGGGATCTGAAGCGTGCGCGACCACGTCCGGACACCAGAGTTATCGTAGCGGGTTAAACGGAGTCGCGATTGCGGACCCGCCAAACCGTATGTGAGAACGCAAAGGCTGCCGTCCGTCAACGTCGTAGCGTCGACGAACCGGATTCCGGTTTCTCCGGGCGGCGCGAAATAGGAGATCGCGAGGCGAAGCGGCCCCGCAAGAGCAACCTCTGGGAGGGCACCGAAGAACACCAACACACTGGCAAAAAGAATGGCAACGTTGCGCCCAAGCATTCCCCGATTTTGGGCTTTGCGAGCCGTAATCCCGTGTCACGCAAAACCGTGCAAAAAAGTTGAATCGTTTTCCGGGGGACGAGAACGGTGGTGAAACCCGCCCCCCGAGGGTGTTTACGGGCGCTCGATCGGGTCGTTCGTGATGGTCACCGTCGCCGTGTGAACGGCGTTCACGGTGTCCCAATCCCGATCCACTCGGGTCGTGATCGTTGCATCTCCGAGCGGCGCACCGGGCAAGACGGTGAACATCACCGCCGCCGACCTTTGCCCTTCCGGAACGGTGATGCTTGTCGGCATTCCCGAGAACCGGTTTCGAGGGACCGATAGAGACACCACGTAGTCGGCGGGGGCTGGCTGCGCAAGCGAAACGTTCAGATAGCCGGTATCTCCGGGGTTCAGTTTTGGCTCGCTGACGGAGATTCCACGGTAGTACGTTGGCTGTTGGAATAGCTGCATTCCGATGACTCCGGCCGCATTCACGCCCACGGCAAAAACTCGGTTCTGAATTGTTGGCAGCAGTCTTTTCGCGCCAAAAGTTCCGGTCGAGTTCGTCAACTGCCAGGTCGCACCCTGGTCCGCCGCTTCGGCCTCGCTGTCCCATGCAATCGCGATACCAATCGACTCTTTGCCGCCAAGCGTTGGGCCGCCGGCAAGGTAGCTCATTCCGGTTGAGTCGGTCTGGAGGGACCCTAGCACCCATTGATTCGCGTCCGGGGCGAGCGGCAACACCATCGAGTTGTCGCCCTGGAAAAACTCTTCGTTGAAAGATCCGCCCCAACCCAACATCATCCGCTTCTCACCGGCCAGTCCGAACCGAGCAAAGCCGCCGACGACAAACAATCCGCTTCCAAGCGGCTCGATCTGCTGGCCGTCATCAAAGTCGGCCGTAAGTCCGAAACCCAGGCCCGAGGTGAGCGTGAGAAGCGAGTAGTGGGTGCGGTCGTATCCTCGATAGGAGACAACCCGCTCACTTCCGGAAACTTCGAAGTCGTAGGCTTTGTGTGATGAGAAGTCCCACAGATCGCTGGAGTTTTGGCTGTCGTAGTTGGCACTGCCTTCTCGCAGCCGGTTATCGAGATCGACGATCGTCGTCTCGCTCGACGAGTAATCGCCAAGATCGCTCTGATTGGTTGAGAAATTTTGCGTGGCAATAACGACCCCCTGGCTGGCCCTGGAAGTCATGCCCATCGTCTTCTTCTTCGAAATCTGGCGGGAGAACGTGGCATCGTCGGCGTCACCCATGTCGTCAAAAGTCTCGCTGCCCGCGTCATACACCAGCGATTCCCTGTTTAAGTGGCGGTCAAATTTGATCAGGACGCTGGTGGTGTTTCCGTCTGGCAAGGTTCCGTCCGCCGCGATCCAGATCCGACGGTCATTCGCAACGATGGCTTGACCCGAAGTTAGATTCGTCTCTAGACTCATCACGGCAAGAACCATCGGCGAGATTCCATAGTTAGCCGACAAGGTCCCGGCGCCGTCAAAAATTCGGGCAACCATGTCAATGGTCGCAGTTGGTGTTTCGACGGGTGCTGCCCTTTGCGACAACACGAGCACCCGGCCGCCTTCCAGGGCGAGCAGACTCGCTGGCTTCATCAGCTCCGCCGTCTCAATCGGAATCGACGGGACGGTGATTGACCGCGACCAAGAGCGGACACCGTTCACGGTGTAACGGGTAAGTCTCAGCTTCGGTTGACTAAAAGCCAGTCCGGAAGTGAGAACGTAAAGCGCGCCATCATCGACCGTAACCGCGTCAACAAACTTGATATCTACTTCACCGGCAGGAACGTAGTTTGAGGTCGCGATACGGAGCGGTGCCGCAACGGCCGGTTGACCGGCAAGAATGCTGGCAAGCAAGACGAAGACAAAGGAATACGAACGCCAAGAACGCATCCGTTGACTATACACCTGCGGTTGGCCAATATGGTGTCTCTCTGGTTGGAAATTCGAGCTACGATGGCCTGGTTTTTCACGAGACGCAATCAATTCAGGTACGTGAAATACAACTCTTGTATAAACCTATTGCAACTTAGGTATTTCACAATTTACTGCAATGAATACCGATGCCGGAGTTTACAGTCCCAAAATCCGAAAGCAAAATCAGCGAGCAAAAAGCCTGAATAGTTTTCGCTTTTGGGATATCAACGCCATACACCACCGCCCGGACGCATATTTGGGCGGTGGCGTTGTACGGGCGGTCAGTAGGTGACGACGACGGTCGCGGTGTGCGTTGCATTCACGGTGTCGTAGCGGTTGTCGACTCGGCTGGTAATGGTCGCCTCTCCAAGCGTAGCCGTCTCCGAAACCGTGAAGTTACCGAAGGCCCGCTTCTCTCCTTCCGGAACAATTACCGTCGTGTCGCCGGACATGCGTCCCGCCGGGTACGTGAGCGTCACGCGGTATCCGCCAGCCGGTGCCGGTTGAGCGAGAACGATCTTGAATTGATTGCTCTGCCCCGGAGACATGTCTCGGACCGGAACCGTGATGCCACGGTAATAGGTCGGCTGCTGGAACAGTTGCATACCGATGACTCCCGAAGCGTTTACGCCGACGGCGAACACGCGGTTCTGGGTCGTCGGAAGCAGGCGCTTGGGAACGAACGAACCGCTTGCGTTCGTGAGCTGCCACGTAATTCCGGTCGGAATCGCCGTCGAGTCGTAGTTGAGTTCGACGCCAATAGACTCTTTGCCACCGGTCTGATATCCGCCCGCCACGTACACCGTGCCGTCCGTCGAACTCGCGAGGGAGTCGAGTAGCCAGGGTTGGGCAGGCGTTGCCGCCGGCAAATGGAGGGCGTGGTCATTGTCAAAGGCAAAGTCAGGACTTCCGGCGTTGCCGCCCCAGAATAGCGAGATTTCGTTGGGATTCTGAATGCCACCCACCACGAACAACTTGCCTTCGGCCACCGGCCCGCTCACAACGCGCTGGACGGAACCGGCCAGAAAAACCGAGCCGGCTGCCGTGCTCGTGTTGGTGCTCGAATCGGTTCCCAGCAGGGCGTTGAAGGGTGAGTCGAACAGCTGGACCGAGGTCAACGTGTTGTCGCCGGTTGTTGCCAGGTTATAGCTGGGCAAGAAGCTGGCATATCCAGGGCCAAATGTATCTAGTAGATAAAGGCTAAGGAGGCTTACCGGGCGGCTATCGGTTGTGAAGTGCTGGAGCTCATGCTCCGTACTCGATTGATTTCCGAAAATCCCGAACAAACGAGAGATGTATTGGTAGGCGAGCGCCACTCCGGCGCTCCCAATTGGGGTGATACCGAAGCCTTTGACCTCGTTCTCGTTATTCACCAAGTCGGTAAAGCCATACCGGAGATATGAGTACTCCGGCACTAGGCTGGAATTGAAACAGACGATGTGGAACGACGCCAAAGTCCCGGTGAGTGGATTGTTTTCGGCGGACCATCCGTTCGTCAAGATCCAAATCTTGCCGTCGTTCGCCAATGTGGCTTGACCGTCACTAAAGTTGTACTGATCCGTGAATTCGGCCTTGTTAATGGGAGCGATACCCCGGGTCGCGACTTGCGCTCCGGCCGGATTAAAAATGCGGGCGACCATGTCGACCGTGACGAGCGGGGTTTCGATGGGGGCGTTGCGTTGCGACAGAACAAGCACGCTCCCGGAAGGCAGGGCCAATAGGCTCGCCTGCTTCATGGCCCCGGCCGAGCCTACGGGAATTGACGGCACATTGATCGTCTTCGACCAGTTTCGAAGTCCGTTTACGTTCCATCGAGTCAGTCGGAGGCGCGGCTGGCTGAGGGCAAGACCGGACGTAAGCACGTAAAGCGACCCATCGTCCGCCGTCACGGCATCGACGAAACGAACGTCAACCTCGCCGGGAACCGAGTAATTCGCGGTCGCAATCCGCACCGGAGCGGCGGTAGCGATATTCGGCATCGCTAAGCCGAGACATAAAGAGCAAAGGAGTGCCGACCAATACTTAGCCATGAATCACCTTACCTGGTGCAAACAAGTAGGTGATAAGAGATATTCATCACGGCTTGACAAATACGCCAAGCCCAGAAGGCACCGGGTTGCACCGGCAGCGCGCAACCGCCGGTGCAACCCAAGATCCGCGATCCTGGCGGATGTTTAGTCGCTTATGTTTGCCGTCGCCGTGTGAATTGCGTTCACCGTGTCGTAGCGACTGTCAACTCGGGTTGTGATCGTCGTGTCTCCGAGCGGTGCCGAGGCACGTACAGTGAATGAGCCCTCCACAAAAGTTGTTCCCTCCGGTACGGTGACGACCGACGGAATTCCCGAAAATCGGCTCGAGGAGGCAGTCACCGCCACCCGATAACCGCCTGCCGGGGCAGGCGCGGCGAGACGCAGCTTGTAGTAAGCCGTCGCGCCTCTTCCCAACGCGGTTGCGCTGAGCGTGATGCCGCGGTAGTACGTCGGCTGCTGGAACAGTTGCACGCCAACAACGCCCGCCGGATTGACACCAACCGCAAACACGCGGTTTTGGGCGGTCGGAAGTATTCGCTTGGCAGAAAACGTACCGCTACTGTTCGTGAGCTGCCAGGTAATGCCCGCTTTAATGAAACTTGCCGTTGGATCATAGTCGACGCTGATCCCGATCGACTCTTTTCCACCAACCGTCGGTCCCCCGGCAAGATATCCCGTTCCTTGGGTATCGGTTCTGAGTGAAGACAAGACCCAACCCGAGGGACCAACTAGCGGCAAAAGCAGGGTCTCAGCCTGCTCGAACGGAACCGAGGAAGAGAGATTCGGCTCACCCCAAGCTAAATAGTGCCCCCCGCCGAAGGTTGGTTCATAACCAGCGACAAGGAACTTTCCGCCTGGGACTGCCTCAATTTCAAGGCCGGTGCCATAGCTGTTAGCCTGGAAGTCCAGCACCGTCCCGCTGAAGTCGACACCCAGGTCGCAACCCATGAAGGTCAGGGAGTTACGGCTGACGGGGGCGAAGGAAGTCAGATGATTTGCGCCAGATGTCGCTTGGTCGAAGCCTTCGCCAAATCGAAAAAGTGTGTCGTTATCTAAGGAATCGCCGTCGTCATTCAAGAAGGAAGTTCCGCCTCCGTTGCTGATGGCGTAGGTAGCGACGCTGGACGATGATTCGAAAGAGCCATTCCAAAAAAGAAGCTTCGTGCGCAGCGTGGCTATGACGCCCGAGCCGACATTCGGTGCAAGCCCCGCTCCCGCCCACCCGGTAGTAGTGATTTCCTCCCCGAAGAAGTCCTCAATGGCCCCCCTCAAGAACAGAGTGGCGCCAACGTCAAGCCCCGCCGAAAATCGAATCAGGAACGCCCCCTCAAGGCCGGATCCATCCTTCACGCTCGCCAAAACCCAGATCTGACCGTCTTGGGCCACGATCGCGTGACCAGCGAAAACGCTGCATTCGGCTCCATACGTACTCTTGATAATTGGAGCGATCCCTCGGGCAGCTAGTTGCGCTCCGGCGGGGCTGTAAACGCGCGCCACCATGTCGATTTCCGCAGAGGGAACATCAATCGGTGTGCCGCGCGACGACAGCACGAGGACTTTGCCGCCGGGAACCGCGAGGAGGCTCGCCGCCTTCATCGCCACGGGTCTCGAAGAAGTCGACCAGGGGAAATCCAGCGTTCTCGACCAAGTCCGGATGCCGTCCACGCTATATCGGATCAGGGTTAGCTTTCTTTGGCCCGCAAGGAGGCCCTCTGTTAGTACAAAAAGGGCTCCATCATCCGCCGTCACGGCATCGACAAACTCAACGCTGGTCTGGCTTGAGACAGTGAAGTTTGAAGTTGCGATTCGAACCGGCGCGGCAGAAGCGGAGGGCGCGGAAAGAATGCACAGAAAGAGGAGAAGGAATGCGATCTGAGTTCCAAACAATCTCACGCCAAAATTCTACGAGGTCTTTCGCCCCAAGTTCTCCATTGAGGCCTTGAAAAGCGTAGGAAAAACTTCCTACCGTCCCAGGACGCTCACGCCCTCTTCCACGAGGAATAAGATACGGGTGGCCCGAGCCATCGCACGGGCCAACTCGCGCACAGCGAGCCTAGAGTCGCTCGACCGGATCGTTCGTAACCGTCACCGTTGTAGTGTGGACGGCATTCACCGTGTCGTGGAGCCGGTCTACCCGGGTCGTGATCGTTGCTTCTCCCACCGGAGCCGTCGGCAGAACGCCGTACGTACCTTCGAACGAGCTCTCCCCTTCACCGACGGTGACGGTCGACGGAATGCCAGAGAGTTGATTCCGTGGATAACTGAGGGTCACTTTGTAGCCACCGGCCGGAGCCGGACGGGATAGCACGATCTTAAAGTAGCCGGTATCACCCGGATTAGCCAGTGGCTCATTGACGGTAATGCCACGGTAGTAGGTGGGCTCTTGGAAAAGCTGCACGCCGATAGTCCCCGCATCGTTCACGCCGACCGCAAAAATCCGGTTCAAGGTAGTCGATAAGATTCGCTTCGCCTTGAACGGGCCTGACGGGTTGGTGAGTTGCCAAAGCACGCCCAGCTTTCTTTCGCCGATATTGACATCAAAGTGGACTAGGATCCCGAGGGATTCTTTTCCGCCAACGGGCGGCCCTCCGGCCAAGTAGGTGCTACCGGCAGCATCGGTTCTAAGCGAATCTAACCGCCAATCGCTCGCCAAGGGAGCCGGTGGAAGGAGCAAAGCATTTACTGCCGAGAACAGATTGTCCTGGATGGGGACGCCGTAGCCGAGGATCAATCTCCTTTGCGCGCTCGTCCCGAACGAAATGAAGTTGCCCACCACGAAACGTTGACCTGGAAGTGCTTCAACCTGGGGTGGGTCGGGATACACCATCGGCTGGAGTTCTCCGTATCCACTGAGGGAGGGCAAGCTCAGATGGAATAGAGCCGCACGAGTTTGAAACGGCCGCACGGGCAAAAACGCAGCCGCTTGATGGTCTCGCGAAGCCGCATCGAAGCTCGGGATGAGGTTGGAAAAGCGTAAATCACCAGTGCTTTCAGTGTCGGAGAAACTCACCGGCCCGTAGGTGTTGTCGCGGTAACTCTGGCCGGTAATTGTGCTGCTAGAGTCTTGAAAAATTGTGCCCGCGTAGTTGAAATCGGAGACGGTAACCGATTGGTAGGCAATGGACGCACCAAAATTGAACCCTTGGCAGATTCCTAAGCCCTTCGCTTTTTCAACGAGAGTGCCAGAGCCGTCTACGGTTAGGTTTCCACCAAGGAACTCACTCACGAATTGGGGTTCGAAACTCTCGTTGAATCGAACGAGAGCGACGGCCTCGGACTTGCCCACGGCAAAGCCGTTTGCCAAGACCCAAATGCCTCCCTGAAAGTCTTACGTGGCTTGCGCGGTGAAAAAGTCACTTTCTATGCCCTTCGTGTTGTAAATGATTGGCGCAGTTCCCCGATTGGCAAGGACATTCCCCGCCGAGTTAAACACTCGGCCAACAATGTCCACCGCGACGCCATCCGTCTCAACAGAAGGTCCGCGCTGGGAAAGCACAAGCACCTTGCCGCCAGAAAGCCCGAGTAGGCTGGCCGGCTTAAGCGCTTCGTCGCTTGCGGCCGGGATGGAAGGAACCAGGATCGTTCGAGACCAAGACCTGCCGCCGTTTACGTTGTAGCGGGTGAGTCGCAGGCGGGGCTGGCTGAGGGCCAGACCGGACGTCAGCACAAACAGGCTCCCGTCGTCCACCGTAACCGCGTCCACAAACTGGACGTTCACCTCGCCGGGCACGGTGTAGTTCGAAGTTGCGATTCGCACCGGCGCGGCTTGAATTATTGCGGGAGCGAGAAAGACTACGGCGAAACAAAGGGCCAAACAATTTCGTAAAGCATGCGAAATCATATCGGTAATGTACGGTACCGAACCGAAAATAACAAGCACTTCCTAGCGGATGTTGAGAAAACTGCGCCCCCTCACCAGGCGGCGAAGGCATGCCAAACTTGCACCGTGAGTTCATCGCGCGTTTTGAGGATTGGGTTGCTCGGCTTCGGCACGGTCGGTTCCGGCGTGTACCGAATGCTGGCCGACAATCGCGAGTCGATCGAAAAGAAGGTCGGCTTCGCGGTTGAGGTCGTCAAAATTGGCGTTCGCGACGGATCAAAACCCCGCGAATTGCCGAGCGATCTCTTCACCACCGACCTCGGCTCGATCGTCGACGACCCGACCATCGACGTGATCATCGAGGTTATCGGCGGAACCGACCCGGCCGGAGCCCTTGTCGAGCGCGCCATCCAGAACCAGAAAAACGTCGTCACCGCGAACAAAGAGCTGATGGCGAAGGAAGGCTCGCGGTTGGTTCACATGGCAAAGGCCCGCCGCTTGGATCTGCATTACGAAGCCGCCGTGGGTGGCGGAATCCCTTTGGTGCAGCCACTCAAGCATCAACTCGCGGGAAACGCGGTGCTGAAAATGATGGGCATTCTCAACGGCACCACCAATTACATCCTGACGGAGATGCAGGATAAAGGGGCTGACTTTGGCGATGTGCTCGCCTCGGCCCAGGCGCTTGGCTACGCCGAAGCCGACCCCACGAACGATGTCGACGGATTCGATACGATGTACAAGATTTCGATTCTTGCCAGCATCGCGTTTGGCAAACAGGTCCCTTTGGAATCGATCCACCGGGAAGGAATTCGCGCCGTAACGCGAACAGACATGCATTACTCCGACCTGCTCGGCTACCGCATTAAGCTCCTCGGCATCGTGGATGCCGTCGCTCCAGATCGCATTCGCGCCCGGGTTCATCCAACTCTGCTACCTAAGGCGCATCCGCTGGCCAACGTTCACGGCGTCTACAACGCCCTCTGGCTCAACGGCGACTTCGTCGGCGATCTCATGTTTAGTGGTCGCGGGGCGGGAAGCGACCCAACCGCTAGCGCGGTCATCGGCGACCTCATTGACGTCGGCCGGAACCTTGCCGCCGGTGGCCCGGGCAGTGCGCTTCCCTACGACATCGGCGCGAAAACCGAATCGATCGACACGCTGCAAACCCGTAACTACCTTCGTCTGATCGTTCAAGACCGGCCGCGCGTATTGGGCACCATCGCCCTGGAGTTTGGCGAGCACGGGGTTTCGTTGGCCGAAATGGAGATGAAAACGTTGCCGGAAGGTCGGGGCGAGATGGTCTTCCTGACGCACCCTGCCACAGAATCTGACTTCCGGGCCGCACTCACCGCCGTTGAGAACATGCCAAATGTCGAAAGGGTGGCAAATTCCTTCCGCGTTGAATCCTGAGAGGCCGATTTTCCGTAACGTAACTCGAAGCCATGCAAACCCCTCCAAACTACACGCAGTACCCGCGCGGATTTCATCGCCCGTCGCTAAACCTGGACTTTCTTGGAGAAGCTTTTCAGATTTTCTCCAAGAACGCCGGAGTGTGGTTGGTAGCCGCACTGGTTCCCGCGGCGCTTTCCTTTGTGGTGGCGATCCTGAACTTTGGTAGCCAATTCATGCCAGGCATCTCCGGACCTACTTCGTCACCGGCAAGCTTGGTTGGCTTTTTCGGGACCAGTCTTATCGTCCTTGCACTCTCCGCCGCTGCGGGTGTGGTTCAGGCCATCGCGCTTGGCGGTCTGGTGAGAATGGCGCTGATGACCCTTCGGGGCGAGCCCATCTCTGCCGGCGATGTGTTCCGATTGGACGGGCAAGGGTTCAATATTTTCTTGGTTTCCTTCCTCGTTAACCTTGTTGTGGGGGCGGCGATTTTCATAACTATCTGCTTTTTGGGCCTCCCCGGCCTCCTGGTCAACGGGCTTCTCCTGCTGTCGATGCCGTTCGTGGTGGCCGAGCGCCTGGGACCTGCGGAAGCAATGCAAGCCAGTTGGGCGGCGTTGAAGCCCCAGCTCTGGGCGGCCGCCGGCATCTCGCTTATTCTCGGCTTAGTGGTCGCTGTGCTGAGCATGACCGGAGTCGGAGCCATCATTGGCTATCCCATCTTGGCGATCAGCCTGGCCATCATTTACCGGGACCAAGTGGCCCTTCCTCGACAGCAATCGTCCGCTGGTCGGTAATCCGGGAGTAACCAGAGGGGAGACCCATGGAACCCACCACAACGAAATCGGTATCGACCGCCCTGCAGGCGAACCTGGAAGACTATCTCGTGCTTGGTCTGCAGACCAAGCACGCGCATTGGAACATCGTCGGGCCACGCTTTCTGGAGATTCACGAGTTCCTAGATGACGTTTACGCTTCGGCTCAGACCTTTGCCGACGACAGCGCGGAGCGGATTCGCGCGCTCAAATCGACGGCGAACGGCAACCTCGATGTTCTCGTTGCAGACCCCCTGCTTCCGGCGATGCCAACCGGCGAAATCTTCGACGCGGACGTATTGTCCCTCATCCTTCACCGATTGGAACTGATTATCGAAGCGGTACGAACCCGGCTTGAGAAAGTTGAGGATGCGGACGTCGTCTCCGCCGACCTCATTCACGCGCAACTGCTGGCGTTAGAGAAGCATGCCTGGATGCTACGTAGCTGGACCGTGGCGGCCTAACCCAACGTCTCGATCTTAGGCAGAGGTGCGGCAGAAATCGCCGCATCTTGCCGCCAAAGTTTTCGGCGGGATAGGACGGACGGCAGTGCGGCGGCAAGCCCACGGCGAAACGTGGTCTGGCCAGGCCGCAAAAAAATCGCCCTCAGGGCGATCATTCTTGCGGACGCCATTTCTCCGCGAAGCACGCGGAGCGCGGCGAGGTGCATCATTCCGTGCGCCAACTTAGACCGGTCGGTTTCGCCAAATCGTCTCCAAATTGCCTCGCGGACCGCGACCTCCTCCGCAACTTGGCCCGCGCTACGTCGATGCGTGCTTTGGGAGTGCACCCGCCACGAAGTCAATGGCTCGTTAATGAAGGCTGCGGAGCCCAGCAGGCTCTGCTCGATTAACGCCAACCAATCGCCGGAATAGCGGCACTCGGTATGAAACTTCAGGTTCTCCCGGCGAAACAAAACGCTGCTTGCCAGCACGCGGTTTTCGCAAAGTAGCCAGGGCAAGAGGTTTTGAACCCGGTCGCGCGGCCAGTCACCGTGCTGGTCATCCGGGCGAACGTTCCCGTTCTCATCAACCTGCTGCCCGAGCGTGTAGCAAAACGACGCTCCCTCGATGGCGGCGCGCTGCTGGGCAAGTTTTGTTGGCTCCCAGTAGTCATCCGAGTTCAAGATCGCGATGAACTGGCCTTCGGCAAGCTCAACCGCCCGCTGTAGCGTGCCGTAAGTTCCGAGGTTCCGCGCGTTTCGGAACACGCGAAGATTGCATCTCCTGGAGAACTCTTCTGCGATCGCGACGCTTCCATCGATCGAGCCATCGTCGACCAGCACAATCTCCCAGTCTTGATCTGTCTGCCCGATGACCGACTCAATCGCCTGCGTGAGATACGCGGCGTGGTTATAGCTGGGAATAACAACCGAAATCACGTCGAATGGAGCACCCCGAATAACTCCGCCTCAAGTCGGTCGATGCTCGCTTCGACACTCCATTTCTCGCGGGCAATATCCCTTCCCTGCTCGCCAAGGCGTCGTGACAAGGCCGGATCCTCAAGGAGGCGAACGATGGCCCGGCCCATTTCAACCGGATCGTGATCGACCAAAAGACCGTTCACCCCGTCTTGTACGGTTTCGCGAACGCCGCCCTCCGCAACGCCTATCACCGGCGTTCCGCAGAAATTTGCTTCCAGCGGCGCAAAGCCAAACGGCTCCAGGCGCGGCGCATAAACCATTGCCGTTGCGCGGCTGAGCAGTTCCACCATCTCGGCATCCGGGATCATCTTTTTGGGTTGAAGATCCACCCCGAGTTCTTTCGCCCGCGCGAGGCAAGCCGCCAAGTAGGGCTCGTCTTGCATATTGGCAACCCATACGAGCGCGGGCCGCTTGTCGACGGGAATGGTTCCGATAGCCTCGACGGCAAGCATGATATTCTTTGTCGGGCCAAAGGTTCCAATTCCGATCACGAATCGCTCCCTTGGTTTGGCATGATCTGAGAAGATTCCGGGATCGATGCCCAGGTAGCAGACCTTCGAGTTGAGGCCGTACGCCCGCAAAACAGCCTCGCGGCTGAAGAACGAATTCACGAGAATCCGATCGTAGGACCGAGCATTTTGCAGTTCCGCAAGGCCTTTCAGACCCGCACCGCGCCGTGCTACCTCGTAGATGAACCTCGCCCGAAGTCCCCGGAGACCGGACGGATGCTCGGCCGGGCAAAACGGTAGCCAGGGCAATCTCGGCAGCGGCTCGTAAAGCGGCCGGTTCGGTTCCTGAAGATACAATACTTTCGGAATTTTCAGGTATCGACCCAAGAACGGTGCATGAAAATACATGCACGTGTTCGCAAACAGCACGTCAAACCCCCCACGCTCGATCTCCGCTGCGCATGCCCGACCCTGGGCGTCCCATGCGTCCACCATTCGGTCCGGTTCTCTTGCTACTTGCCCCACTTTCATGACGAGCGGGCCCGGCCGGGTTGCCTTCCAGTTTTGCGGGACGACGTGCTCCTGCGCCACGACCTCGCAGATCGGCATGAAATCCAATTGCGGGACATCCGGTCGCCACGCCTCCAGGTGGTGGCCACGAGCCTTCAGGCCGGCCAAATGGTAGTGCAAAGCCCGCTTCGCCCCCCCGCTCGGGAGGTTGTACCAAACGGCGATGCGGAGCTTTCTCCCCGGCGAGTTCATGCCGCAGAGCTTACTTTCCTTCTCGCCGCGCCGAGTAGAGGACGCCAAGCTCGCGCACGATCACGTCGGCCGGAGGCATTGGCTTACCCAATTCGATCCGGAGGGCAGAGACGGTGGGAAACTGCGCAAAAATGGCGTCGGAAATTTCTCCAACCAGTCGCTCCAACGTGTGGGCCTGGGAACTCCGCATAATGGCCCCCGCCAGCCCGGCGACGGCTCCGTAATCGACCGTTTCAGATACAAGATCGCTTTTCACCGCCCCACATTCGGATAAATCAAGGTCCACAGAAAGCCGGTACCGATGGCCAATCACGCGCTCCTCGGCGGGTACTCCATGGTAGGCATAGACCTCAAGGTCCCGAACGAAGACGGTCAGCGGCATGCTATACTCTTAGCACAACTTCAGAGCAACCGGCGTAAAGGGTGGCTATGGCCGCCTTTTTTTGTCGGGAAGGTTCTGAACAAATAGGGGGCACAAGAACGAGCGATGGATATTCTACAGCAACTTCGAGCAATCGCAGACGAGCGAGATCTTCCGGTAGAAGAACTGCAGTTGGATCTGGAAGAGGCTCTTTCGGCCGCCTACAAGCAATATATTAGCGCGCGAGATGCCGACATTCGGGTCAAGATCACGCTCTCTCCGCTCAGTGCTTCGGTGGGTAAAGAGGTAGTGGCCGTGGTGACCGACGCGCGACGCCAAATCAGCCTGGAAGACGCCCGCAAGAAGGACACGGCGCTGGAAATCGGCGACTCGCTGTTCGTTGCGGTCGATCCGCTCCAGTTCGGCCGTATTGCCGCGCAGACGACGAAGCAGGTACTTCAGCAGAAATTGCGGGAATCGGAGCGAAATCGCATCCAGGCCGTCTTCACCGAGAAGATCGGTGACCTCGTCACCGGAACCGTGAGCCGACGCGAGGGCCAGAGCATCTTCATCCAGGTGAACAAGATGGAAGCCGAGCTGCCGAAGCGCGAGCAGGTTCCCACGGAGCCTTACCGCCCGAACGACCGCCTGAAGGTGTACGTTCTCCGCGTCGATGATGCTCACCGTCGATTCCGCGTCACGGTCAGCCGAACCCACCCGAACCTTCTTCGGAAGCTGTTCGAACTGGAAGTTCCGGAGATTTCGCAGGGCGTTGTCGTCATCAAGAGCGTTGCCCGCGAGCCGGGCCAACGAAGCAAGATTGCCGTCATCAGCCTTGATGAGCGCATTGACCCGATTGGTGCCTGCATCGGACCTCGTGGAACCCGCGTCCAGGCCATCGTTGATGAGCTCTACGACGAGAAGATCGACGTCGTGCACTTTGGCGACGACCCGAAGAAGTTCATCACCGACTCGCTTTCCCCGGCCAAGGTCAACTCGATTCGACTCAACGAAGCCGAAAAGAGCGCGTTCGTCGTCGTTCCCGACAGCCAGCTTTCGTTGGCGATCGGCAAGGGCGGGCAGAACGTTCGACTGGCCGCGCGACTGACCGATTGGAAAATTGACATAAGAAGTGAGAGCCAGGCCGCTGGCGACCGTCGCTAACGGCCTCTCCTTTCGGATAACCTGCGGCCGATGGAACAGGATCTTCCCATTGAGTTAATCGGCGCGCGAGGGACGTTTTCGCTTGAATGGGTTGAGAAGGAGCAGGCCTTCGAAGTTTGGCAAGCCCACGTTGCCGCATTCCCTAGTACCGGCCTCTGGCCGATGCTGACGACGCCCAACGTTGTTCTGAATCCTCCCGAGCTAGAAGAAGGCGAGGCCGCCACGCCTTCTGAAGTTTCTGCCGACGCCGACGAGGTTGACGTCGAGCAATTCTTTGCCGCCCGCAAGGAAGAGCTTGAACTCGTCGATGAGGATGACGAAGTAGCCGAAGGCTATGCCGAAGCCTGGGGAGACTTTGATGCCGCAGAGCTTCCGGAAGCCGAAGAACTCGACCTTCAGAGCGCTCTACTGCACGACTTCGAAGATGAGGATGAGGACGACGAGGATGAGGACGACGAAGAAGAAGCCGAGGACGAGGAAGAAGAGTTTGGCCAGGTTGCCATTGTCCTTGTTCCCGTAAAGAATCCGACCGACGTCTTTACGCAGCTTACGTTTGGCGATTGGAACGACTGCCCGGGAGACGCCGAGATCACCGCCGTCCTACGCCGATGGAACGCCGGCTACGGCGCGGTTCCCTTCTCGTTCACCAGCGATGCCATCGAACTGTTTTTGACGAAGCCGGTGATGGACGCAAACGACGCCAAGACGCTGGCCTTCGAACAGGCCTATTTTGCCAGCGACGTCGTGGACCAAGGCACCGAGACGGTAGCAAACCTCGCCGAATCGCTCTTGGGCAACCCGATCTGGTTCTTCTGGTGGGACTAAGCTAGGCAGCTAGAAACGCCGCGATGTTCGGCCGCGCATACTCCGCGGCCGTCTTCCCGAACGCGTCCAACGCGTTCGGGTCCGTTCCCGCTTGAACCAAGGCACGAGCGACTTCCACGCAGTCTTCCGGCTGCCGGGCGCACCAATGAAGCGGCGTGCCGCCTAAGTGGTGGGAACCGGGCCGCGTTACGCGCGCGTTAGGGTTTGCGCCTCGTTCAATCAGCAAGTTGACGATATCGACGTGCCGCTCGCTGGCCCAATGCAGCGGTGTTCCGCCGATCCAGTTGTTCTCCTCGGCGTTTGGGTCGGCACCGGCGTCCAGGAGCAGCCGCACGATCTCAATGTAGCCGTTGTGGCCGGGCCAATGAAGCGGCGTGTCGCCGATCCAGCCGCGCTGATGCACCGCCAATGGGTCACGGACAATATGCTGTCGAACCTGGTCAATCCATCCTTGGCGTCCCGCCAGGTTACAGGTCACGCCGATGCCAAGCGTGCCTTCTGCCTTATCCGGAATCTCTTCCAGGAAGTACTTCACGACCTCCGGATGGCCCTCCCAGTCGGCGACGACCACCGCCGGATAGGTCGAAAGCGGGTGGCTGTAAACCTCCGCGCCGAGCTCGACGAGCCGCTTTACGGCCGCGAGTTGGCCGTTCGCCGCCGCCGCGTGCAATGGCGAAATCTCGTACCAGAGGCGAGAGTTCTCCGCACGCGACTCGGGGTTTCGCAACTGGATTTGGTCCGGGTTCGCTTCGAAGTGCGAAACGTCCCCGGTGCGAACGGCGGCAAAGATCTCGGCGGTGGTCACGCCGCCATATTACACGGTTGCTTTCGTGCGGGCAATGACGGATTCGATGAAAGCCGCGTTGCTCGGTGTTCGCTTCAGAAGTTTCATCAGCGACTCGGTCGCCTCGTACGACTTTTCTTGGTTTGCCAGAAGTCGGTGGAGCTGCACCACGCCCTCGAGCTCTTCCTTCTTAAACAACAACTCCTCGTGTCGCGTCGAAGACCGCTTGACGTCAATTGCCGGCCAGATTCGCCGCTCGGCAAGATCGCGGTCGAGAACGATTTCGCTGTTACCGGTTCCTTTAAGCTCTTCGAAAATCGCTTCGTCCATTTTCGAACCGGTTTCAACCAAAACGGAAGCCATGATCGTGAGAGATCCGCCTTCTTCCACGTTTCGCGCCGCACCGAAGAACCGTCGGGGTCGGTACAAAGCCGCCGGGTCCAGACCACCCGTGAGGGTTCGTCCCGAAGGATTGATCGTCAAGTTCGAAGCTCGGCTGAGTCGCGTCAGCGAGTCCAAGAGAATCACAACGTCGCGTCCTGCTTCCACGAGTCGCTTTGCCTGCTCTAGGCAGAGCTCAGCAACACGCATATGGTTCTCCGCCGGTTCGTCAAACGTCGACGAAATGACCTGCCCACGAACCGACCGCTTCATGTCGGTAACTTCTTCTGGTCGCTCGTCCACGAGCAAAACCATCAAGTAAACTTCCGGATGATTCACGGTGATTGCGTTCGCAATCGTCTTCATCATCGTGGTCTTACCGGCTTTCGGAGGTGAAACGATGAGGCCGCGCTGGCCCTTTCCTATCGGAGAGATAAGGTCAACCATTCGCGCTGGAATGGCTTCGGCAACTGTTTCCATTCGCAAACGCTCGTTCGGAAACAGCGGGGTGAGTTCGTCAAACGACTTCCGCTTCTGCATCTCCGGCGCTTGCGAAGCAATGCCATTGACGCTCTCGACTCTTAGCAGTGCGGGATACTTCTCGCCTTCTCGCGCGGGTCGAATCTGCGCGAAAACGATGTCGCCGGACTTCAGGTTCGCCTTCTTAACCTGATTCTGGCTGAGATAAACGTCGTTTGAGGTGATGTGGTAATTCGGGCGGCGCAGGAATCCGTAGCCGTCGCCCATGGTTTCGAGAATGCCCTTATCGTAAACCGCGCCTTCTGCCTGGTTGGTAAGGTGCAGAAGCTTTTCGATAAGCTCGTGGCGAAGGTGGACCTTTGGGTCTAGCTTGGCGGCTTTGGCGGCCTTCAGCAGGCCGGCCGGCGTCATTTGGTCAAAAAAGTTGTAGTCCTGCTCCGGCAGCTGTTCCAGTTCTTGGTCATTGGTTTGCGGGAGTCCTTGTCGGCCTCCTCCGCCACCGCCGCGACGGCGACGTCCGCCGCCTTCTTGGTTCTGGGGTTGCTGCTTTCGAGGTCGGAAGCTGTGCGTCATGATGGGTTGTTTGCTGAATTTCCGCGGCGAAAGGTGTGGTTGGGCAAATGTTCAACGCTCGGTTGAACCTAGGCTCCGCGGAGAATGGCGATGTACGGCAGATTGCGGTAGCGTTCTGCGTAATCCAGTCCATATCCTACCACGAATTCATTTTCGATTTCGAATCCGAGATAATCGATGCTGTTTTCTACAACGTGCGCGGATGGCTTCGAAAGAAGCGCCGCCACGCGTAGGGTTTTGGGATTGCGCGTTTCGAGAAGGCTTCGAAGATAGTTGATCGTCGTTCCGGTATCAACGATGTCTTCACAGATAATGACGTTCTGACCTTCGATATTGATGTCGAGATCTTTGCGAATTTGCACAACGCCCGAGCTGGTTTTGGAGTCGTGGTAGCTGCTGGCCTGGATGAAGTCGATGCGGGTATCGAGCCGAACGTGGCGAGCCAGATCGGAGAGGAAGTGGATCGATCCCTTTAGGATGCAAACCAAAACGACCGATTCATTTTCGTAATCCGATTCAATCTCGCGCGCAAGTTCGGCAATCTTCGCCGTAATCGTCGCGTTATCCAGTAGGAGGTCAAGGGTTTCTGCCATTTCTACTCCAGTTCGATGGTTGCCGGCGGCTTGCTCGTGAGGTCGTAAAACACGCGGTTGACCCCAGAAACTTCGTTGACGATGCGGAAGGCGACGCGTTCCAAAACCTCGAACGGGATGTTGACCGCGCGCGCCGTCATCGCGTCTTCGCTTTGCACGGCACGCAACACGATCGGGTGCTGATAGGTTCGCTCGTCGCCCATCACGCCGACGCTACGAACGTCAAGCAGCGCCGCATAGGACTGCCAGATCTCCTTGCGCAAGCCGGCCATCCGGAGCTCTTCCCGAAAAATCCAGTCGGCGTCTTGCACGATCTGCACGCGTTCCCGGGTGACTTCGCCAACGATCCTAACCGTGAGTCCCGGCCCAGGAAACGGCTCTCGGTCCACCATCTCGTCTGGCAAACCTAATCGGCGGCCAACGTCGCGGACTTCGTCTTTGAATAGCCACCGCAGCGGCTCGATCAGCTTTAGCCGCATCCAATCGGGAAGGCCGCCGACGTTATGGTGGGTCTTGATCTTTGCCGCCGTTGGCGAACCGGACTCGATCACGTCGGGATAGAGCGTCCCTTGCGCGAGATAGTCGCATCCGGAAAGTTCATCGGCGTGATCCTCGAACACACGGACGAACTGCTCTCCCACGACCTTTCGTTTCTTCTCCGGGTCCGTCAGGCCGGCCAGCGCGCCAAAGAAGCGATCGTGCTCGTGGAACGCCTTTAGGTTGCCGTTGAAATACGTTCCGAACGTATCGATAACTTGGGCCGCCTCGTTCTTACGCAAAAGGCCGTGGTCGACAAACACGCAAACCGCGCGATCTCCGATGGCCCGCGTAAGCAGCGCAGCCATGACGCTGGAGTCCACGCCGCCGGAGACGGCGCACAAAACCTTACCGTCGCCGACCGTGGCCCGAATGGAAGCAATCTGCTCTTCGATGAAGTTTTCCGCCGTCCAGTCTTGCCGGACCTCGGCGACCTGAATGAACTTGGCCAACAGGGCTCGGCCGGACGGCGTGTGCGTCACCTCGGGATGAAACTGAACCGCGTATTTCTGAGCGGCCGTATTCTCCATGGCGGCGATCGGGCAGGCGGCGGTGGATGCCGTGACTTCGAACCCGGCGGGCGCCCCGATCACCTGGTCGCCGTGCGACATCCAGACTTCCGGCGAGCTCATCTCGGCCACAAGCGAACCCTCGGCCTGCTCCAAAAGAGTTTGGAAACCGTATTCGCGGTGGGAAGTCGAACGAACTTCCCCACCAAGGGCGGCCGCCATCAACTGCTGCCCGTAACAAATGCCGAGCGTCGGGATACCCTCTAGAACGCTGAAGTCGAGGTTCGGTGCGTTTTCTTCCAGCACCGATCGTGGCCCGCCCGAAAGGATTACGGCAGAAGGTTTGCGGTCTCTAATGGCAGCGGCAGCGCCATTCCAAGCGACCATCTCGCTGTAGACATTCAACTCGCGGATGCGGCGAACGATAAGCTGGGTGTATTGGCCGCCGAAATCGACAACCAGAACGAGGTCGTGGGTCATGAACCCCTTAAATTATGGCCGCGAGTCGGCATCATCCGCTTGAGGGCCGTTCGGCCCAAATATTGCGGTGAGGTGGGAACATGCAAACGGAACCCATTATGATGAAGCCGTGCAACCTGTTCCCCCATCTCGAAAGCAAAACTTGGACCGACGTTTCGCCATCGCGGCGGTGCTTATCGGTGGACTTGCCGTTTTGGCCGGCGGTTGCAATGCAACGACGTTTGGCTCTCGGTACGTTTCTTCGACGACCAATTCCACCGGCGAGACGACCGTAAAAGTTGGTAAGGGCCCCGAAATCGTCGGAGCCGGTGACGCCGTAAAGGTGGACAAAAAGTTCACGCAAGCTTTCACCCGGGTCGAGGCAGAATTCGCCTTTACGATCGACATCACCAAGGGCGACAAGCAAAGCATCACCATCGTGGCGCAGAAAGAAATCGCTAACCTGATCACGCCGGTTCTGTCTCGCAACAATGCCGTTCGGTTTGACATTCCACAAGACTTCAAAACGAACTTGCCAGTTAGGATATCGATTGTCGTTCCGAAACTGGAAGGCGTGACGGCTTCCGGATCAAGCAAAGCCAGCGTGACCGGCTTCGAAGATCAGAAGCTGGAGGCAAACGCGAGTGGGGGCGGATCACTGACCATCAACGGTAAGAAGATGGAGATTCAGGCGGATGCGAGCGGGGCATCTCAAGTCGTTGTTGCCGCCGCAAACGTAGTCGGGATTTCCGGCACGGCATCCGGTTCAAGCAAAATCGTTACGACGGGCGTCGTGAACCGGGTGAACCTCAGCCTCAGTGGAGCCTCGAAGTTCCAGGCGGCGAAGATTGAGGCCGAAAACGTTGATCTCGAACTATCCGGGGCTAGTTCCGCTTCGATCGCAGATGGTAGTTCGAAGACGACGAAGGTAAAAGTCTCCGGAGCATCCTCGATCACCGCAACGAATTTTGCGGCTGGCGACCTCACCGGCGACGTGAACGGCGGCGCAAGTGCCAAGTTCCTCTCGGGGGTCAGCACGGTCACGTCTTCCGGCGGTGCAAGAGTTGAGATCGGCACCGACAAAAAAGCCCCGAACTAACCGTTCGGGGCCTTCAAAAAGAGCGGTTAGCTCTTGATTTCGATGTCGACGCCGCTCGGAAGGTCCAAGCGCATCAGAGCGTCGATCGTCTTGTTCGTCGGTTCGACGATATCGATCAGACGGTTGTGGGTGCGAAGCTCGAAGTGCTCCATCGACTCCTTGTCGATGTGGGGTCCGCGGATAACGCAGAAGCGTCGAAGGTGCGTCGGTAGAGGAACCGGTCCTTTTACCCGTGCGCCCGTGCGCTTGGCCGTCTCGACGATTTTCTCCGCCGATTGGTCGATGATGCGGTGGTCGTAGGCGCGAAGCCGAATGCGAACTTTAAATCCTGCCATGTGTGTTTCCTGAAATCCGCCTAAAAACAGGCCGTCGGCAAAACGACCCCAACCTTAAGCGGGACTACAGGATACCCGCCGGATCATTTTCAAAAATCTCCTTGTCAGGAATAAAGATATGGAAATTCCTGCCGATAGGAGGCACGTGGTTGCGCGGGAATCAATGTTTGGAGGCGAGGCGTCCGTCAACCGGTTTCGCACCGGTCCGTTGCGCGACGCCCGATTTACCGAAGTTTTCGGAAAACCGGGTGAAGGACTCGACGAAGAGGTACGCAACCTCTTGCAGACGCTGATGTTCCTGCTCGACCGTCGCGAGTGGGCCGCCCTTCGACATCTCTTTGTCGCCGAGCCCCGTCTCGTCACGGAGACCGGAAACGGCACGCTGGTCCACCGCAGCATCGATGAGTGGCGCTATCTCGACGGTTACTTCCGCGTTCGGCACTACACCGGCCCGTTCGATATCGCCGTGGAGGGCAACTGCGCAACGGCTCGTTTCTCCGTGCTCGCTGAGCACCGGGGAGTTTCGGCCCTCGGCCTCACGAGCGATTCTCTTACCGCAGACGTTTCGGTTCGGCTAGAGCGAAGAAACCGCCGGTGGAAGGTGGAAAGCTTCTGCGCCGCGCCAAACTTCGAAACAGATCGAAGAAATCATGTTAGCTGATCGTTAAGAGTGCCGAAACTGACCACGCCACGGTTTATAGTTTGGTTGTGAGACGAAAGAACTTAGCCGCCTTGCTCTTAGGGGTCGCAGGAATCGGGGCTGCCATCGGCTTCTCGCTTATCAATAGGGATAAGGTCGGCGAGACCGACGCAACCGGCACCCTTGTGCCAACCTACCAACGAATCCTTCCGGACGGCGAGAAAGTCGTCATCAACAACCGGCCGGTGGACTCGAGCGTGGTCCGAGATCGGATCTACCTGAAGGACAACGGCGGGATCAGCGTCTGCGATGTGAAGACACTTCGCTTGGTCACGCGGCTAGATCTCCCCGGAAAGGGCTCGCTCTATGGCATGGATGTCTCGGCGGATGGCAAAACTCTTTTGGTCACCGGTACCGGAAGCGAACTGAATGTCGTCGACATCTCGGGCGACGCACCGAAAATCCTTCGCAGCATCAATTTGCCTTCAACCACGGTTACGGGAGCTTCGTATCCGCAGGGCGTTACGTTCTCTTCCGCAAGCACCGCCTGGGTTTGCCTTAACCGAGATAACGCGATCGCCGAGGTGGACATCATGAACGGCAAAATCCTGCGACGGGTTGCCGTCGATGTTGCGCCGTATGCGTTGCTGAAGGTCGGCGATGAGTGGGTGGTCTCCTGCTGGGGAACCCGACCGGTTGGCAAGGGAGCCCAAGCTGACGCCAGCGGAACCAAAGTCGCCGTCGATGCACGCGGTATATCTCTCCCCGGCTCGCTCGTGTTTGTCAACACCGCCAGCGGCACGCGAACCCGAACGGCAAAGGTCGGCTCCCAGCCCACCCAAATGATCATGGTTGGCGACGAGATTTGGACCGCGAACGCAAACGACGCCCGCGTCACGGCCACGGCCCCTAAGACTGGACGTACCCGAACCGTCTGGAAGGGACAATCCGCCGACGCGCCAAACGGGCTGCTTCAAATTGACGAGACCGTATTCGTTGCCTGCGGCGGTCGAAACGCCGTAGTTGCGCTTAGCACCAAAGGCAAGCCGCTTCACGAGATTCGAAGCGGTTGGTTCCCAACCGCGCTCGCCGAAGCAAACGGCAACCTGCTCATTGCCGCCTCTCGCGGGATCGGCTCTCGTTCCGCCACCGGCAACAAGCGCGGCGTTTATGACTTCACCGGAGTGCTGAGTTCCGTTCCAGCCACTTTCGCGGGCCGCCCCGTTGCAAGCGAGCCGGTGGTACAGAAGCCGCGACCGGGCATCGCGCCGGTTCCGATTCCAGAGCGCGTCGGCGAGCCGTCGGTCTTCAAGCACGTCATCTACATTCTCAAGGAAAACCGAACCTACGACCAGGTGTTTGGCGCGGTTCCGGAAGGCGACGGCGATCCGTCGTTGGCGATCTTTGGCCCGGACGTCGCTCCGAACCACCATGCCATCGCGAAAGAGTTTGTCCTCCTCGACAACTTCTATTGCAACGGAATCCTCAGCGCAGATGGTCACTCCTGGGCGACCGAAGGAAACGCTGGCGCTTACTTCCAGCGGGCTTTTGGCGGCTGGACGCGAAGCTACCCGTACGGCGATGACCCGCTTGCGATCTCGTCGACCGGCCACATTTGGGATGCCGTGCTTGCCGCCAAGAAGACCTTCCGCAACTTTGGCGAGTACGACTATGCAACGCCCGCGGGCGGCGAGAGCCACGCAAAACTGATGGCGGACTTTCTTGCCGGAAAGCGGGACTTCAAGTTCAAGCAGAACATCGGGATCGCTCGCCTGAAGTCGCTGTCCCATCCGGACTATCCCGGCTGGAACATGGGAATCCCCGACGTCATCCGCGCCAGCGTCTTCATCAAGGATCTGAAGCAGCTTGAGGCGGCCGGTAAACCGCTTCCCTCGCTGTCATTCGTTTATTTGCCGCAGGACCACCTCTCGGGTCAATCGGTGGGAATGCCGACCCCGCGGGCGCACATGGCGGATAACGACCTTGCCGTTGGGCAAATCCTGGAAGCCCTTTCCAAGAGCAAGTACTGGAAGGAGACCGTGGTGTTCACCGTGGAAGACGACGCGCAGGACGGTTTTGACCACGTAGATGGCCACCGAAGCCCATCGCTGGTTGCCAGCCCCTACACGCGGCGCGGCGCGGTGGTCTCGCAGTTCTACAACCAGACGTCGGTGCTGCGGACCATCCGACACATCCTGGGTGTGCCGCCGATGAATCGGTTCGACCGCGACGCCCCGTTGATGGATGCTTGCTTTACGACGAAGCCGGACTTCCGGCCGTATGCGCTCCGACCGGCACGCGTTTCGCTCGAAGAGGTGAATCGCGTGGGTGGCTCCGGCAAGCTGAGCCTAGGTCGTCCGGATGCCACTAACCCCGACGTGCTGAACCGCCAGATTTGGGCGGCGATGCGGCCCGGTGTTGCGTATCCGGTGGCAAAGGCCGGAGCGCACGGCAAGGGACTTGCCGAGCGAGGCCTCACTTTCGACGGATCGACCCAGGGTGTCGAGAAAGACTAGTCGCGCTCTCGCGTGATTTTGAAAATCAGCCGATCGATCGGCGGCATCTCATTGGATTTCGGCAATCCGGTGAGGACGCCGCTGGTCTCGACCTGCTTCTTCGTGTCCAGAGCCACCGTCGACTTAATTTCAATGTGAACTGGATTCGGAACGTCCTTAGTCGTGAAGTCCATCGCTCCGGTCAACTGGGCTCGGCCTTCTTTGACTTCGGTGAGCTTTAGCGTTCCCGTCACGTTGCCGTCGGGCGACTTGTCCTCCACTTTCAGCTCCTGCCCGACCATGAGGCCAGCCTTCGCGATATAAGACGCATACTGCATCGGGTTCATGATGCTGGCCCTCGTCTTCCCTTTCGGGTCGGCCGGCGCACCGCTTCGATTCACGCGAACCGTTTGGGCCGGAGTCTCTGGCACCGAACCGGACTGGTTCATCACCATCATTTCCCCGCCCAACGACCGGGTCTCGACGTCGGCGTCGCCGTTCGGATACGTCTTCTTGACCGTCTGGATGACCCGAGTATTGATTTCGCCGGAGAATGCTCCCTCGAACTTGATTTGAACCCGGTACCGGTCTACTTCCCCGGTAACGTAGGTTCGCTCGAAGCTGTAGACCTCTTCCTGTGGGTGTCCGAGGACCGACCCGGCGAGCGCGAGAGAGCAGATCGCCGCAAAGCTTCCGGCACGTGAGATCATGCCTTCATACTATCGCTATCCGGGCAAAACCTTGTCCGGATACGGGACCTTTTTGATCGTATAAAAGGAAGAGGCAAAATGAGCGAGCTTGATCCACGAAAACAAACGATCCTCCACGCGATCATCGTGGAGTATGTGATGACCGCCGAGCCCGTCGGCAGCGAAGCCCTGGTGGCCAAGTATCCGCTTGGAGTTCGGTCGGCCACGGTTCGCAACGAAATGGCCGAGATGCTGGACTTGGGGTACTTGAACCAACCCCACACGAGCGCCGGCCGCATTCCCAGCGACCGCGGCTACCGCTACTACGTGGACCGTCTTGTGATCGCCAGCGAGCTCGAGGAAAGTGTGAAGACCCGCGTGCGGACCGCCGCCGGCGAAGGCGAGGCGCTGATGCTTGTCCTGCGCGACACCGCGAAAGCTCTCAGCCAACTGTCACAGCTTCTGGGCGTCGCGACGACCGTGCGCGAGATGGAAGTTACGGTGAAAATGGCCGTGCTCTCGGCGCTTGGCCCGACCCAAGCTTTGTTCGTTCTCGCTCTCAGCAACGGCCACATCGAAAACCGGATGGTGGAGTGCCCGCCCGGACTCACCCTTGATGACGTTGGCCTCGCAAACGAGCTCCTTAAAAACGCCCTTTTGGGCAAGAAGCTCCGGTCCCTTTCTAAAGCGAAAGCACCGGTTTCGGCATCCCATCCTTCGATGGATAAGCTTATTGAGACGGTCTGGGGCACTGTGCGCACCGTAGCCAAAGAACACACGCGCGGGAAGCTGATCACCGAAGGTGAAGAATTCCTGTTTTCCCAGCCTGAGTTCCGAAACGATGTCGCCGCATTCACGCACCTGCTGCAAGAGCTAAGCTCGGGCGAATTGCTTTACGAAGCGGTGGCACCGGGAGAGGACTCCACCCCGGTTCGCATCGGAAAGGAGAATCGGAACGAGCAGATGCACAACCTTTCGGTCGTGCGGCGGAGTTTCTACATCGGAGAAAACGAAGCCGGGGTCATCGGGCTTGTGGGCCCAACTCGGCTTCGCTATTCCGACAGCCTTCCGCTGGTGACGTTCACCGCGAAGGTCCTTAGCGAGGCCCTCACCAAGTATCTGGCTTAGGGCGTTACCGTAAGGGCTTCCATGCCCGTAAAAGAACTGTTTGTGCCAGAAATCGTCACATTCGTGGTGGCACCCACGCCGTAGGTGTAGATTTTGAACGACCTGCTCCGCTGTCCAGGCAAGACCTGAACAGAGGCGGATGCTGGAATCGCGACCGCCGGATTGCTGCTGGTCAGCATTACCGTCTCTGCCGTGATCGCCGGCGAGTTCAAGTACACGCTGCCCCAAACATACTTTGCGTTCCCGTTACCATCCAGGCCGCCTTTGGCCGGGTTCGCGCTGAAGTAGACCTGCACACGTGGCGAAGGAAGTACCGTCAACGGCGCCGTCACCGTGGTGCCGCTATTTGCGGCGGAGATGGTAACGTTCTGGCTCATTGCTGAGCCGTAAACGTAGATCTTAAAGGAAGCTTTGCGATCGCCAGGGGGAATCGTAATCGAGGGTTCCGGAAAAGCAATCGCTGAATTGCTCGAGCTGATGCTGACGGTCTTCAGCAGGGTGGATGGGCCGTTCAGTTCTATCGTCCCCCAGGTGTACTTGGCTTCGCCCTTTGAATTCAGTCCGCCCTGGAACGTCGGGTCGGCAATGGAAAGGCCGATCGGATCGGCAGAGGCCGAAAGTTTTGTTAGGAAGCCATTTATATTAGTCGTACTCGTCGAGTTCACATAGTACGCATTTACAGTGGTTGGATAGTTATTCGTGCCGCCAGCCCCTGAGGCCGTGTACCCAGCGACAACGGCATCCGCAAAAGGGCCGGCCAGCACGAGGTCAACAAGCGTTTCGCTGCGGGATCCGCCGAAAGTGACAACTTGGTTTCCGGTGCTATTTCGTAACGTGCTTCCAAGCCGCGCCGCGAAGGCCTCTTGGGAGCCGGTTCTCGTTCCGCCAGCATGACTTATATGGGGCTGTAGGATGGAGACCGCGTTTGGGTTCGTAGACCAGGCCGTTCGAGAACTGGTTGAGCCAGCCAGAATGATTCGCCCAGTGTCGGTCACTTCAACGTTGCGAAGGCGATCCGTTCCTGAACCGCCGATCCACGAGATCTCGGAACGGGTTCGGAGGTCGGCCGAGATTACGGCGACGAGGCCCTCAAACGACCCTGCGTAAACATTGTCGATCCTGCCAGCCGGAATAGCCTCCTTGAGAGTTGTTGAGCCTGCAGCTTCGATGGCACAAACGACACTGCCATCGAGCGGGTTCACCGCGATGTCATAGATCCCATCCTCAGCGTCTGCGGAGAGGAAGGTGCAGTAGCGCACCTTTCCACGCAGCGTAACGCGTGCAATCCACGAGTCATTTCCCGCAGCGGCGGAGAGTTTGACGTGCTGATAGGTTGTCCGCGTAGGGTCGGCCAACGTAGAATTTGTAAAGCCATAGGCGGTTACGAAGTTCGAAGCGGCTGTGCGGCCGGCGACGTAAACCTCGCCGTCGGACGCAACTGCCACCGCGTGCGCATTTGTTGTGTTATTATTACTTGTACCAGAAGCACCGAGATAAGTTGCCATCTCCGGGAGTCGGTTCAAATCGGCATCCAAGTATGCAAGGAATCCGTCCGACCGTCCTGTCCGGGTTGTGTCGGCAAATGTGCCCGCCGTCGGCAAGTTGGTCGATAGGGTTCGGCCGACGATAATCGGGCGTCCCCGATGCACCACCATATCATGGAAGTACTCGGTCCCGGTTCCGCCGTAGTACGTCGCATTTGTGAGAGTTCCGAGACTCAAGTTAAACCGACCTAGGATGACGTCGATCCCACCCGGGGTCTTCTTGTGACTTTGTGTAGCCGTGAAGGAGGCGGGAACGAGGCCTGTCGTCGCGGTAGCAAAGCCACCAAAGAAAATGGCACCGGAGATAGAGACCTTGCAGCCTCGGTGAGAGTTGCCACCAGTATGGCCAGTGCCCTCATTGCCGCTGGTTCCCCAGAAGGTCGTGAATCTAAGGTCCGTACCGGCAATGTTGTTTCCGGCGCCGGTTCCTTTCATATCCCGTCGCATCTTGCTTATGAAGTAGTCGTAGGTGCCCCCTGCATTGTTGCTTTGGTAGGCTCCCGTGTGGGTTGGAAATCCTAGAGCAGTCGTCGACTGCGTAATTCCGGCGAAGACGTATTCCCCGTTCGCCGGGTCCACCGCGACGCTCAGGATTCGGTCGTCACTGGCACTGGCGCTTGTAACGCCAAACTTCGTGCTGGCGGTGATGACCTGCGGGTCGATGACAACCGGAAGGGTCGGGTCTACCGCACCAAGCTCAAAGCCGACGCGGCTGTACTTGTCTAAGGTGAACTTGGCTTCAACTGGAATTGGCTCACCGTTCTTGGTTTGGTAGACAAAAAGATCTTGGTTGCGAACCGTGCCAACCACGGTGTCAAAAGCCAACGCACCGTCAGCGTCGATGCGAAGGTTGTTGGCTCCTTCGTAGCGTAGTTTCACCGAAGTTGGCTTCACGCCCGGCTCCAGAACCAAGTCGTAGCG
>CAMCVK010000014.1 GCA_945881865.1 Fimbriimonas ginsengisoli Gsoil 348 | reverse complement strand
CACGTCGCGGCCGAGACCTTCATTTGCCGTTTTAAGCTCTGCGAGATCTTTCGCAAACTGCTGTCGCTCGACCGCGACCTTAGACTCGCTGTAGAGCAGTGCCACACCTGCACCAATCACCATGAAAACCAAGCCAGCGGCAAACGCGGGCCCGACCACGGCCACCAAAGGCCTGCGGGCAGCAGGCGACGGTACGCTAGCCCGCTCCACAGCTTGTTCTGGCAATTGCTTCGATTCGGCGAGATCTTCTTCCGGCTCCAAACTCAGCGCCCGAATATCTTCGCACGGGCCGATAACCTTCGCCCATTTCTCCAACTCCTCGAAGTCTGCCGCCGTAAACACCGCTTCCGGCTCAATTTGTGGTGGTGATTTTTTTGGAATGGACGCCAGTCGCAAGAGCTTATACCATGCATCGGGTAATAAGTAGCCGTCCTCGTCTTGTCGCAGAAATTGCTCGATGTAGGCTTCGTCCAACGTCCATGGCGGGCCCTCAAGCGTTCTCAGCCATTCCCGCTGCAACGTCATTTGGCAGCGGCGTACCAGTTTTATTGGCGGCACTTTACTCATCGGCTAGCTCCGCGGAGTCATTGTTCTCGTCCGCGCCATTAACGTAGGGTGCCCAGAACTTCTCGGCGATCTCGCTGCACATATCATTCGCCACTTTAAATTGGCCGGTTTGCGAAACAAACCCGAGCTCCGCCAAGAGAGCCTGGTTCGAAACTTCCGACAACGGGACCTGCGATAATTCTCCGCTCATTCCACGCTCCAAGAATCGAGCCACAACCCAATACTGGCAAAAGAAGTCCATCATTTTTTGCAGGTCTTCTCCGCCATCGGCACCAAGCATCTTGCGGATTGCCTTTATGTTTTCGAACTCATCCCAAAGAAGCGGCACATGGGCGGTGCGGTAGCTCGGCGCGTCCATCGGCCACTCGCCGTCGGTCACCGTTTTTCGCACCCAAGCGGATAACAGGAAGTTGAACGCAACGATGTCGTTCGGTAAAATACAACCGTCTGGGTCGAGAATCTTGCGGCCAGCAACCCGCTTTGGCGCGGGCCCGATTCGCTTCACCATTCTTCCCTCTGGTGCACCCACCATGGGGATCCGCTCCGCATTCATGGCGGTTTCAAGCAACGGAAGCGCAACATTGGAGACCTCGGTTTCTGAGGCAGGTATTGCTCCAAAAAAGCGGCGGATAGTATCCCGGAGCGCCTGAGTCACATTTTGAGCGGTTTGAGGGTCCACTTTGCGCCTAACCGCTGCCATGTTGCATCGTAGAGTCACATTCTCAAATTGTCGTATGAGGTGCTCTTGGAATTCCGACATACTCGGTAGGCTGCGGTAGGTACCCGGACGGGTCGACGGGATGTGTGCATCCTTGAACTCGCCTGGATTCCGCTCCATGTAAACCTTCTTGTCGTTTTTGCCTTTTACATGCTTTAAGTCTAATAACGCGTGAAACTTATTATAGCAATATATTCTTACGAATCGATTGATGAGCTCCTGTTCGGTGGTCGCCTTTGCCCATTTCGAAACGTTTCCCTTTGTCCAGAAGGGATCTCGCAATCCACTCCCAGCATAATTTCCTTTATATGTTTGTTGAAATACTTGATGCTTCGGTGAGCCTTCACCAAAGTGGATTCGGAGGTGAGCTTCAAGCGCGCTCTCGAGCTTGACCACTTCGGCAGGTTGAAAATCGGACCGGGCGTCATTGATGCCGTCCGGCAATTCCAACGGCTCAATTATTGGTCTTCGACTCTCGTAAAAGGCCCCGATAACGTCGAGAAACAGCGCGCACGCTTGCTTCGTCGCATCATCCACCACAGCGTCGCTCGGTTTGAAGTTCGCCTTAAGAGATGATGCGCCAAACCTGTTTACGGCACCGAATAGAGCCCCTCTTGCCGCCGCGTTGGCCGAATAGATGGCTTCTTGGTCATCAAACCAGCGCGCCGCGATCTCCCAAAGTCGAAAGACCGGATAAATCTGGCTCATCTCGGCGCTCCTTCGCAAATGAAATTGCCCCAGACGTGGGGGGCGGCTGTCTTTGGGTCCCGCAACATTTGAATCTGCGCGCGCCGAAGACTTTCTTCCGGTCGGGCACCAGAAGCAAGGCTGCGACAAACCAGCGAGAGCAACCGATCTCCCGGTGCGTCACCCGCGCCGACCCCAACCGTGAACCTCTGCGAAGCAATCACCTGCCGCGCGCCTGCAATGTAAAGGGCCCGCCTTAACCCGCCCGTTCCTTCGGCCGACAAACTTTCTGACCTTCCCCCAAAGCAGGCCGCCAGGAGAACGAGGCTTGTTCCTTTTAAGTTCCAGCCTGCCACTTCGTCCGAAAAAATCTTATGGTCAGTTGCCGGTTTGGGTGCGATAAGGTACGAGGCCCTCGCGATCTCAAGAGGATCGGTGGAAGCCGTCCCGATGGTCTTGCCGTGGGTGGAGATCAGCAGATGCCTTGGCCGCCGAAGACCACCGGACCGAGTCGCCGAGAACGGGATGGTTTTCACAGCTCCAAGCCGACCCAACGCAGCAATGGTTTCCTTCGGAGGCGAAAGGCGACTGGATGCAAAAAAGTTGGTAGCGTATGTGGCCACGTTTGGCTCCTTCGATGGCTCGCTCTCATCCAGCAGGTCCCGCATCGCCCCGAGGTACGAAAGCGTCACCTCTTCCGCAAGCCACTTTCCGCTTGGACTAATGAAAGCGGCGAACGAGGTTTTGCCGATTTGGCCGTCGGGCACAACAATCATCCCAGGTGGTGGCTTCTTGCCAACGACGGGTTGCAGTAATAATTCGTACAGTCGCTTTCCAGCTGTTCGTGGGTTGCCAACGGGTGCGGATTCCGCGCCCGGAACTCGCATACTTGCTCCCCAGTCGATAACTGCTCCGTCGATTTTTTCTGCCGTACCGAGATCAACGTACTTTATCGGCCGAAGTCCAGAGAGTAGAAACGCACCGTACTTTGCTTCACCGCTCTCCTTGCCCGGCTCCAAGAACCGCACGTAGACAACCATCGGACGAGCCGGAGTCAGCTTTGCCTGCACTTGCTGCAGTGTCACCGGCCCATAGATCCGGCCACCGGTTTCGCCTGGCTTGCCCTCCCGCCTACCGTAAGGGAGGTTCTTCACGATCCCGGTCGCCTGCAGGTAGCCCTCCAAGAATGGCGCAGGATGCCGTTGCGCCAGCACTTCAAACGCGGACCAATGGTAGTTCCAGGTGGACAAAAAACGCAACGCATCGTCCGGGTTTTGCCGGGCAATGCCTACGATGGATTCTGCAAAAACGCCCATCGCTTGCTGCCAGTCATGGGCAACAAGCTTTGGTTCTGATTCAAGCAACAATGGGAGCGAAACAAGCCGGGCCGCCGCTTGGTCTGAGCCGAGCTGCAAGTAAGCGCGTTTCATCGCTTCAGGTTGCCGGGTTCTATGGTAATACCGAATCCACATCATTGTTATTGCGGCCGGCGGCACCCAAATGTCCGGCTTAGGACGATCCAACGCCGTGAGGCATTCCTTCACCACGCGCATGATTCCGGCCTCGTTCGTGACTCCCTCCGCCCCATCAAGCGGATTGTCTTGCCTCGATACATTTAGGATTGCCGCTGCGAGGCAAAGCGAGGACTTTAAGAACGAACGGCTGCGCTCACCAAATCTAGCCGCTGCATCTACTCTGAGTTGATCCCAAGTATTTGCCTTGGCAATGTTCTCCACATCAAGTTCCACTCTCGCACGGGACTCTACTTCAGCCGGGGTCTTCCTCTGCATCCTGGCTGCCCATTTTTGTATTCTCAGGTTAAAAGCTTTACCAGATTCGGGAAGAAGCTCTAATGAGTTGACTACGAGTCGCAAGTAAAACGCAGACTCATCGTTGGACTTTGACGCAAGCAGTTCTGCCGACCGAGCCATACGTGCAAGCTGCTCTTCGGAACGAATTCCGAGGCCCGCGTGCACTTGTAATTGCGTTGCGGCCGCCTCTTGCCGCAGCCTAAGGGGCAGTCCGGGATGGGAGATGAGCGGAGTCAGAGCTTCAGCGGCGGCAAATAATCGGGACCGATCCCCAACGGCTTGGCCCCGATTGCACTCAAACAAAGCGGCTTGGGCAGCAACTTCCGGGTTACCAGGCGCCAATGCTCGTGACTCGGCGATTAATCGCTCGGCTACCTTCCAGTGCTCGGAGAAGGCGAGTTGCTCGGCAACCTCGGCGGCTAGGATGGATCGCAAGCGGGGACTTGCTGTTGTGATCCAAGGCTGAGCGGAAAGTCGGACGGCGAACTGCTCGGCCTGGTCGCGATCTAAGCTGCGAAGAAGTCGAAAAGAAAGGAGTGCATCTGCGCATCGCTGGTCTGCGGTTCCCTCAGGGCTGTCAATCAAGGCTCGTAAGCCATTGACGAGTTCGTTCTTTTCTGCAGCACTCAAATGTGCTTGCGAGGCCTTTGACCGAAGAGCCGGTGCGTCAACTGCGGTGCCTTGCGGTAAGCCCAAGCTTAGGTAAGCCGCAAAGAGGCAGACACCATTTCGAACCGTCGTATGCTTTCCCATAAGTTTGTCCATGAACGCGTGACCTCCTCGCCGCCATCGCTGCCACCAATAACTCAAAATCGTATCGTACTCCACCAAAAGTTTCATTCGATCGTGTGGTCGAATTCTTACGAGTTATCGGATTCTGAATTGAGGGCCAACCTCTTTTCGCTCGCCTTTCGATCGCCTTGCGGCCCCGGGGCTCCCAGGGCCGCGTCTCAGCCAAGTTCGCAACGGAAGGGTCAATCTTTCCTCTTCAGCACCATTCCTCCGTCTTGTTCAGTCAGCGAGCCATCCGCTCCGATCCGGAAGATCGCGCTGCGACCGCCGTCATTCACCACCACCCGATCTCCTTCCAAACGGTAGGTACCGGTCGAAGTCGTGCCCAGGCTGTTTACCTGGACCACTCCGCCCGACCTGAACTCGGCCGAGACCACGTCCATGCCGTTCAGATGCATTGCGTAGGTTCCTTCGAACTTCCGGCCACATCCGCTCGCCGCGCCTAGAACAACGAAAAGGGCCAAGCCCAAGATCCATTTGTGTTTCATCTCTGCCACCCGGTCGGCTTCAAAACTTGCCGTCCGTACTCTATAGGTGGAGTGCCGCAGAATTTTTTCGAATTCTTGCGTTGGGCCTGGCTTGAGAGACAGCCAAGGTTGGTTGTTTGCCTGCGGGCCGTTCTTCAGCCAGTAAAGTCCATTTACAAATGATGCCCGAGCCGCATTGGAGACGAACCGCGAGGTCATCTGTGCGCTTTCGGCCAAGCAAGGTGCGGGGAACGTCCTCGGGTTTGGCGCAGCTGATCGGGCGGCGGCTTGTTCGAGTGTTCCGGGGAGAAACGCCCGTAGGGTCGTCGTCAGAGCATGGCAGTCATAATTGCCGAATGGCGGAGGAGCCGGTTGTTTTCTTGACGGGGGCGCCGGCGGCGGGAAAAACGGTGCTGGCGCGGGCATTGCTGCGACGCTTTCCGCGCGGGATCCACGTTCCGGTTGACGATCTCCGCGACTGGGTGGTTTCCGGGTTCGCGGGTCCATCGGCAGAGTGGGGCGAAGAGACCAAACTCCAGTTTCGCCTGGCGGAGGAGGTGGCGTGCGATATCGCCCTCCGGGACCAAGAAGCCGGATTTGCCGTGGTGATCGACCACAATCAGGGGCCGCCCACGCTGGATCGACTGATCGCGGACCGCCTTGCGGGACTGCGAGTGCACAAAGTGGCCGTCGTCTCCGATCTGGAGACAAATCTGGAGCGAAATCGAACTCGGGCCAACAAGTCGTTTGATCCTGCTGTGCTGGAGAAGACGATCCGGCACCTGAACCCGATGTATCGCACCGAACCGATTCACGAGCACGGCTGGATTCGATTTGACAACGAACTCAACGGCGTCGAAGCGGCGGCGGACCGCCTCTTTGAACTCTTGAATTCGCAGCGATGACTACTCCGCGACTTTGAGAACGCTAAGGAACGCTTCCTGCGGGAGTTCGATCGAGCCGATCTGCTTCATGCGCTTCTTGCCTTCTTTTTGTTTCTCCAGCAGTTTTCGCTTTCGGCTGATGTCGCCGCCGTAGCACTTGGCGATGACGTTCTTTCGGAACGGCTTGATCGAATCCGCCGCGATAACCTTCGCGCCGATCGCCGCTTGCACCCGGACCTCGTATTGTTGCCGGGGGACAACTTTCTTCAGCTGCTCCACCATGGCCCGGCCCCGGTTATAGGAGAACGACCGATGCACGATGAACGACAGCGCGTCCACCGGGTCGCCGTTCAGCAGAATGTCCAATTTCACCAAGTCTGCCGGGACATAGTCGGACAAATCGTAGTCGAACGAGGCGTACCCCCGCGTGTTCGACTTCAGCTTGTCAAAGAAGTCCAGCAAAATTTCGCCGAGGGGCAGGGTGTAATACAAAATGCTGCGCTGCGTGGTCGGGTAGTCCGTCTTCAGGTACGTCCCGCGCCGCTCTTGGCACAGCGTCATCACCGAGCCCACGTACTCGTTCGGAACCATGATCGTCGCCTTCACCGTAGGCTCCAAAATCGTCATGATCAGGTTCGGATCGGGAAAATCGGCCGGGTTCGAAACGTGCATCTCGTCGCCGTTCTTCATCTCCAGGTGGTAATCCACCGAGGGCGCGGTGAGGATGAGGTCCAGGCCAAACTCGCGCTCTAGGCGCTCGCGGGCGATCTCCATGTGCAATAGGCCAAGGAATCCGCACCGGAATCCGAAGCCAAGCGCCGCCGAAGTTTCCGGCTCAAAGTTCAGGCTCGCGTCGTTTAACCGCAACTTATCGATGGCATCACGCAGGTCTTCGTACTGGTCGCCATCGCTGGGGTAGAGGCCACAAAAGACCATGGAAAGCGCGCGCCGGTAGCCCGGAAGCGCATCGAGCGAGGGGTTGTTCGCCAGCGTCACGGTGTCGCCGACCTGGGCATCGCCGATCGACTTCATGGAGGCGGTGATGAAGCCCACCTCGCCGCACGCGAGCCCGGTATCCACCGTGAGGCCGGGCGAAAAGTGGCCGGTCGAGTCGATGTCGAACATCGATCCGGTCGCCATCATCTGGATTCGGTCGCCCTTCTTCACCGCGCCATCCATGACACGAAGGTAGGCAATCGCGCCCTGGTAGCCGTCGTAATGGCTGTCGTAAATCAGCGCGCGCAGCGGCGCATCCGGGTTGCCGGCCGGTGCCGGAAGCCGCGTGACGATGGCTTCCAGAATATCGTCGATGCCGATTCCGGCCTTGGCCGAGCACGGAATGGCGTCCGTCGCATCGATGGCAACCGCGCTCTCGATCTCTTCGCGGGCGCGCTCCACGTCGGCGTGGGGCAGGTCAATCTTGTTGATGACCGGCACAATTTCCAGGTTTTGGTTCATCGCCATGCTGGCGTTGGCGATGGTTTGGGCCTCAACGCCCTGGCTGGCGTCCACCACAAGGAGGGCGCCTTCGCAGGCGGCCAGCGCGCGCGAAACTTCGTAGGTGAAGTCGACGTGGCCCGGGGTGTCGATGAGGTTCAGCTGGTAGGTGATGCCGTCGCGGGCCGTATACAGCAGGCGCACGGCGGCCATTTTGATCGTGATGCCGCGCTCGCGCTCGATGTCCATGCTGTCGAGCATCTGCTCCTGGGCGGTTCCCCGAATCGCTCCGCATCGTTCGATCAAGCGGTCGGCCAGGGTCGATTTACCGTGGTCGATGTGCGCAATGATGCAGAAATTTCGGATCAGGGACTGGTCCATAGGCGTGCGTCGCCGAGATTTCAGCGATGCCTGAAAGTGTACCGGGCAGGGTTCGCCAATCGGCTATATTTGGGCATGGAAGCGGTTCGCATCGGCGTTGTGGGTTTGGGAAACATGGGCACGGGGCACATTCGGGAGAGCTTTCCCGGCATCTCCCGGCTCCAGCTGACGGCAGTTTGCGATGACGACGCGGCCCGACTGGCAAAGTATCCGGATGTGGCAGCGTTCGTTTCTTTTGAGGAGATGATCGCCTCGGGCCTGATTGATGCCGTGCTCATTGCGACACCGCACTACAGCCACGTCGACCTCGGGGTTACCGCGTTGGAAGCCGGGCTACACGTGTTGGTCGAAAAGCCGATCGCGGTGCATAAAGAAGATGCCGAGAAGCTGCTTGCCGCCCACGTCGGACGCGAGCATTTGAAGTTTGCCGCGATGTTCAATCAGCGAACCGATGGGCTGTACCGAAAGGTGCGGGAGCTGGTTCGCGGTGGAGATTTGGGGGAGATTCGGCGCACAAACTGGATCATAACCAACTGGTTCCGCTCGGCGGCCTACTACGGCTCGGGCGGCTGGCGCGCCACGTGGGGCGGCGAAGGTGGCGGCGTTTTGTTAAACCAATGCCCGCATAACCTAGACCTTTACCAGTGGATCTTCGGCCCGCCGACGGCGATCCGGGCGTTTTGCCAGTTCGGCAAATTCCACGAGATCGAGGTCGAAGACGCGGTAACGGCCTACTTCGAGCACGCAAACGGCGCAACCGGCGTTTTTGTCACGTCCACCGGCGAGTTCCCGGGCACGAACCGCCTGGAGATCGCGGGCGATCGCGGCAAACTCGTCGTTGAAGACGGGAAGATCACTTTCATCCGCACGACGCAAGGCGTGCAGGAGTTCAGCGACACTACCGCTTCCTCCTTCCCGTCGATGGACACGTGGCGCTGCGAGATTCCGTATACGGGCGGCGGTCACCAACATAAAAAGATCGTAGAGAACTTCGTCGCCGCGATTCTGGACGGCGACGACCTGCTCGCACCCGCCAGCGAGGGCATCCACAGCGTGGAGATGGCGAACGCGATGATCTACTCGTCGCTACGCGGCGAGACGGTTCACTTGCCGCTGGACGGCGCGGCCTACACCGGGCTGCTGGATCAGCTAGTCAGCGGTGAGCTGGACGCAAAAACCGCCTAAACTTCCGGGGTTGGGGGCACGAGGCCAAACATTCGGTAGGCCTCGGCGGTGACCATGCGGCCGCGCGGCGTGCGCTGGAGCAGCCCTATCTGGATCAGGTAGGGCTCATAAACATCCTCGATGGTGTTGGCGTCTTCGCCCGTGGTCGCGGCCATTGTTTCCAACCCTACCGGCCCACCCTTGTACCTTTCGATCATCATCCTCAGGAGCAGACGGTCCACGTGGTCCAGGCCCTGGCCGTCGATCTCCAGCGCGCCGCAGGCGTGGTTCGCGATGTCCAGAGTGATCGAAGCCAGCCCCTGAACCTGGGCGAAGTCGCGCACACGTCGCAAAAGGCGGTTGGCAATCCGGGGGGTTCCCCGGCTGCGCCGGGCGATTTCCTCCGCGCCAGAGTCCTCGATTCCGTAGCCGAGAATATTCGCCGACCGCCGGATAATCTGGAACAACGCCTCGTTGTCGTAAAACTGGAAGTGCGCGATGATGCCAAACCGGTCGCGAAGCGGGCCGGTGAGCAATCCCTGCCGGGTGGTTGCGCCAACGACGGTGAAGCGCGGAACATCCAGTCGAATCGACCGGGCCGCCGGGCCTTTGCCAATCATGATGTCGACCTTGCCGTCTTCCATCGCCGGGTAAAGAATCTCCTCGACCGGGCGACTCAGACGGTGGATCTCGTCGATAAAGAGTAAGGAATGGCTCTCAAGGTTGGTCAAAATACCAACGAGGTCACCGGGGCGCTCGACGGCCGGACCGCTTGTGACATGGATCTCGGCGCCCATCTCGTTGGCGATGATATGGGCAAGGGTGGTTTTGCCAAGGCCGGGCGGGCCGTAGAGCAAAACGTGGTCAACGGGTTCCTGCCGTTGCCGGGCGGCATCCAAAAAGACCTGCAGGTTGCCCTTCAGCTTGTCCTGGCCGATGAACTCGCCCAGGCGACGGGGTCGGAGCGAAAGCTCGCCGCCGGATTCCTCCGGGAGTGGTTGCGGGTTCAGGTCGGGAACGTGGGGCATCTTCGTTTATCGCCGTAGGTTCTGCAGCGCGGCGCGAATCTGGGCTTCGATGTTTCCGCCGGCGGCGCGGGCGGTTTCGGCGGCGGTTTCGGCTTCTTGGCGTCGGTAGCCCAGGGCCAGAAGCGCATCCACCAGGTCATCGGAGGCCGATTTCGTTCGGTCGAGCTTGAGCGCGAGAGACTCCTTGTGCATCTTCTCGCGCAGCTCGAGAATGATTCGCTCGCCGAGTTTCGTGCCAACGCCGGTCGCGCGGGTGAGGGTTTTGGGGTCCTGCGCCAGCACGGCGTGGATGATGGATTCTTCGCCGACTTGGCCCAGTAGCGCGAGGGCGACTTTCGGTCCGCAGCCGGTGACGGTGAGCAAAAGGTCAAAGACGCGGCGTTGGGTTGCGGTGTGAAAACCGTAGAGGGTGGTTCCGTCCTCGCGAAAAATCTGGCGGATGCGCAGTTCGCAGGGCTCGCCAAGGGCGGGCAGTTGGACCAGGATGGTCTCGGGGACGGAAACTTCGTAACCGACACCCCCGCATGCGAGGGTGACGGTGAAGTTCTCAAGGTCAATGAGCTCTCCCCGCAACCAACCGATCATGCGATCAGTTTGGCACGGGGAGCGGTCGGTGGCTTACATACCCATACCCATACCCATACCCATGACGGGCGTTTTGAACATCGCTTCGCCGAGGTTCACTTCGGCGAACGAGCACCAGATCTGAACCTTGGCGACGTCCTTGACATAGGCCGGAACCGTGATGGATCGATTCATCTTGCCACCGGCAATCTTCACCTGCTTCAGCAGATAGACGTTACCGGCCGAGTCGATGACCTGCCAGTGCGGAGCCGGGCTCTTTGGGGTCTTGAAATCCTTGCTGAGCGAAAGGACGATGCGCTTGTTCTTCATCTCGGCGGAAACGGTGCCGGTGTTGGCCTCGATTCCCTTGAACATGGACGACTTCGACATCATCATCATGTCTTGCTGGGCCAGCCCGGTTGCCGCGAAAGCGGAAACGAGAGCGAGCGAGATGGCGAGTTTGGTTGGGTTGATGAGGTTCATGGTGTTTGGTTTCCTGTTTTGGTTTGGTTGGATTACGCGGTGAGAAAGTCGAGGATCGTGGCGTTGCCGGCCTTTTCTTGGGCGGAGCGCAGTTGGGCGAAAGCGTAGGGTTTGCCGCTGGCATCCACCAGGGCGATCGAGCGGTAGAGCCATAGGTCCAGGTCGGAAGAGATGGCGAACTTGCCGCTCTTGGCTCCAGATCCGATTCCGCCGGCATTTACCTTCGCGGAAGATTTGAGGGTTTTTGCGTCCAAAAGCGTCTCTGCCATCACAAGGAAGACTCGAGTCTTGGGCCGGATTGCCTTCAGGTTCGACAAGTTAAGGAACCTCTTGCCGGAGGTTTCGACGATGGCGACGGTTCCAAGATTCTGATTTCCGGCTTTGATCGCGCCCTTCGTCACGGTGATGTCGCTGAACCCGGCGAGGCTCCAGCCATTCGTGGAGAGCTGTCCGACCGGCTTCGTTGGCGTCAAAGTGGCACCGGCGAAAGAGACCGAGAATCGCTTGCACCAGATATTCACGCCGCCGTACTCGCTCAGATTGGTTCCCGCGGGAATCTCATAGTTCTGGTCGCCGATGTTGCCCTTGATGACTCCGAGGTCCAAGAATCCGGCTTTGTTCACTCCTGCCTGGCTAGCGTCGCTTCCCTTCACAAGGTAGACGCGGACGTCGGGTCCGTTCGAAGTCGAGAATTCGCTGAGTCGAAGGTAGGTCTTTCCGTCCGCTTCCACCAGGATCGCCGAGCCCTTTGTCTCGTGGGCATAAGAAGTAAAGCTACCCTTCGAGAGTTCCTTTACCGCGTTAGCCGATTGACTAACCGGAAGCTTTTCGCTTACCGATTGATTTACGAACAGTAGTTCCGGTCGAAATAGGTACCAACCGACGGCCACTACCGGGATTAGTCCGAGAAGGATAAGTTGCTTTTTTCGTTCCACACCAGAAGAAGACAACCCGGCCAGTGGTTGTTCCACGAAATCAAAGAAAGTTTTCTCGGTATCGTAGCCGTATGTTGCCGATGCTCCTGATGCCGCTTCTCCTGACTGAAAGCACGCCCGTCGACGAAACGCAGACTTACAAGACCGAGATCAAAAAGCAGGTGTCGGGCCGCTATCTGGTTGCCCTGCCGGAAGGCTACGAGACCCAGCCCCGAAAGCGATGGCCACTCGTTCTGTTCCTCCACGGATCGGGCGAGCGCGGATCGGATATCGAGAAAGTGAAGATTCATGGCCCACTGAAGGAGATTGCCGCCGGAAGGAAGATTGAGGCGGTCGTCATCGTTCCGCAGTGCGACGATGGGTCGTTCTGGGATGCGGACTCGTTGCTGGGCCTCATCAACGTGGCCGAGCGTAAGTACCGAATCGACAAAGACCGGGAAACCGTGACCGGCCTCAGCATGGGTGGCTTCGGCACTTGGGACCTCCTCGCCGCGGCACCAAATCGGTTCGCGGCGGCGGCGCCAATTTGCGGAGGAGGAAACGCGGCCAAGGTGGCAACCTACGCGCATATTCCGCTATGGATTACCCACGGCGACCAAGACGGCGCGGTGAACATCGCCCAAAGCATCGTCATGGTGGATGCGCTGAAGGCTGCGGGGGCGAGCCCTCGATTCGACAAGATCGTCGGTGGCGGGCACGACGTCTGGACGAACGTTTACAACCGCGACGACTTCTGGGCGTGGTTGCTCAGCCAAAAACGAACCAAGCGTTAAGCCAGCGGCGGAAACAGCTCGGCAATGGGCAACTGCTGGCCGGGCAAAACCTCAACGGAAAGCGTATGGGCGAGGACAAGCCGTTCTTGCCACGTTCCCGACTGTATGTCTGGCAGCCGATGCAGATGTAGCAGGCGGTTCGTCACGTCGGCGACCCAGTATTCGGGAATGCCGTGCCGGGCGTAGAGGGCCGCCTTGCGCCCGAGATCAAAAGCTAGGGAAGTGTCCGATACCTCCACCAAAAGCAATACTTCGGCTGCGGTTGGAACATTCAGGGCACGTGCCCGTAAAACTAAAACGTCCGGCTCCGGTTCGCTGTACTCGTCCAAGTGCAGATTGCTCCCGCCGACGACAACGCCAGCGGTGGCAAACGCGGCTTGCAGCGCGACCTGTGTCCACGAAAGCGATGCTACGTGCGCGTCGCTCTGCCGATTCTTCTCGTAGAGGACTCCCTCAATCAGTTCGAGCCTTCGGAACGAGTCGAGCCCGTCAAGTTCGATGAGGCGATGTAGCTCCGCCACCGACCAAAGCTTAGGCCGGGGATAAACCGTGCCCGTCCCGACCGAACTCGTTCCCATCTCACCTATGGTACGCAAATGCGAAGCCGAATCAGGGGAAAATGCCCCGGCGAACCGTAGCTTCCGAGACTCGCTTCACGCCGATGATGAGCGCGGCGGTTCGCATATCGGTTTTGTAGACAACCCGGGTGGCTTCCACCGATGCAAACGCCGCCCGCATGATCTTCTTCAGCTTCACGTTCACTTCGTCCTCTTCCCAGAAGAAGTTCTGTAGGTCTTGAACCCACTCGAAGTAGCTGACAATCACGCCGCCGGCGTTCGCCAAAATGTCGGGAACGATAAGGTGGCCCTTGTCGCCGATGATCGCGTCGGCCTCGGGCGTGCACGGGCCGTTTGCGCCTTCCACAATGATCGAAGCCTTAATACGGTCGGCATTATCCGCCGTGATCTGCGCCGAGATGGCGGCCGGAATCAAAACATCGCAATCGAGCTCCAGCAGCTCGCTGTTCGTGACTTTCTCAGCGTCCTGATACTCTCGGATGCCGCCCTCGTGGCCACTGTATTTGGTCGCCAATTCGCGAACCGGCAGCCCCTTCGGGTTGTAAATCGCGCCCGTCGCGTCGCTAATTGCGACGACGGTTGCACCGGCTTCTTCCGCCAGTCGGGCAGCGGTAGCACCAACGTTTCCGAAGCCTTGGATGACGACACGAGCGTTGCCAAGGTCGAGTCCGTGTACTCGCGCGGCTTCTTCCAATGCGACCACCACGCCCCGCCCGGTGGCTTCCACGCGTCCCTCGGAGCCGCCGAGCTCAATCGGCTTACCGGTGACGACGCCTGGAACCGTGTGGCCAACCTGCATCGACATGGTGTCCATGATCCAGGCCATCACCTGGGCGTTGGTGCCGATGTCCGGTGCCGGAATGTCGCTGCGCTCGCCCAGCATGCCGTTGATGTCGGTGACGTAACGTCGGGTCAGCTTCTCAAGCTCCCGCCGGCTCAGCTTCTTGGTATCAACCCGGACCGCGCCTTTAGCGCCGCCGTAAGGAATATTGACGACCGCGCACTTCCAGGTCATCCACATTGCCAAGGCGGAGGTTTCGCTGAGGCTGACGTGGGGATGGTAGCGGATTCCACCTTTCGTCGGACCACGCGAAGCGTTGTGCTGAACCCGAAAGCCCTCGAAAACCTGGACTTCGCCATTGTCCATGACAACCGGGAAGTTCACGATGAGTGCCCGCTGCGGGTGCGCGAGAACCTGATGCAGGCCGCCATCCAGATTCAGATGCCCGGTGGCGACCGCCAACTGTTGACGGGCCATTGCTAAAATGTCGACTTCTGCACTCATGATTCCATCCTCTAGCGGCGTGATCGCGGGAATGCCCATGCCAAAAGGGCAAAGAGCGGAATCGCGAGTACGCCATTGTAAATCGCCGAACCTATTGTGGCAAATCCGAACTCAATTAAGTCGCGCGGCGGCGCCAACACCAACATCAGCGCCTGAACAAGGAGCGTCGATACTGCCGTTATGATTCCGGTTGCGATTGGCCCGGGTTCATATTCCAGCTCGTTCCATCGCCCTAGCGCGAGACCAAGTAGGGTCCGGGAGATAACGTAGGCACCCATAGAAACCCCGCCGACCGCCCCTTGGAACAGTCCTGCGAAGAATCCCGCGACCACCGTTCCGGCGGGTGAAAGCCAGGCGCTGAAGGCGCAGATCACGATCACCGGGAACGACGGCAGCACAGGTCCAAAGGCGATGGCCGGGGCAACCGTGGCCTGGAGCCCGGCAGAAAGCCAGATGAGAAGGCAGAGAGCAAAGACCTTCACTTAAGGACCGCAACCTCCCGGGTTTCGCCCACCGAAAACGCGGGATCGATGATCGCCCGCCGGGTTCCCAGTTCCGCGTTGTTCTCAACCTGGATAACCTTTCCCACGATGAGTCCACGCGGAATCTTGGGCCCGTGGCCGCTGGTGGCAATCGTGTCGCCCACTTCGACCGGGGCGTTCGGGTCCAAGAAAATCATGCTGAGACGTTGCGAGGACAGCCCTTGGACAATTCCTTCGGGCATGGGATTCCGGCTGAGGTCCACGCCGACGAACTTCGCGCTAAGCGCCGTCAGCAGGATGCCTTGCGAAACGTTGGGGCCGACGGTCTGTATCATCGCCATCATTCCGTCGCCGCTTACCACCGCGCAACCAGGCGAGATGCCGTCGGCCTTGCCTTTGTTCAAGGTGATCCGGCTTTCCGACGGGGCGTAGCCGATGATTTCGGCCATCAATTTGGTCTTGCCCGTGGGAATCGGCAGGCCCTGGAGACGCCGAAGACTTTCGATTTCGCGGGTTAGCCTTTCGGTTTGCTCCCCATACAGCAGGGCGACGCCTTCAAGCTGGCGTAAGGCATCGTTCTCGCGAGTCAGCCGCTCCGCCGAGGTGATCCCGCGAAAGAAGCGGCCGGTCCCGTCGACGGTGCGACCCGCCACGGTAGAAACGGGAGAAGTCACGTCGGTCAGAACCTGGGTAACGATATCCCGCTGGTTCTTTCGGCGGGCGTCGTCTTGCAGCCGCCCCAGCACGATGCCAAGCACGCAAAAACCAACGCAAAGCCAAAGGTCGTAGTAGCGCGGTTTATCCCGCTTTCGCGACCGGTTTAGGGGCGCGATGACTTCTCCAACATTTTCCGGATAACCGGATTTTCGTGGAGCGCCTCCACGACCATGCCCGTTCCAATCGCGACGCAGTTGAGCGGCTCATCCGCAATATGAACCGGCACCATCGTCTCCTTCTGAATCAGGCGGTCGATGCCGCGCAGCAACGCACCGCCTCCGGCAAGCATGATGCCCCGGTCCATCGCGTCGGCCGCGAGTTCGGGCGGCGTTGCTTCCAGGGTGAGCTTTACGGCGTCCACGATGGCCGCGAGCGGCTCTTGAATCGCCATCCGGATTTCTTCGCTGGTCACGGTCGCGCTGCGGGGCAAACCGCTTACGAGGTCCCGACCCTTCAGGGTGAGTTCCAGTTCCTGCGCCAGCGGGTAAGCGCTACCGATCTGGATCTTGCAGTTCTCGGCGGTCTTTTCGCCAATGAACAGGTTGTAGGCACGCTTGACGTAGCTGGAAATGGCTTCGTCGAGCTCGTCGCCGGCGATTCGAATCGAGCGAGAATGAACGATGCCGCCGAGCGAAATCACCGCGACTTCGGTGGTGCCCCCGCCGATGTCAACGATCATCGAACCGCTTGGCTCATCCACCGGCAGTCCCGCACCAAAAGCGGCCGCCATCGGCTCCTCAATGACGTACTGCTTCGTCGTGCCGGCCTTGGCGGCGGCTTCCAATACGGCCCGGCGCTCGACTTCCGTGACGCCGCTTGGAATGCCCACGACGACTGTGCGGCGCAGCAAGAACCGGTGGCTCACTTTGCCGATGAAGTACTTGAGCATCTCTTCGGTCTGCTCATAGTCGGCGATAACGCCGTCGCGAAGCGGCCTGGAAGCCACGATGTGGCCGGGCGTTCGCCCCAGCATGCGCTTGGCCTCTTCACCTACCGCGAGGACCTCGCCGGTGTCCTTATTGATCGCGATGACGCTGGGCTCGTTGAGCACGACGCCCATTCCCCCGACGTGCACCAGAGTGTTCGCGGTTCCTAGATCGATTCCAATATCTCGGCTGAAGCGGCTCATGAAGCCGCTGAACATGCCTGCCTTATGACTTGCCATAACGGACTCCTTTCTTTGCGGGCGGCCGGATCGGCACGTCGTTGTCGGCAAAGGCGGCGTCTTCGGCGTCTTCGGTTTCTACCGGATCAGGCTCAATCGGCTCGGCTCCCACCGGTTCGCCGTGGCTCAATCGTTTCGCCAAAGTTTCTTGCGAAATGGCAGACAGCACGACGGTCGGGCCGGTTGTAAAGATGACGCACTTGGTGCGACGGCCCTGGGTTGCGTCGATAAGATTGCCCTCTTTGCGCAATCCTTGCACAAGACGGCGCATCGGCGCGGACTCGCTACTCACGAGCGCGACAATCTTATCGGTAAGAACGTAATTGTAAAAGCCAACGTTGAGAAGGGCCGGCGAGGACATGCGACTTCACTCCTTGAAGCTTCGCAGTGTACCGTTTGAACCCAAGTCAGCCCGGGACATCGTTGCAGCCCGGGCAAAAGAGTTTGGCTTGCCTAAGGTCCGGCGAACGGTCGGCCCTTAAGTGGCGAACCCGCTCCGCCTCCGGCACTGGCGTTGCCTGCGCTACCCGCTGCGTTGAATCCTCCGCCACGACCCGCCTGTGGGCCACCCGGTCCGAAACCGCCAGGTCCACCAGGACCGCCCGGTCCACGTCCGCCGCCGAAGCCACCAAACCCGCCGCCGGCCGCACCGCCGCCACCGAGGCCGTTCTTATAGCTGACCGTTGCTTCTGGCAACTTAACCGCCACAACGTTTACCTTGGGCGAGGCCGCAGGCGTAACGGGCTCCCGCTTCGTGAAGAAGAGAGCGAGCGAGATGCCGATCGCAAACACTCCCGCCACGATGGAGATGATTAAGTCGTTTTGGCTTTTCATTGAGAATTCCCGTTTATATTGACGGGAAATTTACCCGGTTTCGTTACCCATCCTCATGCCGAAACAGGGATGAAAATTCTGGACGGATGATCAGTGCCTAAAGTGTCGGACCCCGGTGAACACCATCGCGATGCCCAGTTCGTTCGCTTTTGCGATCACGTCGGCGTCTTTTTTGGAGCCGCCCGGTTGAACGATGGCCGAGATTCCGGCCGCCGCCGCCGTCTCTACGCTGTCTGGGAAAGGGAAAAAGGCATCGCTTGCAAGGCAAGCACCCTTTACGCGGTCGCCAGCCTGCTCGATCGCCAGCCGGACGCTTTGGACGCGGTTCATCTGCCCCGCTCCAATGCCCAAAAGAAGATTCGGAACTCCAACGACGATGGCATTCGACTTCACATGCGGGATGACCTTCCAGAGAAACCGCATGGTTTCCATCTGTTCATCCGTCGGAGTAAGCACGGTTTTGACTTCCCAAGGAAGACCCGGATCTTCATCGGAATCCTGCGCGAGCAAGCCGCCACGCACGGACCGAACGACGACGCTTGAACCCGGAGCGACCAACGGCGCCCGCAGAAGTCGAACTTCGGTCCGCCAAAACGACCCGGCCGCGAAGAGCGCAAGGGCTTCTTCCGTGAAGTCGGTCGCGATGATGACGTCCAGCTTGTTGCCCTTCTCGCACATCACCTGGGCGGTTTCCAGGTCCAGAACTCCATTAATCGCGACCACGCCGCCGAACGCCGAAATCGGGTCAGCATCGCGCGCCGCCCGGAAGCTATCGGAATAGCTACCCGCAATCGCGACGCCGCAAGGGTTGCCGTGCTTGGTGATGGCGCACGCCGGGGCGGCGAGATCGCTCACGAGCTCCCACGCACCGTCCGCGTCGTTCACGTTGTTGTATCCGACCTCCCAGCCGGAGAGTTTCTCCATTTGGGCGATGCCACGGGTGCCCAGCGGGTCGGTATAGAGCGCACCGGACTGGTGCGGATTCTCCCCGTACCGGAAGGCCGTGCCCCGACGGTAGCCGAGGGTGAGCGTTTCGCTGAACGGCGACTCGCCGACTGCATCGGTAAGGTAGCGGGCGATCACGGAGTCGTAATAGGCAGTGTGCCGGAACGCCTTCGCGGCCAGTTTGCGGCGGATTTCCGGTCCGTTTTGCGCGCTGAGTCCCGCCAAGATGGTTTCATAGTCGGCCGGGTCGGTCGCCAACCACACGTGGGCGTGGTTCTTCGACGCCGCGCGGATCATCGCCGGGCCGCCGATGTCGATAGCTTCGACCGCCTGCTCCCAGTTGTGTGGGCCGGTGACCGTTTTTTCAAACGCATACAAATTGACGCACAGGATCGTGATGGGTTCGATGCCGGCTTCCAGCAGGTTGGCCTTGTGCTCATGGTTCGAGAGGTCGGCCAGCAGTCCGCCGTGGATCTTGGGGTGCAGCGTCTTGATTCGGCCGTCCATCATCTCCGGGAAACCGGTGACGTCGGCTACGTCCGTAACCGCGAGCCCGGCCGCACGCAGAGCATTTGCCGTGCCTCCGGTGCTCAGAATCTCGTAGCCTTCGGCGATGAGCGCGGCGGCAAAGTCGGCAACGCCGGACTTATCGGTGACGGAAATGAGGGCGCGTGGCATGGTTCTGGCTATCGTCGGTTACCGGTGGTGGTGCCGCCGGCGGTGGTCGGCTGGCCGCCGGTGGTCTCGGGGGTTGGTTGGGTGGCCGGGTCGGTCTGGTTCTGCGGAACTTCTGGAACCGGGCTGACGGGCAGCGGGGCTTCAACGGTGACGGTACGGTCCGACCGGAGGCCGTTCTCGTCGAAAACCGTTAACGTGAAGGTGGTCTTAGCGGTGATCAAGTAGTCGCGCGACCCTTCACCTTCCACCCGGGCGGGGGCTTCTCCACTCCGTTTGAGTTCAACGCGGCTCGCTTTGTTGACCTGCCACTCGATGCGCACCGAGCTGTCCTCCGCTGTTACGCGGGTCTTCGAAGCGCGGAAGGCAAGGATGACGGCCTTCGACTCCTCGAAAACGTTGACCTTGAACGCCTTCACGATCACGTCGCCGTTTCGATTTCGGGCACTCAGCTTGTATTCCGTGATGCCGACCGCCTTCGGCGTGATCTCGTACTGCCCCAGCGAAACGTCCAGGTCATCATCGCCGCCGTTGTTTCCGGGGGCGATACGTAACGCAGTAACACTTGGGCCGCACTTGTAGCTCAACAAGAAGCTTGTGCCGAGGGCAACTCTGCTCGCCGAAGGCGAAAGTGAAATCGTCGGCGGTGGCACGACTTCCGGCGGGTTCACCGTGACAATAACCGACGTCGATCGGGTTGTCATCCCGTCGCGAACGGCAATCGCCTGGAAGCTAATCCGAACCGGCTGCTTTTCGTCCTTGCCGGCACCTTCTCCTTTGCCCAGATCCACACGCCAGAGGGTGTTGCTCGCGACGTCTGGGCCTTGGTAAACCGGCACCGGCTCGGCGTCGGAGTCAAGGTTGGTCATCTCGATGCGGACGTCGCTCTTCTCGCTGGCCTTCCACGTTAGCCGGACCGAGTCGCCCCGGGTGATCGTCATTGGGTCAACGCCCAGTGCAATCGTCGGCGCCATCGGCAGGTTGATGAACCACAACCAGGAGAGGAACGCAAGGATGACGATGACGCTCAGCGATACCGGCGAAAGGAGCCCGCGCAACTCGAGCTGACCGCTGGAAGAAGCGGCGACGTTTGGCTGGTCCACGCTTCGGCCCGTAACCGAGAACCCGACCAGACCGGCACTGGCCACAAACTGGGACCGGCGCGGCTTCACCGTCAGCTCAACCCGTTTTTCCTGCCCGGGGGCAAGCGACACGTTGGGCGGAAGTATTTCGTAAATGCAAACCCCCTCGGGGTCGTTCGCGCTTAGCTGCACCGAGTGGTCCGTGTTGCCCAAGTTCACCACGGTGACTTCGAAAACATTACCCTTGTGCATGGGCGAGTAAAGGCCCTTTTTGGGGTCCACCTCCATCGAAAGGTGGTGGAAAGGCAGCACCTCAATGACGGCCTGCAAGTTCTCAACATCTCCGGTTTGCATGTCGCGAACGCGAACCAGGAAAGGAAACTGCCCGGCAACGCTATGGCTTTCGCGGGGAGGCCGCAAAAAAAACTTTTCCGTGCGATCTTCTCCGGCCTTAATTTCGACCAAGGGAACCGGCACCGCAGTCCAATCGGCATCGATGCCTTGAAGCTGGACCTCGAACTCGCCAGACGTGGTGCCGTCGTTATAGATGGTGAGGGCAACGTTTGCGGTTGAACCGGGCTCAACCGAAACGACGTCTTGGGCAAGCCGGACGCGAAAACTCACCACAATAGGGTACCAGGGGCATCCCCCATGGCGGGCATTTTCACCGACGCGTCGCCGATCCCGCAAAATGGAAAGGTGAAAACCGCCGAGATCGTTTCCGTGGGCACCGAACTTCTGTTGGGTCAAATCATCGATACCCACGCCCCAACGATGGCGCGTGTTCTCGCCGAGTGCGGGATCGCCTGCCAGCGGCGCGCGACGATCGGCGATAACTTCGACCGGCTTGTCGCCTCGCTCAAGGAAAGCCTTTCACGGGCCGACATCCTCGTCACCATCGGCGGCCTCGGCCCAACGATGGATGACCTCACCCGCGACGCCATTGCCGCGGCTTTGGGCGATGAGCTTGTTCGGGATGCGGGCTACGAAGCCGAGCTACGAGGCTGGTTTGAGAAGCGGAACTACCCGTTCGCCGAGTCGAATGCCCGCCAGGCGGACGTTCCCGCGAGTGGCCGCATGATTGAGAACCCGAACGGTACCGCGCCCGGACTGCTTTGCCAAAAGAACGGCAAAGTGGTCGTGGCGCTCCCTGGACCCAAAGGCGAGTTCAACCCGATGGCGTTTGGGCCCGTGAAGACGTTCTTCGAGACGCTTGGTGGCGGGGTCATCCACTCGCGCACCCTTCGCGTGATAGGAATCGGAGAAAGCGCCGTGGAGGAGATGGTGGCCGAGGTGATGGGCAGCGAGAACCCGACCGTCGCGCCCTACGCCCATACCGGCGAGGTTCACCTCCGCGTGACGGCTCGCGCCGCCAACGTCGCCGAAGCCGAGGCCCTCATCGAACCCGTTCAGGCGAGAATCGCCGCGATTCTTGGCAACCACCTTTTCGGAACGAACGAGACCACCTTGGAAGAGAACGTCTTGGAACTGCTGGCACAGCGGGGCGAGACGATCTCCGTGGCCGAAAGTATGACGGGCGGCCAACTGGGGGCGAGACTCACCGGAGTTCCCGGCGCGTCGCGTGGCTTCCTTGGTGGCGTGGTCGCCTACGCGGCAGGAGCGAAAACCGCCCTTCTTGGCGTGTCCCCCGAGACCCTTGCCGCCCACGGTCCGGTCAGCGGCGAGACGGCCATCGAAATGGCGGAAGGTGCCCGTCGCGCCTTCGGCTCTACGTTCTCGGTGGCGATCACCGGGAATGCCGGCCCCGGAGTAGAACCCGGCGGGAAGCCGGTTGGCAAAACGTTTCTTGCCTTTGCCTCTCCGGAAGGCACCCGCGTCGAGGAGTTTCAGTACCGCGGCATCCGAGAGGACATCCAGCGGCGCGCGACGCAAACCGCACTGACGATGCTGCGCGAGACGATCCTGGCCGATTAATACGGTTCGAGGCGAAGGTCCGGCGCGGTGTGAGTGGGGTCGCTCTCACCGCCGTTGTCAACGCCATCTTTGCCTATGGAGTAAACGTTATAGCTGGTGCCGTCCTGGCTAAATCCGAACTTATCGCCACTAAACGGGTCGATGCGGGTCGGACTGGAGACTCCGTCCAGCGTCTTCGGTAGCGGCTTCGAGGTTCTTAGCTGCCGTTCGAGAACGCAAGAGATAACCAAGAGTCGGGTACGGGCCAGCGTTGTTTCGACCCGATCTCGAAGCGGGCGGTAGCCCGAAAACAGCAGCCTCGACAGCCGCCGCCACATGCGGTTTTTGTCAAACTCGGGGTTTGGCTGCGTGCGGTCCGTGTCTAGCTCGTTTACGAAGCGGAATCTCTCGGCCTCTTCGGCAGCCAGCCCGCGAAAAAATTCGGTGCGCTTACTCGCGTTGCCTTGAATCTTCTTTAGGTGGTCGATGACCTCGTGGTCGGCACCCGTATTTTGGTAGAGCTCGGTGAGCTTTCCTTCGGCCGACCGTTCGAGGACGTATTGAAGTGCGACCTGGACGTTCTGCCGCTCCCGCTTCAGGAGCTCGGACGGTGAGTCATGCCCGAAGCTGGCCCGCTTGACGCGCTGCGATAGCGTCCAAAGTTGGGGCGGAGTAAGCCGTGGCCAAGCCGGTAAAATTGCCTGTCGGACCCCATCAACGATGGTGGCTCCAAGGTCCGCTTCGACGCCGCCGCCACCCATGAGATCGAAGCCGAATTTTGTGGCAACGCATACGGTTTCTACCGCCGTGGCGAGGTCGTTTGCCTTTACCGCTTGCTCCACTTTCCAAACGTATAGCCTGCCCAGCGCACGCCAGCCGCTCACGAATGGCGCCGGGATGAAAGGGTCCCGGGTTCGAAACTTGAAGTCGCACGTCAGCTTGGTGGCGTCGGCGATTTCCTTCAGCTCGGGCGCAAACGTGACCAACAGCTTTTTCTGGGCAAACTCGGTAAGTTGGCCCTGCTTCTGCGGGTCCGCGGGATTCTGCTCGACCGCAATCGCAACCTGCGCGTAGACGTCAAATGCGTTTCCGGTCCCGGTCGTGGGGACGTAGGCCGTATCTGGATCGGCAAACGTCGGCATGTTCTCGGTTGATTTTGGCCCGCAGGCGGCCATGGCCAAAAGCAGGGCGAAGCACCCGAGAAGTCGCCTTTTTCCGGTGAAGCGACGGCCGTCCATGCAAAAAAGGTTACCTGCGGATACAATCCGACCGGTACGCCAAGGCACGTTATGAAAGGAGTTATTCTCGCCGCCGGTAAGGGAAGCCGTCTCTACCCTGTCACGTTCTTCACGCCCAAGCCGCTTCTGCCTATGGCGAATCGGCCCACACTGCATTACGCTTTTGACCGACTGAAGGAGATGGGCGTTACGGACATCTGCATCGTTGTCGGCGAGAACGAGTCGATCATGAAGGAATCGCTCGGAGATGGTTCCCAGTTCGGGATCCATCTTTCGTACGTCCGCCAAACCGAGCCCAAAGGTCTCGCACACGCCGTTGGATTCGCCCAAGAGTTCGTCGGCGACGACAACTTTGTGCTGTATCTTGGCGACGCCGTGTACGGAAGCGACTTCAAGGAAATTGCCAGCCGCTTCGAAGCGTCAGGCGTTGCCAACCTGAACCTGGTGAAGGCCGTCGAGGACCCGAGCCGATTCGGCGTTGCAAACGTGGAAGGCGACCGCATCGTGAAGTTGGTCGAGAAGCCGAAGGAGCCAGAATCGAACCTGGCCATGGCCGGCATGTACTTCTTTGGTCCGCAGCTATGGAAGGTTTTGCCCGATCTTCAGCCAAGCGGACGCGGCGAGTACGAGATTACGGATGCCATCCAGATGCTGATCGACCGCGGCGAAACCGTCTTGGCGGGCGTTTACGAGGGCGACTGGTTCGATACCGGAACGCTCGATTCCTTCCTGGAGACCAGCTTCTACCTTTCGAAAGGCGAGAGCCTGAACGCCGGCAGCCTGGAAGGTGAAGCCGGACCGATGGTGATCATCGGCGAAGGTGCCACCGTCTCGGTCGGAAAGATTTCCGACTCGGTGATTCTGCCTGGGGCAAACGTCACGGTATCGGGCGAAGTTCGGCACGCCGTGTTGGGCGGAACGGTTAAGGTAGACGGAGACGTGGTGAACGCCATCGTCTACGACGACGACCGAAGATGAAGAACCTTTTAGCCGCCCTTCTACCCGCCAGCATTCTCTTGCTGGCGGGCTGCGATGAACCCGTGGCAGAGAATGGGGCACCGGTGATTCCCGTGAAGGTGCGGGAAACGGTGACAAAGGAAGCAAAGAAGGCCGACGGGCTTGCTCGCTCCAACTGGCTATCGGCCAGTGAGGCGGCCCAAACCGTCACCGAACGAACCAAACGGGACACGCTGGACTTCGTTCGCACAAAAATGATCGACCTACAGTCCGAATTGGCAAACATTAAACTGCCGGACAACATCGACACCCTTCGTCAGGCCTACGTCGAAGAAGAAGTGGCACGTCTCGACGCCGCGATCGAGCAACTTGACCTACAAGCGAAGGTTAGGAAGAAGGTCGAAGACGCCAAGAAGCTCGCCGAAAACGCCGAGCGAACGACCGCCGAAGTGCAAGCCACGCTTGCGAAAACCGACAAGGCCTACAAGGACCTGATGGAGCAAATTGCGATTGCGAAGTCGAACTATGCGGCGGCGGAAGAAACCGTGGCCGGGTTCCGGGAAGAGCTGAAGAACGTCGGCGCCGTCTTGCCGGGTTCTCAGTTCAACCAGACTGAGAAGCCTTAGCCGTTTTTGGTGAGTGCCCGGTAAACCTGCATCACCTTCACGACGTACCGTTGCGTCTCTTTGTACGGCGGAACGCCGCCGTGCCGCTTCACCGCTCCGGCACCGGCGTTATACGCCGCCAGCGCCAGCGTAAGGACCTCGCCGTCGTCGGATTTCCGCGCGCGATAGAACTCTAGGTGCTGCCGCATCAGCTTGATCATCCCGTAGATATTCTCAATCGAATCGTAAGCGTTGCGCACGCCCAGCCCGGTGGCGGTGCGCGGCATTAGTTGCCCAAGTCCCATCGCGCCCTTGTAGCTGGTGGCCGCCGGATTAAATCCGCTCTCGACCATGATGACGGACATGATGAGCCGGGGCTCAACGCCGTAACGCAGGCTGAAACCGATGACGCCCTGCGCCATTCGGAGCGCCTCCTTCTCGGATAGGCGTGGATTTTGCCTTCGGATAAATGCGGCGTAAATCGGCTCGACTTCACTGCGCGGCAAGATCACCGGCGCGCGACTACCGTACCGGTTTGCGGCTGCACGGCTGGTAGGTGTGCTCTTCGTTCGGGTCGGCTTGGGTTTGGGCTTTGGTTTGACCAAGTCGGCGATTCCGGTGGCGGGCATCGCTTCAATCAGCCGCAGCCGAAGCGGGCCGGCGGCTTCGGCACGATCCGCCCGAACCACCATGCGCACGTCCATTTCGATGTCTTTCAGCCAGTCCGGAATCGCCGGAACTTCAACTTCGACCGTGTCCGTCACGTTTCGTTCGATCAGGATCGCCTTGTACTCGCCCGCCTCGGTCTGGTGGCTCAAGATTCCCTTCACGCGGCCGCGGATTTCGAAGAACTTCGTGCCGACAAACGTAGCCAGCTTCTCCACGCGAATGGTTTCTTCGATGCCGTACTGACGGCGGCGGAGGGAAAACTCGTCCTTACCGATTGGCGCGGAGACAACCTCTGGTTCCGATGGTCGCGCGTGAAGCGTCGCGGGCACCGCGAAAAATGTGCCTAAAACCGCTGCCCAAATCAAGATTTGCGTTCGCGTGATCATCAGGTCGGGCCGAAAATCAGCCCCATAAACTGGCGGAGAGATCGGGATTCGAACCCGAGAGGAGTCTATCGACCCCTACCCACTTAGCAGGCGGGCGCTTTCGTCCACTCAGCCATCTCTCCGCGTGGACAAAGCATTATAGCATCGTCGGCCAGGAATCCCACGCTCGGTACCATGGGACGGCATGGAGGAAAAACGCCCGACGCTGCTACGGTTGTACGTTGGCCTCACCGTCTTCTCGCTCGCGGGCTCTTTGCTTTCCTCCCGTTTGAACCTGGATCCCGGTTTCATCGCGCCGCTTTGCTCGTTTTGCTTGCTGGTGCTGGGGGTGGGTTTGCTTGCCCTGCGGGCCGGAACATCGGCTCTACTTTTGGTCCCGATCATCGGGGGAGTCTCCGAGATCTGCGGCATTTACACCGGATTTCCCTTTGGACGGTACACCTACACCGGCAATTGGTGGCCGAGCGTTACGCTGCCGGGCGGCCACTTCTTCCCTCTGCTGCTGCCGTTTGCCTGGGCGAAAATCGTGCTGGCCTGCATCCAACTCACACCGCATGAGTGGCCGGTCGCCGGCCGCATTGCCGCCACCGCGACTCTCGCCGCCACGGTAGATCTGTTCATGGAGCCGGTGATGGTTTGGCAGCTCCGATACTGGTCCTGGATTCCGGCGGATGGACCGCTGCCCGGCGGCGCGCCATACCAAAACTTCATCGGGTGGTGGCTCGTTTCCGCGCTGGCGGCGGCGGCGCCCCTGCGTTCGTCGGTGAAACCGGACCGCCGAACCGCCGCGATTGTGCTCGGTGCTTATGTCGCGCTCATCATCGGCTTTGGCCTCATCGGCCTACTCGGGACGAACCCGGCGCAAACTCGGTAGAACAGACCGTGGCGGAGAAGAACTTTATCGTGGTTGGGGCTGGCCTTGGGGGCCTCGCGACGGCGCTACGATTGGCCCATCGGGGTCACCGGGTCACGGTTCTAGAGCAAACCGACCAGGTTGGTGGGCGAAACCGCGAGGTTCGGGTGAACGACTGCGTTTTTGACGGCGGCCCCACGCTGATGATGATGCTGGACCCGTTCAATCGGCTCTTCTCGGACGTCGGCGAAAAGCTGTCGGATCACCTTTCGATATCGCTTTGCGACCCCAACTACCGCGTCTTCTTCCCGCAAGAGGGCATCCGCAATCGACTGGATTGCACCTCGAACATGGCGCTAATGAAGAGGTCGATTGAGGCTTTTGCCAATGCGGAAGACGCGTCCAAGTACCCCGAGTTCATCGGTCGCCTGGGCGAGATGTACCGCGAGTGCATTCCGGCTTTCGTGCGCCGAAACTACAACTCGCCGCTCGACCTTGCCACGCCGGGCAGCGCGGCCCTCGCGCTGAAGCACCGCATGCTGAGCAATCTGGCGAAAGAAGTAGAGCGCACGTTCACCGATCCGGCCCTGCGGCAGCTGTTTTGCCTGCAGACGATGTACCTGGGGCTTAGCCCTTATGCCGCACCCTACGTCTACGGCGTGCTGGCGTACATGGAGTACGGCGAGGGCATCTGGTACCCCGACGGCGGCATGATCCAAATCTGCCGGTCCGTCGCTCGGCTCGCCGAGAAGCGCGGCGCAACGATTCGGCTGAACACGAAAGTGACCAAGATTAAGGGCAACTCGGTTTGGCTGGAAAGCGGCGAAACCCTCACCGCCGACGCGATTATTTGCAACGTCGACCTTCCCTACGCCGAGCGCGAGCTTCTCGGAGAGGCCCCGAAAAAGCGACGCTACTCGTGCTCGGCCTACATGATGTACATGGATTATGAAGGCGAGATACCGGAGCTTCTTCACCACAACATCGTGATGGGTTCGGACTTTTTCGAGAACCTCGACCAGATTTTCAACCGCTCCGAAATCCCAACCGACCCGGCGTTCTACGTCGCGCTTTCCTCAAAGACCGATCGAACGAAGGCACCGCCCGGCCACGAGAACCTGTACGTGCTCGTTCCTTCGCCGAACCTCGATCACCACTTTTCGGATGCCGACGGTGCCGACCTGCAACAGAAAATCTTCCGACGGTTGGCGAAGGAGTCGTCGTTCCGGCCGGAGAACGTTCGCGCGATGAAGACGTATTCGCCCCACGACTGGCACGAAGAGTTGGGCCTCGATAAGGGGGCGGCGTTCGGCCTCAGCCACGACTTCATGCAGAGCGTTTGCTTCCGCCCGGCCAATCGATCCAAGTCGAATCCGCACCTGTTTTTCGTCGGCGCGAGCACGACGCCCGGAAATGGCCTGCCGATGGTGCTGATTGGTGCCGAATTCGTGGAAGATCGCCTGCAAAAAGCGGGACACTTATAGGCGGTTTGGAACCGCAAACAATCGGCCTGATTGGGAAGCTCGTCGACGGCATGATCCGTCGGTCGGTGCGCAAGGCGTTCCACACCGTGCGTTGGATTCCGCCAAGCGCGCCCGTCTCGCAGCCCGCAATTTTTGTGCCAAACCATCATGGCTGGCACGACGGCTACCTGATGTATGTGGCCCTCACGAAGCTCGGCTATCCGTTCCTCGACTGGGTCACCGAGTTCGACGCGTTTCCACTGTTTGGCAAGGTCGGCGGAATGCGGTTTCCCCGGGACGACGCGGCCGGTCGGGCCGCCACGATTCGGCAATCCATCCGAGCTTTGCAGGCCGGAAAAAAGAACCTCTTGTTGTTCGCGGAATCGGAGCTCCACTATCCGCCGGAGTTGCTGCCCTTCGGCGATGCGCTAGGGTTGATCGCAAAGAAAGTGCCTGGAGTGGCCGTCATCCCGGTCGCGATTCGGTACGAGATGGCCTTTCACGAGCGGCCCGAGGCGTTTCTGTCGTTCGGTCCGCCGGTCGAGGCCGGCCCCCGCGTGCCAGAGCGAACGCGCCTCGCCGTCCGGGCACTTCTCGATGAAACCGCCTTACGCGTTCGCCACCGGCCCGAGACCTTTCTCACGCTAGTGGAGGGAACAAAGGATGTCAACGAACGCTGGGACATGCGAAATATTCCAGGTCGACGCAAGCCGTGAGCCGTCTGCTGTATAGATTGCAGAGTTTTTCGGCACAAAATGCGCAAGAAAAGCAGGGTAACGGTCGTCCAAGTTTCGCGTATCTTTAACGTTAATGAGGGTAACCGATAAACGAGTCCGGCGAAATAGTGTCGCCGAGCCGGGTGAGCGTTTTGCCCTCCCCGAGGACTACGAGCATTGTCGACGCATCCACCGGCACTATGGCACCAGCTACTACTTAGCTTCGCGCCTGTTGCCGAAAGAAACGCGCATGAAGGTCGACGCGCTGTACGGCTTCGTCCGAGTTCCCGATGAGTGGGTAGACAACCCGGGAACGATGACATCCGCCGAGCAGCGCGCCAAATTGCAAGAGTTTCGAAATGAGTTCTTACGCGGACTGGATGGAGTTCGCCCGTCGAATCCGGTCCTGCGCGCGTTCTGCGATGTTGCCCGAGACTGCGAAATTCCGCTCGAGGAGCCGCTTGTTTTCCTGGAGGCGATGGAAGCCGACCTGGACGTTCGCCGCTACAAGACCTACTCCGACCTCCGCGGATACATGCGCGGCAGCGCGGTTGCCGTCGGTGTGATGATGTGCTGCATCCTCAAGACCCGGCTGACGACCCGCGTTCTGGAGAGCGCGACCGCCCTGGGCGACGCCATGCAGATGACGAACTTTCTGCGCGACATCGCCGAAGACGCCGAGCGCGGCCGCGTTTATATGCCCCGCGAGGAGATGGACCGGTTTGGGTTGCGCGAGGAAGACTTGCTGGCCCGACGCTTGACGCCGGAGTTCATTCGCTTCATGAAGTTCCAACTGGAACGCACCCGCGAACTCTACGCCAAGGCAGACGAAGGCATTCCGTACCTGTCGCCGTCCTCGCAAAAGGCGGTGCGGCTGTCGCGCGTGCTTTACTCCCGCATCCTCGACCGCATCGAGGACTACAGCTACAACGTCTTTCCCCAGCGAATTCGGGTCTCGACCCTTGAGAAAGTGATCTTCACGCTGCGAGTGATGATTTTCAACCGCTAGAACTCGCTCCGCTCGCGGAACTGGACAGCTTCGGCGAGGTGTGCCTTCCGGACGTTTGGCTCGCCGCGCAGGTCGGCGATGGTCCGGGCGACCTTCAATATTCGGTCGTACACGCGGGCGGATAGGTTCAGTTTTGCGATGACGGTCCGTAGAAACGCCTCGCTCTCGGCATCCAACGCGACGGTCTCTCGCACTTCCCGAGGGTTCATTTTCGCATTGGTTCGGTGTTCACCAAGCCGCTCATGCTGAATCGCCCGCGCCGTGAGCACCCGACGCCGGATATCGGCGGACGGCTCGCCGTCGGTCCCGCCCATCAGGTCGTCTACTTTCAGGCGCGGAACTTCCAGATGGAGATCGATTCGGTCCATCAGCGGACCGCTGATCCGACCGGCGTACTTGCCGCACGTCGCCGGGTTGGAAACGCACTTCTGCTCCGGATACCCCTTGAACCCGCAGGGGCACGGGTTCATCGCCCCGATGAGGATCGTCTGCGCGGGGAACGTGACCGTGCTGCTGACGCGCGCAACCGTCACGACGCCATCCTCCAAGGGTTGCCGAAGGGCTTCCAGAACGGATCGGTCGAACTCCGGCATTTCATCCATGAACAACACCCCATGGTGGGCGCTGGAGATTTCGCCCGGTTTGGGGTTCTTACCGCCGCCAACGATGGCCGCGTGCGATGCGCTGTGGTGGGGCGCCCGAAATGGGCGCTCCCAAATGAGGCCGGGGCGCCCTTTCTCACCCGCCGCGCTGTGAATCCGCGTGACCTCAATGCTCTCGTTGAGCGCGAGTGGCGGAAGAATCGTCGGCAGGCGACGCGCAAGCATCGTTTTGCCGGACCCCGGCGGGCCAACCATCAGCACGTTGTGCCCTCCTGCCGCCGCGATCTCCAGCGCCCGGACCGCGTGGCGTTGGCCTTTCACATCGGCGAAATCCACCGTGTACTGCACTTCCGGTACGTTAACCGAGGCCTCAAACCGAACCGGCGCGAAGAGCGACGAACCGTTCAGCAACTCCACCGCGTCGAGCAAGCTTCGCACGCCAAACACCTCCAGCCCGGTGGCAACCGCCGCTTCGGCAGCGTTCATTTCCGGAAGAATCAACCTTCGAAAGCCCTTCTCTTGTGCCATGAGGGCGACGCTGACCGCGCCGTCGATGCTGCGAATCGCGCCATCCAAGCCCAGCTCGCCTAGAATCATCGTTCCTTCAAGCTCACTTCGCGGAATGTCGCCGCCCGTCGCCAACACGGCCAGCGCGATCGGGAGGTCCAACGCTGGGCCTTCCTTGCGGATGTCGGCGGGCGCCAGGTTCACCATGATTTTCTTGTTTGGAAAGGTGAGTTCCGAGTTGCGGATGGCCACGCGCACGCGCTCGCGGCTTTCTTGAACCGCTTTATCCGGAAGGCCGACCAGCACAAAGTACCGCTCGCCGTCGCCCTGAATCGGGCCGGTGAGGTCTGCCTCGATGACGACCGGCAACGCTTCGATTCCGATGAGGGTGGCAGAGTGCGCCTGGGCAATCATTCCGCATTAGTGTAGCTTTCGAGGCGGGGTTCACGGGCTTCGTGTGGTAACGTCGGCATGTGGCAAAGGTTAAGAGCTTCTCATTCGTCGGCCTGAAGTTGAGCTTGGACAACGTGAAGTGGCTTTGCGGCGTGGCGATCGTTCTCATCTTGCTCGGGTTCAGCATGGCGGAGCGCTTTTGGGAAGCCGGGCGTTGGGCCTTTTATCTCGCGATGATCAGCCTCTTGTTGTCGGTCGCAGCATCGGCGATCGGCTTGCTCCTGCTGCCTGAGCTCTTCGAACAAACCGATGAGACGCCATCTGAAGCTCCCGTCGCACTCCTCTCTCCCCAAGCGAACCGCCGCTTCGTGCAAGCCTTAAAGTGCCAGGGAATCCTTTTCATCCTCGGCGTATGCCTGCTTGTCTTTGCGATTGGCCACTCCACTCAGGAACGAAAATTTACATTCTCTCTGCCTTTCAAGTTCGGCTCGCTGTAATGCGGTTTAGACCGGCTTGAGGAACGCCGGGCTGTTCATCATGAACCAGCGGATCTCGTCGCAGGCACTTTTCGCCGCTTCTTCGGGGACGAAACGGCCGACCCACGGGAACTCCACCGTGTCGTGGTTGGGCAGCATCTTCTGGAACCGCTCCAAGTATTCCGGCCTGAACATCGGGTCTTTCGTGCCCCATAGCAGCAGGGTTCGCTTGAACTCAATGGCCTCGCGGCGATCCCACAGCGACTGGAAAAACGGCGCACCGTCGCGCAGCCCTTCGATCATCGCGTAGAGCGCATCGCGCTCGTCGAACGCCCGAAACGGCTCTAGGTATTGCACCTGCGTTGGCTTTGGGATGCGATGGCGGTCGGCGAAAAGCGCCGGTAGGATGAACGACGGACCGGCGTTCAGCGCGCGGTAGTAGAACCGATTGAACGGATTTCCGACCAGTCCGGCGAGCTTCATCGCCGAACGGTTCTCCTGCATCGGCCACATCCAGCTATTGAACACGACCAATTCGCGGACGCGCCCAGGGTAGTTCACGGCGAAATTTAGCCCAATCGGCCCGCCCGCGTCGTGGACGACGAGTGTTACGTCACGCAGATTGAGTTGCAGCATCAGCCGCTCAAACCGCTCGGCTTGCGCGGCCAAGGAGTAATCGACCCCGTGCGGCTTTTGCGAAAGTCCGAATCCCAGGTGGTCGGGCGCGATGCATCTAAACCACGGCGCGAGCCCCCGAATGAGGTGGCGAAACAGGTAGGACCACGTGGGCGAACCGTGCACAAACACGATCGGCCGCCCTCGCCCCTCGTCGGCGTAGCTCATCCAGCCGTCGCCGGAATCAAATTCTCGGGTGCGGAACGGATACTGAACGATGTTCAGCCAAGGATGTTCGGAATGGAGCTTCACCCGCCTTCATTCTAGCGTTGGCCGCCTTCGGAAGTTTCAGAATTCGTTGAGACTTCTCTATTCGATGAAGTCGTACACCGTGACTCGATCCCAGACGTCGTTGTTTCTGGCCAAAAAGGAATCGTGGAGTGGGTCGACGTGGTAGGCGTCGTGCCCCGCAGCGTCATCAAAAACCACCGTGATTCCGACGGCATAGCTGTTGTCCACGACGCGGCGAGGCGTTCCGGCCGGCAACCCGGCATGCAGTTTGCGCACGCTGGAAATCGCGCCAAGGATCTCGCGGCAGTCGGCGAGCAGCTGATCGCGCTGCTGAGTTGTCGATTCTGGCTTCAGCCAAAAGAACACGTTGTGGACGAACACGCCGCCATTTTAACCGATCGTCGGCGGTTGCGGCGGATGTAGACTTAGAGCATGCCCACTGACACGTTCTTCGCGGCGATGCCAAAAGTCGAGCTTCACGTGCATTTGGAGGGTTCGATTCGCCCCGAAACGGTGCTGAAGCTGGCGCGAAAAAACAATGCTTCGCTCCCCAGTGACACGGTGGAAGGCCTGCGAGATTGGTACCAGTTTCGCGATTTCCCCCATTTTGTCGAGGTCTACGTCGCGGTTTCGAAGTGCATTCAGACTCCCGACGACCTGGAGCTTGTTGTTCGGGAGTTTCTTGAGGGGCAGAAGACGCAAAACATCCTTCACTCTGAGATCACCTACACCGCGTCGACAATCGAGAAGTACGCGGGCATACCTTGGGCCGATCAGAAAGGTGCTTTGCAGCGCGGCCTGACCTACGGGCGCGACGAGTTGGGACTCTCGGCGGGCTTCATTCTAGACATCGTTCGGGGCGACTCCGCCGAGCGGGGAATGGAGGTTCTGGGATGGGTGGAAGACGGCCTGGGCGATGGCGTCATCGCCCTTGGCCTGGCGGGAGAGGAGCGGCTGGGCACGGCTATCTATGCCGACGTGTTTGCCGCGGCAAAGGAGCGGGCTGTGCCCGTGACCGTGCACGCGGGTGAGACGGTCGGGCCAGAATCTATCCGCGAGACGCTCGACATCACGCACGCGAATCGCATTGGGCACGGGGTTCGGGTCGTCGAAGATGGGCGCTTGCTCGCTGAGCTACGCGACCGGCAGGTTCACCTGGAAGTCTGCCCGGGCAGCAACGTTTGCCTAGGCGTGTACCCGTCGCTGGCCGAGCATCCCTTCGCGCGGTTGCTGGACGAGGGGATTTCGATTAGTTTGAATTCCGATGACCCGCCGATGTTCAGCACGTCGCTTACCGAGGAATGGGTTCGCGCGGCGGCGGCGTTCGACCTGAACGAAGACATCGCCTGGAGCCTGACGTTGAACGCAGCGAACGCAGCGTTCCTGGATTCAGATTCCCGCCGAAAGCTGATCGGAGATCTGCGAGCGGGGTTCTCAGCGCTTACGTCGGAGTAGGTTTTTCGTACGCGACCCTTTCAGGGTCGCGTACCGTAGCACCCGCCTAATCGTTCAGCGCGGCCCACTGGCGTTCGAACTCCGACAAATACCCGTCCATCACGCTGAAGCCGCCGCGCCAGAACGCTTCCGACTTTAGGTCGACCCCAAGGTGCGCCATCAGCTCTTGCGGGGTTTGGGACCCGCCGAGCTTAAGCACTTCGATGTACTTGGCCTCAAACTCCGGCCCTTGCTCCTTCCCCATTTGGTATAAGCTCAGCGCCAAAAGCTCCCCAAAACTGTAGGCATACACATAGAACGGAGCGAAGATGAAGTGGCCGATATAGGTCCACCACATGCGGTGCTGGTCACCTAGAATCACGCTGTCGCCAAACATTGCCTGCAGTTCTTCCTGCCAGAGGTCGCCAAACTCGGTCGCGGAAAGCTCACCAGTTTCGCGACGGGAGGTGTGCGCGCGCTGCTCAAACCGGAACATCGCGCTCTGGCGGAAGATCGTCGCAAACATCCCCTCGACCTTCTCGGCGTACAGCGCAACTCGGTCCTTCGGCGTGGCATCAGCGGCCAGCCGCTCGAACACAAGCATCTCTCCTAGCGTGCTAGCGAGTTCGGCCAGTGGCAGCGTTCCATGAAAGTTGAAATAGCTTTGCTCCCGACTTAGCGACGCATGCACTCCATGCCCAAGCTCGTGAGCAAGCGTCATCACGTCGTCCATCCGGCCCAGATAGGTCTGGAAGATGAACGGATGCGTGTCCGGCGTGACATACGAACAGAACGCCCCGCCTCGCTTGCCGGTTCGCGGCTCGGCATCGATCCAATTCTCCGTAAAGAACTCCTCCGCGCGGGTCGCCAACGTCTGGCTAAACGCGCCAAACGAGTCGAGCACGATCTCGCGAGCCTTGTCCCATTCCACGCGAGCTTCGCTCTCGAAAAGCGGCGCGTACCGGTCGATATGGGTGAGTTCCGGCAGACCCAAGATCTCCCGCTTCACGCGGTAGTACCGGGCAACCATCGGGTAGTACTCGCTGCACAGGCGCACTACGAGGTCGACCGTTTCCTTGTCCAACTCGTTGCTCAAATGGCGACCTTGCTCAGGGTACTCCAGCTTGCGGAGCCGATCATCGACCGCTTTATCCTGAATGAGGTTGTTGTAATTGAATACGAGCACGCGCTCGAGTTCCTTCAAGCCGGCACTCAACGAATCCGCCGCCGCCTGGCGAACCTCGCGGTTTCCGTCGCGAAGCAGCTTTAAGACTTCCTGCTCGGTGGCTTCTTTCGTTTCCTCGCCGGGAAGGCTAAGCCGAAATACGTGGTTGGCCGTCAGCTCCTCAAAAAGCCGGACCCAAGCCCGCGAGCCGGTGTTGGCGGTCTCCTCAAGAATCACCTCTTCGGGTTCGCTCAGCCGGTAAGGGCTTAGCGCGCGGGCGGTCTGGATGTAATGCCGATAGTTAGCGACCGAAGGATCGGCCAACAGCGGGTCCACCACCTCGGCGGGAGCTTTCTGAAGCTCCAGCTCGAAGAATATCGTTCGCACACTGATTTCCGTTGCCCGCTCACGCTGCTTCTGCATAAACGCTCCGATCGATGCATCGCTGCTGTCCGCCGAAAACAGCAGGTTCGAATAGGTCAGCGGTTTGGCAGCCTGCAGCCACAGCGACTCCATGTCGCGAATCGCCGCCGCAAGCGTCTCGGCGGTGAGATCCGCCGAGTTGATCTGGCCGCGATACTTCGCCTCGATCTCCTGCGACAAGGCCTCGCAGGAGGCCCAAGTTGCCTCGATCTTCGGATCGTCCATCCCCGAGAAAAGGGAAGAAAGATCCCAACGAACGTTCAGGTTTTCGCTCATGAGTTCAACAACTGTCGCAGGACGTAGGGCAGAATTCCGCCGTTGATGTAGTAGGCAATCTCTTGCGGAGTGTCGATACGAACGCGCACGGTGAATTCCTTTCCATCCGCGCGGGCGGTCAGAAACTTGCCGTTGGCAAATCCGGTTGCGACGGCGTCCGAAAGCCCAACAAGGTCGAACGTCTCTTGCCCGGTCAGGCCGAGCGAGGCCGCCGTTTCGCCGTTCGTGTATTCCAGCGGAACGACGCCCATGCCGACCAAGTTCGATCGGTGGATGCGCTCGAAGCTCTCGGCCAAAACGGCCTTCACGCCCAGCATGTAGGTTCCCTTCGCGGCCCAGTCTCGGCTGGACCCGCTTCCGTATTCCTTGCCCGCTAGGATGATCAGGCCGGTGCCATCGGTTCGGTACTGCTCCGCCGCGTCGAAGATGGTCGTTACCTCGCCGGTCGGGAGGTAGGTGGTGAAGCCTCCTTCGGTGCCGGGAGCAAGTTCATTGCGCAACCGCACGTTGGCAAAGGTTCCGCGAACCATGACCTCGTGGTTGCCCCGCCGCGAGCCGTAGCTGTTGAACATGAGCGGCCCCACGCCCTTGGCCGTGAGATAGGCACCCGCCGGGGAATTGAGCTTAATGGAACCGGCCGGGGAAATGTGGTCGGTGGTGATCGAGTCGCCCAGCTTAGCCAGCGCCCGAAGACCAACCAGATCGGGCACGCCAACCGGCGCGGCGGCCGCCATTCCGTCGAAGTACGGCGGATTCTTCACGTAGGTCGAATCGGCATTCCAGCCAAAAAGATCAGACTCCGCGACGTCGATCGCTTGCCATTTTTCGTCGCCGTCGAACACGTTGGCGTAGCTGGTTTCGAACGTCTCTCGGCTTGCGGAGGCTTCGACGGTCGCGAAAATTTCTTCTCTCGAAGGCCAAATATCCGAGAGGAACACCGGCGCGCCGTCCGAATCGGTGCCGAGCGGCTCGTTCTTCAGGTCGGAGTAGATGGTGCCGGTGAGGGCGTAGGCCACAACGAGCGGCGGCGACATCAGGTAGTTCGCCTTTACGTCCTGGTTGATTCGACCCTCAAAGTTCCGGTTGCCAGAGAGCACGCTGGCCACAACCAGGTTGTGATCCGTAATCTGCTGGCTGACCGCCGAAGGCAACGGACCCGAGTTGCCGATGCAAGTCGTACAGCCGTAGCCAACAACGTTGAAGCCAAGCGCGTCGAGGAACGGCATCAGGCCGCTTCGCTCGTAAATGTCGGTGATGACGCGCGAGCCCGGGGCAAGCGAGGTCTTCACCCACGGCTTGCTTGTGAGGCCCTTCTCCACCGCCTTCTTGGCGAGCAGACCGGCCGCGACCATGACGTACGGGTTCGACGTGTTGGTGCAAGACGTGATGGCGGCGATGACGATGCTTCCGTGCGTCACTTGGCTGGCCGCCGCATTGGCGCGCTCGTCGCCGGTGAGCGATTCATCGGTCACCGTTTCGGTCTCGGCGGGCTCATCGGTGATGGCGGCGGCAAAGCTCGCTCGAAACGCCTTTCCGGTCTCGGAGAGTCGAATTCGGTCTTGCGGTCGCTTTGGCCCCGCGACGCTCGGCTCAACCGTGGCGAGGTCAAGTTCGAGCGTGTCGGTGAAGATCGGCTCCGGCGTTCCCGGCTCCCAGAAGAGACCCTGAGCGCGGAAGTACGCCTCGGTGAGGGCGATCTGCGACTCGGGGCGGCCGGTTAGCCGCATGTAATCCAGCGCGATCTGGTCGACCGGGAAGATGGCGCAGGTCGCGCCGAACTCGGGCGACATGTTGCCGATGGTCGCGCGGTCGGCCAGCGAAAGGCTCGCGAGCCCGTCGCCATAGAACTCCACAAATTTGCCGACCACGCCCTTCTTGCGGAGCATTTCGGTGACGGTAAGCACGAGGTCGGTCGCGGTGCATTCCGGCGGAAGCTTGCCGCCGATCTTGAAGCCGATCACGTTCGGGATGAGCATGGTGACCGGCTGGCCCAGCATGGCGGCCTCCGCTTCGATTCCTCCCACGCCCCAACCCAAAACGCCGATTCCGTTGATCATCGTCGTGTGGCTATCGGTGCCGACCAACGTGTCGGGGTAGGCCACGCCGTCCGGATTCACGAACGTAATCCGGGCAAGATGCTCTAGGTTCACCTGGTGCACGATTCCGGTGTTGGGCGGCACCACGCGGAAGTTCGCCAGTGCCTTCTGGCCCCACTTCAGGAACTCATACCGCTCCTGGTTTCGGTCGAACTCCAGGTCTCGGTTGATCATCAGCGCGGCCTGAGAACCGTAGGCATCGACCTGAACGGAGTGGTCGATGACGAGCTCGACCGGCTGCAGCGGATTGATCTTCGTGGGGTCGCCGCCGAGGGCTCCCATCGCTTCGCGCATGGCCGCGAGGTCGACCACGCACGGTACGCCGGTGAAGTCCTGCAGAATCACGCGGGCCGGCGTGAAGGCGATTTCCTTGCTCGGCTCTGCCGTCGCGTCCCAATTGGCCAGGGCTTCGATGTCGGCGGCGAAGACGCTCCGGTTGTCCTCGGTTCGCAGCAGGTTTTCGAGGAGAACCCGCAGAGAGTAGGGCAACCGCGAGATGTCGTGACCGCGCTCCTTCAGCGCGTCAAGGCGAAAAATGGTGTAGGTTTGCCCGTCTACGGCAAGGGTGGCGCGGGATTGAAATGAGTTCAGCACGGGTTCCTCGATCTTGGGATGCGAGAGAATCTAAGCGTGCAAGACGGCCGGAGGCGATGCCAACCGGGCTCGTAGAGAAACTACGCGGTTATTTTCCGTCGTTATCCCTAGTTCTTTATACCTGCGCGGCGGATAATAGATCGAACGGGAAAATCTCATGCGCACGCGATTCTGCCTTGTGGTTCTGACGGCTTCGATGGGCTTGCTGCCCGTTGCGGCCCACGCCCAAGCTACCGATGCGTCGCCAAAGATGACGATGGAGTTGCGGGCGATGTCGGCGAAGAAGTTCGTCGAGATTTTTGCCGCGAAGACCGGGCTGCCGCTCACGGCCGAGCCAAGCATTGCGAACGAAACCATCCTTGTGAACGTGAAGGATCTTCCGCGCGACACCATCATGTCGCAGGTGGCCGATGCCCTAGAAGCCAAGTGGGTTCGCGAGACCAACCACATTCGCCTCATTCGAACCGCCGAGCAAAAGGCTGCCCGCGAGCGCCGCAACCGCCAATACGTTTTTAATATCATTGACAAGTCGCTTGCAAAGTTCCGGGACGATATTGCAAAAGAGCCCGACTTTACGCCAGAGAAAGCTGAAAATCTGGCGCGCCAGGTTGAGCAATACATCCGGTCCTCGAACCCGAATTCCATGAACGGCAGCTTTTGGCAACGCCAACAGCAACTAGAGACTCAGGGACCCAGCGGACGCGCGGTGAAACGCGTGCTGGCCACATTCAAAACCGAGGAACTTGCCAACCTGCCGCCCGACTACAAGATCGTCTACTCCACCCGGCCGAATGCGATTCAGCGCCCGTTCCCCAGCGACGTGATGCCAGCGATTCGGCAACTTTTGAAGGACAGCGCAACGTGGGCGAACGCCGCTAAAAAACGGAACTTCACGCGCCCAGGGCAAGAATGGCAGTACTCGTTTGGTGGCTTGGCCGCTTCGACTGAGCCGCTGACCGATCAGGTGGATCGGGTGATGGTCTTCCTTAGTCGCGGCAAGAATTCGCCCTACGTCAATGTCGAACTCACTCTGGTGAACCGAAAGGGTAAGCGGTTCGGTAACGCGAGCACCAACTTGATGCCGTTTGACAACTCTGACGAAAATCGTGAGATATTTGAAGAGCGACCACCAAAAGACGGCGAGGCCGTCGTTCAGCTCACGCCTGAATCTCAAGAGCTCCGGAAGTTTCTCAGTTGGGAAGAACGTCGGAAGTCCGGCGAGCCGACCGGGAAGGTTCTGGAATGGCTTTTAAACCCCGAGAAGTATGACCCTCAGAGCTTTGCCGCCACTGACGTCGTCCTCTCACTTCGACCGCTTTATTGTCAGAACGTCATCACGTGGGTACCCGACGTCCTTGGCTCTTTTGCGATGCGAACAACGACGCCAACCCTGAATCAGCTTAAGAAGCAGATTGAAATGTTTTATGAGGTGACGATCACAAAAGGGACACTTTCCTTCCGGCCGAAACTGGTTTCCGGCATGCAGGCCGAAACGATTGACCGTGCAATGATCGGGAAGATTTTGCGACGCGTCAAGTCTGGCCAGCCACTCACCATTGAAGAGAAGGCATACATCGCTTACGAAATGAAGGAAGACTACAACTGGACTTTCATGTCGTATTTGCAGGCGATTAGCACCACCAATGACAACGAGGGCATCTACTTTGGAGACAAAAACGCCGCGATGTACGGCAGCCTAAGCGATATGCAACGGCGAAAAGCGTTTTCGGAGGAGGGCCTAACGATCACCGAACTCACCCCGGAGCAACGCCTAATCGTAGAAAAGCAGGTATTCGGCCCCTTCGTCTATTTAAACTACCAACCCTCAGAGCAGCAGACGGCCGGACCGGCATTCGACTGGGACGCCTTCTATAACGGCGTCGGCCGCGAAGCCACCGAGCTCTTCCCGACCGGCCTTCCGAGCACACTCACCATAAAGTGTGTGGAGACCAAAGACGAGGTCATTATCCCGAGTCAGCCCGAAAATTCAGATGAGCCTTGGTACGGCCCGATGCCCGTGGACCAGTTTGCGGCGCAGATGTTCTACGGGGAGCGGCCCGATCTTTTCCCTTGGGCCAGCCAGTCGAAGGGATTCAAGAACGGCACGTTTCGAACGGCCAAACGCCGCATGGTGAGCATCACCGTAACGCTTAGGGACAAAATTTCAGTTTCTGGTCAGTTGGACGAGAAGAACTTTACCGTGGCCAAACCGGTTAGCTATAACCAGCTACCTAGTGACGTCTTGGCGGCGATTCAGAAGAAGCTTGTCGAGATGAAGGAACAGTACAAAGACCAGAAGCCAGGCACGTACCGGATGCCCGCACGAAACACGGGAACCAACATCCCGCCTACTCGCTGACTTTCCACATCTTAAAGGTTCGTCGCTTGCCTTCTTCGTCTAGGTAGGAGAAGTTGCCTGCAGGAAGTTCCGGCAGGTTGCTGATGAGCTTGCCGGGAGACTGGTCGCGGTAGTCGATAACGTATCGCACCTTCTTCTCGCGCAGGTATTCCATTAGGCCGCGCTGCGGCTTGAATACTTTTTCGAAATACTCGCGGTTGTTGACCAGGCCGTCTAGGTTGATCACGGTGCGGTTCGTGAAATATCCGAGCTGCCCGGCGTTCCAACTGGCGAGCCGTTCATCTGGGGCGGTGTTCGCCTCGATCCATCGCGCGAAACGGTATCGCACGGTGAAAATGCTCTCTTCGTCCATCTTTGTCGCAGGACCGTTGAACGCCGCATACACCGCCGCGAAGAAGCCAATTCCAGCGACTGGCCACGATGCTGCTGCTGGAACCACTGCGGCGATACCTGCGATCACCAGGATCATCGGGAGGCTGAAATACCACCGCTGGAAAGCCGTCGTGGGAAAGACCAGCATGAACAGCAAGTACGCCCCGGTCGCCCAGGCCAGCGGCGCAAAGTGGCGAAGCTGCTCGCGATGGAACCAAGCTGAGACGCCCGCCGCGGCGAGAATGACCGCCGAGAGCGCCGGAATGCTGAAGATCGGCCAGATTCCGGTGAAGATGTTTTTTGCCTTGTTTAGCGGCGAAAGTTGCACAAAAGGAAAGATCCCCGATTGTTTGACGGAACCGGAAAGCGGGATCCCCGTACCGCCCCAGCTGCGCATGGTGAAAAGGTAGATCACCGCTCCCGCGACGCCGATCAGCAATCCCGGCGCAACCACGCGCCACTGCCAAGTTGCCCTTTCGCGCCAAACGACCACGCCCAGCAACACCAAAGCCGGCACCGCCGAATCCAGCCGCGCCCAAGTCATTAGCGTGAGCGCCAAGCAAAATTCGGCAAACGGCCGGCCCTCGAGTGCCTTTAATCGCAGCGACACGTCGATGACCCACCAGATCGTGAGGGCATGCAGCGCGTTCTCCATCCCGCTCCACGGCATACGCGTGCTCACTCCGTAGATCAGCCAAAGCACCCCGCCGATGGCCGCAAAGGTCGGCGAGTCGATCGTCCGACCGATCCGATAAATGAAGAAAAACGCGAAAAAATGACACAAAACCGACGAGCCGATCGTGGCCGCAAGCAACGCATCCTTCGAGAGGAAAACCGCCGCCAGCCCTCGCAACCACAAAGACCAAAGGGCCTGAACCCCGTTCGTCGGCACCAAACCGTCGAAGGTCGGGAACCCCAGTCGCTGGTGGTTCCACGCTATTTGCAGGTAATAATACGTGTCGTCGACGGTCCGCGCTCCGGCCAAAAACTCGGTTCCGCGCGAAAGCAAGGACGCTCCGGCCCACAGGGTGATGAACGCGAGCAGCCACAAATAGCGGCGCAAGTTGCGCCACGGGTCTTCCTGGTTTTGGAGCATCGGCGGCGACTAGGTTACTGCCAATGCCCCGGGCGGCGATGCTCAGTCTTTCCAGTCAGCGGTGAAAATGTTCGTTTCACCGCGCACCTTGCCGTTTCGGTTGCTCGCCCAAACCAGCTTCTTTCCGTCCCGCGAGAGCATCGGGAAGCCGTCAAAGTCGGGCGAATTCGTGATGCGCCGGAGGCCAGTGCCGTCCACATTGATCTTGAAAATGTCGAACTCGCGCGCCTTCGGGTCGCCGTAGTTGCTGCTAAACAGGATTTCCTTTCCGTTCGGGTGGAGGAACGGCGCGAACGACGCGCAGCCGAGGTGCGTCACCTGCCGCTTGTTCTTTCCGTCTGCGTCCATGATCCAAATCTCCAAGCGCGACGGACGAACCAGGTGCTCGCTGAGCAGCTTCTTATAGTCGTTAAGCTCTTCGGTACTGTCAATAGTATCACGGCGGTAAACAATATGCTTGCTGTCCCAGCTGACGAACGGTCCGCCGTCGTAGCCCGGTTCGTCGGTCAGTTTCTTGATGTTCTTGCCGTCTAGGTCGGCTCGGTAAATCTCTAGGTCACCCTCAAAATCGCTTGTAAAGGTGAGGTACTTCCCGTTCGGAGCAATCGTGGTCTCGGCCACGTAACCGTTTAGCGTGATGATCGGGCTCGGCTTAGTAGATTGGCCTTTCATCGCTGGCCCGGCCGGAATTCGGTAAACCGAAAACTGCGGGTTGACCATCCAAAGATAGCCTTTGCTCATGTCGAGCTTCTGTTGAGGTCCCTCGTTCTTAGTGTGCGTGCTGCTGAAGTAGATCCACTTGTTGTCGGGCGAAAAGTAGGAACACGTGCATCGGCCCTTTCCGGTGCTCACCAGGTGGCGGTTCGAGCCATCGGTGTTCATCACGAAGATTTGCTCGTCTGGGTATCCGGGCTGAAAGCTTTGGTAAACGAGGTGCTTGCCGTCTTTGCTCCAATAGGCCTCGGCGTTTTGGCCGCCAAAGGTCATCTGCTTGATGCTCTGGATGTTGGGCTCGTCGGCGCGCGATTCCAGCGGCATCGAATCTGGCCAAGGGGTAGCGTTTTGCTGGGCGTAGAGGCCCGCCGTTTCGTCATATTCTGGCAGGTAGACGTGGCCGCAACCGGCCGGGTGCGCTGGCGTCGCGGGGTTCGCAACGGAAAGGGCCAAAGTCGCCACGAGCGTGAGGAGCATGCATCATTGTGGGCCGGAGCTTTGCGCCGGTCGGTTGCCTTGGCTGACGAAGATTCATCCCGCGCGACGCCATGCGTCGGTAAACTGAGGCCTCGGCCACGTAGCTCAGGGGATAGAGCGCCTCCGTCCTAAGGAGGGCGCCGGGGGTTCGAGTCCCTCCGTGGCCGCCAGTTTTCAGCCTAGTTTTCAATCCAGCCCCAAGAATTTGCGCCGACAGGTGGGAATTTACAACGGGATAAGAACCCCAAAAAGAACCCTCAGCAAAGACCCTCGAAATACGCTTCCAGCCGCCGGGCCGAGATCTTGCGCCTCGAGGGTAGCAAGCGATTCCGCAAGTTGCGGCTCGGCGTGCGCAAGAACCCGGGCGTCCCGGCTCCGAGAACACGCAAACCGCCCCGGAAGGCAGGCGCAAAGTGCTGATTGTGATGGTCGATTCGCTCGTTGTTTGGTATCCTGCTTTCGTCGGGTGGCACCCTTCGAAGGACAACTAAGTGTCGGCCCCGAAGCGTAGACGCGGATCATCGCTAACTGGTCCATGATCACCTATCCGACCCTTTCTTTTCAAAAGCCGTTAGGAGCTGCGCATCGCCTCCAGGGCGTCACCGTGCCAAATCTCGACTCCAGATCGCGAGTAACAAAGAACCATGTAAATCCAAGGTTGACACTTTCGACACTCCGCCGGAATTGGGGAAGCAGGCACAAAAAAGACCCCGGTTTCCCGGGGCCTTCGCAAGGGTTTCGATGGAAGTTGGTGGGCCAGGAAAGAACCGAACTTTCGACCGAACGGTTATGAGCCGTACGCTCTAACCACTGAGCTACAGACCCGCTAGATGCATGTTTCTACCGTTAGACGGTCACCCCACACCCTTGATGTAGGACGCGACCGCATATCCGAACTGGAAGTTCCCAACGTCGGAGATGTGGACCGGGTCCGTGCCTTTCGCCATTGTGGTGGCGAGGTAGCCGTTCGTCGCCGCGCTGGCCGAAGGGTAACCGGTAGATGGATCAACCGCCGCGCCTGCGTGCACGACGTGTTGGTTGTTCGCAACAAAGTTGGCACTTTCGAACGCCCGGCAAAGCTCCTGGTTCCAAATCAGCGCGTTCCGCTGAAATCGATTCCGCGTCTGCGAGATGCCGTAGACCGCGCCAAAAGCGTTCTGGTCTGCCGCCCCGGTTGGAATCGTGAGGAACAGAATCCGAATCCCCGAAACCGCCGCACGGAAGGCCGCAACGAGCGTCTTGAGCTGCGCCATAGCCGTTTGGGCCACTACCCGCGCTGAGTGGTCTGACTGCTCGGAGGCGATGTCGTTGGTACCAAGGAAGATCGCAACATAATCGCCGGAGGTCAAGCCCATCCCGGAGATGAAGCCCGGGATATCGAGGGATGCGCCGCCATTGAAAAGCGGCGAGCCTGCCGACATGAACTGGGAGACCGTCCATCCAGCCCGGCCTTCGCAAGCAAGAGCGCGGGAGACAGATGTGCTGTCGTTCTTGTTACCGGTTCTTGCCCCTCGCAAGGCAAGCGTCATCGTGTCACCATCGAACAGTCGGACCACTTCGGCGAGCCACTGTCCACGAGCTGCAGCCGTTCCTGCGGTTGGGTCGGTGAGGGAATCGCCAATAGGCAAGAATCTCTTTGTCCCAGATCCGTTTGTACTGGCAACGACGGTGAGGGTAGTGGTTCGCCGGTCCAATAGCTTGGGCCCGCGCGATACCGTCCATGTGGCCGTGTAAGAGTTCGCCGTTCCGCCCTTGAAGATCAGGCGGTTCACGTCTTGCTGAAGCGTCGGACCGGCGCCTGCCGTGCCCCGAATTAGGAAGTCCCTTTCCGGAACGGTCTCGCAGGCCGGGGTGAGAAGCATCTGCGTGAAATACGTCGAAAGGTCGTTGTTTCCCCATCCCGCAACCGCGTACATGAGCCGAGGCGCGATCAAGAACGGGGCCTGGTCGGTGTCGATGGCCTGGTTAATCCCTACCGGACCCGCGTTCTGCGACGGCGCGACCTTCGAAGGATCGTTCTGAATGATCCGGCACCACGGCGAATACTGCGTTGCCGAGTTCTGCCAAGCCACCCCGCCATAGCAAGCCGAGGACGTCGAATACCGAGCCGTCGGCGACGCGAACGCCCCCGCCTGCGTCAGCAGGAAGCCGGACGGCGCGTTGTGCAGTACCTCCAGCCAGATTGAAGTCCCGGCCGGGACGCGCTTGTCTAGTCGGTAGGTTAGGTTGTGAAGCCGCCCCGGCTCCAAGCTTAGGCCGGTTAGCGAAGCCTGGGCAAGAATAGCACCGCTAGAACTTCCGTCGCGAACGACTAGCCGAGAGTCGGTGAGCGGCGTGGCCGAGTTTGGCCAGCACGGGACCATGATCGTATCGGCGGCACAAGTGAACGTCCCAATCGGCCCGGCCCAGGCCGTAAAGACGTCAGTCGAGGCGTTGTATCTCCAGTTGCAAGCGGAAATATCGACCGGAGTTTGCGACGGCACCTCTTGAAGTAGGCCGAATTGGAAGTAAACGTTCTGGCCAGTCCCAAGCGTACCGGGCGTTCCCCAAGCCCACGTCGAATTCTCGCTGAGCGTTCCGCCCGTGATGATTCCCGCAACGCTGCCGGCGTACAGCGAAGCGTTTGACAGAAGAAATCGGTCGGTCCGTCCGGTGATGAATTCAACGAATAGTGCAGTAGCACTATTCACCACCCGGTCAAGGCGAACCCATGGAAACGACGTCTGCAATAGAGCCGCTGAAACGGTGGCGCGGCCTTCGGCGAGGATGGTCCCACTTCCATCGGTTTCGCGAACCCGAACCCACAGGCGTTCACATCGAAAATCGCTGTTATTTGGCCGGAGCGGGATCCGAATCGCGTTAAATGGCGTTGGCACCACACCGACCGGCGAAGCGTAGCCGGTGGCGGCACTGTTCGGGAATGAGTTCGTTAGAATCCCGCCGGTTTGCGCCGGGGGGCCGCTCTCCCAAACGAAAACGGGTTCTGCGGAAGCCGCACGGTTGATCGCGTCGCCTCGCGCCGCAAAGGCGTTAAGGGCCTCGTCGCCGGTTTTGATCCCGGGCACCAGCACCATGCCGCCGCCGATGTTCCGACCGAGGACGCTCATAGGTACACCAAAGAGGCCCGGTTATTCCACACGTCGCCAAAAGTGCCCCAGTTGGCTGTCGTCTGGTAGCCCGAAATCGTGCCATCGGCGTTGTAGTTAATCTTGGTCACGCGGCAGCTTGCCGTCGCCAGATTCACGGGTTGGTTCGCAGGCCAGTTGCCTAAGTAAATCTCGCGCTGATTGGCGTCGTAGTCAATTTTTGCCGGAGGAGGCGTATCAAAAACCGATGGTGCGGCCATGCCACCGTTTACGAGATCGTCTTCCAAGCCCCGACGATTCGCAGTTCCCAACCATCCTCGAACCCGATCAGCACGCGGTAATCAAACTGCCGAGACGTGGTGACCGGCACCCGAATAGTCGAGCAAAGATGCAGGTCGGAATCCGCGTTGTCGATTCGCCCTTCCGAGACCGTGTACACAGTCCCGCCAGAGTCCTTCCGCGCCTCAATTGCCTGCCGGGTCGTCGCATTGCCGCGGTCGTTCGCCACCGCCTGGAGTTCAACGAACTGCGTGCCGGCCGGCAGCACCGCCGACGCATCGTATGCCGTCCAACCGACGGCCGTCCTGGTCCCACCACCGGCATATGAGTCGACAACTGTCACCGCAAGGGCCGAGTAGGCAAGCGCAAAATCAATGAGTTGCTCGGACACCGGAACGTTCCGGGCCTGAATCACGACCGTCTGGGCGGTGACGTCAGCGAGGGTCTGATAGGGCGAAACGACTTTCACCGAGATCGTCTGGCCAACCCACTCTTCCGGCACGTTGACCCGAACGACGTTGTCGAGCAGCACGAATGGCACGCCCGACGAGGCCCCGATCGCGGATCCCCGTTCCCCTCGCCGCAGGTGGGAAAGGGTGTAGTTAAACGGCGAGCCCACCGAAGCCGTGCCGACGCCGAGAATCTCGCTTCCGACCCTCGCGTGGTTCTGACCGGCGAGAATCGCGTCGTCGGAGACCGTGTTGATCACTCCCGATGAAGCGGTGACGTCCACGTCGAACGTGTTCGTGTTGTCGAAGGTGTCCGCAACTGCGCCCGATGCCGAGAGGGCCGAAGTCGTTACACCAAACGTCGATCGACGGGTCGCGTTCGGGCCGGTGATCCAAGTCGTTCCGTCCTGGGTGTAGAAAACCCGACCGCCGCGCCAGCCGTCCGCGCCCGTGGCTGCGACGTAGAAGCCCGCCGAGGACTGATCCGCGTCCCGAATCTCCCGGCCAGACCAACAGGTAAAGACCGAAGGCACAGGCTCAACCGAAACCGGGTCCTGGCCGTCGCCAGATGTCCCGCCAGCCCCACTTTGCGAGAATGCCGACGACCGCTCCGGCTCAAGTTCGAAATCGATACCGGAAGCAACGCCGCCCGTCATTTTCCCCACTCGGTACCGCTTGCCGAGAACGGTGACGACGTCGGCCGGTGCGAGCCATCCCCACTTAGGCAGGCTTGAAATCATCGCAGGCTGAAGAGCCGCCTGAACCTTGTCGACCTCCCGCTGCACTTTCGCCTTTGCATCCGCTGCGGAAAGGGAGAGAGGCACGGAGATCGAGCGGATATTCAGCGAATCGCCCGTCTGGTTTAGCTCAACTTGGGTCGCGCCCTGCAGGTCGGTTGCGATGTCGAAGTATTGAAGCTCGACCGACCCGGGAGTCTCGGAATCCTGCTCGCGAGTTCGCTTCAGGCGCGGCCCACCGTTCACCCCTAGGTCGTCCGCCGGGATCGTGGCCACCGAAGACCCGCCGCGCGGAATGAGTTTCAACTGGCCGTCGAGCTCGACCTGGTCTAGTTCGTAGAAATCGAGCAGCGTCCCGATCACCTCCGACGGAGCAGTAGGGTCAGTGACCGCCATGCCGCCGACGGTCGCGGTGGCGAGAGCTTTATCAATCTGGCCGGCGGTAATGCCGCAAAGTCGGGCTAGGTCGGAGTACACGTCGCCGACGTCCACCGCGTCGGTCTCCAGGATCGCCGAGAACGACGGGACCGAGTTCCCGTAATCGCGAAGATTCAGGTCCTCGAAGACGACGTAGGCGATTCCGGGGAACGCGACCGTGTTGGCGCTGGATGTCCCGTCTCGCGTGACAATGATCGAGCTCGGCGACTGACTTTCATCCCCATCGTAAAATACGAAGTCGTCCGTCGGCTTCAAGATGCCCCCCGTCGGATCCGCAGAGTCATAAACAAGCTGGTCGTTCGCCCAAAGCTTCTTCAGCGTGACGTTTCGCTTTACCGTCGTGCCGTCCGGGAACACGAGCTCGCCGATGGCGAAGGCCACTGCAACGGTGGCCGAGTAGTAGAACGTGCTTGGTCCAGATTTTTTCCCCCCGCCTTCCTCGTGCTCGACTAGGTGGTTGCCGCTTGCGTCTTGATCGGCCCAAATCATCGTGCCGCCGACGCGAACCTTCCCCCAAACCATCGGGATCCCGGCCCCGTACTGGGAACCGCTGATCTTCCGGTCGGAAATCCGACCGTACTCTCCGGCCCCCGGCTGGTTTAGCCACGAACCAACGACGGTTCCAGCCGCCCAGCCCCACTTGATAGCAGTTGGATTGCCGCCGGAGGTAAGCGCGCCGATTCCAGCCCCGATCGCGCCGAAGATTACTGTGGCCATTCGGCACCTCTGTAGCGATAAATCTTGACAATGCGGTTCACCCACCGGGGATCAAGTGGCGTCCGAACGACGCTGCCGGTCCCGGCAAAGGCGTGAATCATGCCCCCAGCCGTATCCATCACCCCGATGTGCTGGAACATCGTCCGGCTGCGGAAAACCACCGCGTCGCCTGGCCAGAGAACCCGCTCAAACGAGTTTCCTTCAATGGTTCCAGCGAGAGCCCAGACCGACAGCGAAGGCGAGTAAACAAGCTTTGCGGCATGCGGCACCGATAGTTCAAAACAGAACTCACGCAACCGGCTACAAGTCAAATCAAAAACATCGTTGAGGTTCGCGCCGGTGTAAGCCGGAAGATCGGCACCTAGATCATTGAGTGCGCAAACGAACAGGCCCCCGCAGTCCACCCCGCCCTCACGGCTCCGCCCATCGGGGTGGTACGGCGCGCCGAGATAGGTTCGAGCAGAGCTAACAATTTGCTCGGGAGCGAGCTTCAGCCAGTCGGGCATGTCACCCACTTACGCGTAAGCGGCTAGGTGCAGTGGCGATTCCCTTGGTTCAAAACCGACCCGACGGAGAACATCTACCGAGCCGTTGCCAAGCATCGCCGGGACTTGCTGGCCAGCGAGAAGACCGCCGTCCAAACGATGGCAAGAACCTGGGCAGCGGTTCACCAAGACACGACCGACCGCCTGGCAGACCTCACCCGCCGAATGGCGCAGGCCGAGGCTTCTGGCGTGGAAGTCGGCCGCAGTTGGCTCTACCAGCAGGAACGCTACCAGAACCTGCTCACCACGATTGAGCGCAACATGTCGGCCTATGCGCGAACGGCAACGGAAGTCATCGCCGCCCAGCAAGCCGCCAGCGCATCTCTCGGGGTTATCCACGGCCAGAAACTCATCGGCCTCGTGGTGCAAGGTGACTTCCGTCGGGTGCCGGTAGAAGCCGTTCGCAACGTTGTCGGGGCATTCCGGGACGGGTCGCCGCTCGCCAGCCTATTCGAAGGAATCGGGCCCGGAATGGCGGCGAAAGCTCAGGACGTCTTCGCCCAGAGTGTCGCCGCCGGCGTCAATCCAAGGGCCATTGCGCGTCGGCTGGAAGGCGAGATGAAGGACATTGAACGCAGGTCCCTTGTCATTGCGAGAACGGAGTCCATCCGCGCCTACCGAATCGGCCAGATCGACAACTACCGGGCAAACGACGACATCATCGCCGGCTGGATATGGTCCTCGGCGCGCGATAAGCGAACCTGCCCGATCTGCCTGGCCATGGACGGGACGCGGCACTCCCTAGACGAGGAAATGGGCACTCATCCCGCTTGCCGCTGTGGCCAGGTGCCGTTCACGAAGTACCGAACCGCAAACCGGGGAACCGGGGAGGATTACCTGCGAACTTTGCCCGAGACCGAGCAGCGCGAGATTCTCGGCCCTACCCGGCACCAAATCTGGCAGGGCGGAACCCCGCTGCGGGACCTTGTTCATTCGGTTCCTAACGAAAAGTGGGGCCCAAGCCAGCGCCTCATTCCGCTGCGCGACCTCCAAGGTGCTCCAAAGCCTGTGTCCCGGCCCAAGGCGCCCACTCCAACCGCGAGCCCGGCAAAGATCAACACGCCGCAGCTGAACGTCACGGATGGGGCAAAGCAGACGGTGACAGTGGTCAAAAACAAGAAGTCGGTACCTGCCGACCTGAGTGGAAGAAAGCTGTCCGTTGCCCACATGAACAAGGCTTTGGAGAAAGACCTCCGGGCTGCCCTTGCGCTCATCGATGAGGTTCACGGGCCGGATGGTGCGACCCGGTGGGGCGTCCCGCTACCCATCACTCGCGCGAACAAGAAGGGTGCTCACGGCTACTTCGGCCGAACATTCCGAAGGGGCGTTGGGTACACGCCCAACCAGATCGGCATCTGCACAGATCAGCACCCTCGCCTGACCCTTGTCCACGAAATGGGCCACTACTTCGACTTCAGCATGGAGGGCACCGGCCCCGTGGGCGGGATAGAGTTCGCCAGCAATATGCCGCGAGGGATGACGCCGGAGCGAAAAGCTCTATGGAACGAATTCATTGATGCCTGCGCGGATACCGATGAGCTCCGCTACGTGAAAGCGAACCTTCGAGGAAAAATTCGGGATTACTATGCCTCCCCCGAAGAGATGTTCGCCCGGGCCTACTCCCAATACATCGGCGTCAAATCTAAGGACCCGACCCTACTCGCAGAGATAGAATCAGTTAGAACGCACCCCGTGGCCTTCTTTACCCAGTGGACAGATCAGGCCTTTGGACCAATCGAAAGCGCGGTGGACGCTATACTAAAGAGCTACCAGATGATTAAATGATGCAACTCGATTTCATCGTTGATATTGACGAGAACGGGGTCGAGCGAATTCGGCAGCCGAACGCAGATCGCGTTAAGGATGTTCTCGACCGAATCAAAGACGTCCCGAAGAGCAAAGCGCCGCCGGCAGATGTGGATTCAAACCCGTAGCTACAGCGTCCTGATTCGCCCGAACGACGAAGACGACGCCAACAAGAACGTTGACCACGCCTTTCTTCAGGTCCGGGCCCATCACCTCGACTCACTCATCCAGTGGGTCGGAAACCCCGAAGCGTTCGCCCTTTTCGAATACAAGAAGTACAAGCACGCGGCCAACACGCCGGTCCATCAGATTCTTGTCCCTCGTGTGGCCGTGACGCTCATCATGCGCCGAAACCTTAACTTCCTCTGGCCGCAGGTGAGCGCGGACGACCTAGAAGACCTCGACTGGCTAGTCCAGGACGGCTGGCAGGAAAAGGCTGAGAAACGCGGAATCGAATGGGATGACGCCTACAGCATGATGTTCCACCCCCGAATCTTGGACTAGCAAAGCGTAACTGGCATTCATGGCCAGATTGAGCTATCAGCAAAAAACAGACCTCGTGGCGGCAGCCTTGCGGAAGCCAAACCCGGATGGCGCGGTTTATATTCGCGACCTTTTCGACGTCGACGTTGTTTATGTCGAGGGCGAGGTGCTGATGCGCCGAAGCTACTCGATTGACCCGGTAACGCAGGTCGTCACCCTCGGCCAAGCGGAGCGAGTCGCCGAAGATCGGGTTTACGTGCCGGTGCAAGCGACGTTCTCGAAGGCCAGCGGCGAGACATTCACCTACGAAGGGAAGCTCTTCGAGGCGGGTGACTACCCCGACAAGGGCATCTCTTTCACCGAGGCCGAACTGGCTGCCATGGCCGCTGCGTTCACCGACGTGCCGAACGATCTGGAGCACACGCCGACCGTTCTCGATCGCAAACTCGGCCGCACGCACTCGCTCGTCGTTCGGGGCAAGGAGTTGTTTGGCAAGGTGGAAATCCCAGCCGCCCTTCGGACTCTCATCGGCGACGGGCCGCTGAAAACCAGCCTGGCTTTTGACCGGAAAACTAAACAGATCGTTGGCAACGCCATCGTTTTGAACCCGCGAATCACCGACGCGCAGGTTGTGGCCGCGTTCTCGGCACCCCCAGAGACTTCGCGTAAAGGGCCATTGATGAGCGTTATTGCCCAAATCAAGGCCCTCCTGAGCGGAGTAAGCGACGACGGAGCGACGCCGGTGGTAACGCCGACGTTTTCCGTTGACCCTGAAGTTGCTCGACTGAAGGCCGAAAACACTCGACTCTTGCAGCAGCAGGCCGAAGCGGAAACCGCTGGGATCAAAGCTGCTGCCGCAACCTTTGCCGACGACGCGCTGAGCGCGAACAAGATCACGCCTGCCCTTCGGGACTCGGTTGTGATCCTCTTCACCCATGCACTGCGAGATGACAACGTCGGAAAGGCTTGCTTCTCAGCCACCGGAGACATCATCGTTGGCGAGCGAGTCGCTGCGCTGAAGGCACTCGTTGCCAATCTCCCGCCGCACCCTCTGACGGCCGAGCAGCTCAAAGGCGCTACGGCAGTCTTTGCCGGTGACGTCGCGAAGCCGAAGGACGCAATCGACACCGCCGAGATTTACGCTCGCTATAACAACCCTGGAGGTAAGAAGTAATGGCAAACAAGACCGAAGGCTTTCACGCCGGAGAATTTCTCGTTTCCGAAGCCGATGGAAGTCGGTCTCGCGAGACCATCATCATCGCCAGTGGCCAGGGCGTTCTAGCCGCAGGCGCGGTTCTCGGCCAAATCACCCTTGGCGCGATCACCCAGGCGTTCACCGGCACCGGAAACGGCGTCCTGTCCGCTCTGACCCGCTCGGCCAAGGCCATCGTCGGAGCTTACGTCGTTCGGTGTGTGGCCGCTTCGGCCAACGCCGGCACGTTTGCCGTCTTTGACCCGAACGGCAAGCGAATGGCGGATGCAACGGTGGCTGTCGCCTACGACAATGGCGAAATCGCCTTTAGCATCGCCGACGGCGCAACCGACTTCATCGTTGGCGACGTGTTCACCCTCACCGTTGCCGCAGGCTCCGGAAAGTGGGCTAGCGTCGGCGACGCATCGGCGACGAACGGCTCGGCTTCGGCCCGCGCGGTCCTCTGGGACGCGGTTGATGCAACCTCCGCCGACCAGAAGCAGGCGGCAATCGTTCGTGCTGCCGAAGTCAACCAGTCGGCAATGACCTTCGGAACCCTCAGCGGCGGTGCGATCACCACTGCCATCGCCCAGCTTCTTGCTAACAGCAACATTTCCGTACGGAGCGCAATCTAAAATGGCCCTACCAGCAGCAATGATCGACCCGTTTGTCGGGACGCCTTTCGACACCATCAGCCTCACGGCGGCAGTCAATAAGATGCCGCACGTTCCGGGCCGACTTGGCAAAATGAACCTCTTCGTTGCGAAGGGGATCACCACGACGAACGTCCTGGTTGAGGAGCACAACGGCACCCTCGCGTTGATTCCGAACACGCCTCGCGGCTCGGCTCCGAGTCAAAACTCGCGCGGTCGCCGGAAGGCTCGGAACTTCATCGTTCCGCACTTCCCGCTCGAAGACGTGATGCAGGCATCTGAGATTCAGGGCGTTCGAGAGTTCGGTGGAACTGGCCTCCAGTCGCCGAACACGAAGCGAGATGAAATCCTCGCTCAGATGCGGGCCAAGCACGATGCCACTCTGGAATACGGGCGGATCGGCGCGGTCAAGGGCATCATTCTTGAGTCCGACGGCTCTACCACGTTCATCAACCTGTTCACCGAGTTCGGGATCAGCCAGACGTCCGTGGACTTCGTTCTCGGCACGTCCACGACCGACGTCATGGGCAAGTGCCTTGAAGTCAAGCGAGCGATCGAGACCGCTCTCGGAACTGGAACCTACACGGCGGTCCGCTGCATCTGCGGGGCCACCTGGTTTAACAAGTTCTCCAGCCACCCCCGAGTGAAAGAGGCCTACGCCAACTACCTCAATCGAGGCGGCAACCAGTTCCTCGCGGCCGATAACCGCGCTGGCTTCGAGTTCGGCGGCATCATGTTCGAGGAGTACCGGGGCAAGGTCGGCAGCGTTGATTTCATCGCCGCCAGCGAAGCCCACTTCTTCCCCGAGGGTGTGCCGTCCCTCTTCGAGACTTACTTCGCGCCCGGCGACTTCCTCGAAGCCGCCAACACGGTCGGTCTCCCAATCTACGCTAAGGCCGAGCCGATGGAGTACAACCGCGGAATCAAGCTCCTCACCGAGTCGAACCCGCTGAGCCTCTGCACCCGGCCCGAGACCCTCATCAAGGGCACGACCAGCAACTAAGGCTAGGTCTAACAAAAGGCCACCCCGGAGAAATCCAGGGTGGCCTTTTTAGCGTCTGCCGGCCCGCGCCTTCTGGTCTGCGAGAACCTTCCGGCGCCTTGCCACTTCGCCCTCGGCGATCATCAACGCCTTCGCCCGAAGGAACCAGGCGTGATCTGCTTCCATCATCCGAAACGGGCACGCCCCGACGTGTTTCGCGACGAGCAGAAGCTGAGCCCACGTCGGGAGTTTTGCCGCCCCGCGCCCTTCACTAGCGAAGAACGCGGTCAGCTGGGCTAGTTCTCCGCTTTTGGGGCCGAGTATTCCATCATCGCCGTCAGGACGGGACGAAGGAACTTCAGATCGACCGCCATCAGCGACTCGGCATTCACCGGAATGGCGACGCCGGCATTGTCCTCAAGATCCCAACTCAGGTCAGCACGCACGAGCAACTCGGCGTTGATGCGGGCCTGGTCACCGGCGGACAGCTTGTCGATATCCGCGATGCGCACCAGGTCGTTCCCGGACAGGAAGTCCGGGATGAACTCGATATTGATCACGCCCTTGCCAACGGAGACCGCAAGGTCAACGCGGTCGAAGAAATCACCGGTTCGCATTAGTAGCTCGCCACCTTGTTCACGAGAACGATCTCCAGCGTTCGGCCCCAGGTCGGATCAAACCGCGCGCTGTGGTCGCACTCAAGGGTGTAGACGCCCTCTTCGTCGCCGAACGAACCAATGGCCGAAACCTCCCCGAACTGAGTGATCGACATGGCGTAATCGACCCCGGAGACCACTTCAGGACCGACGGCGTCAAGCTTCAGGAAGCCCATCTCACCGGCGCGCGCCTTCGTCAGATAGCCCATGCCGGCCGCGTCCGCTTCAAGCGTGAGCTTTACCATCGCCGACGCTTCAGACTCGACGTGAGCGACGTACGATGGCTTCGAACGATCTTCGGCCCAGACCGGCTTGTAGCGGTCCTTGACATCGAAGTCGCTACCAAACGAGCGAGTCAGCTGCCCAGCCGCAAGCCCGGCGAGCGTGGTGGCGTAGAAGACACTCCAGTCGCCCGGCTCGATAGGCACAAGGTCATATTCCGAGAATCCGCCCTTGGTCGTCTTCGTAACGGTCGCCGTCGGGGACGTGCCGCCGGTGAGAGCAACCTCAACCGCTTCGATCAGGTCCAAAAGCTGGCCAGCGAGGGCACTCGCCGCCGTGATGACGAACGGACCGCTGCCGGTAACGAGCAGGTTGCCAGCACCGACGGGGACCAATGCCTGCAGGGCCGTCTGAATCGCCGTATTTGCCGCGTTGTAAGCCAGCGCCGTGGTGCGAGCGCCCTTGAACGAAAGCTTATAGGTGCCGCCGGTAGGAGACCCGCCGATGGTCAACGTCTGGACTTCGTTCGCACCCGTCGGAGCCGAAGGGTTGATTTGCAGCGCCGTCCCAAAGCCCGCCGCTGTCACCGCATCTGCGCTGCGCTTGATCGACTGGGCGAACTCAGAGAAGAGAACATGGTTCGTCTTCTCGCGGCCGGTGTCGTCGCCCTTCCAGATCGTGTAGCCGCGAGGGTCGTGATAGCTCCGAGTCCGCAACGTGAACGTGTGGCGATAGGCCCCGGTGGTCACGAGCTGGGTGACCGGCTTACCGATGACGCTGGCCAGCAGCCAACCGATCTCGTTATAGTCCGGCTTGCCGTCAGCGGAGACCGTCGCCCACTCGCGGTTCAGCACCGACTTACGCGCGAAGGTGTCGCCGTCGGTTCGAAACTCATCGAGTTCAACGTTGGGATCAAGCTTTACGTTGACTCCCTTGATGTTGTGAGTCGCCGCCACTTCAGTGCCCAGCGTCGTCTCCCCGCCGATGTAAATGCCCTGGAGGGCTTTCTGTCTTTCTGCCATAATTTCCGCCCCCGAAGCCTCTTCGTGGTACAAAACCACATACGCGAAGTCAACAATGCGGTCGTTTTCTTGGTCCTCGTCCGCGTAATCCGAGAGCGGCGGCTGCCGAACCATCAGCGAAAACGAACTCGAATTCACCTCCGCCGGCGTCCATGATCGCCCCCAAAGGTCGGACGGCCCACCCATCGCGCTGGCCGACGGTTCGTACTGCAAATCCTCGACCACGCGCTTGGCAGAAATGAGGGTGGAACCGTCGATCGACAATCCGCCCTGGATCCGCCACTCCGTTTCGCCGGGCGTTGGGAAGACGACAGTGGTGGTACCGACGTTCAGGAGGATCTCGATTCCGCGAATGATGTGAGTCGACGGAATCATGTCATGGCTGAAGCCGCCGAGAATCAGCCAGCCGTTGCCGCTGTCGCGCTGGGCAACCCCGCCGCCCATAGAGATCGCGTTTGCCGCGCCAAGCCAGCCCATGGCCGACATGAGCGCCGTTGGCGCGAAGTAGGTGGTTTCCACCTTGCCGCTTACGCGCGTAAAAGGCCCCATGCTCTCGAAGGCCTCTCTCGCTGCTGCGAACCGAACCGTGAAAGGTGAGCTGATTGCGGGCGAGTTCCAACTCCTGGCGCTCACCGTCACCGCCGGCGCGTTCGGCGATGATCGAAGCTACACGGCAACCGGCACCCCTTTTCGCGCGTCGCTTGCGGTCCACATGGACGACGATGAGCAACTTGCCAGCAGGGTCCACGGCCGCACCGTCTACGTCCTAACGACTCGCAACAACGTCTCGCTAACCGTGGGCGAGCTCATCCGCAGAAACGCCGATAGCCAAGCGTTCGAAGTCGTCGGGGTACTCCAGGCACCACCCCTTAGCGGCCGGATTAACAGCGCGGTTCTCATCGCAATGGTGCAAACATGAAAGACCTCGAAGCCATGGAGTCGTTTCTCAACACGAGGCTCAGGGCCGTCGCCCCGTCGGGCGTTCGAGTTGCGCCTGGCCCGGTGCCCATCCAGCTCGGCACCGAGCGAAACATTATCTACGAAGTCCTTTCCGCCCGGGACCTCACGACGGACGGCATCAACCCGGTCTACACGACGTTCATCGTGAAGGTCGTCGGCGTGGCGGTGGGTGAAAACATCCAGCCGGTCGCCGACCTATCACGCCTGATCCACCAGGCCCTTCAGAAAACCCGCGAGACGAACGCCTATGGCCATGTCTTCAGTTGCTACCGGGATTCGATCTTCCGGATGCCCGCTAGATCGGAGAAAACGGGGCAAATCTACCAGCAGCTCGGCGGCATCTACCGGATCCGCGCGCGTGGGTCCGCGTGAGCAAGTACGCCAAGCTCGACGTCTCGGGGCTTAAATTGGTGCAGTCCCTGGTCCCGAAACTGCAAGACCGAATCACGCGAGTCCTCGGCACCGAGATTCTCGCCGAAGCGATGAGCAACACGCCCGTGGATACCGGTGCACTCAAGAACTCGGGCTACTTGGAAACGAACCGGGACACCCAGCGCAATGCCGCCATCGCCGAAGCCATGGGCAAGAACCCGTTTGCGATCGTGGCCGATGCCGGTTCAGAACTTGAGCCCGGCCAGGCCCGCGTGGCGTTCGCGATGGAGTACGCCGCCCATGTCGAATTCGGGACCGAGATCTCGCCGGCGCAACCGTTCCTGATTCCCGCCACCGAGACGATCAAGGCAGAAGCCGAAGAGATCGCGGCGAAGGTCGCCGCCGACTTCATCAAGTAGCTACCAAAGCCCGGAAGTATCCGGTCCTTTCAGCTGCCCAGCGTTGTACGCCGATCCCGCGATGACCGGGGCTTCCTGCTGGGTTCGAAGCTGCCTGGCCAGGTCGCGAAGGGCGACGATGCGGCTCTTCCATTCCACTCGAGAGCCCTTGCCCTCTTCGTAGACGTCGGGGTCCTGGGAGAACCGAACGGCGAGGGCGTCGGCAGCCCGCGCGACCCCTTCGTTGTACCCACAGTCCTCGATGAGCGCGTCCAGGGTTTCGTTTGGCAGGAACCAAACCGCCGCCCCTGCCTCATCCAGCAACGCACCCGTGTCACCCAGCGAGAGCCGGGCCTTGTCGCGCAACGTTGCAAGGTTGGGATCGTAGGTCGTCGCCATGCTTTACTTACCCTTCTTAGGCTTTTCCGGGGTGACGTCCGCAGGAACGCCTGCCGGAGGAGCATCTTCCACAACCGGGACATCCGCGACAGGTGCATCGCCCGAAGCAACCGCAGCATCCACAGGAGGAACATCATCTGCAACGTCGGCAACAGCCGCCTCGTCCGCAACAGGCGGAGCATCGTCCAATGGAACCGTGACTGTGACATCAGGGCCGACAGCCGCATCATAGCCGACCACTGCAACCGGAACCGGCGTCGTCGGCACTTCCGGCTCGCGGACAATCGCCGCATCGAACTCACCGAAAAGGAGCGAGTGGGCATCCGCCTCATCTCGCGAGATCGAAAGCCGCTCTGCGGCCGCAATGAAGTTCAACTCATCCAAGGTCGAAGCCGTTCGGCCATTGAACTCAACCACTACGCTTCCGCGCCCGTAAACCAACGCGTCGCGCAGGTCCAAATACTTTGCCAGTTCCATCACTGCCGCTTACGTAATCGGCTGATGGTTTCCGTCGGGGCCCTTCTTCACCCCTCGAACGCATGGATGCGAACAAGAAGGCGAGCGTTTTTGATGAGTTGACGCCGCCTGCGGAAGCCACCTAAGACCGGCGAACCGCGTCTCCAACCCGCCGACCAACTTCCGTCGCGATCTGGTGCCCGCTGCGCTGGATGCCCGCCAGGTCGGACGTGCTGATGTTGACGTTCACGATGACCTGCCGCCCGCCGAGTTCGTGGTTCGGCACCACCGACCCCGACCGCGACGGCACCATGATCTCCGGCCCGCGCTCGCCGACGACGTACGGAAGACCCGCCGAGACCGGCCCACCATCCGCCCGGAAGCCGGCAACCAACGCGCCGAAGTCCCAGCCACCCCCCGCAGGCGACCCGCCGCCGACCCCGCCGAGAAGCCCGGTCACCCAGCTGTTCACCTGAGACCGGATCATCTGCTTAGCGATGTCGGCGAACATGCTCTCGAACCCCTGAAGAACGTTGTCAAAGAAGTTGTTGAAGCCGTTGTTCAGGAGGTTGTCGAACATGCCCATGAACTCGCCTTCAACCGTCTGCCGAAGCTCCGTGACCTTGGCCATCTTCTTCGCGTAGGCGTCGAACTGGGCCTGAAGCCCTTCGGCGATGCGCTCACCCTCGAACCGACGCGCGACGTCCTCTAAGGTCCGCCGCTGCTCCTCGTCATACATCCGGAGGCCAATCGTCGCCTGCTTCCACAAAGAGGCGTACTTCGACGGGCCCGCGTTCGCGACGGCATCGTTCACCCGCGCCGTGGACTCTTCGTTAGCCTTCCGAATGGATTCAACCTTAGCCTCGGCAATGGTCTGGAACACACCCTCCCACGCCGTCTTCTTCCCCTTGTTCGCACCGACCAGCGCGTTAATTTCCTGGTCCTGAAGTTGCCGGTACAGCGAATCGAGTTGCTGCTTCACCGGGCCGCTTTCGATGGCCCGCTTATAGTCGCTGAAGTCGATCCCGATCTTCTCGGCGATCCGCGCCCGTGGGTCCAGGGAAGCCGCCATCTCTCGCTTCTTTCGCAGCACCGCGTCATCAATCGCCTTGAAGAAAGCGTAAACCTCCTCGATATACTTCGTCGGGATGAGGGCACCGGAGCCGACCATCAAGGAGAGGTCGCCGTCCGCCAGCGGGTTCCACGGCTTGACCTCCTTTTCCTTCTTCTTGCGACCGCCCTTCGGCTTATCTTCCTTTCCAAGGTTGGGCATGGTATTGCCATTGCCGCCCTTGTCCTGCGCTTGCGCTTTAAGGTCCGCAGCCTTTTTGAGAGCATCGTTAATGAGCCTCTGCACCTGGTCTTTACCAGCCATTGAATGGAGAGGGAGAAGTGTTTTTAGAGCGTCGTCACGAGTTGCGAGCCCTAAGGACATGGCCGTGAGTTTCGGCATTCCAGCCGGTTGGATCCGGTTCGCGGGGTCGCGGAGAACCGCCTCAAGGGCTCGCTTAAAGTCGTTCGTTTCCGCCAGCTTTGCAGCATATGCTTTCTTGAGCCGCTCCTGCAGGCCAGACTGCTTTGCTTTTTCCTTGTTTTCGAACCGCTCCGGGGACCAATCCCCGGATGCAACCGAACTTGCGTGGCCAATCGTTCCATACAGCGACGCACCGGCCGCAACCGCCAGAGCCCCCATAGGTACCGCACTCACCAGCCCTGCACCCGTCATCGCCCCGCCGACACCCGCAGCCCGCCCTTCCGCAATTGCCGCCGCGCCTGCAGCTTTGGCTACCGCACCGTAAGACCCGGCCAGGGCCAAGTTTGCCGCCGCCTTGGTGCCCTGCGCGATCTTAAAAGCCGCCGTCATATCAATCAAGAATTTGATTCCAGACGCGACCTTGGCAAGCCCCCAAATGACGGTGCCCGCCACCGCTACGTTCCCCAACGTACGAATGTAGCCTTGCTTTGTCTCTTTGTCGAGCGAGCTGAATTCGTCTAACGCTTTCTGAGCCCACTCCACCATCTCCGTCGCTTCGGGCAGGAACTCATCGCCGATGCTCTTTGACAGCGTTTGAATCGTCGAATTGAACGCCTCTACCTTGCCGTTCAGACCCTTGGACTGCGCCTCCGTCATCCGCGCCGCCTCACCAACCCCAGCGATATTCTTGACCTGCTCTTGGAGCTGCTTGTTGTTCTGAATTAGCAGGCCGAGAGCCCGCTCCGCGTCGGACCCGCCGAGCGCGACGAGGATCCTTTTCACCCCCGCCTCTGGCAACCCTTTGAGGCGTTTTGCGAGTTGGTCCACTACATCACTAAGATCGAGCAGGTTCCCAGCCGAATCCTCCGTCTTGAGGCCGAGGTTCTCAATGAGCTTCGCCGCCGATTCGGTCGCCGGGGCCTGCAGCCGGCTGAATGCGGTCTTCAATGACGTACCTGCGTCCGAACCTTCGAGACCCGCTTTCGCGAACACAATCGCCGCCGCCGCCACCTCTTCCATCGACTGGCCAGAGAGCTTGGCCGACGCACCGACCTGCTGAAGGTAGCCACTGAACGTATTCAGGTCGATTCCGCCCTTGTTGAACACGTTGACCATCAGGTCCGCCACCCGGCCCGACTCGCTCGCCTTCAGCCCGAAGGTATCGAGCGTGTTGTTCATCAGCGTGGCCGATTCGGCAAACCCGGAGTTCGTGGCGATGCCGAGTTGCAACGCACCCCGCGCCGATGCCATCGCCTGCTCAAGGGAGAAACCCTTCTTGACGAGGGTGTCCATCGCCAGCAAGGCGTCCGTGGAGTCCACCTTCGGAAGCAGAGGGTCGTTGCCGAGCTTCTCCGCGAACGTGGAAAGTTCTGCAAGTTGCTCCTTTGATGCATGCACCTTGGCACCGAGAACGTTTAACTGCTGCTCGAAGTTGCCCGCCGACTGAATTGACTTCAGGAGCCCCGCCCCCAGCCCCGCCACAGCGACGCCGGCCGCCAGTTTCAGCGACTGGCCGAACTGCTCGGTCTTCGCCTTGGCCGATTCCATCTTGTCCGCTTGCTTGGCCAGTTGCACGACCATCGCCTTGCTCTCGGCAGAGGCGTGCTTCAGAGAACCCGCCATCGTCTCATAGGCCGCTGCCGCCGCTTTCGTCTGCCGGAGGCCCGTGCCGAGAACCTGGTTTAGGGATTCAATCTGGGAAGCCGCCGCCGCGTTTGCGGCCTTGACCTGCGACATTGTGGCCTTCTGAACCTTCGCCGCCTTTTCGCCTGCGTTGGTGACCGATGACGCGATCTTCTCGGCTTCCGCGCCCATCTTGGCTTGAACGCTCTTCACCGTCCGCTCCATCATGGAGAGCGTCGTCTTCGCCGCATCGGCTTTCACGTCGATCAGCAGTTCAAGTAGGCCGATTCTCACCCTGCCGGTTACGCGTTTGGTATCGTAGGTCCATGCTGCCGAACCAAATGGACCCTGAAGTCGCAAGGCAAGTGCTTCGGGCCAGCCGCAACTTCAACATTGGGTTGTTTATTTTTTTCGGAACGATCTGCGGAATTATCGGATGGTTCGTGGTCATTCCGGTCGTGAGGTTAGCGAACACACCCCAGCAAGCCAAGACTTACCCCATCACACGATCAGAGCTTGGCGAGAAATGGCCGTTCACCGTTGAATCTGCGGAGGTGAATTGCGTCGCGCCCTATGAGGTAGTCATCGCCGTCGGAGAAGCACCAAAAAAACTCTATGCGATGAGTGGACTTGCCAAAACCCGTGGCATTTACCAGGACCTCAAAGAAATCTGGGCACTATCGGACGACGAGATCGAACTCCGTCGATTGGGTCGCAAGCACCCGACTCAGGTTTGGAGGAAAGACATTTCCCCGGTCTTCGACCCCGCAATGAAGTATTGCGAGGCCTACTTCGCTAGCCGCTAACCTACTCCTTTCCGGGGCGGCACTTGCTGCATGCCGTCAGTCCGCGCTTCTTTGCCTCCGAAAGCTTCATGGCGATCTTCGAAGACCGGAGGTAGCGGCACCCGTCGGCGTGGTACTTGGACCCGGTTTTCGTACCGTAGACCGTTGGGTCTTGGCGGCGGGATTCCTGAACCGCCACCGATGGGGCGACGATGGTGGCCGAGAGTGCAAGCGCGAGGAACAATCGAGAGAAAACGGTTCGCATTCGACACCCTATCACACAGAGGACCGCCCGCGATAGGGGACCTGCGTCTACCGCAACCTACCGATGATTGACGGCTGGCTCCGGGCGAACCGGTTGCCTTCCGATTACCCGTGCATCACGGCCATTACGGTGCGGTCAAACGCCGAAGTGGAAATCCGCATCCGCCCATTGCTCTGACCGGAAACACGATCTCGTAACAGGCAACGACAGTTCGGGGAGCCGTGGGTTCCCCCTTTCGGAGTGATCAACCGAAAGAAGGGCGGTGGGGTTCCAGGTCAACCGCCCAAATCCACATATCCCCCAGGCCCTGGAAGGCCGAATGACCAACGCACATGAACAAAATTCAAACTACCATCATCCGCCAGGAAATTGGCGGCGAAGAGCAACGGGCCGTAGACGCGCGGCAACTTCATTCATTCTTGGAAGTCGGGAAAGATTTTTCGACTTGGATCAAAGACCGCATAGGCCAGTACGGCTTTGTCGAAGGAATCGACTTCGTGGTTTACGACGATTTGCGGTCCCCGGAATCGGGGAGCGCAAAAGCACGAACTCAAGTCGTCAACGGCTACGCTCTCACCACCGACATGGCCAAAGAGTTGTGCATGGTCGAGCGGAATGCCAAGGGCAAAGAGGCGCGGATGTACTTCATCGAAATGGAGCGACAAGCCAAGCAACTTGCGGACCAGATGCCCAAGTCACTGCCGGAAGCATTGCGAATGGCCGCAGCTCTTCACGAGCGAGCGGAAAAGCAGGCTGAGGTCATCAAGGCCCTGATGCCCAAGGCAGACTTTCACGATGCCGTTTCCAGCGCGATTAACGGCCAGACCATCGACCAGGCAGCCAAAGTTCTCGGCACGGGTGAGCGCCGCCTGTTCAAGCAGCTCAAAGACCACGGTTACCTTCGGCCAAACAATGAGCCCTATCAGGAGTACATTGACCGTGGCTACTTCCGGCTCCGGGAGAAGAAGCGGAACCTGCCGACGGGTGAGGTTTTGGTGTACACGCAAACGCTCGTGACCGGCAAGGGTCTCGCGTTCCTCCAAAAGAAGCTATTCGGCAAGCAACTCGAAGGCATGGCCCCGACCGAGTTGACCGCCAACTGATCACCCGCGTCTACCGAAACCTACCGCTAGACGCTGATTCCGGCTCGCCCGAGTGCAGCGATGATCTCGGCGAGTTCTTTTTGCTGCTCATCCAGTTGCCGGACGGTGGCAGCGACGGTGCCTAAGTGATCGACCTTGGCGATCAACCCGAGGACGTGCTCGCAAGACGCCGGCTGCTCGCCTGGTAGGTGGTGACCATAAAGCGTCGGCAAAGCCTTGGCGAGCTCTTTGAGGGGCGACGTCTGGTTCTGCAACTTGGCCTGCAGCAAGCCGATGTTCTCCTCAGCCTGTCTCTTCCGAAGCATCAGGGTCCCGATGAGGGTCGCTTTCTCGGTATCGCTCATGATCACAACCTCCGCTTACGTTTGGTAAAAAGAAAAACCCTGCGGTTCTTGTCCGCAGGGGGCTTAGGGCGAACCCCAAGGGGAGACGCCTCAAGTATACGTAATCGGCACCTATGCCGACCGGCTTCCACGACGTCCAACTTCCACCCGACATCTCGCGCGGTGCGACCGGTGGCCCGGTCTACAAAACCACCAAAGTCGAATCTGCGAGCGGCTACGAGCAGCGCAACCAAGAGTGGGACTCGGCCCGCTACGAATACAGCCTAGCCCTCGAAGCCTGGGACCCGACGCGCCTGGCCGCGCTGATCGACTTCTTTCACGCCCGCGCGGGCGACGCTTACGGCTTCCGGTTCAGGGACCACGCCGACTGCTTCGCGGGGCTCGCCTGGTCCGGTGACACGCTGGTTCTCGGCACCCCGGTCCAAATCGGAACTGGAACCGGCGCACTGACGACCTTCCAACTCAGCAAGCCCTACACCTCCGGCGGGATCACGCGAACCCGGAAGATCACCCGACCCGTGAGCGGCACGGTGAGAATCTTCTTCGGATCCACGGAGCAGACGACCGGCTTCAGCGTGAACCACGCCACCGGAGTCGTGACCTTCTCTTCCGCGCCCGCGAACGCCACCGTCATCAAGGCCGCCTATGAGTTCGATGTGCCGGTCCGCTTCGACGGCGACCGGATGAGCATCAACATCCGCGCGCTGCAGAACGGAGAATGGCAAAGCGTCAGCCTCCGGGAGATTCGAGAGTAATGCCCCGAAGCATCTCCGTCGCGCTGAAAGCGCACATGCAAGAACCGCTCACCACCCTTTCGGCGCTGATCCTCATCGAGCGCAAAGACGGAGTGAATCTCGGCTTCACATCCGCCGACCGGGACATCACGTTCGATGGTGAGACCTACCTAACCAGCGACGGCGTAGCCATCACGGCGATTCAGCAGAGCGCAGGGACCGGCATCGACAACCTCGACGTCACGGGCATGCTCAAAGACAGCCGCATCACCGACGCCGATATCGAAGCCGGCCGCTACGACGGCGCGACCGTGACCGTCCAAACCGTCAACCGCTTGGACCTCAGCATGGGCAGCCGAATCGACTTCGTCGGCACCATCGGGCGAATTGAGACGACCGACCACGATTACACCGCCGAGTTCCGCTCGCTCGCTTCCGCCCTTCGCCAGACTCGCGGGTACCGAACGTCGGCAACCTGCACCTGCAAACGGCTAGGAGACGCGTGCTGCAAGCTGGCCATGACTGGCAACGCGCTCAACGGGTCACCCAAGCGGGCAACGAAAACCCTCACCGTGATCGTGGGCGACGATCTCCTGAAGTTCACCGACGCCGCGCCAACTGGCCACTACTCCAACGGGATCATCAAAGCTACGTCCGGGCCCAACAACAACGTCGAGCGCACATGCAAAGCACATTTGAACAACGCAGGAACAGCCGAGATCACGCTCCGCGGCCCGTTCCCGTTCGCCGTCACCGCAGGCGACACGTTCCTCCTAGAGGTTGGCTGCAGCCGCACAATCGCCGAGTGCCGCGCCAAGTTTGGAAACGCCAACAACTTCCACGGCCAGCCCGACCTACCGGGCAACGATAAGGCCACGCGAATCGGTCGCGGCAGCTAGTCTTCTTTCTTCTCTTCGTGCTGCTTTAACATCGCCCTGAACGCATCGAAATCTCGTTTAATGCGTTTGCGATTCAAGAAGAACCACAGGTCGTCAGCCCACAACCATTTCAGGCGGAGCCACCGAAAGATAGGCTCAAACATTCGAGGCACCTAGCGATGAGGATTCCCCCAATAACCACGCGGCATCAGCGGCTAGGTCGCCCAGCACGCTCCCGGCACATCTCCTTTCGCAGGTAGTGGAGGTCACCCGAATTACGCGAAACGATTGCGTCGGCGCGCTGTACTCAACGGACAGGCGTCGTTCGTGATGGTCCGCAATGACTTCGACTAGCCCGTCGTCTTCCTCGTAGAACACGGCCAAGCTTTGAATCTCGACATCACCTATGGCCGCGCTTAGTGCGTATGCCATTTGTCGCGCGGTGGCCGTCGTGACCTTGGACGCTTTTGCGAAGTCGTCCATATTCACGCACTGATTTGCCGCCAGGTTCCGTTTCTCTCGTGGGTTCATTCTTCTCCCGGCGGATCAATCATCGGGTCGCCCTGCGGCCCACCTTCTGGGTTCTTCAGCTTGCCGAGCTCGCCCGCCGAGAGACGCCGGTTCATCGACTGCTCCTCTTTCTCCAAGGCAATCGCTTCCATGTCTCGCTCTGGCAAGCCCAGTTCCTCATCGATGGCCGCAAGCTGGCTCTCGTGGATGAAGCCAGAGGCATACGCCCGCGAGTAGGCATCCAGCAGCGCGCCCTTGTCTTGCTGCTGCACCGACTGAATCACCACGCGCGGGGCCAGGCGCAGCCACTGCCGCCCATAGTTGGCCTCGACGAGGAGACGAACCATGTCGCGTGTGAGCGCACCCGCCAATCGACCGCGGTAATGCGCGACCCGAATCCCAAAGACGTCCTGGGAAACATCCTTCGAGGACCGGCTTTCGTGCTGGGCCTCGTGGGTCATCTGCGCCGTGCCGAGGATCGCCATCGCGATCTGTCGGTCGAAGTACTCGTTTGCGTCGAGGAACGCCTCACCGTTACCCGTCGATGAAAGTAGGTCAACCTCTGCGCCGTGTGGCACCACGACCACTGACGAATTCGTGAGCGCCAAGAGCGCATTGAGCATCGCAACCTCTTTGCGCACCGTCTGCGGGACGCCACCACTCATGATCGGCTGGCCGTTCGCATCCCGAACGAACTCATCGGCAGCGTTCTGTGGCGTCTTGCCGACAATGAGCGGGGTGCCGAACTGCCTCAGGTACTTCAGGAAGTCGGGCAAAATCTGCGTCTTGACGAACCAGGCGTTGTAGGCCTGCATGAGGATCGACTCGCCGCGCGGATCGCCGTTCTTTGACCGGGTCCGGAAGACGATGAACTTCGAGCGCGGCACGTACCCGTCGATCTTCTCGGGGTCGCCGTTGTAGATCGCGCCCGTCGTACTGACCACGAAGTTGCCCGGGTTCGCCGCGACGATGCCCAGAACGTCCATGAACTCAGAGACGATGAAGGAAATGTACCGGCTGTCCTTCGTGGCCACCTTCCGCAGCCACAGACGCCCGCCCTCCCGCTCCAGCACCATCTCCGCGACCTTGTGACCGTAGGCGAGCCCGTCGAGAAGCTCGGTCGCGACTTCGGCAAGGGGACACTCAGTCCCTTCCAGCCGCTGGATGTTCTCGCGAACAAACTCGGCCAGTTCGGCCGCTTTCTCGGCGTCCGCAAGCTCGGACGCGTCAACGTTCTTTTTGCTCTTTGCAGGCATTGCCACCGCCGGCTCTATCCGGATGCCCTCCGACAAGATCGCCAGCTTCAGCGTTTCGAACGGCGACTCAACGCCCGGGTCGCGAAGCATCTCGTCGTAAACGTCAACGCCCTTCTTCCGCGTGAGCGCGTCGTCGAACCGGGGCAATACCTGCCGCATGCCGACCATCGCGGAATCGAGTCCGCCGGCCGCGAACTCTTGCGTAAGAAGATCGGAAATTCGAAGTGCGGCCACCAGTGCCGATTACGTAACTGGCCTTGGCAGAAATAGAGTCAGAGGAGAACTCTCGAACATGGCCCGCGTGACGCCTGCATTGAACATCTGCCGCCATAGCCGGAATAGAGTCGGAGGAGAGCTCCGAACGGGGAATTACGGGGCCCTCTCTTGAACACCGACTAACCGCCTGCGAACCCGCCAAACGAGACGTTGGCCAGTTCATTGAACGCATCCGCCGCCGCGTCGATGATGTCGTCCGTATCGCCCTTCAGACCACGGAACGAACGAAACTCCTCGATCAGCACGGTTTCCCAGGGAGCGGCCACCAGAGAGGCGATTGACACGTTGCCGCCGTTGAACTGGCTCGCCAGCGGCGTTGCTCGGTCCATCTTGCCCGCCGAACTCGGTACCGGCTTGAAAACCACGTTGAACCCCGCAAGGAGCCGCAGGAGGGCCGCAGAAGCCGCCTTTCCCCCGGCGCCCGGGTCGTCCGGGAAAACCTGCTTGACCATCAGCCCGTCGAGCTCAGCCGTCAATCGAATTCGCCTATCCCGCTTGTTCGGCTCGTGGCGGAACCGCACCACGTCCAAGATGAAGAAGCGGCCCCACGGATCCGGACCCGCCATCTTGACGCCCACCGTCCAGTCTCCGTCGTCCTCGGTCGCAGCGAGGTCCCACGCGCGAACCGTCGGCAGCCCGAACATCACCACAGCGCGGTGGAACTGCACCTCCGAGACCATGAAGAACGTGCCTTCCTTGGGTCGCGGATTGCACAGATAGAGGGACTGGAAGAAGTACTCGCCGAGCTTCCTCCGGATCCGGTTCAGCTTCGCCGCCGAGTACTTCTCCGGCCATAGTGCCTCGCCGGGTTTGCGCCAGTCCGGCCAGACCACGCACGAAGGCGGATACTTCACCCGATCTTCCGGCGCTGGGCATATCGCCGGCAGGTCGACGATGAGCCAGCCTTCCGGGTCGCCGTCCTCACCTTCGCATTCCAACCGCTCGAGCTCGAGCAACTGGCCGGCGAGGTCCATCTCGTGCCAGCGCGTCTGGATGATGATTTCAATGGCGTTCTCACCCTCTTCACGCGTCGTCCATGCCGCGAGATAGGCATCGAAGGTCTTTTCCCTGAACCGTGGGCTCTGGGCTTCCTCCGCGTTCTTGACCGGGTCGTCTACGATGCCTAGCCGGAATCCGCGTCCGGTGATGGTGCCGCCTAGCCCCGCCGCCCAGAGCCCGCCGCCCTTCTCGGTCTGCCACTGTTTGACTGATCGAACTGACCGGTCAAGAATCCCGCCGTTCAGCTGAAACGCTGACCGTGCCGCCTTTGAAAAGCCATAGGCTAAGTCCGCGCCATAGGATGCGATTGCATGCCAGTCGAAGGGAAACAGGAAGACCTGGTAGGCAGCAAAGAGCCTGGAAACGAGCTCGCTCTTGCCGTGCCGTGGTGGCATGAAGATCATCGCCTGGCGGATCGACTTACCACTGAGCGGGTTGATAATCTTCCCGTCGACCAAGGCCTCCATGGCTGCCGCGATCTCTTTGTGATGCCGGAACCATTGGTACCGCGCGTTCGCGACCGCCACAAACTGCTGGAACCCCAGCACCGAACTGGCGACCTCTGGAATGCCGCGCACCACGTTCCGGAGCCGCTTAGACCAGGAAGTCCAACTCACCAAATCCCTTTATGCGTAATCGGATTCCGATGCCAAAACATCCATTTGATTACCACCGCCCTTCAGAGGCCCAAGTTCAGGAAATCAGCCGCGTCCGCGAAGGCTGCAAGGCCCTCCATGCAATCCTTCTCGACATTCCGAACTGCCGGGAGCGGGCACTGGCGATCACGAAGCTGGAGGAAGTCTCCATGTGGGCCAACAAGGGCATCATCATGCTTGACGAGGGCGAAGTAGCGTGAAAGGCAGAAAGCATTCTGGCTTCGTATGGGACTACAACAACGGCTACCGACCCGGCGAGTTGCCACTGCCATTCATCAGGTTCGAAGATGGAACCATGTCGCTCGCCACGATCGAGGATCTTCGGGACGCTGGGCTAGTCATTGACGACGTGACTTGGATGCGACGCGCCGACGCGGAAAAGGCCCCGGTCACTCCAAGGCCCGCCTGACCGTGTTCTCGACGGCCTCGAGCTGCTGCGGCGTCATGACGTCGAACTCGCTCGGGCCGTCTTGGTCGGTCATCCCAAACGCCCGTCTCTCCAGGGGAATCAGCCGGTTCAACGCCTGGGCGCACTTGGTGATGATGTCGGCCAGAATTGCAAGCTCTTTGAGGGTGAAGGGCCTTCCTAACTTGCGCTTGTGGTCAACGGTTCGCTGGCACTCATCGAGCAGGAAAATCCACTGAGCATCCAAAGCCCCGAGCATTTGCCGGTGTCGATGGAGGAGGCCAATGCATCGTTCAAAAACGGTGAGCGCGGTACGCACCTGCTCGGTTTGGTTCGCAGGTTGCGTCTTGCGTACCACGCTGCGTACGATCTCGGCGACCTCCTTTCTCGGTGGCCAGGCTTCGAGCTTTGCCCGCTTCCGAACTGCGCCATCGGAGACGCCGTATTGCCTCGCGATCTCGCGAATAGCTAGGCTTCCAGCCTCCCATTCCGCCCGAATGGATTGCCAGTCAATCTCTTTGCGTTCGGGCACCGTTACCGTTTACGGAGTCAAATCAGGCCGAACCCCGTCGGAGGCTTCGTTCATGGCAAGAGCAAAGGACCAGTAGTCTTCCCGGTAGATTCCGTGGCGCGTGATGATCGCTTCGAACTCTTCGATGTCGTGAGTGTGAATCGCCATCTTCCGGTCGCCGTCATCGGTGTCCTCGATGACGCAGTGGAGAAGTTCATGGTCGAGAACCGCGAGCCTTTGCCTTTCGGTTGCCTCTTCCCAGCAGGGTTCCGCGACTTCGATCCAGAACATGGCTGCCCCGTTATCCTGGCCATCCATCGCCTTCTCGTCGTCAGTCATCACGAACTGGGCAAAGCGACCTTTCACAATCTCGGCCGTCGCAAAAGCGATCTTGTTCATCACCTTCCTCGGCTCGGACCGCCAAGCGAATCGGACCGGGTAGCCGATGAGGTGCGGGTGGAACTCCTGGATGATCGGTTCGGCCATTGCCCGCAGTTCAGGCGCATCTCGATATTCAACCGGCATAAGCCCGTATATGGCCTTGCTTGTTCGTGCGGCGCCTTGGCAAGCTTGAGCGAATGAGAACGTTCCAGGAAGCACGCGCCGAGCTCGCAGACCTTCGCGTCCGGTGGTTGAACGGTGAGCCGGTCGGCGACCAGATGAACGCCGTTGCTGCCGAGGCGACGGCCCTCTACAACGCGGCCGCGCGGGCTGCCGCGAAACGCATGGGCCAGAAGCCGCGGCTCACAACCCCAGATCGTCTGATGAAGACGTGCCGAGTCGGCCTTTAGGGAATTCGTACGGCACCGTTTGCCCGAGCCTCGTGGTCGCACGCTTCGGGTCCCCCTTCACGAAGATCAGGACCTCTTGATGGCATCGACCGAGCTTCCTGGTGGCGCGCATCTGGTTTCGCGCCCTCATAGCCAAACTTCCTACCGACGTGAGAAGGATCGCTTCATTGTAAAGCGCGGCACCAGCGTTCACCATAGCGGCCACCGTCAAGGCTCGTAGGTCGCGGAGGGTGCCGGTTTTGGAATCACGATAGTTGCCGACCACAATAACCGCGAAACGATCATCCGCGATGCACCCGACGGCTTTCTGCAAGATCGCGGAATAGGCCGCATCGAACTCATGAGCACGCATCTGGCTGAGGTCTCGGGGATCCCGGCTGTAAACCTCCAGCGAGCCGTAGGGCGGGCACGTGAGGATCATGTCCAAGCCGTTCGGTACGCCATCTAGCTCCTTGAGCGAATCGCCGCAAATCCACGCCGGCTGTCGATCGCCACAGATTCGGATGCCCTGGGCGCGGTTCGCGGCCACTTGCTCGGCCCGCAGCTCAACCCCAACGTAATCCCGGCCAAGCATCGATGCGACCACGCCCCGCACGCTTCCACCCGCGAACGGGTCCAGAACGACGTCGTCCGGTGCAGAGAACCAGCTGACCATCAACTCCGCGAGAACCGGGTCGAAAACGGACGTGCCTGTGTGCCGGTACTGGCCCGGGTTCGCAGCGAGGAATTCCTTCATGGAAACCTTACGGCCCACTTTCGTTTCGTACTCCTCCCTGGCGCGATAGACCGCTGCAGACTGACAACTCGCGCTGTACGCCAAGGAGCCCTCCCGACCTAACTCGCTTTCGATGCCGAGCGCGATCCAACGCTTCTTGCGCATCGCCCAATCACCCTTCCGAGCATCTAGGATCGAAAACGGTGGCACCGTAAACTCCGAAGCAAGGCTGAGGCCTTCTGCCATCTTAATGGCTTGACGGTTTACGTAGACGTTTGTCTTCTATTTTTTCTCTAACTAGCCGGACAGCTCATCAATCACGACAAGGCCGACCGCAGTGACGAGCTTGCTCACCAGCTCCCAAACATCGAACCGCGCGGCGGGTTCTTTCGACCGCGCTTTTCGGAAAGTTTGCACGTCGATCACTACGGCCGTGATGATCGCCAGCAAAATCGCTTTACCGAAGGGGCTCATCGCCTGGCCTCAAGCTTTTGCACTCGCGACTCCAACTCTCTGGCCTTCGGCGAGCCGTAAATTTCGATCCCTTGAAGCCGGTTCTTAACGGAAACGTAGTCACTAAAGCCGCCCGCGACGGCAAGCAGCACCACGCCAATCACCGCGAACACTCCCCCGAAAACCCGATCTTGGACCTTTTGAGCGCGAACCCGGTCCTGCTCCAGAGATGCGACACGTTTGTCAAACTCCTGGATATCCGTCCTCATGCCTTTGACCTCAGTCAAAAGCTGCTCTAAAACCCCTTCAGATCCGCTCAGCATCTTCGCTGCCGGTTACGAATTCCACGCTCACGGCCTTCGGTAGGAGCCGCAAAAAAGCCGTCAACCACTCTTTCGAGCCGAGACGATCAACAATTTCTGCAGCGGACCACCCTTCCGCGAGCATGTCGAGGACGCTGGACGCCGACACTGAGAACCTAGACTCGACCGATGCGACGAGATTCGCACTGAGCGCCGGCGGCACCTGGTCAAAGAGATCAAGCGAAATCTGGCCGAACCCTGAATGCACGTGCTGCTCGTAGGTATGGAAGGCGAGGTAGTCACCCTCAAACATCTCTCTCGCGAATAGGCACAGCAGACCCCTGGCTTCGATGCCGCCTGCTGAATTCTCGCAGGCCATTGTCAGAATCCTCGACGCCACAAACCGCTTCAGAATCGCGAAAGAATCGCCAGATGCGACCTCTTGGAAAACGTCTGACGGTCCCGCGAGAGTGTCGGAGATCGTCGAGTCTGGGTCATGTCGATCGACAAGGTCATCAATGGAAACCCGACGCGAAAGCGGACCCTCTTTTTGGCAGTTCGCCGAGCGGTACCGTTCGGTCAAGACGTTCATCATGAGCAGCTTCGCGAAGTTCTTGAACTTGGCCCCGCGCGTAGGCGACCAGGCGCGAACCGCCCGAACAAATGCCATCGAGCACTCGGAAACCTTGTCATCGAAGTCGAGGCCTGGAATAGTGAACTGCCGCGAGATCGCGACGATCTTCGGCCGGTAGGCAACTAGGAGCGATTCGAGCGCCTCCGCGTCTCCTCGGCTCGCCCGCTCTAGAAGCACCATCTCAGCGTCGCTACTCAGCATGGTGCGGCTCTCGGCCATCTCTCGGCTCGTATCCCAGCGACCGCATATAATCCGCGCCGCCCGCGCTTAAAGCCCGTGGTCCCGACATAGGGTTATCTGGGTGAACCTTGCGCAAACCGCCACGTGGCCCCGGCAACTCGGCAATCTCCACTCGTTCCTGCGGCACCAGCCAAAGCCGACCTTGTTCGTCGACCATCTCGACTGCACCGCGCCATTTCTCGGCGTACTCTCGCTCGATTCTCGTGTCGCGGAACGGGGCCGCCAGTTTTTCGAGCGTTCCCGGCTTCGGGAAAAACTCCTCGGTCAGAACCCCAGCCATTGCCGCCTTCAGGTCCGCCGCAGCGATACCTCTCGCGGCCAGCACCAGAGCGTAGTTTTTGATCGTCTCGCGAGAGTTCACGTTCACCTGCTTGTTCGCCATACCGACCGACTCGCAAGCGGTAAGAACTTCCAGTACCGCTATTTCTAGTTCTTTGCTTACTTCTAGTTCTTTGCTTTTCATGCGTACCCCATGTCCTTCTTCCTGCGGGCCAGCTTCTCGGCTGCCGTTTCTTCCGGTGGTGCCGACCTCGTGGACGGCGGATTACGGGCGGTTTTGAACCTGCCTGACTTCGATTGCGTGATCCACTTGCCGACTAGGGACTGCCAGTTCACGACGGGATTCCCATTCACCCGCCAACCGAAGGCGTCGTAGTGATTCCAGAAAAGTGCAGATTGTGTTTCTGCATCGGATTCCGAAAGCCCGTGGTTCGTGACCATGACGGCTCGGACCTCAGCCTCGGTCGGCGGTTGAAACGAAACAGGCTTCGGTGGCTTTTCGTTTTCGCGCTCGCGCCCAGCTAGTCCTGAACGAAGTGAAGGACTAGTAGATGTATCTGGTTCTGGTTCTGGATGCCTTTCATTTGGGTTAGGTTTCGGTTTCGTTTGGGTTACCCCAGAAATAACCCCCCCTTTTGTTTGGGTTATGGTTTCGGCTTCACCTGGGTTAGGTTTCGGTTTCGTTGGACGCCCTCCACGTCGTCCGTTTTCTCGGTTGCGCTCCATGAGTGCAAAGGCTTCTTCGCGGTCCCGCTCGCACCGTGGGTTTCGTCGTTCGCCGTCACCTGAGACTGGGAACACGCGGCAAAGGTGATTCCATATGGCGTCGATCTGCTTCGAGCTGGCCGCAAGCATCAGCCTGACTTCCTCTTTGGCCTCTGGGATCGAACCTTCTTCCCACTGGTAGCAAAGAAGGCGAATGTACGCTCCCTGCGCCTCAAGGGGCATCCGCGTCACGCTAGACGAAGAAAGCCACTCCTTGACGTAGAACTGCATGTATGGCAGCGGTGAGGCCATTTACCGCCCACCTCCGGCCCGTAGCTTCGTGATCAGCATGCTGGCGTCTCCGCGAGTGAGTTGCCGGATCGTTTCCTGTGAGACTTTCAGGTGTCGCAGGAGCTTGATCTGCGCTTCACTCGGCGGGTTCTTTCGCCAAGGCTGGCCCGTACCGGCCACCGCGCGGGCACCGGGAAACTCGCGCTCGATGATCTTGTCTGCCTGCCTGAACGCCGCGTCAAGCTCGCTGTCCAGCGGAAACAGCAGTTCCCTTTGGGATGTTTGGAGTTTCAACATATAGGCACCCAACGCGTCCTGCGTGATACTTGCCTGGCGATGCATCTCGGCGTCCACGGATCCGCAACTCACCTGGAATCGCGTGTCGCTGAGCTTCAGCCAACTGAGCGAAGACGCCACCGCTACTTCTTCCGGGGTCGCGAGCTCAGCCAGCAAGTCAACGGCCGTGAGTCTCGCCGAGAGGCCCGCGAAGCTCGTGCACCGCTTGAATAGAACCGCCTGCTGATCGTCTGGCAGATCCTCCCAAAGACTGAGTGCCTCGGCAAGGCCCTTGCCCTCAAGGTCCATCTTTGGCGGCAATTCCACCAGCCCGGCCAAGGTCGCCGGCTGTTTGCCGAGGGCGTGCCGCTCGCTGTTCCCCACGACGTCGATGACGATGCAGTCGGTTTTCCCGGGCGATAGCCGGGTGCCGCGTCCGACCATCTGCGTGTACAGGCCCCAGCTTTGCGTCGGACGAAGAAGAAGGACGCAACGGATGTTCGGCACGTCAAACCCTTCCGTTGCGATATCCATGTTCGTTAAAACCTGGACTTCACCGTCGCGGAACTTGCGGATGACTTCATCGCGAACCTCGCGCTTCATCGCGCCGCTGACGCTGGCAGCCTTCACGCCTTTCGAGCGAAACACTTCGGCGACCGCCTCCGCGTGATCGACACCCGAACAGAAGACAATGGTCTGCCGGTCGCTGGCAACCTCCGCCCACGAATTGAACGCGAGTTCGTTCTCGCGTTCGGTGTTCATGGCCTTTTCAAGCTGGCCCAGGTTGAAGTCGCCGGCGACGTTTCCGACCTTCGAAAGGTCTGCCTCGCTGCTAACACGGTAGCCGCGAAGGTCGCACAGATAGTTGCTCTTTATGGCCTCTGAAAGGCGGTACGAGAACAAAACTTCCTCGAAGATCGCTTTCTCGGTCCCGTGCAACGGCTTGTTATCCATCCGGTGAGGGGTCGCGGTCACACCAAGGTGGAAAACTCGGCCGACGGATTCAAACAAACCGTATCTGCGATAAACATTGCAGTAGGTGTCCGCACTTCCGTGGTGAGCTTCATCAGTGATGATCAGGCTGGGATCCAGCCACGGCAACCGGGTCGAGCCCGGCCGCCCAATCGTCTGAACGCCCGCCACGACGACGTTTGTGCCCTTCTCGGCGCGCTGGTCGCCTGCCTCAATTCCAACCCGCAGGTGCGGATTCTGGGCGGCGATACGGCCGGCGCCTTGCTCCAGTAACTCCGCCCGGTGCGCCAGCACCAGTGCCTGGAATTCAGGCTCGTCAGAAAGGGTCTTGATGATCTCGGCGAAGACCGTCGTCTTTCCACACCCGGTCGGCAGCACGATAAGTCCGCGTCGGACGCCGCGCCGCCTGCCCTCCAGAACCGCGTCGACGCACGCCTGCTGGTAATCCCGGAGCACGATCTTCGGCGGCTCCGGAGGCGGCTCGCTGAACAAGTTCAACGCACCCCACCAAACAGGTCACCCTGCATTTCATCCTCGGCGCGGTTCTTCTCGGCTTGCCAGTGCTGAAGCCTGCGGTTCAGTTCCTCGCGCCCGGCGGTCGAGTAGGTCGAAAGCATCTCAATCTCGATCCGCTCAATCTCGCGGTTGGCTTGCGTAAGTCGCTGGGAAGGGCTCATTTTTCCTCGCTCCACCGCTCGCCGGGACGGTCCTGCGAAACGTAGACCCGCCGCCCGTAGTGCAGAAGGCAAGCCGCCGCGCATTCATCGGTGGTGGCAGCGGCGCTCACCTTGAGATAGCCCCGCGCATACTGATCGTAGGGCAGAGTCACGCCGCTACCCGGCGGGCAAACGCCTAGGTGCGCCTGCCACGTCTTTGGATCCGCGAAGTAGATCGTGTTTCGCCTCGCGAGCTTGTTTTTGAGGAATGCCTGCCACTTCATGGCGTCGGCCCGGTGCGCGCTGAATCGAGCGATCTTCGCGTGAGACCGTTCGATAAGGCAGACCACGCGCTGGTTCTGGGTCACGATCCGGTCAAGAATCGTTTCGAACTCATGGTGCTCAAACCCGACTGGGGGAATTCCGTTTACCGGAAAGGTAAACATTCCCTCCCCCGGAAACTTGACCGCGACTCCCGATTTCGCGCCTGGATCGACGGCGATCCAAACCGTTCGGCGCGCAATCACTGCTAAGCCCCGCCCGCGCTCTGGTCGTCTTCGGGGAACTCATCGCCCTTTTCTTCGGGCGGCAAGTTCACGCGCCCGTTTTCCACGAGCTCCTCGAACGCTCGCAAGATTGATCCCCGGGACTCATTGGGAAGTCCCTGCAGGGTCGAAATGCTGACCGGGTCGCCGGTTTCGCCCGAGAGAACTTTCTCGATGAGCGTGGTGAGGATCGCCGCCGGTGCCATCCCGGTCCCGACGCTAAGTGCTGGATAAATCGTGAGTTTCTTTGCTGCTGCCATAGTGTTAGATTCCTCCGCTGGCAAGGCCGGCATCTTGCGCGGCCTTGATGCGTGCTTCGAACTTCGCGGTCCGAGCTGCCTCCTCCGCGAGTTCTAGGTCCCGCTTTGCGCGGGACAGAAAGTGTCGAATGCTGATTTGCTCCGTGGGCGAAGGAGCAGGTTCGGCCGATAACTGAGCTTCAAGCTCCTTGATTCGGCCCTCAAGCTGGGCTATCCGCTGGCCGTGAGTGATCACTTCGCGGCCTCAGATTTCGAGCTTGTGGATGGCGCTGTATGCTTCGGCGGCTCGGGCGCAGAATTCGCAGTCGCATTCGTCGTCGTGCTCGGCGGCGTCGTCGCCCTCGGCTGCGCCTGCGGCGAGGGCTCCGCTTCCACTTCCAGTTCCGATTCGTCGTTTCCCAGCAGCGGGTACCGGGCGAGGAACCATCGGTCCGCGTCGTCGAAGTCCCGAACGCCGTCAGCCTTCGAAGCGGCCAAAAGGGTATCGAGAGGGTCCAAATTTCGGAATTTGCAGGCCTCTTTCCAACCCGCGACGGATTCCGGCGACATCTGCCACCTTTCGATCAGGGCCTTCGCCTCTCCGTTCCTCTGTTTTCGCGCCAGTTCAGCGCGGGCATCGGCCTCGGCATCGGGCTTTTGTGGAGCCTTGCCTACAACGACGGGTGCGCCGGCATCCGTGCCCGAGTTCAGCCAGTCGAGAATCCGTGTCGCGAACTTCTGATCCGGCTTGTGGATCACCGCGCCGCCCAGGTCCGCCATTCGGGTTTTGGTGACGATCAGGTTGTTGTCCTGATCCATTTCGGCGCAGATATCGAATTCGTACTCCACGCCGTCGCGCTGCACCGGCGAGAGGCCAATCTTTCGAGGGCTGCTCTTCCCGGTCCGCTCGTCCTTCTCGACGATGTACTCGGTCTTCACCCGCATGGTCGCGATCAGGTGGCCGGGAAAGGCCAGCAGCGCATCAACCAGCCGGTTGTGCATCGGCGTCACCTCGCGCCAAGCGTTGAATCCGCCTTGCGCCCGGTTCGCTTTGCCGCGATTGTCAACCTGCTCCAACGCGCCGCCCTTGCCCATCCACGCGTGGGAGAGGGAGTCAATGACCACGGCGGCATACCCGTTGTCTGCCGCGTATTCGAGCGCGGCGACGTAGGTGTCTGGGTTGTGGTCGGGTAGGTCG
>CAMCVK010000013.1 GCA_945881865.1 Fimbriimonas ginsengisoli Gsoil 348 | reverse complement strand
ACGACATCATTGAGAACGTTCTTGGCGGCGCAAACGAGAAGGCAACCGGCATCGTTCCGCCCGGCGTCCTCGGCCACCGAACCGACGCCAAGGTCTGGAAATACAACCCAGAGGCAGCGCGAAAAGCTCTGGCCGACGCTGGCTTTCCGAACGGAAAGGGATTCCCAACGCTTGAGCTGAGCTTCCGCGAAGCCCGACCCGACATTCAGCTCGTGGCGCAAAAGATTGCCACCGACCTGAAAAAGAACCTGAACATCACCGCGAACCTCCGCACGATGGAATGGCGCGCGTACCTCGAGAAGCACAACAAGAAGGAAATGCCGTTCTTCCACATGCGCTGGGGTGCCGACTACCTCGACGCCGAGAACTTCCTTTCGACGCTGCTTGCCGGCTACGGACCGGAGAACAAGGTCAACTACGTGAATCCGGAATACGATGCGCTCTGCGCCAAGGCCGACAGCACGCTGGATGAAGCCGAGCGACTGAAGCTGTACGCCCAAGCCGAGGACATCGTGTTGCGCGACGCGCCGTTCGTGCCGATCTACTTCCAGCGCGACGCCGAGCTGATTCGAAGCAGCGTGAAGGGTCTCCGCGAAAGTGTATTCGGCCATCTGCCACATACGACGGTAGAGATCGTAGATACCAAGTAAAGCCGCGTATGACCCGAAAGAAACCCAGCAGATTCCAAGCCGCCGAGATTGAACGACCCGAAAACCTCGGGTCGCATCACGTCGAGTTGGATCGAGATCTGGGTTTTCTGCTTACCGAGGACGCGCCCTGGCAGAGTAACGGCGGGGCGGTGCGTGGCCACAAAGCCCGGGCATTGCCATTTACCTTGGAAGTAGCCGTGCCCGGCAAATTGCGCCGGGTTCATTTCGTCGGTGTGCTGGCCGCCTTTGCCGATGCGCAATCCGAACCGCTCGAGACGCTGGGCGGAAGCATCCATTTTACGGATGGCGAAGACACCGCGTTCCGAGTTGACCTCGTCAACGGTAGGCACTACGGCGAAGCCGTTGCGGCTCGTCAAATCGACCGCCTGAACGGCGACGGCACGAGCCTCGAAACCGTCGGAAGGGTGACCGTTGACGGCAAAACCCAACGGGTTGATCTGCTCACGATCGACGTCCCAGACCTCACCATTGACCGAATTCGATTTAAGGACCTCGGCACCCCGGCATCGTTCATCTTGTTCGACATCATTTTCGAATTGGAACCGGCTCACGGTTGTCCGTTCCACTCGCAGGGAACCGGCGTCCCGCTTGCGGAAGTCACCGGTGCCCTTCGGCTTGGCGACCGAGCGCGGTTCAACCAGGCTTTGGATTTCCTCACCCGGTCGCTCAGCCAAACCGACCTGGAAGAAGCACGTGGCCAGGCACTAACCTTCGCCGCCACCGTCGTCACGGCCGCTCTCGAATCCGGCGGAGACCGCCAACTGCACCGAGCTTTGCTAGACTTCGCGCGAAAGTTGGAGGCGGCAACCACGTCGCTCGAACTGGCTGACCTCGTACGCGAGGACCTCAACACCCTGGCAGCGTTCATGTTCCAAGAGTCGGAAAGCCCGTCCGGTTATCTGATCGAACGCGCAGTCTCGATCCTGGATCGGAACTACGCCAAGGACATCTCCGACGCGGCTTTGGCCACCCAGCTGGGGCTCTCGACCTCGCACTTCCGCTACCTGTTTAAGCAAACCACCGGGCAGCCGTTTCACAAGTATCTGATGGCCCTGCGGCTGGAAAAGGCCAAGCGGCTGCTGCAGGAGGACGATCTCAGCGTGTCATCCGTGGCGCGTTCTGTCGGGTTCTCCGGCCTTGCCCATTTCAGCCGCGCCTTCGCGCAGCGGTTTTCCATCAACCCCACCTCAATTCGGGCACTCCGAACCAAAGGGCCGGGCGCGGTTGATTGAAGTCGCTGGGCTGGACCACGAGTACGACGGACGCCGCGTTCTGTCTGGCATTGAGTTTTCGGTCGCGCCCGGCGAAATCGTGGCCGTAATGGGCAGCAGCGGGGGCGGCAAAACAACGCTTCTTAAGTGTATTAGCGGTCTCATCACGCCAACGAAAGGTTCGGTGAAGGTCGACGGGATGAACGTGGAAAAGGATGGCGAGCAGGCCCGGCAGCGGATGGGCATGGTTTTTCAATCGGCCGCGCTTTTCGATTTCCTCAGCGTCGCGGACAACATCCTTTTCGGGCCGCGTCGCCTGAAGCGACGATCCGTCACCGAAGAACAGACTTTGCTAACCGACACTCTGAAGGCGGTCGAGCTCGACCCATCGATCTCGAAGCAGATGCCAAGCGAATTGTCTGGAGGAATGCGAAAGCGGGTTGGCCTCGCGCGCGCCATCGCCTCTCAGCCCAAAGTCCTGCTCTACGACGAACCGACAACCGGCCTCGACCCTATCACGACCTACGCAATCGACGTCCTTATCCGAAAGATGAAAGACGAAACCGGCATCACCAGCCTCCTTGTGAGTCACGACGTGAACTCAGTGCTTCGAACCTCCGACCGTATCGCGTTCCTAGATGCCGGGAAAATGGTCTTTCTTGGCCCCCCGGCAGATTTTCTGAAGGCGGATCAGCCGAATATTCAGGAATTAGTCAGGAAGTCCCAAGCACAATCGCTGTAGTGATATGAGAAGAAGAATGTTGGTGAACACTTCGGTGCCTCCAACGTTTTCCCTCATGAACCTGAAACAGGAGCACACAAAAATGAACAAACTCATTCTCAGCGCGTTGATCGCCGTTCTCTCGCTTGGCCTCGGCCAGGTCTCCCACGCCCAAGACGCCGGCCCAAAGAAGGGCAAAGGCGCACAGGCCGGTAAGGGCATGCCCGGCGGCCGAATGGCCAAGATGAACCAGGAGATCTTCCAGAAGCTCAACCTGACGAAGGATCAGGAAGCCAAGATGAAGGAACTCGGCAAGAAGCAGCAGGAAGCCATGAAGAGCGCATTCGAGGCCGCCGGCGGCGACCGAGAGAAGATGATGGCCAGCATGCGCGAGATGCGACCGAAGATGGAAGCCGACATGAAGAAGATCCTCACGGACGCTCAGTACAAGAAGTACGAGACCCTTCGCAAAGAGATGCGCGAGAAAATGCGCGGCCAGGGCCGCGGACCGGGTGGCCCGGGCGCCGGCAAGCCCGGCGGCGGAATCTAAAGCCGCAGGCTAAGTCCGTACTCGGGGCTTTCGTCGGGGTCATCGCACAAGCGATTGGCCACGACGGAGGCCCCGAATTTTTCATATAGGGTGTGCGCTTCCAAAAACGTCACGTCCGACCAAATCTCCATCTGAGTTCGGCCGAGCTCCCGGGCCCGGTCCATCACGTGTTGCATGAGCGACTGACCGACGCGCTTTCGCCGCGCTGACGGATGAACGTAGAGCCGCTCGATGCTGCAGTCGCAGCCTTCAATGCGCACCAGGGGCGTCACGACGCCCGCCGGCACCACCGGAAAAACCTCCAGCGCCGCCGTTCCGACCGGAATCCCGTCTAGCTCGGCCAGGAAAAATTCGTCGCCGGAAGCGTCGTAACTGCCCTCCAGGTCATACAGGTCGGCGTGGTAGCCATCGGGAATCCACGGAAATCCGTACTCGTCGTAAACCGCCTTGATGACGTACACCACGGCGTCTTGGTCAGCGTTTGTTGCCCGGCGAATCGTTAAACTCATGCCCCTAGTTTGGTATCTTTTTAGTGACAACCAGATCCCGTTGTAGGGGACGGACACCACCATGCGTTACGAAGACAGCTATCTTTATCGTCTGCGGCATTCTGCCGCCCACCTTCTGGCGCAGGCGGTTACCGAACTGCATCCCGGCGCCAAGCTCGCGATCGGCCCGCCAGTTGAGAACGGCTTCTACTACGACATCGAGTTTCCAACGCAGCTTCGAGAGGAAGACCTTCCCAAACTGGAAGCGAAGATGAAGGAGCTCGCCAAGCTCGACCAGCGGATTGAGCGGCTCGAAGTCTCCCGGGAGGAAGCGCGCGCGCTGATCGTCGACGAAGCTATCCCCGGTATGGGCGCAGCGGTCGCTGACTACAAGCTGCAACTGCTGGAGGGAATCCCCGAAGGCGAGACGCTGAGCTTCTACAACCAACAGCGCACGGACCGCGAAGGCACCCTGCACCGATTCCTCGACCTTTGCCGCGGCCCGCACGTTGACAGCACGAAGGAGATCAAGGCGTTCAAGCTGATGACCCTCGCAGGTGCTTACTGGCGCGGCGACGTCAAGAACAAGCAGCTGACGCGCATCTACGGCACCGCCTTCGAAACGAAGGAGGAGCTGGAACTGCACCTCCACAACCTGGAGGAGGCCAAGAAGCGCGATCACCGAATCTTGGGCAAAGAGCTGGGCCTGTTCATGTTCAGCGCGCGGGTTGGTACCGGCCTTCCGCTTTGGCTACCCAAGGGCGCAACCTTGCGGCAGGTGATGACGGACTTTTTGCAGCGCGAGCAGGTGAAGCGCGGCTACGACCCCGTCGTGACCCCGGCGATCGGCAGCACGCAGCTGTTCATCAAGTCTGGGCACATGGCCAACTACCGCGAGAAGATGTATCCCATCATGGAGTCGGGCGACGACGAAGCCTACGTGCTGAAGCCGATGAACTGCCCGTTCCACATGGAGATTTACGCGTCGCAGATGCGCTCCTACCGGGACTTGCCGGTTCGGTACGCGGAGTTTGGCAATGTGCATCGCTACGAGCAGAGCGGGGAAGTCACCGGAATTCTTCGGGCGCGCGGCTTTACGCAAGACGACGCCCACCTCTTCGTTCGGCCGGACCAGCTGCTGGATGAGTTCATCGGCGTCGTCGACCTGATGCAATGCGTGCTGAAGAAGCTCGGCCTCACGAACTTCCGAGCGCGGGTGGGCACGAAAGATCCATCGTCCGACAAATACGTCGGCCACGACGACAACTGGACCGCCGCGCAGGAGGCCATCGAGGCCGCTTGCCAAAAGCTTGGGCTGCCCTACGAAGTCTCGGCCGGCGATGCCGCCTTCTACGGACCGAAGCTCGACCTCATCATTAAGGACGCGCTTGGCCGCGATTGGCAGATGGGAACCGTGCAGGTCGACTACAACCTGCCGGAGCGCTTCGAGCTGGAGTACATCGGTGAGGACAGCAAGCCGCACCGGCCGGTCATGATCCACCGGGCTCCATTTGGCTCGCTGGAGCGCATGATCGGGCTTCTGACCGAGCAGTATGCGGGCGCGTTCCCCACGTGGCTCGCACCGGTCCAGATCGCCATTCTTCCGATCGCCGATCGCCACAACGAGGCGGCCGAAGGATTGGCGCGACAGCTTCGCGACACGGTGTTCGACGACCGTCCGTTGCGCGTTTCGGTAGACGACCGGCGCGAGACCCTCGGCAAGAAGATCCGCGAGAACCAGTTGCAGAAGGTTCCGTATATGCTGATTCTAGGCGACAAGGACCTGGAAGAAGGCACCGTCGGCGTTCGGTCCCGCGAGGACGGCGACCTCGGAGCCATGGCGCTGGCTACGTTCCTGGAGCGGCTGTCCGTCTAAAGTCGCCGGCCCTACCGGCAAACTTACCGGACGGAGAACTGGATGCCTCGCGCGGGGGCGTCACCTTCGATGTCCGGCTTTTGAAGCCGGGCCTTGAAGGTCTGACCGCGGAGCGACTGAACCTGAACCGGGTTTCGGTTGTCGGCGGCGGATGGACGCAATGTTGCTTTGAAGGCTGCCAGTTTTGGGACGTCACGTTTGAGGACTGCGACCTGCTGGGTACCAGCTTCACCGACTGCGGCTTTCATCGCGCGACGTTTACGAACTGCCGGTTGTCGGCGACGCAGTTCCCCGAATCGGTTTTGCGTCATGTTTCTTTTTCCAGTGGGAAAGCCGATCGGGCCAGCTTCCGGACGGCTCAGTTTGATACCGTCCAGTTCTCTCACGTCCCGCTGATTGCGGTGGATTTTTTCGGAGCGAGCCTTTTCAACGTTGAGTTTTCGCACTGCGACCTCGCCGGTGCGACGTTCGAGACCTGCCGCATCGCCGAGGTTGACCTGCGATCTTCCGATGTCGCAAAGCTGCCGAGCTTGCGCGGGCTGGCCGGAGCAACCATCGACGCCGTGCAATTGATCGAAATCGCCCCGTTGCTGGCGGCCGAACTCGGCCTCATCGTCGAGTAGACCCTACTTCTTCGTCGCCCGAAAGGCGGCGAGTTCCGCCTTTTTGGCCGCGCCCATACGGTCCAGGGCCGACTGCCAATGGTTCTCGTGCTTCCGCATTGCATTCACCAGAGCCTCGGCGACCACCAAGTCGCGGTACCACTTCTTATCGGCCGGGACCACGATCCAAGGCGCGTCGGCGGTCGAAGTCTCCCGGATGGCATCTTCGTACGCCTCGGTGGTTGCGTCCCAAAGCTCGCGCTCTTTCCAGTCGCCCACGTTCAGCTTCCACGCCTTCACTGCGTCTTCTTCCCTTTCGCGAAGGCGCAGATCCTGCTCCTCGGCGGAAATGTTCAGGAAGAATTTGAGGATGATCACGTTGGCGTCGGCGAGGTTCGCCTCGAAGGCGCGGATGTGCGCGTAACGCTTTCGCCAGACGGCTTCCGGCGCGAGCGTATGCACTCGAACCGCGATCACGTCTTCGTAGTGGCTGCGGTTAAAAATGGCGATATCCCCGTTTGCGGGGGCATGAGGGTGCACTCGCCAAAGAAAATCGTGCCGTAGCTCCAGCTCCGTCGGCACTTTGAACGGCACCACGTGGGTCGATTGCACGTTGACGTACGAAAGAATTCGGCGGATCGAACCATCCTTTCCGCTCGTATCCCGTCCCTGCAGCACGATCAGCAACCCGTGCGTGCCTGCGGCAAAAAGTAGCTCGGCCAAGCGCGACGCTTCCGTCCCAAGGGCGGCCGTTCTTTCCTGGCCCTGCTCTTTCGTCAGGCCGCCGTCTTTTTTGGTTTCGCTCAGATCTACCGACATCTAACCGGTTTACCTGGGACCACTCGGTTACAGCGGTAACCTGGACCTATGAATCCGGTTATCATCGCTGGCGGCGGATTGGCCGGGTTAACCTGCGCGAAGGTGCTCAACGACGCCGACGTGCCGGTCGTGCTTTTGGAGGCAACCGACCGGGTTGGAGGGCGGCTAAAGACTGACGAGGTGAGTGGCTTCCGCTTGGACCGTGGTTTCCAAATCTTTCTGGACGCGTACCCGAACGCGGCTCGGTTCCTGGACTACGACGCGCTTGACCTGCGACAATTTCCTGCCGGGGCGCGGGTTCGCTATCGCGGCGATTCGTACCTGATCGACAAGCGCAAGCCTTGGACCACGGTGCGCTCCCGCCTATTTGGCTTCAAGGACAAGCTGCTGACACTGCGGCTCCAGGCCGAACTCCGAGGGCAATCTCAGGTCGAAATTGAGAAGGCGACCGACCGGACCGCCGAGGCGTTCCTCCAGGAGTTCGGCTTCAGCGCCGCCTACATCAACCGATTTGCCCGGCCATTTTTCGGAGGAATTTTCTTGGACCGCTCGCTCGCTTTCTCGGCCAACCAAATGCGGTTCATCTTCAAAATGCTGGGCGAAGGCAGCGCCACGCTGCCCAACGTCGGCATCGAGGCCATCCCGATACAGCTTGAAAAATCGTTAACCCGCACGATGGTGCGAACCTTTTCACCGGTTGCCGCCCTCCTTCCTGATGGCGTTCGGCTGGAGAGCGGAGAAACCCTCTCTTCTTCGGCGATCGTGATCGCCACGGACGTTGCCACATCCCGACGACTGACCAACGTCGAGCCAGGTAACCCGGGCAAGACCTCAACCTGCTACTATTTTTCCACCGCCCATGCCCCAACGGAAGAGAGTCATTTGATTTTGAACGGAGAACAAACCGGTTTCATCAACGAGGTCGCGATCCTTTCGAACGTGGCTCCCGGCCTCGCGCCGAACGGCGGCTCGCTCATTTCGGCGACGGTTTTGGGTGACGAAGCGCCGCCCGAGGCCACGATTCTTGGAGAGCTGACCGCCTGGCTGCCAAAGGCGAAATCACTTCGGCACCTGCGAACCTACCGTGTTCTGAATGCGCAGATGCCGCAACCACCAAACTTTCGCGATTCTCTTTCGACCACCGAAACCAAGATCCCGGGCGTTTACTTGGCGGGCGAATATACGGAAAACGGCTCAATTGACGGCGCAATCGCTAGTGGCGAGAAATGCGCCAAGGCCGTATTGCGTAGGCTATTGCAATGAGGGTTGGCATCGTTGGGGCGGGCATTTCTGGGCTCGCAGCGGCCCGAGATTTGCAACAACGCGGGGCCAAAGTGGTTGTTTTCGAAAAGAGCCGGGGGCCCGGAGGTCGGTGTTCAACCCGTCGTTCGAACGGCTTTGTTTGGGATACCGGTGCCACAAGCATTGCCCCGCGCGGCAAGGCGATCGAACGTCTGATGCTGAATGAGCTGCCGACCGATGAACTGATCCCGGTGGAAAAGCCGATCTATCTGCATCGAAACCTGATACCGGAGGCGGGAGACCCTTCCCGGACGGTTCCTCGCTATACCTACCGAAACGGAATGAACACGCTTCCCAAGCTCCTTGCGGACGGCATCGATATGCGTCCGGAGGTCGAAATCGAACGCATTTCGCGAGCAGGCGAAGGCTATCGAATTGGCGGGATGCACTTCGACGCCATCATTCTGACAGCCCCGATTCCGCAGACGGCCGCGCTGCTTTGGACGCTGGACGAGAGCCGCCCTATTGCCTCGGCCCGCTACCGCTCGAACTTGTGCATCGCCCTGGGCTACGACACGCCCTTGCCCGAAACGCCCTACTTTGCCATTCTTGACCCGACCCAAGTTCACCCGATGACCTGGATGTCCATCGAGAGCGTGAAAGCCCCCGAACGCGCCCCTGCGGTCGTGGTGCAGATGAGCCGCCAGTATTCATTCGACCATTACGCCGATTCGCCGAACGAGCTCATCGTGGACATTTCTCGATATGTAGAAGCGCTGTTCGGCGCGACCTATCGGGTTCCAGCCGCCGCCGACGTGATGAAGTGGAAATATGCCCAGCCAGACACCACCGCCGACTTCGAAACGGTGAATCCGCCCGGTAGCCGCCTCATCATTGCCGGAGACGGCGTGAGCGCGGGCCGCCTTGAAGAAGCGTTCGATTCCGGCCTTCGCGCGTCTCAATTACTGTGTTAGCCTTCGCCTTTCTCGCCGCGACCGTTGGCCAAGTTCCGGTCGTACCGGTCGGGATTGAATTCCAGCTGTTCGTCGAGCAGCGTCCGATTGGCCGTGCCCGATTCAGCCAAAAGAGGCTGGCCGATGGCGGAAAGATGCTGGACATCCGGCTCGAACTAGCAACGAGCGTGGTTTTGCAGAAAAGCCAGTACGACTCGCGCGGCCGCGCCGTCCGAAAATCGGTGGACCAGCGGGTCGATGGCAAAAAAGTTCGGTCCGTGCTGGTCACATTCAACGACGAAGATGCGCGGATCACCTCCGAGGCCGACGGAGAACGAACCGTTCAGGTGGTCAGCTTTATCGACGTCGCCAAGAAGAACAACCCAGCCGAGTTCTGGTTTCTCCGCGACCCGCCGACCGTCGGCCAAACGGAGCGCAGCGTCGTATTCAGCATCGAAAAGCTCGCCTGGGAACAAGCCGAGACCACCTATACCGGCAAATTTGCCCTGCCGAACTCGCCGCGAACTTTGGCCCACAAGACGGTACTCAAGGTGGGCGACCGCACCGTGACTTCCTACCTGGACGACAACGGCAACCCGCTCTACGTGGCCGACTCGGCCGGAATTCGCTGGGAGCGACGGTAGCCATTCGAAGGTAAAACCCAAAAATGGAACAGGCACCCATTCGAGTGGCGGTCGTCGGGGCCTCGGGACGCATGGGGCAGGAGATTCTGCGGGCCCTGGGTTCCGATCCAGGCTTCCGGGTCGTAGCGGCAATCTCACGGTCGCGCGTTGGGGAGAACGCCCGCGCAGTGGCCGGACCCAAGGCACCGGACCTCACTTTTTCGAACAAGCTCGGCGCCTCGCTCGATACTTCCCCTGCGGATGTCGTCGTGGACCTCTCGCACCATAGCTGCGCGGCAACCCATGCCGAAAGTGCCGCCAAGCGCGGAGCTGCCTTTGTCATCGGCTGCACCGGGTTGGACGCCAACGATATGGCCTCTCTACGGGAGACTTGCGAAAAGCACTCCCAACCTGGGCTTGTAGTTCCGAACTTCGCCGTTGGCGCGGTGCTGATGATGAAGTTTGCCGAAATGGCCTCGCGGTGGATGCCAGACGCCGAGATCATCGAAATGCATCACGAGCGGAAAGAGGACGCGCCAAGCGGGACCGCGATGCTGACTTTGGATCTTATCGCTAAGGCTCGAACCGAAGAACCCACCAAAAAACCACGGGAAACCCTTAAGCTTGCCGGGGCGCGCGGCGCCGAGAAGAACGGTATCCACGTGCACTCGGTGCGGATGCCCGGCTTTTTGGCGCACCAGCAGGTGCTGTTTGGCGGACCGGGCGAGATCCTCACGATTCGGCACGACAGCACGGACCGCGTGAGCTTTATGGCCGGCGTAAAGATTTCGGTTCGGTCGGTCTTGGGCCGTCAGGGCTTGACGATTGGGCTGGACAAAATTTTGTTTGGCCAGTGAAGCGGTACCCTTAGGCCATGACGCTTCCGACTCCTGGCGAAACTTTGGCCGTCTTTCACACCAATCTCGGCGACATCACGCTTCGCTTTTTCAGCGATAAGGCCCCGCGCCACGTGGAAGCGTTCCAGAAGCTCGTTAAAGAGGGCTTCTACAACGGAATCCACTTTCACCGCGTGATCCCTGGCTTCATGATTCAGGGCGGCTGCCCGAACACGAAGCCTGGCAACGAGAAGAAAGGTCCGGCCGGAACCGGAGACGCGGGCTACAAGCTAAAGCAGGAGTTCAACGATACCAAGCACGTGCGCGGCATTCTTAGCGCTGCCCGAGCACAAGACCCGAACAGCGCCGGATCGCAGTTCTTCTTGATGGTCGCGACCTCGACGCACCTTGACAACCAGTACACCGCCTTTGGCGAGGTCGTAACCGGCATGGACGTTGCCGACAAGATCGTTGCCCTGAAGCGCGACCGAAGCGACCGTCCGCTGCCCGAAAATCCGGCAATTATCGAGTCGGCTGAGCTGATTACCGCAATCTAATTTGGCGTAATGAATTCCGGAACCATGAAAATTCTCCCCTTTCTCGCCGCATCCATCGCGATGCTCTCGATGTTTGGTTGCTCTTCCGACGCTGGGTCCCCGACCAACGCGATTAGCTCCAGTTCTGGCTCCGTCTCTTCAAAGGAAGAGCTGGATGCAAAGGCAACCGACGCGGCAGAGCCGATGGCGGAACCCGCCGCGCCCGCTGCTGAACCTCAAACGAAAGCCGCCGCTGGAAAAGGTAAGGGCGCAGACATCGCCGTGGTCACCACGAGCATGGGTGTCATCAAGTTTGAGTTCCTTTCGAAGTTGGCTCCCGGCACGGTGAAGAACTTCACGACGCTGGCGAACAAGAAGTTCTACGACGGGACCCGATTCCATCGGGTGATCAAGGGATTCATGATTCAGGGCGGCGACCCGAACACGAAGCCGGGCAACGAAGGCAACGGACCGGCAGGAACGGGTGGCCCGGGCTACCAAGTTAAGGCGGAATTTAATGAGACTCGCCACGTGGCCGGAATCGTGAGCATGGCCAGATCGCAGGATCCGGACTCAGCCGGATCGCAGTTCTTCATCGTCCATGAAACCGCCCCCCACCTCGACGGCCAATACACCGCATTTGGCAAGGTCATCGAAGGCATGAACGTCGTTAACAAGATCGCGGAAACGCCGACCCATATCGACGAGCCGGTGACTCCGGTGATCGTGAAGACGATCCGCATCGAAAAGCGCAAGTAACGCGCCAAAACATGGATATTCCGAGAGTCGGGATTCTTGTAGGACCGCGCGGCCGTGGCAGCAACATGGCTGCCATCGCGCGGTCCGGTTTCGCCGACGTGTCCGTCGTCATCGCCCCGAGCGAGTCCGCTCCGGCAGTTCAAATCGCTCACGATCTCGGCCTGGCGGTAAGCATCGTTCCCCCCGGCGACGAGTACGGCTCCCGACTTGTCGAAGCCCTGGGCAAAGTCGACTTCGTTTGCCTCGCCGGCTACATGCGTCTGCTTCCGGCTGAAGTGCTCCGCACGTTCGATGGCCGAGTGTTAAACATTCATCCGTCGCTTCTGCCCAAGTTTGGCGGCCAAGGCATGTATGGATCCCGCGTTCACGAAGCCGTCATCGCTGCCGGTGAGTCAGAGTCAGGCTGCACCGTCCACTACGTGAACGACAAGTATGACGAGGGCTCTCCCCTTTTGCAACTCCGTTGCCCCGTGATGCCGGAAGATACGGCCGAGGCCCTCGCAGCCCGGGTTCTCGCGCTGGAACACCAAGCCTATCCGTGGGCAATTGAACTTGCGGCGGCAATTATCCACCGCCGATCTGAAAGCTCCCCGTAAGAACACGGGTACCTTATCCAGGTGAGGACTCTGGCCGTCGTTTTGGCGCTTTGCTTGGCGTCGTCGGCCCTTTGCCAACGAATCCTCCTCGTTCCGCTCGATAGCCGGCCTGCGTCTGGACAGTTCGCACAAATGATCGGCAAAATCGCCGATGCCGACGTGCGGATGCCGCCCTACGAGTCGCTGGGGAGGTTCACAACCCCTGGAAATCCAGAGCGCATTTTGAGTTGGTTAGAGTCGCAAGACCTATCCAATACGCGCGCCATTATCGCCTCGGCCGACATGATTGCCTACGGCGGTCTGATCCAAAGCCGCGCTGGCGGCGTGAGCGTTGAGACCGCTACCCGGCGCCTGCGGCGGTTTGCCAACCTGAAGCTTCGCGCTCCGGACATCAAGCTTTTCATGTTCTCGGCGACGATGCGTCTCGCGCCGACCGCCACCCGGCAGTCGGCCAGTTGGCGCATGAACCTCTCGCGATTTGTCGAACTTGAGGACAAAACCCTACGCACCGGCAGCGAAACCGCACGGGCCGAGATGCGACGACAGATGGAGGCGGTGCCAAAGGCCGAGCTCGCGAAGTACCGCAGCACCCGGCGTCGAAACTTCATCGTCCAGAAAGCACTGGTGGAGATCGCAGCCGGCGGCGGTCTAGATTATCTCGTCATCGGCCAAGATGACGCCAAGCCGTACGGCCCGCACGTTGGGGAAACGATCCGGCTGAAAGCGATGGCTGAGAACACCGGCGCGGTGGGCTCCGTCTTCTTTTGCGAGGGCATCGACCAGCACTCGAACATCCTTTTGTCGCGCGCGCTGCTGAAGCAGAACGGCTGGACGCCGCGAGTTCGGATCGTCTTCTCGGACCCCGAGGCCGCAAAGCAATTTGCTAGTTTTGAATCTAAACCTATCTTCCAGAGCCTGGACGAGCAGCTCTATGCCGCCGGAGCGCGGCCGATGGGCGAAGACGGCTTCTACGACTACACGCTGTTCGTAAACACACCAAAACCCCGGCCGGATAGCTTTGAAACGTTTGCGAGCGTATTGGGTGCCGAGATCGACCAAGGCCTGCCGGTCGCCGTGGCCGACATCAACCTGGCCAACGATGGCACCGCCGATCCGCGTCTTTTCGAACTTTTGACCCAGGCGGACCGGGGCGGCAAGCTCCTGAGTTTCGCCGGCTGGAATACCGCCGGAAATACCATGGGCACGTCGATCCCGGCGGCAAACGTGTATCTTCTGGCCAAGCGGTTGGAGATCGATCCACTGCGGCGCGAGATCGCCCAGCACGAGTTCTTGCTGCACCGGTACGTGAACGATTACGCCTACCACAAGTTCACGCGGCCCCAGGCTTACCGGCTGCTCGACGTCCTTCCAAACGCTAGCCGGGAAGAAACAAACGGCGAATCCTTTGCCGTTCTAAATAGCTTTGTGCAACGAGACCTGGGCAAACACCTTGGCTCTTACTTCCGCGAGCAGTTCTTTGGCCGCAAGTTCATGGCCGGAAGCCGCTCGTACGAGTTCTCCAGCATCGATGACGTGAAAATCTGGCTGCCGTGGCCCAGGGCTTACGAAGTACGCATTGAGTTCAAGCTCACCGCGTCGCCGTTCTAGTCGCCGAACTCGTTGAACAGCGTCTTGTCCTCTTTCGGCGAAGTCAGCTCCGGGCTCTGAATCTCGGTCGGCATCGTTTCCAAGACAATCGCCTCGGTTGAAAGCTCTAACGCGCCAGGCACCACGTCTTTGAACCGGCGCGCGCTCGGCAGCAGCCGGCGCTCCAGGCTTCCCACCGAGTCGTTGTACGCCTCCACCGTCTTTCGCAACTGCGTGCCGACCTTCGATACATGCTCGGCATACTTCTTCAGGTTGTCGTAAACCGTCTTTCCGAGGAGCGAGACCGCCTGCGCGCCCTCGTTCATCCGCTCTTGCTGCAAGACATACTCGACCGATTTCAGCAGGGAAATCAGGGTCATCGGGTTCGCCAAGTAAACGCTCTTCGAGAACGCATCCGTCACCAGCGAGCGATCTTCCTGGATCGCCGTGTAATACATCGACTCGTGTGGAACGTACATCAAAACGAAGTCAGGAGATTCCTGCTTGTCTTGATACCGCTTCGTGCCGAGGTCGTTCATATGTTTACGCATGCTGCTAAGGAACTTGGACAAAAGCGCCGCGCGCTCTAGATCTGTCTCGGCGTTGACGTACTCGCGGAAAGGTTCAAACGAGGTCTTCGCGTCGATGATGATGCGGCGCCCTTTGGGGAGGTGAATCACGATGTCGGCGATGAGCTGAGTGTCGCCGTCTCTCGTCGAGACCTGCCGGTGGTAATCGACCCCCTCTTGTAGCCCCGAACTGGACAGGACGGTATCGAGGTGAATCTCGCCCCAGCTTCCGCGCGCCTGCGGCTTTCGCAGTGCGTTCGATAGCCCCTCCGTCGCGCCAAGCAGAACCTTCAGGTTCTCTTGCAGCACCGCGTTCTCTGCCGCAACCTTCTTTTCGAACTCCTGGCGGGTCTGGTCCAGCGTCTTCAGGCCATCCTCCAACGGCTTCACGAGGGTTTCAATGGCCTTGTGGCGGTGGTCCATGTCCGCCGTCGCCGCTTCCTGGTTCTGCTTAAATCGCGCCTCGGCCAGCTCCAGCAACTGAGTTTGGGCTTTTTCGAGGGCGGTCGCCGAAAGTGAGGTGAACGCCTCGCGCAGCTTCGTTTCCGCTTCGGCGAGCACCCGGCGCTGCTCCTCAACGTTCTTCTTCATCTCCTCCATTTGGGCGGTGTGGCCTTCGGTTAAAGCGCGTTTTTCCGCTTCCATTCCGGCCCGCTCGGCACGGAGAAGTGCCGCGATTTGTTCATCTTTCGTGGCTAGAGCTTCTTCTTTTGCTCGCCGCTGCTCCTCAACGTTCTTCTTCATCTCCTCCATTTGGGCAGTGTGGCCTTCGGTTAGTGCGCGTTTCTCCGCTTCCATCCCGGCTCGCTCGGCACGGAGAAGTGCCGCGATTTGTTCATCTTTCGTAGCCAAAGCTTCTTCTTTTGCTCGCCGCTGCTCTTCGACGTTCTTCTTCATCTCGGCCATCTGGGCGGCATGGCCCTCTGTGAGCGCACGCTTTTCGGCTTCCAATCCGCCCCGTTCCGCCTGCAAAACAGAGCTGATTTGCGTATCTTTGGCGTTGAGAGATTCCTCTTTCAATCGGCGCTCTTGCTGAGCCTGCATCGACTCATGCTCCAGCGAAGTCTTCAAAGCGGTGATGTTCGCCCGGAGCTCGTCGACGAGTTGGCGCTCGGCCTCCAGCTCCTCTTTCACCGACTTGGAGGACTGCAAGTTGCCCTCCAAACGTGCCTTATCCACGGATAGGTCGTTGATCTGGGAGGACATCTCTTCGGTTCGGCGATCCAATTTCCTTTGGGAGAGCATCTGTCCGACGAGCACTCCGGCAACGGCACCAACGCCGACGCCGATCAGCAACATGAGGATTTGTGTTGTGTCCATGGAAATACCTAAACTAATCGAGCAGTTGCAACGCCTCGGTTGCGGAAAGCCCATCGTGAACGATGCCCATTAGAGCGCTTGTCATTTGCGTGGGTTGAGGGTGTTGGATCACGTTTCGGCCGTAAACGATTCCCGAGGCTCCCTGCCGCATGAGGGCTTCCGTCCGCCGCAAAATCTCCTCGTTCGTCGCCCGACCACCGCCCCGCACCAATACGGGCAAGCCGCCCGCAATCTCGATGACCCGGTGATACTCGCTAACATCGTCGCAAGGATCCGCTTTAATGATATCTGCCCCGAGCTCGGCTGCTTGCCGCACCAGCGGCAAAATCTTTTGCAGGTCGCCGTCCACCATATAGCCGCCGGCGGTGGAGTTCTCTTGCATCACGAGCGGCTCAACCATCAGCGGCATCCCGAACTCGTCGCACCGCGCCCGAAGCCGGGCTACGTTTCGGATGCAGTCCCGGTGCAGCCCTGGTTGATTGGGCAGAAGGAGCAGATTCACGACGACCGCCGCCGCATCCAGCCGCACCGCCATCTCGACGGCATCTTCCAGCAGCTCGGACGCCAGGACGGAGGGCAGCTCCTTGCCGTAGATGTTCGCCGTATCGGTTCGTAGCACTAGGGCGGGCTTTCTGGGGCCAGGAATGGCCTGCAAGATGCGCGCTGAGCCGGGCGGCAGCTGCACGGCATCGGGCATGGCAGCCACCACCTTGGCAATCGCTTGGGAAACATCCTCGATGCCGCTTAGGAACGACGGCTCGTTAAAAAATCCGTGATCTATCGCAACGTCAAAACATTTACCGTCCGCCGCGAACAAACGATTCAGCCGGTACTGCGCGCTCATGGAAGATTCATTAAACCCAAACCTAACCTGGTCCACCCGGGAACGTTCGGTGATCCAACGAAGTCAGCACTAATTGCGGTTTTTGTCGTAGAATTCCCGAAGGTGAGATTTTTCTGAGCCATTTGGCCCAGAACCCAGTCAAGCCTTTTACGTTCCGCGTTAGAGCCAGATATGCAGAGAGTATCAACGAAGATCCACTCTTCAAAAATCGCTTGGAACGGCCAGGCCGACAGCTTTGCCCCAATTCCCGGCGATTCGATGAAATACGTCCTTCTCTTGAACGGAGTCTATTCCTCCGCTCCTTGTCCTCCCATTCCTTCGGCTTCCCTCGCCAACTTTGGTTCGGGCTGCCCCCACCTCATTCATCATTTGCAGGAGAACGCCCCGGAATGTCTTCCGGGCGCAACCGGGGCAATCGCCTTGGTCCTCGTCCTGTAATCCCTATTCCAACGATTTCGCCAGCAACGACGCGGCGTGAACGTTGGCGCGGTGTCCGGATTTTTCGGACACCGCATCCAAGAACCGGATCGGCACCCCGGAGAGATACATGTCTCCGATGAAGTCCAGCAGCTTGTGTCGCGCCGGCTCATCCTCAAAACGCACGTCGTTTTTGTAGCCGACTTCGCCGAGAATGACCGCGGAGTCTTCATCCAAGCCTTGCCCCAATCCGTTCTGGATAAGATACGGAATCTCCTCCATCAAGGCAAACGTTCGTGCGGGCGCGACCTGCGCAAGATAATCGATCGGCGATTGAAGCTCGAAGCTCTGCACGTTGGGCCAGCGGTCTCCGGTGTTGTACTCATAACGCCAGAATCCGTCGCCCTTCGAAATCGCGATCTTGATCCCGTCTTCCTGCAGGAAGACCCGGCGGAACAGGTCCGGCATCTCCTTTTCACCGATGTCTTCGAATCCAACTTCTAGGAGCGCTTCGACGAAGGGAAGCGCGCTTCCGTCCATTCCCGGCAGTTCGGGGTAAGTCAGCTCCACCTCGGCGTCGGTGACCTCCATGCCCGCGAACGCGCTCATGAGGTGCTCGATCGTCCCGATCTGTCCAAGCTTCGTGCTGCGCGTAGTGTCGGTCACGTTCTCGGGTTTCGCGGCCGTGCGTTCGCCGCCGTACCAGAATCCGATGCCGTCGCTACCAGGCCGAATGCGAAGTTGCGTGGGAACTCCGGAATGGAGCCCACGCCCCGCCAGGTTAACCTCCGTTCGAAGCGTCTTTCGTTGAAATTGCATTTCTCAGTTCCTCCAGTTCCTTTTCCATTTTCTTAATTCTTTTTGCGTAGTCATCCAACCGACGCTGGTGGACGAGCGTCCGCTTCATTTCGGCCGCCGGGCGCGCCGGATTCCCAAGAAATTGCGTCGCTGCCGGAAAGTTCTCGGTGACGATTGCGCCGACGCCAACGACGCTGCCCGGCTGCAACGTGAGGTGGTCGATCACGCCGGCTCGGCCGGCCATTACCGAATGATGCCCGATGACCGCGCTACCCGCAACCCCGGACTGGCTTGCGATGACCACGTGCTCGCCAATCTCGACGTTGTGGGCGATCTGCACCAAGTTGTCCACCTTCACGCCGTCGGCCAACGTCGTCGTTCCGGTTGCCGCGCGGTCGATGGCCGATAGCGCCCCGATCTCGACATCATCCCCCAGCGAAACACGACCGACCTGCGGAATCTTGTGGTGCCGCTTGCCGTCGAAAACAAAGCCAAATCCATCGGCGCCAAGAACGGCATGGGCGTGGATGATGCATCGCGCCCCGATGCGCACCTCCTGATAGAGCGTGACGTGCGGAAACAGCACAGTGCCTTTGCCGACCTCGCAATCCTCGCCCACATAGACGAACGGGTAGATGCTTGCCCCGGCCTCGATGTTGGCGCCGCGCTCCACGACCGCGTAGGCACCAACTTTCGCCGAAGGATGAACCGTGGCCTCCGGGGAAACGATCGCCGTTGGGTGGATGCCGTCTTCGAGCGGAAGCGGACGACGGTACATGCCGAGGAATTGCGCAAAGGCCAACCGCGGGTTCTTGACCCGAATGCTGGGCAGCTCGGTCTCGCGCGAGTTCTCGGGCAAAATAATCGCGGCCAGCACTCCCGTTTCGGCCTTGGCCAAATACTTCTCCGATTCCGCGAAGCTGAGGCCCTCAGCGTCGACCGAGCCGGCCGGTACCGGCCGAAGAACCGTGCCGTTTTCGGGGCCGTCCAGCTTGCCCCCAAAAAGTTGGGCTAGTTCGCCTAGTTGCCAAATTCGTTTTGCTTCTGCCATGCCAAAAATTCTGCCGTTGCGTCGCGCGCGCCCTTCATTTCGGAATAGCCGTTTAGGCCGAGCCAAATGCGTGCTTGGGCCTGCAGTCGCTTCCTTAAAAACGCGCGGTCGGTAAAGATCGGATCAAACGTTACCTTGGGGGCCGAGGCCATGGGTGCGTTTCCGGGAATCGTTAGGCTGCGCGCAGGGATTGCCGGTGCTTCTGTCACGTCCCGGTCGGCCAGTTGCATCCGCATCACCTCACGGGCGGCCGTCACCTGGTCCGCAGCTTCTTTCTCGGCCTGCCGATCCTTTGCTGTCTTGAAGGCCTCAATCTCGAGCAGCATCTCGGTTTGGCGTTGCGAAAGCCCGGCGGCGGTTTCTTCCACCACCTGCTTGACCACTTTGTCAAAGTCGGCATCCAAAGCCTTCAATTCCGCGCGGATGCGTTTTGCTTCGTCGAATCGCTGCTGCGAAACGTTTCCAAGCCGTTCGGACGGCGCCTCCGATAGTGGATTCGGATCCGGGAATCCGGCCAGCAAGGCGAGCCGCGCCACCCGCGGCATACGTTCGGCGGCCAACGCCTCGAACGCGGCCCTTACCTTCAGATTCGCTTCTGCGTAGCGTGTCCTCTCCAGCTCGGTCTGGGCTGCCTTGGCATCCAGCTCGAACCGCCGCGCCTCGCGCGCGTAGAAGGCTTGCAGCTGTCGCTCCAGCTTGCGCCGGGTGATCTCCTGCTGCTCGCGTAAGATTTGTTGAATTTGCTCGTAGTCTTTTGCCGGCGTAGCAATTCGCTTCGCTGGCACTGCCTCGCGACGAATGGTCTGCGGCCCGATCGCGGCCGGCGGTGCCGGAACATCGATCGTGGGGAACGGTTTCCCGAGGTTTGCGGCCTCGATCGCCGCGAGGTCCAGCGAGACGTACGTGACCACGGGCTTCGGACTGTTGCATCCGTAGAGGAGAACGGCGGCGACCAGGCACATGTCGCGCAGCCGCATGTTTACTTCTTGGCGTTCATCGCGACCAAACTCGCGTCCGAGAGGTCATTCGCCCCGTACGGCGCGATCCCGATCTCGAACACAACGTTGTAGCCCTGGGCCTTGGCGACTTCTTGGACCGCCGTGCGCGCTTTCTCCAGGCTTCTCAGCTTCTGCTGGTCCGCCCAGCCGGTCATCTCGCTGGTGAATCCGTTGAGGAGACGCTGGGCGAAGTCGCCCATTGCCTGGCTTCGGCGAGAATATTCTTCGAGTAGAGTTCGCTCCTCTGCCGTGAGGTTTGGCTTGGTGGAAAGCTCGGTCCACTTCTTGTTCGCTGCAATCACCTCGGCCTTTAGGCGTTCAAACTCGGCTTTTTCCTCGGCCGTCTGAGTCATCTTCACCGCGAGATCGCGAAGCCGGGTGGCCTGCTCGGTGGTGAGGACGCGATTCGTGTCGATGAACTCGAGCAAGTCTTCCCGCGACTTTCGCATTTTGGCGAAGGTTTCCTGGTTTCCCTTACCAAAATCGCTCGCCTCGATCATCTTCGAAATATCGACCACGCCGACTTTCTGCGAAGCATCCTGAAACCCGCCCCCAACCAAAACGGCAAGGAGCGCAGCCGCAAAAACCCAACCCAGTTGCAGAAAGCCGACGTTTTTCATGGCGTTACTTCTTTGCGTTCATGGCCTTGAGGGCCTCGGGCGTTAGGTCGTTTGCACTGTACGGCGCAATCTCGTCGTTCAGAACGATGCTGAAGCCCTGCTTCTTCGAAACGTCCGCGACGGCGGCCTTCACGCGATCCAGAATGTCGGATCGCATCTTCTCTTGCTTCTGTTGTAGCTCGTCCGTGAACTCTTGGTTCAACTTGCCGACAAAGCTTGCGTTGTCCTGCGAGTTCTTGATGAAGTTGTTGAGCACCGACTTCTCGGCCTCAGAAGCATTCGCCTTGGTTTGAAGCAAGCGGTACTGTTGGTCCGCCTTCGTTGCGACGTCCTTCAACCGGTTGATCTCAGCTTTGTCGGCGTCCGTCGGGTTTGCCTTAACGCTGAGGTCCTTGAACTTCGTCAGATCAGCCAGCGACATGAACTTGTACGTGTCGATAAAATCGAACAGCGCGCGTCGCGATTGCCCGATCTGCTGAAGCTGAGCGTCCTGGTCCTTCTTGTACTCGCTGTCGTTAAAAACGCGGCCCACGCTGACGGTGCCAATTTTGGTCGAGCTATCTTGGAAGCCAGACCCGGCGAGGAAGGCAAAGCCAAGGCCCATGACGCCCGCCACGACCCAGCCGGTTTGGTTGGAGTTAATCTTCATTTCTCGTATTTTCCTGGTTTAACGTGCGCATCTTTAGAAAGACGTTCCGATGAGGAAGTGCGTGCGGCTTCCGCGATCCTCGTTGAAGCCAAAGTCGACCCGGATGGGGCCAAGCGGCGTTCGGAAGCTGAGGCCGATGCCATAGCCCACGTGAAGCTTAAACTTGTCGGACTGCTTGAAGTCGTTCACCGACCCGAAGCCTCCCCACGCTCCGCCGTAATCCACAAAGAGCACCGTATTGAACGACCGCTGAATCGGAATTCGGAGTTCCACGCTGGTTTGAAGCGTGTACTTGCCCCAGAATCTGTCCTCGTCGTAGCCACGAATGCTGTTCGATCCACCCGCGAAATACTGCTCGAAGAACGGAATCGTTCCCGAAACGGCGCCATACTTTGCCCGAACCGCGAGGACGCGGCGCGGCGCATCCGGATCTTTCCGGCCGCGCGGAGGCTGGTCGGTGAAGTACTGGCGGTACTCCAACGTCGTTTTGGTGAAGTTATGCGTGCCTATCAGGGACTGATCGGTCACCGCTCCGCCGATCTTGTCGATCTTTGCGATGCCCGGTTCGAACTCAATTCTCTGGAAGATGCCGCGCGACGGATCGGTCGCCAAGTCTCGACGGTCTAGCGTTGCGCTTGCGTTGATCGCCGTCACGTCGCCGTCCTGGCGGATGAATCCGTTCGGGTCGGCTCCGGTCGGGATGTTATTCGTTCGCACGCTCTCGAATCGGGCTGAAAGTCCAACGTTAAAGTCATCTTTCACCGGTCGCGAAAGACCGATGCTTCCGCCGTTACGGCGCTCGTTGTAGCCTTCCGTCTCGGAACTCGCGCTGGAGCCAAAAATTCCGGTGAATCGGTAAACGATTTGACTGTACAAAGACGCCGTGAGACTGGTGTCTTTGCTATCCCAGAACGGGTTCACGTAGTTGAGGCCGATGCTCGCACCGCCGCCTTGCGTGGTCTGAAGGTAATCGATGCCAACGCTTTGGCCGGTGCCGCGCAGGTTCGACTCGCTGAGGCGGAGAATGCCGGCAAGCGACGATCGCGGGTCGATTTGGAGGCCGACATTGAACATGCCGGTATTGGCTTCTTTGACTTCGGCCGTGAGGTCGATCTTGCCGAACTCTCGCTCGGGGTCCTCAATGCTGCGTATCGTGCCGGGTTCAAACCAACCGGTACTGGCGATGCGGCGCAGATCTTTGCCCCACTTTTCGCCGGAGAACGACTCGCCGGAACGCGTCTTGATGAGTCGCTTCATCACCCAGTCGCGGGTGCGCTTGTTGCCTTGAACGTAAACGTTGCCGACCTTTAGCTCCACGATCGCGATCGTGATGAGACCAGGGACATCCTTCGAAGGGGAGAAATCGCTGACTCGAGCGAAGAAGCCGCGCGCGGCATACAAATCTTCGATGGCGGTAATCGCCGGGGAAACGTTGTTTGCGTTGAAGACGTCGCCGGCCTTCAGCGAGACCTTCGACAAAATTTCTTCGGTGGTGAGGGCCGTGTTGCCGGTAATCCGAATCTCTTTGATTTCCGGGAATTCCTCAACGTCGACCGTAATGGAGTAGCTTCCGCCTTCCCCCGGCGTCGCCCGAACGCTGACCGCCGAGAAGAAGCCGAGGTCTTCGATGGACTTCTTGTCACGGTCCAGGTTGTCTTGGATGTACGGCTGGCCGATCTTCGTCCGCATGACGCCGCTGATGACATCGCTGACCACGCGGCGGTTGCCACGTATCAACAAGTCCTTAATTTTGCTGGCTTCTTGCGCCATGGCCGCGCTGGCTAGCATGACCAACAATACTCCTGCCGAAATTACTCGATTCAAAATTCCTCCGATCCTACGAATCTGACTCACTGTACCCCTGAGGTCAAGTGAGTCCGGCCTTGGCCGTTCCCGGAATAGAACGACTGGCGCGCCGCCGGGTTACCCGCCCACTGGGCATTTCTTCAGAATCGAATGCCGTAATCGATTGAGAACTTGATCGGACGCCGCTCGTCGGTGCCGACAGAAAAGTTAAGTTGATTGATGATTCCTTTCGCGCGGCGGGGTCGGTAGGAGAGCCGGAAGTCGAATTTGACCGGAAAGCCGGGTTGCGGCTCGGAGAGCTGCCGCTGGCCCTGAAGCACGAAGTCCTTGTTGAGTGCACGGGCGAACAGAATCGACGCCCGGTCGAACGGGTTGTAGTCCAGGCTCAGGTAGTCCAGCCCCAGGCTTCGCGCGATGTCCGAGGTCAGCTTTTCGAAGACCGCCGGCACCGCATAGCCGGTGAGGGCGTTACGCACTTGCTCTTCCGCGCCGGACCGCTTGTTACTATCGCCGAGCGCGGTGAGGATGTCGGTCTGACCCAGCAATGCGATGACGCGGTCTTGGCTCAGTCCGGGCGGATCGGATCTTGCGGACAGGTTTAGACCGTTTTCCTTCACCAAATCGCCGCGCAGATTGATGTAGACATCGTAGCGATTGACCGTTTGGAACGTGTCGGCGGCGGTAATCGAGGTGCGCCCTTCAACATCCAACAAGAGCTGCGCAACCGGGCTGCGCTGGGTGCCGTCGTAAACAAACTTGGCGTCCCCGCCTTGCTCCAGGCGAACCAGTCCGCCCGGCAAGCGGATCGAGCCGCGCTCGACCAGCATGTCGGCCAGAACGAACGGGTTGGACAACGATCCTTGCAACTTACCGCCGCCAAGGATGTAAAGTTCCGCCGTTGCGGACCGGAGATTCGCCGCCTCCGCGAGGTCAATGCGGATGTCGAATTTTGGATTCACGGTGGGCGGCTCGTCTCGGCCGGCGGCCGGTTCCAGGAATGGAATGACGCTCGACGCCCGCGAGATTCCGATTCCACCTTGGATAAGCGGCGACCGGAGAGTTCCGGTTGCGGTTAGATCGCCCGTGGCCGTCGCCGCAACGAACGAATCTCCGGCGAATTTCTGGCGGTAGCGAAATCCGTCCAGCGTGAGCTTTGCCGTGATTTGCCGGTCTAGCAATGCGGAAAGGCTGCGTTCCGTCAAAGCCGCCGTCAGGCCGCTTTCCACCGAAAGCGGCGACTGGGCCGCGAACGTGAACTTTCCGCCCTCGCTGTGGTCTGCCTTGAGGTCCAAGTGAAGCCCGTTCTTGTCGAGCCTCGCGGCGGCCGCGACGTTTTGGAACGAACCAGCATAGGCGTTTAGTCCAAGTTTAGGCGCGTTTAGCGTCAGATTTCCGTCGTAAAGCAAGTTCTCGAGCGGGCCAGTAAAGCTCACCGAGCCGCTTGCGGACCCTTCGGTCCTCGCCGGGTCGAGGGCGCCCGAGAGCTCGGCGATTTCTTGTAGCGTTCTTTGTTTCAGCGCAACGCGCACAGCGATATCTTTGTCCCTTGGGATGCTGAGCGGATACAGGTATGGCAGCGCCGCGACCGCGCTACCTTCAAATCCCCGGAGCTTGTAGGTTCCCTCCAGCGTCAGTTTGCCCTCTTCCGTGCCCGCGCTCGGCACCAGCTGCACCGTCGGAAAGTCGAGGGAAAGGCCGGTAAGCGGGTCATCGTTTATCGGCCTTAAGGTGTCCGCCGGCAACGTGTTCACGGATGCCTGGATCGTCGGATGCAGGGTTTCGCCGGAAATAAGGAACGGCACGGTGACGCTTCCGGCAAGCTTGCTTGCCGACGGGATGAGCGCCGTCAGCTCGGCGAAGTCGAGCGAGGCGATTTCACCGTCGATCGCGATTGCGCCCCCTTCTTCGGCCGTCCCTTTCGCCTGCAACCGGACAACCGGCCCGGTCGTTTCTAAACTTCCGATGTTCCACTTTCGGCCAATCCTGGAAACGGCCGCTTTGATGTCGCCGAGCTTCCGTCCGGATAACGTTAGGTTTTTGGCCTCTAAAATATCAATATCCAGGTCTGGTGCCAAGAGCGGACCCGAGAACGTCCCACCCAAGTTGAACTCACCTTTCAAAAGTGCGAGCTGCTGGTTCGCATCGTACGAAAATCCCTCTCGGTAGCGCTGACTGCCTTCCACGAGGTCGCTGATTTCGAATCGGTTCGCGTCCAGCCGAAGCCCAAGCGTTTGCGCGTCCGGATCGAACTTGATTTTCGAAGCGACGAGATAGCGATCAACGCCTCCCACCTGGATGTCACCCAGAACTTGACCGTATCCGTACCGCAATACAGCGGTGCCCGCACCCATCGCCGTCCCGTTAATCACGACGCCTTCGAGATCGCCATCAAACTCCGCCGCGAGGAACGCGGACGACGCAAAACCAAAGCTTCCGGTGCCGCTAACGCGCCCCGTGAGGTCGAAGGGCTGCTCCGGATCGTTGATGATCGATTCTAGTTCTAGGCCCATTGCCTGTATATTTCCTCGTCCGTTCCCGGTAACGAGGTTGTAGCTGAGGTCGACGTTTGCCGTGCCCTCTAGTCCTTCGATTCCGCTGGTACGAACGTACAGGTTGTTTCCGATCAGGGTTGCAGCTATCGGCAGCTTCTCGACCTTTCGACTGGCGACAACCAAGTTTTCGCCTTGGCCGGTAGCGCGGAGTTGAGGTCGCGAGAGAGTTCCGCCGAGGACAATCTTTGGGAAATCGAGCGAGCCAAACGCTCCCTCCTCCACGTAGTCCGACAATTGCAGGTTCGAAACGCTTAGCTCGCCGGATAGCCGCCGGCCGGCAATCTGGACTTCGGCGTCGCCTTTTGCCAAGCTCGTCCCGCTCACCGCCTTGATTGACGATAACTGCACCCGCTTTAAGTCCGCCGTGCCTTCGGCCGCGATGAGCGGAATATATTGGTTGTTCCGCTCAAAGTTATATACTTCGACCCTGGCCAGCAGACGGGGATTTGACAAGGTGCCGCGAATCGACCCCCGGATGCTCGCCACCCCTTTCGTTTCTGCGTCCAGCTGCGTTAGTTGAAGGTTTCGACCCTTCACTAAAATCTCAGCCGCGCCGTTCGGCCGCAGGGTGCCTTCGGCGCTTGCCAGTCCGACCGGACCAGCCACCACGGCTCGACTCACATTGAGCTGATTCTTCGCCCAATTTCCGGCAAACGAGATTTCCCCTAGGGGCGCGAACGGTTGGCTTGATTCCCCGCGCCAACCTAGTTGCCCGCCACCGGCCAGGTCGACCAGGATGTTTTCAGCACCTTCTGCGAAGGCCGTCGCCGAACCGGTGAACTGGATTTGGTCCGACTTCGCAAGCTGTCGCACCGTCTCCGGGCGGATGGTAGGGGCGACCGCCGCCACATTCAGGCGACCATCCGCCATCGAATAACTTCCAATTCCACTCGCCAAACTTGCAGAAATCAGCTGATTCTCCGCGGCGAAGCTCATCCTCTTGTCATCGCCGTAAAGGCGTGCGACCAGGGCCACCGCCGGAACAGACGGCACCTCGACGGACTTCGCAGAAACCACTGCCTGATATCGCAGCGGTACCCTATCACCGGCCGCGATCCAGCCGTTAGCCGCTAGACCAGCTACCCGAATCCCATCTGCCAACCGAACGCCCGGCAAAGAATCCGCCCGGGCCAACTGCCCCGTGACCGCTCCGGCAACTTGCCAGGCACCAAACTTTGCCCCTCCAACAAACGTCACCTTGCCGTCTGGCAACGCCCCGCTCGCCCGAATTCGAGCCGCTTCTTCGCTGAGGCTAAACTCTGCCTGGCTTTGCCGGACCTGCCAATCACCTTGCTTTAGGCTTTCCGATCGTATGGTCCCGGCGGCGACGGTTCTGAACGGCCCTTTGGGCGGTAGCCATGCTACGGCGCTTCCCGAAACGACCGGCTTGGATACCTCAAGGTCGGGCGGCAGGCCCAATATGCCGAAATCCTTCAATAACCGCTCGGGCGTGAGTCCTACCGTCCTCGCATGGAGCAAGAATCCCGGACCGGGGGTCTGTTGGCCGCGCAAAGCGACAGCTCCAGCGCCTGAAACCTGAACTTTTCCAGAGAAGACCAAGTCGTCGCCCAGCCCGGAAACCAACACGCGCTTGGAGGCGAATTCCTGGGTGATTCGCCTAGCGGGCGAGTCGTCTTCATACAGAACGCGCGCATCCCGTAGGCTCACAAAGAACGGCGTCAAGCCGGGCGGGCCCTTCGTCTTCGGTAAGTACTTCTGGAATTCCAGCGAACCGTCGGCCCCGCGCCGAATCCGCAGGAAGAGTCCGCGGGCACGTACGGTAATTGGCTGCGAGAGACCCCCTTGCGGGTCGAACTTCGGAATCGTGGCCTCATCCAAAGAAAGCAGCGTCCGCCCCGACGCCTCGGAAAGACGGAACCGCTGCGCGGTTATGGTTAAGCTTGAAAGATCAATCCGATAGTTTTCAACTCGGGCCTGAAGCGGACCGGCTTCGGTTTGAAGCACGTAGACGACCGGCGCTCGTGGGTCGAGCAGAGCCAGCAGCATTTCCTGGCCGTACCGATAGCACTGGAACAGAATCAGCGCAATCGGCACACAAAGGATCCCAAGCCGGAGGACAAAACCGACGGCTCGGAGCAGCATGTTCCGCTAAGCGGCGCTCTTTTCTAAGCGCTCACTCATGACCTTCTTGGAGAAGTCGATCGCGTTGTAGGAGCTTCGAATGAATGGGCCAGACGCCACGAAGACAAACCCGATCTCTTCGCCGATGCCTTCGTATTCTTTAAAGACGTCCGGGTGAACGTACTCGGCCACCGGAAGATGCCGCATCGTGGGTCGCAGATATTGACCGATGGTCACTGCGTCCACGCCGATGGCGCGTAGGTCGCGAAGCGTCTGGACAACCTCGTCCTTCGTCTCTCCAAGCCCGAGCATCAGGCCCGATTTTGTGTAGATCTTTGGGTTCAGTTCTTTAACAATTCTCAGCACACTCATCGTTCGCGAATACTTCGCCTGCGGCCGCACGATGGTGTGCAACCTCTCGATCGTCTCGATGTTGTGGTTATAGATCTCGGGTTCTGCATCCGTAACGTTCTGGATACACCACCGCTTCCCTTTGAAGTCCGGCGTCAGAACTTCGACGATCGTGTGAGGATTCTGCGCATGGATCGACCGAATCGTGTCGGCAAACTGGCCGCTTCCTTCATCGGGAAGGTCGTCTCGCGCCACAGAGGTCACAACGACATGCTTCAGGCCGAGGGTGTTGGCCACGTCTGCAACGTTCGCCGGCTCTTCGGCATCTACGGTTAGGCCCTTGCCAACTTTAATGGCGCAGAAGCCGCAGGCACGTGTGCACGTGTCTCCAAGAATCATGAAAGTTGCGGTCTTCTTCGACCAGCATTCGGGCATGTTGGGGCACCGCGCACTTTCGCAAACGGTATGCAGGCTCTTGGCCCGCATCATCGATTCGACTTCCTTAATCGTGTCCGGTCTAGGAAGTCGAATCGTCAGCCACTCGGGGAGCCGCTGGGACATATAAAGAGTATAGCCCCCGAGGCTCCGAATGGTTCCCTAGTTCACGGTGATGGTGGTCGACGCCGAGCCGCCGTTGGCGGATGCGGTGATGGTCACCGCCGTTCCCGGGCTCGGCTCTTTTCCGGCAACCGGCGAGGAGATGACGTTGAAGCGGGCCGACTGGTTTCCTTGCCGGACAATGACTGACCCCGGCGTGGCCAGGACCGAAGGGTTGGAGCTCGATAGCATGACCGTTGTGTCGGAGGTTGCGGCCTGCGACATCTGAACGGTGACGCCCGTCGAGGCGCCGGCCGAGATGGACGACTGGTCGGGGGTGGCGACGATGGGAACAGAATTGCCATCGAGGGCGGCAAATGCGAGACCAATTAGGCCAAGAACAGCGACAACAAGTACGGGTGCTTTCATAGCAACCCAATTATCGCCTTCGAGCTCCCGAAATACTGCGTACTAAATACCGGTTATAATTTCTTTAAGCACATTTTCTGGGTCGGATATGTCTCCACGGAGGAGTTCCTCCTGGTACTTTTCCGGCCCAAGAATCTTTCGAAGATCCCACATCTGCCTTTCTGAGCGAGCTTGTTCCTCGTGGCGTGGCCTTGAGTACGGAATCTGTCGGGCGCTTGCGAAGAGCCGGACCGCCCCCGCCGCATCGCCCATCGCCACTCGCCAGTACGCAGCGTTCCGCAAAATTCGAGCCTGGCTAGTAAAGTTTTTACTCTCCTTGAAGGCATTCCACCCACGACCAAGGAGCGACGGAGTGTCCTCAAACCGACCACTTGTGATCTGCCAGTCAATGAGATTCATGCACCGCGTTGCCTCAAGCATCGGCTCAGAGAGCGGCGCTTCCAGCTCAGCAAGGATTTCACGCATCGTCCGAATCGCTGACTCGCGCCGGTGTATCTGACTCTCAAGTGGGACTCTAGCCGCATAGGCTAAAATATTGCAGGCCAAGGCGGGTCTTCGCGGATCATCAGTCTGATGCATCCATCGATGCCACACGCGTTCAGCAATTCTGAACGCCCTCGCCACCCGCCCGCTCACGTAAGCTAAGTGGGCCAAAGAACACCAGCCTCCCAGCGACCGACGAAAGTCTCCGTTTTTGGCCGCCAACAAAATTGCCTCTTTTGCTGCGAGCCTTGCCGCCGAAAACTCTCCCACCTCGGCGGCAACGTAGCTCGTGATGGTCAACAACTGCGGATACCCGGCGGCGCGGACAACCCCTTCTTTCGTACCGAGCCGCTTCAGAAGCTGAAAGCCCTCCACCAGGTATCCCCGGTCAACCCAGTGGAGGTGCGCCAGAATCGCGATTTGAACTGCTTCTTCCACGTCGCCTTCGGCGGCGGCGGCAAGGTCCGAGAACGTCGCGTCAAGATCGGAAAACTTCGATTCCCCTTCTTTGCGGCAAAGTCTTATCACCCAAGACGAACGGCGGCGGCGGAAATCGGCTTCATCCCACGGCGCATGGTTGGCCCGCACCCAGCGGGCAACGTTGCTCTCCACTAGGAACCGCTTGTCTTCCCAACCGGGATCTTCCGCGAGCAGCGAATTCGAAATTAAGCTTTGAAAGGTACGAATCACCGCATCGGGCGGCAGGAGGCCCTCGGCCAGATCGGCAACGTCGTCAACCGTGACCGGGGAAGAGACCTGCCCCATCAGGCGCAAAACGAGAATATCGTCGGGCGATTGATCTCGCAGCCAAACGTCCATGCTTGCCGAAAAGCGGTCCTCGCCCAAGCGCAGACTCCGCACGCGGTCTTGCAGCCGCCGCACTAACTGCCGCGGACTAAACATGTTGGTGTTTTTTGCCAGCGTCTCGATTGCCAAGGGATTGCCCGCAACTTCCCTAACCAACTGCGAAACATCGGCTGCGTTGCGATCGCTAACTCGAAATTTTGGCGACAGGGCCTGGGCTTTGTCCTCAAACAGCTTCACCGCGTCAAACTGGAGAACTTCTGGGAACCCAACCTCTTCTCCGGGGAACGGTAATCCATCGAGCACATACCGAGGAAGCATGCTTCCTGCGGAAGGGGTTCTGGCCACCAGCAGAACGTGCAGGCCCGGCGCGGCATCCAGCAACGCTGGGAGGTGCTCCTGCGCAGAGAGGAGATTCGGGTCTACCAAGTCCAGGATGAGGCCGCCCGAAAATGTAGCCATTGTCCGCTGAATCGCCGCCCACGGGGTTTCCATCGGTAGCTTAACGGCCCCAAGCTGACGCAAAATCGCATGGCCGGCAAACCCGCCGTCGGTAGCACCTTGCAGGTCAACGTATCGCACGGGAAACGCTGAGGGCTCCGGCTCGGACGCCTCCCAGATGAGCCGCGCCAGTTCGCTCTTTCCCGTACCCGGCATGCCAAGCAACCAGCTCAAGCGGTTTGCCGTAAGTTGGCGAATAACCTCGTCGAACTCAGCGTGACGACCCACGATCAGGCTTCGCGAGGCAATGGGACTTCTGCGAGTTTCAACTCCGGACAGCTCTCGCCGCCGGCCGACAAGGAAGCGGTCCGGCGCAAAGTCACCGAAACTTCCGAGTTCTTCAAATGTCCACTCGTCAGAATGGGACGCGCGAATGAGGCCGTGTACGGCTACAGAGACAGCCCATTGATCGGGCGAGCAAAGGCTCGCAAAGGTTTTCCAGTTTTCTAACTGCCCGGGCAAAGGGACGCCGCCATCGGCTTCAATTTCGGCGGTCAGGTGCACGGAACCGTATTTTTTCTCTGCAGCCGCCTCGAGGGCAGAGCGGAACGGAGTCACCATTACGAAGTCGGCGGAGTCAACGGATACCACCAGAACGAAGAGGAGCCTTTCGCTTTGCCCTGGCAAGTGATACGGCCTCTCCTCCATGAAAAGTAGATGGGAAGGAACTCAAGAAAAGTTCAAAAAGTTGGTGCGCGGGAAAGGACTCGAACCTTCACGCTTTGTGGGCGCTACCACCTCAAGGTAGTGCGTCTACCAATTCCGCCACCCGCGCGCTCCAGGCAAGAAGATACCACACTCTTCGCCGGGCGCGCGGGCGTTCAGATCTTAGACCACTCGCGGGGTGAAGTCCGTCTCGGGCGTGACTTCGCGGCAGAAGGCGGCCATCATGCGGGCGCAGTTCTCAACGTCCGTAATCGAAAGCACTTCGCACGGAGTGTGCATGTAGCGTAAAGGAACGCCAACGATTCCCGTCGCCATCCCCGCGCGGTTCAGCTGCATCGCGTTGCCGTCGGTGCCAGTGCCTCGGGGGCTCACGTCGACTTGGTACGGAATCTCTGCCTTTTTACATGCGTCAAGAATCATCCGAAAGACGACCGGATTCGAGTTCGGACCGCGCATCACGCTGGGCCCATCGCCAACGTTCAATTCTCCATACCGAGCCTTTGAAACCGACGGCGTATCCATCGCGTGGTTCACGTCGACCGCCAGGCCAACTTGCGGATTGATGCTAAAACTCGATGTGCGGGCACCGCGCAGGCCAATCTCCTCCTGAACGGTCGCCACGGCGTAGACGCCGACTTCGGGGTGCAATCCGCCCTCTTCTTTGAGGCTACGAAGCGCTTCGGCAACGATAAACGTGCCCATTTTGTTGTCGAAACCACGCGCCGTAGCCCGGTTGCCCAGCAGCCGCTGGAACTCCACCTGGTAGGTCACACAGTCTCCCAGCGAGATCAGCTCCTCGGCTTCTTCGCGCGAGTCTGCCCCGACGTCAATCCAAAGATCGTGCATTTCGATACGTCGCTTGCGCTCTTCCTCGTCCATGAGATGGATCGCCTTACGCCCAATCACGCCCGCAACCTTCTCCTTGCCGTACACCCAAACCCGCTGCCCGACTGGAATCGCGGTGTCATGTCCGCCAATCGCCTGGAAGTAGACGAAGCCTTTCTCGCTGATGTAGTGAACAATGAAGCCGATCTCGTCCATGTGTCCGGCCAGCATGATCTTGGTCTCGGCATGCGGGTTCAAAATAGCGGCCACGTTCCCGTGAACATCCGTCGTGATCGCATCCGCAAAGTCGCCAACGTAAGCGAGGTAGGCCTCGGCGGCCGTCTCTTCGAATCCAGATGGGGACGGGATGTTGACGAACTGGCTAAAAAATTTGAAAGATGCCTCGCGCATATCGCTCAATTATGCGCAATAAACCGTGCTATCGGACGGAGCGTGATGCGCTCCGAGCGCGAAGCCAGATCGCGAGGGAGTTCATTGAAAGCAAAAGCAGCATCAGAAACAGAATAGCGCTTGCTGCGGCATCGTTGAAGCCTTTGCGCGACTCCAGCGACCAGTCAAAGATCTGGATCGGCAGAACGGTGTAAAGATCATTCAGCTTAGACGGGGCTCCTGGCACAAAACTGGCGGCTCCGACCACGATGAGCGGAGCGGTTTCGCCCACGGCACGCGACATGGCGAGAATCACGCCGGTGAGAATGCCCGGCATCGCCGCCGGGAGCACTTGAAGCCGAATGGCTTGCCAGCGGGTCGAACCAAGGGCCAAGGATCCGTCTCGGTACGACTGGGGCACGGCGCGCAGGGCTTCCTGCGTAACGATGATGACCATCGGCAGGACGAGAAGACTCATGGTGAACGCTCCCGCGAGGATGCTCTGCTGAAGGTTGAACCAGCGCGAGAACACCGCAAGCCCAAGCAGGCCGTAGACGATTGACGGCACGCCGGCGAGGTTTGAAATGTTCAGCTGGATAAACCGGATGAACGCGGTTTTCTTAAGGGTGAATTCCTCCAGATAAATCGCAGCGGCAACTCCGATGGGCACGCTCAGTGCGCCGGTGAGCGCCATGATCCAAAGGCTGCCAACGACCGCCGGCCAAATGCCCGTCCGCGCCGGGCGACCCGAAAGCGGCGACCCGATGAACTCGAGGCTGAAGCGCGGTGCCCCGTCGTGGACAATTTTGATCAGGAAGATGAACAGCAGCAGCACACTGAAGGCCACGGCCGTGAAGCAGAGCGCGCGAAACGCCCCGTCCTTTCGCCGCCGCTTTCGGGTGTAGCTGCTGGCCGTCATCATTAGGCGTACACCTGCCGGAACTTCCGCACGAGCCGGGCAGCAATCACGTTAAGGAAAAGCGTAAACGCGAAGAGCGTCACGCCAACCGCGAAGAGCGAGTAAGACTTCATTGTTCCGGCCGGCGCATCGCCCTTCGAGGTGCTGACGATGTAGGCCGTCATCGTCTGAACGCTCTGGGTCGGATTGAAGGTGAGCTGCGGGGTCGAACCCGCCGCCAACGCGACCGCCATCGTCTCACCGAGCGCACGGCTGAGGGCCAAAATGAAGGCCGCCATGATGCCAGAAAGGGCCGCCGGAACGGTGGTTCGGGTGGTCACCTCGGCTTTCGTAGCGCCCAAGGCATAGGCCGCGTCGCGCAAGGGCCTCGGTACGGCCGCGAGCGCGTCCTCGCACAAGGAGGAAACCAATGGCAGAATCATGATGCCGACGACGATGGCACCGGCCAACGCGTTGGAGCTTTGAATGCCCGGAAGCAGCGGTTTGAGCAGCGGCGTGACAAAGAAGAGGCCAAAGTAGCCGTAGACGACGGTTGGAATTCCGGCCAGAAGCTCCAGCAACGGCTTGAGAATCGAGCGAACCCGAACCGAGGCGTACTCGCTGAGGAAGATCGCACTAAGCAGGCCAAGCGGAATGGCGACGATCCCGGCCCCAACGGTGATGATCAGCGTTCCGGTGATAAGCGGCAAAACGCCGTAGGACACCGGCTCGCGGGTGGGTCGCCACTCGGTGCCGGTGAAAAAGTCGATCGGAGATACCGCTCGGAAGAACGGTATCGACTGGCTCAGCAAGACCCAGATGATGCCGAAGGTCGTCACGACGCTGAGAAGGGCCGACGCAAAGGTCAGCCATCGCATCAGAGACTCAACGGCCCGCGGAACGCTCCGCGCTGATTTTTGTCCAGAAACGTGCTGGACCGGGGCGTTCCGCATCATTGGCTAGATTACTTGGTGGATTCCTTTTTGAGGATGTCGGTGATCTTCATTCCCGGCGTAACGCCCTGGAAGACGCTGCCCATGGTTGCGGCATCAAGCCGTGCCTGCACCGCATCGTAAGCGTCCTGCGGAAGCTTCACGTACTTTGCCTCAACCACGGCCTCCGTTCCTGCACCAAGCGTGAACTTCAAGAACTCCTTGACTTCGGCCCGGTCGAACGCCTTCTTCGAAACGTAGAGGAACAGCGGTCGGCTCAGCGGGCGGTAGCTACCGTCAGCAATCGTCTCGACCGTCGGAAGGGTGGTGTCAACGGCGACGGCCTTCACCTTGTCGGCATTCTCTTCCAGGTAGTTGAACCCAACGTAGCCAATCGTGTTCTTGTCGTTCGCGACTGCTTGGATGATGGTCGTGTACTCCTGGTTCGGCTGATACGCCTTTCGAATCTGGTTCTTCTTGCCGTTCACGGCTTCGGTGAAGTATTCGTAGGTTCCGTGGTTGTCGGTCGGGCCGACGAACGTGATGGCATCTGCTGGCCAAGCTGGGTTGATGTCCTTCCAGGTCTTCACCGTGCTGTCGGCCGCCCAAGCCATCTTCAGTTCGGCAAGAGTCATGCTGGTTGCCCAGGTGTTTGCCGGGTTCACAACAATGGAGACGCCATCGAATGCGATCGGAACTTCCACGAAGTCGATCGACTTTGCCTTGGCTCGCTCGAGCTCCTTCTCTTCGATGGGTCGGCTGGCGGTCGCGATGTCGATCTCGCCGTTGAGGAACTTGGTGAAGCCGCTACCGGTGCCGGACTTGCTCACGTTTACCGTCACGTCCGGGTTGTTCTTGCTGAAGTCCTCGCCGAGAAGCTGCGCGATCGGATACACCGTCGAGCTGCCGTCGATGTTAATCGTGCCGGCAAGCTTTGCCGCCGAGCCGTCGGGCTTTTCGCCGGCCGGTTTAGCCCCTGCGGTGTCATCGGTCGGAGCACAGCCAAACAGCGCGATGCCGAAGGCGAGCGTTGCGAGACCGAGGCCGAAATTAAGTTTCTGTTTCATGGTTCTCTTCTGCCGGAAAAGGCAAACTACCCCGGAAACGTTAAGGGACGGTTAAATACCCAGACACGATAAACTCTCCGATTGATGCGAAAGGAATGGACCGGATGGATCAAAGACCGCAATTGGGCGGCCTTGGAAAAGGAAGCGAAGCGTGAGCCCAACCAAGCACTCACCGATACCGTGGGCGAATTGGTGCGGGGCCTCGACGAGAAAGCCGATCTAAAGGCCCTCAAAAAGATTCTCTTCCTCCTGAAAGAGCGAGGTTACACGCCCGACCACGTGGAGGAAGTTCCCGACCAGATCGTGATTCCGTTTCGGTTCGCTCTCCTCATCTCCCCCGATCCCAGCGGTGCGAGCGTGATCAGTCTTGCGGAAGAAGCCAACGGCCGCGTCCGATGGTTCACCGCCCACGTCCATCCGACCGAGGGCGTCACCCGAGCCAGCGAAGAGACCCTTTCCGTTGGCCAGTCGACCGAGCATCGAGACGACCTCCTGCGAAGATCGGTTGCCCCGCAGGTCGCCGCCGAAATCCCTCTCGAGTACGCCCAACAGCGTCTTGGCGCCGCCATTCGAAGCACCGGCGAGCGTTTGCCGCTGCTTGCGACCGCTTGGCGAAAATACTTTGCCGAACTTCCCGAGGCCGAGCATCCCGCGAGGGCATTTGAGCGTGGCTCGGTTGGGACCGAGGCCGACGAGCGAGCCGCCGCCTTCCTTGGAATCGTCGAAACTGAAGATTGGCGACTGGAACTGGGCAGCGTGAGCCCGACCTTGCGCGAGCTCTACGACGCCCAAGCGGCCAGGAATGGACTCTCGGACGAAGAGCGTCAGGCCGAAACGTTGCGGCTCCTTGCCGGTGCGCGGGCCCAACTGTTTACTCCGGCGGTTGTTGCCGACCACGTCGCCCGACTGCTGGACCTCACGCTTGCGTTGTCGCGATCCGGCGACGAGGACTTCAAGAAGGTTCTCGACATCGCCCTGGAACTGGAAGAAATCGGCGGCGAGAGCGCCTACGCACGGGCGATTACGGACCGATCGGTCATGTTCCTCGTTGAAGTCCTGCGCCGTAACGAGCGGAGCCAACGATGAAATTGCGCGATCTCCTGTTCGGGGCCGGCGTCGTGGGCACCGGCTTGCTTACGTACGGCGCGCTCGTCGAGGTCGGCAACCTCGTCCTGGAGAAGCGGAAAATCCATCTGCCAAACTGGCCCGAGCACCTTGCCGGATTCACGATGGCGGTCCTCGGCGACCTGCATGTGAAGGATGAGACGACGGCGGAGCTCAGTCGGCGGGCGGTCGCGATGGCCCTCGAAACCGACCCGGACGTCGTGGTTTTCGTCGGCGACTTTGTGGAGTGTTGGAAGCCGGTTACGCCCGAGCTATTGGGCAGCGTTTTGGAACCGCTCCTTCTTATGGGCGGCCGCGCGGTGGCTGTCCCCGGCAATCACGATTACCACGGCGGCAACCCCAAGCTCTTGAAATTGATCCTCGATGAGCTAAACATCCGTCTGCTCCGGAACGAAATCTGGGAGCATCAGGGCATCCAGTGGGTCGGCATTGACAGCTACCAGGCCCATGCCGGCCGGCCCCGCCAAACGATGAGCAACCTTCAACCCGGTCCGGCAATTGCGCTTTGGCACGAGCCAGACGCGGTGGACTACCTCCCCGAAGGATGCGACCTCATGCTCTCAGGGCATTCACACGGCGGCCAATTCATCCTGCCGGGCGGATTCACGCCGAAATACAGCGAAATGGGTCGCAAGTACCCGCGCGGTTTCTATCCCCACGCCCCGACCCCGCTCTACGTGACGCGCGGCGTTGGCACGACGTTTTTCCCCAGCCGATTGAACTGCCGACCCGAGGTGAGCCTGCTCACTTTGTATCCGGCGGAAGCCTCGTGATGGCCCGCGGCGACGTGCCGAGCTATCTCGTCGATCTCCGAACGGTCCTTCGGCACGCCGAGTTCGACATCCGCTACGCCGGGCCGCACAACTTTATGGGTCGTAGGCTCTATCCGTGCGACGCCTGCTTTCTGGAGCAATCTGCCGCCGACGCGCTCGCGAAGACCGAGAAAGTCATCCGTCGGTACGGGCTGCGGTTCCGAATCTACGATGCCTACCGACCGCTTGCCGTGACCCGACAGATGTGGAATCGCATCGGCGATCCGAGATACGTCGCCAATCCAAAAACAGGCTCCCGCCACAATCGCGGATGCGCCATCGACCTCACTCTGATGGATTCGCGCGGGCGTAATCTCGACATGGGCACGGAGTTCGACGACTTTTCCGAGCAATCGCACACCGCCTATGCCAATTTTCCCGCCGAAGTTTTGGGCAACCGTGCCCTGTTGCGGGAGATCATGGCGTCGGCCGGCTTTGGCGTCATTCGAACCGAATGGTGGCACTTTGACGGGCCGAACTGGCACGAATTCCCCGTGCTCGACGTGAGCCTTAACGCTTTGAATCGCCAATCTCGCCGAAGTTAATTCCGCTCAATATGCGTGGCAACGCGCTCTAGCAGGAGGCGCAAACTCTCTTGGGTAAACGGCTTCGAGAGATGATCCCACATTCCAAATTCGATACATCGCTCGCGCTCTTCATCGAACGCATGGGCGGTGAGTGCGACAACCGGGATATTGCTGTCGAGCGCGTGAATTCGGCTCGTGGCGGCAAAGCCATCTAGCCGGGGCATCTGCAAATCCATCAGGACGAGGTCGAACTTACCGGGCCGGAAAACATCGACCGCCTCTTGGCCATCCTCCACCGCCGTCACCAAGCAGCCAAGCTTCTTCAATGCGCGATTTGCGACGAGTCGATTCGTTGGGTTATCTTCGGCCAGCAGAACTCGCAGCACCGGAATTTCCCGTCGCCGCGTCACTCTCGGCGCGTTGCCGTCACCCTTCGCATCCGGGTGCAAGGGCAGCCGAACGGTAAAGGTTGTTCCTTCACTGAACTTGCTCTGAACGCCAATCGTTCCGCCCTTCATTTCGACCAAGCTTCGGACGATCGTGAGACCAAGGCCGGTCCCGCCCTGCTCTCGGGCGGTTGAGTTATCCACTTGAACAAAGCTCTCGAAGATTCGCGGAAGGTCGGCCTCTGGGATCCCGATGCCGGTATCAGACACCACGATTTCAATCATTCCGCGTCGGGCGGCCGAGACCCGCAGGCGGACTTCGCCACCGGTCGTGAACTTTACGGCGTTGTTGACCAAGTTTCCAACGATCTGGCGGTACCGGAGCTCGTCGAACATGGCCGTCTCCGGCAGGTTCGGATCCCAATCGAGCCAAAGGCGAGTGCCCTTTCGCTGGGCCAGCGGCATGTTGTTGCGAATCACATCCTCGAACGGAAGCCTCAGCCAATGCGACTTCCTCAAAATCGATAGCTTTCCTGCCTCAATCTTCGACACATCTAGGACGTCATTGATCACGCCGAGCAAAAGGTTCGCGCTGGATCGAAGTGTCCGCACGAACTCTTGTTGATCTTCCGTGAGGTCGGTATCCGCAAGAAACTCCGCCATGCCGATGATGCCGTTCATCGGGGTGCGAATTTCGTGGCTCATGTTGGCCAGGAACCGCGTCTTCATTTTCGAGGCGACTTCGGCGGCTTTCAAGGCACCCTTCAAGTCTTCTTCGTCCTTTCGGTGATCGATAGAAATGGCGGCAAAGTTGGCGAACGACTCGACCAGCCGAATCTGCATGAGCGTTGGCGCACGGTTGGTTCGGTAGTAAACGGCCATGCTCCCCTGCGGGCACCCGTCCCGGTCGAGAACGGGAACCGACCACGCGGCAACCAACCCTAGCTGCAAGGCAAGGTCAGTCAGCCCGTTGAAAAGTGGATTGGTTGAGATATCCGTCACGATGACCGGTTCCCCGGTCGAAATTGCCGCCCCGCAACATCCGGTCTGGGCGGCAAGCTGTAACCCGCGGAGTTCCTCCGCGTAGGCCGGAGGCAAGCTAGACGAGAAAACCGAGGTCACGACTCGCTTCGGGTCGACAAGCAGAATGGCGCACAGCGAGTCGGGGTCGATGTCCTCGTAGCAGGTCAGCAGCCCGGCCATGATCTCCGGTAGCGGCTGACCGGTTGCCAGACCTTCGAGGGCGGCCGCTTGTCCGGAGAGAACCTTTTCTCCCAGCCTGCGCTGCTCGTTTTCAAGCTGAATCTCTTTCAACAGTTCGGCCCGTTCGATTGCCGCCGCCAGCGAAGCAGACAACGAGCGAAGGGCGATCTCATGCGCCGGTCCGATGATGGTTTCCTTGGAGGTTTTCACCAAGACGAACCCATACATCCTGGGATCCTCGAACGGAACCTTGATTCGAACGAGCGTTCCTACCGGTTTCTCACTCGAGAAATCGGTTGGCACCTCTAGATCGCTTTCGGCCTCTTCGCCGGAGGAATCACCGATCCACGAGCTTTCGGTCGGGCCAGTCCGGCGGCCGAACTTGACGCCACAGGTCTCGGCATCCGTAATTTTTTGCACTTCAGCGGCGGCAAAGTCGAGAATCGCCGGGATCGTGTTTTCCCGCACCAGGAACTGGCTGAGACGTTCAAGGGACTCCGCGATTCTCAGTTGCCGCTGCAGGTCGCGGTTGGCCCGGCGCAACATCATCTGGTCGACGACCTGACGACCCAGGACTTCGAGGGCGCGCATCGTTTGCTCGGAAATCTGTCGTGGCTCCTGGTCGATCACGCAGAGTGAGCCGAGAACCTGTCCGCCTGGCAAGGTGAGCGGAACGCCCGCGTAAAAGATCACCTGTCCCGTCAGCACCAGCGGGTTCGATAGGAAGCGCGGGTCCAGCCGAGCGTCTTCGACAACTAACGGCCGCTTGCTGGGGAGGATGTGCTGGCAGAAGCTCACGTCTCGGCTCGTCTCGCACACCGGCATTCCGATGCGGGCCTTGAACCACTGCCGATCTTCGTCGATCAGGGAGACCAACGAGGTCGGGACGCGGGCGATGTTCGCGGCCAGAATCACAATCTCGTCGAACGCTTGCTCGGGTTCCGTGTCTAGGATCTCAAGTTCTCGCAGAACACGTAGCCGGTCCACCTCTTCTACCAAGGTTAGGGCGAAGGGCTCTGCGACAGACAAGCTTGCATCCACTTGCACATTTGATTATCCGCGATTTCGCGTAGGAGTTGCATAAGTTCTTCGAAAGTGCCGATAAAGTTGTCGGCAGTCGCGCTGGTATCTTGGAAAAGTCACCCGACGGGCAAGACGCCCAGGTACTCCGTGGCCCCCGTAGCTCAGTGGATAGAGCAACCGCCTTCTAAGCGGTTTGTCGCAGGTTCGATTCCTGTCGGGGGCGCCAATTTTTTGTGCCCATTTTCGGAGTGCGGCGGCTCTGCCGCCGCTTTTCTAAGGCAAGCTCCGCTTGCCCGCCACTTTAAGCGCTCTTACGATGCTTTAAAGCGGCAGCACCGCCACCGCACTCCAAAAAAGAGAACTACGCTTCTTCGAAAACGTCCTGGGTGGCTTTCTGGTTGAGATCTCGGTAATTCGTTCGGTGCTTTTTCGAACTCGCCACGAGCCGATCGGTCGTCTCGTGAAAGTCGAGGCCGGTTGCGTCCAGCGTATTTCCCTTCTTCATCGCGATGCCTTCCGCTTGCGCCCAGACTCCCGCGTGCGCGCCAACGTAGCTGAAAGTCCAGTTCCCAAGTCGCTCACAAGCATCGATGACCTCCCGAACCTGTGCGGCGGTGGCTCGGGTCGAGGCGTTCTCGTGACCGTCGGTGAAGATAATGACCAGCACCGAGGGAGAGTCCTCCTGCGCCTGTGCGCCGCCAAAAACGCCCTGCCCGATGTGATCTCGGTATTGCGTTACAGACGCATAGACCGTGTCGAGCAACGCCGTTGACCCCACCGCCCGGTAGTCCTCACGGGTCAGTGGCGCCACGTCCGCGACCGCTTTGCCCGCGAAAACGATCCGGTGGTCGTTGGCAAACGTCACCAGCGACACCACCGTCGAAAGCCCGTCGTTCCGCGCCTCGGCCTGCATTTCGCCAATATAGGTGTTAAATCCACCGATCACATCGTCGGCCTGATCGGACATGCTTCCACTCCGGTCCAGGATAAACAGAATGTGCTGAGACTTTGGCGCAGAAGTAGGATTTTGGGGCATGAACTTTGTACGCGGGGTGATGGCCACCGGTTGCAGCGGCGTCACGATTTTGCGTTGTTGACGGCAAAACGCCGCCCGGCGCCGTAGCCCGCCTAACCTGCTAAGTAAGATAGGAAACTATGCGAAAGCTGTGGGGCGGGGCGTTTAACGAGACAACGGCGGAGCTGGTCGACCGGTTCGGCCAGTCGATTCAAACCGATTTGAACTTCTGGCAAGAAGACATCATCGGCTCGGTCGCCCACGCCCGCATGCTCGGCGAGCAAGGAATCATCTCTCCCGAAGAAGCCAAAGCCCTGATCGACGGTCTAGAGCGAATCCACGAAGAAGGTCCGTCCTACCTGAAGTTCGACGTCGAGGATATTCACACCGCCATCGAAGTCCGGCTCCACGAGCTCGTCGGCGAGGTCGCCGGCAAGCTGCACACCGCTCGCAGCCGCAACGACCAGATCGCTACCGACACCCGTATGTTCACCGTTAACGAACTGCTGGCGCTGCAAGACGAGATCAAAAAGCTTCAGGGGCTTTTCTTGGAGATTTCGAGCCGAGAAAGCGGCACTTTGATGCCCGGATACACCCACCAGCAGCGAGCCCAGCCGGTCACGCTCGGCTTCCATTTGCTCGCCTATTTCTGGGCGTTTCAGCGGCACGGCACCCGCAGCGAGCGCATCGTCACCGTGACGAATTATTCGCCGCTGGGAGCCGCCGCTCTAGCCGGAACGTCATTTCCCATCGACCGCGAAGCCACCGCCCATGAGCTCGGCTTCATCGCGCCGATTCCGAACGCCCTCGATGCCACAAGCGACCGGAGCTACATCATGGACGCGCTGCACCTTTGCGCGCTCATCATGATCGACCTTTCGCGCATCTCGCAGGAGCTCATCCTGTGGTCGGGCAAAGAGTTCGGCTTCGTCAAGCTCAGCGACACCGTGACCACCGGCTCCAGCATCATGCCGCAGAAGCGAAACCCGGATATGGCCGAGCTGATTCGCGGCCGGACCGCTCGCGCCATCGCCAACTGGACCACCCTTGCCGGAACGATGAAGGCGCTCCCGCTGGGCTACAACCGAGACACCCAGGAGGATAAACCGCCGCTCTTTGACTCGCTCCGCAAGTGCCGCGATTCCATTCAGCTGGTCTATTTGATGCTGGAAACTGCGGATTGGCAGACGCAACGCATGGCCGAATCGACCTACGGCGACTTCAGCACCGCTACGGATCTGGCCGACTATCTCGCGACGACCGGCCTGCCGTTCCGCCAGGCGCACGAAATCGTCGGTCGGCTCGTTCGGCATTGCCTCGATCGCGGAATCGTCCTGGAAGAGCTGACGCCCGAGACCCTGGCCGAGATCGAGCCGGATGTTCCGGCGGCGGCGCTTGGCGTGCTTTCGGCGGCCGGTTCGGTGGCGCGGCGCGAGTCGTTAGGTGGACCTGGTCCAAACGCAATGGCGGCCCAATTGAGCCACGCCAACCTCCTTTTCGCCGAGCGTGGATTCCCGCGTATTGCCTAGGCGTAGAGTAACAGAATGCAGACCCTATCGGCGGATATAGCCATTATCGGAGGAGGCGTGGGCGGATTTGCGGCCGCGCTGGCCGCTGCTGAGTCGGGCCTGAAAGTCATCGTCTCCGACGAGTCGCCCGAATTGGGTGGTCAGCTGACCTCGCAGGCCGTGCCGCCGGACGAGCACCCGTGGATCGAAAGCTTCGGCCGAACCGACCGCTATACGGAGTTTCGCCGACGGGTTCGTCGCTACTACCTTTCGAGCCGGAGTTTCACGCCGGACAACCCGCACTTCAACCCCGGTTCCGGTTGGGTCTCTAACCTATGCCACCCGCCGACCCTGGCGCGTGCCGTCCTCAGCGATATGATCGCCCCGTACGTTTCCGGTGACGCAGTTCGGGTTCTGGTCAACCATGCTCCCGTCTCCGCCGAAGCGCGCCAAGGAAGCGTTCACTCTGTAACCCTGCAAAATCCGGATGGGGTCCATGTGCGGATCGAGGCGAAGGTTTTTCTCGACGCCACCGAGTTGGGCGACCTACTCCCGCTCACCGAAACGGCCTTCGTCACCGGATTCGAGAGCCAAGCGGAGACCGGCGAACCGCTTGCGCCGCTGGAGGCGGACCCGAACGACTGGCAGGCAATCACCTGGGTTTTTGCCGCCGCCTGGGACCCCGGCCACACTCAGCCGATCGTCCAACCCGAAGGCTACGAGTTTTGGCGCAACTATCGGCCCGACTTCTGGCCCGGAAACTTGCTAGGCTTCACCGACGTCCACCCGATTACGTTGCTGCCGCGCTACCTCCCGTTGCTCGGCGCATCAATGGGACTTTTTGGCTACCGCAAAATCATTAGCAAGGATGTCGAAACCGGCGCGCTGGACACCACGGCGGTGAACTGGCCGATGAACGACTACTTCCTGAGTACGGCGCTCGAACCCGGTGCCGCCGAAGCCTCCAAGGAACTCTCGAAGTCTTTGATGTTTTGGCTCCAGACCGAAGCGCCGCGCCACGATACCGACCACCTCGGATACCCCGAACTTCGACTCGCCCCGGAGGCGACCGGCACTCCGGACGGCTTCGCCTCGCGGCCTTACATCCGAGAATCCCGCCGAATCAAGGCCCTCACGACGATCACAAGCCGGGATGTTTCGGCGGCGGATAACCCGAATCGCGACCGAGGCACGCACTACGAAGACAGCGTCGGCGTCGGTTCCTACCGAATCGACCTTCATCCAAGCACCGGTGGACGCAACTATCTCGATGTCGCTTCCCTCCCGTTCGAGATCCCGCTTCGCGCCTTGATCCCGGTGGAAACGAAAAATCTGATCGCGGCGGCGAAAAACATCGGCACCACGCACATCACCAATGGGTGCTACCGGCTCCACCCGGTGGAGTGGAACATCGGCGAGGCGGCGGGGCACCTTGCTTCGTTCTGCGCTCTGAACGGAGTCCAACCGGCGGACGTCGCGGCGGAGAAGAAGCTGCTGCGACGCTTCCGGGCCGAGATCGCAGCGGCGGGCATCCAGGTCTCCTGGCCGCAAATTTCGTTACAGGGCTAGAAACTATGACGCTGCTTCTCGGGTTGGTTCTCACGCAAGTGCAACCACTTCCGGCCGAGATCAAAAATCCGGATGCGCTGATTCCCGCCTGGACCCGGCGGCATCGCCTGCGAGATGACATCGCCCTGCTCTGCCGAACGGTGAAGATGAGCGGCAACGAACCGCCTCACGGCGGTGCGTGGGTGATGACGAAATCCAACCCGATCGCAAAGGCGGCTCTCTCGCTGCCCGGCAAACGAGCCTTTCCCGCTGGCTCGGTGCTGATCAAGGAAAAGTTCGACCGGCAAACCGGCGGAAAGTCGGCGCTGTTCACCGGCATGGTGAAACGAGAAAAAGGCTTTGCGCCCGCCGTCGGCGACTGGGAGTTCTTTGTCGTGAACCTAGCAAAAAAGCGATTCATCGAGCGCGGCAAGATGGAGTCTTGCGTCGGCTGCCACCAAACGGTGGCGAAAGAAGGCTACGTGTTTAGCATCGCCAGCAAATCCCACCCCCAAGTCCACATTCGGTGAGCTTGCTTCCTACTCCGGAAGGTCGATGTCCGTCCAGATTTCCAGGTTCGGGTGGTCGGACTGGCCAAACGCCTGCGAGGGCGTGACGTCCAGGTCATAGGTGCCGTAGAGGCATTCCGCCAGAGCGGCAGTTTTCTCCTGACCCGCGACTAGGAACCGGATGACGCTGGACTGCAGCGCAAACGGAACCGTGAGCGATATGCGGTCGGTGACCCCAACCGGTGCCTTCGCCGGAATCACCAGCCGGTCGGTTCGGTGCACGGAGAGCTCACCGGGAAACAGAGAAAGCGTATGGCCATCGGCCCCGAGGCCAAGAAAAAGAAGATTCAGCGAGGGACGCACGCGACCTAAATGGCGTTCTAACAACGCCTCATAGGCTATCGCCGCATCCAGCGGACCCTCGCCGGGCAAGTGCATACCAAAAACGTTCCGTTGCGATTCCGGAATTTTGTCCAGCAGGGTGCGGCGCGCCATGCCTTCGTTGCTGTTCGGGTCCTGCGCCGGAACGTATCGCTCGTCGCCAAAGAAGAACTTCACGCGAGACCAATCGAGCGCATCCAGGTACTCATCCGCGAGAATCTCGTACATCCGTTTCGGCGTCGATCCGCCGCTAAGCCCGACCGTGAAAACGCCGTTCTCTTGGATGTACTGGGTCGCGATCTCGATGAATTCGTCGGCCGCCGCCGAGGCCAAATCCTCCGGACTTTCAAACACCTGAATCATGCGTGTTCCTTCCTCGGGGCGGGCCCAGAATTGGGGTTGTACCAACTGTGTCCGTCGCGCGCCAGCATGATGTCGGCCGACTCCGGTCCCCATGTTCCCGCAACATAGTTTGGGAAGCTCGAAGCCGGATGCTCCTCGTAGGCGTTGATAAGCGGCTGCAACAGCTCCCAGGCCAGGTGCTCTTGGTCGGCGCGCATGAACAGAGTTGTGTTCCCTTCGATAACTTCCTGCAAGAGCGTCTCGTAGGCTTCACGGCTCTCGGCGTGGAACGCTTCCTCGTAGTTGAAGTCCATCGACACCGTGCGAAGGCGCATGCCGCTGCCCGGCTCTTTTGCCGCGAAGCGCACCGAAATGCCTTCCTCCGGCTGGATGTTGATGATCATCCGGTTCGCCTCGATGTCGTCCACGCTGCTGGGGAACATCTGGTGCGGCACAGGCGTGAAGTTGATGACGACCTGCGACAGCTTGCGCGGCATGCGCTTACCCGTGCGAAGGTAGAACGGCACGCGCTGCCATCGCCAGTTGTCCACGTAGAGCTTCAGCGCGACATACGTCTCGGTGCTGCTGTACAGGTCGACTCCGGTTTCTTGCCGATAGCCAGGCACCGCTTGGCCCTGGAAGTAGCCCGGGCCGTATTGGCCGCGGACCGAAAATGCATGGCGGTTCTTGATGTCAATCGGCCGGATCGCCTTTAGAACGTCGACCTTTTTGTTGCGAACCTCGTCCGCCTCAAAGCTGACAAGCGGCTCCATCGCCACCAGGCACATCAACTGCAACAAGTGGTTTTGAACCATGTCACGCAGCGCGCCGGACGTCTCGTAGTAGCCGCCGCGCTTCTCGACGCCGACTTCCTCGGCCACCGTAATCTGCACGTTTTCCACGTACCGTCGGTTCCAAATCGGCTCGTACAGCGTATTTCCAAAGCGCAGTGCCAAGATGTTTTGGACCGTTTCTTTGCCCAAATAGTGGTCGATCCGGTAGATTTGCGGCTCCTCGAAATGGTTCAGCAGCCGGTTGTTCAGCTGTTCGGCCGACTCAAGGTCGCGCCCGAACGGCTTTTCGATGACGATGCGGTCACGCTCGCGATTGCCTGACAACCCGGCGACGCCGAGGCCGTCAGAGACCGTCGCAAAAATCTCTGGCGGAACCGAGAGGTAGAAAACGCGCGTGGCGGGCTCGCCAAACTCTTCTTCGCTTTCGGCGATCACGCCCGCGATCTCGGTGTAGAGGTTCGGGTCCTCAAACGGCAATGCAACGTAGCGAATTCGCGCGGCAAACTCAGCCCACTTCTTGGGGTCGGCGGTGCCGCGTCGGCTGAACTTGGCAAGCCCTTCCTCCATCGCCTCGATGAACGAAGCCTGGTCGCCGCGCCGCCCCACCGCAAGTAGGGTGAACTTCTTGGGTAGCTCGCGATCCAGGAAAAGATTGAACAGGGCGGGCACCAGCTTTCGCTTGGTGAGGTCGCCCGTCGCGCCAAAAATCGTGACGATGGCCGGCAGTTCTGGATGATTCGGCATGGTTTATTGCCCGCTGGAGTCGGACCAGTGCGCGTGGAACGAACCTTCGCGGTCCAGCCGCTCGTAGGTGTGTGCGCCGAAGAAGTCGCGCTGCGCTTGGATCACATTTGCCGGAAGCCGCACGGATCGGAATCCGTCGTAGTAGGCCAGGCTCGCCGAAAGCACCGGCGCTGGGATTCCCGCCGCAACCGCCGCTTCGACCGTGCTTCGGAGGGATGGGATGAGACCCCGCACCTTCTCGCCGAACGCCGCGTCGAGTAGCAGACTCTCGAGGTCCGGATTGGCCGCGAACGCCGCGCGAATCGGCTCGAGCTGGACGCTACGGATGATGCATCCAGCGCGCCAGACCTTGGCGACCGTCTCCAGGTTCGTTTCGTAGCCGTAGTCCAGCGAAGCCGTACGGATGAGCGTGAGCCCCTGGGCATAGGCCAGCAACATCGTGGCCAAAAGGGCGTCTCGAACGACATCCGGGTTCAACGAGACGACTCCGGTTACGCCGCCCTGCACCGCCGAAACCTCGCCGCGAAGCGCCTTGTAGCCGGAAAGCTGCCGGGCCGAAACCGCCGCGTCGATGGCCGGAACCGGAATGCCGAGATCGAAAGCGTCCTGACTGGTCCACTTTCCGGTGCCCTTCGCTTTTGCTTTGTCCGAGATGGCGTCGACCAGCCAGCCGTCGGCCAGGTCATCGCGCTTTTGCAAAACAACGTGCGTGATCTCCGTGAGGAAGCTGGCTAGTTCGCCCTCGTTCCACTTGCCGAACAGGTCGGCAATCTCCGGAACGCCGTGGTCCGCGCCGCGATGCAGTACGTCGTAGACCTCGGCAATCGCCTGCATGATCGCGTACTCGATGCCGTTGTGGACCATCTTCACGTAGTGGCCCGCGCTTCCGTGGCCCATCAACGCAACGCACGGAGCACCGTCAAATCGAGCCGCAACGCTCTCTAGCACCTTGCCAACGCGGTCGTACTGCGCCGGGGTTCCGCCGGGCATCATGCTGGGGCCGCGCCGCGCGCCCTCTTCCCCGCCGCTGACTCCCATCCCCATGAAGCCGAAGCCCTTCGCCGTGAGGTCCTTTAGGCGGCGATCAGTATCTCGATAATGGGCGTTTCCGCCGTCGATGATGAAATCATCCGGCTCTAAGAACGGCAACATGCCTTCGATTACTTCGTCGGTCGCGGCACCGGCGGTCACCAAAAGCATGATCGCGCGCGGGCGGCGAATGCTCTTGACGAAGGCCTCCATGTCGCTGTAGACCTTCAGCCGACCCTCGGTCTCGGCTTCGATGGCCTGGGCCTTGCTGGGCGTTCGGTTGTAGCCGACGACCTGGTTGCCGTTATCCAGCATGTTCAGCAGCAGGGCTTTGCCCATGGTGCCGAGGCCAATGAGTCCGAAATCGTGATTTGCTTCCATGTTTGCGTTCGAGTTTACGGAAAAATCGGGAGGTTGCCCGTCGGGTCGCTGCCGAGGTCAAGCGCGAATACTCGGCGGTCTTTGGCCCGCAGAGCTTCGGCATCGCCAAGCGCCTGCGCGCGCACGAACTGCCGCCAGGTCGCCTTTTGACCCGGAATCGCGTCGTCTGCCGCCGGGTCATCGAAGAACTGGACGAAGTGGCCGACATTCGGTCCACCTTTGTGGAACTGACCCGTGCTGTGAAGGAATCGCGGTCCGTAGCCCAGCGTTACCGGAACGTGTTTGGCGTCGCGGATCGCGGCCTGCAGCGCGGTGAGGTGGGCGTGAAGTTCCGGCGTTTCGTGAAGGTAAGCCTGAATCGCGACGTAGTCGCCCGGCGCGACGTCGGCCAGGAACTCGGCAAGGCTTCGGTGCTCTGCAGGGATCGCCGGCAGATCGCCGGTCGCTTCGATCTCAGCGAGAATCTTCTTCGTAACGTCCTTGGATTCCTGCACGTTCGGCTGGTCGAACGGGTTGATTTCGAGCACCGCGCCCGCCGTGGCGGTCGCAATCTCCCAACGCAGGAACTCGGCACCAAGCTGGTACGGGTCCTTCAGATCGGACCCGGTGGAAGGCGCCCCCGCGACCGGAGCCTCCACGCCGTCGCCGATCAGGGCAAAGAAGCGATCCTGTCCGTAGGCTTCCGGCGCTCCCACCGGCTCGCCCGCAATCGGAAGGATTCCCTTGCCTAGCTTTCCGGTTGATTCGGCGACCAGTTGCTCCAGCCACAGGCCGAAGGTGGCCCACTCGGAGGTGGTCAAAATCGTGAGCTTATTGACGCCGTTCAGCGCCAGATTTCCAAGCTCTTCGCCAAGCTGGAACGGCTCGGAAAAGTCCTGATTCGCTTCCAAATAGTCCAGGGCGGCGGTAAGGAATCGCCGAACGTCAACCCCCAGCAGCGCGGCCGGCACGATGCCGAACAGCGACAGCGCAGAGAAACGGCCACCGATGTCCGCGTAGTTCAAAAAGACTTTTCGGTAACCAAGGCCCTCCGCGGAGGACTGGAATGGGCTGCCCGGGTCGGTGATCGCCACGAACTGGTTCGGGTTGGCGGCTTTGGCGAAAAAGTAGTTGGCAAAGGCGGTCGGCTCGGCGGTGCTTCCAGATTTGGAGGCGACGATGAACAGCGTCGTCGGCGTGACGTTCACCGCTAAGACGTCCTCGGGATGCGTCGAGTCGAGAACGTGCAGCGGCAGGCCGCCCTTGAACGCGTTGGCCAGCACGAGGGGCGCAAGCGAGGAGCCTCCCATTCCGCACAGCACAACCTGGGTGAAGCCGTCTTCTCGCACCGAAGCCACAAACTCTTCGATCTCGTCAATCCGCTCGATCATCTTTGGCAGGACGTCGATCCAGCCGAGCATTCCGGCGACCGCATCGGCGTCACCGGCCGGCCAGAGCGTGGGGTCTTTCGCCCAGAAGCGGGCGGCAAAATTGTTGGGGAGGGTCTTTGGGTTCATGCGGGGGCCTACTTCTTCTTTCGAGAAAGCTAGGCTCCGTTGCCCGGCAAACGTTCGATTTCGATCACTTTGTTAAGGCGGCGGACATGGCGGTCTTCGCCGCTAAACTCGGCGGCAAGGAAAGCCTTCAGGACGTCTTTCACGACTTCGATGCCGGTGATTCGGCTGCCGAGGGCGAGAACGTTCATGTCGTCGTGCTCCACGCCTTGGCGGGCGCTGTAGGTGTCGGCACCTACTCCGGCGCGCACGCCATGGACCTTGTTTGCGGCGATACAGGCCCCGATTCCGCTTCCGCAAACGACCACGCCTCGGTCGGCGTCTCGGCTTGCGACGTGCTGGGCGACCTCAAGGGCGAAGTCTGGGTAGTCGTCAAGGGCGTTGTATTCGTGTGCGCCCAGGCTCACGACGTCGTGACCTAGTCGCTCGATTTCTTGCTCCAGGAACTGCTTCAGCTCGAACCCAGCATGGTCTCCCCCAACCGCAACGCGCATTGCCGCAGGTTACCCGCGCGGAATTACCGTGCCGGTGGGTCTGCTCGCGCCGAGAGACCGGAAGGCCCAACCGAGTAGCCCGGGCAGCACGCTTCGCGTGGGGTTCCGGTGAGCCCGAAGGGCTGTAGCCGATGGCTCCGTGCCATCGCTTTCTCTCGAGGAGAGTTTCTGCGACCCTGCCAGGGTCGATAGGACTGGATGCTCGCGGTCCCCGGGTCTTCGACCCGGGGCTAATGTCGGCGATCCCTCCGGGATCGTGGAGAGGCATTTCTCCCCCCCTCGCCGTGATCGCCATCCTTCGGAGAACCGCTCTGGGTGAACCGACGAACCCTAGATTTCCCTGAAAGCCCGATCCTGAAGGGATCGTATACCGTAGCCCCGGGTCGCAAGGCGACCCGGGGTCAGATGCCGGCCAAAATGCGCACCCCAGCGGGGTGCCAGAACCTTCCCACTCAGAGAGACGATTCGGTAGCCACCGGTTGGTTTTTACCGGTGTCACACCGCGGAAAAAAGCGGCGGCAGAGCCGCACGCACTCCAAAACCCGGAAATCGGAATCTCAGCACTCTGATCGGCGGAATGGCAGGGAGCCGCGCAAATTTGGGATTACCTTCATAATTTTTCGGGATGTCAAAAGATGCACGGCCGCTGCGGTACCCGTTTTGGATCGCCAACGGCGTGATTCCGATGCTGCGGCCGGTGCTCCTCGGCGGCCTCAAAAAGAAGGGGCCAAAGAACCCGCTTCGCATCTCAGGGGCAGAGAACATCCCGCGCACGGGTCCGGTGCTCATTCTGGCGAACCATCGGTCGTACCTCGACCCGGTCGTCCTGCAGTACGCCTCCCGCCGCCCCATTCACTACATGTCGAACCGCAACATTTTTGACATGCCGCGCGTGGGCGACCTACTGCGGTTCTTCCGCGCCTTCCCGGTGGAGACGAACACGCCGGATCGAAGCGCGATCGACTACTCCCTCAAGCTCCTGGAGGCCGGCGAAGTGGTGGGCATCTTTCCCGAGGGCGGCTGCCCGGACGAGTACCCGACGCCGATCATCCTTCCGCCAGACCTCAAACCGGGCATCTCGCTCATTCTGCGGCGGGCGGAGGTGCCCGTGATTTGCGCCTGGTTGTCCAACGTCGACGAGTTCATGCCGCCGCCGGGACAGGGCCTCGTGGCTTCGAAAAATCCGATTCAGATCGTTTTCGGCGAGACGCGCCGTTTTCCGCCGCGAACCGACCGCGACGAGATCTTGGGCTGGGTTTCGTCCGAGCTCACACGGCTGGCAAATATCGGCGGCGGCGACTTCGGCTCGCGACGGTGAATCGGCACTTCGATCCGCTTTTCTCCGCGCAGGTATTTCGCGGTGATCGCATCGCTTTTTAGGAATTCGTCGACCGTTCCCTGAGCGGTGACTTCGCCGCCGTGCTCCCCGGCGCCCGGCCCGAGCTCCAGAAGGTGATCGGCGGCTAGCATCGTTTCCTCGTCGTGCTCGACTACCAGAACCGTGTTGCCTAGGTCGCGCAGCCGGATAAGTGTTTCGATCAGCTTTCGGTTATCGCGCTGATGCAACCCGATGGATGGCTCATCGAGAACGTAGAGCACGCCCATGAGTCCCGAGCCAATTTGGCTGGCCAACCGAATGCGCTGGGCTTCGCCGCCGGCCAGAGTCCGGGCGTTTCGGTCCATGGTCAGATAGCCGAGCCCGACGTCGGCCAGAAACATGAGGCGCTCCGTGATCTCTTTCACCGCGCGCTCACCGATAGTCTTCTGGCGAAGAGACAGCTTCTCGGGAAGGCCGCGGAAGAACGCCAGCGCGTCATCAATCGCCATCCCGGTCACCTGGGCGATGTCGTGATCCGTAATTTTCACGCTGAGGGAATCTGGTTTCAGTCGCTTTCCGGTGCAGCTGGGGCATGGCTTGGTCGCCATGTACTGCTCCAGGTCCTGCCGAACCCACTCGCTCTCGGTTTCGTCGTACCGCTTGCGCAGGGAGCCGAGGACGCCGCGCCACTCGGTCGTGAAAGTGCGGGTGCCCTTTCCGTATTTCATGTCGACCTCAATCGGGTTAGGCAAGCCGTTCCAGACGGCGTCCATTTTCTCGGCGGGGATCGAGCCGATCGGCGCGGCCGCGTCAAAACCGACAACTTTACCAACCGCATCCAGCATCTCCGGCCACCAGTCTTTGACCTCGCCCGACTTGTAAGTAAACGGCAAAATCGCGCCGTTTCGCAGGGGCTTTGAAAGGTCCGGAGCGACGAGGTCAAGGTCGAACTCGGTCTTGGTACCCAGGCCCGTGCAGTCCGGACAGGCGCCAAACGGCGAGTTAAATGAGAACATGCGCGGTTCAAGCTCGGTCAGCGTAAATCCGCATACCGGGCAGGAGTAGCTTTCCGAGAACAGAAGCTCGACGGAATCTTCGGGGAGCGGCTCCGTCGCCCGCGAGGCCTGTTGCGCGGCGATTTGCTGCACCAATTCCGGCACCTCGGTGGGGTCGCGAAACTCCAGCGAGAGCTGGACGAGCCCCTTGCCCATCTTCAGTGCCGCCTCAATCGAGTCGGTAAGCCGGCGCTCGATGCCGTCCTTCATCACAAGGCGGTCCACCACGACCTCGATCGTGTGGTTCTTGTACCGGTCCATCGGAATGTCATCCGTGACCTCATACATGCGACCATCCACCCGAACCCGCACGTATCCGGCCCGGCCGACTTCCTGCAGCTCCTTCTTGTATTCGCCCTTTCGGCCGCGAATGATCGGCGACAAAATCTGGATTTTCGTGCCTTCGGGAAGCGTGCGCGCGACGTCGACAATCTGATCGGTAGATTGCCGCTCAATCGGTCCGTGGCCGTTGATGCAGTACGGCGTCCCGATTCGGGCAAAGAGAATTCGCAAGTAGTCGTAAATTTCGGTGACGGTTCCGACGGTCGAACGCGGGTTCTTGGAGGCCGTCTTTTGGTCGATCGACACCGCCGGCGACAGGCCCTCGATGTGGTCCACGTCGGGCTTATCCATCTGGCCCAGGAACTGGCGGGCGTACGCGCTCAGCGACTCGACATACCGACGCTGGCCCTCGGCATAGATGGTTTCGAACGCTAGCGACGACTTTCCGGAACCCGAAAGCCCGGTAATCACGACCAGCCGGTCGCGAGGAATCTCAACCGTGATGTTCTTCAGGTTGTTTTCGCGGGCCCCGACGACCACGATTTTGCCGTTTGCGTACGCGTTCGATGCCATAACCGTAGACGCGATTCTACCGTCCTTTTACGAACGTCGCCAGGTGGTGAATCTCGTCCATCAACTTCTGGAACTGCTCGGGCCGCAGGGCTTGCGAGCCGTCGCTGAGTGCCTCCCGCGGGTTCGGGTGCATCTCAACCATGATTCCGTCCGCGCCGGCCACGAGGGCGGCTTTGGCCATCGGCAGCACGTAGCGGGCGACGCCGGTGCCATGCGACGGGTCGGCGATGACCGGAAGGTGCGTGTGCTCCTTCAAAACCGGAATCGCCGCGAGGTCCAGCACGTTTCGCGTGTAGGCCTTATCGAGGGCGACAATGCCGCGCTCGCAAAGGATGACGTTCGGGTTGCCCTGGCTGAGCACGTACTCGGCGGCGAGCAAGAACTCGTCAATCGTGGCCGACGGGCCGCGCTTCAGGAACACCGGCTTGCCGCTCTTTCCGGCCTCAATCAGCAGCGGGAAGTTTTGCATCGATCGCGCGCCGATCTGCAAAATATCGACGTACTCGGCAACGAGCGGGACCAAATCGCCGCTCATGACCTCCGTGATCGTCGGCAGCCCGACCTCTTGGCCGACCTGCTGCATGATCTTGAGGCCCTCGAGGGCGAGGCCCTGGAATGCGTACGGCGAGGTTCGCGGCTTGAACGCACCGCCGCGCAGGATCTGCGCTCCGGCGGATTTTACGATGAGCGCCGCCGAGGAGAACTGTTCGTAGGATTCGATGGAGCACGGACCGCCCATCACGACGAAGTCGCCGCCACCGATAACAACTTCGCCGACGGTGACGAGGGTGTCTTCGCGATGGAATTCGCGCGAGGCCAGCTTGTACGGATGGCTGGTCTGGGTGACCTTGCTGACGCCGTCCATCGCCGCGATCTGGGCTTCGATGTCGGTCCGAGCGTCACTGGAAAGCGACGCCGGGATGCCGATGGCGGTTCGGTCCTCGCCCGGGAGAACCAGCGGGTCAATGCCCCGGCTTCGAATTGAAGCAGCGACCGCCTCGATCTGTTCGGGCGTGGCCCCCATCTGCATCACGATAATCATGCGTGCAGATTACTCGGCCCGCGCTTACTCTTCGTCTTCGTCGATCGGCTCTTCGTCGGTGGTTTCCAGAACCGCCGCCTTCAGACCGCCGGCAATTCGCTGGTCGATCTCGGCGCTCATCACCGCGATGTTTTTCGTCTGGCGATTTGGGCAGTTGTTGCAGACGAAGTCCGCCTGAACGCCCTGCAACCAATCCGGGATCTTCTCAATATTCTTTCCGCAAACGCAAGTAACCATTGTTATTTCGAACCTTGTTCTTCTTCAAAATGCTGAACGGCCTGCTTCTGGCTAAGCCAGCCGTTCACGAACATGACGACGGAGGCCACGAAATAGAGGAGGTAAAGGCTATCTTCTCTCTTCTGTCCTGGGTCGCGGATCGCGCCGTCTCCGCCAAACATGGGCAGCCCAACGATTCCAAGGATAAAAAGAATTGCACCAAGCCAAAAGTAGGTGTTTTTAACCCAGTTGGGTCGCACGGGGGCCTTCTTATCCTTCACGAACCTAGCAGTTTACCCAGCGGAATCTGCGACCCTATAGGCCGGTGGTTCCGCCGCCGGCAGGATCGCCGCCGGTTTCAGTGCCAGATCCGTTGCCGGGCCCGCTGGCCGGGTCGATGGGCGGAACGGTCTCGGGAAACGGCGTGCTGGCTGGGTCGGTCACCGGCGCGCTTTCGGGCGGCTTCGGCTTCTCGGCCGTTGGCTTTCGGGAACGGCGCTTCTTACGCTTTGGTGGTTCGGTCGCTGAAGGATCAGTCAGATCCGGGTAGGTGCCAGAAGGGGATTCGGCACGAAGGCTACGCCGCGGCGAGGTCACGGGCAACACGGAGTCGGCGCGGCGAACCTTGACTTCAATCTGCGGCTCGGCGGCCGGAGCCACGGGTGCCGGATCGTCCGGAACGGTCGTCTTGGGTGCCGGTTCACGATCAAGCTTCGTTGGCTCGGTAGAAGCCGTCGGCTCGGAAACCGCCTTCCGGCGGACCAGCGAAGCAACTTCAGCCGGCAGCGGGGCCGACTTCAACTGTTCGGCGGCCTTCTCGGCAAGCGGCCCGCCAACACGCGGCCCGACAAATGCATAGCCGATGCCCGCAAGCGCGGCAGGCACGACCACCCACTTAATAATGCCCCGCCAAGGGCTGGCCTTCTTCGCCATCTCCCTCCAGTATCGCACAGGTCCTGACTTTGGCCGGTACCCTTGAAACAAATGCCCGAAGACGAGACGCCCTCAACCGCCTGGACCCCGGCCGAAGCCTTTGAGGATGGCATCGAAATCGCCGTCCCGCAACTCGCTTCTGTCGCGCCCGGTGAACCCGGCTTTTTGGCGTCGTCGTACCCATTCCCTTCGCTAGAGTGGGGCGGCGCCTATGAGACACGAACGCTGCCGACGGTGGTGTTGGAGAACGCGCTCGTCCGCGTTACATTTGCGCCGGACCTCGGCGGTCGCCCCGTTTCGTTCTTCGATAAGCGCACCGAGACCGAGCTCCTTCCGAGTCCGAGTGAGCCTCGTGCGGGTGGCCCGCGCGGGATTCATTGGCCGATGGGCGGTCGCTTCGTTCTGGTCGGAACGCATCATCCAACCGAACTCGCCCCGGTCGAGCACCGGCTCGATCTCCCTTCGGAAGACGGCACCGCCGGAGTCTGGTTTGCCGAGGCGACCTCGGCGACCGGCCTCAGCTACCACCTCCACTGGACGCTTCCGGCCGATCGGGCCGAGCTGACGCTTGAGGTCACCGTCTACAACCGGACCAACCAGGCGGCAGACTACGCGCCGGCGTTTATCTGGTTCGGATCAGACGCATCGAAAGCGCGGGGCAACTGGATTTATGATTCTGCGCAAAAGGCGGGGATTGCGGCATTTGCCGGATCACTGCCGCTGGAGCGGCTGAGTGGCCAAACCGGGAACCTCGTCGCGGCCCGATTCGCGTCTCCGGCATTTCTTGCCCCGTACCAGCGGGATGTGTGGTCCGTTCGGTTCTGCCCGATCTCGGGTCTCGCGGGCGTTACGCGCTGCGTCCGGGCGGGAGCGATTTTTGAAAGCGACGACCTGACCGAGATCCTCGTTACCGAAGTGGTTTCGATCTCGGACGAGTCGGGCTCGCTCGAATTGGATCCGATGAAGCCGATTCGAATTGAGGGGCTGGTGGAGCTTCCGCTGCCGACGGACCCCGAGTGGCAGACCGTGCCGTGCGAGGAGATGATCGCGCCGGTTCCCATCTCGTTGCCGGAAGATCTCGATGACACCCGGCTGATGCAAGCAACGTTCGACGTCTCGCGTCGGCATCTTGCCTACCGAGAACTCGGGCGTCGAGCGCTCATGGCGCACGACTTTCCGCGCGCCCAAGCCGCGTTCGAGAGATCGCTGCTATTCAACGCCGAAGACCCGCTGGCCTGGTGGGGCTGGGCGCTTGCCGAGCGGCGCGACTCCGAGGCCGCCGAGAACGAAAGCAGCATCCTTCCCAACGGACACTTTCTGGCCCCGATGGAGCCGGTCTTCCGCGCCGAGGCTTTTCTCGCCCAAAGCACGGGCGGCTTTGGCAAAGAAGGCTCCCCGCTGGTCGCGCCGATGAAGGACCGCCCGGATGAGCTCGTTGAGGTCGCCTGCATGCTGCTGGAAATGGGGCAAGACGACGAAGCGATCCGCTGGCTGGACGAAGCCATTCGGCATGTGGACCTTCCGGTTTTGCGGTTTCTGCTCGCCCATGCGTTTGCGCGGCGGACGTCGATGGAGATCGAAATCGGCATGCACCTGGCGGCGGCGGAGGCAACGGGGTTCGTGCCGCCGTATCCCTACCGGGCGACCGAGTGGGAGGCCATCGGATCGTTGGCAAAGCGGTACCCAGGCTCGAATATCCTTGCGAAGTATTGGGATCTGCGGAAGTTTTTCGTAGCCTAGTGCCTTACGTTCTGGTGCCGTGTTTCGAGTTTATCGACCGCTGATCAGTTGATTTCGCAGTGGAGCATTAACGTCTCGTCATCGGGGGCACCGCCTCGAAGCCATTGAATACATGCTTCACCCGCACTTCCATCATCCGCTTGAGCCCAGTAGATTGATTCTAGAAGGGGCACGGCTGGTAATGCCGTGGTCCGAAAGGCATTCCTAGCCTTCTTATCCCCACTGACGATACGGAAATCCCTCACGAGGGCTGCATCTACCAGGTGGCGATCCCTCCGCATTATTCCGCTGTGATTGTGAGACAAAGGAAGGCTTCGCAAATGCTCTCCAAGGAGCTGACATTCCTCCGCTTCTCTGAGGTCGAGCCGATTCCGCGCCCGCATGGTGACGTACCAGGTCCGGGCGTAGGCACTCATATTCCGAAACCACTCGTCCCTGAGTATCGGACCAAAATGGATATGGAAGCCTTCATCGTTTATTGCCTTCAGGATTTCAGTGCAACAAATGGATTTCCCTGCTTGACCCCCGGCAGAACAGGCGATATCTGCGTCAACAACAATTGTCATTGGTCTCAGTCTGCGATCGCATGCACGCTTCGGAGATAGGCCAGCTGGGCATCCATTGTTACGGCCGAGAAATCTACGGGCCAATCTCCGAAACTACCATCTGGCTCGGGCTTTCGAGAGTCGATCTGCGTTTCTCCGGTTTCCTTACTCTGAGAAAACCAGTGCAGGACAACTTGCGACGGATCGAGTTCCTGCTTCGCAACAGCCGTTTGAACGGCCAAAAGCATTAGCTCGCTGTGTGTCTCCATCACAACCTGAATGCCTTTCTGGACCGCTTCGCAAATGATCTGGGCGAGGGCAACTTGGGCGTTCGGATGGAGATGAACTTCGGGCTGCTCGATGTAGACAAGGCGGCCGGGCTCTGCGGCCAACAACGCGAGTAGGACCGGCAGCACCTGAGAAACGCCAAAGCCCACGTCGGCGATGCTCACCAATTCATCGGGATGAGCCAGTGATCGCCCGACCGAAATTTCTGCGGTGGAGTCGTTGATTGACTTGGCACTGATCGATGCGGTGAGGGCAAGCTTAGCGAGCTGAGCGCGGAGCTGATCCAGTCGTGCGTCCCTATCTTCTTGCCACTTTAACAGTAGCGAAGCTGCATAGAGTTCAATCGGGCCAGGAAACAGATCCCCTCGCGGAGGAGTAAAGCGGGGTTGCCGCCCCAAGCCTCGCACCCCCTTTACGTGAAGAACGCGAGATAGGGCCGTTATAAATGGAAATGGAAAAGACATCGCCACTGCTGCAGGCTCGTCCGTACCTATGATCTTAAGGTTCGCACTATCTTCCGTGGTATCCATTGCCACAGATAGAATTCCGCTATCAACCTTAGGGCGCAAATTGGGCGGGCGGAATGATTCTGGGCTTTGGCGAAACCAATTATCTATTGCCCGCTTTATGTCTTCCGAAGTCATTTCGGGCGCTAACGCCAGACCGTCCGGGTGAAAGTGTGGAGAACTGTATAAAATGGCAGCTATCGCTAGTGGATTGCTGTTCACTGAACGATAAGTTTGGCGCATTGAGTAGTCCTTAACGGTCAACCCAATCGTGAGCGGGTAAGGGTCCCCGTTTTCGGACGACTTCGACAAAATCTGCTCCTTGTCGGTGAAATCTGTATGTCCGGCTGCCAAGACTAAGTCTGAACCGCCCAAATGGTCATCGATGGTCTGCTTCAGAATAAGCAAAGGCTGAAGTGCACTCGACTTGCCGGAACTATTTGCCCCGGCCAGAATCGTTAGCGAGCCGATCTCAATGTCTTTGACCTGAGAAATTGCCTTGAATCCACCGACCTTGACCGACGTGATGCGACTAATAAGCCGCGTTGTTTGGCTCGTCTCGTCTGAAGAAGGTCTCGTCGTCGAATTGCGCATACGCGGTTAGTAAAGAGAATACAACAGGCAATGCTCCTGGAGCGTGCCGAAGTTCATACTCCCGACCACCGGCGCGTTTCGCCGAGACGACCGGTTTCGTGCCGCCGTATCCCTACCGGGCGACCGAGTGGGCGGCCATCGGATCGTTGGCAAAGCGGTACCCAGGCTCGAATATCCTTGCGAAGTATTGGGATCTGCGGAAGTTTTTCGTAGCCTAGTGCAACGCAAGGGATGCGGTCGGGCATAGTAGAGGATGTGAAACGCGGTCTAATTATCAGCTCCGTCCTCGTAGGTGCCCTCGTGCTTCCGGCCCTTGCCCAAGCCCCCGGTGCCCTCAAATTCGACTTCTCCGACCCGAAGAAGATCAACAGCGTGCAGTGGTTCATCGACTCCCCGCTTGAGCCGATTGCCGGCTCCGCAAGCGGCGTCTCGGGCACCCTTGTGTTCGACCCGGCGAACCCGGCCAAGAGCAGCGGCACCCTCGTCATCGACGCCAAGACCATCGCGGCACCGGTTGCCCTGATGTCCGAGCACATTCAAGGCGGCCAGTGGCTCGATACCACGAAGTACCCGACCATCGAGTTCAAGCTGAAGAAGGTCAAGGCCGGAAAGGCCAACAAGGCCGGCCGACTCGTGGCCGTCGTAACGGGCGACCTCACGGTTCGCGGCATCACGAAGGAAGTCACGACGCCGGTAACGGTCCAGCACATCAAGGGCGGTCTTGCCGACCGAACCCGCGGCGGGATGCAGGGCGACACCTTCAAGCTCCGCACCGACTTCACGATCAGCCGAAAGGACTTCGCGATCGGACCCCAGGATGAGCGAACGTCGAAGGTCGTTGGCGATTCGATCGAGCTTCGCGTTGCCCTTACCGGCGGCCAAGCTAAATAAGTTAGCCAGCCAAAACTTGCCCGGCGGTCCGGAAGTGCATTTTTGCCACTTGCGACAACGCCGCCGGGCCATGCATCTGCACAAATCGCTTTCCGGGGCCAATCACGTTCGTGGCCCCTTTCGGGAGTTCGATTCCAAACTCCTCACTGAGCTTACGAAGTCGGCTCAAGAACTCAGCCCGCGCTAAGATCGACGCCGCCGCGACCGCCAAATCCGCCTCGGCGCGCACCATCGAGCGAAACTCCACGGCCTTTCCTTTTTCGTAGAGAGCCCGCTTCACGACATCGCCCCCGGCGGCAAACTGGTCGGAAATCACCAAGTGGGCCTCCTGTTTCTCGAGGACGTTCTCAATCGCGCGGGCGTGGCCCCAGGCCAGCAACTTGTTCAGGTTCTTAAATTTTTCGTAAAGCTCGTTGTATTTCGTGGGTCCAATGCCGATGACCTCGTGGGGGCAGACCCGCCGAATGATCGCCGCCAACCGGATCGCCTGCGGGTCGGTGAGCTTTTTCGAGTCCTTCACGCCTTCCAGTTCGGCCACGTGTTCTGGCCCAACGTAGCACGCGGCCACGACCAAAGGCCCAAAGAAATCGCCCTTTCCGCTTTCATCCACGCCAATTCGACCGTTGAACGGATCTAGACCTGCCACGGCCACAAGTATGCGGGATTCGGCGTAGAATCTGGACTGCCCATGAACAGCGTCGCGATGCTTCCTCTCTTGCTGCTCGGCGGCCCGGCGCCAGAAGTGGAGTCTCCTCGGGTCCGATCCGTCTGGGTCGCCGCCTACAACCGCATCAACCAGCAGTCCGATGTTTGGTTCGAGCGGGGCGACTATCCGAAGATCATCCAGTCGTTGCGCTTCCAGGCCAGCCTGTATCCGAACGACTACGAAACCGCCAGCAATCTTGGCTGGATGCTAGAAAACGTGCAACAGCCGGAGGCCGGTCGCGCCGCTTACCGCCGCTACGTGAAGAACAACCCGAAGGACCCGGACGGTGCGCTAATGGAGGCGCAATCGCTCTTCATCAAGCGGGAGTTCGCCAAAGCGCTTGCCGTCGCCGAACCCGCCCTCACCGATAAGGCTCACCCAAACTTGTTCCGGATCGTGGCGAACGCGCACTCACGGATGAAGAATTACGACAAGTCGATCAAAGTGTGGGAGCGCTACCTAAAGCTCTACCCGAAGGATCTGTCGGCCGTCCAGAACCTGAAGCGAGCGAAAGAAAGAAAGAAAGCCGCCGGTTAGGCGGCTACTTTTCCGCCTTCCGGCGTGTCCATCATCTTCAATACTTCGCGCGCGTCGGTCTGAACCGCCACCTTCTCATCCACCCGCACGGCTCCATCCTTAAACCGGATGATCCGCTTGCAGTGCAGCGCAACGTCCTCTTCGTGGGTAACGATTACGACCGTTTTGCCCTCGCGGTTGAGCTGTTGGAACACCGCCATGATCTCCTCGGAGGTGCGCGAGTCTAGGTTTCCGGTCGGCTCGTCGCCAAGGATCAAAACCGGTTCGTTCACGATGGCGCGGGCGATGGCAACGCGCTGCTGCTGGCCACCCGAGAGCATCGCGGGCGTGTGATCCATTCGCTGGGCGAGACCGACCATCTCCAGCGCTTTCTTGGCGCGCTGGGAGCGGTTCTTGGCACCGGCGTACATCAGCGGAAGTTCGACGTTCTTAAGAGCCGTCGTTCGGGGCAAAAGGTTAAAGTTCTGGAACACGAAGCCGATGTACTTGTTACGGATTTCGGCCAGCTGGTTGTCTTCCATGTAAGCAACCGCCTCTGCGTTCAGCAAATATTCGCCGGCTGTGGGACGGTCAAGACACCCGATGAGGTTCATAAACGTCGACTTGCCGGAGCCAGACGGGCCCATGATGGCAACAAACTCGCCTTGCTCAATCGTCAGGTTGACGTCTTTGAGTGCGTTGACGACCTGATCTCCCATGACATACCGTTTGCTGAGACCCTTCGTTTCAATAATCGCCTTGCCCATGAATGGGTAATACGCTACCCGCAAGCCAAGGGTGTCCCGGGACCGCACATTCTTGCCGGGAAGTTTTGGGCCTTTGGTAACAAGCAAGAATTCCACGTGTTAAGCTAGGAAGCCCGGACGACGGCGTATGCAGGATCCCCAAGACCCACCATCGTTTGAATCGAGTCCATCTCCAGAGCCGGTGGCAGACCATCACGCCTACAGCGCAGCGACGGAGCCCGATCGGTTCGATGACGCTAAACCGCAGTACGACACGCCGCCGCCGATCCCGGAGCATCACCTCTTCAGCCCAACGGACGCACCGGATCGATTTGAAGACGCCCGCCCGGAAACCACGCCGGAGCTTCCCGCCTATCCGCAGTACGATGCGCCGCCGCCGCCGATTCTGCCGCCCGTTGCGGCTCCTCCCTTGCTCGCCAGGAATCCAATGGACTTTGCGGCCCAGCCGCCGTTGTGGACGCAGTACCCGGAGTATTCGCCTCCGATCAAGAAGAAGCGCGAGCCGATTCGGTGGGAAGACTTTAAGGAGCCGATCACGCTGCCGGCGACGGACACGAAGATTCTGCTGCTCGCGTTCTACGGCCTTGGGCTCATCGCGTTTGGCATCATTACCGAAGCCATGTGGGAGCCGCTTGTCCCCATCGGCTATAAGCCGAACGTGGCCATCGTCGGCACCGGCCTTGCGCTGGCCATGGCGGGATTGGAGCCGTACCTGCGCTTTCTGTGGCGCTGGGTCTACGCCGCCGCGATTGCGCTCATGATTTTTTGGATGTTTTCCGAGGGTCTGGGCTTTTTGGTGTTGCTCGGATTCGCGGGCGTAACGCATCTCATGAGGGCCGTCGTTCGCATTTACCAACGGACACAAGAATGATTCAGCATTTGGCGCGCCATCGCGAGGATAATGGGAGCGTGAAACGAAGCGTAGCTCTCGGTGCCATGGCACTTTTGGGAATCATGGTCATGGCGGGTTGCTCTAACCCAGAAGCGAAGGTCTTGGGTAAGTGGGACGTCCCGGGCGGATCTGCCGAATTTAAGCCGGATCACACCGTCGACATCACCTTCACCGGCGCGGGCAACATGTCCATCGCCATCGCTGGAACCTGGAAGTTGGAGAAGGAAACCGTGACCGTCACCACGACGACCGTCAACGGCAAGTCGGTCGACAACTTTGCCGCTGAGTTGAAGAAGACCTTGGGCGCCATTCCCGGCGCTGCCGCCCAGATTGACAACGCGGCTAAATCGCTCAAAACACTTGAGATGAAGCTCGACGAAAGTGGGAAAACCCTCGCCAGCACGGGCGCAGTCGGGGCCGGAAACCTCACTCTTACCCGCAAAGCCGAGGGCTAAACCGGTTCAATAGAGGTCTATGGCGCACTTCACGATGCCGATCCGCGGAGACAAGCTCTCCGTTAACGTCCAGATCAGCGAGCATCTTTTAGAGCGCCAGACCGAATTTCAGCGCATCGATATCTACGACACCGAGGTCCTCGGGCGCGTGTTACTGCTGGATGGCCACATCCAACTGGCCGAGATGGACGAGCGGGCCTACCACGAACTGCTCGTCCAGGTTCCCCTTCTTTCGGTTCCGAATCCGCGCCGCGCGCTCGTCATCGGCGGCGGCGACGGCGGAGCGATTCGTGAGCTTTGCCGGCACGAAAGCCTGGAAACCATCGACATGGTCGAGATCGACGCCGGCGTGGTGGAAGCTTCCCGCGAGTTCTTGCCTCGACTGGCCGAAGGCGCTTTCGAAGACCCGCGCGTTCACCTGCACCTCACGGACGCCTTCGAGTTCGTGAAAGCCGACCTCGCTCCGTACGATCTGATCGTCTCGGACTCGACGGACGTTTACGAAGGCGAGAGCGGGAACCTTAGCGAGATGCTGTTTACCGAGCCGTTCTATCGGGACCTGTTCCGGCTGCTTTCGCCGGACGGATTCCTGGTAACCCAAGCCGACAACTTTGTCTTCTGCCCGTATAGCCTGGATGCCATTCTCGGCGAGTTCGGCAAGGTGTTCCCGCAAACCGGTAGCTACGTTGGGCTAGTTCCTTCGTTCGGTGGCTACAGCGGATTCGCCTTCGCCAGCCGCGGAGCGACCTTGGCCGAGGACCTGCCCGCGACCAGCGTGCCGCTGGTCTACCTCACGCCCGAGACCTACGCCCTCGCCCGATCCAACGTGCGCTTCGCGTGAAGCCGCTTCTCGTCGTCGAAGGTCTTTCGAAACGGTACGGACGGCAGTCGCTGTTTCAAAACGTTTCGCTGGAGCTTGCGCGCGGCGACGTGCTGGTGGTTACCGGCGCGAACGGAAGCGGCAAGTCGACGTTTCTTCGGTGCCTGGTCGGATTGGAGACTCCGGATCGAGGCACCATTACCTTCGATGGCGACCCGAGCACATTCTGGGGTTTTTCGGCGATTGACCAGGCGGTGTACGCGAACCTCACCGTCGCCGAGCACCTCGAGTTCACCGCCGACTGCCGGGGCACGGAAGCGAACGTGCGCTTCTGGCTGGAACGCATCGGCCTCGCGGCTTTTGCCGACCGTCCGGCGGGTCTGCTCTCGACCGGAATGCGCGCGCGGCTGAAGCTGGCTCTCGCCGCCCAGGCCGGCCCGCAGATTCTCGCCTTGGATGAACCCGGGGCCGCTCTCGACGCCGACGGAATCGCGCTCATCGACGACCTGGTGCGAGAGCAAGCGGAGCGTGGGGCTTGCATCTTGGCGACAAACGACCCCGCCGAGCGGAGGTACGGCAATCTCGAACTCGCCATCGGAGCCTAGAGACGGCGGCTGGACCCGCGAAATCCTCGCGATTCTGCGAAAGGAGTGGCGGACCGAGTTCCGAAACCCCTCGATTCTGCTCGCCGGGCTGCTGTTCAGCCTTGGCTCGATGATGGCAATTTCTCTCGCCGCCTTCAGCACGAAGCTTTCGGGCACGCTTGGCGCCGGGCTGTACTGGGTTGCCCTTTTGTTTGCCAGCCTGCTGACCGCACCCCGCCGGTTTACCAATGAGGAAGAGCAACGCACCGGCGATCTGTTGCGCTTGGTCGCGCGGCCGCACTCGGTGTTTTGGGGCAAAGCGCTCTGGGTGTTGGCAGAGTTGGCCGCAAACGCGATCGTCCTAGCAGGGACCTTCCTGCTATTCACGGGCCAAAACGTGGCCCAGCCCGGAATCTTCGCCTTGGGTCTGTTTGGCACGGTCCTTGCCCTGGCCGGGGCAACCTCGGTGAGTGGCGCGATGGCTTCGCGGGCACGCCAAAGCACCGGCCTAGCCGCAACCCTCGCGCTGCCGCTCTTGCTTCCGATCATTTTTTTGGGGATGGCCGCCTTGCGCACCGGGCTTGGCGATGGCGTCGTAGAGAATGGTTGGAGATCGGCAGTCGGACTCGTCGGGTACGGTATTGCTTCGCTAGCCGTGGGACCCTACTTGTTCGCGGCGGTGTGGAAACGGTGAAGACCCCAACCTGGATTGCACTCGGCATTCTGATGGCCGTTGGCACGGTGGCCACGTTCTTGGCCCCGCCCGCTCCCGCATTCCAGGTACCGGACCTCGCGCGATTGGTCTTTTTCCACCTTCCCTGCGCGTTAACCTCGGCGCTATTTTTTGTTGCGGCTCCTTACTTCGCTTTTCGCTACCTGCGAACCGAAGACCGGCGATGGGACTTGCGCGCGGAAGCGGCCATGGAGATCGCCGTCGTCACCGGAATCCTCACTCTGGCAACCGGCATCATCTTCTCCAAGGTGCAGTGGGGCGCGTGGTGGAACTGGGATCCGCGCCAAACCAGCTACCTGCTGGTGATGTTCATCTCGGCGGCTTACTTCGCCGTGCGAGCGGCCTACGGCGACACAGCCCGCCGCGCGGCCAACGCCGCCGCCTATTCGCTGTCCAGCGTGCTTCCGGTGCTGTTCCTCATTTTCGTCTATCCGAGGCTTCCCATGGTGAAGTCGCTCCACCCGAACGTGATTGCCGAAGGTGGTTTCGACTCGGTCTACCGTGGGGTGTTCTATTCGATGTTTGCGTTGGTGTTTGTGGCATGCCTCGGGCTCTTCCGGTTTCGGTACCGGGTGGGGCTGATCGAGATGCTTGTGGATGATTCAGATGCAGAATTGGCAAATCGCGATCGTATCGCCGCTCCTGGTGTGGTGCGGCCTGTGGCTTTATCTCCGGAGAGTCGAAAAGCGACTAAGTAAGGTCGAAGCCGAGATTGCGGCCCGGAAGCCTTGACCGAGACACTCTCGTTTGGGCCGGTCGCGCCGTACTACGACGAACTGATGAAAGCGGTGCCATACCGCATGTGGGTGAGCTACTACCTTCTGCTCCTCTCGATGCAGCAGGTTCAGCCGAAGAAGATTCTGGACATCTGCTGCGGCACCGGCACGATGTGCGAGATGCTGCAGGACGAAGGCCGCGAGATGGCCGGCTTCGACCTTGCACCCGGTATGATCGCCATCGCCAAACGCAAAGCGGCCAAGAAAAAGCTGCCGATTCCGTACCATGTCGCCGACGCGACGAACTTCGATTTGGGCGAAACCTACGACGGCGCGCTGAGCTTCTTCGACAGCCTGAACAACATCCTCGACGCCGATGCCTTGGCGAACGGCTTCAAATGCATGGCGAAACACCTGAAGCCCGGCGGCTCGCTGATTTTCGATTTGAATATGGCTTACGCCTTCGAAGCTTCACTTTTCGACCAGGAGCAGATGCGCAAGAACGCCAAACTGCGCTACCAGTGGTTCGGCGATTGGGATCCGGAATCGCGGATCATCACCGTCAACATGACGTTCTGGTACAAGGGCGACGAGTTCCACGAGGTGCACAGGCAGCGGGCCTACGACACCGATGAGATCTTCGAAATGCTGGAGGACGCCGGGTTCGAGGAGCTGCGCGCGTACCACAGCTACACGCTCGATCCGCCGCGCTACAAGAGCGATCGAGTCCACTTTACGGCAATTCGCGGTTAGCGGGTATCCTTTTCCCCCTAAGGCTGGGAGGCGCTATGCGCCGTTTGCACCAGAGATACCATGCGAAAACAAGTACGAACCGCGCCCCATTCTGCCCGCTATGTCGCCGTCGCCGAAAAGGTGAACCCAGACGTCGCTCTCGAAGTCACCGCTGCCCTTCTTAAAGTGAAGGAAACCGCCACCGCCAAGTTTGTCGAAGCCGTCGACATGGCCGTCGTTCTCGGAATTGACCCGCGAAAGGGCGACCAGAACGTTCGCGGCATCACCAACCTTCCGCACGGAACCGGTAAGTCCCGCAAAGTGGCCGTTTTGGCCCGTGGCGACCTCGCCGCGGCCGCAAGCGTCGCCGGTGCCGACGAAGTCGGTAGCGACGAACTGATCCAGAAGATTCAAGGCGGCTGGCGCGACTTCGACGTTCTGCTCGCCACCGAAGAGATGGCGCCGCAGATCGGAAAGATCGGCCGAATGCTCGGTGCTCGAACTCCGAACAAGCGAAACGGAACCGTCACCAACAACATCGCCGCCGCCGTGCGCGAGATCAAGGCTGCGACCCGTGTTGAGTACCGCGCCGACAAGGCCGGCGTCGTTCACATGCCGCTTGGCAAGGTGAACTTCACCGACGAGCAGCTGATCGAGAACTTCAAGGCCGCGCTCAACGCCCTCATCAAGGCGAAGCCGCAAACCGCAAAGGGCAAGTACATCCAGACGATCACGCTCAGCTCAACGATGGGCCCCGGAATTCCGGTCGAGCCGACGCTCGCCAGCAAGTTCGCCGCCTAAGACAACTCCCTTCTTTAGCCCGGGACCACAGAGGTGGCCCGGGCTAATATGTTTCTACCGGTCGGTCTTTTCGCCCGAACTGCGTCCAGAACAGCGCCCACAGGACGACTTCCACCGCGCCGACAACGACCTTTAGCCATTGCGGAACCTGGGGGTTAAAGCTGAAAAATCCCTCGATCGGCGCCGCGATAAACATCAGTACAACCGAAGTTGCCAGGAGGACGAACGCATCCTTGCCGACGGCTTTCAGAGAATCGCCACGGGTTTTTTGACCCGGATTGATGAGTGCCCAACCCATCATCAATCCGCAGGCCCCGGCAATAAAGATTCCCGAGAGCTCGGGCACGCCGTGCGGAAAGATTGAGGAAAGCAGGAACCCAACGTGGCCCAGCGGAGCCAGCTCATGTATCAGAGTCCCGATCATCGCTCCGTTGTTTGCGATCAAGTAAACAGAGAAAATACCAAAGGAGCCGGCACCGTACGCCGCCGTGACAATACTCGCGGCTGGGTTGTTCTGCGCGTAGAAGGCGGTCGCCCCGATACCTTCCGAGCCGGTCCTCGCCTCAGACTTGCCGGTTTTCCAGCCTTCGAACGATTGCTCGAACCCCGGCGGAACGAAGAACTCGCGCGTCTGAGGCACCACGTTCAACAGCATGAAGGCAAAAATCGCCGAAGCAAGGAAGAGCCCGGTGCTGATGAAGATAAAGTTTCGGCGACGCCGGACGGTATCGGCCACCGTTTCTAGGGCGTCCCACAACGCCGACCAAATCGACCGTCGCGGTGCCCGGTACAGAATTCCGTAGGCTCGGCCCGCCAGTGCGTTCAACGCATCAATCAATCCGGCATTGTTCGATTTCGTTCGGGCAAGCGTCAGGTCGCGCGTGACCTGTCGGTACAGGCGCAAAAAAGTACGCAACTCTTTGGGCGTCAGATGACTTGGGCTAAAATCTGCTTTGTCGCAAAGTTCCCCTAGTTCTTTCCAAACGTTTTGTTGCTGATCTACAAAGGCTTGTTCGTTCATGCGCCAGTACTCCCATTATAGATTCGTATTCGCCTCGATCCTAGTCGGCTTCGCACTCATTTCTTCCGCCGCGAATGAAGTGATCCCCTCGAAGTTCGTAAACGCAAACGGAACCAACCTCACGGTAGAAGACGCCGGCCGCGTCCGGGCATTTCAAATTGACCCGAAATGCCGCTTTTGGAAGAACTTCGCGCCGGTGCCGAAGCCCGATTTTGCCGGGCAGGAAGCCGTCGTTGTTCGCGCGAAAACGTCCGTTAGCCCTGCCCTGGCGAAAGAACTTGCCGACGCGAAGACTTGGGCCTGGCTGGAAAGGATTCGGAAACAGCGGCTACCGGGCGAATTGAAGGCGATCGAGAAAACTGGCTGGCGGGTCGCGTTTTCCGACGGAACGCAGTTTTTGTACCGGGTGACCGCGAAATCGAAGATCACGATTGCCGGTCGTCCGGTCACGGCTGATGCCGTGCCGCTCGGGACAAAGCTCGTCCTGAAGGCTCGCACCCTGCCCAGCTACGACACCTGGCTCGTATCGGCAACCGATGCCATCACCACGCTTGATGCCGAGGAGGAGCCGGAGGCCGACCGTCCGACGCCCACCCCGCCAAAAGCCACGAAAGCCCCGCGTGTCACCACCAAGAAGAGCTCAGTGCCGCCTTCTAGACCGATGCCGTCGAACGGTGTGGCGGTCGGGAGGGTCGTTTTGATCCTGGTCGGCAACGGGATCTTCGACGTGCTAATTGACGGCCGAACCTATCACATCACCGTGACGCGGGATACAAAATGGACCGTCGACGGAAAACGAGCCTCCATCCATGACCTCACGCTGGATCTGGATGTGCGCATCACGTATAGACGGGACCGTTTCGGTAGAATCATTGCATCGAAAGTCGATATCCCGTGATTCTCGCCGACCGTTGTCGGGTAAAGAAACCGGGCGACACCGCTCCCTGCGGGAGGATGACTCCCAAAGAGGCACGGAAGTTTGGTTTCCTAATTTTGCACCCGATCTACGGATGAGCCAGATCCCGCCCCGAAACGATAGCGAAGACGGTCTTCCCAGCTATTTGAGCCGCCTAACCCAGGCGCCCTTGCTAACGCCCGAGGAAGAGATTCGGCTTACCCGCGCGGTGCAAGGAGGGGATCAGGTCGCGAAACAGCGGCTCATCGAGTCGAACATGCGGCTCGTTATCAACATCGCGAAGACCTACCGCAACCGTTCGATCCCGCTTGAGGACCTCATCCAAGAAGGCGCCATCGGCCTGATGCAGGCGGCAGAGCGGTTTGATCCGGATAAAGGCTTCCGCTTCAGCACCTACGCCACCCACTGGATCCGCCAGGCGATCGGGCGGGCTATCGACAACAAATCAAAAGCGATTCGCCTCCCCGCGCACGTTTCGCAGTCACTGCGCAAAATCGAAAAAGAAAAGGCGAGGTTGGGCCGCGAGCTCGGCCAAGAGCCCACGATCGATCAGCTTGCCCACGCGATGGGCCTGACGCCCAAGAAACTGGTGATGCTGATGCAAAGCTCCCAGGACCTGCTTTCGCTCGACATGAGCGTCGGCGACGGCGGCGGGATGACGCTTGGCGGGCTGATCAAAGATACGACCAACCCGGACCCCGAAACGAACATGATCGACCAGGAAGTGATGCAGGAACTGCAGCGCATTCTGGGCGAACTCAACGAACGGGAGCAGCGGGTGATGCGGCTCAGGTTCCACCTAGACTCCGAGGGCGACCCGAACGTCCAGGAGGATGTCGCGCGGGAAATGAAGCTTTCGCGCGAGCGGGTTCGGCAAATCGAAATTCAGGCGATTAAGAAGCTTCGCGCCCTGGCCCAGCGCCGACGGCTGAAGGATATGTTCGGCCGCTGAAGGTGTCTCGGCCATGAGCCTGGTTGGAAAAGTCGGGCGGAACCGTCCCCGCGCACGCCTCGCGATGGGCATCTTGTACGCCATCCTGTGCGTTGGCGCCGTCACGACGCTGTATCCGTTCATGCTGATGGTGGGGACCGGCTTTAAGGGCCCGACCGACCAGAACGACAACCGCGTGATTCCTGCCTACTGGCAAGACCCGAGCGAGCTCGAAAAGAAGTACATCGACGACAAGTACGCGGGCGATGCCGCCGCGATTGCGTCTTCCCGCCTTGGGGCGTCGGCCCCGGCGGAACCGGTCGAGCGTTATCGCACATACCTTTCGGAATTACCGCTCACACACTGGTCGGCCGGATTCAAAACCGCCCCCAACCAGGCGACCGGCCGCCTCCAAATCCGTTACCAGACATGGTTGCGCGAGCGGTTCAAGAACAATATTGACCGCCTGAACAAGACTTACATCGAAGAGAACGTCGCGTTTCAGACCGTCGTCCCCCCGGCCGAGATGCTGGAACGCAAGTCTTGGGCACCGCCCGACACCGCGAAGTACCGAGATTGGGTTTTGTTCAAGGCCGCCTTGCCGGTCGAATTTCGGATTCCGGTGCGAGAACAAAAGCTCTGGCAGGAATACGTTCGCGGCCGAACCGAGAACCAGTGGGAGCGCGTGCCTACGGCGCTGAAGCAGGACGCGACGAACATCGAAACGCTGGCGCTTCCGCCGGCCCGCGACGCCTGGTACGCCGAGTTCCGTCGGACTGTACTGCCCGCGCGGTATCAGAAAGAGACTGCGGAGGATCGCTGGGCACAGTTGGCATCTCCCGGCACACCGATGCCGATTGCCGCCGATGAAGCGAGCCTCGTCGCCTCTCTGGCAACCCCCATCCGCCAAGAGTTCACCTTCCGAAACTACAACTACGTACTCGACTACATCCTCATCAACGGTGGCGCGGTGTGGAATACGTTCTTGTTCTGTTTCCTGGCGATCGTCACGCAGCTCACGGTGAATCCGCTCGCGGCATACGCACTCTCGCGCTATCCGGTGAAGCAGTCTGGCCAGATACTGATCTTCTTGCTGGCGACCATGGCATTTCCGGCCGAGGTCGCCATGATTCCGTCCTTCCTGCTCCTGAAGGACCTCGGGCTGCTGAACACATTTGCCGCCCTTGTGCTCCCCGCCGCCGCCAGCGGCTACATGGTCTTTCTTCTGAAAGGTTTCTTTGACTCGCTTCCGCAAGAGCTTTTCGAAGCCGGGCAGATCGACGGCGCGAAAGAGACGACGATGATGATGCGAATCGCGTTGCCGCTCAGCCGTCCCGTGTTGGGTTATCTGGCGTTGCTGGCGTTTATGGGAGCTTACGGGGCGTTCATCTACGCGTTCCTGATCGCCCAAGACCAGAAAATGTGGACGCTGATGGTGTGGGTGTACCAGTTGCAGGCCAGCGCGCCAAAGTCGGTCATCATGGCTGCGCTCAGCCTCGTGGCTTTGCCCACGTTGCTCGTTTTCTTGGCGGCACAACGGGTGATTATGCGGGGCATCGTCTTGCCGGGGGAGCGATAGTGGGTCCCGGGGTCGGCCGGGCCCAAAGGTACATTCTTTAACCGTGTTCCCCGTTCGCGATAACCTGCGGAAGGAACGCCTTCCCGCCGTAACGCTCACCCTGGTGGCGTTGAACACGCTGATCTATTTTTGGGATCGCCAGTGGCACTTTAGCGGACCCAATGTCGTGTTTGCCGACCTCGCGATGCGGCCACAAGAGGTGATGCGCGCGCTCGGCGATTCGCCGAATATCGATAAGTTTCCGCTGGGAACGCTGTTCACTTCGATGTTCCTGCACGCGAATCTGGTTCACCTGCTGGGCAACGTCATCTTCCTCATGGTCTTCGGGCCGAGCATCGAGCGGGTCATGGGCGGCTGGCGGTACGTGCTGTACTACATTTTTTGGGGCGTCGCCGCTTCCGTCACGCAGGTCTACGTTCATCCAAATTCAGTTGGCTCGGTTTTGGGGGCCAGCGGGGCCATCGGCGGCATTTTGGGCGCCTATTTTGTCCTGTTTCCTTCGAGCAAGATCGAAGTGATCGTGCCGATTCTCTTGTTTCTTTCCTTCGAGATCGCGGCCTGGATCTTGCTGGGTGCCTGGTTCCTCATCCAAATCTTGCTTCCGCAGGACGGAGTTGCGAACTGGGCGCACGTTGGAGGGTTTCTCGCGGGCATGGTAACCGTCTTGATCATTGGCCGAAAAGCGCTGCTGCGCAATGACGATGCTCCGGAGCTGCTCCCGGCCACCCCGATATGAAACTATCATCCCGTCTCGTGCTCGCGGTTTCACTGGTTATCTTGGTGCTAGTGAGCTTGTTCGGTGTTCTGCGAAGACACCAGCAGGAGACGTCGAACCAAGCGGTATCCATCACCGCCGAGTACGACGTGATCGAGGCGTACGCCTCCAGCGAAGGCATTACCATCGAACAGGCGCTGGAGAAGCTAAAGGCGCAGGGGCTGACCGGCATCATCCTGAACGAAGAAACCGTCGGAGAGTTGATCGGTCAGGGCCGAATTTCCGTCCGGGGAACCTCTTATCCCGCAAAAGAGGCCGGGCGGCGGTTGCAGGCGACCTCGCTTCTCCTAAACGACCCGGGCATCCTCCTACGTCTGCAGCGCGGCTTCCACATTCGGTTTGGCGAGCTAGCCGGCCGGATGCAACCGCGCGACTCCCTTGTCGCACTCCCACCCCTACCGCCCGGACTGGTTCGCACTGCGTCGCTGGGACTCAATCCGGAGCAGCTCTCCATCGCAAAGGCGGCCAAACTCCAGGTGATCGGGCGGTTCGCGAACTCCCCTGCGTTTGGCCAGCGCGCGATTACGGAAACCATCGAGTGGATGAAAGAGAGCGGAGTAGACGTGTTCATGCCGCTCGGGGACCAGGTTCTTGGCCGAAAGGAATTAACCAAGTTCACCGCGGAAAAGCTTAAGTTATCAAAGATTCCGTACAGCTCGCCGGAGTTCACCAAGCTCGGTGGAGACGCCGAAATGGTCGGCTCCCATCCAGATAACGTGATTCGCCTGCACAGCGCCACCGCGGCCGAGCTAGATAAGATTTCGTTTGACGCAACTCTGGACCGATTTCGGAAGGCCGCCCGCGAGCGCAACATTCGCATCCTGTTGCTACGGCCGACCTCGCAAAGCTCCGCGATGCCGTTTTCCGAGTTCTCCCGCCTCGTCGGAACGGTGACCGAAGAAATAAAGAAGGACGGCCTTTCCGTTGCCCCCGCCCACACGTTCCTCGCCTATCAAGCACCCCGCGTGTACGGCCTACTCCTCGGCTTGGCCGGAGCGGTGCTCCTCATCGCCACCTTCCGCTCGCTTCCTTTTGGGCGCATCTGGCAAATCATGCTCGGCCTGGGGGCTTTGGCCTTGGGCGGTTTGAGCGCCACGGGTTCAGGCTTGCTCTACATGGCCCTTGCCGTCGCGATCGCGGCACCCTGCGCGGGCTATCTCCTTGCCGAACCAAACGCCGAGGACCAAGCCACCGGAGCCGGCGTGTTGTTTTGGCGGGTCCTCATCATCTCGCTGGCTTCCCTTGCGGCAGCCCTCTTTGTGGCGGCGGCCATGACCGGCACGAACTTCATGGTGAAAGCCGAGGAATTTCGCGGCATCAAGGCTTCGGTTGGGCTGCCGATCGCGCTGGTGGCGGTTTATTTTTGGACGCGGCTCACCGATTGGCGGGCGGGCCTTTTGCAGCCGATCACCTGGGGCACCGCCGGGCTCGCGGGCGCGGTTGGCGTCGTGATCATGATGCTCCTCGCGCGGACCGGGAACGACTCAGGTGCTGAAGCCAGCGGACTCGAGCTCGCTTTCCGAAGCACGCTCGACAACATCATGTACGTTCGACCCCGGACGAAGGAGTTTCTCCTTGGGCATCCGGTGCTCTGGGTTGCGTTTGGCATGTACGGCTACAAGCTTCGCGAAGGCGGGTGGTTACGCGACGACCCGCGGTTCCGCGCCTGGATCATTTTGCTGCTTGCCGTCGGCGCCATCGGCCAGACCGGAATCGTGAACACGCTCTGCCACGGCCATATTCCGGTGCAACTAAGCGTCGCGAGAGTTTTGATTGGGTGGGCGTTGGGGAGTATCCTCGGAGTGCTAGCGTGGACCGTTGTAAAACGGTTCTTGCCGCCGGAACAGAAATAGGGTCGGCGTGCGTCGATGGCGACGTGGTTTGGTTTGGGGGGAAATTTTGGCGGGCCTTTTACTTGCGGGTTATTTTGGGTGCGGGAATCTAGGCGATGACGCCATCATGGCCGGATTCGCCAATGCCGCCCAGCGCGAAGGCTTCGAAGTCACCGCTCTGAGTGGTTCTCCAGACGAGAGCTACCGCCTCCAAGGAATCTCTGCCGTTCCCCGCCGCGACATGGCATCCGTGCAGCGCGCCATCGATAACTGTGATGCGCTTGTTTTCCCCGGTGGAAGCATTTTCCAGGACGTTACGAGCATTCGGAGCGTGTACTACTACGCGAAGCTGATCTCGATGGCAAAGAAATCGAAGAAAAAGGTGGTTCTTGCCGGTCAAGGAATCGGGCCGCTGAGCACCTTTTTTGGCAAACGAATTGCGGCCAAGGCCCTCGGCTCGGCCGACTTTATTGGCGTCCGTGACCCGCAGGCATTGAACGCTCTTCGCGCGCTGAACGTGCGCACGCCGGCAAAAGTGACCGCCGACTCGGCCTTCCTGCTCCCGTTCCCCAGGTTGCTCGAAGACGCCGAGAACTTTCAGGTTGGCAAAATGCGAACCGTCGCCATCTCGCCGCGGCCGATCGCAAAGGGTTTTGACGTTACCGGCGTCATCGGCGACTTCTGCAAAATGTTGTTTCAATCGGGCACGATGCCCGTGCTCATCAGCATGGATCGCAAGGAAGACGACCCTTTGATCCAACAAATTTCGGATCGACAGGGAGGAAAAATCCCCGACCTCCGAAAAATCGAATCTCCGCAGGAAATTCAGCGTCGTCTGGCCCGGGTCGACTGCGTGGTCGCCATGCGGCTCCACGCCGGAATTCTCGCCACCACCGTGAACGTGCCGGCGCTCATGCTGAACTACGATCCGAAGGTGGCCTCCTTCGCCCGGCTGCTAGATATCGGTTCGGCCGTCAACCTGGAGGGCCTCACCGCCGCCCGACTTTTTGATGCCTACACCACGTTTCAGCGTGACCGCGACCGAAACGCGAAGATCGTCGAGAAGAAAAATCTCGAAATGCGGGGCCTCGCGCTCCAGAACCTGCAGATCGTCATCGACACCCTGGGCGCCGCAAGCAAGGTTTCTTCGTAAAATTCCGAACCTAAACCCGTTCTCCAACGTTCTCACTTCGTTGCTGAAGCGAACGAAACTTGCCGTATTTGCTGGTCTCGTCGGCGTTCTGGGCCCTGTCACCCCGAACGCGCACGCCCAAGTGCGAACCCTTAGACTCGATCCGGCCGTCGTCAAGGAGATCCAGGTCATCAAGCTTCGCGAGCGGATGCGCCAGCGGGTGCCCGGAAAGTCGAATGCGCGAGCGCGTCCCAAGTCGCTGAAAGCGTGGTTCAACGAATCCGTCGCCGACCGCGTCGACTTGACCGGCCAACGCGTGATCGCCTTTCACCGCCATACCGTTACCGGTGACCGCGACGCCTTCCAAACCTTGAACTATTACGGCGAGGGGGACCGGGCCTTCACCGATTCCGGGAATCTCAACGTCTCTGGAAAGCGGGTTCTTGGCTTTTGGGACTTCAACTTTCAGGTCACTGACAACCGCCTTCAGGACCCAGACCAGAATCGCGTTACATTCAACTACGACCGCGGCCCGGCGAAGTTTAGCTATGGCGACATCAACGCGAACCTCCTGAACACGAACCGGTTTGCCCGGCTCGCCCGCTCGGTCAACGGCGGCCTCCTGGCCTGGAGCCAAGGCCGGACGGAGTTCAGAGCGGTACGCAGCAACGCGCGCGGATCGGCGCGGACGGTCAGCATAGAAGGCAACAACTCCGTGGGTCCGTACTATCTTCAGAGCGGGCGGATCCGGTCGGACACGCTGGAAGTCCGGGTAGACGGCGTCGCGCAGAAGCTGGGCGAAGACTTCGACCTAGACTCCGAGCTGGGAGCGATCACCTTCATCAGCCGGATCATCGCTCCTTCCAGCGCCATCGTCGCCACCTACGAATCTAGCTCGTTCAACCAAACCAGCGGCACAATCCAAGGCGCGGGACTCAGCTATGACTTCGGCCGGTTCGGCCGGGTGGGCGCCACCGTTATGGAACAGGTTGGCTCGGGCTCGGCCGACAACCGCACGAAGGTGGACCTCTTCCAGGGTCGCGGCGCGCCTTCCATCCCGTACGACCTGAGCTATGAGCCGATTCCCGCGACGGTCGTCATTCGGGTGGGAAGCATCACGCAGGTTCCCAACGTCGACTACACGTTTGACCCCGCATACCCCCGACGTTTTTTCATGTCTCGCTATGTAGACTTGAACCAAACCGTGACCGTGACCTACCGTCCTGTCTTGGTGCAATCGCTAGATGGCGACCGGAAAGTGGAAGGCTGGGACTACCGCGTTCCCCTGGGTAACTCCTCCAGCGGCAGCTATCTGCAATACAGCCAAGCCCAGGGCAAGGCGGTCGGCACCACCGAACCAGCGGGAACGGCGCGGGGCTTCGACGGAGCGTATCGCTTTGGCCGATTCAATCTGACCGCAAGCGCGCGCGACATCCCGTCAAACTACGTCGCGATCGAGAGTCGCGGGTTCAGCCGAAACGAGCGGGCAACCGACCTGACGGTGGAGTACGGTTCCGGGCCGTGGTCCAGCACGGTGACGACCAGCAACAGCAGCATCGTCTCGCGCACCGCAACTAACGGCGCGACGGCGGTCTCCCGGTACACGTCGGCGAGCGCCTCGACCCGATATCGCGAGACGGACGGCACCCGGTGGGGCCTGACGCACACGCGAACCGCGAACCGCTCCACCGACGAAGCCCGCCTGAGCACGACCTCCGTCACCGCAAACCGAAACATCGGCCGGTTTCGAACCGATTGGGCACTGGACTACCAAACCGGAAAGGGCCCGATCACCAGCGACAACAAAACGGAGATCGGCGAGCTGTCCCTGCAGACGTTTCGGCTCGGCGTTGGATGGAACAGCGGCCCGCTCAGCATTTCCTCGCGGACGTCGTTCAGCAACATCCTCTCGCTGGGCAAGCGCGGGGCCGGAAAAGACATTTCGCTTTCGAGCACATTTAAGCCGAGCCCCGTGTGGACGCTTAACAGCAGCTACGTGAAGAGCGATTCCGGCCAGATTGCGACCCTCGGCGGCCTTAGCTCGGGAAGCGGACTTGGCTACGGCGGAAACGGGTTCTCCAGCGGCGCCAGCGGCGATCTGCTGTCTACCGGCGTTTCGAACCTGGAAAACCTGTCGACCACCCTCTCGTATCAGGCCTCCGAGCGGTTCACAATGAACCTTCGCGGCTATCGCACCCAGTCGCAAGGCAACCTGAGTTCGAACTCCAAGACCGATGCCTACGGCGCCGGATTCGACTATGACCTGGGCGCGTTCAACCTCCTAAGCTTGACGGTAGATCGCAGCCAGACGAGGTTCAGCGACACCCTGGGCAGCCGAAGCGAGGCCACCACCCTTTCCCTTGGGCTCACTGGCGCGCCGAAAGGCCGACTCTCTTATTCCTTCGGCCTATACACCTTGCTTTCGAACGGGCGCGGAACCAGCGGTTACCGGCAGAGCAGCCGTTACTACGATGCCTCGCTGGTATATCGGCTTCGCGATCGGCATCGGCTGACCGGATCCTACAGCTCCAGCCGAAGCACCGGCTATTACGGCCAAGACGAGCGCTACTTCAGCCTGGGATACGAGTACCAGATCTACCGCAACCTGGCCCTGCGCAGCGTCTATCGATTCCGCGACGTGCTGAACCTCGACCGCACCCTGACCACCGGAAACTACCGCAGCAGCGGCATCGATATCGAGCTCTCGTTCGATTTCGCGCCATGAGGCCGCCCGTTTTGGCGTAACGAAACCCAGGGCCTTGCGTCTGGATAATGATCAAAATGACCGCTATAACTACGAAGTTCTTCCTCCTGGCGGCGGTGACCTCGCTCCTTTTCGCCGGATGCGGTGGCAAAACGCTCTCGACCCAAGATGGAAATGGTGAGGTTTCGGGCGTAGTCTATGACGAAAGCGGAGGCACCGTTCCCGGCGTCGCCGTTTATGCCGCCGGACGAACGACCACGACCGGCCCCGGCGGAGCCTACGTGTTGAAGGACGTTTCGCCGGTGGACCTCCTGGTGAAGGCCGATACCGAAATCAACGGCAAGATTTACTACGGACAGAATTTTGCGCGGATTTTCGGCAACGAGCGCTCCATGAGTGTGAACATGGTGCTGTACCAAAAGGGCCGCGGCGCGACCGTCTTCGGCTCGGTGGTGGATGGTTTTGGCCGCTCGGTCGCCGGGGCACGCGTTTTCGCCCGCGGAATCGGCAGCGCGAAGGCGCTCTTCAGCATGACGGAGCTTACCGACGCCAACGGCGAGTACCGCATCTCCGGCATTCCCGGCGGCTACGACTACCAGATCGTGGCGAACACGCTCGGCTCCGATTCGGATTCGAAGATCGTGAACCTGGGCACCGGTGCCAACCGTCGCACCGACCTGCAGATTTTCAACGGCACGAACCCGATTTTGCCCGCCCCGCGCAACTTCTCCGTCGTCGCCTATACCGCTCCGACAGAGCCGACCAACCGCTCTGGCGCTTCCAACCGATACGACGGCGTGAAGGAGCAGCTCACCGGGCATGCCCCCAAGGTGAAGAACGTCACCCGGCGCACTTCCGGCGGCGACACGGTCGAGATCGACCTGACTTGGGACGCCCTCGGGGCGGATTCGCTGCTTGGCTACCGCATCTATCGCGGCGGCTCTAGCGGCACCATCGCTCCGTATGAGTTCCTGCGCGATCCGCTCGGCGAGATCTTTACTGACCTCGACGACGCCCTGACCGACGGCCGCACCTACCGGTATCAAGTTGCCGGCGTGACCACCGACTACAACGATTCCGGCGTGGGCGAAGGCCCGCGCAGCAGCGTCGATTCGGTTCGGCCGCTGGATAACATCAGCGTGTTTTCGCCTGTGACCGACACCGGAACGGTGGACTTCGATTGGGGCTTCGTTACGAACGCCCGGTCCTATGCCGTGCTGCTGTATAACCAGAAGCCCGGGCCGGGCGTCCGCACGATCATCGCTCCGGTTTGGGTCAGCTCGACCGACTACGGCTTCTCTGGCCTCACCGCCGGGACGTACTATTACGTGATCGCCGGAACGGACGACAACGGCGCCTACACGCTCAGCGAAATCCGCTCCGTCTCGGTGCCATAGGGGCGATCTCAAGCGGGTTCCCTCCTCCGGGCAATGGCCTGCCATAGTCGGCCATTGTCCGCGCATCTGGCGGCTTGCTCCGGTCCAAGATGGTGCCCCTGCGAAGCGGGGGAACCGTGGGGGAGGGGGCTTCCTTGATCCTTAGTAATTCTGATGGAAACTGTCTCCGAAAGTCCTTCTCCCTCGGGAGAAGGATTAGGATGAGGCGGAAACGCATCGATTTGGGCCTTAGGGGCTTTTCTGCCCAGCCCCAGAGGCTGGGGCTACACGCTTCGCTTAGGGTTCAAACTAGCCCGGGCGGCTCCGTGCCGTCGCGCCGTCAGGGAACGGCGGATTTTGCAGTCAGGCGGGTTCCCCTTGGAAGGGGGAACCACCGAGGAGGGGGTTTCCCTGGCACTTAACGCAAGCATCAGAGTTAGGGTCATCAAAGTCCTTCTCCCGCGGGAGAAGGATTAGGATGAGGCGGAAACGGCCACCTTGGTCAGAAAGCACGCCTTCCGTCTCCCCACTAGTTGGAACTTTTAGCCTCATCCCTTCCCTTCTCCGCTCGGAGAAGGGTTCAGAATCGCTTACACGTTGCTTCCCATATCGCCGAAAGTCCTTCTTTCTCGGGAGAGGGTTTCTCTGGCACTTAACGCAAGCATCAGACTCAGGGTCGTCAAAGTCCTTCTCCCTCGGGAGAAGGATTAGGATGAGGCGGAAGTGGCAACCTTGGTCAGAAAGCACGCCTTCCGTCTCCCCACGAACTGGAACTTTTAGCCTCATCCCTTCCCTTCTCCGCTCGGAGAAGGGTTCAGAGTCGTTTACCCGTTGCTTCCTACGTCTCCGAAAGTCCTTCTCCCTCGGGAGAAGGATGAGGCCGAGACGCGTCGATTTGGGTCTGGCGCGGGTTCCCCTGTCCGGGCAATTGTCTGCGACCGTTCGCAATCGTCGGCCATTGTCCGCCATCGGCCGCAATCGTCAGCCATTGTCAGTGCATTTAGCGAACGCTCGTGCACGGGTTCAGAGGCACTTGCCGTTGGTTCTCGCAACGCCCCCCTCCCCCACGTTTCCCCCTTCCGCTGCGCTACGCTTCGCTCCAAGGGGAACCATCTCGGAGAGTTCGACGGTTCTTCCGGTTCCAGGCAATTGTCTGCCATAGGCCGCAATCGTCGGCCAGCGGATTACCCGTAGATCATGAGATTTGGCAGGTGCTTCTTGAGTTCTTCCTTTTGCGCTTCGCTGACCTGCGTGCCTGCTAGACCAAGCGTTGTGAGTTGTTTCAGTTCTTTGATGGGCTCTAGGTCTCTGACCTGCGTGTTGTCTAGATCAAGCGTTGTGAGTTGTTTCAGTTCTTTGATGGGCTCTAGGTCGCTGACCTGCGTGTTGTTTAGACCAAGGGCTGTGAGTTGTTTCAGTTCTTTGATGGGCTCTAGGTCTCTGACCTGCGTGTAGCTTAGATAAAGCGTTGTGAGTTGTTTCAGTTCTTTGATGGGCGATAGGTCGCTGACGGGCGTATTCCACAGAACAAGGGTCGTGAGTTGTTTCAGTTCTTTGATGGGCGATAGGTCGCTGACCTGCGTGTAGCCTAGCCAAAGCACTGTGAGTTGTTTCAGTGCTTTGATGGGCGATAGGTCTCTGATCTGTGTATTACTTAGTTCAAGCGTTGTGAGTTGTTTCAGTTCTTTGATGGGCTCTAGGTCGCTGACCTGCGTGCCTGCTAGACCAAGTGTTGTGAGTTGTTTCAGTTCTTTGATGGGCTCTAGGTCTCTGACCTGCGTGTTGTCTAGATCAAGCGTTGTGAGTTGTTTCAGTTCTTTGATGGGCTCTAGGTCTCTGACCTGCGTGTTGTGTAGACCAAGCGTTGTGAGTTGTTTCAGTTCTTTGATGGGC
>CAMCVK010000012.1 GCA_945881865.1 Fimbriimonas ginsengisoli Gsoil 348 | reverse complement strand
GCCGACCGGCCCGACATCGCCATTTTCTTCAAGGGCCTCGCCCCCGACCAGCGACTAAAGATGAGCCAGTCGGTCGGCGAATATGATGATCCGAAGATTGCCGTCCTAATTGGGAAGCTACTCGCCGACTTCGACTTCGTCGCCCGAGAGGCCCTCACCGATTCGCTGGTTAAGCTCGTCAAGAAGCAGCCGAAGGCGGTTGCCGAGCAGCTTGCCCTAAAGGGTAGTTTCCAGCAGTTGGCGGTGTCCAAGGCCCTTGCCACCCTGGGTCCGACGTCGGCACCGTTCGCGGCGGCGACCCTAACCAACGCCGACGCCCGGCCGAATGCCGTCGGCTACTTGGTTGACCTCGGAAGCCCGTCGGTGCCCGTCCTATTGCCGCTGCTTAAAGACGCGTCCATTGATGTCCGCCTTGCCGCCGCCGACGGGCTTGGCAAGCTTCGGAGCCGGGAAGCCATCCCGGAACTCACGCGACTCTACCGAGAGATGTTCGAAAAGTCGAAGCAGCCCGAAGCCGTCGCCGTCCCCGGCCAACCGGCCCCGATGACCCTAGCCGCTATCTCCGATGCCCGGGCCGCCTACCTCACCGCGATTAGCGGCATCGGCGATCCTGGGAGTGAGCCCCTTCTGGTGCAGATTCTTGCGAATCCGGCAGAGCCGTCGACGCTGCGGGCGCAAGCCGCGCTTGGAATTGGCCGCATCGCCTCGGTACAGGGCGCTAGGCTGTTGTGGAACTACCGAAGCGACGACGAATTTGAACTTCGTGAGTCGATCCTCAGTGGCCTTCAGGTAGCCGGCGGCACGGCGCTATCAGTTGCACCACCGCTGGATGAGTCGGTAATTCGCGTCGCGGGCGGCATCAAAGGAGCCGCATCGGAGCAGGTCATCGCGGCGGGACTCCGCACGCCGGCTTTGGTCGAGGCAGCGGCTTTGGCCGCAACCGACCGACCGAAGCTCGTTCCAAACCTCCTCGGCGTGCTTCGAGACCCGGCCGCGCGGCAGGATGGACGGGTCGCTGACGCCGCGATTCGCGCGCTTCGCTCGACCGATCAAGGCGATCTTGCGCTGCGAAACAGCCCCGAGATGGCCGTTTTTGCCGGGTTGATCGACCGACAAAAACGATTGAACGCGGGTTAGGCTCTACTCGAGCGTTTCCGGAAGGAGCTTCGTTACGACCCGCCGGTACCGACCCGGGTTGAAGTCGGCCAGCAGGGCCGTGCCACACGGGCTTCCGGTCTCCAGAACGTGGCTTTCCATAAGTCGCCGCACGGTCGCTTCCGCTTCGTCGTCGAGCGGCAGCGCGTGAACGTAGTCCCGATTCAGCATTTTTTCGTCGGCATCCAGTAGGAACACTTCGCCGCCGGTCATGCCCGAGCCTAGATTCGGCCCGACCGAACCCAGCACCAGCACGGTGCCGCCGGTCATGTATTGGAAGCCGTTTGCCTCCACACCCTCCACGACGATCTCGGGCGCGCCCCGCTCGTGGTTCTTGCGGAGGCAGATGCCAAACCGGTTCCCGGCACGGCCTGCGATATAAGCCTTACCGCCTCGCGCGCCGTACGCAAATGTGTTCCCTGCCACTGTGAGTCCGGTCGTCCCACGTCGCGGAACGATGACGAGTTTGCCGCCGTAAGCGGCGGTGAACGCGGAGTCGGCGACGAGGCCCTCAATCGCAAATTCCATGCCTTCGACTGCGTAAGCGGCGTAGAAGTGCCCCGCCGCACCTTCGTGCTCGTACCGAAGTTTTCCGCCGTTTTGCAAGCCAAGGTCGCCGAACTGACGGGCGATTTCTCCCGCCGCTGAGACACCAACGCACCGATCCCGGTTGGAAAGTTGACCATCGAGCGTCTCCGTGCCACCCGCAATGGCGCGGAGGGCCGCGTTAATCTCTTCGGTTCGAAGTTGCGGAAGGTGCCGCGCCGTTTGTCGCTCGTAGTGCCTAGACTGGACCCGAGCCGCCGGTGCCGAAACGAGTTTCGGCAGGTCCAAGGCCGCGGCTTTGCCGTGCAGCGCCTTGACTTCCAGCAGGTCACGGTGGCCAATCACGTCGCGCAGTCGCTGAATGCCGGCTTCTGCCATCAGAGTGCGAACCTGTTGCGACACAAACAGCATCGTGCGGGCAATCTGGCGTGAGTTGCCGGTGAACTTTGCTACCAACGCCGGGTCCTGGGTCGCGATTCCCGGTGCGCAACCGAGTCGGCGCTTCCCGGTCGGATCTTTCGGATCTGGCCCCGCCATATGGCAGCGCCTCAGCATCGCGCAACCGATCGATAGCAGAAGGCTCGTGCCAAAACCAACGCGATCTGCGCCCAAAAGAAACAGCTTGAGCGCCTGCTCGCCGGTCTGCACCCCGCCGTCGACGCTCAGCTCCACAAGGTCCCGAACGCCATCCTCTACCAGGGTGTCCTGAACCAGAGGCAGCACGGCGGCCGCCGGAATTCCGGCATGCTTTTGGTCCACGCGTTTCGCCGCACCGGTTCCGCCGCAGCCATCCGAGATGTGGAGCCGGTTAGCGCCGGCATTCACGCCGCCCAGGCACACCATCTCGATGCCGTGCGAGGCCACAAACTTGAGGGCGCACTTGACCTCCGGGTTGAGGTGCCGCCAGCACTCCAACATGAGCTTGACGTCCTCGATGGAATACAAGTTGTGATTGATCGGAGGGCTGACGAGCTCGTAGCCGGCATTGCAGCCTCGGCGCAGGGCCACAGTCGCGTCGACCTTTTTGCCCGGGAGCTGACCTCCCTTACCGGGCTTCGCGCCCTGCGCGAACTTGATTTCCGCTTCGGCAGCGGTCGCCGCCGTGTAGGGCGTGATCGTAAATCGACCACCGGCGTACTGCACGCTGCGGTTGGCATCCCGCGTGCCGACGCGAGCCTTATCGAATCCACCTTCGCCCGAGTTTGCCAGCGGTCCGATTCCGGGTGGCAACGGGTGCCCCTTAAGGCGGTGCAGCAAGCGGCAGTACCGGTAGGCAACATTCATGCCGCGCGCCACGGTTCGATGCGCCGGTTCAGAGAGGGCTCCTTCGCTCATGCCCGGAGCAAAGAATCGCCAAAGGATGCTTTCTACCGGCTCAACTTCATCGAGCGGAATCGGCTCACCGACCCTCATCTGGAGGCAGTCAAGAATCGTGATGGGGTCGCGGTCGGCCACCAACTTCGCGAACGTCTCGTACGCATGGTAGCTGCCCGGCTCGGTGTCGTGAATCTTTTTGGCGTAGCCGCTGGCGATCTGAATGTTGCGGACGACCTGCGGGGTGTTGAAATGCGCTCGGCCGTCGCGTGTGTGCCGATACTCGCCCGCGTCGACCAAGACCGGTGCCGCGGAGGCATACGCCTGCGTGTGGAAAGCAATCCAATCCTCGTCCAGGCGTCGCCGGTTGATGCCTTCCAGGTGTCCAGGGATGCCGCCAAACTCTTGGTCGAGCACGTCCCGGTCAATGCCGATCGCCTCGACCAAGCGCGCGCCGCAATAAGCCGAGGACGGCGTGACGCCCATCATGGACATCACTTCGGCAAATCCGCTCCGAAGCGCCTTCAGGTAGTTCGATTCCGCCTCGCCCGCGCAAGCCGCGCCGAGCCAAGGACAAACCGCGTCGATGCCGAAAGAGATCAGCAGCGCCACATGCTGGATGTCCCAGACGGCGGCATCCATGACCAGCCCAACTTGATGGCGACGTCCGGCCGCAACCAACCGTTCATGCAATACGCTGGCGAAACGAAGCGCGGGAATCGCGGCCCGCTCGGCGGAGACGTTGCGATCGCTGAGGATAAGCACGCTGACCTCGCGGGTCGTGTTTTCGGCCTCCTGTAGCAGCTCTTCCAGAGCCTCCTCCAACCCCTCGACCTCTCCCGAAGCCGGGAATGTGAGGTCCAAAGTCTGAACGCCGGCTTGGCCAGAGAGCCAGCCGAGCTGGCCAGTAGCCAAGACGCGGTTCTCGAAACGGAAGAGCGGGCCGTCGCCCTTGGCCCAAAGGCCGCTGCGGTCGCCGAGGATCACCTCGGACGAGAACACCCAGCCATCACGAATCGGGTCGATCGGCGGACTGGTTTCCTGCGCAAACCGAAGTTTGAAATAGGACTCGGGCCGGCGCGGGAGCTTATCGAGAAACGCCGACGGCGGAGTATCGTCGCCCATGGAACCAACCGACGGCTTCCCGGTTGCGGTCATTGGCTCAATGACGATGTCCAAGTCCTCACTGCCCATACCAAATGCGATCTGCAAGCGCGTGAGCTCTTCTGGTTCGACGAAGACGCCGTTTGGCATCGCTTGCCCAGTGACCTCGCGCAGAGCTGGATCGGCCAGCTTACGCCCGGCAATCTTGCGACGAGCATCTTCGTTGAACAAAATGTCGCCGTTGTCGAGGTTAACGATGACCGTTCCGCCCGGGCCCAAAATACGTTGCTGTTCGGGCACGCCAATGTCGCGAGTGCCCGTGATTTCGCTACCTGCGAATACGTATTCCTCGGTAACTTCCACCCAGAGCGGGCGAAGTCCGTTTCGGTCCAGGTGCGCGACGGCGGTGGAGCCGTCCGACGCAACGATGGCCGCCGGGCCATCGCACGCGCCCAGATACACCCGCATGGCATCGTAGAACGGCTTCAGCGGATCGCTGGCGGGAATCGTCTGCTCGGCCTCCGGCAGAAGGGCAAGAATCGACTCGGGCAGGCTGAGCCCGCCCGCAAGCAACGAGATCAGCATGTCGTCCAGGTTCGCCGAGTCGGAACCGTTCGGACAGATGATCGACTCCACCTTGGCGGCCAGGCGCGCCAGCTTTGGATGCTTCGCCGCGATGGAAGCGAGCAGATCCCGACCGATCGCCCGTACCCACTCGGTGTTCCCTTCGATCGTGTTGATCTCGCCGTTGTGCGCCAGCGACCAGAACGGCTGCGCCCGGCGCCAAGCGGTGGTGGTGTTGGTGCAGTACCGGCTGTGGAAGAGCAAATAACGCGAAGCAAAGTCCGGATCCTGAAGATCAGGATAGAGGTGGCCGATCTTCGATAGCTCGCTCAGGCCCTTGTAAACAACCGTCCGGTTCGAGAGGCTGACGATTTTGAAGTGGTCGCCTGCAATCGGCGCGAGCTGCTCGTCTACTGCCAACCGCAGCAGGTAACGGGTGGCGAACCACTCTTCCTCGCTGGCTCCCGGCGGACGCCGAAACAGAGCCTGAGAAACCTTGGGAATCGTGCGAAGCGCATGGGAATCGGCGGGAAGCGCCGATGGATCGATTGTGACTTCGTGCCAATCCAGGATTTGCACGTCGGCAAGTTCGGCCATCGCTTCGACCATCGCCACGCATTGCCGACGCAGAATCGGCTCGAACGGCAGAAAAAACATTCCGAGGGCGACGTCGCGCTGGGCGATCAGCTTAACGTGCTTTGGAAATCGCTCCAAGAGCATCGGCCAGGGAATGTCGAGCTGAACTCCAGCGCCGTGGCCTACGGCACCCCGATGGTCGAATCGGGTGCAAAGCTCCAGTCCATATTCGACGAGACGTCGCTCGGCTACGCCCCTACGGGTTGCCAAGAATCCAATGCCACACGCATCCGCTTCGAGAGCGGGCTTCCCATTTTTGATTACCGAGTACACCGACGCTGTTTCCCATCAAAGCACGTCCACGTCGGTGTGGAATCATGAGCCGGACCACATCATATTCTAAAAATCATAAGAACGGACTAAGCGTTCTCAAACAGGGCAATCGCTTCTGCCGAGCCTGGCGCCAGCTTGGCCTCTTGAAACAGTTTCAGGGCATGCGTGGTTTCATCAATGAGCGATTGGGCTACCTTCGCGTCCATAAATCGTCCCGCATCGTCGACGATCCGTCCGCCGAGCCGCTCGCACAGGACGCGCCCCGTTTTCAGGGCCCCTTCGATCGCGCGCGCCGGATTCGGGCAGCGCGGAACGCTAAAACCAATTGTCGCGCCTTCATGCGCTAGCCCGGCCTGAACCGACCGTAACGAAAACTGCTCGAGCGACCCGATCGGGGTTACGGCAAACAAAGGGGCTTCCGACTGCGGTGTTCGCCACTGGAACGAGCCATCGGGCGCGAACTGCAAACCAAGGGCGACGCATTGAACCCAAAGGTCCTTCTCCAGCACGGTTCCACGGGCCGGTACAAACGCGAGCGAAACACCAATATCAAGAGTATCGATGATCTTTCGCAGATCTTTTGCTAGCGAAGGAATATCAGTAATCGGCGGAATCGGAACCGCCTTTCGGTCGATGGCTTGGCCAAACTCGTCGGCGATCCGCCAAAGCGATCGGGCAGCGTCGGCCGACAGGTCGGCTTTCGGACCAATCATCGGCCAAGAGACGGCAAGAGAGTCGTAGCTGCCGTCTTTGGTGCCGGAGAGCCGTGCCCACTCGTTGTCCTGGGGCCGCATTCCCCACGCCTTGGGCTCGCCCAGGGCGCCGTACCAGTCGTAATCCAGCAGCCGCGCTGCCGCATAGCCCGGGAGTGACCTCGGCCCGACGAACTCGATCGTGAATTCAACCCGATGGAGCGGCCCCGCTTTCGACTTTGGCGCAGAGATATGCCCGGGGAGTGCGATCGTGGGATCAATCGCAAGCGGCGTGTCAAAAGGATCTAAACTGGCGGAGTGCATCATGGGGCCTCAGGATTCGTAATCCATTTCGCGAAGCATACGCGGGTTCATCCGCCAATCTTCACTTACTTTGACGTGTAATTCTAGGAAAATCTTCTTGCCTTGTAATTTTTCTAGCTCTTCCCTGGCCTCGGTTCCGACCTTCTTCAGGAACTGGCCCTGCTTGCCAATCAGGATTCCCCGTTGGCTCGCTTTTTCCACGTGAATCGTCGCATGGATTCGCGTTAATGCTTCCTCCTCGATCCATTCGTCAACCACAACCGCAGTGGCGTGCGGAACTTCCTCTCGGGTGGCGATGAGGATCTTTTCTCGAACAAACTCGGCCGCCATGAACCGCTGCGATTGATCGGTGAACTCATCCGCGTCGTACATCGGGGCGCGCTCGGGAAGTTTTTCCACGATCATGGCAACGAGACGATCCACGTTCGTGCCCCGCACGGCGGTGGTCAGCATGAATTCTTCCGTGTCGAAGAGCTTCTGGTAGGCCTCGACGTTTCGCTGAACGTGCTCCGCCTTCAGAAGGTCCATCTTGTTCAGGCACAGGAGCTTCGGCAACGCCGACATCGAGTACTCGTCTTTGATAAACCGCCCCATCGTCTTGTCGGTTTCGCCGGGGTGATGGGCGCCGTCCACGACGATAACGAGAACATCGACCTCGGTGAGGGCGCCTTTCGCCTGGTCGACCATCGACTTTCCGAGGTTCGTGTGCGGCTCATGGATTCCGGGCGTATCCATGAAGGCGATCTGGTAGTCGTCGGTCGTCGTGATGCCCACCACCCGTTTCCGGGTGGTTTGCGGCTTGTTGCTTACGATCGAGACCTTCTCGCCGACGATACGGTTCATGAGCGTGCTCTTGCCCACGTTTGGCCGCCCGACCAAGGCAACATATCCGGCGCGAAACGCCATCTTAATCCCTCTTCCGGAAGCTGAAGCTCAGGGAGAGATCGCCGTCCGTCGAGGTGCTGGTGACCCTTGCATCCGGCTTCGCCGGCCGATTGTCGCGCTGACGGTCGTTTCGATCGTTGCCGCGCCGTCGCCGACGTCGCCCGACGTCTTCGGCCGACTCGGTGGCTTGCGACAGCTCTTCCACTTCCGGAAGCGGGCGCAAGAGCCATTCGTCCGCCACGTCGTCCGACTCGCTAGAACCAACCCATTCGCCGAGCCGCATGATGGGCACATCGAACTGCGAGGCGTCCGTGCGGACGTTGGCGTCTCTCGGCGGAATGCTTTCCACGTAGAGCGTCTTGGCCGGGTCGGTTTGCAGAAGATGCTCGATCTCCGTCCGCGCTCCCACCAGGAACGTGTGGGTTACGCCGTCGATTCCGTTGAACCGAAGGTGCGAGGCATCGGCGCGCGCCCATTCTCCCAGGAGAACGTCGTAGGCAACCTGCTTATCCGGAAGCGGAATCGTGCGCGGGCCGCTGCCGGAGCAGTGGACCGAGACGAACGGAGACCGCACGTGGACAACGTCACCGTTGAAGCTCCAGACGTGGGCTCCCGCCATCTGCGCCAGAGTGCGGATCAGCGCCGGATTGACGACGGGCTCACCGAGAAAGACGCTCGTCCAATGTTGCTCGGCACTTTCGTTAAACTCCTTGACGACGAAGCTCGGCAATCCGGTCTGGCTGTACTCGCCGAGAATCGCAGCACCTTCGGGAATCGCAAAGTAGCTCGGCTCCAGTTGCGAGCTACCCATGATGCTTTTTTCTGGGAAAGCCTCGGCGAGCGGATGCCGACGGTTGATGAGCGACGTACCGGCTTTGCTGTAGAACGGCTGCGGCTTGAGGGCGATGCCCGTAACCTCGCGCGCTCTTTCAAGGGCTTCGCGGCCTGAGTCGAAAAGACCCGCCGAGTACAGCCAGAAAAGCACCTTTCCGTCTCGCTGCAGGCGAGACTTGACCGCCGCGCGAAGCTCCGGTCGGATGTCCCACGCGTTCACGAAGATATACAGCTTGCTTTCGGGGAACTTCTCCCGGTGCGCAAGGTCGCTGATGAGATAGAACCCGGCGCTGACTCCTGCCCGAAGAACTGACTCCCGCACGTTCTGAACCAGCATGGCGAAGGCGTTCGGGTCCACGAGGTAGGCCAACGATCGCTCGTCGATGAAAACGGCGACATCCGGGTCCGGCGAGGTCGCTTCCAGCCGTTGCGTGAGGACTTCGCGAACCTTTGCCGCTCGGTCCCAAATGACTTGGCTTCGGAGCCAGCCGTTGCCCCAAAGGTCCATCCAGGCCATGCCCGAGCCATGCGCCAAAGCGGCACCAACGCCGCGCCAGTGCACGCTTTCCAACGCCTGCGGCGTTTTCATGACCGGGTTGAAGTCTTCGTCAAAGTCTTGTCCCGTACCCAGCGAGGTTCGGAAATCTTCTTCGCTGATGAAGAGCTTGCCGTTGAGGGCAAAGCTGTCGATTGGGCCCGGGAATGAACCCGTTCCGCCCGGCTCTCGATTTCGGTAGCTGGGCGGGCCGGCGATGATGTCGACCTCCTCCGTGCGCAGTAGCTTCCCGAGGGCGAGGTGGCCGCTGGCCGGATGCGACCATTCAAACGTGTAGCCGTAGCTGACGCCAACGATGAAGTAGCCGTCGCTCGCTGCCTTCGCAACGTAAGCAAGTTCGCCGATACGCCGAACCGTTTCGTCGCTGAGGAACAGGTGGTAGTCGACGTAGCGGCGCTGCTTTCGGCTGGACCGAACGAACTTCTCGCCTTCCGCGCCCTCCGCATGGAAATCGGGAATCTCGATCGTGTCGAACCGTACGCCGCCATCGAACCAGGCTGCCCGGAGGGCGACCTCGTCGTAGTTGTAGCGCGTTCGCGCCCACTCGCGGAACTTTTGCTCCGCGGCGCGGGAGTTGTCGTAACCGTTCGATTGCGGCAAGAACCACTCGCCGCGCTCGAGGTGCACGCCCAGAATGTGGTCGCGAAGATCGATCAGGCGCAGGGCCCGAACGAACGCGTCAAGGCAGTTCTCCGCTACTTTCCAGAAACCGTCGTCGCAAACGCTCGGCTCGGCCGTGCTGCCATCCAGAGTGCGATATCGTGCAGCGGCGTAGTCGTCATTCCAGCCGCGGGGCGCCCGGAAAACGACCCGAAACAGGACCTGAGCCTGCGGGTCGGCCGCGACCGTCTGCGCAAGCAGGAACGCGGCCAGCGCGGCGCTTTCGGCCACGGCGGCAACGTCGACTTCGAAGTCGATGAGGAACGAGTGCAGATGAACGCCGCTTTCGGCGGCCATCCTCAGCTCGTCAAAGGTGGTTTCCGCATGGCGCTCGGTGTCCGGGCTGCCGAAGAAGAAGAACGGAGGGTAGGCCCGGTGATTGCGAACGATCGTCGGCGTCCCGTTTCGGAGGACTACCTGGGGCGCATCGGCCGGGATGATTACCGCCGGTTTGACGACCACTTCGCGGGGGCGAAGCGTGGTTCGGGGTTTGGCAACGACCTCAACCGGCGCTTCCTCGACGATAGCTTCGACTTCGGTTTCATCCTCGTCGATGGCGTCGGATTCTTCTTCGCGTACGGAAACACGATCTGGCCGACCGCCCTTCGAGCGACGTCGGCGGCGGCGATTTCGGTCCTCTCCCGCTTCGGCAGGTGCGGTGGCTTCGGTTTCGGTCGAAGCGGGTTCGGCGGCGACGGCCTTCGGTTCCGGCACGGCAGCTCGGGTAGCGGATGTGTGGGCGCGCCAGACGATCTCGATGCCGCCTTGCTCGTCGGTGATTTCCGGGAGATCGGTGCGGACGCGCGCGACGGCCGGAGCCGGTGCCGGAATCTCATCCAGGGTCTCGGTCATCGGTGCTGCTGCCTTCGAAGGCAGACTCCGCCAGGTGGAAAGAATTCCGGAACCGGGCACGACTTCGCTTGAAACGGCTTCACTCGAAACTACGTCGCTCGGAGTGTCGTCCGCCGGAATCTGGTCTACGAGAGTGTCGTCTGCCGGAGCAGTAACCGCTCCGGCTTCCGGGGCTTCCTCGGGCACCGATTTCTTTGCGGGGCGCTTCGACCTCGTTCCGGCCTTGGGCGCGCCCGCCCTTTCTTTACGGCCTGGCTTTGCCGCAACCGGCGTGGCTTCAACCGCCGGCTCCGGTTCAGACTCAACCGCAATCACCTCAGCAACTTCCGGCTCCGGATCAGCCTGCTCAACGGCAGCTGACTGAGGCAAAGTGGCCTCGGGAGTGACCGCTTCCGGCTCGGCAATATCCGCAACTACGGCGGCAGCCTTTACTTTTCGCGAGGGCTTTGGCTTCTTTTCCTCGGTTTCAGCCGGAGCGGCTTGCTTCTTCGATCGCGCCGTTTTCGGCTTTTCGACCGGTTCTTCGGCAACCGGTGCCTTCGCGGCCCGCTTCGCTTTCTTGGCGGGCTCAACGACGGCCGTAGGCTCGGAAACTTCGGCAGAGTTGTCCGTCGGGGTGAGGGTCAAATTTTCGGGTGCCGATACGTCGGCAGTTACTTTCTTGCGGGGCATGATGCTTGGGGTGAAATTGTATTGATCCACTCGAGCGCGTCGAGCGGATGTTCCAGGATGAAATCGGGTTGTTCTGCTTGCAGGGCGGACCGGTCACCGGCGCCGTAACAAACGGCCACCGAGACCGCTCCTGCAGAACGAGCGCAGCGGACGTCGAAGACGCTGTCGCCAATGAAAGCCGTTCTCTCGGGGGAAATCTGCAGTCGCTCACAAGCGAGCAGCACACTTTCCGGATGTGGCTTTGGGTTCTCGACATCCGATGCCGAAACGGCAACCGTTGGCCGAATCTCGGCCGAATACCGGGCCATAAAATTGAGAAGCTCGGATCGAGACTTGCTCGTCACCAACCCGGTCTTGAGGCCGAGCTGCTGGCAAACACGAAAGGCTTGAAATGCCTCGGGGAATTTAGTCTCCCGCACGGCATTCCTTCGAAAACAGTCATGGGCGAATTCGCACATTTGCGCCCGCTCCGTTTCGGAAAGTGGGCGCGTAGCAAACGGGTCAAACTGCTCGCGGAGCGGCCGGCCGATCGACGCTCGGATTCGCTCGGACGGGGCACATACTCCCAGGAATTGAAAAATCGTTTCCTGAATCCCGTCAACAAGGTTGCTCACATTGTCGACGAGAGTGCCGTCGATGTCGAAGAGAATTGCGTCAAAAAGGCCGTACGCTCTCTCACTCTGCATCGGCTCATAGTATGGCAGATATCCGACAACGCCAACGGGATAAGCCCGCCGGATATCTAACCCTTATCTTTTCGCCAGCGCCGCATCGGCGGCCGCTTTGATTCGGTTCCGTCGATCCTTAATCTTCTGGGCAAGACGGAACGTCTCCGCGTTGCCCTCCTTATCCCAAGCCGCAAGCGCGTTGATCGCGGCGACGACCACCGCAATCGGTGCTTTGTCGTTGACCAGCGCCTTCACCGTTGCGGTGGTTGCAGGCTCAGCCGGCAGCCTTCCCAGCGCGAAAACGGCCGAGGCGCGTCGGTCGAAGTTCGCATGATCCAGCTGGCCGAGCCAGAAGGTGCGTAGTGAAGGGTCAGCCTTGGCCGGAAGATCGCGCAGTGCGGGAAATACCGGGTTGACTCCTTTGTCCGCCGCCAACGCATCCGCCACCAATTTATAGTTCTCTGGCTTGCCGGTTGCCACGAGCCGCCGCGCCGCTTCGGCACGGTCCGGCGCATTCCAGCCGTACTGGAGAATCCAAGGAAGTTCCGCTTCGCTCCAGTTCAACTTCGGAATCTCGCGCAAGAAGTCATGCGCCGGGTCAAGAATCACCGCCTTGACCGTGCCGGAAATCAGAAGTACGAACGTTTCCTCCGTCTTGCTGAGACGAACGGGTATCACCGCCGTCTTCCCAGCCTCAAGAATGACTCCCACCTTAGCATCGATGTCGTAAACCGGAGTTCCGTCGGTGGTGTCTTGCAGCTGCTTCACCGTGAGCTTGATCGATCCACCCTCGACCGTGTAGGCGTAGTCCAGCACGGGGTGGCCCGGCTTCTCGATCCACTGTGCCCAGAAGGGCTCGGCGTTGATTCCGGACGTCTCGGTGAACGCGCGGCGGAGCTGCGAGCTCTCGACCGGCGTGTATTTCCACTGTGTGAGATAGGCGTTGAGCGACGCGAAAAAGGCCTCATCGCCGATCTTGCGGCGCAAAGAGTGCAGAACGACGCCGCCCTTCGGATAGGCATGCGAGTCGAACATCGCATCTCCGTTCGGATACATCTTCGTCGAAATCGCTCGCTTATAGCGACGTGATTCTGCGAAGTACGACTGCATGGCCGATTCGATTTCCCAGTCGTAAGCTGCCGCGCCTTGAGAATGCTCGAAATAGAGAATCTGCATAAACGTCGCAAAGCTCTCGTTTAGCCAGATATCCCCCCAGTCCTTACAGGTCACGAGGTCCCCGAACCACTGGTGCGCTAGCTCGTGGGAGTTCAAACTGTCCATCCGGAAGTAGCCTTCGCGGGCGTCCGTCAGGCTTCCGGCACCAAGCGTCGTTGCCGAAACGTTCTCCATTCCTCCGCCAAAATCGTACATCGCGTTCTGCGCGTACTTCGGCCACGGATACTTCACGCCGAGCTTTTGGGAGAAGAACGTCAGCATGTCTTTGGTGTTCCCAAAGGAGGAGTCGATGAGGTTTGCCTGGCCGCGCGGAACGACGTACCAAAGGTCAACGCCCTGCCAGCGGTCGCGCTTGACATCCAGCGGACCGCCCACCATCGTGAGCAAGTAGGTCGCGTGCGGCTGCTTCATGCGCCAAACGTAGGATTTGCGCTTCTTGTCCGGGCTAACCGTCACCTTGTCAAGCGTGCCGTTGCCGATCATTTGCCAGTCGGCTTGCACGGTGCATTTGATCTGGCTCGTTGCCAGGTCGTTCGGATAATCCCAAGTCGGAATCCATTCGCTGTTCGTTTCGGTTTCGCCCTGCGTCCAAAAGCCGATTCTCGTCGCATCGGTTGCGGTTGGTTCGATCCAATGGAATCCGCCGCGTCCGCCCCCAAACGGCTGGGCCTTCGAGTTTTTTGCCGAGTAATCGACCGCGATTTCAAAGGATTTGCCCTTCGCTAACGTGCCCGTCTGAACAATAAGGTCGCGACCCTCTCGCCGGTAACTCGCCGACTTGCCGTTAAACCGAACCGCAGAAATCTTAAGCGTCTCGCCGGCGTGCAAAGTCACAGCGTTCACGCCGCTCCGCAGTGCGGCCAGCGTATTGACCGAGGTCCCCTTGAACGTTCGGTTTGGGTAGTCGATATCCAGATCACCCTGAACGTGGATCAAGTCGCAGGTGCGATCCGGTGCGTAGTGCAGGCGCGCTGTGGGCGGCTGGAAGGGGTTCGGGCGACGTGCCTGCCCCAAAGACACCTGGGGCAATGCCGAAAGCAGCGCGAGAGAACAAAGCAGGGTAGTGGCGGTACGGCGCATGAATGGTCTGTACGCTACCTCATCGGCTCAGAAAATTAGGACCGTGCCTTTTCGCAGATTCGGGTAGGTACGATCCCGATATGAACCGTGAGATCGTCTCCACTCCGCATGCTCCGGGTGCCATCGGCCCCTACAGCCAAGCCGTTGCCGCCGAAGGCAAGATTCTTTTTATTAGCGGGCAGATTCCGCTAACGCCCGCCGGGGAGTTGATCTCCGGAGACATCGCTGCACAAACCAAGCAGTGCATGGAGAACCTGAATGCGGTTCTCACGTCGCAGGGGCTCACCTTCGGAAATGTCGTCAAGACGACGATCTTCCTGAGTTCGATGTCGCACTTCGCGGCGGTGAACGAGGTTTACGGCAGCTACCTAACGGCCGAGCCGCCGGCTCGCGCGACGGTTGCCGTTGCCGGTCTGCCGCGCGGCGTGGATGTAGAAATCGAAGCCATCGCCGTGTACTAAGTGCACCATATCGTTTCCATAAGCCTCGGAACTTCGAAGCGCGACAAACGGAGCGAAGTCGAAATCTTAGGGGAACGGTTCCTTTTGGAGCGGATCGGCGTAGACGGCGACCTAAAGCGCTACGCCGAAATGTTCCGGGAGCTCGATGGCAAAGTGGATGTGCTGGGCGTCGGCGGTGCCGATATGTACGTCATGGTCGGCGAAAAGCGATACGCGTGGCAGCAGATCGTTCGCATCACAAAATCGGTCAAACAAACGCCGGTCGTCGATGGTTCTGGCCTGAAACACACCCTGGAACGCGAAACCGTTCGCAGGCTTCAGGCGGACGGAACCGTTGACTTTCGACACTCCCGCACTTTGCTCGTAAGCGGCGTGGATCGATTTGGCATGGCCCAATCGCTGGTTGAATGCGGCGGGCCGGTGGTGTACGGCGACCTCATGTTCGGCATGGGCCTGCCGATTCCTCTGCGAAACTACGCGACCGTGCGGCGACTCGGCTCCATTCTGCTGCCGATTCTTTCGCGGCTCCCCCAGACCTGGTTCTATCCCACCGGGGAGAAGCAGGAAAAGCGCACCCCCAAGTTCGCCAAGGCGTTTGAAGAAGCCGACATCATCTGCGGCGACTGGCACTTCATTGGCCGGTATCTGCCCGACAGAATTGACGGGAAAACGATCTTGACGCAGACGCTTCGGAAAGCGGATCTGGCGATGCTTCGCGAGATGGGCGCGGCCCGAGCCATCACCACGACCCCGGCCATCGACGGTGAATCCTTCCCCACCAACGTGATGGAAGGCGTAATCGTGGCCCTGCGAAACAAGCCACCCGAGGAGATCCGACCGGAAGAGTATCTGGAAACCTTACGCCAACTCAGCTGGAAACCGAACGTGTTTCCCCTGAACTAGCTCGCCGCAGGACCCGAAATGTTAAGGCGATTGAACCAGAACGAGGTACCCTCTTAACAAATTAACCGTGAGGAAGTTCGCGTTCATCCTTCATCCGCTTCAGCCGAAAGATCTGGCGCGAAAATATCCCTTCGTTCGGTTCTTGCCCGACTTTCTCATTGAGAAATATTCGGCGACCGCCTCGCCGAAAATTGCCAGCCACATCACCGGCATTCGGTCGAAAACCGGAGAGGAGATCGAGGGCTACTTTATCGGCCTGCCTCTCATTCCTCGGCAGATGATCAAGGACATTCCCTTGCCGGTTGTTTATGACAAGCTGGCGAAGTGCGCCGAGATGGCGAGCGACCTCGGCGCGGAACTGATCGGCCTGGGAGCGTTTACCAGCGTCGTGGGAGACGGCGGCCGAACCGTCCGCAGCCGCACAAACATCGGCGTCACCACCGGGAACAGCTACACCGTTGCGACCGCGATTGACGGAACGCTGAAGGCGTGCGCCCTTTTGGGAATCGAGCCGAGCAACTCCACGCTTGCGGTGGTTGGAGCAACCGGAAGCATCGGTCGAACCTGCGCGGAAGTCTTGGCAAAGGAGTTTGGGCGAGTCATCTTGGTTGGCCGAGACCTGGAGCGCACAGAAGCCATCGCCGCCGAAATCCCGGGTGCGATTGCCTCTTCTAACGTCGCCGACATCGCGCATGCCGACGCCGTGGTCACCGTAACAAGCGCGGACACGGAAGTCATCCTTCCCCACCATCTTCGCCAAGGAGCGATCGTCTGCGACGTGGCTCGACCGCGCGACGTTTCGGTTCGGGTAGCAAAAGAACGACCGGACGTCTTGGTCATCGAAGGCGGCGTGGTTCGAGTTCCGGGCGACGTCGAGTTCAATTTTGAGTTTGGATTCCCGAAAAAGACGGCCTACGCCTGCATGAGCGAAACCATGATGCTGGCCCTGGAAGGCGACCCCAGCAAATACGACTTCACCCTCGGTAAAGAGGTTTCGGTTCCTCAGGTAGAGGAAATGCGACTTCTCGCGCTAAAGCACGGATTCGAACTTGCCGGGTTCCGTTCATTCGAGCGGGCAGTCGGTAAAGACTCCATCGACCGCGCGAAAAAGGCCCGCCTTATGGCGCACTCGATACCGCGCGACGCCGCGGCGTCGCTCCGCTAAAGGTCAAACGTCGCCATCACAAACGTGTGGTCGCTCGGCTTCTCTTTGCGTCGGGCATCGAAGTCGATTTGGACTTCTCTACACAGACCGGCCACATCGGGTGTCGCGTAAATGTGGTCGATTCGCCAGCCGAGTCCCCGGTCCAACGCCCTAGGAACCGTGAAATCCCAAAACGTGTAGGCCCTCTCGTCCGCATTCAACGCACGGTAGCAGTCGATCAGACCGAAATCTAGGATTGCCGCCAATCGCGAGAACTCATCCGGATGATGGCCAACCGAACCTAGTAGTTTCGGCGAATCATAGACATCGAGCGGGGTCGGCGCGATATTCACATCCCCAAGCCAAATCAACGGTGCCGAGGGGCTGAATCGCTCTCGCAAGAACCGTCGGAAACGCTCAAGCCATGCCAGTTTGTACGTCCACTTATCGCTGCCCACGGTGTTGCCGTTCGGAACGTAGGTGTTGATGATGGTGAGTCCGCTCGTCTGGATCGTGATAAGCCGGGCATCGCTGGGCATCAATTCATCCTCGAACCCGCGAATCACGGAGTCAATCGGCGTGCGCGATAGCGTGGCGACTCCGTTCCAGGCCTTCTGGCCGTTCAACGCCAACTCATAGCCTAGTGCCTCAAACTCTTCGCGCGGAAATTTGTCGTCCTCGACCTTCGTTTCCTGGATCGCCAGAATGTCGGGCTCGTTTACTTCGAGCCACTCCAGAAGACGCGGGAGTCTGGCCCGAACGGAAGCGGCGTTGTAAGTCGCGATTCGCACGGTCCTAGTCTATTCCTCGGAGCGGACTAGCGGCTCGCGGCAAGCTCTCGCTCATCGGCATTCTGGAAGTGCAACTCATCCTGGTCGGGCCACATTTCGAACGGGCCCCCATAGTACGGACTGTGTCGAGGGTGCCAATTGCCGAAGGCGATCCCGCCGTCCCACTTCCCTTCGTAGTCATACGGAATGCCCACGCCTTCTTGCGATGGCTCGGTCGTGCGCGAGTAACGGCGGGTCAGCGTTAGGCGCTCGCGCCGCTCGTTCCAAATGCCGACGAGCTCGAACTCGCCATCTGCATCGGTGCCCTCGCCGGTAAACGCCCCCGTGCGCTCAATCTTGAGCGTGATCTTTTCGGTGATCCGGCGGCCATCCTGGATCGACCAGCCGAGCCACGGACCACTCAAAGCGCAAAAATCCTTCATTCCACGTCGTCGGGACTGCCGGGCGAGACGGCCGCGATCCAATTCCTTAGGTTGTAGTACGACGTAACGCGCGAGAACTTCCCTTCTTCGACCGTAAAAAATGCCGTGGCCGGGATGAAGTACCGCTGACCGGTCGCCGGTGGCAAGCCAGAGTCGGTCTGAATGTAGCTGCCTTCAACGTTGAATTCTGCCGCGCCACGGTTCCCGTTTTCAAAAACAACCAGGTCCACAATTTGCTCGCGGTAGCAGGTGTCCATGTGCGCTTTGAATCTTCGGAAGGCATCGACGCCAACTTCGACGCCGCCCTCATTGATGTCGTGCACCACGTCGTCAGCTAATGTGGCGAGCAGCGCCTCCGGGTCGTTTCGGTTAAAGGCATCAAAATAGGCGCGGATGAGGTCCCCAGTGGTCACGGACTTCATTTTGTCATGCATCGCGAAGCGGCCGTATCCAACGGAAAACTAGGACCTGTCGCCGACTAACCGGATTCAAAAAGCCGTAAACTCTGGCTTCATGCCGAGCCTCGCCCTGCGCATTTTCCGAGCGGTTAGCCTTACCGAAGGCGTCTCCTACCTCGTCCTCATGTTCATCGCCGTGCCGATGAAATACCTCGGGAATCAACCCCATGCGGTGCAGATTCCAGGCAGCATCCACGGCGGACTCTTCATTTTGTTCGTTATCTCCCTGCTGGCCGTCTGGTGGACCGACCGATGGTCGTTTGGGAAGGTCGTCACCGCGTTCATCGCATCGAACATTCCTTTAGGTGCCTTTTGGTTCGAATCAAGACTGCGGAAATCGGAAGCTTAGGCAAACCCGATATAGACCACGGTGCCGAACTCGCCGCCTAGGTCAAGCGAAAAACCAACCCGTTCGGCACGGCTCCGCATGTTCGCGAGCCCCATGCCTTCCGAAGGTGCCTGGCTCCCGAGTCCGACACCGTCGTCACGGATTTCAAGACCTTCTCGATTCAGGATCACAACCACGTTTTGCGCCGAGGAGTGCTTCACAACGTTGTTGAGGGCTTCCTGTGCAATCCGGAAGACGGCACTTTCAGCATCGGGAGATAGCTTCGGAACCGCATCGCAAGTGAAGAGAAGCTCTAGTCCGTTACGGGAGCAAATGTTGCTGGCGTAGTTTCGGAGCGCCGTGTCGAAACCCTCTTTCGATACGGGCGTTCGCAAGCGGTGCACCAAAAAGCGGAGTTCGTCGGCTGCGTCTCGGGCCGCCGCTCGAATTTCCGTAACAATCGACTTCGCCCGTTCCGGCTGCCTATCCATCAATCGCTCGGCAAGCTCGCTCTGCGCCGTGATGGCGATGAGATGACCTTGGACGCCGTCGTGCATATCCATCGCGATTCGATTTCGGTCGGCGGCCACGCCCAGTTCCGCCCTAAGCTCGGCGGCGAAGCGCGTTTGGTAAGCCATCAAGCTTGCGAGAATGATCAGGAAGTAGAGTCGAAACGTGGCGTTCAGCTTCTCGGCACGCAGAACTTCGGCGGTGATCTGAACCTGCGGAGTTTGCTCCCAAAGGATTGGCAGCGATGAGATCGCCGTTCCCGCGACCACCATAATGCCGATAAAGAACGCCCAACGGACGTTCAACGAGCTGGCGGCCGCCACCATCGGCAGAAAGAACAATAACGTGAGGTTGCTTGTGGGCCCGCGCTCGCTAATGAAGAGAATGACGGAAATGATGACAACGTCAATCGGCGGAAACCAATACTCCCAAGGATAATCGTCTTTCGTGCGAAGCGTGAATATCGTTCGGCCAACAAGATAGACCGCGGTTAGCCACACCCACGGCTGCAGGGCCCCCCAAATTTCGGGGCCGATCGACATTTGTGCCTTTCGGTCTCGCGTCCACAGCATAAAGAAGGGCGCGCAAAGCCACGTATGGAGCAGGAACACCAGATGGCGTGAACCGATGCGCTTCTGCCATTCGATAAAGCGTCGTCTCATCTTCCTAACAACAAAATTCCGAGGGATCTGCTCCAAACCCGCGGCACATCGTAGCCAACTTGAACGGCTTTCTGGGCAAACTTCCGGGCCTCCCGTGAATCCCCAGCCCGAATTCTTTGCCGCGCCATGCCGCTGTAAGCCGCCCCGAGGGTTTGGCGGAGCGCTTTTCGATACAGGATGGCCTGAGTCGCCGGCACGCCCTGCATCAGTTCATCAAATCTCGGAAAAAAATGGTTCTCAATCAAGTGCCGCTGGGCATCAAAAAAGCGGAAACCGGCGTTGGCGAGGCTACTGCTGAGCACGCTGTAGCGTACGACTTTTTCCGGCCAATGGACGAACTCGCCCTTGGAAGCGAGAATCGCCCACCCGTACCAGTCGGAACACCGGACGGTATCGGCGATAAAGTTCCCGGCTTCCAGCATGGCTTCGCGACGGTAAACGGCGGTGCTGGCGATCACCCGGTTGTTGGGAATCAGGCATTCCCACGGCGAGCCGCTTAAGCGCAAATCCCGGGCGACTTCCCGGCCGTCGTCATACACATACCAAGCGTCGGCGTGGGCCAAGACCGCCCCAGTTTCGTCGAGCTGCTGCACCTGGGCGGCAAGTTTGTGCGGCAACCAGAAGTCGTCGTGGTCGATGAATGCGACAAACTCGCCGGTTGCCTCTAAGGTCATTCGCCGACGGCCCTCCCCGAGCCCGGCGTTGGCAGTGCGGAGTAACCGAATTGGATGTCCTTCGTCAATCATCCCCTGGACGATCTCGGAAGAAGCGTCCGTGCTGCCGTCATCTAGGACCAGGATGTCGAAGTCCCGATAGGTCTGGTCCAGAACCGTCTGCATCGCCTTGCGGATGCTGGCGGCGCCGTTGTAAACGGCCAAGCAGACGGTCACCCTCGGCATGGGCGGAGTCTACCAAGCCGCCAAAGAATCAGCGACTGCCGGAATGGCCGACCGACGCGTACACTAAGGGAAGGATGTTCACGCGAAACTTAATCCTCAAGACGTCGTCTTTGAAGCCGGTGGAACGGATGGTCCGCTCCTCGGCCATTTTTCGACCGCTCGTTTCGCGATTCATCGCCGGAGACTCGCTAGAGGAGAGCCTGAAGGCTTGCCAGACCGTCCTGGAAAAGGGGATCAAAGTGACCCTAGACTATCTGGGCGAGAACACTGCCACCGAGGCCGAAGCGTTGGCTGCCAAGGCCACCTACATCCAGATGCTGGATCGAATCGCGACGGTTCCTGCGTTCGCCGCGTTCACAAAGAATCCTCCCGCCGGAAAAATTCAGGCCGATCCGCTGAATATCTCCATCAAGCTCACCCAGTGCGGATTGGACCAAGGCGAGGCATTCGCCGAAGCGAACTACCGCGAGGTGCTCTCCGTGGCCGCAAAGCACGGCAACTTTGTCCGGCTCGACATGGAAGCAAGCGACTACACCGAACGCACCCTGGCCATGATTGAGCGCGTTTGGCCGGAATATACCAACACCGGAACCGTATTGCAGAGCTACCTGTACCGAACCGACGACGACCTGGAGCGCATGATTGCCATCGGCGCACGGGTGCGAATCGTGAAAGGTGCCTACCTGGAGCCGGCTGCGGTCGCCTTCCCCGACAAGGCGAAGGTCGATGACGCGTATGTCCGGCAGGCAAAGCGGCTTCTCACGGCGGGGTTCTATCCCGCGATTGCCACGCAGGACGAAACCATCATCAACGAATTGAATACGTTTGTAAGGAAGGAATCCATCGAGAAGTCGTCGTTTGAGTTCCAAATGCTGTACGGCATTCGCCGCGACCTACAAGAAGGGCTCGTGGCCGAGGGCTACAACGTTCGCGTCTACGTTCCGTTCGGCGACTCTTGGTACCCATACTTCACGCGTCGGCTGGCCGAGCGACCGGCCAACATGATGTTCATGGCCAAGTCGCTGTTTAAGGGCTAAGGTAGTCGCCGAACGCTTTTAGAATTTTGCCGCGATGGCTGACGGCGTGCTTTTGCTCGGCCGTGAGGTCGGCCATAGTGCATCCCAACTCGGGCAACCAGAACACCGGGTCGTAACCAAAGCCGCCGTTTCCGCTGGGGGCGTCAGCAATAACGCCCTCGCAGATCGCTTCGAAAGAAACCGTTGGCTCCCCTTTTTTAGCAAAAGCGACCGCGCATCGAAACCGCGCGGCACGATCTTCGCGCCCGCTCAGATTTTCCAGAATGATTCGAATCTTCTCGGTGAACGGGGTGTCTTCGCCGGCAAACCGCTTGCTGTAAAGACCCGGTGCCCCGTCCATGGCATCAATCTCCAGGCCGGCGTCGTCGGCCAGGCACCACTCGTCGGTCGCTTCGGCGGCCGCCTCGGCCTTGATGATCGCATTCGCGATGTAGGTGGTACCGGTTTCCTCGGGTTCGCCCGCGGAAGGATAATCGGCGAGCGTTTGAATCTGCAGACCCGGGAAGCGAGTCTGCAGAATGGTCACCATTTCCCCCGCCTTCTTGCGGTTGTGGGTGGCAATGACGAGACGCTCGATCATTCTTGGCCCAAAACCTCGCGCTGGGCAACCACGAGTTCGCCGATTCCCTTCTGCGCGAGCTTCAGCAAGCGCGCCAAAGTGGGCGCGTCAAAAGGATCGACCTCGGCTGTTCCCTGAATCTCGACGAACTTATTCGAAGCGGTCATCACGACGTTCATGTCGGTTCCAGCTTCGCTGTCTTCGTCGTAGCAAAGGTCCAAGACCTCCTTTCCACGGTGGAGGCCAACACTGATGGCCGCGACCGGCTCCCGCATCGGATTTCGCTTCAGGAGGCGATTCTTCATCAGCCCATCGATCGCGTCGTGCATCGCCACATATCCGGCCGTGATCGCCGCGCAGCGCGTGCCGCCGTCAGCCTGAATCGCATCGCAGTCGAGCGTAATAGTCCGCTCGCCAAGCGCGGTCAGGTCGATCGCCGTGCGTAGCGTTCGGCCGATGAGACGCTGAATCTCCATGTTGCGGCCGTTCGGCTTCATCGGGTCGCGGTTGTTTCGCTGGCGACCGGAACGCGGAAGCATCGAGTATTCGGCGGTGACCCAACCGGAGCCCTTCCCTTTCATGAACGGCGGGACCCGCTCTTCCACCGAGGCCGTCACCAGCATGTGGGTGTCACCGATCTTCAGCAGGCAGGAGCCCTCCGCAAACTTGGCAAAGTGCCGTTCGAAGGAAAAAGGACGAAGTTGGTCCGGCTCTCTGCCGTCAGGTCGCATCCAAACAGGGTACCTATCGGATGCGCTGGATTCAGAATTCGCGCGCGGGGCGGACCGGCTGGCCGGTTTCCGCGCTTTGCCGCGCCGCGACGGCAATCGCCACCGCGTGAACGCCTTCGATCGGGGCTACCGGAACCGGCGTGCCGTTCTTCACGGCATCTAGGAATCCGCGAAGCTCCAGGTAGTACGGGTCCTCCAGCGGGGCGGTCGGCGTTTGCGACACGGCCAGGTAGCTCTTGCCGACTTCCGGTTCAGACGGCTTGGCCGGAGAAACGCGGAGACCGGGCGCCTCCCGCGAGTCGTACTGTATGAGTCCGGCCGAGCCCGCCACTTCGAACGCGGCGCGAAATCCGTTCGGATCCATCCAGGTGCTTTCGACGTGGGCGACGCAACCGTTGTCAAAGGTCAGGGTTGAAAGCGCGTAATCCGGCCCAGTTTTCGTAAGCGCGGCAAGGCTGCGAGAATACACCTGAGTGACGTCCCCAAGCGTCCATCGCAACCAGTCGAAGTCGTGGATCGCGAGGTCCAGGAGGATGCCGCCGGAACGCGTGTGGTCCATGAACCAGCCCTCGCTTCCGGTGGGCGCAAGGCCGCCGCGCCGCGTTCTGGCCGCGGCCGGAGTGCCGACCGCGCCAGACTTCACCAGTTGATGCCCGGTGAGGAAGTCGGGAAAGAACCGGACGACCTGTCCGGGCATTAGAGGCACGTTCGCCGCCGCCGCAGCGTTCATCAGGCCGACCGCTTCTTCCAGGGTGCCCGCGAGCGGCTTTTCCATGAAGACCGCGCGACCGGCCTCAATCGCCTGATGACCAAGCTGGGCGTGCCCGTCCGTCGGGACACAGATGTCGACGACATCGACCGCCTCGATCAGCTCTGCCGGATTGCTGTACAACGTAGCGTTCCAGTTGGCGGCAGTCCTTGCTCCCCGCTCCGGATTCCGATCGTATACGAAAAGCTCGACATCGGGCATTTTGCCGTACTGCGAAGCGTGAACGCGGCCCATGCCTCCGGTGCCGATGATGCCAACGCGCATGGAGAAAATGTACCGGATTATCCTGTCGCGGGTTCGCCGCCGATCATTTCGCGGGCATCCTTCAGCCGCGCCGGCACCAGCGTCGAGATGCCCGGTTCTTGCATCGTGACGCCAAGCCACACCGGGGCGGCCTCGATGGTCGTTGGGTTATGCGTGATGACGATGAACTGAGTGTTCAGGCTGAACTCCTGCAGCATCGCGGCGAACCGCTCCACGTTCCGGCCGTCTAGAGGCGCGTCCACTTCGTCGAGTACGACCAGCGGAGATGGCTTGACGCGCAGCAACGAAAACAGAAAAGCCGTCGCGCAGAGCGACCGCTCTCCGCCCGAGAGAAGTGCCAACGGCTGCCGCTTCTTTCCCGGAAGCGTCACATCCAGCGCGATTCCGCTTTCCAGCAGATTCTCCGGTTCGGTCAGGGTGAGTTCCCCGCTTCCCCCGCCGAAGAGTTTCTGCGTCACTTCTGAGAACGCCACTTGAACGGCGGCGAACGTCGTGAGGAACCGGTCACGCGTGAGTTTGTCGAGCTCCGAGATGCTGGCGCGAACCTCTCGGATTCCGCCGTTGATGTCTTCGACCTGCGCCGAAAGCTCCTCAAACCGCACCCTCAGCCGTTCGTACGCGTCAATCGCCCCGAGGTTCACATCGCCCATCGAGCGCAAATCCCGCCGTAGCCGGTTCACCGTTCCGGCGGCGTCTTCCGGGACCACCACTCCGGGTGCCATGCGGAGGCTTTCTTCTTCGCCCAGGCCGTAATCCTCGAGCAAGCGCGCAAAAGTGACTCCGCGCCTCGATTCGGCCCGCGCCCGCTGGATTTCGGTTTGATGCTGTGCCGCGTTCAGGCTGGCGACCGTCTCGCGGCACTTCCGGGCCTCGAGGGTTTTCTCCAAAATGGCATCGCGCAGTTCCGAAAGCGACTGATTTTCTGTCTTGATGTCTCGCTCGGCAAGTTGCTGAGCCTCTTTGGCGGCCGCTAGGTCTTCTTGTGAAGTGGCGATCTCAGCCCGAAGTTCGTCACGCAGCGGCGCCAGGTTTTCGGCCTTTCGTTGCCGGGCCTTTTCCTCCCAAAGCACGTGCTCCAGACGTTTCTCGGCGGCGGTCGCGGCGGTGCGCGCACGTTCGGCGGCCGTATCGGCTTCGCGCAGGCGCGCCTCGGCTACGTCGGCATCGGCGGAGTGTGCGGCTACTTTCTTGAGAATCTCATCTCGATTTGCCTCCAGCGTGGGCAAGTCGAGGGCGGCAATCTCGGCGGTTTCTCCGCCCAGCAGGCCGGCTTTTTCCCGTTCTAAGCGTTCCAGCTCCTTTTGGGTGGTGCGTCGTTCGTCTTGCAGCGAGCGAAGAAACTTTCGCCGTTCCTCCAGTTCAATGGCCGCTTCCTTACCGGCGTTTAGTTCCTCGCGTACGAGTCGCGCCAATTCGTCCAGCTTGGTTTGTCGGTCGCGCGAACGCCGCTCGAACTCGCCGACCGTTTTGGCGATCTTTGCTAGCTCCTCGTTTAGCTCGGCCAGATCGGCCTTTCGCTGCACCAAACCGTAGCCCTGGCGCGCGGCCTGGCCGCCGGTCACGGCGCCTCCGCTGTGCACGACTTCCCCTTCCAGCGTCACCATCCGGCTCCAGCCGTGGGTTTTCGCCAGCCGCAGGGCGGTGTCGATTTCGTCGACGATGACGACCCGGCCGAGCAAACTGTCGATGACCGGTCGATGGCGCGGGTCGCACGAAACGAGCTCGCTGGCGCGCCCCTGAACCCCGCGTTCGCCCATCAGCCGGTTCAGTTCGTAGCTCGGTTCGAACGGCCGCATCAGCGGGATCGGCTGAAACGTGGCGCGACCCGCCCGGTGTTCCTTCAACCAGGCGATGGCTTCCTTTGCGTCGGCGTCGGTCGGCACGATGAGGTCATTCGCCGCGCCACCCAGCCCGGTCTCGATGGCCAGTGCCAGGTCTCTGTCTGCCTCAATCGCCTGCCCAACCGGCACGTAACTTCCGCGAAGAATGCCTCGCTCGGCAGCCTCCATCACGGCCCGGGAGCCTTGCGTCAGGCCCTCGTGGGCGTCAATCGTCGATTCGATTCCCCGGCGGCGGCCTTCGAGCGCGGCTTTCTGGCCCAAGGCATCACGCACGCTTTTCGCGTCGCGTTCTTCGGCGGTTTGGACTTCCTTTCGCTGTCGCTCCCAGTCCTGAATCTTTGCCTGGGCGGTGGTGCTGCCGGTCTCCGAAGTTTGGAGCTCCGCGTCGGCCTCGGCGATCGCCGCATCTAGATCGGGAATCGTCTGCCGAATGCCTTCCAGTTCGCGGTCCAGGGCGGCCACGCGGCTTCCGGCATGCTCGCGCTCGGCGACTTGCTTCAGCCTTCGTTGCTCTTGTTGGCGCGCTTCGGTGAGGGCAAGTTCGGCGGCAGAAAGTTGCGCCCGCAGCCGGGCGGCTTCCTCACCGGCTCCGCCTAACTCTTCCCGCAACGCTCGAACCGCCTCCGTTGCCGCCGTCCGCTCTTCTTGTGCAGTTGCGACTTCCCGCTGTGCGACCTCTTTTCGGGCTTCGAGCAATGCGCCTGACTCGGCTAGATTCTCTTGCTCGGCATTCAGCGAAGCCAGCTTTTGCTCAGCAAGCGCGAGAGCCGATTCAGCCTTTCCTTGCCCAATGACCGCCGCTTGGTGCGCTGCCCGAAGCTGGGCGATCCTGCCCTCAACTTCCAGCGCGCGTGCCGAAATGCGGTCCGCTTCCGCTTCTAGGGCTTCGGCGCGGGCAGATTCGGCAACCGCCGTATGTGCGGCGGCGGCGAGCCGGGCTTCCAGCTCGGCAAGTTCCGTCACCGTGGCGGCGGCTTCGGTGACGAGCAGACCGACTTCGACCTCGCGGAGGGTCTCTTGCAGTTGCTTAAAGCGATGGGCGCGCTCGGCTTCGACCCGCAGCGGCTCGCGCTGGGAGTCGATTTCGCGGACAATGTCCGCCACCCGGCTGAGGTGGTCCTGCGCCGCCGAGAGTCGTCGCAAACTCTCGATTTTTCGGGCTCGGTATCGCTGAACTCCCGCCGCTTCGTCAATCCAACCGCGTCGGTCATCGGCGCTCGCCGAAAGCGCACTGTCGATCTCTTTTTGCCCAACAATGGAATAGCCAGAGCGACCCAGCCCCGAGTCAGCCAGCAGCTCGTAGACGTCGCGCAGGCGACAAGACTGCCGATTGATGCTGTATTCGGTGTCGCCGCCACGGGTCAGCCGCCGCGTTATCGAAACTTCCGACGTCGCCACCGGCAACGCTCCATCTTCGTTGTCGAAGATAAGGGTGACTTCAGCAAGCCCGACCGCCTTGCGCTTCGAGCTGCCGTTAAAGATAACATCTTGGCCGGTCTGCGCGCGAAGCTGCCGCGCGTTGCCTTCGCCTAGGCCCCACAAAATCGCGTCAACCAGGTTCGACTTTCCGCACCCGTTCGGACCAACGACGGCCACAATGTTGCCCTCGAGATTCACCTCTGTCCGGTCGGCAAAGGTCTTAAATCCAAAAACACGAACGCGCTTAAGTCGCATGAAACGGCGGAACCGGGCGGGCTTTCAAGTGAAGAAAATCGCCTAAGTGGCAGAAGATACCCGCCCGCCTAGGCGTTGGGTCGGCCAAGCTCGAAGGTCGAACCATCTGCCAGGTCGAGGTAGCCCTTGCCGCCGAGCCGCGCCACCGGCGGAACGACGTTCTCGGCTACGTGGGCGACCAAAACCTCGCCGATGATGTACCGGGCGGCGTTCGGTCCCTGGCCGTGCTCAACGATCTGAAAAAGCCGGCACTCGAACTGCACGCTGGACTCCTCAACCCTTGCCGGGCGAACCTGGGCGCTTGGAATTGGCGTTAGCCCCGCGCGCTCCCATTCCGATTCTTCGGGCGGCAAGGGCGCGCTGGCCTCGTTCATGCCGACCGCGATCTCGCGGTGCACCAAGTTGATAACATACTCGCCCGTTTCGCGGATGTTGCGCAACGTGTCCTTTTCGATGCCTTTCGAGCTCAGCGTGGGGGAGATGACGAGGCTAGGCGGGTTCGCTCCGCCGAGCATGAAAAAGCTGAACGGCGCGAGATTCGCGACTCCGTCCGCGCCAAGGCTACTCACCAAGGCAATCGGACGAGGCACGACCAGAGTCGCGAGCAACGTATACGCCTCCACCGGGGCCAGTTCGGCAAAGACAACGGTTCGCATGCTCATCGCGTGGCCGCCTTGAGGGCCTGTACCGCCGCCGTAATCGCTTCTGCGCCGCCCGGCGTGCCCCACCGTTGATGCAGGAGCTTCACCAGGAACGAGCCGACCACCGCGCCATCAGCCGTTTCGCAGACCATCGCGACGTGCTCGGGCGTGCTGATTCCGAACCCGACGCAGACCGGCTTATCGGTTTGCGCCCGGATACTTGCGACCAGATTGGAGACTACCGGCGGGACCTGGCTCTCGGCTCCGGTGACACCGGTTCGGGAGACGGCATAAACGAAGCCGGTGCTTTTCGCGCAGACCTCGGCAAGCCGGACGGCGGTGCTGGTCGGAGCCGCCAAGAAAATGGTCTCCAGATCAAACTCTTTTGAGGCTTCGATCCAGGCATCGGCTTCATCCGGAACGAGGTCGCTGATAATCGTCCCGGTCACGCCGTTCTGCCGGCTCAGCCCGGCGTAATTCCGCAATCCGATGCGCAGAACCGGATTGTAGTAGCCCATCGTGACGAGCGGAACCGAGACCTGAGTTTTGCCGATAGCATCTAGGATCGCGCGGGGAGTCGCGCCGTTGTCCAATGCCCTCTGGCTGCTGTATTGAATCGTTGGGCCCTCGCCGAAGGGATCGCTGAACGGGATGCCTACTTCAATCGCATCCGCACCTGCATCGGCCAGAAGCTCCAGAATCGCGGGCAAGTCGCCAATCGGCTGGTCACCGGCGGTGAGGAAGAGGACGAGTGCCCGCTCCTGCTTCGCGCGCAGGCTAGTGAACTGCTGGGCAAGGGTCATACGATTAGTATTCCACTTGCCCGCATTCTCTGGCTTCCGCAGCCTCAGACCACGAACGCGTCGAAGACCTCGTCGAGGTCCTCAATCTGATCGAGGCTCCAAAGGGTTTCGAGGGCGTTGTCGGCACCCTTTGCACCCAGAAGCGGATCGGCCATGAGTCGGAACTTCGCCTCCACTTCGGCGTCGGTCATCGGGTTCAGCGCGTGTCCGCGCGGCGCATCGACTCGGCTGACGAACGAACGACCATCCTTCAGCTTTACGGTGACGCGGTTCGGAATGCCCTGCTCCGGATACAGCGGGTTCAGTTCGGCGTCTGGGATGACGACCGTCTTTGCCACGAGGCCAAGCAGTTCCTCATCGCGGAAGCGCGACTCGGCATAAGATGCCAGGGTGATCTCGCCGTCAACCAGCGCGGCGCACGTGATGTACGGCAGGCTGTGGTCGGCGGTTTCTCGGCTCTGCGGTCGCCACTTTTCGGGCTCGCCGCCGATGATCTCGTACGAAGCGTTGAAGGTCGCGATCTCGATGGACTCGACTTCGTCCGGCGTCAATCGTCGACCGGCCTGGGTAACGATTTCCAACGCACAGTCCACCGCGCTCTGGCTGTGATACTCGGCACTGTACTTCTTGATGTAGGTCTTGTTGATCATGTAGCCGATGTCGGCCGAGCCAAACGTCTCGATGTCGAAAGTATCGCCGCCGCAAACTTCCTTGAAGAAGCCCATCTGGCCCTCGAAAACTTCGCTGGCTCCGGTCATGCCCATGTGGGCGAGCAACGTCGCAAAAACGCCGTTTCGCGAGGCGTTCGCGAACGCGCATCCCTTCCACATGGAAAGCTCGCCGACGCGGGTCTGCCGCATGGCGTTGTTCGGGACGCCGCTAAGTCCCAAGGCATGGACCATGGTCGCCTCATCGAAGCCGAGCATCGCGCCCGAACCGGCAACCGTCGAGAACGCGCCGTACGTGACGTGATCCCAACCTCGGCTGCGGATGCTGTAGGCGTCGCAGAGTCGGCACTGAATCTCGTAGGCGATGACCGCGCCGAGGATCGCGTCCTGGCCCGTGAGCTCGAACGCCTGGCCGATCGCGAAGATCGCGGCGAGGTTGTCGGAAGGGTGAGCAGGCTCCTTGCTGAGGTACGTGTCGTTGTAGTCGAGGTAGCGAATCTGCACGCCGTTCGCGAAGGCCGCCTGGTCCGGCGTCGTTTTGTGTCGCGTTCCGATGACCGTGGCTCCAAGCTCGCTGGTGGAGAACATTGCCAGGTGGCGGGCAATTCGCGCCGGCTCGGCCGTCCAGGCACCCATCGCGCAGGCAAAGCTGTCGATGGTTCGTCGCTTCACCTCGTGGATGGCCGCCGGGGTCAGGTCTTCGTAGTCGAGAGTGGTGGCGAAATCGGCGATCTTATTGGCAAGCGACATTTGCGACTAGGGTACCGCCGGTTTTCATCGCGGCGGATGCACTTCCAACCAGATTGGAAACTACGGCGGCCGTTTTTGATGTAAGTTCAATGCATGCGATATTGGTTGGGGGCCGGCGCGATTCTCATCGCGGCGTTGGCATTTGGGGGCGACAAGAAGCCGCTCGATGCATCGGTGTATGACGGTTGGCGAAGCATTGCGAGCCCGGTGGTCTCGAGGGATGGCCGCTGGGTTGGTTACGTCTATCGTCCGCAGGAGGGCGACAGCGAAGCGGAGATTCGCCGTGCGGACGGCAGCGGAACGATTAAGGTTCCCCGGCTGACTTCCTGGACGATTACCCGGGACAGCAAGTTTGCCTTTGGCACGCAGGTTCCGGCGTTCCTTGAGGCCCGAAAAGCCCGCCGCGACAAGGTGAAGCCGGAAGATCAGCCGAAGAACAACCTGGTTCTCGTCGATCTGACGACGTCGAAGGTGCGGACCATCGAGAAGGTCGCGAGCGTGAGCTTCGCCCCCGAAGGTTCGAACTATCTGCTTTACCGATTAGAGCCGGCGAAAGAAGCACCTAAGCCGCCCGAGCCAAAGCCCGCTGAACCCAAAGCAGCGGAGCCCAGGCCAGCGGAGCCAAAAGCAGCGGAGCCAAAAGCAGCGGAGCCGAAGAAAGACGACAAGGCACCGAAGAAAAAGGACGACCACCGGCCAGGACAAACCTTCCAACTGCTGAACCTGGCGAACGGCCAAGAATCCAAGATCGAGAACCTGGCCAGCTTTGCCTGGAGCAGGGACGGCAGCGTCATCGCGCTGTCCATCAGCGAGAAGGACGGCGCGAACGACCGCGTCGAATGGCGCGAACTGAGCACCGGCAACACAAAGGTCGCCGCAAAGGGCCTTGGGCGATACGCCCGGCTGGTGCTGGATGCAAGCTCCAAGCGACTCGCCTTCACGACGGACAAGGACGATTACGCGGCCAAGAAGCCGGCCCAGTCGCTGTATCTCTTCGATCCCAAGTCGGAAAAGCTGACGCGCATTACCGAACCGAAGAACCCGACGAACTTTGTCGTCTCGGAGTTCGGCTCGGTGCGCTGGTCGGAAAAAGGCCGTCGTTTGTTTTTCCCCATCGGACCAAAGCCGGTCGAAGACAAAGAAGTTCCGGATGACGAAAAGGTCGCCGTGGACGTTTGGAGCTGGCAGGACCCGGTGCTTCAGCCGCAGCAGTTGTTGCAGGCCAGGACCGAGCGCGAGCGCACGTACGACGCGATCTTTGAACCCGAAAGCGGAAAGACGACCCAGCTGGAATCGCCAGAGCTCCCCTCGCTGGTGATCGCCGACAAAGGCGACGGCGATGTGGCCCTTGCCGAGACGAACCTTCCCTACCGGCAGCTGATGTCTTGGGACGGTCAGTACGAAGACGCTTTCTTGGTGGACGTGAAGACCGGCACGAGAAACCAGATCGCGACCAAACTCCGGGGCGCGGTCTCGATGAGCCCGACCGGCAAGTACGCCGTCGTCATCGACGAGTTCGCCAAGACGGTGACCACGATCAGCACGGACGGCAAGCGAACGTCCGTCGAGCATCAGGCGACCATTCCGACCCCGCTCTTCGACCTCGACGACGACCACCCGGATGCACCGCCTTCCTACGGCACGCAAGGATGGACGGCCAACGAAGATCGCGTGATCCTGAAGGACAAGTACGACCTTTGGGCGGTCGATCCGACCGGAAAGGCGAAGCCCAAGCAGCTAACCTTTGGTCGCCTAAGCGGCACGTCGTTTAGCCGAATCATCATCGACCCCGAGAAGCCGGAGATCCAGTCGCTGGACTCTCTGATGCTCGCCACTTTTAGCGATCAAACGAAGCAGCGCGGCATCGCGCGGCTCGAGAAAGGCGGCCTCAAAACGCTGCTTTCCGGGCCAAAGGCGTACACGCTCGTATCGACCGGCCGAGTCTCGGACACGGTCCTGTTCTCGCAGGAAACGGTCACCGAGTACCCGAACCTTTGGGTTTCGAACCTCAACTTTGAGAAGCCGATCCTCCTCACCGATGCGAATCCGCAGCAGAAGGACTTCAACTGGCTCACTGTCGAACTCGTTTCGTGGCGAAGCGCCGACGGCGTAAAGCTGGACGGCATGCTCTACAAGCCGGAGAACTTCGACTACGCGAAGAAGTATCCGATGATCACGTACTTCTACGAGCGCGACAGCGACGGCCTGTTCGCCCACCGAGTGCCGGCTCCGTCGGCTTCCACGGTCAACATTCCGTTGTATTGCAGCAACGGCTACGTCGTCTTCGTGCCAGACATCCCGTACAAGGTCGGCTACCCGGGCGAGAGCGCGATCAGCGCCATCGTCAGCGGCGTGAATTCCATCGTCGATCGCGGCTACGTGGACCCCAAGCGGCTCGGCATTCAGGGCCAAAGCTGGGGCGGATACCAGGTGGCCTACATGGTCACGGAGACGGATATGTTTGCTGCCGCCGAAGCCGGCGCCCCGGTTTCCAACATGTTCTCGGCCTACGGCGGCATCCGCTACGGGTCGGGCCTGGTGCGGCAGTTCCAATACGAGCGGCAGCAGAGCCGAATCGGCGGAACGCCATGGAACAGCACGCTCCGCTACATCGAAAACTCGCCGATCTTCTTTGCCGATAAGGTGAAGACGCCGCTGATGATCATGCATAACGACAAGGACGGCGCGGTTCCCTACACGCAGAGCATCGAGTACTTCACCGCGCTGCGCCGCCTCGGCAAGCCATCTTGGCTGGTCGTGTACAACGATGAGGACCATAACTTGATTCAGCGGAAGAACCGCAAGGACCTTTCGATCCGCATGAAGCAGTTCTTCGACCACTATCTGATGGCAACCCCAATGCCGGAATGGATGGCGAAGGGTGTTCCGGCGAAAGACAAAGGCCGAAACATGGGCTTCGAGCTCGTTCCGCCGAAGGGTTAACCCAGTTCGTTGTCGGTCGGGGCCTCGAACCGGCAGAACCAGTCGGCAAGCTCTTCCGGACCCACTTCAAACGTGTGGTCCGGAAGCTGGGCGTTTCTCTCAATGGCCCGCTGTTGGAGAGTTTGTAGTGTAGCGTGCAGGTAGTGCACACGGCAGTCTGCTCCGAGGGCGGCCGCCCGGGCGCGGAAGTCGTCCCGCTCCTCGCGGGACCAAAAACCAAAATCCAGGATGACGTCCTGGCCCATTTGGAGAACTCGCGCGGCAACGGTCCACATCACCCCTTCAATCTGGGTGTGCCGCTCGTCGTCCGGCTCCGGGCCAAACAATGCGATGTGCCACTCGTCCGGCGTCAGGCGTAACGCGTTGTACTCGATCTCAAGCCGCTTCGCGAGGGTCGTCTTTCCCGCGCAGGGCAATCCGCACATGAGATGAAGGGTAGGCATACAAAAAAGCCCCCGCCGAAACCGGCGGGGGCAAGACTAGACGTCCCTTACGGAAGGTTCCAGTACTCGTAGTCGTAGCTGTAGAGCGCCGGATTACCATTGAATCGGCTGAGGATGATGAAGTGATTGAAGTTTTTCCTGATGGTGATGTTGTTTCGAAGAACAACGCCCAAGGTGTCTTTCGGCGTAATGACGACGTCCTTCGCACCCGCATCAGCGGCCGCGATGAACTTGTAGCCGAAGGGGCTAGTTGACGTCGGCGAAGACGAATCCTGGATCCCCGTGATCACCTTCGTGGCGGCCGTTGGAGCTGCACCCCGGGCGGTCAAGTGGACGTCAATACTCGATGAACTGGGGTTGGATGGCGCTGCCAGCATGGCCACGCTGAGAACCGCGACCGGATTCGAATCATCCGGGACGAGGAACGGAATGAAGAATCCGCGAATCGCGCTCTCGGTTCCGGTGATCACGAACAACTGTCGATCTGCCTGAGTATGTAGTGCCTTTGCCGTCGGCAGAGTGAGGACCGCTCCGCCGGTCTTCTTGATTTCGTAGCTCACCTGGCCGGCCGGAGTCGCGGGCGAAGTGGTCCGGAAGCTCGGAACGAGTGCACTCGTTGCCGGCCATGCGACGAGGCCCTTGCCGAGCGGCGCGCTTGCCGAGTTGAGAATGTCCGCGCCGTTGATCTTGATGTCGACGGTCGTGTTGTCGTACGTCAGGTTGATCGGGGTGTACGAGCGCTTCTTGGCGCTGAGATCGGGCGAACTGCTACCGCCACCGCAGGCAAGAGCCGTGACGATAATGGCACCAAGGAAAAAGTGGGTTGGTTTGAATTGCATAAGCTTCCTCTCCAGACAAGGACATATCATAAGGATTGACTCGCCGAAAGTCAAGAGGAAATATCACATGCAGGTGAGCCGCCAAGCCGGTTTCTTGAAAACCAGTAGGACTACGGGGCGCGCAAACGGTAGGCGCGGAACAAACAAAAAAGCCCCCGCCGGTAAACGGCGGGGGCAAGACTAGACGCCCCTTACGGAAGGTTCCAGTACTTGTAGTCGTAGCTGTAGAGCGCCGGGATACCATTTTCTCGGCTGAGGATGATGAAGTGGTTGAAGTTTTTCGTGATGGTCATGCTCTTTCGAAAAACTACGAACGTGCCGTCCTTTGTCGTGATGACGACGTCCTTCGCACCCGCATCAGCGGCCGCGAGGAATTTGTAGCCGAAGGGGCTAGTTGACGTCGGCGACGTCGAATCCGCGATCCCAGTTATCACCCTCGTGGCGGCCGTTGGAGCTGCACCGCGGGCGGTCAGGTGGACGTCAAGAGGAACCCCATCCGGGTTTGTTGGGTATGCCAGGCTGGTTACGCTGAGAACGGCGATCGGATTCGAATCATCCGGGACGAGGAACGGAATGTAGAAGCCGCGAATCGCGCTCCGGGTTCCGGTGACGACGAACAGTTGGCGATCTGCCTGCGTATGCAGTGCCTTGGCCGTCGGGAGTGAGAGGACCGCTCCGCCGGTCCGCTTGACTTCGTAACCGACCTGGCCGGCCGGAGTTGCGGGCGAGGTGGTTCGGAAGCTCGGAACGAGTGCACTCGTTGCCGGCCATGCGACGAGGCCCTTGCCGAGCGGCGCGCTTGCCGAGTTGAGAATGTCCTCGCCGTTGATCTTGATGTCGACGGTCGTGTTGTCGTACGTCAAGTTGATCGGGGTGTACGAGCGCTTCTTGGCGCTGAGATCGGGCGAACTGCTACCGCCACCGCAGGCAAGAGCGGTGACGACGCAGGCTCCAAGAAAAAAGTGAGTTGGTTTGAATTGCATATGCTTCCTCTCCAGACAAGGACCTATCATGAGGATTTATTAAGGAAAAGTCAAGGGGGAAAAATCACCTACCCCTAAAAAAACAAAACGGTTTGTCTTTATACGCTCACAACACTTCGTCTTCTGCCGATGCCAGCCGAAACGGGATAAAAAAAGCCCCCGCCGAAACCGGCGGGGGCAAGACTAAACGTTCCCTACGGAAGGTTCCAGTACTTGTAGTCGTAGCTGTAAACGGCCGGTGCGCCAGCGTTTCGGCTGAGGATGATGAAGTGGTTGAAGTTCTTCGTGATCGTGATGCTCTTTCGGGAAAATACGGTCAACGAATCCGTTGCCGTGATCACAACATCCTTCTCGCCCGCATCTGTAGCTGCCAAGAACTTGTAACCTCCTGTGTCTTCCGTCGTGTACCGAATGGGAGACATGATTTTCGTCGCAGCGGTCGGCGGGGCACCTGGAGCAGTTAAGAAGATGTCTACACTCGCAGGCACGCCAGGAAAGGCAGCGAAGGCGGGAGAAGCTAAGTGCACGACGCTCAGAACGGCTATCGGGTTCGACTCATCCGGAACCAGGAACGGAATGTAGGAGCCGCGAATCGCGCTCTCGGTGCCACTGATGATGAACAGCTGCCGGTCTGCTTGGGTGTGCTCAGCGGTAGCACTCGGTCGCGTAAGAACCGATCCGCCGGTCATCTTGATTTCGTAACCGACCTGACCTGCGGGCGTTGCGGGCGAGGTGTTGCGGAAGCTAGGAACAAGCGAAGTTGTCGTCGGCCAAGCCGCGAGGTTCTTCCCGACCGGTGCGCTTGCCGAGTTAAGGATGTCAGCACCATTGATCTTGATATCGACAGATGTATTGTCGTAGCTCAAGTTAATCGGGGTGTAGGAACGCTGCTTCGGCTTGTTGTCAAGGCTGCCGACCTTACCACCGCAGGCAAGAGCCGTAACGATGATGGCTCCAAGGAAAATGTGGGTTGGTTTGAATTGCACATGCTTCCTATTCGGACAACTGCCTATGTTAAGGAGTTCTGAAGAAAAAGTCAAGGGGGAAAGATCACCTAACCCTAAAAAAACAAAACGGTTTGCCTTTATACGCTCACAACACTTCGCCTTCTGCCGATGCGAGCCGAATTGGAACAAAAAAAGCCCCCGCCGAGACCGGCGGGGGCAAGGACGAGACGTTCCTTACGGAAGGTTCCAGTACTTGTAGTCGTAGCTGTAAACCGTCGGGACACCCGCGTTTCGGCTGAGGATGATGAAGTGGTTGAAGTTCTTCGTGATCGTGATGCTCCTTCGAGCAACCACGGTCAAGGAGTCCTTAGCCGTGATGACGACGTCCTTCGCACCCGCACCCGCGGCCGCGACGAACTTATAGCCGAATGGGCTGAAGACGTCCGGAAAGGTCTGATACAAGATTCCGATGATGGCCTTGGTGGTAAGGGTGGGAGCCGCACCGGGTGCCGTGAGGTGGACGTCGACGGCAGCCGGAACCGCAGCCGAACCAGCGAAGGTGGGCGCCGCTAAGTGAGTGACACTGACGACCGCGACCGGGTTTGTATCGTTAGGAACCAAGAACGGAATGTAGAAGCCGCGAATTGCCGACTCGGTGCCGCTGATGACGAACAGGTGCCGATCTGACGCCGTTTGCTTGGCAGCTAGGGTTGGGAGCGTGAGGACCGCGCCGCCAGTCTTCTTGATTTCGTAAGGCACCTGTCCGGCTGGCGTCTGTGGCGAGGTGGTTCGGAAGCTCGGAACGAGAGCGGTCGTCGCGGGCCAAGCAACGAGGCTCTTCCCGATCGGCGCGCTTGCCGAGTTGAGAATGTCCGCACCGTTGATCTTGATGTCGACCGTCGTGTTGTCGTAAGTCAAGTTGATCGGGGTATACGATCGCTGCTTAGGGTCAGTCTCGATACCAGATTGGTTGGAGGTGCCGCCACCGCCGCCGCAGGCAAGAGCCGTGACGACGCAGGCTCCAAGAATAAAGTGAGTTGGCTTGAATTGCATATGCTTCCTATTCAGACAAGATATCAGCCTAAGGCTTTCTGAGGATATTGTCAAGGGCGAAAACCGGAAGAATGCAAAAAACAAATCGTTTTTGGCCTAAACTGGTAGAACTACGAGGGTTCTCGTTACCGAGAACCCTCTTTCAGTTTCAGCTCAGAACGCTTTGCGGACGGCCGCGAGTACGTCGTCCGCGTCCGGGATGCACTGAAGCTCGAGGTTGCGCGCGTACGGCATGGGAACGTTAAGGCCGCCCACGCGAAGCACCGGGGCGTCCAGATCGTCGAAGCAATCTTCCCCGATTCGGGCCGCGATCTCGGCGCCAAAGCCGCCGCTTCGCCAGTCTTCGTAGACCACAACCGCGCGGTGCGTCTTCTTAACCGAAGCGTAGATCGTCTCGGTGTCCAGCGGGAGGAGCGAGCGGACGTCGACGACTTCGGCGTCGATTCCGTCCTTCGCCAGCAGCTCGGCCACTTCGAGGTTGATCTGCGTCATTCGCGAGTAACCGACGAGCGAGATGTCCTTACCTTCGCGGAGAATGGCCGCCTTGCCGATTGGCACAGTGAAGGCCGCATCGTCCTCCGGAACCATCCCCTTGATGGCGTAGAGGCCCGGGTTTTCGTAAAGGATGACCGGGTTGTCGTCTCGGACGGCCGATTTCATCATGCCGTAGACGTCGGCCGGAGTCGAAGGTGCGAGCACCTTAAGACCGGGAACGTGGGCGTACCAGCCCTCCATGCTGTGGGAGTGCTGCGCCGACAGCTGCTTGGCTGCGCCACCGGGACCACGGAAGACGATCGGGCACTTCACGACGCCGTTCGTCATGTAGTGAATCTTCGCGGTGTGGTTGATGATCTGGTCGAGCGCGAGGATCGAGAAGCTCATGGTCATGAACTCGACGATTGGTCGCAGACCCGCCATTGCGGCACCGGTCGCGATTCCGGCAAAGCCAGCTTCGGTGATCGGCGTGTCCAGAATCCGGAGGTTGTAGCGGTTGTCGCGCTGGCCAAACTTCTCGACCAGGCCGCGGGTGACCTTAAAGGTGCCCTGGTAGCGGCCAATGTCCTCTCCCATGAGGAAGACGTTTTGGTCGCGCTCCATTTCTTCGACGATTCCCTTTTGCAGGGCTTCGCGATAGCTCAGCTCAATCATGTTCGGCATCTTAGTGTCCTTTCTCCGGCGTCATGTCGGTGTAAATGTTGTCGTAAACCTCGTCCGTATCGGGGAATGGACTTTCCTTGGCCTTTTCAAGCACGGCAAGCGCCTCGGCTTCGGTCTCGGCCTCAACGGCTTCGATGGCCTCCTCGGACATGATGTTGTTCTCGATGAGGTACTTGCGAAGTCGAGCGATCGGGTCTCGCGCCCAGGCAACTTCCTCTTCTTCCTTGGTTCGGTAGAGCTGGCGGTCGTTGTCGGCGGCGCCGTGGCCGGCGTAGCGGTAGGTCATGACTTCGACCCAGTACGGCTTCTGGTTCTCGCGAACCCAGTCGATGATGCGCTGGGCATCTTTTCGCATCTGGATGACGTCCATGCCGTCCACTCGCTCGCACTTCATGTTGTACGGCTGGCCGCGCTTCCAAAGTTCGGGGTCGGCGGCGTGGTACTCAAGTCGGGTTCCCATCGCGAACTCGTTGTTCTCCACGATGAAGATGCACGGCAGGTCGTAGAGCGACGCCATGTTCAGGGTTTCGTAAACCACGCCCTGGTTGGCCGCGCCGTCGCCCATGAAGTTGAGCACAACGCGATCCTCGTTGCGGTATCGGGCTGCGTAGGCAAGTCCCGCGCCAAGCGGAACGTGGCCGCCCACGATTCCCCAGCCACCGTAGAAGCCGTTCTCCGGGTCGTAAATGTGCATCGAGCCACCCTTTCCGCCGGCAGTTCCGCCCTTTCGACCGATGATCTCGGCCATGACGGCAACGGCGTCGGTTCCCAGCAGAAGCGCGTGGGCGTGGTCGCGGTAAGCGGTGATCACGTAATCGTAGCCTTTACGGATCGAGTTGATCCAGCCGCTGGCCAGGGCTTCCATGCCGATGTACGTGTGCATGTAGCCGCCCGCAAGTCCGGCGCGGTAAGCGATGTTGCACTGCTCTTCGAAGCGGCGAATGAAGAGCATCTCCCGGAGATACTGTTTCAGGTCATTTGAGCTGATGGAAGGAAATTCTTCGGTTAAGTTCGACAACGGTTTCTCCTGGAGGCGGGATACGCTCCTTCTCCTACGGTATACCCGCCGGGCAAGTTATCGGCCCGGTTCGAGCGGCATAAATTACGCCGGAAACAGCAGACGTATCGCTCCGGCGGCGGCCAAAGTGAGGACAATTGCATTGAACGCTTTTTGCGGAATGAACGGCAGCAACGCCTTCCCCGTCAAAGCACCGACCACCAAGATAGGCAAAACGGCGAGGTCCAGCCAAAGGGTGCTTGCGGTAAAAAGCGGCTCGCTTGGGTTGTCGAGATCGATCGCAATCAAGAATGGAACCTTGGTGAGGTTAAAAATGAAGAAGTACCAAGCCGTGGTACCCATCAGCTCCTTTTTCGCCATGCCGGTCGCCACCAGGTAGATCTGCATGATCGGCCCGGCCGCGTTCGAGACCATCGTCGTGAATCCAGCGAGCGCGCCGGTGGCGACGACGCCCTCGCGCGAGGTCGGCACGAGGCGGTCGCCGAGCTTTCCGCGCAACAGGCTAAGCACAAGCATGACCAGCACGATCCCGCCGATGATTGGCGTAAGCGGGTCAAACTTCAGGTGCAATCGGCCCAGTAGAAACAGCGTGATTGCCCCGACGATAATGCCGAGAATGACCCAGGGCGCCAGTTTCTTCAGATGTTGCCAGTCGGCGTGGTGGCGATAGAAGGCAACCGCGAAGCAGTCGGCGGCGATCAGAAGCGGAAGCGTCGCGCCGATCGAGAGTCGCCCGCCAAAAACGGCCGCCATCATCGGCACCATGAGGATCCCCGTGCCGGGAATTCCCGTCTTCGAGAATCCGATGATGAAAGCGGCAAGGCCTACCAGCCCGAGTTGCCAGGCTTGGTACTCCACCAATTAGATGACGCCGCTTTGCTGGGCAAGCGCCGCCGCTTCCGCTCGGTCGTTGACGTGGAGCTTCTTAAGGATCGAACCAACGTGGCTTTTTACGGTTTTCTCACTGAGGAACAGCTTGTCCGCGATGGCGGCGTTCTTCATTCCGGCGGCGATGCACTCCAGCACTTCAACTTCACGCCGCGAAAGTTCGGCAAAAGCCTGGCGGTTGTGCAAGGCCGACTTTGAGAGCCGTTTGAACTCAAACAGCACCTTGCCCACGATGGCCGGGCTGAGGAACCCTTCCCCGTTCACCGCCATGCGAACCGCGCCGGCGATCTCGTTGAATCCGGAGTCCTTCAGGACATAGCCGATGGCGCCCGCTTTGATTGCGGAAAACACGTTATCGTCATCGCCGAACTTGGTTAGCACAACCACGGCAAGATCCGGCAGCATTTTTCGAATCTCGCGGGTGAGCTCGATGCCCGTGACCTGTGGCATGTCGATGTCGGTGAGGATCACATCCGGCTTCAGCACTCCGGCTTCGGCTAGTGCCTGCGCACCGTTCCCCACGTTTGAAACCACGACGAGATCCTCCTCAAGGTTCAGAAGCTCAACAAGCGACCTTCGCAGGGCCGTGTCGTCTTCGGCAATCATCACGCGGATCTTTCGGTCGGGCATCGGATTAGTTTATTCGAGCCGGTCCAAAAACGTTCCCAATTTCGGACCGAGTTTCATCGGCAGCTACCCAACGTCGGCGCCAACCATCTCGGATGCGGGATACGGTGTAAGGAGGCGTTCCAGTTCCCCGCGCGGCGTTTGCGGGTCTAACCATGCGTGCAATTGATCGGGATTTAGAATGCACGGCATTCGGTCGTGAATCGTGCCAAGTAGCGCGTTTGGGTCGCATGTGAGGACGGCGAACCGATCCCCGCCCTTCGATTGCGTGTAGATTCCCGCCATCGCAAACGGCCGTCCGGAAGTCATGCGAAAGGACATCAGCTGCTTCTCATATCGGTCCGCCGGCCCACCGAACAGCGACGGCGTTCCGACCGGTACCTCCTTCCATTCGTAGAAGAGATCGGCCGGAACGATGCAGCGGGTTGCGCGGAAAGCCTGCCGGAAGCTGGGCAATTCGGCGACCGTCTCGCTGCGCGCGTTGATGAAGATCTTCGCTTTCACCGGATCTTCGACCCACGGCGGAACGAACCCCCACTTCATCGTCGTCCAGCCGCCCTGCAATCCAACCGGAGCCAGGTTTGACGGCAGAATGTCACCCGCCAGCCACCCCGTTGGCAGCGTGAACGGGGCGTCGAGCAGGTCGGTCAGCTCGTGAATCGGCGAGATGACGTGGTAGCGAGCGCACACCGGGTCACGACCCGATGCCGACGGCCGAAAGGGTGTGCCGGGCGTGCCGCAGGTGGTGTTCCAGGCTGAACAGCTCTTCGACTTCGGCCGACGTCAGGCGGCTCGTGACCCGTTCGTCGTTGGCGACGGAGGTCTTGAAGTCGTGGCCTTCCCACGCCTTCGATGCGTTCGATTGGGCCACTTTGTAGGCCTCTTCCCGGCTCATGCCGGACTGAACGAGGGCAATCATGACGTGCTCGCTGAACACGAGGTCGCCCATCATCCGCATGTTTTGCATCATGCGCTCGGGGAAAACGTTGAGCCCAGCCAGGATCGCGGTGAGGCGGTTCAGCATGAAGTCGGCGAGTTGGCACGAATCCGGGAAGATGATTCGCTCCAGCGACGAGTTCGTCAGGTCGCGCTCGTGCCATGTGGCGACGCTCTCTAACATCGCGTGGGAGTTGGCTCGCAGTAGACGGGCGAGTCCGCAAACCGTCTCGCTATTCCAAGGGTTCCGCTTGTGGGGCATGGCGCTGCTGCCGGTTTGGCCCTTGGCAAACGCCTCCTGAACCTCCAAAATCTCGGTGCGCTGGAGGTTTCGCAGTTCGGTTGCGATGCGCTCGAGTCCGGCGCCCATCAAGGCCAACGTATTGAGGAACCCGGCGTGCCGGTCTCGGTTGATGATCTGCGTTGAGGCGGGCTCGGGCGAAAGGCCAAGCTTTCGGCAGACAATCGACTCCATCTCCGGTGAAGTGATCGCGTGAATTCCGACGGCACCCGAGACTTTACCCATCGCAACGTCAGCCCGGGCGATTTGAAGCCGCTCGATGTTACGGCTCAGCTCGGCGTACCAGTTCGCGCATTTAAACCCGAATGTGACCGGCTCGGCGTGGATGCCATGGGTGCGGCCAATGCAGGGGGTGTCGATGTGGGTCTCTGCAAGTCGGCGAATTTCCGTAGCGAGGCGATGCGCAGAAGCAAGCAGCACGTCGGCCGAGTTTCGGAGCATGATGCCCAGCGCGGTGTCGATGACGTCGTAGCTGGTGACGCCCATGTGGATGTAGCGGCCCTCTTCCCCAACGTTTTCGCTGAGATTCCGCACAAAGGCCATGAGGTCGTGGCGGGTTTCTAATTCGATTTCGTCGCAGCGCTCAAGGTCAAACGTCGCCTTCTCGCGGATCACATCCACGGCGGAGCTTGGAACCGTTCCTAGCTCTGCGTGCGCCTCTACAATCGCAAGCTCGACGTCTTCCCACACCTGGTACTTCGCCTCACGGGACCAAATCGCGTTCATCGCCGGAGTCGTATACCGATCAATCATGCCTTGAGGGTACCAGCCAACATTTGTCGCGTAACCCGGAACAATCCCGCGTTGGCACCGTCAAAGGGATCGTTCTTGCCGACTTGAGCAGGACGGATCGCAGAACGGAGAGTGGGGGCCGAGATTTTTCTCGCCCCCTTTTTTTGCGTTCTATTCTGCGGCGATGTCGCTGCGCCGGTAGGCGCCAACGAAATTCACCGTGTCCGCGGCCCGGTAAGCGCACGCCCTAGCTTCTTCCACACTTTGTCCGGTTCCCACCGCGCAGACCACGCGTCCGCCGTTGGTGGTGAGACGGCCCAACTGCATCTTTGTTCCGGCGTGAAAGACTTTTGACCCCTCGGGCGCTGGAGCGATCTCCATAGGAATGCCCTTCACGACCTCCCCAGGATAGCCGGCGCTTGCTACCACCACGCCAACGGCGGCACGGTCGAGGACTTCAATCTCGGGCACGACTTCGCCCGTCGCGGCGGCGTACAAAGCCTCCGGGAAGCCTGCGCCGAGCCGCATCATCAACGGCTGAGTCTCCGGATCACCAAACCTCGCGTTGTATTCCAAGCAAAACGGCTGCCCGTTGTGGGTCATGATGCCGCTGAAAAGCGTTCCGCGGAAGGGAATGCCGCGCTCACGGAGGGCGGCCAGAATCGGGGCGACGAGACGGTCCTCGGCGTCTTTGACCATCTCAGCCGGGACGGAAGCCACCGGCGAAAACGCGCCCATTCCTCCGGTGTTTGGGCCAACGTTACCGTCGCCGATTCGCTTATGGTCCCGCGCGATTGGCAGGCTGACGAAATTGTGATCCCCTACGATGCTGAGGATGCTGAACTCGAAACCGTTCAGGCGGTCCTCGATTATGATTTCACGACCGGCATCACCGAAGACGCGGTCGACGAGCATGCGACGAATGGCGTCTTCCGCTTCAAACTCGGTGTCGCAGACGACGACGCCTTTCCCGAGCGCGTTGCCGGAAGCCTTTACGACGACAGGAAAGCCATCCGCAAACCGCTGGCGCGCGTAGGCTTTTGCCGGTTCGGCTTCCGTGAACACCCGAAACTCTGGGGTCGGAACCGAGGCGGCCGCCATCAGTTCCTTTGAAAATGCCTTGCTCGCCTCGATTTGCGCGCCGTCCCGTCCCGGCCCGAAGGTCGCAATTCCTGCCGCGCGGAGCGCATCCGCAAGCCCGTTCACAAGAGGATCCTCCGGCCCGACCACCACGAGGTCCACGTTTTCGGTCTTTGCTAGGGCAACAACCCGATCTGATTCCATCGGATTCACCGCGAAGCACGGCACTTCCTGCGCGATTCCGGCATTTCCGGGCGCACATATGACCTCGGCGGACTGGGCGAGCTTCCAAACCAGGGCATGTTCTCGGCCGCCCGCCCCTACGACAAGGATTTTCATTGGCAACGGAGGGTACCCGTGCCTACAACGGCGCGATGGTTACCGGTCCGAACTCCACGCGCCCATACTCCACGAGAAGCGCAACGCCGCCGTGGGTGAGCCGCGAGCGAGTTTCGAGAATCTGCGCGCCGTTCACGAACGCGCGGACATCCTCCCCGTTTGCCTCCAGCCGGAGCAGAATCGCATCGTCAAAGTTCCACTCGAACGGGGCGGCCACCTGCACGACGTTGTCGTCGAAAACGCTTTCCAGGACGGCCAGCCCATCTCGCCGGATTCTCAGCGCCACCCGCCGGCGCAGGCCCTGAACGTTGACCGCGATGCCGGTGGACTCGCAAAGGCGCGGGGTCACCGTGGTTTCGATGGAGTAGTTCGCCCAATCGTGCGTACCGCACAGAATCTGGCCGGTGCCTCGGTTTTGGATGATACGGAAGTCTTCCGGCCCCCAGTTATTCCATTCATCGACCGCGCTGACCCATGCGGTGCGCCAAACTTCCCCTTTCGTATGGCGGCCGAGCCGAACGTTCGGAGTTCCGGAGAAGTCGATTTTGTGGATATGAAACGCCGCTTCTGAGAGCACGCCGAGCCGCTGAATCGGGGCTCCATTGGTATCCGGCACGGTAAAGCGCACCGTCTGCACGTCGGCGGAACCTTCGTAAGGCTCCGAGAGGATCGTTTCCACGGTGTCGGTGGCGATCTCCAGGCCAATCTGGAACGGCGAGGACGCCTGAATGGTCAGCGTGACGACCTGACCGGAGTAAAGGGTTGGACTCGCCAAGACACCGTATCCGCCCATCTCGCGGTCCGACTTCGTCGTAAAGGTCCGCGTCCACGCGCCCGGAGCTTGAACCTGCAACGCACCCTCCACGTTCAGCACTTCGCCCTCGAAACCCTGCACGGAACCTGGGAATTCAAAATTGAACTTCGCCTTCTTTGCCGGTGCGGCAGACTTCTGGAGCGCGCATGCCGCCCGGATGATCGCGTCGGCTTCCTGAACCGCGTCGGTGATCGCCCGGCCGCCATCGGCGGTCGGAAGGAACATTCGATCCGCGACCGGCCCGCGCCAGTCGTATTCGCCCTCGAACGCGGCCAATCCGCGCATCACGCCAACGATGCAGCCGACGTTAGCGGCGTTGCAGTCCGTGTCGTAGGCGCAAGTGTTGGTGACGCGCATGCTCTCGCGGAAGTCGCCACGCCCGTGAAGCAAGCCGTGGATAACGAGGGCGTGGTTCGGGAGGATGTGGCAGCCGCCGCCGTAGGTGTCGTAGCCCCACTTCGCCTGGATCATTTTCAGCCCGGTTCGCCAGCTATCGCCGCGTTTGAACGACTCCCAAACGTCGTCGATACATTTTCGAATGAGGCAATCCGCCGGAATCACCGGCAAAGCCGCCTCGATGACGGCCTCCGGCGTGTCGTGCGTGAACGCCGCGGCGACCATCGCGGCCACCATTTGGGCTCCGTAGACGGCTTCGCCGTCGTGGCTTACGGAACCTGCTCGCCGGGCAAAGTCAGCCGCAAGCACCGGATCGCCCGGGCACATCAGCCCCCAGGCATCGATGAAAATCTGAGCTCCGATCTGCTCCGCGACAACCTGGCCGTTGAGGGCGATGGATCCGCTTTCCGGTGCTTTCACTCCATCCTGCATGCGCCGGAACGCGGTGTGCTCGGTCGACATGCCCACGCCACCCCACCACAGAATCGCGCGATTCTCGATGATGTAGTTCATCCAGGTATTGCCGATCTGCTCCGGCGTCAAATCCGGATCAAAGCCGTGGTCTTCGAAAGCGCGAAAGAACGTGAACGTGCCCGAAATATCGTCATCGGTAACTACCAACGGCACGCCGGCTTCTTCGGCGACATATCGGTCGATCTCGCCAAACTTGGCCTCGATTTGGGCTTGCGGCCACTGCTCGAACGGGCGACCCACGTAGACGCCGATGATTTTTCCAAGAACTCCCGCATAGACGCGGTTTCGATACTCCGGAGCGTGCAGATCTTTCACGCGGCGATTTTACGCCTTTGCGGCGGTCTCGCCGGCAACAAATCCGGTGGCAAACGCGGCCTGGAGGTTGTAGCCGCCCACGGGTCCCGCAATATCCATCACTTCCCCGCAAAGAAACAGGCCCTGCACCTTACGGCTGGTCATCGTTTGCGGGTCGACTTCATCTAGCGATACACCTCCGGCGGTGACTTCCCCTTTCTCTAGCGGCACATGACGAACCCGGCCAAGCTCCAACCGACGAAGCGTGTCGGCGAGGCGGTTACGCGATTTTCTTTCTAGCTTGCCAAACACCGTCGTCGACTCGATGGCGGCTTGCGCCAGCACGAACGCCTGAAGCCGTTCGGGAACGACCTCTTCAAAAAACGTGACGACACGACGAGTTGGGTTTGCCTGCGAGAAGGCCAGTAGGCGCGCCGCGAGGTCTTCGGGAGGCTCGTTTGGAAAGAGGTCAACGTCCAGCGTTACCGGTCCGCCGCCAAAATGCTCGGCGACGATCCGGCTGATCCCTAGCGCGTTTGGCCCGCTGACCCCTTTGTGCGTGAACAAAAGGTCGCCGGTCCAGCGGTCGATTTCCTTGCCGTTTTTCCGCGCACGCAGCGTGACGCTCCGCAAAGCTACGCCGCTAAACTCCGGTTGAAGATTCTCGGCGTCGAGATAGATCGGGGAGAGCGCCGCGCGCGGCTTCACGATGGTGTGCCCAAGACCTTCCAGCCAGGGCCAGCCGTCACCGGTCGTGCCGCTGCTGGGATAGCTTGCTCCGCCAACGGCGACCACGAGGCGATCGGTCGGAATCGGCCCCGCCGACGTCTCGATGCCGCGGATCTTCCCATTTGTCGCGGTGATGGCCAAAACCGAACTTTCCAGCTCAAGCCGAACGCGAACGTCATCCAAATAGCTTTGCAAAATGGCCACGACGTCCTTAGCGGTCTGATCCACCGGGAAAATCCTTCCGTCGGGACGTGTGTAGACCCTCAGCCCACGGCTGGTCAGCATCTCGACGATTTCGTGATTCCGGAAGCGGTAGCAGGAAGGCCGGATGAACCTGGCTTCGTTCGGCCGGAATGCCTTGAGGACGTCCTCCAGCGGCCCGTCGTGCGTGATGTTGCACTTTCCGCCGCCGGAGATCAGGATTTTCGTCCCCAGCCGGTTCGTCTTCTCGATGAGTCGAACCGACGCGCCGAGCGAAGCGGCCCGCCAGGCGGCGATGATTCCCGCCGCTCCGGCGCCTACAACGACAACATCGGCCACGCTACCGATCGGCCAACGGCGTGAAGGGCACGCCGTCCGTGATCCACGTTTCCGGCTTCGCGCCCTTCAAGTAAACGTCCATGAAGTGGCGCAGCCGCTTGCCGTAATCCAACTGGTTGGGCCGGCGGGTGAAGTTGTGATTTTCGCCCGGGTACAGCAGCATGACGCACGGTTTCCCTTGCCGCCGCAACGTGTTGTAGAACATCAGGCCCTGCTTCCAGTCGACCGCGCCATCGGCGTCGCCGAACGTCATGAGTAGCGGAGCCGTGCGATTCTTCGCCTGCCAGATCGGGCTGTTATCGAGATAGTTCTTGGGCATCTCCCAGAACGGCTTGGCGAATCGGCCCTGGCTCGTTTCGAAGATGATCTGGTTCGCAATCCCGGCGTTCCCGTAGTTCATGTTGTACATGCTCGTCAATTCGGTGAGCGGTGCACCCGCAACCCCGACCTTAAATAGCTTGCTTACCGTCGTGACGAACGCGGTCTGGTAGCCACCCCAGGAGTGGCCCATCAGTCCGAGTCGATCCGGATCGACCCCAGCCCGCAGCTTGAGAACCGCTTGCACGGCTGGCTCCAGACAGTCGACCGCGTCCTGTCCCGGGCTGGATTCTCGGTAGGCAATGTCTGGTTTGAAGACGAAGTAGCCGTTCTGGGCGAAGATCTGCTCGTTGTAGGACGAGAACTCGATCGGCCGAACGAAGCGGTGAAGGTCGTCGCTAAGCCTCTCGTAGATGTAGGTCACCATGGGGTAGCGGCGGTCTGGCGAGTAATCGGCCGGATACATCAGGATGCCCTGCAGCTCGACTCCCCATCGGCTCTTGTAGTTGACGAGGACCGATTTGCCCCAAAGCGCGTCCTTCAGCTGCGGGTTCGTCTTCGTGATCGGCTTGATCGCGGAGAAAGCGGTGTTCGTAACGTAAATGTTCGGGGACTCGGCGAACGAGCCCATGACGAACAGGACCCGGTCGGTCTCGGTGGCTTGCCTCAGACTCGTGAGTAGCTTCTCGTCCATCGCGAGGGTCTTGAACTGGCCGCTGGTCGATCGAACCGCGAATCCGCTCGCCTTCGTTTTCCGATTGAATTGCGAAAAGAAGATGGGATCCGTGATCTTCATCCCGTCTGGATCGCGCCGAATGTCGAGAACGTCGGACGAAATGGAATCTCCGCGACCGTTCGTGATCTTCTCAAATCCCTTAGTGGCCGGACGATAGAGATATACATCGAACTCGTCACGAACAACGACCGCTTCGTCATTCGCAAACCACGTTGGGGTATCCACCGGCGGCTTTTCCGGAACGATGTAGTCGACGAGGGTGTCCTCAAAATTCGCCTTGCTCGTCGCGGCAAAGTCGATGTGCTGAGCTTTCGCAATGTCGTAGAGCTTCCATCGCTTGTCCTGGAAGTAGGCCAAGAACTTCCCTTCCCGGCTCGGGACGATGCCGAAATGCACCTTCTTCAGGACCGGCGTGACCGCGCCGGTTTCACTGTCGACAAGATTCACATCTTGGTAAGTCCAGCCGCTGGTGACGGCAGATTCGTACGGGCGCTCGGTGCTAACGATGACCTTCGAGAAGTCGCCAATCGGACTCACGCCGTCGCGCAGGTCGTCCTGCACGATGCGAGCTTTTTCGGCGCCGACCGTCCAGATCACCAATTTGGTTTGAGCCTTGATTGCGTTGGCTTGGACCTTCTGCTGCGAGACAAGATCTACGTCTTTCGCATTCCAAACTTCAACATCCGGGAACTCGGTCGGCTTCTTTGGCGTCGGTTTGTCTTTCCAAGCCTGCACGCCAAAAGCGAGGCGGGTACCGGCATCGTTCAATGAGAGGCCACGGAACTCGGCAATTCGATGGTCTTTGGGGATCCCGGCATCCTTCTCGGTGCTGTACGTCACCACCGTCGGGGCAAGGTCGCGAGGATTCTTGCTGACCAGAACCCGGTACGGCACGCCAACCTTACTGTCTTTTGCCGTGCCCGCCATGAAGGCGAGGGTGTCGACATCCTTCGCCCAGGTGAGGCCAGCGATGTCGTCCTTGCTCCAATAAACCGTGCGCATGGCCCCGGTCGAAATCTCGTAAGTCTGGACGCCACGCTCTCCGTTGCCGCCGATGACCTCTAGAGCGAGGGCATCTTCCTTCTCATTCGCCGCATAGTCGGAAACGTTGGTGATCGCGGTTCGACGCAGGGTGGCGAGGTCGACAATCGTCAGGTCGGCGCGGCTTTCTGGATCGCCCTCGGTCGGGGTTCGGCGTGCGATCAGTGTCTTGCCGCCTTTCAAAATCTGGAAGCTGGCGACGGCCTCGATCTGAACTTCGGTGCCGGATGCGAGTTCGCGGATCCCGAGCTTCGAGATCACCGGTTTGCGTTCGGCGCGCAAGCGCTCGGCGACTTCTCGCGGCGGCACGATCATGTAGGCCGCGTAACGACTATCGTCGGAAAACCGCGCGGCTGCTCCGTTGGGAATGGTGTACGTGGTGGCCTCGTCGTTCTTGCGGATTTCCAGCCGCGTGATGCCATCGACGGGAACCAGCATGTATCGCGACCAGCGTCCATCTTTGCAGATGTCGGCGTCAACGATCGAGTCGAGGTTCTTGTACTCGGAAGGCTTGAGGAGCGTCTTCTTTGCGGGAGCCGGCGCCTGAGCCGCCGGCGGCGTTGGATTGGCCAGCTGTGCGGCGGCAAACGACCCATAGCTGAGAGCCGCTAGGCAAAGCGAAAATCGCCCGATCATTACGAACATGCCCGTACCCTACCCAAAACTGCCATTTGGAGCGCAACGTTTGGTTTGCTCAGCCGGCCGGCGGCTTCTTGCGCCTTTGTCGCCGGGCATTCGGCGATACCTTGGGTTGGGCGACCCCTCGCTGGTACTTCAACTCAGCCGTGACCGGGTTCCCGTTCACGCTGAACGCAAACTGTCCGTAGCTAACGACGAAACAAACACTAAAGAGCGCGGCAACCGGGCCGCAAATATACGGGGACATTGTAGAGCTTTTTCAGGAGGCGAACTTAGCCATTCGCGTCGTCGTCGGCCGACACTGGGAAGTGGGCCTACAAAATATGCTCTCCGTCCTAAAATCCAAAGTAGATGCCAACAGAATTGGCAACTTAACTTTACGACGAACTAAGTTCTCTGACAGGAAATTCTTCAAAATTTTCCAGAATTGGTTAAGGGAACGAAAAACGGCAGTTACAGCTGTGGCATCGTGCAGATGGAAGGCAGGATGCACGAACTGGTGAACGGGAAAACAGTTACCGAAGGATAAATTTTTGCCGCTCGTCGCGCGTGATCCCCGCTGAAGATAGACTGAAGAGAAGTCGCGATAGGAACCGGAACGTCCTAGAGGGCCGTAGGTTACGGCATGGTTGGGGGCAAGATGAGGGAGAGGCGGAGAACTTTTCGTTCTTCGGCACGTCACCATATTTGCGGTCGAACCCTCGCTGGGTTCCGCGAACCGTCCTTCACTCGATAAAGCGAATCAATCTATGAGCCTGAACCTTTCCCTACGTCCTTCCGACGATAACCTTCCGGATCCGATGTCCGGCCCGGATGCGGACGGCATGGAAACGGTTGACCTATCGCTCGTTAAGCCCGAGGTTGCGGCCCTTGAGCTTGCGCCGGGCGAGTACGCCCTCAAGCACCAGGTTCTGCCCCTTGCGATAGAAGGTGAGACGCTTGTGGTTGCCGTTGGTTCCCTCCTCGGGCTGCGCGCGGTAGACGATTTGGGAATTTTGGTCCGGCGGCCAACCTACGCGGTGCTCGCCGACCCGGCCCTGATCAAAGAGAAGATCGAGGAGTTCTTCCTTGAGCGGATTCTTTCTCAGCTGCCGGGGGATGATTCGGCGATTGCCGAAGTCGATGATTCGACCGACCTAGCCGACCTCACGAAGATGGCGGGCGAAACCGCCGTCGTGCAGATGGCGAACCTAATCTTTGCCCAGGCCGTTCGCGACGGGGCCAGCGACATCCATATCGAGCCATACGAGCGGGACGTGAAGGTTCGATACCGAATCGACGGCATGCTGCAAGACATGATGCGCCCGCCGAAGCGGATGCACGCGGCGCTGATTTCCCGCCTCAAGATTCTTGGCGAGCTCAACATCGCCGAGCGCCGCCTTCCGCAAGACGGAAGAATCAAGATCACGATCGCCGGCCGCTCGGTCGATATCCGACTTTCGATTGTTCCGACGGTTTACGGCGAACGCGCGGTCATGCGAATTCTTGACAAGGGCACGGCGATGCTGGGCCTGGAAGAGTTGGGCATGCAGCCGGACGTCCTGGAGCGATACCGCAAGCTCATCTCGATTCCGTACGGCATTATCCTCGCCACCGGTCCAACCGGTTCTGGCAAGTCCACGTCGCTCTACGCGTCGCTGCAGGAGATCTGGTCGCCGACGACGAATATTCTCACCATCGAAGACCCGGTTGAGTATCAGGTCGCGGGAATTAGCCAGATTCAAGTTCGGGCAAACATCGGCCTGACGTTTGCGAACGGGCTTCGATCCATCGTTCGGCAGGACCCCGACGTCATCATGGTTGGCGAAATCCGCGACCAGGAAACCGCCGACATCGCGATCAATGCCGCTCTCACCGGTCACCTTGTTTTCTCAACGCTGCACACGAACGACTCGGCGGGCGCGACAACGCGTCTTCTCGACATGGGAGTGGAGCCCTATCTTGTGGCCTCGTCGCTGATGGGCGTCATCGCCCAGCGACTCGTGCGAAAGATTTGCTCCAATTGCGCGGAGGAGATCACTCCGACTTCGGAATCGCTCCAGGCGATTGGAATCAACCCCGATGCCGTGCCCGAGGGCAGCTTGTTCCGGCGCGGACGTGGTTGCGATAAGTGCAATAAATCGGGATATCGGGGCCGGGTCGGCCTTTACGAGCTGCTGACAATCGACGAAACGCTTCGACGCATGACCGTGGAGCAAAGCTCCAGCAATGCGATGCGCGACTATGCGATCGCTAGCCAAGGAATGCGCACGCTCCTCGGCGAGGGCCGAATCGCCGTTCTTGCTGGCCGAACGACCCCCGAAGAAATTTTGCGGGTTTGCCAGAGGGACGAATTCTAAGGATGGGAACCTTCGCCTACACCGCGCTCGAACCTTCGGGCAAGCGCAAAACCGGATTCCTCGACGCGGCAAACGTCGAGGTTGCCAAGGCGCAGATTCTCGCCGAGGGCCGATTTGTCCTCGAAATCAAAGAGCACCGGGTTGCCGTCAAGCGGGCGAACTCGAAGGGCGGAAAGCCGAACCGGGCCGAGCTCGCCCTCTTCACCCGGCGAATGGCCGACCTCGCCGACGCTGGCCTCCCGCTCGACCGTGTGCTGCAAGTCGTCTCGGAGCAGTCGGAAAGTGCCGTGCTCACGGACATCGCCGAGCAGGCGCTCGACGACGTTCGGTCCGGGTTACCGGTATCCGAGGCCCTCGGAAAGCATCCCAAGTACTTCCCAACGGTCTTTATTCAGACCCTGAGGGCGGGTGAGGCCAGCGGCCAGTTCCCGCAGGTTGCCAGCCGACTTGCCGATTTCCAAGAGAAGGAAGTCGCGCGCAGGAGCCTGGTCGTCTCGGCGATGGTCTATCCCATCATCCTGGCAACGGTCGCGGTCGGCGTGGTCATCTTCCTGCTGACCTTCGTCGTCCCGCGTCTTTCGGGAATCTTCGCCGACCTTGGCAGCGACCTCCCGGTAACGACCCAGATCTTGCTGGCTACCACCGGCTTCCTCACGAACAACTGGGCGCTCGTGATCGGCGGAATCGTAGCCTTCGTCGTCGCCTTCCGGGCCTGGGTGATGACTGACGCTGGAGCCAGAACAAAGGACCAGTTCCTGCTGAAGGCACCGGTCATCGGTCCCGTCATCCAAAAGGCGACCGTTTCGCGATTTGCGCGCGTTCTTGGCACGCTCGTCTACGGCGGCGTTCCCATTTTGGAGGCGCTTAGCCTGGCCGGTCAGGCCGCCGGTAACCGAGTTTTTCTCGAAAAGTCACGAATGGTGGAAGAGGAAGTTAAGGAAGGTCGCTCAATCGCGGATTCCATGCGCGATGCAGGCGCGTTCCCACCGGTTCTCACCCACATGGTCGCGATCGGCGAAGAAACTGGCGACCTACCAAAAATGCTGGGACGTGTGAGCGACAGCCTCGACTTTGAAGTTGATAATGGAACAAAGCGGCTCACCGCCTTGGTGGAGCCCCTCATTGTCTTGTTCATGGGAGCGTTCGTAGGGTTCGTTGTTCTCAGCGTCGCCCTCCCGATTTTCGCCGCCCAGGACCTCGCGAAATAGCCTTTCTTCAGAAGTTTAGTCACCCATGAATTGCAGAATGAATCAAGCTGGAAATATGAAACCCAACCTCCTAACGCAGTGCTTCCCAACGGCTTCGGGAACTAACCGGGCCGCCGGCTCCGCAAGGCGGAAGCGGGGCTTTACCCTCATCGAATTGATGGTCGTTATCCTGATCATCGCGATTCTTGCTGCGCTTGTCGTTCCGAAAGTAATCGGGCGAACGAGCGATGCAAAGATCGCCAAGGCAAAGTCGGATATCAGCACCCTCGCGGGTTCTATCAACGCTTTTCGCCTCGACACCGGCCGCTATCCAAGCACGGAGGAAGGCTTGCAAGCGCTCCGACTCCAACCGGCCGATGTGAGCAACTGGAAGGGACCCTACATCACGAAGGATGTTCCCGCCGACCCCTGGGGGAACCCGTATGAATACGAGTATCCCGGCCAGAGCGGCGCCGAATCCTTTGGCCTTCGCAGCTACGGAAGCGACGGCCAACAGGGCGGCGAAGGCGAGGCTGCCGACGTGAGCGAGGAGGAGTAAATTAGACGCGGCTTCACCTTGATTGAGCTCAGCACGGTGATTGCCCTGTTGCTGATCTTGGTCGGCGTGGTGGTGCCGCGTGTGGTCACCTGGGAGCAGTCAAACCGGGAACGAGAGTTCTGGGGCAGCCTCAACCGGTTGCCCTCCATCGCCCGCGAAACCGCGATTCGAACCGGGGAGACCGTCCGTCTTCGCCTCAGCGACGATCAATCTCAGCTCGTCATCCAACAAGACAGCGCCAATCCTAACGAACCCGACGCGACCCCCACCACCGTGAAATCTCTCTCCCTCGTATCTGGTGCAACCGCGAACGTGTTCCGTAAAGGAACGCAGGACTCGCAGTCCAACGATTGGGAAGTTACGTTCTATCCGGATGGTACGAGCAACGGTGGTGGCGTGACGTTGGTTCTCAACGAACAGACTCGGTCGCTCAACGTTGACCGGCGTGGATTTGGCGAAGCGATTCGCGGGCCCTTGCCAGACGCCCAGGAAGAGAATTGGCCCGCGGGAGAGTACGAGAAACGTGCATAGGCGACGCCAACGGGGGGGCTTCACATTGGTGGAGGCTCTGGTCTCCATCGTCCTGCTCGGGGTGGGTATCACCTCGGTGATGGGCGGACTGAGCGCGATGGCGAAGAACCAAACGCGAACCCGGCAGGTCGAGCTACTTAACCAGTTGCTCGTTCAGAAGTTTGACGAGATCACCGCGACCGAGGACGTGTTCAACGGAACGACCGGCGGCGATTTTGCGGCCGAAGGCCACCCTGAGATTCAATGGAATGCCGAAGTTAGCACCACCGGGACGACGGACCTGGAGGCGGTAACCCTGACGGCGGAGATTGGCGATAGCATCAGCTCGCGCTACACCGGGTTGATCTACCGGCAACCGGCCGAGACGACGACCGCCGGGGGCACGAATTGAGACGCAGGCAAGCGGGCCTTACTTTGGTGGAAGTCTTAGCCGTCGTCGTGCTGATGACCATCCTGTACGCCGCCGCCGCCCAAGCGCTAAGCGCCGGAATCCGCTACGACGAGCGCCTTTCTGACAGCGACGCGCGCGACCGCTCTTCCGAGACATTCGAGTCCACCGTCCGGTCGTTGCTCCTGAGGGCATACCTCACTCCGAACGCAACGACGGAGACGACCTACTTTGTGGCGAGCGCCGGGCTGATCAACCAAGGCGATGGCACCGGCGACGCCGATACCCTTACTTTCTCCGTTACCGGGAGCCGCCTCCCGGCGAGCGTTCTCGACCGCAACCTGACCTTTGAAACCGCCAACGAAACGATTGGGCCGCGCGGAGGCGTTGCGGAAGTCGGAATCTCCCCTTCTGCGACGGGGCAGCCTTCGGGGGCGGCAACTGGAGCGGTCTATCTGCGAACCCAACGCCCCGGTGACGGCGACCCGACCCAGGGCGGAACGGAAACGACCCTTGCCAGCAACATCAGCGGGCTAAGTTTTGAGTTCTATGACGGTACGTCTTGGATTGCGGCCTGGGACACTCGAACCCAGCCAACCAAACGCTTACCTGCCGCAGTTCGAGTGAGCTACACCACCGACGGGGAGGCCGAGCGCACCTTCACGGTGAAGATGGCGGCCAGCGACGTCACCCGGGACAACCCGATCACGGAGGGTGGCTAGTGAACCGTCGGCACCAATCTGGCTCGGTTTTCATTTTCACCCTGGCGGTATTGGCCGCTCTGGTGAGCGTCCTCGTCGTCGTTGCGGGGAACCAGCGGACCATCGTGCGGGATGTCATCCAGCGAAACGAGCTGGAACGGGCGAAGCGAGCGGCCGAGACCGGGTTGCAGCGTGCCCTTGCCGAGATCGTCGCCAGCCGAGAATCGACCACCGGCACCTCCTCGACCGTGACCAAAAAGCCGACGCTGAGCACCGATAGCTGGGCAACCCTCGGCAATCGGGGCGATGAAGAGTTCGAAGTCGACGACTTGACCTTCCGCATGCAGATCGTCGATACGGCCGGTTTGCTAAACCTGAACTCGGCCACCGAGGCGCAGCTTCAGAAGCTCCCGCTGACAACCGAGCAGATCGAGTCTCTCCTAGACTTCCGCGAAGGCTCGCGAGATGCCCGTCCGGAAGGCGCCAAGGACGAGTACTACAACAACCTGACGAACGGTTACAACGCCAAGCTCGCAAACTTTGAAACGGTGGATGAGCTTCTCCAGGTCAAGGGCTTCACCGCCGACGTGCTTTACAACACGGTCGAGAGCATCACCTCGAGCGGACTCGTTCCAGGGCGAAACGGCGAAACTCCGATTCTCTACGATTTACTCACCGCGTACAGCTTCAGTCCCGAAGTGACCCCGACCGGCACGGCAAAAATCAATGTCAACGCGCAGGGCACAAACGCCCAGCGACTTCGCCAACCGCCGCTGAACTTCAACTTTCAGCTATCGAACCAAATTGCTGCCCGCAAGAACTGGACGCTCGCCGAGCTTCTGGCCCTCCCGGGTCTGGCCGGAGCCAACCAGCAGCGCACGGTGCTCGACAACCTCACCACGAGCGGCGCACCCCGTATCCAAGGAAAAATCAACCTAAACACTGCCGACGAGAGTGTTCTGTCCTCGGTGCCGGAGTTGACGCCGGACATCGTCCAGGCGATCTTGCAGCGCCAAAGCCAGGGATTCGAGAGCCTCGGTGACGTTACGTCGATCCCGGGAATGACCGGAACCGTCTTGCAGCAAACCGCCGCTCGCTTTACCGTGTATAGCGACACGTTCCTCGTCCGCGTCGTCGGCAAAGCTGGTTCCGCTTCGGTCCCGCTCGAGGCCATCGTCGACGTCCAAAACGACCGAATTAAAGTGATCTCCATTTCAACCCCGCCCTATAACGATATGAGAACCCGCTGGTACTGGCAAACCGACCCAACCGCAACCGTCACGATTGTGGAGAAACGCTCATGACCCCAGACCTTGTGATTGAATGGTCGTCGCGTGGCTACACGGCCTACGACGGACGAACGGGAACCACCCGGAACTCGCTGGACGGCCTTTCTGGACGAGAGGCGATTCTCGCCCTTGGCCGGCGAAGCGTCTTTGTCCGTACAACCCGCTTGCCTCACGTCTCGTACGCCGAGAATCGACAGATCCTACTCATTCGGGCCGAGGAGCTATTCCCGCTGAGCTTGAAGGAGTTGGCCTTCGACTTCACGCTGACGGAAGACACCGCAGACGGGGGCCATCTGGCACTTGTCGTAGCGGCTTCGGCAACCGATATCCGATCTGCCCAAGCCCAACTCGCCACCGCCGGAATCAAGGTTCGGCGGGTCGTGCCTGCTTCGCTCGGTTCGGCGCTGCTGGCGGCAAAAGCTGGTATGCGCGAGGCCGCGGTGGTTCAGCCCGCGGATGACGGCATCGCGATTGACATCGTTTCCTCCGGAGTCGCCTGCTACAGCCGGATCGTCACGGTGGGGCCAAACCTGGAAGCCGACGTCTGCCGAACGTTCACGATCGCCGGTATTCCCTGCGCACCGACGATTGCGGCGGGACCAAACGCTTGGGTCGGCGCCGACCGCCAAGTGAGCAGTTCCTCGCTAGCCGCGATTGCGGAACATCCTGGAGGTACGTTGAACCTGCGGTTGCCCGAAACCGTCGCGGCTGAAGAATCGCGGCAAAAATCGCAGAAGATGCGGACCGCCTTGCTGATGGCGGCGGCGGCGGGCGCGCTTGCCCTTTACGTCTATTCCGATTACGACGACGCGGCGGCGAAGGTGCGGGCGGAAGAAGCCAAGTTCGGCCGGCAACTTCGCAAGCTCCAAAGTATCCAAAAAGTTGCCGAGGCCGACGCCGTGAAGCTCACAGACTTTGAGAACGAGCTTCGTCGAGGTTACGCCCCCGCGCAGGCGTTTGGCGATATCTTCACCACCGCTTCCGACAAGCTGCCCGACGGCGTCTGGCTCACGGGAATCTCGCTGGAACGCGGCAAAGAGCTTCAGCTTCGGGGAATCGCAAAGACAAGCGGAGCGGTTGCGAACTACGTTCGCTTGCTGGCCGCGCAGCCCCGGCTGCGAAACGTGCGGTTGGTGTTCGCCAATAATTCGAACATTGACAAGATTCCGGTCACTCAGTTCAGCGTTTCGGCCTTCCCGGTCGGCAACCTACCCATTCTCATGCAATCTAAAAGGAGCCGCTCTTGAACTTTCGAGACCGGGAGCAAGCCGTTCCCAACGCCATCTCGCTCGCCTCGATTCTGATCTTGGTCGTTCTTTTGCTGTGGATGCTTTTGGGTCAAAAGCCGACGGTTAAGGGTCTGGCGACGAGCCAGCGCAAAAACGAGATGAAGGCGAAGATCGCCACCCGTAACGCCGAGGAGCGGGCGGAATCCGCGAACAAGTGGCTTACGGACTACGCATGGACAGGGACGGAGCAAAACGTGACGCCTGTCGCGCTGGCCAGTGTCAACGGTCTGCTCGAACCAACGAAAATCAAGATGATTTCTTTCCGACCCCAGCGGATGGCGGTGGGAGGAAAACTTTCGCAGGTTCCGTACGTTCTAACCCTGGAGGGTTCCTTCGCCGAAGTGAAGGCACTCATTCCTCGCCTAGAGCGTAAGGAAAACAAGCTCGCCGTGAACTTAGTACAAATTGCATCGGCAGATTCAGCCTCGGACAAAGTGACGGCAACGATCGGCTTAATCGCCTACCTTGCTCCGGAACCGCCGAAACTCGCCGAGCCGACAACGGCGCCTTCCGGTACAAAAAAGGCTTCCCGCACAACCCAACCCAAGGAGCAAACGAAAGGTGGCTAAACCAGAAGGCAAGAACAACCGAATGTTTTGGGTGATCTTCATCTCCGTTTCAGTTGCGGCGGCTATATATGTGTACTTTGACGATTCTGCGCCAAAAACCGGCGTGGCAAAGAAGAAGACAGTACGGACGACCACGGCAAAGAAGGATGAATATCTGCCCGAAGACTACACCGCCAAGTTCACGCCGATTCAGCGTGCGACGGCGGCCGAGCCGCGAAACGCTTTTAAGCCACTCGTCTTCCGGAAGAAGGATGGACTTTCGACCATGCCAACCGTCTCGAATATCATTCCCACTACTTTCGCAGGTGGACAGAGTGGGTGGACATTTACCGGCATTGCCGAAGTGGACGGTGCGATGAACGCGCTTGTCGAGAACAGCGCTACCGGCGAAGGCGAGTACTTGAGACCAGGCCAAACCTGGAAGGCATGCAAAGTGCTCACCGTCACCCAAGAATCCATCGTCTTGCTGGGCGATGAAGGCGTGGCGAGAACCGTTTCTCTCATCAATCCGGACGGCAGCTACGAGGGCGGACCGGTTGGTCCGATGACCGTGCCCGTAACCGGTAACATCGGCATCCAGCCCCTACCTGGCACCGCGAATCCTGCGGCCGGCCGCGGTGGCGGCTTCCCCGGCGGAGGCTTTCAAGGCGGCGGATTTCCCGGTGGTGGGTTTCCGGGCGGCGGAGGCAACATTGCCCCGGGAGCACCCCCCGCACAAATCGTCATCGGTGGACAATGATCACCAATTTTTCGAATGGAGACAATGCACTTGCGAAATAAATTCTTAATCCTATGCCTTGCCACCATCGTTCCGATGTCGGCCATGGCTCAGTTCGACTTTGGCGGTGGAGCCACGTCGTCGGCGTCCGCGAAGAAGCCGTGGGAGGGCCTCAAGCTCAACCCGAAGACCCGCATCAAGCTCGACTTTCGCAACGCGAACGTCGATATGATTCTTGCTCTGTTCCAGAAGACGTCGGGCGTTTCGATCGTCAAGGATCCGGCATTGGTGGATCGGCTCTCGATTACAAGTGCTAAGCCGATTCCCCTCAAGGATGCGTTCCAAATCCTCAGCACCACTTTGAGTCTGAAGGGCTTTGACTTGGTCAAAGACGACAGCCTGCTCGTCATCAAAAAGCGAGTGGAGCGACCGCAAGCCGCACCCTCCTTCGACCCATCGATGTTTGCGAGCATGATGGGCGGAAACGCCAAGAACGACCTGAAGGTGTATCCGGTTAAGTTCGCCAGCGCCTCGGCTCTAGCGCGAGTCCTTAACGAGGTCTTTGCCTCGCAAGATCAGGGCGGCGGATTTCCGTTCAACTTGTTCGGAGGCGGCGGTGGCGGTGGTGGCCGACGCGGTGGTGGCGGCGGCAATCCATTTGCTCAGTTTGGAAGAGGGCAATCTGCTCCAACCGTAAAGGCGAGCTCGGACGACTTTAGCAATTCCGTCATCGTGAATGCGCCGAACGAGCAGCAACGCGACGTCGCCGACCTGATCAAGCAGCTCGACAAGGAAACGGATGCTCCACAAAAGCCGATCGTCTACAAGCTCGACTATGCAGTCGCATCCGAGGTCCAGCCGACGATCCAGAACGTGCTGACAGCGAATGCACCGAAAGGTCGCGGCCAAACCACGAACCAGAACCAAGGTGGCGGCGGATTCGGCGGCTTCTTCGGTGCATTCCGGCAGAACCAAAATACCGGTCAGGGGTCGGTCACTTCCGACACCCGAAGCAACAGCCTCATCGTTACGGCGACCGCCGAGAACCAGGAACTGGTGTCGCAGATCGTGAAAGAGCTCGACAAGGATGTGCCCATCCAGTCGTCGACGTTCGTTATTCCTTTGGATAATGCTCGGGCCGATAGCGTCGCGAACCTGCTGAACCAGGCCTTTGGGCAGCGAACCGGCACCGGCACCAACCGAGGCGGCACAAACAACATGGGCCGAACCGGGACCAACAACCAGAACCGTAACAACCAAAACCGAAATAACGGTGGCGGCGGACTCGGCGGAAATAACAACCTGTCGCCGAATGATCTGGCGGTTGAGCTGGCCAACCCGAACGCGGATGAGGGTGAGCTTCTCACGCGCGTCGGCGTCGCCCAGGGCTTTGGCTTCTTCGGTGGCCAGGGATTTGGCGGCGGACAGAACAACCAGAATCGCAACCAAAATCCACCGGCCCGCGATGCCAGCGGACGAATCGTCAACATTCGCGATCTCGCGGGTCAGGTGACTACCATTGCCGACCCGAACACCAACTCGATCATCGTGGTTGGAACGCCCGAATCCGCGGAACTCGTGAAGTCGATCATCGGCCAGTTGGACAAGATTCCGGAGCAGGTCATGATCGAGACCCTGATCGTGGAAGCGACCCTCGACGAGACGAACAAGTTCGGCTTTGAGTGGAAGTACGCGCAGGACAAGGCGTTCAACCAAACGGGAGTGACCGGCAATGCGGCAACCACTTTCCCGGGTACCCAGGACACAACGAACGGCGGCTTCAAGTACACCATCACCGGCGGCAACCTCGACGTCATCGTTAACGCCCTGAAGAGCGACGATCGGTTCCAGGTGCTCTCAACGCCTAAGATCTTCACGTCGAACAACGTGCAGGCCGAGATCAATATCTCGCAAAGCGTGCCATACGTTCTCAGTTCACGGGAGGACGCCAACGGCAACCTCACCTACAACTATGCGTTCCAGGATGTTGGCATCGTGCTCAACGTAACGCCTCGGATTACGGCGAACGGCTTTGTGACGATGGACGTGACGCAGACGGCAAACGACCTGCAGGGCTACACCAGCTTCAACGCTCCCATCGTGAACCAGCGGCAAGCCGACACCACGGTTTCGGTTCGAGACGGAGAGACGATCGTTCTCGGCGGAATCATCCGCAGCACGGTGACTTCGAAGGTTCGCAAGGTGCCGTTGCTCGGCGACATCCCGATTTTGGGTGAGCTGTTCAAGTCGAGCAGCAAGACCAAGCAAAAAACCGAGCTCCTGGTGTTTCTCACCCCGCGCGTCGTGCGCGACGACATGGACGCCAAGAACCTGCGGGAGCGAACGGTAAAGGGCCTCAGCCCGGCGCAACAGATCGAAGTCAACAAGGCGATTCCGCCGAAGACCGGCATCCCGCCAAAAACCCCCGTTAAGAAGACCGAAGAAAAGAAGACTGAAGAGAAGAAGACCGGAGGAAACTCATGAAAACAATCACCAAACTCGTGGCCGTAGTGGCCGTTTCGATTCTCGCCGTTAGCGCGTTCGCGCAGGGATTCCCTCGTGGAGGCGGCCAAGGCGGCGGCATGATGCGAATGGGCCGTGGAATGGGCGGCGCCCAGCCCGCCGCAATGATTCTGGCTCGAAAGGACGTTAAGGCAGACCTCGCCCTAACCGACGACCAGACCCGCCAGCTCGAAGACGCCCAGAAGGCATCACAAGACAAGATGATGAGCGTATTCCAAGAGCTGCGTGCCGCCGGCGGCCCACCGGATCGAGAAGCCATGCAAGCTGCTTTCCAGAAGCTCCAGAAGGAAAGCGACGCCGAGATCGCCAAGATCCTGAAGCCGGAACAGCAGACCCGCTTGAAAGAGATCACGATCCAGCTCGCTGGTAACCAGGCCATTACGCGCGAAGACGTGCAAAAGGCACTCGAAATGACGGCTGACCAGAAGACAAAAATGAAGGCGCTTCAGGACAAGTCGCGAGAAGCCAACCAGTCTGTCATGGAGAAGATGCGCAACGGTGAAATCCAGCGCGACGAGATCCAGGCGATCATGGCTAAGAACGGCAAGGTCATGAATGACGAACTAGGCAAGCTCCTCACCGAAGCTCAGAGGAAGAAGCTGGCCGAAATGGGCGGCAAGAAGTTCGAGCAGAAGGACGAAGAAGGAAACTGAAACTCCAACCGGACGAACGTCGCAAAATAGAGAACATGTCTCAGATTGCGGATCGTCCGGGTGGATTAACCCTCGATGAGGCGATGTTGGGAGGCTTTGGTGGCTTCCCAGATCGCCTTTTTCTTATTTCGGTGGGGGAAAACCGATACGCGGCGAACAACGTGACGCTGCCGGACCAGCAAAACGTGAACGGCCTCGCCTGCTTTCCTTCGGCCGACGACGCGACCACCTACATGGGCCTGCTCGCCGGCCTGTACGGCGAGATTGTCGGCAAGTCCTTCGAAGAAGCCCGCGAAATCACCATCTCAAAGCCGGTCCTCTCCTGCATGCTCCTCTTCGATGGCGGTCGCATCGTGGACGTGCACTGGGTTCGATAGCTGCGGTAAGGTTCGAACGATGTACAGTGCCCTTAGCGCCGGAGCCATTGGAGTCTCCGTTTCCGATCTTGCTTCCCACCTCGCCGCCGCAAAGGTTGGCGGCTTCGCCGGAATTGAACTTGGCGGGAAGGCCCTTCAAGAAGCCGCGGAAGCTCCTTCCCTGCTCACCGACGCCGGCATCAAAGCCGCCGGATTTGGCCTGCCGGTGGATTTCCGGCAAGATACTCCGCCGAGCGACGAGAGCCTAGAGAACCTACGCAAGTCGGCAGCGGCGGCGGCCAGCATCGGCCTCGACCGATGCGCCACCTGGATCCTTCCGATGTCGGACACGCGCACGTTCGACGAGAACTTCGAGTTTCACGTGTCGCGATTGGCGCCGCTGGCGGCGATCCTTGCCGAAGAAGGCGTTCGGTTCGGACTCGAATTCGTCGGCACGCCGTCGTTGCGCGCCGCCGGAAAGTATGAGTTTGTTTACGATCTCGCTGGAATGCTTGAGCTCGCCGCTGCCGTTGGCCCGAACGCCGGACTGCTGCTCGACTGCTGGCACTGGCACACGTCCGAAGGCACGGTCGAGGACATCGAAGCCGTTCCCGAATCCAAGATCGTCTACGTGCACGTGAACGATGCGCCGGAAGGCGTCGCCCTTGCCGACCTTCAGGACAACGACCGCCGTCTTCCTCTGGAGACGGGCGTCATCGACCTTGCGGGCTTCATCAGCGCGTTGCGCAACATTGGCTACGAAGGGCCGGTGGTCGCGGAGCCGTTCAGCAGCCGCCTGAAGGGCCTGGAGAGCGACGAAGCGCGGTTGAAGGAAACCGGCGACTCGCTACGAAAGCTCCTCGCCTAGAACCTCTTCGTAAAGTGCCAGCATTTCGTCGAGCATTCGCTCAAAAGTGAATCGCTCGACGAAAAGTTCGCGTCCTCGCTGGCCCATCTCCACGCGCAGATCGGGGCGTTGGATGAGGATCCCAAGGCGTTCGGCCAAGCTTTCGACATCGCGTGGCGGCACGCTGAATCCGGTCTTCCCTTCGATGAGTGCCTCCTTGCATCCGTTAACGTCGGTTACGATTACCGGCAGACCGGTTCGCATTGCTTCCAGCGTGGAGCGCGGAAAGCCCTCGTAGTTCGAGCTGAGGCAGAAGATCTGCGAGGCGGCAAGCTCCTCACCCACCGTTTGCGATACGCCTAAAAAGGTCACCCGGTTGGAGATCCCGAGCGAGCCCGCGAGGGTTTCCAACTCGGACCGGCGCGGTCCATCTCCGACAAGAACAAGACTCCATTCCAAGTTCCTAAGCGCAGCCAGCGCGCGAAGAAGCGTGGGATGATCTTTTTGAGTATCTAACCTAGCAACCGAGATGATTCGCGGCGGTTGCCGGCCAACATCGGCGCGAAAACTGGCCTCCGGCATTCCGTTGTAGATGGTGACAAATTGTTCGCGAGGAGCGATGCGGCGGCGGATGGCATCGTCACGGTCGGCTTCACAGACCGTGATGATCCGCCGAGCGCGTGGTGCCACCATGCGTTCTAGCTTTTCGTAGAGCCGAGCCTTGCGCCCGACACCATCCGCAAACGCCCAGCCGTGGGCAGTGAACAACTTTGGTGTCGCACCAGATGTTACAAGCCGACCGATGATTCCGGCTTTGCTGCTGTGGCAGGAAATCAGATCTGGCCTGAAGGCCCGCAGGTGTCTACTGAGCTCCAGCACGGAGGCAATGTCTCGAATGGGTGAGATCGGACGGGCGAGATTTTGCAGCGATTGATACGGAACTCCGCGCTTCTCAAGCTGCTCCGTGACAATCCCGGTCCCGCCGATGAACACTTTGACGACGTAGCCCCGGGCCATCAAGGCGGTGCTGACGTCCCGGACATGCACGTATGAACCGCCCAGCGACTCGGCGTGGGTGCACACAAAGGCGATCCGCATCCGGAACAGTATGAATCCTCCACAACCGTTGCCTTCCCAGAATTTTCGCTAGGTAACATGCCCGTACGATGCTTCGCTACGGACTCATTTTTGGTGGAACGGTGCTCGCGGTGGCCTGTATGTCGCCGATGCCAGCCGCCGAAACCGCCTCGCCTCGTTCCACCGCACTTGGCCAAGCTTCGAATATGTCGAAGCTGTACAACGAAACGTGCGCCAAGTGCCACGGGGCAAACGGCCAGGGCGGCGGTGCCGGAACGAAAACCCTCCTCACCCGAGCAGGTTTCGACCAAAAGAACGACCGGCCGTACTTCGACGCCATCAAGAACGGCGTGAAGGACATGGGGATGGAGGCGTACGGTGAAACTTTGACCGAGGCGGAAATGTGGGGCTTGGTGGTCCACATCCGCGAAATGCAGGCGGGCTTCCTCCGTGCCGAGAGCGGCGGACCGAAAGAGACCAACGGCGTTTACGCCTCCCAGCGAGCGAGCTACCGAATCGAGACGGTTGTTGACACAGACCAGGGTCTGCGAACGCCGTGGGCGATCGACTGGCTGCCGAATGGCCTGATGCTCGTCACCAACCGGTCGGGCAAGCTCAGCACGGTTCGAAATGGAAAAGCCGTTGGCGATGTCACGGGCATCCCAGAGTCGCGGGAAATCGGCCAAGGTGGCCTGATGGAGGTTGCCGTTCACCCGGATTACCGCAAGAATGGCTGGGTCTATCTTGGCTTTACCGAGCCGTCGAAGATGAACCCGCGCTCCGGAATGACGAAGATCGTTCGCGGCAAGCTGAAGTTTAGCGGTGACAACGCCGTGTGGACGGACGAACAGACGATTTTCGAATGCGCCCCCAACACTTTTACTGGCTCCGGCGTCCACTTTGGCACACGCATCGTCTTCGACCAGAAGGGACACATCTTCTTTGGCATCGGCGATCGGGGCGACCAGGCGAAGGCACCTGACCTCACCCGACCAAACGGCAAGATTTATCGCGTGAATGAGGATGGTTCGATCCCGAAGGACAACCCATTTGTTTCAGACGCCGACAAGGCGAAGGGCGTGATCCCGCAGATTTGGTCCTATGGCCACCGAAACCCGCAAGGGCTCACGTTCGATCTGCAGGGCGGCCTGTGGGATACCGAGCACGCGCCGCGCGGCGGCGATGAGCTGAATCTCGTGGTGAAGGGCGCCAACTACGGCTGGCCAAACGTTGGGCACGGCATCAACTATAACGATTCCCCGATCGCGACTCCGTTCCCCAAGCCTAACGAGAACGTTAACGGCCCGGCGTTCCGCTGGTTGCCTTCGATTGGCGCTTGCGGACTCGACACGGTTAAGGGTTCCGCGTTCCCCGGTTGGAAGGGCGACCTGGTTGCCGGCGGCCTAAGCGGTCAGAACGTGGATCGCATCCGCGTGAAGGATAGCCAGCTCGTCGAGCGCGAGGAGATTGTCTACGGCATGGGACGCGTTCGCGAGGTCACGGTCGGCCCGGACGGCTTCGTCTATGTCGCGCTGAACCAGCCGGACAAGATCATTCGCCTCGTCCCGGCTAAGTAACCTACCGTTGGCGGGAGGGGACCCACGCGGTCGTCCGGCCACCCACGGTTTCCCGAAGGATCTCATCGCCCTCGATGAGGTCCTTCCCTTTCCCGCCACCCCAGCGGAAGTGGAACAGCCAGTTGTCGGGAAACTTTTGGTAGTTGGCGTCTACGGAAACGGCCAACGCGAGTACCATCCGAATCGAATCGTGCAGCCGGGCAGATTCCTCCGCGGACAAGTCACTCGCTAACCGCGAGGGCCGAATCCCGGCGTGAAACAGCGTCTCGTCGGCGATCCAATTCCCGATTCCGGCTAGAAAAGACTGGTTAAGTAAAAGGGCCTTGATCGGTGTCTTCCTTTTTCTAACCAGCTCTGAAAAGACGGCAACGGAAGGCAGGTCGGTGAACGCATCCGGCCCGAGCCTCAGGACCTGCTTGTCCGTTTCCGGTGAGTCACCCAACCAGACTCGCGCAAATCGACGGCTATCCGTCATCGCAACCGCGCCGAGATCGGTTTCCAAACGCCACTTCATGAACCGGGGGCGGCCGGCTTCGTCATCGAGCGGAGCTTCGCCGTGCGAGTGAAGTCGCATCGAATCTTTGCCAAGCTCGCGGATCCAGCCGTTCATGCCGAGGTGGCCAAATACCATCGGCTTGCGGTCCAGCTCCAGCCACCAGAATTTGCCCCTCCGACCGACGGCTTGCACCGTCGCCCCATCGAGTGACGCGACGAACGCTTCGCGGGGGGCTCCCGCGAACACGATGTTGTCCTCGACGATCTCCACCGCGCGAATCGGCTGACCAACCAAGACCCGCCGCATGAGGCGGCAGACCGATTCGACCTCCGGGAGTTCCGGCATTACTTAAAGAAGTCGAAGTTCTGCAGTCGATCGCGCACCGCGGCAAGGAACTTGCCGGCCAGCATGCCGTCGATGAGGCGGTGGTCGTAGGTGAGGACCAGGTGCATGATGGAACGGATCGCGATCATGTCGTCCACGATCACCGGCTGCTTCTGGATCGCGTAAGCGCCCAGAATTGCCGACTGCGGCGCGTTGATCATCGGTGTTCCAAACAAGGCTCCGTAGGTGCCTGGGTTCGTCAGGGTGAAAGTTCCGCCCTGCACGTCTGCGACGCCGAGCTTGTTCGCACGGGCTTTCTTTGCGATGGCGTCGAGGTCCTTCGCAACCTGAATCAGCGTCTTCGTATGGCAGTCTCGGATGACCGGAACGATCAGCCCTTCGTCGCCCTTCGCGCCAAGCGCGACGGCAACGCCAATGTGGATTCCCTTTGTCTTCAGAATCTGGTTGTCCGGCGTCAGCTGCGCGTTCACCAGCGGGAAGTCGACCAATGTCTCGGCAAGAGCCTTAATGAAGAACGGTGTGTAGGTGAGCTTAACTCCGTGGGTCTCAAGGAACGATTCCTTGTTGATCTCGCGGAACTTCACCATGTGGGTGACGTCAACGGCGGTGACGGTCGAGACGGTTGGAATCTGCGACGCGCGAATCATGGCGTCGGCGATCATCTTTCGCATGCCGACCAGCGGAGTGAGTTCCTGGTCTGGTCCGGCAACCGATGCAACCACCGGCTTTGCGGCGACCGGTGCGGGGGCGGGAACCGCGACCGTCGACCCAACCGCGCGGGCGGCGATAAATGCCTGAACGTCTTTCTTCGTGACGCGGCCACCTTCGCCAGTTCCGGCGATCGCGTTCAAGTCGGCTTCGGAGACATTGTTGTCCTTTGCCATGGCCCGAACCACCGGGGTGTAAAACTTATGCTCGCCCGTATGGAGCGTCAGATCGCCGACGGGCATCGGAGTTTCGGTAGCGACCGCTTCGGCCACCGGTACGGCAGGTTCGGGGGTTTTCGCAGTTGCGGCTCCCTCGGCGTCGATAATGCCCATCGCCTTGAAAACCTCCACAAGGCCACCCTCGGGAATCAAAATCTTCGTGAGAATGCCAGAGGCCGGCGACGGAAGCTCCGTATTCACCTTGTCGGTCGTAATCTCAACTACGGGCTCGTCCTCTTTGACGAAATCACCTTCTTTCTTCAGCCAGCGGCTCACGGTTCCTTCATGAACAGATTCGCCGAGCTCCGGCATCAGGATCTCTACGGGCATCCTCTCAGTTTACCGGAGGCAAGAATTCTATAGGTCCCATTCCCGGAAACAGTGCAACACTCTTTGAACGAATCGGGTACGACCGCACACCTAACTGTAATGCCAAACGCACCCCGCCTCGAGTCTTCGCTTGCCATCGTTCTCGCCGCGCTGGTTGTCGCCGCGTGCACGCCGAGCTCCTCGAACCAAGCGCGCAGCTCGGTGCCGATGCCAACCCCCGGCGAGAAGATCGAGGCAGCCAAGTTTTCCGATTCTGCCCTCGCCTTCACCCGACGATACTGTGCCGAAGTCCTTCCCGAAACCGATGTGAACTCGCTGGTTTCTCCGCTGAGTGCGCAGTTGGCGTTTGGCATGCTCGCCGAGGGCACGGCGGGCACCACCCAAAAGGAGCTTTTGGGCGCACTTTCGAGCACATCGTCCGCGACACTGACGAAAGAAGCCTCCGCCGCAACCCGAGTCCTCCAGGAGGACGGCTCTCTGAGCATCGCCAACGGACTGTTTTGGCGGACGCCGCCGGAGATCACCAGCAAGTACATCGGCCGCCTCACGTCGGGCTATCTCGCCGAAACAGCCGCGCTTCCGGAAGACAACGCGGCAGCCGTCGCTTTGGTCAACGGCTGGGTGAAACAGAAGACGCGACACATGATTCCGGTGCTCTTCGAGTCCTTTAAGCCGGACGACCGACTGGTCTTGGTGAACGCCATCGCCTTCGAAGGAAAGTGGCAAAAGGAGTTCGAAGCGAGCCAGACCCGACCGACTCCGTTCACCAATCAAAAGGGGGAGAAAGACGTCCCGATGATGTTTGCGGAGATGGAACTCGCCTACAAATCAACCCCGAAGTTTGACGTCCTGCATCTCGGCTACGTTGGCCAGGTCTACGCGATGGCGCTCCTACGGTTTCCGAAGGAAGCTTCGCCCACCGCGGAGATTCGGAAGTTTGAGCTGAAAGACTGGGAAGCGGCGATGTTGACGGGCGAACTCGTTGACGTAAACCTCGGCCTGCCCAAATTCAAGTTCTCGAATACTTTCGACCTACAGCCACCGATCCAGCGACTGGGCGCGAAGAAAATCTTCACCCGCGGGGACTTCACCCCGATGGACCCGACCGATAGCCTTACCAACGTGAGCCAGGCAGTCCAGAAAACGTTCATCGAAGTCGACGAATCGGGCACGAAAGCGGCCGCCGCAACTGGAATTTCGGTGGAGTCGAAGTCGGCGGCACCCGAACCGAGACAACGGATCGACTTTGTTCTCGACCGGCCATTTGGTTTCATCATCTTCCACCGGGAGTCGGGACTCCCGGTTTTCATCGGAACGGTCGACGACCCGACGGCGGGTTAGCGCTTGAGGAAGCCCGCGAACGCAGCCGGATAGCGGCTGCCAACCGGGGGCTCGATCGCGGTCAGCGTTTCGATCTCGGTCGGCGTGAGCTCGAGATCGGCGGCCGCCGCATTCTCCTCCAGATACTTCACGCGCTTGGTACCGGGAATCGGCGCGAAGCCCGGCGAAAGCGCCAGCACCCAAGCCAGAGCGACCTGAGCCGGAGTGGCATCGTGCGCGGCGGCGATGAGCTTCACCTGCTCCACGATTTCGAAGTTCTTCGCAAACGCATCGCCCTGGAAGCGCGGATTTGACCGTCGCCAGTCGTCTTCCGGAAGGTCGTCGATGCTCTTGATCTGGCCGGTTAAGAAGCCACGGCCGAGCGGCGAGTACGGCACGAAAGTGATTCCCAGTTCGTCGCAAACGGGGACGACGTCTTCGACAAAGTCGCGCGTCCAGAGCGAAAGTTCGCACTGCACGGCCGCAATCGGGTGAACGGCATGGGCGCGACGAATCGATTCCGCCGAGACTTCACTCAGGCCAAGATAGCGGACCTTTCCGGCCGCAACCAGTTCGGCCATCGCGCCGACGGTTTCCTCGATGGCAACCCGGTCGTCCACGCGGTGCTGGTAGTAAAGGTCGACGTGGTCCACGCCAAGCCGCTGGGCCGACACTTCGAACGCGCGGTGCACGTATTCCGGCGTACCGTCGACGATCCAACCGGCGTTACCGGCAACCAGATCTTGGTGGCTCGTCAGCGTTCGGTCGTAGACATTGGCAAACTTCGTCGCCAAGAACACCTCGTCGCGGTGGTCCTTCAAGACCTTTGCGAGCAAGATCTCGTTAGCGCCCGAGCCGTACATGTCGGCGGTGTCCCAATGGTTTACGCCAAGTTCCAGCGCCCGCCGCAGAACCGAGACGGATTCCGCTTCGTCGGCGGGTCCGTAGGCATAGGACATTCCCATGCAACCGAGGCCGATGGCGCCTACTTCGTCATTTCCGATGGTTCGTTTTGTCATGATGTTTCTCCGTTCCCTTCCTGCAAGTCGATTTCCGTACAAAGTCTCTTCAGTTCGGTGAGCTGCGGGTCGTGGCTGCCGATGGGTGCCCAGCCGCTTGCGTAAAGCCCAATTTTGAAGTCCAGCACGGCCAAGTTCCGCTCCAGCTCACCGATCCGGCGGCAGACGTTTTCCCGATGCCGTTCGAGAAGTGCTTTTCGCTCCAATGTCGTTGACTCACCGGTACGGGCCAGCGTTGCGTACTCCCGAACCTGATGAATCGGCATTCCGGTCATTCGAAGCCGGGTCAGGAAGATCAGCAAATTGAGGTCTTGCGCCAGGTATCGCCGGTGCCCGCCCTGGTTTCGCGAGATCGAAGGCAACAGCCCGGCCCGCTCGTAGTAGCGGAGCGTGTGTGCCGACAGGCCCGTAACCGACGCGGCTTCCGCGATTGACAATCCCGCTTCCTCCTGAACGTTCATTACGACTAATCTACTTACTTAGAGCGCGCTCTAAGTCAAGCCAAGTCGGAAAATTCCGGTTACAATCTCGCCCATGACGAAAGGGCGAATCGAGGCGTTTAGCGACGGCGTGCTTGCCATCATCATCACGATCATGGTGCTGGAGATTAAGATTCCCCACGGGGCAACTCTGGAAACTCTGCGGCCGCTGATTCCAATTTTTGTCAGTTACGTCCTGAGCTTCATTTACGTGGGCATTTACTGGAACAACCACCACCACATGTTCCAAGCCGTTCGGCACATACGCGGCGGCACGCTGTGGGCCAACCTTCACCTTCTGTTCTGGCTTTCCATCGTCCCGACCGTCACGGCCTAGATGGGCGAAAACAATTTTGCGCCCGTGCCGGTGGCGTGCTACGGCGCGGTGCTCCTGATGGCGGGCGTCGCCTACGCGATCCTCACGCAGGTCCTAATTCATAACCACGGAAAAGACTCCGCTTTGGCCAAGGCCATCGGCAAAGATGCCAAGGGAAATCTTTCCCTTGGCATCTATCTCGTCGCAATCCCGACGGCGCTTGCCTTCCCCGCCGTCAGTTGCGTGCTGTACTTTGTCGTCGCGTTGATTTGGCTCTATCCGGACAAGCGGATAGAGCGCGTTTTGGTGGACTAGATCAGCGCTTGGCTTTCTTTTTCTTCAGCTGCTCGCCGATGAAGTCTGTGATGCCGGGGCCGCGAAGCTTCTCCGCGTCGGCAAGAATCTCACCGGTGTCGCCGTCCACCAAGAGCACGAACGGAATACCGCTGACGTCGTACATCTCGCCGATCGTGGTGTTCCAGAACTTCCCTTCGTAGATGTGTCGCCAAGGCATGCCTTCCTTCGTCGTGAAATCCTTCAGCTTCGCGGTCATGTCTTTCTGGTCGAAGCTGATGCCGAGAATGTCGAAGCCTTCCTTGTGCCACTTCGCGTAGGCGGCCTTGACGTTCGGGAGCTCGGCGATGCAGGGTCCGCACCAGGTCGCCCAGAAGTCGAGCATTACGAGTTTGCCCTTGTAGTCGCGCGGGAAGGAGACCTTTCCGCCTTCGAGAGTCGGCGAGTCGAACTTGAGCGCCTTTTTGCCGATGGCTAGGTCCGGCGGAAGCGGTGCCTTGGGCAGCTTCTTGTCGGACTTGCCTAGGGCCAGCGTTCCGTTGGCGACCACGAGTTCGTAGGTCGTTCCCGTGAAGTTAAACGGCTTGCCGACGGCGACGGTCTCTTTGCTGTAGCTGATCTTGCCGTTTCCGTCTCGGTCGATCGTCAGCGACGTTTCGGCACTCGGCTCTCCGGCGATGAACGTCGTGAACGGCTTCTTGTCGAGCACGAGCGTCAGCTCATAGCCGTAGTCGAAGTAGTAAAGCAGGGTGTTTTTGAGGGCGGCGCGCTGGGCGTCTTTAGGATCGAAGCGGTAGAACTTCACCTCGACCGGCTCGCCCTTGCCGATGTCGATCTTCGCGTTGCCAAAGTACATCGTGGAGTTGCCGTTAACTCGCGGCTTCCATTCGGCGGCCGGGTCGTTGGTCAGGTCGCCGTCGGCGTTCGCGTCGACGTAGAGCGTCGCTGGCTTACCTTCCGGCTCGTCCACGATGAACGCGAACGACTTTTCGCCGGCTTTGATCGCACCGAACTGCGGGTTTCCGAGGTTTGCCGGCTTAGCGGTAATTCCGGCCTCGGCGGCGAATTCGGCCCGAATCGGGCGGTAGCCGCCGGCCTTCTGGGTTGCACCAGACGAGACCAGCTTCATGGCGACGGGTACGGACTCGGCGGCGAACATGGGCACGACCGAGAATAGGGCGGGAATAAGGGCAATTGGCATGACGTCTTGCTCGCCATTATAACGCGGGATTGGCTCATTCGCCACGTGGACTAAACTAGCGGGCGTGCAGCGTGCGGACCGAGATTGGAAAGACGTCCTTCGGCCCGGGCGAGACGCCGTGATCCACCACTGGCCCCCGATCCTTGCGATTCAGATCGGGGCGGTCATCTTGGCTGTCGCCTACGCGCAGAGCAAAGACTTTCAGCTTGCCTTGGCGACGCTCGGAGAGTGGAAGGTGCGCGGTGGATTACTGTTTGCCGCCCTGACCGGAGCCGCCGCGGGCGGCGTGATTCCCGAAATCGCAAAGTTTGCCACCGGCCAACTGAAGCGACCGAGCCTTGACTGGGCGAAGAAGTGTCTTTTCAATGCCTTCGTCTATTCCATCATCGGCATCCAAGTGGACCTGCTCTACCAAGGTCAGAGCCGGTGGTTTGGCGACGGCAACGACTTCCAGACCCTCTTCATCAAGACGCTGGTCGATATGTCCCTCTTCTCGCCGTTCATCTCCATTCCAACCGCGACGCTGCTGTTCGACTTGCGGGATCGTGGCTGGGCTCGCGTTCGGGCGAATTTCGGCCACGGTTACATTCGCGAGCGCATCATGCCGGGTCTCGTGCTGTGCTGGATCTTTTGGATTCCGATTCTGTTCTGCATCTATTCGGTCGCCCGAGACCTTCAGTATTGCTTTGCTGTTTTGGGCGAGGCGGCCTGGAGCATCTTGTTCGTCTTCATGATGGGCCAAAGGGCTGCTTCTGCCCCGGATCCGTGTGACACCTGAAACAAGGTCGCGGGATGCACTTCCAACTAAGCAATAATCCTCCTCGTAGGTAGATGAACATGAAAAACGCACTTTTGATTCTTGCTCTTGGCGCCGTGGCCGCCACTTCGAACGCCGCTGGATTTTCTCTTACTTGGGACGGCAGCGACGGTCACGTTCTTGATTCTTTCTACAACGACGGTCAGTCCGTGCAGTTCCTCGGTCGATCCGAGGGTGACGCCGCTTCTTTGGTAACCGCAAAGCTCCTTCGCGGACTGAATTACAATAGCGACGAAGACGTTAGCCCAAATGAGACGAGCGGACTCGTTGTGGGCCCCTGGGGCAACGGTCAGAACTCGGAAGGCGAGACGGTTCTTGGCCAGCACGGATCAACCGCGGCCGGCGTAGGCAGCTACGAGTCGGATCCGAACTACCAGTTTGCCGGAGCGGGTAGCAGAGCTAGCGTCCTCGATGCCGCCTTCTCCGTCGCCGACGGCTATGAGATTACGGACCTTCAGGTTGTGGTCGACTTCTGGACCGGAACCCAGTACGTCACGAACGATTGGGTAAGCCCGGATACGACGTGGGCTGGTCTCTCGACCGACGGCTTCACCGCTTCGGCGCAACGACTGGACAGCATCGACGGCAGCTCTTGGAACGGCCTCAGCGCAACCGGCGAGCTGAACCTGAATATGGTCGGCGGCATCATGGACACCGACAACGAGCCTTACCGAATCCGAATCTTTGGCAACGTCGAAAAGACGGCGGAGCCGGTTCCAGAACCGGCGAGCATGGCGGTTCTTGGTCTTGGCGCGACGGCCCTTTTGCGCCGACGAAAGAAGGCCTGAGCGCGAATCGGCGGGCGCGAGAGTCTGCGACCCTTCCCGGGTCGTTCAGACGGTGGCCTCACGTCCCCGGGTCGCTTCGCGACCCGGGGCTAATTTCTGGAATCCCGCTGGGATTCGGGACGGAGATGCCAGTCATCTGCCGATTTGAGTCTACATTGCCTTTTTCATTATTTTACAGCGAAAACCGACGGCTCTTCTGACCCGGAACGGGTCACGGACCAAAGCGCTGGGTCGAGAAGCGACCCAGGGTAAGCGCATATCCAAAAGACCGACCCCGAAGCGGGTCGCGTAATGTCCAATCGGCAGGCGACTCAACCCCGTTGGGGTTGTGGATTCGTGGTCGCCCTACCGGGGGTAGCTTCGTAACCCCCGGCTTTGTGACGGAATCCCTATCGGGATTCTCAGCGGCGGCCTATTCCGAATGCGTCTTTTTCAGCCCGGCGTATTGATCGGCTCGCGCCTCGTCCCCTTTACGGCAATACAACAACTCTAATTCCTCGTAAACATATTGGTCGGGGGCGTTGGCGGCGTCGCATTCCTGTTCGAGGCGCAGCTGGATTTCGATGGCTTCGTCGGTCCGACCCAGAGACCGAAACGTCCAGGCCACCATCCACTGCGCGACGCGGATCGACTCGGCGTTCGTTCCGCGCTCGCGGATCGCAAGCGCCTCTTGGAACTGATCCAACGCCTCTTCAAGCCGACCGAGGCCGTGCAGCGCCATGCCGAGGTTGTTTCGGATGGACGCTTCCCACGCCTTCGCCTCGGGCTGGGCGGACGCCTCGACGATCGCCAGGGCTTCCTGCCCCCATTTCAGTTGGTCTTCCGGAGCCGTGTCGACAAAGGCGAGCATGTGGATGGCGTCGATCGCCAGGCCGTCTAGCTGGGCGGATTTGGCGATCGCCAGCGAGCTTTCGTAGGCGGCGCGGGCGCGCTCCTTGTTCTCGTCGGTCCGCAGTTCGGGTGGATGCGCCGCCGAGGCGAAGGTTCGGCCAAGCTCAAGCATGTACCGGGCGCGAACCTCCGGGCCGGCGTTCGTCGTCACCGCAAAGATCGAGATTAGGTGCTCTCGGGCACGGTCGAAGTCCTTGCGAAGACCGTAGGTTCGGGCGATCTGCGTCTGCAGAATCAGTGCGTCTTCTTCGCTGGCCGTCTCCAGTGCTGCGCGGAACCGCGCTTCGCTGAGTTCAGGGTTGCCGAAGTCCCAAAGTGACTTTACATCGAGTGCCATGCCCGAGAATGCTATCACAAGAGGATAGCTTTGCGAGCGACACTGTCTAAATAACGAGGTCCTGGTTCCAGCGTTCGAGCAGTTCCTTCAGGTTTTGCTTCGGCTCCAAGCCGGGATAAAGACCCTTGAAATCGTCGATCATTTGGGCGACCAGCGCGACTCGCTCGTCGGGCGTCAGGCTCGCGTACCACTGCCGATCCGCTTCGTCTGCTTCCTCATGAGACTTGAATACGCGAACCGTACGCACTTCTCAACTTACCTCCGGTATCTCTCGCGTAACGACCGCTTCAGTATTTCCTCTCGACTGAAAATGTCCTCGCTGAGCCTGCCAGGTTTTCAGTCGGCTCGGAACTACTGGCGCTTGGCGTCCTGAGAAGCTTCCTTCTTGGCCTTTACTGAATCAAGAAGCTCCTGATATCTGGCTGGCTTCACGTAGTAAAAGTCGAAAAGGCTGTCAAGCACGTCTAGCATTACTTCCGCTTCTCCAGGTTCGACATCGATTACTTCACCGGTGTTTTTGTTTTCTTTTGGATGGGCGCTAAGGTTCCCGAACAGCTGAATCAGATCGACAAAATCTTGGAGGGCAGACGGCATGGTCGGCTTCATTTCCGTCAGCTGGTCGCCGAGCTGTCTCTGCTTCGAACCCTTATCCCATAGCAAGTGTTGGAGACAGCGACGGCTCAGAGCGGCACTGGCCTTCGTTGAGTATCCGATGACGAGACTTGCTTCCACATAGTCGGCGGCAATGTCCGCAGGAACTGTCGTCGGCACAGGACCGCGCGACGGCTGGCGCGGCCAGAGGCATTCCAATAGCACCATCCCGCGACCAGACCTGTACTGGTGTAGAGATACTATCCCTTTATTGCATGCGGGGCAGAGAGCAAAGACCAACAATCCCTCCATCCCAGTTAGCTCTAACTGAGTCACTTCGGATGATAGCGGCCCAGCTCCGCGTGCGGAAGCAAACTGCACAGTTACTGAGCACCACGGGCACTTGCCGCTCTTACCAGGCGCAAAGGAGCGTAACATTGTAGATATTCCCATCTTAGTTTCAGACTCCTCATTGACCTATGGCGCTACATCATGCGAGCCCTGCCGCAGGAAGAAGCAAACCTATACGCAGTTAGAGTACACGCTGGCTTTGGAGAAGCCTTCGGCATTAACGATTGTCTCATTCCGATGATACTCGCAGAGGCGACGCCGAGAGGCTAGAAATGCGTAGCGGTATCGTTAGCCCTAAACTCGTTAAAACTTGCTCCAAACCATCTTTGAGGAAGGAAATTTGATGGGAGAGAACAATCTCGACTATCAACTTTTCTGGATCAATGCTAAGTGCGATTCTATCCTCATCAACTACTCGAACCAGCGACGACGGACTAGTGTCCGCACCGATAGTAAGAACTCGTACTTCGTTCTCTCCCGAGAATTCCTGGCGCTTGCGAAGCACAGCTTCGTCCAGGTTCCCGGGCCAGCAAAGTTCCTTTGAAAAATCTACGTATTTGATCCGTCGCACCCTCCCAAAGTTCTCGGGGAAGGCAGAACGGATGGCACCTGCTGTCGTTCGAATGGCGACACCGCTTAACCGTCCGTACGCCTTCCACATCAGGTGGTTCTCATGATCGAATTCATGCCAGCACGACACATGGACAATATCTAGAAAACGTCCATCGAAGAGATGCAGGCTTGAGGATGCAACCTTATTTTGAATCTGCTTTATGGCCGAGTGAGGCCACGCTCCCTCATATTTATCTTCGAAGCTCCTGGGAGATCTGAACACTAGAGCTTGCTCAGTTAGCATCCAGATCAAGCTGGCCAGGTCGATGTACCGCCAAAGGACCGTGTGGTCTGGCACATCTTCAACCTCGTCTCTGCGGGATAGTATTATCAGCTCGTCAGGATCTGGCATTCGAGAAACTCAACGATTCTGCGTATTTTCGGAGGTCTTATAGGACTTCCTTGTCCTATAAGACCGTAACGAGACTCTCTTAGTAGTCCATGTCGCCCATTCCGCCGCCCGGCATTTGCGGGGCAGACTTCTTGGACTCTGGCTTATCGACCACGAGGGTCTCGGTCGTGAGAACCAGGCCGGCGATGGACGCGGCGTTCTGGATCGTGGATCGCGTGACCTTTGCCGGGTCGACGATTCCGGCGGCAACCATGTCGACGATTTCACCCGTCAACGCGTTCAGGCCGAAGCCGTCGGCGGCGTTGCGCACGTGCTCAACGACAACCGAACCTTCCATGCCCGCGTTCTTCGCGATCTGTCGCAGCGGCTCTTCGAGCGCGCGCTTCACGATGGCGATTCCGGTGGCTTCGTCGGCGCTGAGGCCCTCCGTCGAAAGAGCGCCGGCCGCGCGGAGAAGCGTCGAACCGCCTCCTGCAACGATGCCTTCCTCAACCGCCGCACGGGTAGCCGAAAGGGCGTCCTCGTATCGGTGCTTCTTTTCCTTGAGCTCGGTCTCGGTGGATGCGCCGACCTTGATGACAGCGACGCCGCCGCTAAGCTTGGCAAGTCGCTCTTGCAGCTTCTCGCGGTCGTAGTTGCTGTCGGTGTTCTCGATCTGTCGCTTGATCTGCTCGATTCGGCCGAGAACGGCTTCCTTCGAACCTGCGCCCTCGATGATCGTGGTCTCTTCCTTGCTGATGACAACCTTCTTGGCGGTGCCAAGCTGGTCGATCGTCACGTTCTCGAGCTTGATGCCGAGGTCCTCGCTGAGGAAGTGGCCGTTCGTGAGAACCGCGATGTCTTCCAGCATGGCCTTGCGTCGGTCGCCGAAGCCCGGAGCCTTTACGGCCGCGATCTGCAGCACGCCGCGAATCTTGTTGAGAACGAGCGTGGCGAGTGCCTCGCCTTCCACGTCCTCGGCCACGATGATGATCGGGCGTCGGGCGGCGGCAGCTTTCTCAAGGAACGGCAGGAAGTCCTGCGCGCTGCTGATCTTCTTCTCGTGGATGAGGATCAGCGGGTTCTCGAGAACGGCTTCCATGCGCTCTGGGTCGGTGACGAAGTAGGGCGAGAGGTAGCCGCGGTCGAACTGCATGCCTTCGACGACTTCGAGGGCGGTCTCGCGACCCTTGCTCTCTTCAACCGTGATGACGCCGTCCTTTCCGACCTTGTCCATGGCCTCGGCCACGTGCTTACCAACTTCGATGTCGTTACCCGCGATGGTGGCAACGAACTCGACCTGGTCCTTATCCTTGATCGGCTGGCTTGCGTTCTTGATGTAGGCGATGACCTGGGTCACAGCCTTGTCGATTCCGCGCTTAACGGCGATCGGGTTTCCGCCGGCCGCCACATAGCGAAGACCCTCGTTTACGATGGCCTGGGCAAGCACGGTTGCGGTCGTGGTGCCGTCTCCGGCAACGTCGTTGGTCTTGGAGGCAACTTCTTTGCAGAGCTGCGCGCCCATGTTCTCGTATGGGTCCTCAAGCTCGATCTCCTTGGCGACGGTGACGCCGTCCTTGGTGATCGTTGGGCTTCCCCATTTCTTGTCGAGGACGACGTTGCGTCCCTTGGGGCCAAGGGTGACCTTGACGGCATCGGCGACTTTGTTAACGCCGCGCTCAAGGGCGCGACGAGCGTTTTCATCGTAGAGTAGGTTTTTTGCGGGCATTTTGTTTTTCTCGTTGTTCTTTTGGGGGGAGGGGGTTGGGTTGAGGCTAGGTGGAGGATGGTTGAGGAGAGGGATCAGAGGGAGCAGAGGGATCGTATGGCTCGACGTCTTCCGAGACTCGCCTTCGGTTCACGGCCGCGAGCAAGTTGTTCAACTTAACGCCGAGCCGAGTCGAAGAAGCCCTCAGCGTGCCGACGCCGTCGTGAGGCATCAAGCCAATCGCGGCCGCAACTTCCACCAGCGATTCCGTCTCCGCGAGGGAGCCCAGAGCCACCTGTAAAAAGTAGGCGAACTGGTTATCGCCCCTTCTTCCGTGCCCTTCGGCAATATTTGAGGAGACCGAAACTGCCGCCCGTCGAAGCTGCGACGAAAGGCCAAACTTCTCAGAGTCCGGAAAATTTCGAGAGAGGTCGTAAACTTCCACCGCCAAATCTCGGCTGAGCTGCCAGACCTCGAGGTCGCGAAAACTGATTCCCGTTTTCGACTTAACCTCCTCCACCCTCAACTACCCTCGTCGTCTAACTCTCTCAGCCCAGAATCGCGTAGATCTGGTCTTCGTCGAGGATCGTGTACTCCTCGCCGTCGAGGGTGACCTCGTTTCCGCCGTACTTGCTGAACAGCACGCGGTCGCCCACCTTAACGGTAAGCGTGTTCTTCTCGCCGCTGTCCAGGGTTCGACCTTCGCCGATGGCGATGACCTTTCCTTCTTGCGGTTTCTTCTTGGCACTGTCGGGCAAAAAGATGCCGCTAGCCGTCTTGTCTTCCAGTTCCACAACCTGGACGACGACCTTATCTCCGAGTGGTTTTAGGGTTGCCATAAATTCTCCTTCGGCGGGACCGCGTTGGCAGTCTCCGCGTTTGACTGCTAATTTTAGCCGAACCAACCGGCCCGGAGTCAACCTACCGGGACCTATCCGCACAGATCCGGGTAAACCGCCCGCGTGGAAAACGAGCGCGCGCTCTGGGGGATTGATGTCGGCGGAACGAAGGTCGAGGCGGTGGTTTTGGACCCGGCCAACAACCAGGTCCTGCATCGGCGTCGGGTCCCGACGGAGGCCGATGGCGGCTACGAGCACATTGTCGGGCAAATCGGCAAGCTCGTCCAGGAAATGGAAGTCGCGGCCGGCACGCCCCGACCGGAGCGGATTGGCATCGGAACCCCCGGCACGTTCGACCCTTCTACCGGGCTTCACAAGAATTCGAATACAACGTGCCTCAACGGCCGCCCGTTTGTGGCCGACCTGAGTGCGGCTCTGGAATCCCAGCTGGTGGCGGCGAACGACGCGAATTGCTTCGCCCTTGCCGAGGCAACCCTCGGCGCGGCTCGTGGCTTCCCTACCGTTTTCGGCGTCATCATGGGCACCGGCGTCGGCGGAGGACTGGTGGTGAACGGGCAGGTGCTCAACGGCGGGCAGGGCATCGCGGGCGAGTGGGGCCACAACGTAACGGACCCCTCGGGCGAGCTGACCTACTCCGGGCGGCGCGGGGTGGTCGAAACCGTGCTGTCGGGTCCGGCACTGGAGCGCTTCTACCATGCTTGCACCGGGCGGGAACGTAAGCTTCCCGAGATCATCGCGCTTTCCGACGACGGCGACCTCGCCGCGATTCAAACCCGTTACCGGCTGCTGGAATTTTTCGGTCGCGCTATCGCGGTGGTGGTGAATATCTTCGACCCGCACGCGATCGTGCTGGGTGGCGGCGTCAGCAACCTCGACTGCCTCTACACCGACGGACCAAAAGAGGTCGCGAAGCATGTCTTTAACCCGACGTTCTCGACCCCGATTCTCCGCGCCGAGCACGGCGACAGCGCGGGTGTGCTCGGGGCGGCGATGCTCACTGCTTAGGCAAACTTCACGACGCGCTTCTCTTCGGCGGAGCGCAGGACGGCTTCGATGATCTTGATATCGCGTAGGCCCATCTCGCCCGGAGCAATGAGCGTCTTTTGCGGATCGCGGACGCACTCCGAGAGGTGATCCATCTGGTCGGCCCACATGTTATTGGGCTCAACTTCGATGGCCTTGCCGTTCAGCCGGAACTGATGTCCGCCGTAGCCGGTAGCCGGTTCGGCATTTAGGCTTCCGCGGTTGCCCATCACACGGTAGTTGTTTGCATTCCAGGTGTAAGCGGTTGCGCCGATGCCCTGGATTCCGGTCGGGAAAAGCAGGTTGAAGTGGTTGACGTCCTCAACTTCTTTGAAGAGCGGGCTATCGGTTTTCTCCCGCGAGCCCCAGACCTCGAGCGGGTCCGCGCCGGCAAGGTAGCAAAGCGCTTGGATGGCGTAGACGCCGATCTCCGAGATCGCCCCGAATCCACCCAGCTTCCGGCTCGTGTGCCAGTTGGGTCCGCCAAGGGTGAAGCCGTGGTCGCTTCGGATCGTGCGAATGCGGCCCAGCGCACCGGTTGCGCAGAGGCGCATGGCTTCCTTGTTGTAGTTTTCAAAGTGGCAGCGATAGCCGATCTGAAGTCGCTTCCCGGCCTTCTTCGCCTCGGCGACCATTTCCTCGCACTCCTTGGAGTTACTTGCCATCGGCTTTTCGCAGCAAACGTGCTTTCCGGCTTTGAGGGCCCGGATCGTGAACTCATGGTGCGTGCCGGGAGGGGTGATCACGTAAACAACCTCGATCTCCGGGTTGTTTTTGATCGAATCCATGTTGTCGTAGGAGTAGATCGCCTTCTCGCTGATTCCGTACTCGCCCGCAATCCTCCTCGCCTTATCCGGCGAGCCACTGATGACCGCGACCGGCTTCGACTTTTTGCAGTACTTCATGTTCGGCAAAATTTGGTTGTTGGCGTAGCCACCTAGGCCAAGGATCGCCCAACCTACCGGCTTCTCCGCCTGGGCAAAAGCCTCCAGGGACGTCACGCCGGTCAGGGCGACGGTTCCCGCAACGGCGCCAGCTCCGGCAATCAGGTCGCGACGAGTGAGTTCTGCCATGCCCTGATTATCGCCGACCAAGCGGCGCTCGCCAACGGTTTTTGAGAAATCCAAATCGTCATTTTTTGGTCGGAACCAGGGTTAAGAACGACGGCCTAAAAAACTTGGACCCGACCAAGTAGAATCACTGGCAGATGTTTGGCCAGAGTTGGGAGGAAGCGGTGTCCTCGGAGTCAAATCCTCGAATCGCCAAATCGCTCCAGGAACTTTGGCTTGGACACAAACGATTCCGTGCCCAGCGACCTCAGGCTCAGTCCTATTCCGAGTCCGAGCTACAGCATATTGCTGAGAACCAGCAACCGTTGGCCGCGATCGTCGCCTGCTCCGACAGTCGGGTTGCGCCCGAAATCCTTTTCGACCAGCCGCTAGGCGGTATTTTCGCTAGCCGCGTTCCGGGCAACGTGGCCAGCGATAGCGCCAAGTGGATGCTGGATATCGCCGTAACGGAGCTTAAGGTCCCGCTCGTTTTGGTCCTGGGGCATACCGGCTGCCTCGCGATTGGGCAATTACTAGCGGGTCGAGTGAGCAGTGCGGGCGGCACGCTTCGGTTCGACGTCCAGAAGGCGGTGCACCGAGCTCGCCTTGGGGGAGCAGAGGGTCTTTTCGACCGCGCTGTCGTCGAGAACGTTAGGCTCACGATGGAAAACCTGCGCCGCGATTCGTTTGCCGTGCAACGGGCTATCGAACGCGGCGATCTAGGCTTGTACGGTGGCTACTACCAGATGGATCTCGGCGAGGTCCGCTTACTTGGCAATGGCGGCTAAGATCGTTTCGGCCGTCGGTCGTACCTGGTAGTTCTTGTTTGCATCGCCGTAGGTGACGAATCCTTTGCGGTTGACTACAACCGTCGCCGAATCAAGATATCCGGCCGGATTTTTTCCGCCGTAGAACTTGGCCAGCTTCGCTTCCGGATCGCTGAGGAACGTGAAGAACGAACTGATGTTCTGTCGCTTTCGCATATCGTTCAAGGTCGCGGCCGGCTCCGACGAAATAAAGAAGACGGCTGCGCCAGCCTTCTTGAACTCTGCCTCTGCGGCAGCTACCGTCCCGAGGTGCTGGCTGCAATACGGGCACCAAATGCCCCGGTAAAAAACCAAAACGACCGGCTGCTTGCCGTACAGCTTGCCAAGGTTCACGGACTTACCGTCCGAACTCTGTAAAATCGCCGGTTTGGCGCGCTGGGCAACCCAATCGGGTCCGGCGTTCTTGGTGGCTTGGACGCGAAAGATGGCGGCGCCTCCAATGGCGGCGAGTCCGGCGATGGCGATAACGGCAATTCTCATGGTTTTCCTCAGTGACATGCTAGTAAGCCTAGGTGGGCCAGTCGAGTTCCCATACTTTGCATCGAGGATTCCGGATCGTCTCAGCAAGGCACTTGCGGGTAAATTCATCCTATGCGTTCGCAGATTCGCTTCGCCTTGGGTCTCGCCTTCGTTGCCATCATGGCGGGCGGATGCCGGTTTGTCTCGCTTGAGAGCTTTGACAGCGCGACAACTCCGAATCCCCCCGGCGAGTGGAAGGGCGACAAGTACGCAAGTGCGGGCAACGCCGAGCAAACCGGTGGCACAAAGACGGAGTCGCACTACAACGAAGGGGCTTCAGTTCAGTCTGAGAAATTAGACAACACCCTTGATAAGCCCGGGAAAGGTTCGGGGCTCCAACCAGGCGAGCCCGGAATGGCAGCAAAACCAGGTTATGGGAACAGCAGCGGGCCGGCCCTTCAACCAGAACCGGGTTCCATTGGAGCACCCGGTGCCAATGTAAATCCGTAAGGACTATTTCCGGTGAGAGGTTCGAAGCGCCCGTTCCAGATTCGCTGGCGAGAGGGCTACTCGGTGCCATCTGCACTCACCCGACCAACCGACATCGCCCACATGGGCACGTTTTCGACCCGATTTTCGGAAGTGTTGAAAAGCGTATCCGCCGCACAAGAGGCGGAATTGCTGCAAGCCATTCGATCGGAGTACGGACTTGGCGCGGCCGCTTACTCAGAGCGCCTGATGAGATCCTGGCGAGGCGGTATGCCAGTGCGAATCGGCCCTTCTACGGCCCGCATTTTGCAGCGATTGCCCGCGTATCTACCGCATGATCAGAAGTTTGAGCTTGTACGCATCCTGCGGGAAGTCACGCTTAGCCGGCTGCGAACGAGTAACGTGGCTCTCACTCTGACGGCGGATGAGTCCTTGGCGCGGGTTTCGCTGCTCATTCGGGAGCTGATCGTCGCCCAGTCGAAAATCATTCTTCCGCCCGACTTGCTGGCGAGCCAAGCCTGGATTAGCACCGGCGACGCCGCCGTGTTCGAGGAGATGATTCGGGCAGCCGAGAAGCAGGTCTTGGTCGGCAAAGCGGCCGACTTTTTGTTAAGGCTTCGGCAGCTGCAGGGGCTCCGCAAGGCAGTTTCCTCTCCCGCAAAAATCATCGCCACGTTTCAGCTACCAACTGCCAGTATTATGGTTACGGTCCTTCCGCCTTCCGCAAGGCACAGATTTCACGAGGCCAGTTCCGATCCGATGAATCCTAAAAACCCGCCCGATCCAGACGAGAACCTCCTAGCCCAGTGGTCGAACATCGAACTGGAGCAGCGGTTTAAGTCAGGCGAGATCAGCTATCCGGAGTACGTGCTTCGGAACATGGATCAGTTCTTTACTCCGGAAGAACAGTCGGAACTCCACAAGATTGCGGCAATGCACGGCCTTGAGCTGGAGCGAACGCTCATGGAGATTCAAATCAAGAGCCGAACCAGCGAGGCTGACTTGGCCAAGCTGGTCGAGACGCTGAAGACGCTTCAAGAAAAAGGCGTCGCCGCAAACATTGTTTCCCGGCACGAGACGCCCAGCGGCCACATCGAGATCAGCGCGAACAGCCGTAGAAAGCTTGGCTGCCTTCCGTGGATGTCGGGGGCACTGGTTGTTTTCTCCCTCATCGGCACCGTGTGGGCGTTCGCCTAGTGCGCATCGGCTTGATGGGAGCCGGCTCGGTGGCCGATTTTGGGCACGCGCCGGCCATTCGCGCCGTCGACGGCTTGGAGCTCGCCGCCGTTTATGACCCGACGCCAGGCAAAGCGGCGACTTTTGCCAAAAACCACAGTTCGCCGCTCGGAACGGACGACCTTGCCGCCTTTTTTGCTGCGGGTTTTGATGCCGTGACCATCGCCTCCCCAGCCGGGGCGCATCTGCAAAACGTCGTGGATTGCGCCAGGCATCGCCTCCCCGTTCTCTGCGAAAAACCCATCGCGATGGACGATGCCGAAGCGGTCAAGCTCGTGACCCACATGGCTTCGGCGGACTTGCCGCTGATGATCGGATTCGTCTACCGCTTCAGTCCGGTGGCATCGCAGATTCGCGACTGGATAGTGGAAGGCAAGATCGGCGAGGTCCGCAGTCTTCGGCTCATCTACGACTGGGGGCTTCACGGAAGGTACGCGCCGAACGCCGCCGGAATTTGGGGTGAGAACCCGGTCTGGCAAGGTCGCATGCAGGAAGGCGGACCGATGGTGGATTGCGGCGTGCACTTCATCGACCTTGCCCGCTGGTGGCTGGATTCCGAAGTCGTGCGGCAGTCGGTGGCGGCGGCGTGGGTCGCCGATTACGAGGCACCCGATCACGTTTACGCCCATCTGGATCACGCGAACGGCGTTCACACGATGGTTGAGATGAGTTTTTCTTACGGCCACACGGTTCGAGAGCCAGCCCCGCAGTTCAGCTACGACATCATTGGCACCGGCGGCACGATTCGCTACGACCGCAGCACCTGGCGCCTTGAACTACGAGATGGCGACGGCGTCGTTGTTGGCCCTAGCGCCAGCGAAAAGGGCTTTCACGAGATGTACCGGGCCTGGGGCAACGCTCTTCGCACCAGCGACTTCTCCGAGATTCCGACCGGAGAAGATGGCCTTCGCGCCACCCACATCGCCCGTTCGCTTACGAACGAAGCTATCGCCCGCCGTTAACGACCCGATTGGTTTTGCGAGTAGAAGTAAAGGAATCCACCGACAAGCGCAATCGCCAAAAGCGTGAGCAACAGGATCTTCCAGAACGACAGCGGTGCGTCGCCGCGGACTTCGCCGGTTCGCGCGTTCACCAAAAAGTTGTAAACCTTGTCGCGATAGCGGTAGGCACCAAGCCAAACCGGAAGCAGAATGTGCTTGAACGTGATCTGATCGTATTGAGTTCTTGCCGTGTGAACCTGCTGCTCGTCGCCGCCGATGTCGTACCGAATCGTAGAATCGATGACCGGCGCCATTTGTCCCTTGGCGTCTTCGAACCCAACGTCCAGCGGCTTCTTGTATCGAACCGCGCGGAATCCGCTAAGGAACTCGTCTTGGTATGCGACTAGGCTCGGCAGATCCCAGCTTTTCAGTCCCTCCGCATGCTTTTGGGGCACCACGTCGGTTGCGACCACAAGAACGTCGTCGAATTGGTTAAAGACGACGCCGGAGGCCGGAAACCAAAGCGTGTAGCGCTCCTGCCGAGACTGCTGGTTTCCCTCGTCATCCGTGTAGTACACGGTTCGGTAATGGTGCTCGCCGCGCATTCCCGAGTACGCCGTCGTTGTGTTCGTGTCGTACGTCCAGTACGGCACGTAGATTCCCTGCAGTCCACCGGTCTCCCGGGCGTGACGCTTGAGGTCGTTGGGTGAGAGCCACTGCGAGGCCAGCCACTTTTCCAGGGCGGTCATCGCCAGCAGCTTGTTGAGGTGGAACGGCAAAAGGCTGCGCGGGCGGATGCGAACTTCTGCCGGAACCGAGATGATGGCCGTTGAGCCGCAAAACGGACAGACGTCGGCCGTGACATCACCACTTGCCGTGAACTCCGCCGCGCACGCGTTGCACTTTACGGTTTGCGTGTGCTCGGCCGTAGCGTCGTCACGCGCGATCTCCAAATACTTATGGAAATCGAGCTCCTCGATCTCCTCCGCCGAAACGGGAATGGGGTTCTCAAACCCGCAATAGGTGCAGGTGAGAACCGCCGTTCCCGGCACATAAATGAGCAGGGCACCGCACTGTGCGCAAGGAAATCGCTTCGCCCCTTCGGCGGCCGCTACACTCATGTTTGAAGCTTACTGCGGAGGCAGCGGCGGCGGCACCGACCCAAACACGTTGGCAAGATCGGCAACTTCTCCGGCCTTGGTCCATTGCGCCATTCCGGCACGCCAAACCAGCGATTCAGCCCCGAACGTTCCGGCGGCAAGCTTCTGCTGAAGCACTCCGGTCCCAAAAGGCCCCGTCTGCTGTCCGTTCTCCGCGACGAAGAATGTCACTTCGGCCGGAACGGGCGGCGGGGTTGCGGCGGTTGGCGTTCCACCTCCACCAAGTCCATTTGCCATCTGGTTCGCCATGGCGAAGCCGAGGCCTGCGCCCAGCGCGTCGCCCATGGTGCTGCTTCCGCCGCCCTTGCCCATCGTATCGGCAGCCTGGAACTTCAGATAGTTATCGAGGTTGCCCACCGCGCCCATGCTGGAGCGCTTGTCGATCGCCTGCTCGACTTCCGGCGGAAGCGAGATGTTCTCGATGAGCATCTGGTGCAATTCCAGCCCGTAAATGTCCAGCGAAGGCTGCACGTTTTGGACGAGGAACTCGCTCATCTCGCCGTAGCGACCCGCGAGGTCGAGGACCGGAATCTTGGCTTGGCCGATGACGTCGCTGAACTTGGCGACGATCACGTTTCGGATCTGGCTGACGACCGAGTCGGTCGTGAACTCGCCGTTGGTTCCGACAACGTTCTTCAGGAACGCGCTCGGGTCTTTCACCGAGATCGTGTAGCTACCGAAAGCGCGCACCCGCACGATGCCGAAATCCGGATCGCGCATCATGATCGGGTTCATCGTGCCCCACTTGAGGTCGGTAAACCGCTTCGTGTTAACGAAGTAGACCTCGGCGAGGAACGGCGAGTTGAAGCCGTATTGCCAGCCCTTGAGCGTGCTAAGCAGCGGCAAGTTCTGCGTCGTGAGCGTGTACATGCCGGGGTCGAACACGTCTGCGATCTCGCCTTCGTTTACGAAGACCGCAACCTGCGACTCGCGAACGGTTAGCTTGGCCTCGTTCTTGATCTGGTTGCCATATCGCTCGAAGCGATACACCATCGTGTTTTGCGTGTCATCCGTCCACTGGATGATATCGACGAACTCGCCCTTAATCTTTTGCCACAAACTCATCTTTCGTTTCCTGGAATCCGTTACCGCAAGTATAGCGGCCCCGCGATCCCACGACTTCCATACGTGGCCGGTTTCTGCGGGTTGCACCCCGGTGGGACTGCTGAAAAAATTGGGTCCCAGGGTTCCGCGGTTCGCGTGTGTCACACTTGACACATGGCGTCGAACTTAAAGCTGGATGATGCGCTCGTGGCGCAGGTGCTCTCCATCTCGGGCTTGGGTACGAAGCGAGAGGCGGTGAACCTTGCGCTGTCGGAGTACGTTCGGCGGCATCAGCAACTCGAAATTTTGGGCCTCGCGGGCACGATTGATTACGATCCGGCCTACGACTATAAGGCGGCGCGCCAAACGAGGTGACCGTACTCGTCGACACTTCGGCCTGGTCGGCACTTCTCCGACGCCGATCTCCCGACAGTCGTACGGCGCCGGCGGTTTCGGAGCTCGTTTCGGCCGGTTCGGCGGCGATCATCGGACCGATTCGGCAGGAGATCCTCACCGGCATCCGCTCTCGCGAGCAGTTCGACGCCCTGGTTCGGATTCTCCGCGCCTTCCCCGACCTTGGGCTTGCTCCCGAAGACTTTGAGTGCGCCGCCGAATTTTCGAACCTGTGCCGAGCATCCGGGATCCAAGGTGGCCCGACGGATTTCCTGATTTGTGCGGTCGCCAGCCGGCACGACATCCCGATCCTGACAACGGACGAGGACTTCTCGCGATACGCGAAGCTTCTTCCGGTCCGTCTCTGGCCGGTTGCATAAGTGCCGGTTATGAAAACCGGGCGCCTACGGTTCCGTTTTTGGAGTGCGAGCGGCTCTGCCGCCGCTTTTCACCGGGCAAGCTCTGCTTGCCCTCCTCCTGCAGGCGTCTGATCCCCAGCCATTGTGCGAGCTCGACCTTTTACGTGAAGAATGAGTCGGCTCCCACGCAGTTCGCAACCGACTGGACGGAAACTTACGGCTACGAGGCCGAGCGGAACTATCTAACGTCCTTCTCGACCACCGATGGTCTCGCGGGCGCATCCAAAACATGGTCCTACGATGCGGCGGGGAACCGCAACGATGCGACAGCGGTGGACAACCTGAACCGGTTGACCGCGATGAGCACGACCAACTACACCAACGACATCTTGGGCAACCGCCTTACGCGGACCTATAGCAACGGAAGAGAAGCGACGACGACCTGGGACTGCCTCAACCGCATGCTCAGCTACAAGTACTACACCAACACGGTGACCACGTACGACTACCGGGCTGACGGGATGCGGACGCACAAGGCGAAGGCCAGCACGCACAACTACTACCGCTATGACGGGCAGATGGGCATGCAGGACGTCGAGGTGAAGCCGGGGGTTCTCAACATCACCAACTACGGCCTTGGGGCGCGTGGGGTGGATATTGGGTCTACGAACGGGGACGTCTGGTATCCGGTGTATGATGGACACGGCAACATGGTGGCGACGTTAAGCAAGTCTGGCTCGGGATACAACGTCTCGAACCGGCGTAGCTATGACCCGTGGGGGAACCTGCGGCTCGGCAGCATCTACACCGAACCAAACGGCCGCTACTGCGCCAACCTTGGCCATAAGACGGACGACGAATCCGCGATGATCTATATGCGCGCCCGATACTACGAACCCAGCGTCGGAAGGTTCATTAGTGAGGATCCAGCGCGGGATGGCACTAATTGGATGACTTACGTCGATAACGCCCCAGTCCTCTGCGTAGATCAGAGCGGGAAGGTAGCCGAAGCCCTTCTTTTCGACGGACTGAGAATGTGGGAATCTGGCCTAATGAATTCTACAATGGCCCGACTTATCGCGCCATTTCTTGTGGGCATTGTTGCATGGCTTGGTGCTACGGGCATGGGCATGAACGGGAGCTTGCCGACAGCCGGCTTCCTCGCATCGAACGGGATGCTTTCGGGGTACTTCGCACTTGCCGGTTCAGCGCCCTCTGGTGGCATTGCACAAAATGTGAAAGGCTTCTATGAAGCGTATGCCGGCTTCCTACAGATCGCTCTGTACGTTATCTTGAATGACTTTCTCTAATGATCACGAAGATTCTACTAATACCGATCCTTTTGCTTCGCGCCATGTGGTCGGCAACCAGTCGGTGCACTCGGCTACAGTTCATTTCCTGGCGGCTAAGGCTTTCACGCGAAGAGCGCCTTGCGTTTCGAATGTGGCTAGCGGCTAATGTGGCTTTGCTAGAAGGGATCCAAACGCTAACTAGTCGCCAACTAGAGCAGCTTTCTTTGCTCCTTCGATGCTGGCTGGATCCGGCAGAATTCTATGCGTCCAGTGATGAACGCGACGGGGTTAGGCTGAAGCTACAGACCTTGTACGATCAAGACGCTGCGACGCGATGGCATTCGATTTCATCGGAAACCAGCTCGGATGCCAAGAAGCTTCTCCCATTGATGCAGTCCAGCACGTGTGCGGGCATTCTTCAATATTTGGCCAATGGCCATCAACCTTGAAGTCAGATTGATGACAGATTCGTCGAAGCTGCTCCTGTGGCCCGAATATCTGTTGGCCGCCACCCATTTCCGCAAGGATGATGGACACGGCGACATGGTGGCGACGTTAAGCAAGTCTGGATCGGGATACAACGTTTCGAGCCGGCGGAGCTATGATCCGTGGGGCAACTTGCGGCTTGGGAGCATCTACACCGAACCGACCGGCCGCTACTGCGCCAACCTAGGCCACAAAACCGACGACGAATCCGCGATGATCTACATGGGCGCGAGGTATTACGAACCCAGCGTCGGCCGGTTCATCAGCGAGGACCCGGCGCGAGACGGATATAACTGGTATGTCTACGGTGGCAACGACCCGTGCTTGAATATCGACTACACGGGTAAAGCCGTGATCGCCGGCGTATTAGCATGGTGGGGCGTCGTGGCCTCCGCCTTCCTTGGAGCGTTGGGCGGCGTGTTGGCAGGATTCGAGTATGCGGTAGCTGAAATGCAGAAGTATGACCCAAGTTTTAATCCTAGTCAACAAACTGCGTTAACCATGGCATTTGCCGGCGGTGGTGCTGCAACCCTCTTTGCCATTTTGGCGCGATGTGGGCCGGTCTGGGGTAGCGGAATAGGCTTGGCAAAGCTCGCACCCCGCTTAGGAATCGTTGCCTCAATTTCGTTCCTCTTTGGCCTTCAACTCGGCATCATCGTGGTTTGCCTGATCGAAATAGAGATGGTTGGATCGTGATTCTTACGATGGCGGCCGTTGCGGGACTAGTGGGTGGTCTCGTCGCCTTCGCCTTACTCTTGAGATCGCCGAATCGTTCACCAGAGTTTCGGGCCGTTTTTCCCTTGGCCGGGATTGTGCTCGGAGTAGCGATCTTCGCGCTGATCTACATCCTGGTCGGGAGAGAATGATTTTAAAGCCATACCTGCTACGACGGGCAGATGGGCATGCAGGACGTCGAGGTGAAGCCGGGCGTCCTCAACATCACAAACTACGGCCTTGGGGCGCGTGGGGTGGATATTGGGTCCACCAACGGTGACGTCTGGTATCCGGTGTATGATGGACACGGCAACATGGTGGCGACGTTAAGCAAGTCTGGCTCGGGATACAACGTCTCGAACCGGCGGAGCTATGACCCGTGGGGGAACCTGCGGCTTGGGATCATCTACACCGAACCAACCGGCCGCTACTGCGCCAACCTTGGGCACAAGACCGACGACGAATCCGCGATGATCTACATGCGGGCTAGGTACTCCGAACCGAGCGTCGGAAGGTTTATCAATGAGGATAGTGCGATGGATGGGAACAACTGGTTTATTTATTGCCACAATAAGCCGGTTGGTAATGTAGATGAAACAGGCAAATTTGCCCTCAACTTAGGAGTTGTTGCACTGCTCGCCCTTGCCGGAATGGTGGAGGCATTTTGGGAGCCGCAAGATCCGGTGGACAAAATTGTGAAGCAGCTTCTGAACTCTGTTTTGGTAGGAATATCCAATGCTCAACTTGCGATTCAAGCCGGCATTGCATGCGATCCCCGACAATTAGGCATGAACTACGCGTATTTAGCATTAGGCGTTGGCATAACCTCTATTATGGTATTATGCGCTATATCTCAAATAGTGCTATTAATGATGATCGTTAATATGGACACGGAGGGGCCGGAGGCCGAGCAAATTCTAGATAAGGCGGGCCAGTTACTTGTCCATTAAGTTGAAACTGTGCCTCTGGGTCTGTGCTCTGGTCGCCCTTAGTCTGCCGATCGTCAAGCTCATGGTACAAGGTAAAGAATGGAACTTTACTACAAATCTTTGCATTCTTGTCATACTGTTCCGGGTTTGTTGGCTTGCTTATCGAATAATCCGTCGGAAGGATGAGGATCGACAAACTGCGGAGTTGGAAGCCAGTGTTGACGCGAGCATCGCAGCAGTTTGCTTCATAATTTTGTAGCATCGCTAAGCGGCATGACTTCATCCTCAAAGCAGAAGCTCCTAAGCAATGGAGCGTATCAAATGGGGAATTGCCAATGATCCAGAACAACGTCGATGTGAAGCCTGGCGTTCTCAACGTCACAAACTACGGCCTCGGGGCGCGTGGGGTGGATGTTGGGTCTACGAACGGGGACGTCTGGTATCCGGTGTATGATGGGCACGGCAATATGGTGGCGATGTCTCCGGGCGCCGAGCTTGTAATCTCTCCAAGAGAAACCCTTCTCCGAGCGGAGAAGGGATGGGATGAGGCGAAAACCGTAAGATTGTAAGGCAAGTTGATGAAAAAACGGGCCTTGCGAGGCATTTCTGAAAGCACCGAACCCCGGCCGAAAAATAGGGGTGGGATTGGCTTCGCGCTCGCCACCGCCTTGGCCTCAAGTTTCGTCGCGAGTGCCCAGGTGGCCCGCACCTGATTGACTTTTTTTACCTCGACGCCCGGATCATCCTAGGGCTCTAACGCACCGGACACGGCGGAGTTCGAGATCAACGCCGGGACGAATTGCTTTCCAAGCAAGGGTTCCGAGTCCTTCCATCTGGATGCGGGATCGCGGCTCCGGTAGATGAAACTTCGTAGAGAGTGGTTGCCGAAATTCAAACGCTACAAGCTAACGACCTTTCGCCTCATCCCATCCCTTCTCCGCTCGGAGAAGGGCTTTAGTCGCGCGTCTTCGCTGGCTTGGGCTGGTTTCGCAAGGGCGCTAGACACAAAAACATGATGGCTACAGCCCTCCGGGTAAAAGAGACACACGAAAAAGCCGACCGGGAAAATTCCGGTCGGCTTTGAATCCGCAACGAATCAGAAGCGGTAGTGGGCGAAGGCCTTGTTGGCTTCGGCCATCTTGTGCGTGTCTTCGCGCTTCTTGTAGGTGCTTCCGGTGCCGTTGAAAGCATCCATGAACTCCGACGTCAGCTTGTCGACCATCGTGTGGCCATTTCGCTTGCGGGCGGCGGCGACCATCCAGCGGAGGGCCAGGGTTCGGCGTCGCTCCGGTCGGACTTCCATCGGAACCTGGTAGGTCTGTCCACCAACACGTCGCGGTCGGACTTCGACGGTCGGCATAACGTTCTGGATTGCCTTCTCGAAGACTTCGAGGGCAGGCACGCCGGCCTTCTCTTCGATGTTCTTCATGGCGCCGTAGAAAATCTGCTCGGAGATCGTCTTCTTGCCGTCGAGCATCAGTCGGTTGATGAATCGGGTTACGAGTTCCGATCCGTAAACGGGATCGGGGATCGGGAGTCGCTTCTGGACGGGTCCTTTTCTTGGCATTACTTCTTACCTCCCTTCACCGGCGCCGCTGGCTGTCCTGGCTTGGGTCGCTTGGTGCCGTACTTGCTTCGGCCTTGCTTTCGCTTGGCAGTACCGGCGGTTTGTTGGGTTCCGCGAACGATGTGATATCGCACACC
>CAMCVK010000011.1 GCA_945881865.1 Fimbriimonas ginsengisoli Gsoil 348 | reverse complement strand
TCGATATCGATTGCCTGGGCGATGGCCTGGCGCACCCCGACGTTTTTGAGCTCTGGGTAACCGCCGAGATTCATGCCGAGGTACCACATGGACGGTCGCGGGAACAACTTGAGGTCGTCCTTAAGATTCGGGTCCTTCCGGATACCTTCGATGTCTTGCCGCTCCAGCATGACGAGGTCGACGTCGCCGCTCTTGTACAGGTTCAAGCGGGTCGCGGCGTCCTTCACGATCGGTCGCTCGATACCTTCAATCTTCGGCGCGCCGAGGTAGTAGTCCTTGTTCGCCTTGAACGTCAGGAGCTGCTCGGGCACAAACTGGTCAAAAATGAACGGCCCGGTGCCCACCATCTCGGTGGTTTTTGCCATCTCCTTCATCGGGTCCGGCAGTTTCTCAAGGTCGTACACGGCCGCGACAAGGTAAGTCAGCTTGCCAAGGAAGTACGGGCGTGGCTTGTCGAGCGTGATCTTGACCTGGTTATCGCCAACGGCTTGGTAGCCGGTGACTTCCTTGGCCTTGCCGGCGAGGCGCTCCTTCACGCCTACGATGTCGCTAAGGTAGGTCGGGGCGGTTGGGCTTGCGAACGCCGGGTCGCAAGCGCGCTCGAAGCAATCCTTAAAGTCCTTTGCCTTGACTTCGCGGCCGGAGCTGAACTTGATGCCAGATCGAAGGGTGAAGAGGTACGTCTTTCCGTCGTCCTGAATCTCCCACTTCTCGGCGAGGCGGCCTTCCGGCTTGTTGTCTGGGCTCCAGCCGACCAGGCCTTCGAAGACCTGCTGAACGGCGTCAATCGTGTCGCCGTCTTGCACCTTGCCTGGGTCAAGCGTGGTTGGGGAGGTCACCAGCGGGTACTTGAAAACTTTTGCTGCCGCATTCGCGCCGGCTTGCGGCTCGGTTTTGCCGCAACCGGCGATGAACAACATCGCGATAAGTCCAAACGCGAGAAACGAAGCCGCCTTCATAGCACCCTAGAATACACCGCCGACCCGCGTCGACTAGGTCGCAAGATTTTCGGGCGAGATCACTCGTAACGAAGTGCTTCGATTGGCTGTAGTCGGGAGGCCCGCATCGCCGGATAGAACCCGAAGAACAGCCCAACCGCGGCGCTGAAACCGAACGCCATGATGATCGCCGTGCTGTTGACGACCGGCGGCACCTTCATTGCCTGGGCGACATAGGCCACCGAGAACAGCCCGAACGCGATGCCGACGATTCCGCCGACGGTGCACATCACGACACTTTCCAAAAGAAACTGGCCGAGGATGGTCTCTCGCTTGGCTCCGATGGCTTTGCGTAGGCCGATTTCGCGGGTGCGCTCGGTGACCGAAACCAGCATGATGTTCATGATTCCGATGCCACCAACGAGGAGCGAAACGGACGCGATTCCGGCAAGCAGCGTCGAAAGCAGGCGGGTTTGCTGCTCCATCTGCTCGATCCATTCGCCTTGGTTGATGACGCGGAACAGCGGCTCGCCGCCAGCATTCTTCCGCTTCTTGCCCAAGGTTTCTTCGACCTTCGTTTGCATGATCGGCAGAAGCTCGGTGTTAGCACCCTTCATCACGATGCTATCGAGATTGGTTCGTCCGAGGAGCCGGGTCTTTGCCGTGGCAAGCGGAATGTAGACCTGGTCGTCGGGGTTCCAGTTGCCGGAACCGCCCTTGTATGCCACGACTCCAATGACTTCAAAGTTCTGGTTCTTGAGCCGAATGGTGGAACCGATGGCGTTTTCCTGACCAAACAGTTCTTGGTAAACCAAGTAGCCCAGAACGCATTTACGGTTGGCGGCCGCTTCGTCTTCGAACGAGTACCATGCGCCCTGGTGCATTTTGGTTGCGTTTCGAATGACGGAGATCTGCGGTTGGGCGCCGGTGATCTGGGTCATGTAGTTCACGTTTTTGAACTTCGCCATGGATCGCGCGCCAACGGTTCCCGTGACGATGTCGATCAGCGGCACCTGGCGTTTCAGATCCACGACGTCGTCATCTTTCAGGGTTGGCGTGTCGTTTGCGGCACCGACGACCGATCCGCGCCGCCAGTTCGGCATGACGGTGAGCATGTTCGTGCCCATGATCTGAATATTCTCGATCGACTTCTTTTTGGTGCCTTCGCCGATGCCGATCATCGCGATAACGGAACCCACGCCAATCACGACGCCGAGCATCGTGAGCGCCGACCGAAGCTTATTGGCAAGAATGGCGCGTAGCGCGGTCCTAACGGAATCGAAAATATTCATGGGGCCCAGGCCATTCTACGTGGTTTGCGCTCCAAGAGATTCCTGAGGAAACTGAAGAATTGCCGTCTATCAGACAGCACTGGGTTCGGAGAACCTCTGGCTTTCCCTGAAGGCGCGGTTTAGAAAGGATCGATTCCGTTTGCCTGATCCCGCGTCAGGAATGGCCCGGAAGAGATGATTCCGCGCCTACGGATTCGGTCCGCCGCCGCCTCGAATCCTTCATGCAGCCCGCTACGGTCCATCGCATCAACGACAATCTCCTTCGCCGCTTCCTCCACCGGCAAGTCCCGCTGCGTGGCGTGCTGCACGAGTCGGCGATAGGTCGCCTTGTCCAGAGAGATGGTCACTTGGCTTATGCCCTCATTTTACGAGCGATTGCGACATTTCCAAACTCAGTCCCGCCGGTTTGAGGTTCGATAAAAAGGATGCCGTCCGTTACGTATGAACTGATCTCGGTTTGCCCGCACACGGCGGCGCGGCGGGGCCGCCTGCACACCCCCCACGGAATCGTGGAGACCCCGTTCTTCATGCCGGTCGGCACCGTCGGCTCGGTAAAGACGGTCGGCAGCGAAGACCTGGAGGCGATGGGCTACCAGCAGGTGCTTTCGAACACCTACCACTTAAGCCTGCGGCCGGGGGCGGACCTCGTCGAGCGGTTTGGCGGCCTGCACGAGCTGATGTCGTGGCCCGGCGCGATCCTGACGGATTCAGGCGGCTATCAGGTGATGAGCCTCTCGAAAACGCGGAAGATCGACGACACCGGCGTGACCTTTAAGTCGCATCTGGATGGCTCGATGCACTTCCTCTCGCCGGAGAGATCGATAGAGATTCAGGGCCAACTCGGAGTCGACATCAGCATGGCCCTGGACGAGTGCGCGCCGTACCCGTGCACGCGGGACGAAGCCGCCGGCGCGATGGCCCGCACCCACCTTTGGGCACCGCGAAATCTTTCCGCCGCCCGCGAAGGCCAGGCGGTGTTCGGCATCGTGCAGGGCGGTATTCATGAAGATTTGCGCTCGGAAAGCGCCGGGTTCCTCACCGGTTTGCCGTTCGATGGCTTCGCCATTGGTGGCGTAAGCGTTGGCGAGCCGACGGAACTCCAATATCCGGTGGTTTCGTTTACGGCGGGCCTGCTACCGGCGGATAAGGTGCGGTACCTCATGGGCGTGGGGCATCCGCGCGACATTCTGCACGCGGTCGCGGCGGGAATGGATATGTTCGACTGCGTGCTGCCGACCCGCATGGCGCGGCACCACGTGATGTACACGCTGCTTGGCCGTAAAAATCTGCGGAACTTGGAGTTCGCCGAGCGGCGCGATCCGGTCGATCCCGGGAGCGTTTTTCCGGCGACGGCGCGGTACTTGCCGGCATATCTCCGGCACTTGATTCATGCCAAGGAAGCCCTTGGTGCCAGGCTGCTAACGTTGCATAACTTGGCGTTCTATGCCCGGCTGATGGAGGAGATTCGTACGGCGATCGAAACCGGCACCTGGCCGGAACTGGTCGAGCGGTACCGATTGGCGTGATGGGATCCCGTCCGAGATGGTTCCCCTTGCAGCGCGAAGCGCGGAAGGGGGAAACGTGGGGGAGGGGGTTGGCAATTTGTGCTTTGGCTAGGTGAACATTTTGGAATAGTTTTACTTGACGAAGGGCCGTCTTTGTCTAAGTAAAATGGTCGAAATAACTAAACATATATTTGAGCTTTACCCTCATCCCTGCCCTTCTCCCTCAGAAGGGAGAAGGGTTCATTCGGCACTTCTGGCTCGCTTCCGAGATGGTTCCCCTTGCAGCGCGAAGCGCGGAAGGGGGAAACGTGGGGGAGGGGGTTCAAACAGTTTGTTATTGCACCGTCATCGCGACGTGGTAGCCCGCCCGGAACCCAGGGATGTTGATGTTGTATCTGGCCGGCATCCGGCCGGTTCGGTCGAATCCATATAGGAATAGCCGACCTTCCCTCTCCTTCAAAAACGGCTCCCAGCCGGTACGAATCGCCTCGTTCGTTAGGGTCCACAAAATTTTGGCGCCCGGCGACCAAACTGGGTTGAACGGCAGTTTTTTGTCCGAATTGAAGAGAGTGATGCCACCGGAGTAAGTGTCATAAACATAGAACATCTCATGTGCCCAGACTATCCCTACCGGTACTTCGACGAATAGGTTCGGCACAAACAACGCCCGACTGTCTGACGAGAAGATGAGTTGATGAGTCTTTTGCAGCCTGGCCCGAGCGTCCTCCAGACTTTGGGTGGCGTCCAGTGGACTGTATTCTGATCCGGCTCCGGCTGAAACCACTGTAGACTTCCACTTGTCGGCGAGCGGGAGCCGTTTCCAGGGCTTCATTGTCTCCGTCAAGCTCAGCGGTATCGTGTAACCCGGTAGCGACGCGTCGTAAACAAAGAGACGGTCGTTGATCAGGCCGCCAACGTAGGCTCGAAGTTGAAACTCCCTCTCGCGAAAAGTCGGCAGTGAGTAGGCCCAAACACTCAGCGGAGGACGGTCATTCGCCAAATGCTTGGCGGTGATGGGACCGGTCAGGACCAACCATCGGTCGGAAAGGAAAACTCGGCTCGCCCTCGTTTGCGGCAAACGAACAAGCTTCGAAGGATTCATGCGATCGAGGACGATGAACTTCGCCGACTCAGGGTCGTCCCAGCCCAGGAACCTCCCAGACGGGGACACAACGAACCAACTGCCTACTTTTGTCTTCGGGACCGCGAACTTGGCCCGAAGCTTTAGGCCCTTGGGAGAGAAGTTCCATTGCCGGATCTCCCCCGGCGCACGGACATAAACATCCACCCGGGCGGATGGCGTCTGTGGAGCAAGTATCAGCAACGCCGGAAGAACCATCAGCCTTCATCTTCCCGCAGGCGGTATTTCAGGTACATCTTTTTGACCGGCTCGCCATAGTCCAAGAACACGAGCCCCGGGTCCACCGATATCGAGGTAGTCCCTACCTTGATACGTCCGCCGTCTCGTACGTACCAAACAAACTCCACGAAGTCTGGATCATCTGCATGCAGGTTCGGGTCAGTATCGTGTTGGCGTCGCCTTGTTGATCTCTCGAACGCAAGTCGCCACCGTTCAATTTCCTGCGGTGCTTTGATGACCTGTTCGCCATAGTAGTCGCCGTTGAGCGGAGAAAGCCGCCCACCAGAAAGCACCACCGCTACGATCTTCTTGCGCTTCAGCTCCTTCGCAACGGATTGCAGCCTTAGATTCGGCCACCTCTTTTCGACCGGACGTTTTGCTTGCGGCTGTACGGATGCCGACGCGAGCACTAGGGCCAACACCCCTAGAACACTAGACGCGTTTCTCATTGCACCGTCATCGCGACGTGGTAGGTCTGTTTGAACCCGGGGATGTCGATGTTCCGCTGGCTCAGCATCTTCCCCCATCGGTTGAAGCTGTAGAGATGCATCTGTTCTTTCTCGTATTTGGGAAAATCACCAGTTGCGGTACGATATCTCGCGTTCGAAAGTATCCAGAGAGTCTTGCCGTCCGCCTCCCACTTTGCAGACCAAAAGTGATCATGAATGCTATTGTAGAGGGTCGCTTTCGCGACGGTGGAGGCGATGCGCTGCCCCCAAAGTCGGCCGTTCCACCCGGCGACTTGCAACGACTCGAGGAACGCCGACTGTTTGTTCTCGGAAATAAAAAGTCCTGGCGAGATTTGGCCATTCTGCTTTAACCAATTCCTGGAATACGTCCCTGCTTCTTGATCGTCTTGGATGGCGTCCGGCAGCTTTCTCTCTGCACGAAGTGGGTCCTTGAGGCTGAGCCGAATCGTGTAGAGCGGCACCTGCTGGTTATGAAAAAGAAGCGTATCATCCACTAGCCCGCTCATGTAAGTGCGAATCTGAAACTTTCGGAGGGCGAAGGACGGCAATGAGTAGGCCCAGACGTCCGCCGGGGACCGGTCCTTCCCGGAGTCGCGATAGGTGATTGGTCCGGTGAGCACGAGCCAGCGGTCGGAGCTAAACACCAGTCCCTCTTTCGTTTTCGGCAAACGGAGGGGCTTCGATGGGTTCTTGCGGTCGAGTACCACCAACTTTGCGGACTCATCGTCGTCCCAAGCCAAAAACCGACCGGCTGGGGATACAACGAACCAATTTCCGACTTTGCTGTTTGGGATGGTGAATTTGGCTTTGAGCTTGGGACCACTTGGCGAAAGGTTCCATTGCCGGATCTCCCCCGGCGCACGGACATAAACATCCACCCGGGCGGAGGGCGTCTGTGGAGCAAGAATCAGTAACGCCGGAATAACCATCAATCTTCTTCCCTCAACCGGTATTTCAGGTACATCTTTTTGACCGGCTCGCCATAGTCCAGAAACACTCCAACTGGATCGATGAGGAATGTGGTGGTCTTAACTTTGATGCGACTTCCGTCGCGATCGTACCAGATGAACTCCACTAAGTCCGGGTCGTTGGCGTATTCCATAGGGTCTCTGGCGTGTTGCCTCCAACGGGTGGACAGCTACAATGCCGCGCGCCAGCGCTCGATTTCCTTTGGGTCCTTGATGACCTGCTCGCCCTCGTCCGATCCTTTCCAAGGAGATAGCCGGTAGCCAGAAAGCACCACCGCCACGATTTTCTTGCGCTTCAGATCCTTGGCAGCGGCTTGAATCAGCTGATTCGGCCAACGTTTTGCAACGGGCTTCTTCCCCTGCGGAACGGCGTATCCGGAAGCAATCGCAAGGAGCACGACAGCCGCCACTTTCGCCGAGCGGAGAATTCCAGCGCGAGGCGCAGACAGCACTCCCATTGATTTACATTGTTCGCGATGTTCACCCAAATCCGTTGCATTGTTAAGAAAATTTAACGCAATCGTCCCGTCCAAAACCCACGAAAACTTTCCCAATGAAGACCGCGGGCCAAGTTCATCAAGGGCGGTTCCGACAATCCGAACTCCGACGTACAATACGGGCATGGCCGTCGGACGCTTTTTGCTTTGCCTGCACTCGCACATGCCCTACGTGTTGAGCCACGGGAAGAGCCCCCACGGCACCGACTGGATCAACGAGTCGGCCGCCGAGTGCTACCTCCCGCTGCTCGACGCCCTATGGCGACTCGAAAAGGAAGGCATCTTCCCGCGCTGGACGGTGAACATGACGCCGATCCTTGCCGAGCAGCTGGAAGACGAGTCGTTCAAAGACGGGTTTGTGGCCTACTGCGAAGAGAAAATCAAGGCCTCCCACGAAGACGGCGAAATGTTCGCGCGGCGGGGCGAGCCGTGGATGCAGGGCCTTTCCGAGTTCTGGCGGCGCGCCTACCAGCGGTCGATCGACCAATTTGAAAACCGCTGGAACCGGAGCATCATCGCGGGCTTCCGCCATTTCCAGGATATCGGGAGCATCGAGGTCATCACCAGCGGCGCCACCCACGGCTACCAGCCGCTGCTGGGCACCGACGAAGCCTGCCGGGCGCAGGTGCGGCTCGGTATCGATACGTACGAGAAGTACTTCGGCCGGAAGCCACGCGGAATCTGGCTTCCCGAGTGCGCCTACCGCCCGCGCTATGCCTGGAAGTCGCCGGTCAACGAGGACGAGATTCCTTGGCCGCGCCTGGGAACCGACGAGATTCTGAAGCTGGAGGGCATCGAGTATTTCTTTGTCGACTCCCACATGATTCGCGGCGGCACGCCGCTCGGAACCTATGCCGGCAACTTCCCGCAACTCGCCGAGATGTTCGCGCGCAGCTCGAAATACTTCACGCCGCCGGAAGAGTTCCGCAGCGAATACGAGCACTATGCGCTGCCCAGCGGTGTCGTGTGCTTCGCCCGCGACCCGCAAACTACCGTGAAGGTCTGGAGTGGCGACTCGGGCTACCCGGGCGACGAGCACTACCTAGAGTTCCATAAACAGCAGTACCCTGGTCGATTAAAGTATTGGCGTATCAGCCAAGAGAAGTCGGACCTCGGCAAGAAGCAGCCGTACGACCCGTACGAGGCATTCGAGCGGATTCAGGCCCACGCCGCTGACCTGGTGAACGTTCTCAAGAGCACCTTGGCCACCTACAAAGGGCTCGCCGACCGAACCGGAACCCTCGTTGCCATGTATGACACCGAGCTGTTTGGCCACTGGTGGTGGGAGGGGCCGGAGTTCCTCTACAACCTCGCGCGCAACATCCACGCCGACGGCACGCTGACGATGCTGAGCGGCGGCGACGTACTCGACGAGGATCCGCCGCAGCACATGATCCACCTGCCCGAAGGCTCGTGGGGCGAGGGCGGCTACCACTACACTTGGCTGAACGAAGACAACGCCTGGACGTGGAAGCGGCTGTACCCGGCGGAGCGGAGGCTGCGGCAGATGGTCCGCGACTTTGGCACCGGCCCGGCAAAGGAGATCGTGACGCAGGCGGCGAGGGAAATCCTGTTGGCCGAAAGCTCGGACTGGCAGTTCCTCATCAGCACCGTCTCGGCGAAGGACTACTCTGAAATTCGCATTACGGATCACCTCGACCGGTTCGACCGGTTGGCCGATATGGCGGCCTCCGTGCATGCTGGCGTGGCGCTCACAGACGAGGAAACGGAGTTCTTGCTGGACTGCCAGAAGAAGGATGCGCCGTTTGCCGACCTCAAATTGGATTACTGGAAAGGCACGCATCACTGATGGCCGCTATGCGCGTTAGTAAACTGATGAACGTGAAAGCGGGTTGTCTGTGGTTGGTTGGCGTGGTCGTGATCGGGTGCGCGCCCACTGAGCCGAAAGTTGAGGCTCCGAAGCCGTCGGAACCGGTGGCGACCAACGAAGCCCCGAAGACGGAGCCCGGTGCCACCGCGGTTCCGCCAAGCACGAATCCAAGCGCTAACGCCGGTCCGCCGCCAAGCCAGCCGAACCTACTCGACCCCAAACAGCGCGAAGCAATTGTTCCCAAAGTCTCGCCGGAGCAAAAGGCCGCGCTCACCAAAATTTTCACTATCGACCGCAAGGTGTCAAAGGCTCTCACGCCTGAACTGGTCGCGAAGGCCGCCGACACCGCCCTTCAAAAGGCGAGTCGGATTTCCGGAGAATCGAACGCGCTGTTCGAATCCGGCCAGGGAAGCGGGCGCGATAAATCGAAGATTCAGATCCTGGACGGGCGCCGATACCGGATCGAGTATCCGTATATGGAGCGTGTTCCGCGAGATCTGGACCAGCAAACGCTGATTGCCGACGGACGCGTTGCGACCGTTTTCTCCAACACCGGCTGGCGCCCCCAAGGCGACCCGAAGGCGCGGAAGTCGTCGGCCATCGATCTCAAATACTGGCCGCTTCACTTCGCCCGGGACATGTTCGCCGCCGTTGGAACCAAGGAAACCCCCCTGCAAAACTTGGTGAAAGTAGCGAAGAGCAAGGGAATGAACGTCACCGGCGATGAGCGGACGGTCACCTCCGGAGGCAAGAAGTTCCAGATGCGGCGCATCCTCATCTCCGGCAAGAGCCCGAGCGAGCCGAACATTGAAATCGTGACGGACGCCGCCCGTGGATATCCGATAACGGTGCGGACCGAGACGAAGGCCGGCCCGTTGGCGACGAAGGGGGTTCCCACCCGAACGGTTTGGAGTGTGTACTGGCGATTCGGAACTGAAGCCGTAATCGACACAAGAGGCTTTGCAATTCCAGCAGAGGGGCTTACCGGTACAAAATCATGATGTTCACCAGTTTGCTCTGCTATGTGGGTCTCCTGCAGACGCCCCTAGTCCCCGTCCTCGCCGAGTCGGCCCGGGTAATGACACCTGCCATCCAGGAGATGAGTGGGATTGTGAAAAGCGCGCGCTATCCCGATACGTTTTGGGTTCACAACGACAGCGGAGATAAATCCCGAATCTTCGCGATCCGCGCCGACGGCACTTTCATCGGGCAGAAGCCGAAGACGGGCGACTACGAGGGCGTCGAGATCGGTAACGCGGCAAACGCAGACTGGGAAGACATCGCCCGAATCGGCGACACGCTCTATGTCTCGGACCTAGGCAACAACGGCAACTCTCGCCGGGACTTGGGTATCTACGCCGTTACCGAACCGAACCCGATGGCGTTCCCGGCCGCACGCTCGTTCGCCTGGTATCCGGTGGCCTACCCCGACCAGAAAGATTTTCCGCCGAAGGGCACTTTCGACTTTGACTCTGAGGCGTTGTTCGCCGTCCGCGACACGCTCTTTGTCATTACGAAGCACCGCGCCGAAGGCGGGAAGGGTCCGGTGGGTGCGGCGTCGCTCTACCGGCTGAAACGGCCGCAGGCAAACCGGGTCAACATGCTGAAGAAAGTTGACCAGAAAGCTGATCTTGGTGGCTGGGTGACCGCCGCCGACGCCTCGCCGGATGGGAAGGTGCTGGCCGTGCTCACACAGGCGCCGGTTCAAAGCGTGTGGCTTTTCGACGCCACCGCGCCGCAGGATAAGTTCCTCTCGAAACCCCTCAAGCGATTCGTGTTCTCCGGCGGCAACCAGTGCGAGGCGATCTGCTTCGATGGTCCGGATTCGCTCCTCATCACCAACGAGCAACGCCAAATCTTCCGGGTTTCGTTGTCGCGGTTTACGTCGGTTCGCTAATCGAGAAACATCGCCTAAGCCCGGGCGTCGAATAGGCATGCTCGGGCTGATTTTTGCCATTGCGTCTCTCGGTCCGAGCGAGTTCTACGTGAGCGGAGGTCGCGGGGCTTCAGACGCAAACCCTGGATCCCGCGTCGCGCCTTGGCGAACGTTGCAGCACGCTGCCGATCAAGCCGAGCCCGGCGACACCGTATGGGTGATGAACGGTGAATACCGGAGCGCCGTCCCCGGTGTGCCCGTCTGCCAAATCTCGAAAGCCGGTCGCGAAGACGCTTGGATTCGGTTTCGGGCGGCGGCCGATCAGCAGCCTCAGGTTCGGTTCGACGGCTGGGCGGGCTTTCAGGTGCTCTCCCCGGCGGCGTACATCGAGATTCGTGGCTTTACGATTACCGGCGCGAACGACTCAATTCCCTTTGGCGACCTGCTTCTCGAAGATCCGGACCCAACAAACCCACGCACGAACGGCATCGGAATTTCGATTGATGGCCGTAAGGATGATGTGAAGCCGCACCACATCACGGTCGCGCAGAACATCGTTCGAAAGGCAGGCGCGGGCATTGCGGCGGTCGCCGCCGACTACTTGACGATCGAAGAGAACGTTGTGGCGGAGAATGCGTGGTACTCGGCCTATGCCGGAAGCGGGATCGCGGTGGTCCGCCCGGTGGACATCGACAAGAACGAGGGCCTGAAAATTTTGATCCGCCGAAATCTTTGCGTGGAGAATCGTTGCGAGATCCCGTGGACGGTCAGCGGAAAAGTGACGGACGGAAACGGGATTGTGCTTGAGTCTTTCGTAACGCGGGTACCAAACGGTAAGTTGGCCGGCTACCGGGGCCGAACCCGGGTCGAGAACAACATCTGCCTCCGGAACGGCGGGTCGGGAATCCGCGTCCTCCGCGCAGCGCACGTGGAGATCGTGAACAACACGGCGGTGCTGAACAACCAGTCGCCGGAGCTGGATTGGGGCCAAATCTTCGCGAAGCAGTCGGATGACGTGGCCATCCTCAATAACATCCTGGTGGCGCGGCCCGGTTGCAAGGTGAACGAAGATGACGATAACGTCAACCTCAAGGTCGGCTACAACCTGTATTTCGGCTCGGAGAGGATTCCAGCGCTCGAGTCCGGTGACAAGATCGGTGATCCCGGATTCGGAATTGACGTCGCGGGAGACTCGAAACTGCGGGCCTACACGCCGCGCTACGCGAGCCCGGCGGTGGATGCCGGAACATCGGTCCTGGCGGCGACCGTGGATTTCGCGGGCCGGAAGCGACCCATCGGGAGAGGTGTGGACATCGGGGCCATCGAGGCTCGGTAGCCGCGCGGGTCGAGCAGGGTGCGAAGGACGGCCCACCATCTCTGCGCGATCTTCAGATCCCCTTTCGCGTTCGGATGCACGCCGTCTCCGGTTTCGGCTTTGGCGTCGAACCCGGTGTACTGATCCACGAAGATGATCTGGGATTGAGGTGTGGAGGCATTCTTCAGTCTCAATCCAAGCTGTTGGTTAAACACTCGAACGACGCCCTCCTTGCCTTCCATTGGGATGATTTGGGCCACCAGAAAAGTCAGCTTGGGGTTGGCCGCGCGCATGAGGGCGACGATACTGGCGACGTTGGTTGCCGCCGAAAACGGATCTCGTCCTTGCGCAATGTCGTTCGTCCCGAGGTGGATAAGCACGTAGTCCGGCATGTTTTGCGCGAGGTAATCCGGCAACTCCTTCAAAATCATGTCGGTGCGGTAGCCGGTGTGCCCTTCGTGGTTCAGATCGAAGTCGGGGTTCGGCGGCGGTCCGCCCTTGTGTGAGGTGTCGGAGCCGACGAAGTCGACGCGGAACTTGTTTTGTTCAAGAAACTGCCAGAGCGGGCGTCGGAAGCTGTTTCGCTGGGCGGTCGCGCGGGTCACGGAGTCGCCGAGGCACATAATGCGCGTCGGCCGGCTAATTCCCTGAGCGTTTGACACCGTGATAGGCGAGAAAATCGCCAAAAGCCAAACGCAAAGAATGAGGAATCGGCGTGCCATGAGGATGTTTCCGATTATCCTCAACCGAAAACCGACCCGGCTAGTGCCTTCGAAGGAATTAAAGACGACGCGCGGAGGGCCTTTGATTCGGGTATCTTCTCAAATTGCCGGGTCAATACCGGTAATTAGCCACGGGTCGCGCAGCTCCCCTTCCTGTCCTTCGGGCAGATAGGCGATGAGTCTGGACCGATCCGACAACGGCGGGAAACAAATGGCAAAGCAATGTCTTATCGAAAAGCATAAGCGGCTTCAAGCTAAGTTCGACGCGTTGCGCAAGGAAGAAGAAAAACTTGCGGAACTGCCGAAGGAAAAGCGAGAAGAAGCGATGGCGGAACTCAAAGCGAAGCGGGTTAAGGCCCGACTGTTCAAAGCGCGCAGCTACAACCGATGCGCGATTACGGGAAGGGCCCACGGCTATTTCCGATATTTCGGCGTATGCCGACACGTCTTGCGCGAGAAGGCCCACAAGGGTGAGCTTCCGGGGATCAAAAAGTCGAGCTGGTAAAGCCGATCTTCAGGAGGAAATGACCCATGCATAGCGATCCAATCGCGGACCTTTTGACGCGTATCCGAAACGGTGCCCGAGGCCGTCAAGATGCGGTCAGCATTCCGCACAGCAAGATTAAGGTTGAAATCGTAAAGATTCTCGAGGCCGAAGGATTCATCACCAGCCACGAAATTACGACCGAAACCAAGTTCCCCACCATCAAGGTGGCCCTGCGCTACGATACGAAGCGACGGCCCCTCATTACCCACATCGCCCGCGTTAGCAAGCCTGGTCTGCGTGTTTACAAGCCCGTGACCGACCTCAAGCCGATTCGAAACGGCCTTGCAACCCGGATCGTGAGCACGAGCGCCGGTCTCATGACCGACCGCGAAGCCCGACGACGCAAGATGGGCGGCGAAGTCATCTGCGAGGTGTACTAAGATGTCTCGAATTGGAATTCGACCCATTACCGTGCCGGCCGGCGTCACCTTCTCGGTAGACGAAGCGACCAATACGGTGACCATCAAAGGTCCGAAAGGTTCCTTGGAACAGCAGATCTCGCGACTCCTTACCGTTTCGCAGGAAGGCGAGACCGTAAAGTTGGAGCGACCGAACAACCTGCGCGAGGCGCGCAGCCAGCATGGTCTCGCTCGAACGCTTCTTTTCAACATGGTTGAGGGCGTCACCAAGGGTCACTCGAAGACCCTCGACGTCATCGGTGTGGGTTATCGTGCCACGACAGCCGGCAAAACGCTGACCCTCGCCATCGGCTACTCCCACCCGGTCGTGCTTACTGCGCCCGAAGGCGTGAGCTTCGAAGTGAAGGCCGACGAAAAGACGCGTGCGACGCAAATTATCATTAGCGGAACCGACAAGCAAGCGGTTGGCCAAGTGGCTGCCGACGTGCGAAAGGTCCGTAAGCCTGAACCCTATAAGGGCAAGGGTATTCGCTACCAAGGCGAAATCGTCAAGCTCAAAGCCGGTAAACGCGCGGCGGCAAAGAAATAAGGAAGTAGCAGACCATGGCAAAACAAACCAGAGACGAGCTACGGCACGCACGCCACGCCCGCATTCGCAAGCGTGTGACCGGTACCGCGGAGCGCCCGCGGCTAAGCGTGTTCCGCAGCCTGAAACATATCAGTGCGCAACTCATCGACGATACGACCGGTACGACGATCGCGGCGGCTTCTTCCATCGAGAAGGACCTCAGCGTTTCGGGCAACATCGATGGCGCAAAAGCCGTCGGTGGCCTGCTTGCCGAGCGAGCCAAGGAGAAGGGAGTCGAAGCGGTCGTATTTGATCGCGGCGGTTTCCGATACCACGGACGAGTAGAAGCGCTGGCGAACGGCGCACGAGAAGGAGGGCTTAAGTTCTAATGCGAATGGCCAACCGAATGAGCGGAAAAAGAGATCGCAACGCGACCGAGGGCCCACAGCTCGACGTCCGAGTGATCCGAACGAACAAAGTTTTCAAGACCACCAAGGGTGGAAAGACGGCCTCTTGGTCCATTCTTGTTGTCGTTGGCGACAACAAGGGCCGAGTGGGCGTTGGAATTGGCAAAGCGCGCGGCATCCCCGACGCGATCCGAAAGGCGGAAGAAGCCGCCCGACGCGATATGTTCCCGGTTCCCATGATTGGCTCCACGATTCCCCACGAAATCCGTGCGGTTTCCGGAACGGCGCAGGTAATGCTCCGACCGGCTGCCCCCGGAACCGGCGTTAAAGCCGGCGGTGCGGTTCGGGCCTGTCTGGAAGCCTGCGGTATTCACGACGTCCTGGCGAAATCGCTGGGTAGCCGCAACGCGATCAACATGGCCTACGCCACGATCGCGGCGTTCGAACTGCTGCTTAGCCCCGAGGAAGTGGCCCAGCGCCGCAACATCGATGTGAAGCGATTGACCCCCTGGATCGAGAAGGCCAGAAAGGAAGAAGCCGATGCTGCGCATTGAACTAGTCCGGAGCATCATCGCCCAACGGCCGGTGCATAAGGCAACGATACAGGCCCTGGGCCTGCGAAAAATTCGACAAGCCGTGGAGAAGCAGAACGTGCCGACGATTCTTGGCATGATCCACACCGTTCGGCACATGGTAAAGGTTACGGACCTGGAGACGGGCAAGATTTTGGTGGACGCCACCCTCATCAAGCGCAACGCCCATGCCCGAGACCACAAGCCGTCGGAGACGCACTAGTCCGGGCGTTTGCCCGGACCCCAAAGGGAGATATTGAACAGTGGCACTAAACAAATTTACACCGGGCGTCGGCGGTACTAAGCGAAAGCGAATTATCGGCCGAGGTATCGGAAGCGGCATGGGCAAAACGGCCACCCGCGGTACAAAGGGACAAAGCGCCCGGCGACAGATCCACCCCAACTTTGAAGGTGGACAGACGCCGATCCAGCGCCGAGCCCCGGTTAAGAAGGGTTTCCGGAACGTCAACAAGAAGGTATTCGCGATCGTCAATCTCGACGACCTGCAGAACCTTTTCGAAGATGGCGCGGACGTGACGCCGGAAATTCTTTACGCGACGGGCATCGTCAGCAAGGCAAAAGACGGCATCAAGGTGCTGGCTTTTGGCGAGCTCGAGAAGAAGCTCAACGTGACGGCAGATCGCTTCAGCGCGACCGCCATCTCGGTCATCGAAGCCAAGGGCGGTACCGCGACTCTGATCGTGAAACCACCGAAGCTTCAAGAAAAGAAGAATAAGAAGGATCCCAAGCCAGAATGAGTTTGCCTTCGGGTTTTGGCGGTAGCGGCGGGAAGACCGGCGGCGGGAGTGACAAGGGTCTCTCCATGCCGCTGGCCGATACGTTCCGGTTGGCTTGGTTAGACCCCGAGCTCCGGCAGCGCATCATTTTCGTCTTGATGATGTTCGGCGTGTACGCCCTTGGCGTTCACGTTCCGGTTCCGGTTCCGGGCTTCGACTCGGCGGCCGTCGTCAAAACCCTGGAGGGCCTTCCGGCTTTCGACCTGCTCAACGTTTTGGGCGGCGGCGCACTCAAGCGTCTTTCCATTTTTGCTCTCGGGTTGAACCCATACATCACGGCGTCGATCATCATGCAGATTCTGCAGACGGCGATTCCGCAGTGGAAGAAGGACATGCAGGAGGGCGGCGAGTATGCCCGAAAGAAGAACAACCTGCGAACTCGATACCTCAGCCTTGTGCTGTGTATCTTCCAGGGCTGGGGCTTCCTACAAATCATGAAGACGGCGCCCAGCATCGCCGCGATTCCGCTCCACTACCAGCTGATGATTCTGCTGTTTTGGACTGCCGGCGCCATGTTCGTCCTGTGGATGGGTGAGCAGATCTCGGAGAAGGGAATCGGCAACGGCGTTTCGCTCATGATCTTCGCGGGAATCATCCTCTCGCTTCCGCTACAGGCTCAAACGCTTTTCGACGGTGCCATGAAGGGCTTCGTCGCATGGTGGAGCATCGGCATCATTGCCGTGCTGTTCTTTGCGGCAACCTGGTTTATCGTCTTCTTCACCACCGCCCAGCGACGCATTCCGATCCAGCACATGAAGCGCCAGGTCGGTAACCGCCAGGTTGGCGGCACCGCCAGCTACCTTCCGCTCAGCGTGAACATGGCCGGCGTTCTGCCAATCATCTTCGCGGTGTCGCTCGTGGGTCTGCCGAGCCAGTTCGGAACCATGTTCGGAGGCGAGCAGTCGCCGATCGGAGCTTGGCTCCTTAACCTCGGCTCCTACCTGATTCCGTCGAACGGTCAGGCGGTTGCGCCGGGAATTCCGATTCCTCGCGGTCTCATCGGCTGTGTCCTTTACACTGCGCTCATCGGATTCTTCACCTACTTCTGGACCGCTATCCAGTACAACGTTGAAGACATCAGCAACAACCTGAAACGCGGCGGCTCGTTCATTCCGGGCGTTCGGCCTGGCAAGCAGACGAAGGACTTCCTCGACGGCGTGATCTCCCGTATCACCATCGTTGGCGCGCTCTTCATTGCCGTGGTCGCGTTGCTTCAGTACATCGCTCCGGCGATTGCTCAGATTCCAAGCGGCTACGTTAGCATTATCGGTGGAACCTCGCTCCTCATCATGGTCAGCGTCGCGCTGGAAACGATGCGGCAGATCGAAGCGAACCTTCTGATGAAGCAATACGGTCAATAAGACAAAAATTGCAGACAAGGACGGGCGACATGCACGGCATGGTCGCCCGTTCTTGTTTCACCTAAACCCAAATTTCATTAATCACCATGTTCCTCATTCTTATTGGTCCTCCCGGCGTTGGAAAAGGCACCCTCGGTGCCGCCCTCGAAGCAAAATACGGCGCCCTGCCGATTTCTTCGGGAGCGATCTTTCGCGCAGAAATTGAGGCCCAAACGGACCTTGGGCGGATGGCCAAGCGCTACATCGACCACGGCGAGCTCGTGCCTAACGGCGTCACGATCGAGATGATGAATAAGCGGCTCCGTGACCCTTCCATCCGGAAGAGCGGATTCGTTCTGGACGGCTTTCCCCGAACCGTTCGACAGGCAGAAGCCCTGGACGAGATGCTATTTGACCTCTCGTTCGGCCTCGATAAAGCCATTTCGTTGGAGGCGCCGGCGGATCTGATCGTCGGGCGACTCGCTGGCCGCATCGGTTGCACCCGCTGCGGAGAAATTTATCACAGCGTTACCAAGCCACCGAAGCGCGACGGCATCTGTGACCGGTGCAACAGCCCCCTGTTCATCCGCGAAGACGACAAGCCCGAGTCCATCCGTGAGCGCATCCGGGTCTTTTGGGAGACGACGGCTCCGGTGATTGACTATTATTCAAAAACAGGATCGCTCCTGAAAGTGGACGCAAGCCACGACCCGGCTTCGACGTTTCATCAAGTAGTTGCCGGGCTTCACCTGGAATCAAAATGAGGCCGATCCGAATTCTGTTTGTATGCCTGGGCAACATCTGCCGAAGTCCCATCGCGGAGTCGGTGTTTATGCATCGTGCCAAAGAGAATGGGGTGGCCGGTTACGTTCAGGTCGACTCGGCCGGCACCGGCGACTGGCACTTAGGCGATCTGCCCGACGGCCGCGCCCTGGTTACGCTCGATAAGCACGGGTTGGAAACGGAGCACTTGGGCCGACAAGTGAGCGTTGCCGACTTCACGACCTTCGACTACATTTTTGGCATGGATAAGGCGAACGTGCGCGACCTCCGGCGGGTCGCACCGGACAACGCCACGGCCGAGATCCACCTCTTTCTGTCGTTTGGCGATGAGGCCTCGGTCGAGGTTCCGGACCCCTACTACGGAACGTCCCAGGACTTTGACGACGTCTTTGAGCTTGTCAGCCGAGGAAGCGAAGAATTCTTGGCGTATTTACGACGAACCGGTAAACTAGTAACGAATGGGTAGAAGACGTCCGCAATATAAACCGCAGGAAGACAAAGAGAAGGGAATCGAGCTGGAAGGCACCGTCCTCGAGAATCTCCCGAACGCACGATTTCGCATCAAGCTCGATGAGCAAGAGAACGACATCCTCGCGCACGTCAGCGGAAAAATGCGCATGAACTACATCCGAATTTTGCCCGGTGACCGGGTGAAGGTCGAGCTGTCCCCGTATGACCTCACGATGGGGCGCATCGTCTACCGGTTCCGCTAAACCAGCGAACTAATACAGACGGTCAACGTTTCGAAAACGCCGCAAACTTTGGCGCAGGAAGCGGGAATCGTGGGTATAATCCTTGTTTGCGCCTAGGTGAGGTCTTGAGAAAAGCCTCGGCACGCGCAAATCTCTGCATGCGGAATCCATCCGCCACGCAGGGGAGATAGTCAATTTAAGATGAAAGTTCGGGCAAGCGTAAAGAAGATCTGCGACAAGTGCAAAATTATTAAGCGCAACGGAGTTGTGCGGGTCATTTGCATCGTGCCAAAGCACAAGCAGCGCCAAGGTTAACCCGGGTTAGAAGAAGAGAATGGCAAGAATTGCAGGTATCGACCTTCCGCGAGAGAAAGCGGTGTTGTATGCGCTCCCGATCCTTTACGGAATCGGCAAGCACAACGTACATGACCTTGTTGAGAAGGCCGGGCTAGACCCGCGCAAGAAGATCAAGGACCTCACCGAGGCGGAAATCACCCGCATTCGAGAAGTCTTGGACAAGGATTTCCAGGTTGAGGGAGACCTTCGCCGAGAGGTTAACGGCAATATCCGCCGCCTCATGGAAATCGGTTGCTATCGTGGCCTGCGCCACCGACGTGGCCTCCCGACGCGTGGTCAACGAACGCGAAGCAACGCGCGAACCCGTAAGGGCAAGGCAAAGACGGTCGCCGGCAAGAAAAAGACCAAGAAGTAAGCATTAAAATCGGAGCCGCCAGGATTGGTTGGCGGCTTCAAACCCAAAAGACACTATGGCAAGAAAGGCAGTTCAAAAAGGCAAGCAGAAGGAAAAGAAGAATATCCCCGCGGGCGTCGCGCATATTCATGCTTCCTTTAACAATACGCTCATCACGATCACGGACCCGACCGGAAATACGATTTCCTGGGCGAGCGCCGGCAACGTGAACTTCAAGGGAAGCCGAAAAGGCACCCCGTTTGCGGCTCAGGTCGCGGCGGACAAGGCGAGCCGCCTAGCCCAAGAGCATGGCGTCCGGAAGGTCGAAGTTTTGGTGAAAGGCCCGGGTTCAGGGCGAGAGACCGCGATTCGCGCTCTTCAGGCTTCCGGGCTTGAAGTCGGCAGCATTTGCGATGTCACCCCGATCCCGCACAACGGCTGCCGCCCTCCCAAGCGACGCCGCGTCTGATTTCCCTTTTTCCTCCCCCACTATTCCATGCCTCAGATTTCCACTCTCAACCTTCAAAACGACTACGGCAAGTTCGTTCTCGAACCGCTTGAGCGCGGCTACGGACACACGCTTGGCAACGCGCTTCGACGCGTCTTGCTCAGCTCGATCCAGGGCGCGGCCGTTGCCGCGATCAAGATCGACAAAGTCTTCCACGAGTTCGCGCCGATTCCGGGCGTGAAGGAAGATGTCACCCAGCTGATCCTGAACCTGAAGCAGCTCTCGCTCCGCGCCAGCGCCGAGACGATGCAGACCGAGCAGGTCCTGATCATCGACATCAAGGGCCCGGGTCGAGTCACTGGCGCCGATATCGTTTGCCCCGAAGGAGTCGAGGTTGTTAACACTGATGTCTACATCGCAACGATTAGCGACCCGGACATCACCCTGAACGTTGAGCTCTATGCGAACTGGGGATCGGGCTACATCCTTCCCGAGAAGCAGGAGCGCTACCGCGGCATCATCGGTCTCATCCCGGTTGGATCGCAGTTCACCCCGGTGAAGAAAGTGAACTTCACGGTGGAAGCAACCCGCGTTGGAATGCGCACGGACTACGAGCGGCTGATCATTGACGTGACGACCACCGGTGCCATCCGCCCCAACGACGCCGTGTCGCAAGCCGCGCACGTACTTGACAAGTTCTTCCGCATGTTCTTCGAGCTCGGCGAGGCTGGATTCGAATCTTCCTACAGCGTTGCCGTTGAGGAAGAGGACGAGAGCCTGCAAAATGTTCCGGAGCTTCGCATCGAAGAGCTGGACTTCTCGCAGCGAACCTTTAACTGCCTGCGCCGCGCCGGAATTCTTACCCTGCGCAGCCTGGCGGGCACCAGCGAATCGGACCTCACCGCGATCCGAGGCTTCGGTAAGAAGTCGCTCGTGGAAGTTCGCGACAAGCTGGGCGAGCATGGCCTGGAAATGAAGCCGCCGAAGGCCGGTTACCGACCGGAGATTTCGGACGAAGACGACGAGGACGATTTCTAAATTGCCTTTGGCAAATAGAGAGTACAGAAATGACACATAAGATTGACCACCGCAAGCTTGGATTGCCGTCCGATCAGCGGATGGCCCTCCTTACCAACCTTCAGCGCCAGTTCATCCGACACGGCTACACGCGAACTACGCTTGGCCGAGCGAAGGAACTGCAGCGACTCGTCGAGAAGCTGATCACGCTTACGAAGCTTGAGGACGGACTGGAAGCACGTCGCCGCGCCCGAAAGGTTCTCGTTGGCCACAGCAGCAGCTCGCCGAAGCCCGAGAAGGCACTCGCCGGCAAAACCGCCGCCGAGAAGACGCAGATTCTTGCCAACCGAAGCCTGATCAACGGCGAAGACCTCGTCAAGCACCTGTTCGACGAGATCGGACCTCGCTTTAAGGATCGACAAGGCGGCTACACCCGCATCACCAAGCTTGCCCCTCGCCGCGGAGACGCCGCGCCGCAAGCCGTGCTTGAACTCGTCGCCTAAAAAGATTTCGTCCCTCTGCATCCGGCGCGCCGGGTGCCACGATCATGAAAGTTAAGTTCGTCGTTGCCTACGACGGAACCGACTTCAGTGGCTGGGCCACACAAACTGGACGGAGAACCGTTCAGGGAACATTGACGGAAGCTGTTCGCCACATCTCGGGCGAGGAAAATGAGATTTGGGGCGCAAGTCGCACCGACGGAGGAGCCCATGCGGCCGGTCAGGTTTGTCATTTCGACACCGACTGCCGCGTTCCGGTTGACCGTTGGCCGCGCATCTTGCGGGCGATTCTTCCGTATGACGTGACGGTGGTATCCAGCCGGGAAGTTCCCGATTGGTTCCATAGTCGCTTTTCGGTGGACTTCCGCCATTACCGCTACCGGATTCAAACCGGTGACTATGACCCCCTTCGCGGAAGGTTTATCTACCCATACGGGAGACCCCTTCAGCTAGATCTCATGCAGCGTGCCGCCAGCGAACTCGCCGGCCGACACGATTTCCGCGCCTTCACCGAAGAACTAGAACCCCACGTGCAAAACACTGTGCGGGAGCTCTACCGATTCGAAGTGAAGCAAGTTCGAGATGAGGTGTGGGTGGATGTTTACGGTACGGCTTTCATGCGAGGGATGATGCGCAGAATGGCCGGCTGCTTGTTCGAAATTGGAACCGGGCGCCGAAACATCGCAGAGGTCAGCCAGCTCTTGGATCCGCAAGAGCGTCATCATCTTCAATGGCCCGTAGTGCTTCCTGCAAAAGGACTCTGCCTACGCGAGGTCCGGTATGCCCGAAAGCGCACCGACCATCGAATCGCCAAAGAAAATCTTGATTCATGACTTTTCCCCACATACGGCCCCGTACGACTTTGCCTTATGAAAGGTGGAAAAGAAACATGGAAAACCTAAACAAAACATTTACAAATAAAGGAGAGATCACAGACCGCAAGTGGTATGTCGTCGATGCCGCCGGAATCCCGGTTGGCCGACTGGCTGGCCAGGTTGCGCAAGTGCTCCGTGGGAAGCATAAGCCGACCTTCCAATACAACGCTGACCTTGGTGACTTCGTCATCATCATCAACGCCGACAAGGTTGCCCTAACCGGCCACAAAGAAGATGAGCTCATCTATTGGCACACCGGCTGGCCAGGCGGACTTCGCAACATCACGAAAGGCAAGCTTCGCGCCGACGACCCGGTGAAGCTGGTCGAAAAGGCGGTCTGGGGAATGACGCCCAAGACCAAACTCGGAAAGGCACTTTTCAAGAAACTGAAGGTATATGCCGGCCCCGACCATCCGCACGAGGCGCAAAACCCCGAGCCACTTGACGTACGCAAGGATAAGAAATAACCAGCATGGCATCAGAGAATTACGGAACCGGACGACGAAAGAGCGCGATTGCACGCGTTTGGCTGCTCCCGGGCGACGGCATCATCACCATTAACGGACGAGACTTCAAGGAGTATCTCGGCCGGCCTGTCCTCGAGATCCTCGTGAAGAGCCCGTTGGTTCTTACGAGCTTCGATGGCCGATTCAACGTGAAGGCCACCGCAAAAGGCGGCGGTATCACGGGTCAGGCCGGAGCCATCCGACTTGGCATCGCCCGAGCTCTCGTCAGCTACGACGAGAACTTGCGAAAAGAACTTCGCGGTGCGGGCTTCCTAACGCGGGATTCCCGAGTTAAGGAACGCAAGAAGTACGGTCGAAAGAAAGCCCGACGTGGCTTCCAGTTCGTTAAGCGCTGATCCGTTCGGCATTTTCAGAAAAACCGGCCTCGTGCCGGTTTTTTTGGCGTATACTTTTCATATGGTAGACGGTCTTCTACCTATAGAGAAACAGAGTCGGCCGCTTCGATCGCTCTTCCTGGACCTAAACGCTTACTTTGCGAGCGTCGAACAACAGGAACGTCCCGAGCTGCGCGGACGACCAGTCGCCGTGGTTCCGGTTTACGCCGAGACGACGGGCGTGATCGCGGCCAGCTACGAGGCGAAGAAGTTCGGCGTGAAGTGCGGGACGATGATTCGCGACGCAAGGCAGATGTGCCCAGGAATCGTCATCTTGCAGGCTCGCCCGTCGCTCTACGTCGAGTATCACCGGCGCGTTTTGGCGGCAGTCGATTCGGTACTGCCCGTCGCCAAGGTTTGCAGCATCGACGAAATGCGTTTCGACCTGATCGGAGGTGAACGCACCCCCGCGAACGCGGAAGCGATTGCCCTGCGGCTGAAGGAAGCGCTTCGCACCCAGCTGGGCGACCACATCAAGGCGAGCGTTGGCATCGCACCGAACAGCTTTTTGGCTAAGCTCGCCACCGAGCTAAAGAAGCCCGACGGTCTGGTGGTGCTGGAAGCTAGCTCCTTGCCCACCGCACTTCTGGGGCTCAAACTCACCGATTTCACCGGAATCAATCGGCGTATGGCGGCGCGCCTCCAAGCGAACGGAATCTTCAACGCCGAGGAACTATGCGCGGCGTCGCGGCCAGATCTGCGGAAGGCTTTTGGCGGAGTCGTCGGCGAACGTTGGTGGTACATGCTTCGCGGCTACGAGCTTGAGGAAACTGAAACGGGGCGCAAGAGCCTTTCCCACAGCCACGTTCTCCCGCCGGAATTGCGCAACCGAGACGGTTGCCGCGAGGTTCTCTTGAGGCTGATCCAGAAGGCGAGCGCCCGGCTGAGGGCGAACCACCTGTGGGCGGCTCACATGCAGGTCTCGGTACGAGGGTTCGATCGATCGTGGCAAACAAGGCTTTCGCTGCCACCAACGCAGGATACGCTGCTGATGAACGAAGCCTTCATGAAGGAATGGAAGACCAGCGACTTCTCGAAGCCGCGGAGCGTGTCGGTGTGGTTCTCGGAACTGCGTCCAAAGACAGCCTTCACCCCGAGCTTGTTCGATGAGGTCGACGATCATCGGCCGTTGATGTCGGCGGTGGATCAAATGAACCATAAGTTCGGCAAGAACTCCGTGTTTCTGGCCGGGATGGAGCGGACCAAGGGCACGGCGGACGAGAAGATCGCGTTCCAGAAGACGGAACTCTTCGTAGAAGGCAAAGGCGACCACCTCTTCTCGATGGACGATTCGGTAGATACGTTCCGTGGTCTTCGGGCCAATTCATGAAAACCTTAACCCTCATCCTCGGCGACATGCTTTTCGCGGGACTTCCAGGGACGGATCCGGAGTCGCGAGTTCTCATGGTCGAGGACCTTGGGCTGGCGACCCGGGTTCGGCACCATCGCCAAAAGATCGTGCTTTTCTTCTCGGCGATGCGGCACTTCGCCTCGCAGGTGGAAGATCGACCTATCACTTACGTTGAGTTCGAGCAACGGCAGTCTCTTTTCGATGTGCTCCGGCAGGAATGCCAAGCAGACGATATCGAGTGTTTGGAGACCTATCTGCCGGCCGACCGCTTCATGAGCGACAAGCTAAGTGACTTCGCCAAGAGCCTAGATTTAGAACTCCGGCTACTGCCGAACCCGATGTTTCTCACGCCGCCGAACTTCTGGGAAACCTTTGAGGCGGACCGAAAGCGCCTTGTGATGGGCGACTTCTACGCGCTGCAACGGCAGCGACTGAGCTTGCTGGTCGAAGCTAACGGCGACCCCGTCGGTGGGAAGTGGAGCTTTGATGAGGAGAATCGCCGCGCCCTACCCAAGACCTTATCTGTGCCCGAAATCTGGCCGCCGCAACCCGACCCTCTCACGCGGGCCGTTATCCAACTTGTGGATCAGGAGTTCGCTACCCACCCCGGCCGGGCGACCGAGTTTGCCTATCCCGTCACCCATGCCGAAGCAGAGGATTGGCTTAGCGACTTTCTGGAGACGCGGCTCGACCTCTTCGGGCCCTACGAAGACGCGATCCCGCAGCGAACGCGAACGGTGTTTCACGGGGTGCTATCGCCCATGCTAAATTGCGGACTCCTCACGCCGCGGCAAGTAGTCGATGCAACCATGGCGCGACACGCCCAACGCCCCGTGCCGCTCGCATCATTGGAAGGGTTTCTGCGGCAAGTTGTCGGCTGGCGGGAGTTCGTTTACGGCATCAGCCACCGGTACCCGGCGTCGAACGAGACGGCAGACAAGAACTTCTTCGGCCACCAGAGGAAGCTCGGACCAGCCTGGTGGTCGGCCGAGACCGGCTTGCCGCCGCTCGATCAGGCGATCAAGCGCGCCCAGCAAACCGGCTGGTGCCACCACATCGAGCGGCTGATGGTGCTGGGCTCGGTGATGCTGATGTGCGAAGCCGAGCCAGCCGATGCTTATCAATGGTTCATGGAAATGTTTGTTGACTCCGCCGATTGGGTCATGGGGCCAAACGTCCTCGGCATGTCCCAGTTCGCCGATGGTGGCCTGCTCGCGACCAAGCCGTACCTCAGCGGTTCAAGCTACTTGCTCAAAATGGGGGACTACACGAAGGGAGATTGGTGCGAGGTTTGGGACGGATTGTATTGGCGCTTTCTCGACCGGAATCGCGAGAAGCTGGCAAAGAATCCCCGAATGGCGATGATGGTCCGGGGCGCAGACAAGCTGGACCCGGACAGGAAGCAACGCATCTACGACAAGGCCGAAGCCTTCATCGACCGCGTGATGATCAGCCCACCAGCGTGATCGCGGCGGTGCCAAAGCTCCGTACGCTCTCGATGGGAACGACCTCGATCTTCGCGCCGACGCCAAAAACGCCGCCCGAGCGCAACTCTAGAGAGATAAGCCGCCCGGTCATTGGGTCGAACTCGATATCGGCCAGCGCGCCTAATTGAACGCCTTCGCCGCTCACCACCTGCAGGCGGCTCAGCTCGGAAAATAGCTTCCACTCGGCCGGCGGATTGTTTGAGGTTCGAGGTTCGGCAACGGCCGCCGTTTCCACCATCAGCGCGTCGGGGCCTATTTTCCGAACATCGGAGAATTTGAGGACGCGCTCGTTTCCTTCTTCCAAAAGGAGAAACGCCGCGACGGAAAGGCCGGCGGCGTCGATCCAAAAGTCACGGACGTCGCCGAGGCGATCCCCTTCCTGAATGCTGATTGCCTGCCGCCCGCGAAGTTCTGAAAAGAGAGCCATAACTGATTTACCTTACGTTAAGCGAGTTGCCAACCTGACCGAAATTCTCCAAAATGAGTTAACTGGCGAAAGCTTGCTTCGGCCATGGCGCGTTCGGTCGCGAGTGTCGCCTCGCCTTGCCACTCGGGCCACAGTTCGACGATGACGCTCTCGCAGTTTTCTGCCTGGCCTATCTCGCGAAGCGCCCAGAGGATGTCGAGCTGCCCGGCGCCCAGCGCGGTTCCACGAACGTTTAGGCCGAGGTTCGCGGCGGCGCGTTCCACCTTGACGTCCTTCAAGTGAAGGCAAGCGGCATACGGGGCGAGCGCGGCCACGACCTCATTCACGCCCTCCATGGTTCCCAAAGAATTTGCGGTGTCGAGGCAGACCGAAGCTCCAAGCTCCTCGACGATACAGGCAAGAACCCACACGGAGATGCGGTCGTGGTTTTCAATGGCGAGGCGAACGCCGCCCATTCCCTGAAGGATAGGTGACAGCAGGTTGACGATTTCGCTTGGAGAAGGCTTCGACTGCTCGGTATCGATCACCAATCGGACAAAACCCGACCCAAACTGGTTGGCAAGTTCCGCCAACTTGTGGATCTCCGCCGCGTCGATACCGCGGGTTCCCACCTCAATCGAGACATTGTGTTGGCTGGCCTCGGCATGCAGATCCTGCAACGCAGACCCCGAGAGGTCGGTAAGAGGCAAGTTCTCGCAGTACTGAATCACGTCCACGCCCTGGCGGATGCCCGTGCGCAAAAGTCCGAAGGCGTCCATCGGTTGCTCCGGCGACGTGAAGCCGGGAATTCCGATGTTCCAAGCGTAGGTATAGCTGCCGATTCCGAACTTCATTTCGTCACCGCCAAGCACAACGCCGTTGGCCTAGGCGGGAGTTCGGTTTTCAACAATGGCCCTCACCTGGTCTCGGACGGATTCCGGTTCGAACACTTTCTTCCAATCTTCCCGAAAAATTTGTCGGCGGCCGTGCTCAATGATGAGCTTCGCTCCGTCGCTAAACGGCGAATCCACTTCGCCAAACACGATGGCGAGCGGGATGTTCACGTGACCCAGCATGAAGTCCCGCGCTGCTTCCGCCGGTACGCCCCGTCGAATCGCTTCGTCCATGGCCTCGCGAATGATGGTGATGCAACACGCGGTCACGGTCTCGGCCATTGCCGGTTCCAAAATTGCCATCTGCTCAACCGATACCCGGTGGGATCGCATCACCGGTGCATACATCGCTTCGGCAAGGGCGGCACCGCGGGCGTAATCGTCCTCGGAACCTTGCATCAGGGCGCAGACGATCGCCTGCTTCGCGAGCACCCCGCCAAAGAAATCCTTCTTCGCTTCGCCGGTCTCATCGTTAAACACCGGCGGGTGGCAGGGATGCGTCACAAAGTACGCGAGGTCGTCTCGGTGCGCCAGCACTCCGGCATGGGCGGCGGCGGGGTCAAGGGTCACCAGCATCGCTCCGGTGGCCATGTTGGGCACCAATTCCTCGCTAATCGCTCCCAGATGTGCGTCCGGCAGCGCCAGAATGACGACTTCGGCGTCGGACAAAGCCTCGTCGGCTAACGTTGGCGAAATGCCAAGCGTCGCGAGGCGCGCCGCTCCTTCGGCCCCGGGCTCAACATAAGCCACTGAATAGCCGGAACTCTCCGTTAGGTTTCGGGTCAGGCGCATGCCCATTTTTCCCCCCGCCCCAAACAACGCAATACGAACCACCGAACGGTTTTACCGTAGCCAGTCCGTAAATTCCTGAGGATCGTGCAACAGTTCACCTGAAGGCTGGAGAAATCCTCGAAAACCGGTCGCCGGACCAAGGGTGACGCTGGCGACATTGGTTCGCCGGAGCACTTTGACGCTGTCCTCGATGTACCGGGCGAACACCCTAAGACGTTCTTCGACGAGGGGCTGCGGCTCCAGTCCGCGCGGCTCGAAAGTGACCGGGCCAACGTAAATGGGCAACGCCGTTTGCTTCTCTATCGTGGAAACAATATCGGCAAAAGTCGTTGGCGTTTCCAGGATCGACACTTCGTCGAAGGCGTGTACCTGCGGATTTGCCGCAAAGCCGACGCCGTCGTAGGGTACTGCCCGCAGGTGCGGCCGCGATCGGTTGAGCTCGGTAAAGTTGTCGGCCGACATGGTCAGGAATGCTGTCTTGCCCAACACCTTTCGCCACTCTGGGTCGACTGCAACCGAGAAGTCTCGCAGGGCGATTTCGCGCGGGGCGGCCGCCGCCAGTCGCTGCGCATCTTCTTGCGAGAAACCTCCGTCCCAAAACACCCGTAGCGAGGCATTTAGCTTTTCTGCCAGAAGGCCAGCGTTTGCCAGCTCGGCGTCGTCGAAGCCCGACCGCAACACCACGCCAATGTGGTCCCAGGGAATCCTCGCTAGGGAAACCCGTTCTTCGGCGGTGGTCTGCGTGGCCAAAAGGCCGATGCGCATCGGCTGACGGCGTGGGGCAAACGGCGCGGGCGTCGGCATCCAGGAGTTCGGCTTGCCCGAGGAGACGGCGAACTCTACGGAGTGCTCAATTCGGTGACCGGCCGGAAGGGTCGTTGCCCGCCCGCTCCCGAGCGGGTTGCAATAAGTTTTATAACTATAGTCCGTCCAATTACGCTGGTCTTCGGCCTCAAAAACGACGCCACCAAAGCGGATGGCCAAAACCGATTCGGGGCCGATCGCATGGTGCAGTTCGGCAACGTTCGAGAACGGCTGGTGCGGCGAAACTTCCACGGGAAAAGTTGCCGAGGTCCGATCGCCGTCCGGATGGCGCACTTCAACGGGCAGCCCACGGGTTTCGGCGACCGGGTGCAGCAGGCAAACCCCGGTGCGGCACGTTTGAAAGGTCTTGGTGGCGATTCCCACGGCGTGATACCGAAGCGTTCCTGCCTCGGCGCTTACCTTCACCGTCCAGGTCGCCCAAACCTCGCCGTCCTTAACCGACTCTGCCTTCCATGTCAGTTCGATCTTCCCGGTGGTTTCGACTACGTCTAAGGTCTGATTTTGGAAATCGAGGGTCCCCCAGTTTTCATCCCGCACGGCCACGTAGACGGCGTTACAGAACTGTCGTCCTTGATGCCGGGCGCGCCGTAAAAATCCTAGCCGCGCATCGAAGGCGAAGCCCAGATCCCCCAAGGCGAAAAATCGCATTAGGCTAGGTTACCTAAGGGATTATTTGGCCGCAGTCGTGAAGGACCACTCTTTAGAGATCACCTGATCTTTCACTTTGCAGGAAAAAGTAGCGTCATATTTGCGGTTAGGGAGTAACGGATCGGTCGGGATCATCACGACCGCTCGCCTCAGAAAGTCGTCGTTCGCCGGAGTTAGCGAGAGCATCGGAACGTCCTTTCCGTCCAACTTTAGGCTGCATTTAAAGTCGGAAAGATCCTGAAGCAGGTAGCCGTAGACGAGTGCCACGACCGGGTAGCCGGTGATGCCGGTGGTCTTACCGATGCTTCGCAGCGGGCTAGGCTTCTCGGTGCAATCCCATTGCAACGGAATGTTCTTCTGGTCGGGTGCCGGTCCGCTCAGAATCGTTTTGTCGAGGACCTGGGATCCGTTCAAGATCGTGATGAATCCGTTTTTGATGCCCGCACCGAAGTGAACCGGGCCAGGAACCAGGAAGGAAATGCGGTGGTACGGGGCGTGGTAGACCTCCCGCACGGTGGCCTTCAGGTTTCCAGAGTCGCGTCCAAGTACCTCGTTAGTCAAAGAAGTAACGCCGTAGTCGGCGAGCCGGTCGATGAAGTTCGCTCCGAAGAATCCTGGCTTGCCATCAACCTGGTCGTGGACCAAAGCTCCGTTTGCGGCCATATAGTCAGAGTGTTTCTGCGCGACGTAGCTCATGATGTCGCTGGAAATGCTCTGCGGATAGCCCATCTCCTTAAAGATTGCGTTGACCTCGTCCATGACCAGCTTCTGGGCTGCCGATGGTGGTGGAGCTACGCTTTCTGCGCCTTCGCCAATTTGGAAGGAGAACTTCTTAAGGAAAAATGCCTTGTTGTCAAGGGTTACTTTGCACTCGACATCATATTTGCCGGGGCCGAAACCTTCGGCAGGAGAGTAGAGGTACTGCTTTCGGGGTGGGTCTGCCTCGGGCGTAACAACTTTCCCGTTCACTTTCATCTCGAACGCGGTGATCTGTGCGGTCTCTGGCTTCGGCTGGAAACACCAACGAATGTAGGGGAATTTCCAGTTAACGGTGGTTGTTGGGCCGAAACCGATCGACTGGACACGCAATGCGGTCGCGTCGGCGGGTTTAACTTGCAACGAGTAGCCCGACACCGGTAACAGTGCCGTCATCGCCAGGATAGAAAGCAGTCCCATTTCAAAACAGTTTACGCACGAAACGGCCTATCGTAACTACAAGAATGAAGAATTTCGGAGGCTACGCTGCCGATGCCTGCCGCATCCAATCCGCGCGCTCATGAAACCGGATCGCCGGGTTCTTATCTTTCACGTAGCCCAAGTGCCAGTCACTGGTGACGAGCACGGCCGGCCCGCCGGTTCGCGTGTGAAGGAACTTCGCGCTGTTGCCCCAACACACGGCGGAAATCTCGTTTTCGCTGCCTTCCAGCCAGCGAATTAGCTCAAACGGTACGGCTTCCAACAGGGTCTTTACGCCGTACTAGGCCATCAGACGTTGCTGGGTTACCTCAAATTGGAGCCGTCCGACGAGGCATCGAAGGCGAAGCCCAGATCTCCTAAGGCGAAAAATCGCATCCGCCTAGGTTACCTAAGCGAATATTTGGCCGCGGTGGTGAAGGACCACTCCTTCGAAACCACCTGATCCTTCACTTTACAGGAAAAAGTAGCATCATACTTGCGGTTGGGAAGTAGAGGGTTGTTCGGGATCATGATCACGGCGCGCTTCAAAAACTCGTCGTTTCCAGGAGTCAGCGAAAGCATCGGAACATCTTTACCGTCTAGCTTCAGACTGCACGTGAAGTCCGAAAGATCCTGCAATAAGTACCCGTAGATGAGAGCTACAACCGGGTAGCCGGTGATTCCCGTGGTTTTCCCCGTGCTACGCAGCGGGCTAGGCTTCTCGGTGCAATCCCATTGCAACGGAATGTTCTTCTGGTCGGGTGCCGGTCCGCTCAGAATCGTTTTGTCGAGGACCTGCGATCCGTTCAAGATCGTGATGAACCCGTTGTTGATGCCCGCGCCTAAACAAACCGGGCCAGGAACCAGGAAGGAAATGCGGTGGTACGGGGCATGGTAGACCTCCCGCACGGTGGCCTTCAGGTTTCCAGCGTCGTGTCCAAGTACCTCGTTAACCAAATTAGTCATGCCATAGTTGGCGAGCCGGTCGATGGAGTTCGCTCCGAAGAATCCAGGCTTGCCATCAACCTGGTCGTGGACCAAAGCTCCGTTTGCGGCCATATAATCAGAGTGTTTCTGCGCGACGTAGCTCAAGATGTCATTGGGAATGCTCTGCGGGTGGCCCATTTCCTGATGGATTGCGTTGACCTCGTCCATGACCAGTTTCTGGGCTGCCGATGGTGGTGGAGCTACGCTTTCTGCGCCTTCGCCAATTTGGAAGGAGAACTTCTTAAGGAAAAATGCCTTGTTGTCAAGGGTTACTTTGCACTCGACATCATATTTGCCCGGGCCGAAACCTTCGACAGGAGAGTAGAGATACTGCTTTCGGGGTGGGTCTGCCTCGGGCGTCACTACTTTCCCGTTCACCTTCATTTCAAAGGCCGTGATCTGAGCTGTCTCCGGCTTCGGCTGAAAACTCCACCGGATGTAGGGGAACTTCCAGTTAACGGTGGTTGTCGGGCCGAAACCGATCGACTGGACGCGCAATGCGGTCGCGTCGGCCGGCTTAACCTGTAATGAGTAGCCCGATGCCGGTAACAGTGCCGTCATCGCCAGGACAGAAAGCAGTGCCATTTCAAAACAGTTTACGCGCGAAACGGCCAGTCGTAACTACAAGAATGAAGAATTTCGGAGGCTACGCTGCCGATGCCTGCCGCATCCAATCCGCGCGCTCGTGGAACCGGATCGCCGGGTTCTTATCTTTGAGATAGCCAAGGTGCCAGTCGCTGGCGACGAGCACGGCCGGCCCGCCGGTTCGCGTATGCACAAACTTCGCGTTGTTGCCCCAGTAAACGGCGGAAATCTCGTTTTCGCTGCCTTCCAGCCAGCGAATTAGCTCGAACGGCACGGCTTCCAACAGGGTCTTTACGCCGTATTCGGCCATCAAACGGTGTTGGATTACCTCGAACTGGAGTCGGCCGACGACGCCAAGAATTGGGTTTCGCTGCGACGACTTGGGGTCGAAGAAAAGGTCTGAAAGTCCTTCGTCGCACAACTGCTCGATCCCCTTCTCGAAGTGCTTGAAGCGGTCGATGCTACGGTTGATGAGCGTGGCGAATATCTCCGGCGCAAACGGACTGACTTCGTGGAAAGTAAGCCCAGATTTCTCGGAGATCGAATCGCCGAGGATAAACGCACCGACGTTCGTCAGGCCGACGATATCGCCCGCGTAGGCCTCTTCCACCGTCTCGCGGTCTTGGGCGAACAGTCGTTGCGGACGGGTCAATCGAATCGGCTTACCCAGCCGGCGATGGTTGACCTGCATGTCCTTCTCGAATCGGCCACTCACGATGCGCATGAACGCGATTCGGTCCCGGTGATTCGGGTCCATGTTTGCCTGAATCTTGAAAACGAAGCCGCTGAACGAAGGGTTCGTTGGCTCGATCACCATGTCTTCGGCCATGCGGGCTCCGGGGGGCGGCGCAATTTGGATAAAGTGATTGAGGAACAGCTCCACGCCAAAGTTGGTAATCGCGCTTCCAAAATAAACCGGCGAGAGTTCGCCCCGGGCGACCTTGTCTTCGTCGAACGGTTCGCCCGCAATCTCGACGAGTTCGATCTCCTCGCGCAGGGCTTCCAAATACTCCGGGTCGAGCCGCTCATTTAGGTGCGGGTCGTCGATCGACATGGCGATCGTCGGCACGCGCTCGGCACCGTGGGCCACCCGTTGGAACAAGTGGACCTGTCGCGTTTGCCGGTCATACACGCCCTTAAACTCCGACCCCTGGCCGATCGGCCAGTTCATCGGCACGCAGCGAATCCCGAGCGTGTCTTCAACTTCGGTTAGCAGGGCCAATGGACCGATGCCGGGGTGGTCCATCTTGTTGATGAACGTAAAGATCGGGATGCCCCGCTGCCGGCAAACGGCGAACAGCTTCTTTGTCTGCGTTTCGACGCCTTTCGCGTTGTCGATGAGCATCACCGCGCTGTCGGCGGCGGTGAGCGTTCGGTAGGTATCGGCGCTAAAGTCGTCGTGGCCGGGGGTATCCAGCAGGTTCAGCATGCACCCGCGATACTCGAACTGAAGCACGGTCGAGGTAATCGAGATGCCGCGCTGCTTTTCGATCTCCATCCAGTCGGAGGTCGCCTTTCGTTGGTTTCGGCGCGCAGTTACGGCACCGGCCAGCTGAATCGCGCCTCCGTAGAGCAGGAGCTTTTCGGTGAGCGTGGTCTTTCCGGCGTCCGGGTGAGAGATGATGGCGAAGGTTCGACGCCGCGAGATTTCGGAAGCAAGATCCGCCACAGACGTCTAGTGTACATTCGGACGCCTTGACGTTATCTGTCCAGGATCGCTATCTTAGAGGTGATGAAACGCTTGCTTTGGATTTTTCCGGCCGCTATGGTGGCACTTGCCGGTTGCGGAGGCACCAGCGACGGTCCGAGCTACCTCGCGACGAACACTTTGGCCGGGACGGCAGCCACGGGCGCGATTGACGGCCCCGCAGCCACGGCAACGTTTGATAACCCGGTGAATGCCGAGGTCGGTCCGGACGGCACGGTCTACGTGGCCGATTTCTACAACGGTCGGATCCGGAAAATCAAGGACGGCGTGGTAAGCACGCTGGTGCAGGCAGCCAACTTTCAGCGGCCCTTCGGCCTGACCATTGCCCCAAGTGGTGATCTCTATGTGCAGACCGACGCTAACGATAGCCTGGAGCGCTCCTCCGATACCGGCACGATCTGGCGGGTGAACACCGCAACCGGTGCCCTGACACTTGTGGTGCGGAACGTTGGCCGGCCGCGCGGCCTGTTGGCTCTCGCCGATGGCCGGATTGCCTTGTCCGACATTGGGCGGCACCAAATTTCTCTTCTCGACCCAACCACGGGCGTCATCACGGAGCTCGCGGGCAAGCGTGGCGGAATCGGCTATGTCAACGGAACGGGATTGGCATCGCGGTTCTACCGGCCCTACGGCATGGCGCAGTTGCCGAACGGCGACCTCCTCGTGGCGGACCAGTACAACTACTCGATCCGCCGGGTGACGCTAGCCGGTGTGGTCACCACTTATGCCGGCATCGGGCAAAAGGGCTCGGCCAGCGGAGCGCTGACGCGGGCCAGATTCATGGGTCCGCAGGACGTTGCGGTCGACGCGCGCGGGAACGTATATGTTGCCGATACCGGCGGATTTCGCATTCGCCTGATCGCTCGCGGGCAGGTTTCGAACCTAGCGGGTGACGGCATTGGCGGCTACCGCGAAGGGTTCGGCACTGCGGCGAGATTCTACGGCATCGAAGGCTTTGACCTGACGCCGGATGGATCTGCGCTGATCGTGGCGGATGGCACGGGCGGCGAGGTTCGGCCGTACAACCGCGTGCGTCGGATCCAACTCTAGCCTGCTCGCCAAAAAACGGGACTTCGGCGCAGCGGCCCAAACGGCTACGCTTGCGACATGCGTAACGGCTTTCGGTTTGGCAGGATTGCAATGGCGGCGGCGGCACTGTCGGCCGTTTTCGCCGGGTGCGGTGGCTCGGGTGGCTCTACAGGTGGGGGCAGTGGGATTGACGTTGGTGGGAACACCGGCAAAACCTCGCTGATCGCGGGGAGCGGGACGGCGGGCAACGCCGACGGCCCCGTCGCCACCGCCACCTTCCGCACTCCGGTTGGGGCCGAGATCGATTCGGATGGCAACATCTACATCTCGGATTACAACAACAGCTCGATTCGCAAGATCAGCCCGGGCGGAATAGTCTCGACGTTGGCGACCTGGGCCGACAAGAGCCGACCGTACGCAATCCACATTCTCAGTCTTAGCGGCCAGCTGCTCGTCGCCACTGAAACCGCAGGTCGCTCGGACTCAAGACTTTGGCGAGTGGACAAGACGACCGGCGCTCGTACCCTTTGGAAGGAGCTTCCTGGCTATGTGCGAGGCATTCAGGGTCTTAGCACCGGCAATCCGGCATTTACGGTATGGAACCGCCACACGCTTCAGTTGATTGACATCGCCGATGACCAGATCAAGACGAGTGCTGGCAAGGCCGACACGCCCGGCTACGCTGATGCAACTCTGGTAGCCGCTCGCCTAAATAGACCCGCCGGAATGGCGGTTGCGAAGGACGGGACGATCGTCTTCGTGGATTACGGCAATCATGCGATTCGTCGTATTGACGGCACCGGAAAGGTTACGACCATTACGGGCTTTGGCGGTGAGGGCTTTACCAACGGTGGCCTTAGCAAGGCGAAGTTCCGCCGGCCCACCGACATCGAGGTTGGGCCCGACGGCGCGATGTACGTTGCGGACGCCGGGAATCACGTCATCCGTCGCATAAAGGACGGCCAAGTCATCACCATCGCCGGAAATGGTTTTGCCGGCTATGCCGAGGGCAAGGGCATCTCAGCCATTTTTTATCTGCCGGAGTGCATTCGAATCAGCCGAGACGGAAAGTATCTGATCGTTACGGATGGTGACGGTAGCAGCGGCAATTCGTACCACCGCATCCGCAAAGTGATGCTCTAACGTTTTTTTGCGGCACCGGCTTGAAAGTCGATAAACCTCTGAAGGGACAGGTTCGAAAGCGTTCCCACCAGGTTGTCGCCTTCATAGACGAGGGCAGGAGCTTGTTCAACACCCATCTTTTCGGCGGCGACCGTGAGGTCAACATCCGGGGTGAGTTGAAGGTAGTTCCGGGTCATCAGGGTTGCTAGGTAGGCGTCTTTGTCGCCGGTGTTCACCGCCGACTGAATGGCCGCCGACGAAACGATGCCGACCACGTCGTGCCCAACGACGACCGGATAGTCGTCCTGCGGCGTCTGGCTCATCATATCGGCCGCCGATTGGGCGGTTTGGCCGTGGGCAAGCCAGAGGTACTGCCGGCTCATCGCGTCCCCAACCGTCTTGCCGTGCAACAGCGAGAGCAACGTGGAGTTGGCAAGCTCGCGCGAAGCCCCCAAAAACAGAAAGAACGCAATCACGCAGAGGATGGGGGCACCGATCACGAGTCCGACGATGCCGAGGACGACGGAGAGGACTTGGCCCGTGCCCGTAGTGATTTTTGTTGCCGTATGGATCGGAATAAACATTGCGAGCAACGCCCGCAGCATGCGGCCACCGTCGAGCGGAAACACCGGCATCATGTTGAATACCGCCATGATGACGTTTGCGAAGCACAACATCTGCCAGAAGTTTTCGCTGGAAAGCCGGAAGTCGCCCGAAACTTGGCGCGTGAAGATCATCACGAAGAAAAAGAAACCGGCTAGGATGGCATTCACGAGCGGCCCGGCCCCGGAGATGAGAAGCTCCTGTTTGGGCGTCGGGCGACCGTCGGTTAAGGTGTAGCCGCCGATGGGGCTCAGCGTGATCTCCGAGGTGGCGTAGCCGTAGTGGCGCGCGACAAGCGCGTGCGCCAACTCGTGGAGCAGGATGCAAACCGAGATCGCGAAGGCGAACAGCAGGCTGATCGTTACGTCTCCGGCGCGGTTCGCCCAAATCTCCCAAAGGATGAACAGCAGGAACGTCGTATGCAGCCGGATCGGAATGCCCGAGATCGTCGCAATGCGAATCGACCAGAACGTGATCGGAGGTTTTTCGGCTCGCGGCGACATGGAACTCATTTTGGTACTTCTACGAAATGTTGGCTGGGACGCGCGCGAAAACACGTAGAATTGGGCATGCTGACCGCGCCCGAATTACGTTCTTTCGACGAGGCGTTTGCCGCCGCCGAAGAACTCGGCGTGAAGCTCGAGATCCAAGGCGGTCTTTTATTATGGGACCTGATGCCGTCGCCCGCCCATACCATTGCGGTAAAGCGGCTTGAGCAGTCCATCCAGCCCACCGGGGCTGCCGGAGAGTGCGGGTGTTTCTCCTACCAAGACATGTACGTCCGGTTTCCCGACGGCTCCTACAAGCGACCCGACTTGGCCATATATTGCACTGAGGTTCCGCCAACCGTCGAAGCGGCGACGATCATCCCCGGTGCCGTCATCGAAGTCGTAAGCCAAAGTTCGCGGGAGAAAGACTTCCGGCTGGCCCCGCCCTTCTACCTTTCCCACGGCGTGCGGGACGTCATTGTTTTCGACCCGGCAACCGGAACCACGAAGCACTTCCGCAAGGGCGAGGAACTCGACCTCACGGCTCCGGCGACGATCCATTTTGAGATGGGTTGCTCCGTTACTGTTTCCCTTTGAAGAGCGTCGTTTCGAACTCGGCCCAGTTGAAGTAAACGAAACGCTTTCGCTTGCTGTCCATTGCCACGAGTACGCCGCACCAGAGGGTCGGGCTGATCGGATAGCTCGAAACTTCGATGCCATCGGTTTCATCGGCCGGAGTACGAATCACGGCCACCCGCGCGTTGTTGCCCTCGCGCTTGTAGAACGTGAACTCGGTTGCGTTCGGAATCTGGTCGGTGGCCACTAGATAGCCCGTGCCGTCCGGCTTCTTCCAGATCGCCAACCCCTCGGTGTCACCCCGAAACGGCGTGGCCCAGAACGCCTCCTCTCGCGGCATGATATCCGGCCGCTTGATGTCGTACTTGTGGATTCCGGCGCGTTCATCGCTGTAGTACAGGAACCCGTTTTCGTCGTCCACGACCATCGACTCGATCTCCTTCTTCTGGCTGAACTTGCCAAAGCGGCGCACAAACTGGGAATCGACCTTGTTGCCGTCGCTGTTCCAGTAGAGGCGGTACTGCTCGATGTAGCCATCGGCGAGGCCGGATTTGTTGCTGACGAAGGCAAAGATGCGGCCGTCGTGGCGGTAGAGTGCGATGCCCATCGGTTCGCCAAAGTCGGGAATTCCCGCCATCTGAACCTTGGTATTGCCGGTGACGTCGGTGAGTTTGCCCGAGTTCGGGTTGATCGCGAAAATTCGAAGTCGGCCGGCCACGCGCTCGGTTGCGACGGCGATGTCCATCAAGCCTTTGTTCCCCATGGAAAGGCCATATTCGACGTCGATGTTGTTTGGACGGTCTAATCCTCGGATGACCTGGATGATCTTGCCTTGGTTGTTGTAGGCATAGATTGCGCCGCCCGGGGCTTTGATCTTATTCGTGCCGTAGACCACCGACTGGTGGTAGTTCGACCGCTTGATCCAGATGGCCGGGTCGTCGGCGTCGTCGGATACCGGCTGGGTTGCCAGCGCGGGCCGAACGAACGGAAGCTTGACGTCGGCCTGAGCCGTGACGAGGAGCGCGAGCGAGGCAAGAATCATGGCGTTATTAAGACAGGGAGAACGTGGGCAGCTCGGCCCAACTCTTTGAGTTGTGGCAAGAATTATGGCCGAAAGACTTCAGCGATGATTTGCACCGCATACAACCTGATGCAAAAAGGGGTCCGGTACGAGCGCACCGGACCCCAAGGCTCATGTTTTGGCCTTCGCCTTACTTAGCGACGCAGGCGCCGTTCGCATCCAGCTGGTCTGCTGGAGCGGTCCACGCGCCGCAGTCCGGTCGAACGCCCGAGCTGTTTGGAGTGGTGCTCGAGCCACCGCGGCCGCCCTGCGGGAACTGGTACCGCGAGAAGTCGCAGAAGTTCTCGGCGCTGGTAGCGAAGCGATTGCCAATGGTGTGCTTCGAGTACTTGGCGTGGCCGTCCATGTAGAGGAAGTTGGATCCGCCCGCGTAACCGCCGAGCGTCGGTCGCGACTCGAAGTTATCCGCGAGGCCGCCGGAACAGTCCACGCCGCGTGCGAACAGCTTTCGCAGTTCGTCGCCTTCGATCTCCGTGTCGGTTGCTTCGAGGATCGACAGCGTTTCTGCCGGCTCGTTGTAGCTGCTCATGTTCGGCCACTCCTGGACGGAGTGCTCGTTGATCGAGTAGCTGGACCAGAAAACGATGGCTCGCTCGCCAGCCGGATCGGTGAGGTCGGTTCGCATCTTGAACTGGGTGTGGAGTCCTCGCTCGATGAACTCGTCGTACCGCTGCTCGCTGAGGTACTGCGGCGTGTTTCCGGGAGCCGTCGGCGAGTAGAAGAAGTTGTTCTTCGATCCGCTGAAGTCGGCCGGCTGGCTCTTGATGTAGGGTGCCCACAGGAACATCCAAAGCCACTCGGCGTAGTCGTCGCCCGCCGGGTTGTTGTCGTCGTTGTCGCCGAAGTAAAGGTGCTGGGCCGTACCGATCTGTCGGATGTTGCTCAACGAAGTAACGTTCTTGGCCGCAGCCTTCGCCTGAGCGAAAACGGGGAACAAAATTGCAGCGAGGATAGCGATGATCGCGATGACGACCAACAGCTCGATAAGGGTGAATGCCTTCTTCATGGGATTATTCCGAGATGTTCTTGGACTCCAAACCATACTATTTAGAACGTAATGTATTAAGAAAGTGTTAAGGCTGGATTAAAAAGCATGGAGGGATGACGAAATCTGGACCGACACCTTCTTCGTCGATCCGGAGAGTAAGCAAAAGGTAAAACGGTCGCGATGTCGGAACTGCGCTACCACCCTTTTTTGGACCAATGGGTGATTACGGCGACCCATCGTCAGGACCGGACGTTTTTCCCGCCGCCAGACTACAACCCGCTGGCGCCGACCAAGCCGGGCGGCTTTCCTACCGAGATTCCGTTTCCGGAATACGACATCGTCGTTTTTCAGAACAAGTTCCCCTCGCTCTCGCTCACGCCGCCCAATCCGGCGGTGCCCGGAACCGAACTCCTGCCGGTGCGCCCGGCAGCGGGAGCCTGCGAGGTGGTTTGCTACTCACAAGATCCCAACACGTCGTTCGCCCAAATGCCGTTTCTGCAGGTTCGCAAGCTTGTGCGCGTTTGGAGAGATCGGTACGTATCGTTGGCGGCGCATCCCGAGATCGAGTACGTCTTCATTTTTGAGAACAAGGGGAAGGAGATCGGCGTCACGCTGTCGCACCCGCACGGTCAAATTTACGCCTATCCGTTCATTCCGCCAATCCTTGCGATTGAGCTGGCGGCGGAGCAGCGACACTTTGAGCGCACTGGGCGCCCGCTGATGGAAGAGGTACTGGAGGCAAGCGCGGCTCCCAATGCGGTGAACGGCGAGAACCAGATCATCGTGGAGAACGATTCGGCGGTTGCGTTTATCCCGTTCTTTGCGCGTTACCCCTACGAGGTGTACGTGGCACCGAAAGCCCATCGCCGCTCGCTCGGGGAGATGAACGACGCCGAACTAGACGGGTTTGGCGAGGTCTTGCAGGTGGTAGCCCAGAAATACGATCGCTTGTTCGGGTTTTCGATGCCCTATGTGATGGCGATGCATCAAGCGCCGACCGCCGCCGGCTACGAGTCGACTTGGCTCCACGTCGAGTTCTATCCGCCCTACCGAACCGCCACCAAGCTGAAGTATTTGGCGGGAAGCGAGGCCGGCGCGGGGGCCTATATCAACGACACGTTGCCCGAAGTCACGGCGAAAACCTTGCGCGAAGTCTAAGCCGCGCCCACGACACCGCGCAGGTGGCCGATGAGCAACGCGATGTCCGAAGGCCGAACGCCGGGGATTCGTCCGGCTTGCCCAACCGTGGTCGGCCGAATCCGGGTTAGCTTTTCGCGGGTCTCATAGCTAAGTCCGCCGGTCGTCATGTAGTTCCAGTCGGCCGGAATGCGGAGCCCGTCTAGGCGGCGCGTTTGGGCGGCAAGCCGCTCCTGACGTTGGATGTAGCCCTCGTATATCGCGGCCAACTCGAGCTGTTCCCGAACGGCGGGATCGGTTGGCAAGCCAAGCGGACGCAGCCTTTCGACTCCGGCAAGCCGTAACTCCGGTCGCCGCATGAGTTCGAACGCTGATTGCTTGGTTTCAATCGGCGACGAGCCGGCGGCGGCAAGGGCGTCGTTGTCGGCAGGAGTGAACCAAGTGTTCTCGAGCGTGCTTCGACCGAGGATGATGGACTCTTGCTTTCGTGAAAACCGCTCCCAGCGAGTTTCGCTACAGAGTCCGAGGTCGCGGGCAACCGGGGTCAGCCGCGCGTCGGCGTTGTCGTGCCGAAGCAGCAGACGGTGCTCCGCGCGGGCGGTGAGCATCCGGTAAGGGTCTTCGACGCCCTTGGTGACAAGGTCGTCGATCATGACGCCGATGAAGCTGTCGTGGCGTGAAAGCTCCCAGGCGGGCTCGCCGACGGCGAAGCGCGCCGCATTGACTCCGGCAACCAGGCCCTGGCCCCCGGCTTCTTCGTATCCGCTTGTGCCGTTCAACTGTCCGGCCAAAAAGAGGCCGGGAAGCAGCTTCGACATCAGCGTTGGCAAAAGCTGAAGCGGATCGGCCATGTCGTACTCGACGGCGTAGCCCGGCCGCAGCATCTCGCAGTTTTCCAGCCCGGGAATCGAACGCAAAATGTCGATCTGAACCGCCGCCGGGAGGCTGGTCGAAACGCCCTGGACGTACACCTCCGGGCCGTCCCACGTCTCCTGCTCCAGCCAAACCGGGTGCGACAGCTTGTCGGCGAAGCGAACGATTTTGTCCTCGATGCTGGGGCAGTATCGCGGGCCAACGCCCTCGATCTGACCGCTGTACATCGCGCTTTCGCCCAGGTTCGACTGAATGATTTCGTGCGTGGTCTCGTTCGTGCGCGTCTGCCAGGAAGGAAGCAGCGGATGAACGGGCGAAAGCGCATTGTTCACAAAGCTAAATGGACCAGCGTCCGGCTCGCTGTCTACGGTTTCGGTGCGGTCGTAGTCGATGGTGGCGCGATGAATCCGCGGCGTGGTTCCGGTCTTGAATCGCCGTAGGCGAACTCCAAGCTGGGTCAAAAATGCCGACAGCCCGGCGGTGGCCGCGTCGCCGCTGCGGGCCGCCACGGTCTTATTCTTGCCTTCGTGGCAGAGGCCGTTTAGAAAGGTGCCGGTCGTTAGCACCACCGCCCGGGTCGCGATCGTCTCGTCCCCAACCTGCACTCCCGTTACGCCGTCCGGACCGTAAAGGACCGTCCGAACCTCGCCCGCCCGAACGGTGAGATTTAGCGTGGAAGCCAGAACCTCCTGCATGAGCTGCGGGTAAAGATCCTTGCAGACGTGCGCCCGGACTGTCTGCACGGCCGGGCCTTTTCCGGTGCCAACCCGCCGTATGTGCGTTACGGCGCGGTCGGTGGTCAGCCCCATTTGGCCGCCCAGCGCGTCGATTTCGCGCGCCATGTGCCCCTTTGCGGGCCCGCCGATGCTGCAGTTGCAGGGCAGGTGACCGATTCGGTCGAGCCGCATCGTGACGCAGAGCGTGCGGCGGCCCAGGCGGGCACTCGCCAGGGCCGCTTCGATGCCGGCATGCCCGGCCCCAACCACGATAACGTCGAACGATTCGGCCAAGCTTAGTTTCGCTGCCTACCTTCGATGGCGGCCAAAAGGATGGATGCGGCGACGCCGATTCGCCGATCAAACTGGTTTGGGGGCACCGTAAAGATGACCTGAAGGTGGTAGACGAACGGGTTAAAGTTCTGCTTGAAGTCCACGACCTTCGTGCCCATAACTTCCATATCGTAGTTTTGGGGCACCAGATTCGTCAGTAGCCGCCGAATGAGCGCCATGGCGATGCTGTCTTCAAACAGACTGCCGACCTGCTTGTCCCACGGGTCCAACACTTCCCATTCGTCCCGCGCGATGGAGCTCCAACCCTTCCGGCGAAGGACCCCAATCTTGGAATTGTTCGTCAGGTCGACCACGTCGTACGAGGCATTGAAGTCCATGATCTGCCGCGCAAAGATGCCAATCAGCGGTCGCGACTTCGAGTCATCGGCGTAGACGGTGATCTCTTCCTTCAGCTTAAAACCCTTCTGGTGGGCGACCAGCGCTAGCTCGCCGTTGGGCGCGAACAGGCGAAACTCTCCGCCGACAAGCTTCAGGAGCTTCTTTTTGAGCAACAGGTGGTTGTGGAGGAACGGATCCTGGCCGTACGACGAGAGTGACGTGAGGTCTGCCATGTTACTTAGCCTTTTAGTTATTCATCAACTCGACTGAAATAGATGACGGTGACGGGTTGTTCCGGGGTGATCACGTCGCCGTAAATCCGGCTGAGCATCGCGATGACGTCGTCCTGGCTGCGGAACTCCGGGTTCTCGCGTTCGATGTCGCGTGGGCTCAGATCGGCGATCGGCTTGGTCTCCACCCGATCGAGAATGGCGCTGTAGAGCTTTTGGCGGCGGCCAAAACGGGGGCCAATGGTCACCCAGACCACCATTCCCGTCTGATATTTGGCAGACTTATCTCCGAGACGGATCGTGACCGTCTTGCGGTTGTTTCGGAGAACGTCTCCGTAGAGGTCGGTGTAAAAGTTGAGTGCAAACATTCCGGCGTTCCTATTGTTTGCGAGTCAACCCGAAAAACGCAAATCCATCGCGGGTACGGTAGCCCATTCATGACCCTCTTTGTCGTTGTTCTGGTGCTTGTTTGTCTTTGGGTCGTGGCGAACCTGCTCGCGATGCGGTTCAGCCTGCATCCTTTTCGAACCCCGCCGTACCTTTCGCCCGGCGCGTTGGGCTACCCGCAAGAGTCGTTTGTGATTCCGTACGGCAACGGGACGATTAGCGGTTGGTGGATGCCCGCCGAGAACCCAAAGGGCACGATTGTGTATGCCCATGGCTACGTGATGAACCGCTGCGAGCTGGTGGCCGAGGCCATTCTGCTTTGGAAGGAGGGATACAACGCCCTGCTGTTTGACTTTCCGGCGCACGGTCTATCTCGCGGCGGGGTCTGCACCATCGGCCTAAATGAGCGCAACGATATTTTGGCGATGGCCGCCGAGGCCCGCCGCCGAGCCCCGGACCTTCCGCTAGGAGCATTCGGAAGTAGCATGGGTGCGGCCGCCATCGTGTTCGCCGTTGCCGACAAACCGGAGACGTTCGATTTTTTGATCCTGGACGGAGCGTATGCACGGCTGCGCGATGCCATCGAATCTTGGTGGGGCATGCTCGGCGGTCGGGTTCTCTCGACGTTACTGCGCCCAACGCGCTTGATCGCGCGGGTTGTTTTGAAAAGGGACCTGGCCCACGTCTCGGTGCCGGTCGCGATGGCCGGCGTGCCGGATGTGCCGATTCTGATTCTTCACGGAGAGAGAGACATGGTCGCGCCGATCTCGGCGGCCGAGGAGATTCTGGCCGCGGCGGGCCAGCGGCCGGCTTTGGGCCCGGTTCGATTGGTCCGGTTTGCCGACATGGGGCACTGCCAAGCGAGAATCTTTGATGTTTTCGCGTATCAGCGGGCGGTCCTAGACTTCATAATGGAAGTCGGAAGTGCTCCGCCAAGGCCGTCGGATCCTACGCTTCCAAAAGCGTAGTCGCGCCTGAGCGCGGCCCGCTCGTAGGAATCACTATGGCAATGCCGTTCGAGCCTTGGCAACTGGCGCAACTGCAGCGACTCGCGTCGATTGATCGACCGCGTTGCGTTGCCGCAATCGAGAGCCTTTTTGACGCTGACCCCGCCCTGTACGAGGCACTGGTGATCTTGGCGACCGACCAACGCACCCTCTCCTTGGAGGAAGCCGCAGAGCGGCTGTGCGCTACCGTTGCCGACGTCGAAGTGCGCCTGCAAGCCTTCCGAAGCCAAGAGCTCGCCGAAGAAGGGCTTGTCACGCTTGATGGCCCCACCAAAACGGCCCGGCTGGCGAACGGCGCGATTGCCGTGTGGGAGATCGTTCGCGAGTACCGCCGCGTCGGTTCGGTCGAACTCCTTGAGACCTCTTTTCCTGGCCTATCCCGCGCTGAAGTGTCGGCCGCCCTTCGGTACGCCCGCGCCCAGCCCGAAGAAATCAACCTGCAAATCGCGCGGTACGAAGAAGCGATGGAGCGACGAAAAGTCGTCTACCCTAGCGCTTAGAAAGAGTCCCTGACAGTTCACGCGTGAATCCGTTATCATAGGCGTGATGTCATTGCGCTTTCGTCAAGTTCATCTTGATTTTCACACTTCGCAGCACATCGGCGGCATCGGCGCCGATTTCGACCCGGATCGGTTTGGCGACGCGTTGCGCGATGCGTACGTCGATTCCGTGACCCTCTTCTCCCGTTGTCACCACGGTTATATTTATCACGATACAAAATTCCCGTTCCGCCATCCGCACCTAGAACGGAATTTGCTCGCGGAGCAGATCCGCGCTTGCCACGCGCGGGACATCCGCTGCCCGATCTACATCACCGTCGGCTGGGATGAACTGCAGGCATCGCTGCACCCGGAATGGCGAGAAGTTCGCGCGGATGGCAAACTCGCCGGCGCCGGACCCACGGAGGCCGGCTGGCGGAAGCTCTGCATGGGTTCGCCCTATCTGGACTACGTTGTGGAACAGACGGAGGAAGTGCTCGACCTCTTTGGCGACGAGGTCGATGGCTTCTTCTTCGACATCATTTTTGTCGACGGTGCGCACTCGCAATATGCTCTGGACGAGTATCGGCGGCGCGGTCTCAACCCGGAGAACGAAGCAAACATTCGCCAAATGAAGTCGATTTTGGTGGAGCGGTACATGACTCGCATCACCGAAGCCGTGCGGGCGAAGGCCCCGAAAGTGGGCATCTTCCACAATAGCGGGCACGTCTCGCCGCAGTTCCGGAACCGCATGCCGTTCTTCAGCCACCTCGAGGTCGAGTCTTTGCCGACCGGCGGCTGGGGCTACAACCACCTTCCGACCACCGCGCGCTACGCCCGCACCCTCTCCGAAGACTGGCTAGGCATGACCGGCAAGTTCTCGGAGACGTGGGGTCACTTTAACTCCTACAAGAACCCGGCGGCGTTGGAGTTCGAGTGTTTCTCGGCGGTTGCGCTGGGCGGTCGCTGTTCCGTGGGGGATCAGTTGCATCCGAGTGGCGAGCTCGATGCGCCAACCTACGACCTCATCGGCGGCGTCTTTAAGCAGATCGCCGAACGCGAGCCATGGCTGCAAGGGGCGAAGGTCGTGTCCGACGTCGCCGTGCTGTCGGCCGAGTCGGTTCCTGGAGTCGCCGAGCGGTCGAACGCGCCGAACGTTGGCGTGGTCCGCGCCCTGACCGAGTTGCAGGTCCAGTTCGATTTCGTCGACTTCGAAACGCCATTGGACAGTTATCGGCTTCTCGTCCTTCCGGACTTCATTAGCGTCGAGGGCGCATTCCTCGACCGCGTCAACGCGTTTGTGGCCGCCGGAGGAAGCGTACTGGCGACCGGAAACTCCGGCTTCGGCATCGACGGTTTCCCCGTCGAGAAGGTCGGCGACCTTCTGTTTTCGCCGGACTACGTGAAGTTTGGCGACATCACCGGCGTGATGTACGAGCGTGGCGTCGAAGTTCGGGCTTTGGAGGGCGCGGAAGTTCTAGCGACGGTGGCAAACCCTTACTTCGACCGGAACTACCTTCACTTTTGCTCACACGCCCACGCGCCGATTGCTGAGCAAACGGACATTCCGGCCGCCGTCGTTTCGGGCTCGTTCGGGTACCTCGCGCACCCGATCTTCAGCACGTATGCCGAGCACGCCATGACGTTCCACCGGAACTTGCTGGCGTCGGTTCTGGATCGGCTCCAGCCGGAGCCTCTGGTACGGCTCACGGGTCCTCGCTCAATCCAAGCGCACGTGCACTCGCTGGGGGAGAAGACCGTCGTGCATCTCTTGCACTACATTCCTGAGCGCCGCGGCCTCAAGATGGACGTCGTTGAAGACCGGATGTCGCTTGCCGGGGCGGTGGTCTCGGTTGCGGGCGAATTCGCGGCCGCGAGGCTGGAGCCCCACGGCATCGACCTCGAGTTGCAGGTCTCGGAGGGTCGGTCGGAGGTTACGCTTCCAAACGTGGCCGGTCATACGATGTTGGTGCTATCGCATTGATATCTGCGACGTAGAATCGATTGTGAGATTCTGCGTCGCGGTGACGGTTTTGATGGCTCTTGCCCCGGCGGTAAGGGCCCAGTTTGTCTATCCGAAACCGGAATACAACGTCTCGGTGCCGGGCACCTACGAGGAAGACCCTTTCATCGTGAAGTACCGGCAGAAGTTCTTCAGCGTGTTCCGGGGCGACTTCCTCACGTTCAACAAGGCCTACGAAGAGATTCAGGCGATGTTGAAAAAGAATCCGAACGACGCCCGGGCCCTCGTATGGCTAGGGAACGGACAAACGATCAAGGCGGGACTGCTTCGGATTCAGAAGGATCCGGCGAACAAGGAGCTGGTCGAAAAGTCCCGGAAAACGTTGGATCGCGCCGTGGCGCTTCGGCCCGACGATCCGAACATTTACATGATGCGGGCGGCGACGATTTACATTCAGGGGCAGTATTGGCCGACCGAGGAGATTCCCCGCGCGAACTGGGAAAAGTTGCGGGACGATTGCACGAAGTTCCTGAAGTTTATTGGCGAGGACCGAATTCGAAAGGTTTCCATCCACGTTCGGGGCGAAGCGCTCGGCGAGCTGGGCATCGCCCAAGCACGGCTAGGAAACAAGCCGGCGGCGATCGCGGCGTTCAAGCGGATCATCGAACTCAACCCTGGAACCGCCTACTCGGAACGCGCGAAAAAAGAAATTTCTGCCCTGGGTGGATAACTTTTTCGCCATTGTATCCACGAAGCAATATCGGCTTGCCCAAGATCATCTAAAGTAAGTTTCACCCCGGAGGTTTGGTGTTCGATGAAAAATATTCTCTTCGCATCCATCGGCGTTCTCGGATTGCTGACCCTCGCGGGCTCGGCATCCGCCCAACAGAAAGAGTTCCAGGCCGTGCAGCAGCAGCAATTTGCGCCGCTCGCCCCATTTGACACGAGAACAATCTCGCCGCAGATTGCCACTACATTCCGCAAGCGAAAGCAGATTTCGGAAAACGAATTCACGAAACCGTGGACGATGTCCGGCGCGCTGAACTCGTTGCGAGCCGGAGCCAGCGATCCCACGTTGGAGAACACGGCCAAGCCGAAAATCACGTTCCCCGGTACCGGCTTCACCGGCTACTTCCCGCCGGACTGCGACGTCAGCGTCAGCAACAACTGGGTCGTTAGCACGGTCAACACCACGATTGCTTTCTACAACAAGCGAACCGGCACGAAAACGTTCGAGCAGGACATGGGCGTGTTCTTCCAGAGCGAGATTCAAGGCGAGCTGATCTCGGACCCGAAGGTCTTCTTCGACGTCGCTTCTCGGCGCTGGTTCACCCTGATCATCGAGGTTGGCGGGCTGTTCGATTCGACGAAGACGAAGGAAAGTAAGCAGCTGGTTGCGGTTTCCGACGACGAAGACCCGAACGGCACGTGGACTCGGTACCGAATCGATTCCAGCCTCGGCGCGGACACCAATCTTCTGTGGTTGGACTATCCCGGTTTTGGCGCATCCAGCGACACGGTGGTGATCACCGGCAACATGTTCCCGTTCTCGGCCGGCGGCTACGGCGGAAACATTTTCATAGTCATGTCCAAGGCTTCGCTGCTGAACGGCACGACGGTTACGACGACCAAGTTCCAGGATCCGCAGGCAAGCACGACGAAAGTCGCGATCAGCTCGGATACGCGGGAAGGCACCGTCTACACCATCGGTGACTACGACGGCGCAAACCTGAAGATGCACGCGATCCGGGGCGGAGCCGGCAGCAGCCCACGATTGACTTCGACGCTCCTTAGAGTTCCGAACTACGCGAACCCAGCGGTGCCGGTGCCGGGACCAAGCGGCCACGACATGGACCGATTCGATGCTCGAATCTACAATGCCAACTACCGAAATGGTCGCGTCGTTGCCGCACACGGAATTAACGTGCCGGGCGGCGACAGCCGACAGCTAGTGCGCTGGTACGAAATCCTTACGAACAGCTGGCCAGATGCCGGTAAGACTCCGGCGGTTCGACAGACCGGAAACATCTTTGGCGGCGCCGGCGAGCACCTTCACATGCCCGCCATCAACATCAACCAGAAGAACGACATCTCCGTGGTCTTCTCGCGAAGCAGCAGCTTGACCCAGGCAGACTTGGTTTACGCGGCTCATCGGGCGAGTGATCCGGCTGGCGTTGTCGGTCGACCCCAACTCATTGCAAAGAGTGCCGGATTGTACGGTGGGACCGGCGAGAATCGCTGGGGCGACTATTTCGGGCTCGCGATTGATCCGGTAGACCAGAAAACGTTCTGGGGCTACGGACAAGTCAGCCGTGCCGATGGCGGCTGGGCCACGTTTGTTGCCAGCTGGCTGGTGCCGTCTTCGGGCGAGAACGCCAGGGCATACAACGCTTCGTCGGCCAACATCTGGTCGGGACAAGGAACCCTTACCGGCGGCAACGCGGGATCGTTGTGGAACGTTGATAGGAACACCTACAACGTCACCTCGAAGGCTGTGAAGTCAGTCGGTCAGGTCGCCGCCGTTGAGGCAACGTTTACGACGCCGCTGACTGGATCGACGACCGAATTCATGCGCGGCAACACGCTTCTCACCGCCCCGGCGGGGTCCAGCGTACAGTTGTTCTTCTACAACTACGCAACGTCGAAGTACGATCTTCTCCAAACCACCCAGGCGTCAACCACGGCGATCCGGGTGGACCTGAGCTCGCCGGCCCCCTTGAACTACATCAAGGCCAATGGCGAAGTAAAGATCCTCGCGAGAATCGTCAACCCGATCCGAGGTGGCGCGACTCCGCCGACGTTCACGGCCAGATTCGATCAGCTTCAAGTTTTGCTTGAAGGCAAAGTCAACTAGGCGATTTAGCCGGGTCGCGGAATCTTAGAAAGAGATTCTGCGACCCCTCCCAGTGGCCCCAAAGTGGCGGGCTTTTACCCTGGGTCGCGTCGCGACCCAGGTCCCTCTACACCCACGTAGAAGCGCGGCGGAAGATTCGGTAGTCCACCGGTCGCTGCACGTTTCCGTAGACAAAACCCGGCCAGCCGACGACGTAGTCGATGGGATAATCCGCTTCGGGCGAGATGAGCACGAGGGGAACTTTCGCCTTAGTTGAATGCACCATCTTTGCTTGGGCGAAATCTTCGTACCCTGCGATCCGGTGCGGCACGTCAAGCGTGGCGTGCATATCCACGAACATCAGGTCAATTTCCATGGCGTCGTCGAGCGCCAAACGCCAGTCCTCGAAGAACACCACGCGGTCCGTCGGATGAATCCCCTCGCGAGCTGCCTGGCGGAGCTCTTCATCCTTTGTGATGACCATGAAGTTCATTCAATCTCTTACGGTGCCTAGACTCTGAAATGAGCCGGACCGAGCATGTAAAGTACCCGACGCGGCGAATTTGTCAGGCTAACCGCTGAATTCGGTAGGTCCCGCTTGCATATTATTTTTCGATGATATATGATAGGAAAATAGATCAGCCGAACAGAATGGTTCGACCCTAACCACCGCAGCAGAGCTCCCATGAATCTCCCCGTACTCGAAGAAACGACCCTGGTGACCAGAACCGACGAAGAACTACGCCGGTTTCAGGGGATGATCGGCGACCACCGACGACGCGCCTACACGATGGCGTTTCAGCTAACGCGCAACGCATCGGATGCCGAGGACCTGATGCAGGACACCTTCGTCAAGGCTTGGAAGGGATTCGACAGCTACATGCCGGGGCGACCGTTCCTCAACTGGCTGCTTCGCATCATGCAGCGCGCCTACCTTGATTCGCGCCGCCGGGATAACCCGATTCGACGGGCCGAATCTTTGAACTCGATGATCTCGCCTTCGGACGGCGAGGTGCAAGAGCTGCCGATCGCCGACCACGCGCTGACGCCCGACCAGGAACTGCTTCAGGATGAGTTCCGGCGCGAGATCCACGCTTCGCTCCAGGAGCTTCCGGAGGTCTACCGGGGCGCAATTGTGATGTGTGACTTAGAAGGCCTGAGCTACAGCGAGATCGCCGACGCCCAGAAGACGACGATCGGCACCGTCCGAAGTCGAATCCACCGGGGCCGACGGCTGCTTCGCGAGATCGTTCAGAAGCGCGGCTTTATCTCCTAAAGAAGGCCTTTGCCGTCTGCGTCGTGCGGGCGGCAATTTCCTCGACGGTCACGTCGAAAAGTTCCGCCAAAGACTGCGCAATGTACGGCACGTACGAAGGCTCGTTTGGCTTGCCCCGGTGCGGAGCCGGTGCCATGTACGGGCTATCCGTCTCCAGCACGAGCCGGTCCAAGGGAACGTCACGCAGTACTCCGCGAAGGTCGTCCGCTTTCTTGTAGGTCACCGGGCCGTCAACCCCCAGAATTCCACCCAGAGCGACGGCTCTGGCTGCCTCCTCGGCGTTCCCGGCGAAGCAGTGGAAGAGATACGGCCGGATTGGCCGCGCTTTTAGCACCCCCAGTAGCTCGGAATAAGCGTTTCGCGCGTGGAAAACCACCGGAAGATCGAGCCGCTCCGCGAGGTTCAATTGCTCCTTTAGTGCCCGGAACTGTACGTCTCGCGGAGTGGTATCCCAGTGAAAGTCGAGCCCGATTTCGCCCAAAGCGACGACGTTGGGGTGCGATAGCATGTCCTCAAGCCCGGCAAGCGACTCGGTTTGGTACGCGGCACACATGTTGGGGTGCCAGCCCAGGATGACCCACACGTTGGAGAACCGCCCGCTAAAAGAAAGGGCTCTTTCCCAATCATGTGGATCGGTGCCGACAACGACTAGGGTCTCCACCCCGGCGGCCGCCGCCCGAGCAACCACGCCTTCCGGTTCGGGAAAAGCCTCGCGGTCGTGAACGTGGCAGTGGGTATCGATGAACACGGGTTCCATTGTGAACCGCAACGGCGGATTGGTTGCCGGGCACTTTGGCATTCGCCAGAAATCTGGAGCGGTAACCTGCGCATGATGCTGAGCCTGATTGCAACCATCGCCGTCGCCCAGGCGACCAACGCCCGACCGGTAAAGCCATTTACCAGCCGAAAACCTGGCATTTACCGAATCTCGATTTCGCTGCCCAAGCCAAGCGGAAACGTTCGACAGCAGAAGCTGATCGACGACGTTTGGAAGTGGGCCTGGGCCGAGTCCATCAAGGTCATGAATCTTGCGGACCAAGAGAAGAAGCGCATGCCAAACGGATTCCGAGAATACATGCTCGTCATCACGACGAAGCGAACGTTTTACTCATCTCGCGTCAACAGCATCGCGGTTTCGCTGGGTACCTACACCGGCGGCGCGCACGGCCTCACCATGTTTCGATCTTGGACCCGTGGTTTTGGGTCGGGCAACTATGCCGACTTGACCCTTGAGGACTTCTACAGCCGGGGCGCCAACTACAAGCAGCAGGCCGCGTACGGCATCCTCGACCAGCTTCGCTACAACGACAAGGCCACCGAGATTCAGAACGGAAAGCGAGACTTCTCGACGGCCGACCTGAGCACTTTCGCCGTGACGCCGGTCGGCCTGGAGTTCTACTTTGCGCCGTACGATCTTGGGCCGTTCTCCAGCGGATCCTTCATCGTTGAAGTTCCGGTGGATAAATTGGGCGTCGACCTCCGGCGCAATCTCATTCTCTCGAACTAGTCCAGCAGCTCACCGAACGTGAACTTCGTTCGGTGACGCTTCGTTCGCAAAATCTCCACCGTCGCCTTTTGATAATCCGCGTCGTCGGCGGTGGGGATGTTGATGAACTTGTTTGGGTTGCGGTCGATAAGCGGGAACATGCTGCTCTGGACGATGACCTTCAGCCGGTGGCCGGCCTTCACGGTGTGCAACAGGTCGTTCAGCTTGAAGCGAACCCGGGTGGGCTCGCCCGGCTTAAACGGTTGCGGCTTGGAAAGGTTGTTGCGGAACTTTCCGCGCATCACTTCCCACCGAACGAGTTGTTCGTAGCCGGCCATCGAGCCGCCGCGCGGGCTGGTCACCGTGCTATCGCTTGGCCAGACGTCCACGACCTTCACGATGAAGTCGCCGTCCGTGCCGGTGGTCGTCACCCAAAGATCGGCCTCGATCGGGCCCGCGAAGGTTCGGTCCTTGGCGAAGGTGTCGGAAACGTATCCGACAACATCTTTCCGGCCATTCAAGAACCGCTGGTCATCGATCATGTATTCCCGGGTTCGTCGGTTGACCTTCGGGTCGGCGAGATAGGGCGTCGGAGCCGTCGCGTCGGCATCGTAGACATCTTTGCCTTCGGTGGCCGGTACCGTCTGGCTCAGTACGCCGGAGTCACCCGGGAAGAAGGTTTCCTTCTTCAGGCCCTTCGGCGGCCAGCTCTCGAACGTGCGCCATGTGTTGGCACCGGTTTGAAAAACGTTGGCCTCGGCCGGAGCCGGAACGTTTTGACCCCGCAGGTACTTCTCGAAGAACGGGGCCTCGATGTTGTCCTGGTAGTAGCGGGCGGTTCGACTGCCGAAGTCAAGGTCACCAAAGGTTTGACCGGTCGGTCCGGCCCACATGCCGTGGAACCAGGGACCCATCACGAGGGTGTTCGGCGTTCCAGGATTCTGCTTCTCGGTGTGGGAGTAGAGGTTCAGCGGACCCCAGAGGTCTTCCGCGTCGAACCAGCCGCCAACGGTAAGGACGGCGCATTTGACGCCCTTCATGTTCTTCGGCAGGCTGCGGTCTTGCCAAAACTCGTCGTAGGTTGGGTGGTCCATCATGTCCTTCCAGAACGAGACCGTCCCTTTCATGTGCAGGGCATCAAAGTTCTTCAGGGCGCCCGTGGTCAGGAAGAAGTCGTAGGCGGTCTTTCCGCCCCGGTCAACTCGGGGCGGGGCGACTCCGCCGCTCGGCGACGGCTTGGGTCGGGCCTGGCCAAACCCCAGCATGAAGTCGAACCCATCCTGAAGGAACAGGGCGCCATTGTGGTGGAAGTCATCGCCGACAAACCAGTCCGAAGTCGGTGCCTGCGGCGAGATCGCTTTGAGCGCAGGGTGTGAGTTGATGCCGCCCAGTCCCGCGTAGCCGCCCGGATAGGAGATGCCCCAAAGGCCGACCGCGCCGTTGTTGTCGGGCACGTTCTTCACCAGGTATTCCACCGTGTCGAACGTGTCGGTGCTTTCGTCGATGCCGGTTTGGCCCTTCTTGAGCTGTGGCCGAACGTTCACAAACTCGCCTTCGCTCATGTATTTTCCGCGCACGTCTTGGTAGGCAAAGGTGTAGCCGGCTTCGCGAAGCGCCGGGCTACCGCGATGATTCTTGAAGCTAGTCGGACCGTACGGCCCCGCGCTGTACGGCGTGCGCTCCATCAGAATCGGGCGCTTGCCGGGCTTGTTTTTTGCAACGTATACGGCGGTGTAGAGCTTCACCCCGTCGCGCATCGGAATCATATACTCGTACTTTGTGTAGAGCTCGGCGAGGCTCTGCCGGGCTTGGCCGCCGGTTTGGGCCGATGAAAGTGCGGCGAGCAGAAGGAGAGCGGACGCGGTGGCGACCTTAGCGTGGCGAAGCATCGCTATCACCCTATCACAGCTTTCTCGGTAACCTTCGCGCCGATGGGGGAAACGACGAAAATTCTGGTGACGGGCGGGGCCGGTTTCATCGGCTCGCACGTTGTCGATCATCTGCTGGACCGGTCCTACGCGGTGCGCGTTCTCGATAACTTTGCGACCGGTAAGCGGGCCAACCTGGAGCACGTTGCCGATCAAATCGAGGTGATGGAGGGCTCCATTAACGACGATGCCGATCTCGATGCGGCGCTACAGGGAGTTCACGCCGTCATCCATCTCGCCGCCGTGCCGAGCGTTCCCAAGAGCATGCTGGAGCCGGTTTCCACCCACGCCGTGAACTACACCGGGACGCTTCAAGTGCTCGAAGCCATGAGGCGAGCCGGGGTTAACAAGATTATTTATGCCTCGTCGGCAGCGGTTTATTCCGCCGAAGGGAATGCCCCGCACCACGAAGGGGAACTGCCCGACCCGACCTCGCCCTACGGCGTCGATAAACTTGCGGGCGAGTTCCTGCTGAAGGCATACGCAAAGAATTACGGACTTCAGACCGTCGCCCTTCGCTTCTTCAACATCTTTGGCGAGCGGCAAGATCCGACTTCGACGTACTCCGGCGTGATCTCCGTCTTTGCGGATCGCCTGCGTCGGGGCCAGCCGATCACCGTATTTGGCGATGGCAGCCAGACCCGCGATTTCGTCTACGTTCGCGATCTCGCAACCGTGATTGCAGGGTTGGTCGGGCTGGAAGCTCCCGCTTTGATGAATCTCGCGACGGGCACCTCGGTCACGCTGCTCGATCTTATTCGGGCCCTGGGCCACGCTCTGGAAGTTGAACCCGATGTCAGTTTTGCCGAAGCCCGTACCGGTGATATCCGGTTTTCCTCGGCTGACGCGTCGCGCCTCGCCGCGCTTGGCTTCGTGAGTTGGACCACCCTGCCCGAGGGCCTTGTCGGTTTGCTCGCCCGCGGATGAAGCCGGAGCGGAACCAGGCGATCGAAGGACTTCGGGGTCTTTCGGCGGTGCTGGTCGTGGTTTCGCATCTGAACGGCATCGCGATGGCGAAGGGCTACGCCTCACAAATGATGGTTTGGCTCGACACGATTTGGCTAGAGCACGTTGGCTTGTTTAGCGTATGTGCGTTCTTCAGCATCAGTGGTTACCTGATTACCCAAAGCCTTGAACGAGCGCAAAGCCCGCAGCGGTTCGCCATCAACCGCATCAAAAGGCTCATGCCTTTGTTTGTCGTTTTACAGTTGATTCTGTTCCCGATTGCGCTGTTCATCAAGGACGATTTGCAGCCGTTCCGGCAGGATGCTCTCGGGGCATCGGTCCAGTTCATTTCGAATTTCTTCCTGCTGCCAGGGGTTTTCGATCTGCCCATCGCTCAGGAAAACGCCTGGTCGCTCAGCTTTGAGGCGCTGTTTTACGTCTGCGCCGGACTTATCTTTTTTGGTCGTGGCCGGGCGATCACCTGGATTGGCGTCGCGATTGCGATCTGCTTTGTGCTGTTTCGTCCGTACGCGATTTTTTTTGCGATCGGCGCCGCAACCCATTTCATCTACCGTGATCGCCCGACCGTGCCGGCTTGGCTTCGGTCGGGCCCGGTTGGACTGATTGCGCTCGTGATCGCGTACCTGGCTTTTCCGGCGGGCTGGAAGTTCGTGCCGCCGATGCCCGGCAATCTCCTCCGGGCGGACCATCCGGTGGCAACCGATGCCCAAAAGTGGGGCTGGTTCTGGCAAACGCTTTGGCTATGGGTTCCGTTTACGCTTGGCGGGGCGGTCTTCTTCCTGGCCGTCGTCTATCAGTCTGGCTGGCTGTCGCGATTCCTCCAGATCAGGCCTCTGCAATTTCTGGGAGCGATCAGCTATAGCCTCTACTTGGTGCATCCGATCATCGTTCACGGCCTCGACCGATTCCTTTTGCGCGGCATCCCGCTCGCCTACAAGGGGTCCGCGCTCTTCTGCTTTGGGCTCGCGCTTTCTATCGGCGTTGGCTATCTCGGTTGGCGATTCATCGAGGGAAGCCTGACGCGCTTTCTGTTTCGCCAGCCGGTCGCGCTTAGGTAACCTCCCCGGCGGCTGAACCGGTTGGGTGAGAGCCGTTTTCCTATGCCGCCGGATGAGATTTCTCTGCAACCCTATCTCGAAGGGCTCTGGGCACGGCGAGTCACCATTTTGGTCGCCACGGTGCTGGGCATCCTTGCCACGCTGTTGGTGGTTTTTTTGCAGAAGCCGACCTACCGAAGCATCGCCATCGTGGTGACGCCGTCCGGGACGGGTTCTGTCAGCATCGGTCAGGCCCTCGCCGGGGCAACCTCGCCGCTGAGCGTCCTCAACGGAATCGGACGTTCGCCCCGCGTGACCCGGGCGGTAAGCGAAGCTACCGGCCTCTCGGGGCGCGAAGTGCAAACCGCGCTCGACTTCGAAGAGTCGCCGGTCTTCAGCCAATTGGTGATCTCGGCCGAGTGGCCAAGCCGCAAAACCTCGCTGGCGATGGTCGAGACCGCCCTTTCCGAGATGCGAGGTATCACCGCGAACCTCTCGCTGACGCTCGGCGAGAACGAAGCGAAGCAGCTTGCGGTGGCGCTGGCCGCGCGCGAATCTGAACTGAGCAAGGCGCAGGCGAAGCTTGCCCAAATGACCGCGAGGTTCAAAACGGTGCCGGACGAAGGCAGCCCCCTGAAGAGCCTGAACACGCTCAACCGTTTGCGCTCAGTTGAGTTCGAACTTGGCAAAGTAACGCGGGAGTTGGAGGTTCGCCGGGAGCACGCGCGTAAGGTTTCCCAGGCGGACATTCTCATTCGTGTCGCGATTCCGGGCCTGGACGAGTGGCGGGCCCGGGTCGTGGAACTCGAATATGACTTGCGAGTTGCCCTAACAAAGTTCGGCGACGACGCCCCCGAGGTGGAAACGGTTCGCCGCGAGGCGAAAGTCGCCCGCGACGGGCTGGCGGCCGAGGTCCGGCGCTATATCACGGCGGTCGACGGCAACCTTGCCGACGAGTTTGCCAAGCTGGAGGCCACCCGCCAGACGCTGGAGTGGCAGCGGGGTGTACTGGCCAAGCTGGCACAGTCGTCTCCCGCCGAAGCGGTCGCCTTCGCGAAACAGCGGCGCGAAGTAGAAGCCCTAGACTCAGCGGCTGGTCTCATCCGCAACCGACTGGAAGAAGCGAACGTCTCGGCGGAAGTGTATAAGTTTCCCTGGACAGTCTTGCAACCACCGATGACGCAGGCCACTCCCATCAACAAGTCGTACTCCATTGCCGCCGCCATCTCGGGGGTTAGCGGGCTCCTGCTAAGCATCTTCGGCCTCTGCCTGAGCATCGCGTTCCGAGAAAAGCGCCGGGCTTCGGCATGAAAATCCGGAACCTGAATCTTGCCCTGTGGCAGGGCTTTCTGGTTACCTTTCCGTTCTATTTCCTGCCTAGCGGCTACCCGCGAATCTCGGACTTTTTCATCGTGGCGATTTTGGGACGAACTCTTTTTGAAGGGAAGTTCTATCTGGACCGGGCGGCACGTCCGTTGCTCGCCGTTCTCACCGCCTTCGTCGCCTACATTTTTGGCGTCAACCTGGTGTTTTCGCTGAACCTCATCGAGGGCCAGTTCCTCCAAAGCTCGATCTTCTACATCTACAACGGGCTGTTCTTCACGACCGCTTTAGTTCTGTTTGCGCGCCACCGCGAGGAGTTCATCGCGGCCACGCTGCGGGGCGTGCTGATTTCGTTGGCGGTTCAGGTTCCGCTGGGGCTGTACTTTCTGCAGCAGGGCGAAGTCCGGCAAACCATCTTCTTCAACAATCCGAACCAGCTGGGCTACTACGCCTTGCTGGCGGCGGCGGTCGTGGCCTACTGCGCCGGGGTCGTGAAGCCCAAGCCGGCCGTCGTGGTGGCGGCACTTTCCGGTTGCCTGTTCTTGGCCCTGATCTCGCTCTCAAAGGCGGCGATCATCGGGGCGGTTTTGATTCTGGCTCTGGAGGGTTTTCGACGACCAAAGCTCGGCCTTGCACTTGCGGCGGCGCTGGTGATCTTCGCCACCGCCGTGCCAGTTGGCAACAAAATTGTGACAACGGCCGTCGACCGAATCGAAAGCATCGGCGACCAGGGCGACGACACGATTGAGGGTCGCGGGTACGACCGAATCGTAAAGAATCCGCAGTATTTGGCATTTGGCTCGGGTGAAGGCCGGTTCAGCCGGTTCAACGTCTACGGCGGCAAGGAACTGCACTCGGTCTTCGGTACGGTGCTGTTCAGCTACGGGCTGGTCGGCTCGGCCCTGGGGTTGCTCTTCCTCGGATTGCTTTGCGGTCGAATGGGAGCGCACGTTCAGCCGCTGCTCCCCGTGGCGTTCTACGGAATCACGCACCAGGGCCTGCGGCTCACGATGCTGTGGTGCGTGTTGGCCATCGCATGGTGTACTTGGCACCTCGCTCGAGAGCGACCGGCGTGAAGAGTTCGCTGCTTGTTTTTCTGACGAAAATCGCGCAGACGGCGGCCAGCATTTTGGCGACGATCATCATTGGCCGAACGATCGGGCCGTACGGTGCGGGTCTGTACGGGGTGGCGTTCGCAACGGTCAACGTCATCACGTCGTTTAGCAGCCTGGGCATGTACCGGTCGATCACCGTGCTCTACGCGGCCAAGAAATATGACGACCGAGTCTTTTTCGGCAACGCCATTTCGGTTTGGCTGATGGGCGCGAGCCTGGGTGCGGCGGCGGTTGGCCTCGGGTTCCTTTCCGGGCCGGCTACGACTTACGGCTGGGCGGCGTTGTGGCCGGCCGTGATCTGCGTCGCGCCGCTGCTGCTCATCGACTACGGAAACGGCGTTTTCTTGGCCAAGGAACGCATCAATTCCTTTAACCTCACGAGCCTCGCGCGCTACGGAATCTTCGTCGTTGCCCTAGCGGCGGCGCTCATCTTGTTCCATGCCGGCCAGAACGGCATCACGCTCGCGTACTTGGTCGGGTGCGTGGCCGGGGCGGCGGTGCCGGTCGTGCTTCTGCGGAAAATCGCCTGGACGGTACCGCGCTTCGACCGTGAAGTCGTGCGTGAGTTCCTGATGCTGGGTGGCCAATACGCGCTAGGCGCGCTGGTCATGGCTCTCAACTACCGCGTTAGCGTGCTGATTCTGGAGAGGTTCGTTGCACCCGAGCGCGTTGGACTGTTTGCCGCCGGGATCAATCTTGCCGAAGCGCTGTGGCAATTGCCCAACGCCGTGGGGACGGTGCTGGTTTCGAAAAGCGCGAACACCAAGAGCGTCGAAGAGGCGGTGCGACGGTCGTGCCGCATGCTACGGGTGACGCTTCCGGTGACGGCTTTTTGCGGTCTGGCGGTTGGCGTTCTGGCAATGCCGCTTTTGCACCTGTTTTTCGGCTCAAAGCTGTCTGATCCGGTGCAGTCGCACGAGGCGATGATCGCCACTTGGATCATGCTACCGGGGGTTGTGCTTGGGGTGATTTACAAAGTTTTGAGCTCCGATCTTGCCGGACGCGGCAAGCCGCTTTTTGCCGCGCGGTCATATATTTGGGCGGTTGGGGCGAACGTCGCGGTCGGGCTATGGCTCATATCGGGCTTGCAGATGGGGGCGATCGGCGCGGCGATTGCTTCCAGCGTCGGCTATGCCATCGGCGCGGTTCTCTTCTTGCGGGAATATGTCCGCGAGCACCGGCTCTCGCTCGCCGAAGTTTTCCGGTTCCAGCCGGGAGACTTTGCCTTTCGTAAGCGCGGTTAAGTTTGAAAACAGCGGTAGTTGCCGTCCCAGGAGCCAACGTAGACCCGTCCAGCGGCATCGATCACCGGCACGGAGAGCGCCTTGCCGATCTCGACTTCCCACCGCTTCTCGCCGTCTGGCTCCAGGCAAACCAGCGTGCCTTTGAGGTTGCTTTGCTTCGTCGTGATGAGGATTCGGCCGTCGGCGGTGATGGCGGGCGTGGTCCAGAGACCACGTTCGGCTTTGGATAGCCGCACGGTGCGGGTGATGCGGCCGGAGTTCGGCTCCAGCCACCGAAGGTTTCCGTCCAGCCCGGCGACCAGATAGCTGTCTTCAGCGAAGACGACCGAACCGCGCACTCCGCCGGGAATGGTCGATTCCCACCGGATCGCACCGTTTGAGACGGCAAAGATTTTCGCGTCACTTTCCCCGCGAGACATCGGGAACAGAACTTGGCCGAGCCGGACATCGAACGACGGTGAGGCCCAATTGCGGTACCCGCGAGGCAGTCGAACCCGCCATTTCTCCTTTCCGTTGAGGCCAAGGCAAAAGCCGTAACCAAAGAAGGACGTGGCGTAGACGTTGCCCTGTGGGTCGGCGCAAGCGCCAGAAAGCGTGTAGGCCGACCCCGGTAAATCGAATTTCCATTGAAGTCCACCATCGAAGTCCAACGCGTGAACGGCCGCGCCGTAGCCGGTGACCACGACCGTTTCCGGGCCAACTTGAACCGGCGACGCCCAGCTTTTGGTCGTGACGAGATACTTGCGGCGAAAGTCCAGCGTGTCCGGCAGCTCCCGAAGTTCGCGCAAAACTCGCATCCTGGTCGATTCGTTACGTATGGCAGGCAGTAGGTCCAGCCGCCACCGAAGTTCGCCATTCAAGGAGAAAGAATGGCAAAATCCGTCCCCGCTGGTATAGATCACTTGATCAGCGAGGACCAACGGGCTGCCGTAGATCTTGGCCGTCGATAGCGCGACCCACCGGATTTCCCCGGCTGGCGATAGGGAATAGAACGTGCCGTTGTGCGAGCCGAAATAGAGATTTCCGGCCGCATCGAAGCCCGCCGAGGACTCCGCACCGGACGGTGGATAGGCCCGAAGCCACGTTTGCCAGCAAACATCCGGCTCGCGGAGGTTCCCGATGGCGTGCGGAGACCGCCCCGACCGCTGGGCGTCAAACAAAAACGTGCCAGAGGCAACCACAGGCACGACGGTACCCTCTGCCCCGGATGAAGCTGGTCTACGTTGTGCTGGATGCGGGGTTGGGCGGACACACCCGAACCGCCGTCACGCTGGCTTCTGGCATGCGGTCGCGTGGTCACGACATCCGTTTTCTTATCGGCGAAGCGTCGCCGGACGCGGTGGTGCGCGGGGCCGGCTTTACACCGGTGCGCGTGCGGCACCGCTTTCGGACCGATCTCGCGGCACAGACCGGGGAGGAATTCGATGCAATCCACTTGTTCAGCACGCTTGGCCTGGTGGAATCAGCGTCTCTCGGGGTCAGGCGAGACAAGCCAGTGATTTACACTCGTTGCGGCGGCCCGCCGGTGCGAGAGCCGCTTGAGCTAAAGCTCATGCGACGGCTTAACCCACCGCTGCTCACTTGTTTGAGTTCCGAAAACCAAGCGGAGCTTCGCGAGCTTTGTCCCGCCGCAGAGGTGCAGGTCATTCCGGCGCGTATTGATACCGGCGAGTTGCGGGCGAGGCAAAACAGCGAAAAGTGGCTTGAATTTCGACGGAAGCACGGGATCGAACCGGAAGCCAAGATTATTCTCCGCATCGCCCGTATCGGTCCGGCCTACACGCGGGGCATTCTGGAGGGCATCGACGCGGCGGCGGAGCTTCGCAAGCGCGGCCGAAAGGTCACCTTCGTGCACATCGGCTACGCCGACGTTCCCGCATTGGCCGAGCAGGTGCGAACGCGCTGCGCCGAAGTACCGTTTGCCGTCTCGGATGAAACGGTCGCCATGGACGCGCAGTCCTATCTGGGCATGGCGGACGCCATTTTTGGCATGGGGCGGACGGCGTTCGAGGCCCTTGCCGTTGGCTGCCCGCTCTTCTTGGTGAACAAAGACGGCTATTCGGGCTTAGTGCAGAAGGACAACATCGACTCGTTCGCGGAGTTCAATTTCAGCGGTCGAAACGCGGCATCGCTTCCTCAGGCGCAGCTTGTGGACGACCTGGAACGCGTTCTTTTTGAGCCAGGCGTGCGAGAAGATTTGGCCGCCCTGGGCACAGATTATGCCGATCGTTTTCTCGATGTTCGACACTCGCTGGCCGCATACGAGGCGCTCTATGGAGGCCCGGCCCGGGTACCTGCAGCCTCCAATATCCGCGCGGCGATGCCCTATGCCGTGGCAAAGCGCGGCCTGAGGGCAATGATGTCGAAAAGTTTTCGGGCGCAGCTTTCGGCGCGCCTCAGGGCGTCACGGTGACGTTGGCACCCAGAGCGCGCAGCTTTGGGATGAATTGGTTGTAGCCGCGCTCGATCTGCCAGGCGTCGTGGATCGTCGTCTCGCCTTCGGCGATGAGGCCGGCCAGAGCAAGGGCAATTCCCGCCCGGAGGTCCACGGCGATTACGTCCGACCCAACGAGCGGTCTGCCGCCGTGAATCACCAGCAGGTCGCCTTCAGAGACAACGTCGGCGCCGAGCTTCCGCAGTTCATCCGCATAGGCATACCGACCCGGGAATCGCAGGTCGATGACTTTCGACGTTCCCCGAGCGGCCGCTCCGTAGACGGCGAAAATTGGCTGCATGTCCGAGTTGATGCCCGGGTAGGGCCCGGTACTAATCTCGACCGGATACGGTCGGCCGCCACGGACGATGAGCGAATTCTCGCCCCGATAGAACTTCGCGCCGCTCTCCCGCAGATGAATGAGCGGAACTTCTAGGTCGCCAAAAGGAAAGTTTTCGATCTCGACGTCGCCGCCGGTGATCACGGCACCCACCGCCCACGTGAGTGCTTCCATATTGTCGGCGATCACCCGGTGCGTCCCGCCGCCGAGCCGGTCGACGCCGTGTACAGCGATGTGCTCCTGTCCGAAGACCTCAATGTTCGCCCCGAGCTGTCGAAGGAACGCAACGAGATCCAGAATTTCGGGCCGCACATGGGGGTTCCAGATTCGGGTGGTTCCGGCGGCCAGCGAGCCACAGATGATGGCGTTCTCGGTCGCGCCCGTACTTCGAATCGGCAGGTGGATGTCCGCACCGGTCAGTCCGTTGGGTGCTTCGGCGGCGAGTCGACCCTCTTGGTCTACCCAGACTTTAGCCCCCAGCGAGGTGAGAACCAGCTCGTGAAGATCATGCTTTCGATCCCCCAGGCGGCATCCGCCCGGCACGGGTACGGCCCCAACGCCGGTCCGGGCGACCATCGCGCCGAGAATCAGGAGGGTGTTCCGGATCGATCTTTCCGTCCAGTTGAGGGCCGCCGGAACCGGAAAGCCCTCCGTAATGTGAATTTCACTTTCCCTTACGATGCAACTCTTGCCGAGCATGCGGAGCATGCCGACGTGGATTTGGGCATCGAGCAGGCCGCTGGGGTAGTTCGATAGGCTAACTGGCTCGCTGGTGAGAAGTGAGGCGGCAAGAAGCCGGAGCACGCTGTTTTTCGCGCCGCTCACGGTGACCTTGCCTTCGGGCCGACCAGGACGGAGCGTGTAGCTTCGCGGGGTTCCGGACATCAGCTGCCTGCCGATTCGGTCGACTTGCCCGGGCGGAGGCTCAGAAGAGCCGAAAGCCCAAAGCCAGCGAGGAGCGCGATTCCAACCGGTACCGGAAGGTCTTTGTTCACTGGTCGATCTCGCAATTGCGGCGGATCCAGCATCACATAGGTCGCTCGATCAATCTCCGCATCCAGTCGAGCGGCATCGACCTGGCTCTTCATCCTCGCGAGAGCTTCCGCCTCCGCCTGGATTTCCCGAACGCGCCGCTCGAGGTCCAGCGCTTCTTCCGGAGCAACCTTCCCTAGGGTCGCGAGCGTTTGGCGTTGCCAGGCCAAAACCTGGCGCTTCGATTCCAGGGCGGCGATCTCAGGGTCGAGACTCTGGCGGACGGAGGCAAGGTAATCGGTCATCTCCCGCGTCAACTGGCGCTCGGTTTCGCGAAGCTTGCGTCGCTGGGTCAGGACTTCGGGCGAATCGGGTCCGAACTTGGTCTCGGCGACACGAAGCTCGTACTCATCTTGCTGAACGCGCTGCTTCCAACTGGGCCCCGTCATCGCGTTGGTCCGCGAAGACACCGGCAAGACGACGCTGTTCTTCGTTTCGCCACGGGCGACGGCCGATTTTCGCGCGATTTCGAGCGCCGTTTCGGTTCGGCCAAGCTCAATCTCTACGTCCTTCAGGCGGCCAAGCGCCGTTAGGCCGGTCGGGGAAGTCGCATCGGGCACAGTGCGCAACCGCTTTTGGGCCGCGACTAGGCTTTGCTCCAGTTCGACTAGGCCCGCCTCGCGTTGTTTGAGAGCGGCCTGAAGTTGCATTTCCAACGTACTGGCGAGCTCTTTTCGGAGTTCGCTTCCGAGCGAACGCAATTCGGTCGAGGCGTCCTGGACGATCTGAACCGCTTGCTTGGCGTCAGAGTCTTGGTATCTAACCGTCAGCTGGTTTGCCTCCGCGTTAACGTCCCAGCGCAAGCCGAGCCGAATCTCCTCAGCCGGGCGGCCAGACTTGGCGCTTAGCGCGCTCACCATTCGCGCACTTCCGCCAACTCCTTGCAAAATTGTCAAAGGCGTCGCATCCCGACTTGCCAACGAAATCGAAGCTTGGCCGGTGGTGAGGTTGGGAATCACGAATGTCGAAAACGCTTCGTATCGCGCCGGCGACAGGAGCACAAAACCAGCTGTGGCCGCAGCCATAACCGCCCCAATAACAAAGCCTCGTACAAGAAGTCCGCTGCCGAAAAAAGTTGACTTCGACTCCTGTGGCGCAGACGAACGTTTCATAGAATCAGAAGGAACCGGAGGCCGAACCCGTGGGAGTATAGCGCGGAGTTATGTAAAGATTTGGTTAAGACCGAAAACTTGGGGAGATCGAGAGGTAACCTGCCGCCACTGGAAGGCGGTGCCCGACCGGATCACATTTCCATGACTGAATTTGCCAGTAAATACGCGTGGGTGAGGATGTCCGGCCGTTGGGTCTTCACGGCCATGCTTGCCGTTTTGGTTCTTGGCTCTTTCCCCGGCAGCTACGCGCAGAGCACCGAAACGACCGGCTCCGTTCCGCCGGTTGTGACTCCCGTACAAGAAAAACCCGCCGCCGAAAAACCGGTTACCGCGCCAGTTACTGAGAAAGCGAAGCCGCAAAGTGCCGATGTGACGCCCGCCGTGCGGCCGCCGCTCGACCGATTTGGCTACAGTTTCTTCGCCGAAGCCCGCAAGCTGGTGTTTCAGCGTCAGCGAGAGAACCCAGCTGCGCCGACCGACCCGACGGCGACGCCGGTTGGACCCAGCGATTTGGCGCGAGGAAACATGACCACCGTTCCGGCGCGGTACCAGCTCGGCCCCGGCGATCGGCTCACGATTCGAATCACCAGCCCGGTGCAGGCGGCAACCGAAACGGAAGCGAAGCTGGACGCAACGGGTTCTATTTTGGTGCCGGGCACAAACCGAAAAGTGGTTCTGCGCGGCCAGACACTTGCCCAATCCGAGCAGCTCATTAGCCGGGTGGCCGCGAGGTTTGTTCGGGACGCAAAAGCCGAGATTCAACTTGCTGCCGTCCGGAGCATCACCATTCGCGTGCTGGGCGAGGCGTTCGCGCCCGGAACCTACGAGGTTCCGAGCATCATTTCCGTTTTCAACGCGCTTTATGCGGCCGGTGGCCCTTCGGACTTCGGTTCGCTCCGCACCATCGAGCTGCGACGCGCCAACGGTGCCACGAAGACGATTGACCTGTATGGCTACTTCCTGCGGGGCGACGCATCGGGGGACATTGGAATGCAACCCGGCGACTTGCTGCTCATCCCGCCCGCCGTTTCGCAGGTAAGCGTGCGCGGCGAAGTTCGCCGCCCAGCCATTTTTGAACTCAAAACCGGCGAGACGCTGAAACAGGCGCTGAAGTTTGCCGGTGGCGTTCGCCCGGCGGGAATCTCGCAGCGCGTATCCGTCGAATCGATTCGCCCTGGTAACAGCCGATTTTTGGCGGACGTGAACCTGGGCGCGAAGGACGGCAACCCGGTGCTCTACGACGGCGACAACGTCGAGGTCTTCTCCGTCCGACCCGTGCTAGCGAACGTGGTCACGATTCAGGGCCCGGTCGACCAGCCTCGAACCTACGCGCTCCGGCCGGGCATGCGCGTTTCGGACCTCATCGACACCGCGCGAGGTCTCCTGCCGGAAGCGGCACTCGACCGAGCCGATCTCTTCCGGAAAACGGCTCTTGGCGAAGACATCCTGATTCCGGTGAACCTACGGGACGCCGTGCAGAAGTCGGCCGCGAATCCGCTGCTGAAGGAAGGCGACCGGCTGAAGATTTACACCGTCGGCGAGCTGGCGTTCCTCAGCCCGCGCCGACTCTCGGTGGCCGGGGCGGTGCAGCGGCCGGGTGCCTATCGCCGCGCCGACGGAATGACGTTGCGCGATCTCTTGGTGCAGGTCGGCGGTCTGCTACCAACGGCAAACGACCGAATGGGCTTCATCCAGCGCACGCTGCCGGACGGAACGCCCGGCGAACTGCTTAAGGTGGACCTCGGCAAAGCCCTCGACGGCGACAAGACGGCGAACATTTTGCTGTTGGATGACGACGTCCTGACCGTGAACACGTTCGCCGAGAGCGCGTTCACCGCAGAGCAAACAGTGGAGATTAGCGGCGCGGTGCTTCGACAGGGAACCTACACGCGATCCAAGGGGATGCGGGTTGCCGACCTCATCGCCGTCGTTGGCGGCCTCAAACCGAACGCCTCCATCGATCGCGCTTACCTTCAGCGCGTGAATGCCGACGGCACCCAAGGTCCGCTGCTCGTCCTAGACTTAGCCAAGGTCATGACGGGGGACCCGAGCCAGAACGTTGAGTTGCTTGCGAAGGACAAACTCAGCGTGTTCACTCAGGAAGAAACGGCGTTCCGCGTTGATGAGACTGTCCGCGTCATCGGCGCCGTGCAACGGCCCGGGACGTTCCGCCGCGCATCGAACATGACCCTGAAGGACGCGATTTCGTTTGCCGGTGGCGCGTTCCCGAATGCCGCCGAAACCCTAGAATTAACGCGCGCCTGGAGCGAGATCGGTGCCCCCACCGTGCGCATCAAGCTGGCCGACGTCCTCGCCGGCATGCCGTCCGCGAACGTCGCACTTCAGCCGGGCGACACGATCACGCTTCCAACGCGAACCGATCTCATCGAGAAGCCTCGGATCGTTCAAATCCTGGGCGCAGTGAAGTACCCCGGCCCCTACATGTTGACCGGCCGCAATGACCGCCTGAGCAACCTGGTCCAGCGGTCCGGCGGCCTCACCGAGCGTGCCTTCACGCCCGGTGCGGAGTTTGTTCGTGATCCGAAGTTCCTAACGACCGCGCGCCAGCTTGCGCTTCAGCCGCGGCTCGCAGCGGCCTTCCGTCTGGTTTCGGAAGACGAGTTCAAGCGCGCGCAGGCGCTCATCGACCTGGATCGGCTTCGAATTGTGTTCTCACAAGGTTCCAGCATCAGCGGATCAGCACCCTTGCTGACGAATCAACCGACTCCGAGCGGGCAGGGCGGTCTTTCGATCCAGCCCGGAAAGTCGCTGGACCAGGCACTGGCGGAGGCGCTGCGAAGCGAGGCGGCCACCGCCGCGCGCGTGCTGGGCGAGCGAGAACTGATTCCCAGCGGCAACCTAAACGTGAACGTCGAAACGGCGCTACGTCAGCCGGGCGGTCGTACGGATGTGATTTTGCAGGACGGCGACACGCTGATCATTCCGGAGCGACCAACGACGGTCGCGATCTCGGGAGCCGTGGCCCTGCCCAGCGCGGTAACGTTCGCGCCGGGTGAGTCGCTTGCGTACTACCTGGACCGGGCGGGCGGCACCTCGGCGGACGCAGCCGTCGATCTCATCATTGTCGTGCGCGCCTCCGGCACGATTCTAAAGTACCGACGCGGCGTTAAGATTGAGCTTGGCGACCACATTCTGGTGCCAACAAAGGTGATGGCGGTTCGATTGCGAGAGAAGGTCAGTGACCTTCAGAATGCGGCTTCGGGCTTGGCCAGCGCGGGCCTCACCCTCGCGCTCATCCGGGCACTCTCGAAGTAGGCGAGTTTTGCGGCCGCCAGGGGCGGCAAACTTTATTTTGTTTGATTGTATTTCTTGTTTATTGCTCAATACGTATGATTCACGCGGAAGATGCTTATACGGTTAAGGTGCCCTCGGCTGACCAAGCGGTTGCCGCGCGGCTGTCTTTGCGCGACGGAAAGATTCTCCTCGCGACCGGAGACATGGTCGCGCTGTTGGTCCCGATGCTGCTGGCAACCTGGGACCGTCGCGGCGCGTCGCTGCAATTCATCTCAAGCGTGGAGTTGCTTTCTCTCTTCGGCTCAACCGCGCTTTGGTTCCTGCTTGCCCTAAGTTCGAACCTCTATAGCCTCAGCCGGGCGGCTTCTTACCCGCGCACTCACCTTGCAACGGTCGCGGCCGCGTTCGTGGTGCTCACGGCACGTTCACTCTATGAATTGCCTTCATTGACGGGTCCGCTGTGGCTAAAGGCTTCGTTAGCAATCACGGCGGTCGTGCTGTTTGCTATCTGGCGGACGCTCTTTTGCGCTGCGGCAAGAAAATTTCCCTTTGCCCGAAGAGTTCTGGTGGTGGGGGCCGGACGAAGCGGCGGCATTCTCGCCGCGGCCGTGGCCGAGAATCAATTGCGGGGAGACCGCGGGTTCCAACTCGTAGGCTTTGTGGACGACGAGGAGACGAAGGTTGGGCAATTACATGCCGGATTGCCGGTGCTCGGCAAAACCGAAACCTTGATGGATTGGGTGAAGCAACTTGGTGTCGACACAATCTGTCTCTCCATCAATCGCACGCCGGTACTCAGTGCCGGGGTGTTCACCGGTTTGGTCGCCGCCCGCGAGCAAGGGGTGCGCATCACCAGCATGCCGCAGATGTACGAAGACCTCATGCAAAAGGTCGCGGTCGAGCATGTCGGGAACAACTGGGGCGTTATGTTCCCGGTGGAGCAGCCACGTCATCTGCTGTTGCACGACGTTTTTGTGCGCATCCTCGACGTTGCCGCGGGCATCCTCGGCCTTGCGCTCACCGCGTTGTTGATGCCGTTTATTGCGCTCGCGAACGCCTGCGGTGGAAGCCCCGGCCCCATCTTTTACCACCAGCTGCGAGTCGGCAAGAGCGGTCGCAACTTTTCCATCGTGAAGTTTCGGTCGATGACGGTGAACGCGGAGTCGAACGGGGCTCAGTGGAGCACGCACGGCGACCCCCGGATCACGCCGGTTGGTCGATTTCTCCGGCGCACAAGACTCGATGAGTTGCCCCAGTTCTGGAACATTCTAAAGGGTGAAATGAGTCTCATCGGGCCGCGTCCCGAGCGGCCCGAGTTCGTCGCGAAGCTGGCCGAATCCATCCCGTTTTACCGGGCGCGACACGCGGTGAAGCCGGGTCTCACCGGCTGGGCGCAGGTGAAGTACCGGTACGGCTCAAGCGAGGAAGACAGCCTGATCAAGCTGCAATACGATTTATATTACATCAAGCACCGTTCACCGGTGCTTGATGTAAGGATCATCTCAAAGACGATCCGGGTCGTTCTGACGGCCGCCGGTCAGTAGTTCAGATCTGAACAGCCGTGCTCTTAGAAGATGACCGAACTTCGTCGGCGGTGACTTCGCGTCCCAGTTCCGACGAAAGGTACACGCCTTCCGAAACCAGCATCGTGTTCAAAGCAACCTCGGCGGTCGGCCAAAGTTCGACCTTGCCCGAAAGCGCCGCGATCCAGTGCGCCTGCGAGTCGCCGTAGTAGTCGCCGTCGCCCTGCACTTTTCGCCACCGGAAGTTTGCCGAACCAAGCTCGGCCGTCGCGTTCATGTCGAGGTGACCGTAGCTCTTGAAGAAGCCGAACGGATCGAGCTTCACGCCGCCGCGATCGCCGACGATCCAGGAGCCTTCGAGTGAGTTGAGGTTGAGTGCCCAGCTCTCGATGAGGTCCATCGTCTTGCCGCCGTCGAACCGAACGAGGCCGAGGCCGAGCTCTTCGACGTCGTAACCGCTGGAGTCGCGGCGTCCGGCATCCATTGCCATGCGCTGGTACGTCTGGCCAGAGATCCGGCTCACGGCTGGGTTGCCAAGAAGGAACAGGATCTGCGAGATGTGGTAGACGCCCATGTCATACATGGCGCCGCCAGACGAGAACCGCTTCTGAACGAACGTCGGCGTGCCGTAGCCGTCGACGAACGGTCGGCCGCGGCGTCGGAATCCGGCAGATCGTGCGTGGAAAACGTCGCCAAGCTCGCCAAGCTGAATCAGTTCGCGGGCGGCACGGGTTTCGTTCGTGTACAACGTCGCCAGCTGAATGTGGAGGTGCTTGCCGACCTCGCGGGCCTTCGCGAGCATGGTTTCGGCGTCGGCATACGCGCCGGCCATCGGCTTTTCACAGTAAACGTGCTTACCGGCTTCCAATGCGGCCAGCGTCGCCGGCATATGCATGTTGTTGTGCAGGCAAACGTCCACCGCATCGATGTCATCTCGCGAGAGGATGTCGCGGAAGTTCGTAGTGAACTCCGGAATCTCAAACTCTTTCGAAGAGCGCTCGGCCGCTTCTGGGTTTAAGTCGGCGCAAACGACCATCTCGACCCCTTCGATCTTTCGGTAGGTGCGCATGTGATGCTGCGCAATTTGTCCGCAGCCAATAATTCCAACTTTGATCATTTGTTGTTTATCTCCCAATCAGGAACTGTAAAATGAGGTCCATTCGCCCAGCCCAGGCGGCCTCGTTGTGCTTTGCGAACCGGTCGCGGTAGAGAATCAGGTTCTTGCCGGGGGTCCAGCCCTTCGCCGCAAGCCGATCGAACAGAGCGGCGGCGTCGCCTTCGCTGTCGCCGCCCTCCGTAGTGCCGATGTCAACCCAAATCTTCTGGTCGGTTTTCTTCGGTAGGGCATCCACCATCTTCAGCAGGACGCGATCGTCCCACCAAACCGACGGCGAGATCACACCGAGGCTGCCAAAAACGGTTGGGTAGTTGAGGCCAATGCAAAGCGTCGCGACCCCGCCAAACGACGAGCCGCAGAGGGCCGTGTTTTTGGCCCCGGTCTTGGTTCGGTAGGTTCGGTTGATGAACGGCATGACCTCCCCCACGACGAACTCGCCGTACTTCTTCACGGTCGTTTTCACCTTCGTCGGCAAAAATTCATTGGCTCGGTCGGCACCCGCGTTGTCGATGGCGACGATAATGAGCGGCCGCAGCATCCGGTTCTCGATGAGGGCCTGGGCGGCTTCGTCGGCACGCCATTCCTGGTTCGGAATGTAGCTGGTCATGCCGTCGAAGCAGTTTTGCCCGTCGTGCATGTAAAGCACCGGGTAGCGAGCGCCGCGGTTCTTGTCGTAGTCGGGCGGCAAGTAAACGCGCAACGTTCGCTTGTTGCCCAGAATGCGGCTTGCAAAGGAATCGTGCTGCCTGATTTCACCGGTGAGGCTGGAGACGCGCTCCTGCGCCGTTGCGATTGCGGGGGCCGACGCGACGGCGACCGCCAGCATTGCCCGAGAAATATTTGTCCACTTCATTGTGTGTCCCAAAACGCCCTTCGGAGTTTAGCGAATTTCGTACGGGCTACGCGCAGACGGTGAGCATGCGGTCCAGCGCGACGCGCGCGAACATCTGGACCTTCTCCGGCACGGACACCTGGTTGCGCACCTCGCCTTCGACCAAACCTTCCAGCACCCACAGCAGAAAGCTTGGATGGATTCGGTACATCGTCGCGCATGGGCAAATCTGCGGGTCCAGGCAGAAGATCGTCTTGTCCGGATTCTCTTTCGCGAGGCGGCTGACGAGGTTGATCTCGGTTCCGACCGCCCATTTCGACCCGGCGGGAGAGTTCACGACCGCCCGAATGATCGCCTCGGTCGAGCCGTTCTCGTCGGCGGCGTTCACAACCTCGAGTTCGCACTCCGGATGGACGATGACGCGAATACCCGGGAATTCCTGCCTCGCTTTCTCGATCTGCTCGACGGAAAACCGCTTGTGGACGCTGCAATGGCCCTTCCAAAGGATGAACTTCGCGGCGCGCAAAGCCTCCGGAGAGTTGCCGCCTAACGGCTTGAAGGGATCCCAAACCACCATCTCGGAGGGATCGTAGCCAAGCCGAACGCCGGTGTTCCGGCCTAGATGCTGGTCGGGGAAGAACAGCACTTTCTCGCCTTGCTCCAACGCCCAGGCGACGGCAGTGGGCGCGTTGGTGCTGGTGCAGACCGTCCCGCCATGCTCGCCGACGAACGCCTTCAAGTTTGCGGCACTGTTAATATAGGTGACCGGAACGACGGTGGTGGCGGAACCAAGGACCGTAGCCAGGTCCTGCCAGCATCGGCGGACCTGAAAGATGTTCGCCATGTCGGCCATGCTGCACCCGGCAGCGAGATTCGGCAGCAGGACTTTCACGCGCTCCGGCGTTAGGATGTCCGTGCTTTCGGCCATAAAGTGCACGCCGCAGAACACGATGAACTCAGCGTCTGGGTTGATGTTCGCGTCCTTCGCGAGTTTGTAGCTATCGCCCCGGAAGTCGGCGTGGGCGATAATTTCGTCCCGCTGGTAGTGATGCCCCATCACCACGGTGGATTCCCCGAGGTTCTTTTTCGCAGTACGGATGCGCTCGTCCGTGGCGAGTGGCGAAAGGTCGATGTATTCCGGCGGCAAGGGAACCTGGTGCATCGTGATTAGTTCTACGAGTATACGGGGCGGGCGGTTAGGCTAGCCGGGTCCTTCCATCCGGAAGTACACCGGACGGTACGGCTCATACAGAGAGAACCCTCGGTTCTCGAACCAAAAGTTTGCCGTGACGCCGATCTCTCTGCCGCCGCGCTCCCACAGCCAGGGCGACTTTCCGCCTTGTGGCAGCCGGAACTCCAATATGTGGGCATTGCCGACCTTTAACCAGACAAACTCGAGCCCCTCGGCGCCGCCCAATCCCGGGGTTGCCGTCACAACCCCTTTTGCCCGGGTGAACGTGATGCTTTGGATGCCCTCTCCCGAATACACACCCTTGCCTTCTCCGTCGAGGGTCAAATCGATGCGGTCCCAATCCCCTTCGGCCCGAAAGCAGCCATAGTAGGCCTTCTCGTCGCTTGCTTGCCAATACGTCAGGCGGCGATCTCGCGGACCCAAAGCGCGGTCATCATCGACCGCTTCCCGCCGGCGCGACCCATTTCCAGAGGTCGCGAGCTGGCCGGCGAAGGGAATACCGCTCCACTCGTCTGCCAGGCCGTCCACTTTCGCCGTCAGGAAAGGCACCAACGGCGGAACCGCAAACAATGGAATCGGATCGTCGGCATCGGCCAATCCGTCGCCGTCGGAGTCTGGGTTCGTGGGCGAAGGCACGACGTTTTGCGGCTCGGTTCGAACCCACGTGGTGGAGAGCGGGCCGGGCGCCCAATTGCTCTGCATCACCTTTGCCAGGTCGTTCATCCGCCCGTCGGTGCGGGCTTTCGTTGACAACGAGCCGAACCGCTTTTCGTCGTACGGCAGTCGTGGGTCGTTATCCGGGAATCCGTCCTGATCGGCGTCGACAACGGTCTCGGTCCGGCCGAAGTACATCCGCAGCCACTGAGCGTCGGTGAGTTGCCGGTCCCAAAACGCCATTACGTCCCAATGCTCGCCGTGCCGTCCGGCGGTTGACCAAGCCTGGGCGTTCGTCCCAAGTCGGCGCGGCGACGGGTGATTGAAGACGATCCGCTCATCTTCGCGGTCTGACAATGAGAACTTGCCCATGCTCTCCAGCCCGTGATGGAATTCGTGCGCGGCGAGCCACGCCGTGTCGCCTCCGCCCAGAAACTGGCTGCGGGCAGGGATTCCGCGCGGAAACTCGTCTACTCCGTAGGTGCCGCCGCCGGAGTTGTAATATGCCCATCGTTTAAGCTGGGTGTTGTATCGCTGGGGGAAAGCCTGTTCGATTTGGGCGGCGAAGGGGAAGGGTTCGGTGATTCCCTCTTTGATGACATCATCTGGTCGGCGGGGATCGAAAACGGTGAAGGTCCCTCCGCCCGGAGCCAGAAAGTCCTGGTTTGGATAGGAGCGGCAGACCGGTAAGCCGTAGCCGAGGGTGCCCGAGACCGTGCGGGAGGGGCCCCATAGTTGCCAGCGAGAATCCACCGTGATTTGGTAATCGACCCAGAGGCGCATGCCGCTGGAAATCCAGAAGTAGCGCGTGGCGAGCGCGTACTCGCGGCGAAGAATCGCCAGGGCGGGTTCGCTCATGCGGGTGGGTAACCCGGGCGCGCCTTCCGGATTGAAGACGTTCGTCATCAAAATGACCTTCACCGGCAGGTGGATGACCGTCTTTTTGCCAGCTTCGGCCAAAGTCGAAACGGCGTATTCCCGACGGAATCCGTCCCGTGCGCCCCAGGCTTTGTCCGTCTCCGACGCTTGGCGCTGCGGCTCATAGACCTGATAAAAGTAGCGAGAGCCTGGTCTGAGGCCGGTGACCGAAACTCGGTGCCACCGTTTCGGCACGCTGTCCTCAAAAACCTCAACGTTTCCGTCGGCGAGTTTTTGAAAAGCGGCCGCCGGGAAAATGCCCCTTCGGTATCGAACCCGAGTCACGCATGGCTCGGCGGTGAAGTACTGTAACTCGAATCGATCCCGGCCGATCTGGCTGACCGGCCTAAGCGGGTCCCGGACGACCCGGTCATCCCCGGCCGGAGCGGATTCGGCTAAGAGCTCGGCGCCAACCCCCACCGTCGAGAGAAGCATTAGAAGTTGGAGCATCATTCAGGCTTCTCCCATCACCCAAAAGCTTACCCCGTGGGCGGGCTTACCAATAGTTTATTACATTTAACCGTTGGCCGGCCGTCCCCGAAATGGGGGAAAGTGATACCGTGACTCGCTACAACAAACGAACGGTAACGCTTGCCGTGCTGCTTGCCGGGCTGGCGGGTTACGTGGATGCGCTGGCATTCATGGGCGCGAAAAGCTATTTCGTTTCGTTTATGAGCGGAAACTCGACTCGGCTCGGTACGAGTTTGGCCGCGGGTGACTTCACTTCGAGCGCGATGCTGATGGGACTCATTCTGGCGTTCGTCGTGGGCGTAACGCTGGGGTCGTTGGTTCGGCACCATCTGAAAAAGCACCAGCGCGCTTCGGCCATCGGACTCGTCGCCGTGCTTTTGCTCCTTGCCGCACTCTCGCACTCAATCGGTTCCGGGGAACTGAGCCTGCTGCTTTGCGCGGTGGCGATGGGCAGCGAAAACGCCGTGTTCCAAGGGGGCGACGAGGCTGGAATCGGCCTCACGTACATGACCGGGGCCCTAGTGAAGATTGGGCAGGGAATGGCGGGACAGCTGAGCGGCCAACGAAACCGGCACTGGGTTCCCTACGCGATCCTGTGGTCCGGCCTCATCGTCGGCGCGGCGCTCGGAGCCAAGTGCCATGAATCGTGGGGCATGATTGCCCTGTACTTTGCCGCCCTATTTGCGGGCGGCTTAGTGGTTTACGCTCGGCTCGTTACGGCTCAGCCGTTGTAAATGACTTTCTTCACGACTTGGATCGTTCGAGCCGCATCGCCCGTTGCCTGAGCGGCTTGCAGGGCTGCCTTGTTGGCGTAGATGAGGAGCGCCTTCTTCATGCAGTTCGCGAAGAACTCGCGGGAGAGGGCCATCGATTCGACCTGCTCGGTGCGGTAAGTGAATTGGTCCTCGCCGAACCACCCGTCGTAGCCGGTATCAATCGCCGCGTAGCAGAACTCCACCAATCGCCAGATATCGTCGGTTCCGGCGATCCGGTCCTCGTCGTTGCTGTTGTACTTCGCACCGTTGATGTGGAAGTTCGCGATGGGAATGCCGAGGGTCTTCAGCATGTACAGCGAATCCGCCGGGGTGTTGCCGACCATCTGCTCGTGGCCGTAGTCGATGGCGACGCCCATGACCGTCTTTCCCAGCGTTGCGTTGACTTCTTTGCAGACCAGCGCGGCCTTGGCCACCGTGTTGGTGATCATGTTCATCTCTCGCGGCTCTTTCTGCTTTGGCTCAGTGCCAAAGGGAAGGCCAAGCGCATCGCACCGGGCGGCGATTTCGGTGCAGCCGTCGATGAACCATCGCAGCCGCTGGCCGTAATCGACCTCAAAGTGGTAGTCCCAGCCGTCCGAACCCGGCCAATAGCCGCAGCTAGCAAACCCAAGCTCGTGGGCAATTTCGACGCCGGTCAGGATCTGATCGAGCGCGACCCGTCGCATGCCTGCATCGGGGTGGGTGACGGCGCCGAACTTGAACTTCGGATGCGTCCACGTGTTGAAGTTCATGTTCGTCGGGATGACGCGGTGGGTGGCCAATGCCGCCTGGATCGAGGCGATCTTGGCGGCGTCTTTCGCGCCGTGGGCGTCCAGGAACACGATCTCATGGAACTCGGCGCCATCGATTCCGGCCTGACGAACGCGCGCGATCTGCGCTTCTACCGAATCATCGAAGGTTGGATCATCGGCGTTGTATCCGGCCGGCGCGAATCGGTCGGCAAATTGTCCCGCGCACCAGTGGCCGGCGGCAAACTTGATGCCCGCCTCGTGCAGGAACGCATCGACGCGATCTCCTTCCAAATAACCGCCGTGGTTTTGCTGCAACGTCGCCAGAAACTCGGTTGAGAGGTTCATGAGGGCCGCAGATTACATCATCTCTTCCCCCAATAGAAAGGCAATTACCAGCTTTTCGGTTGCTTTGGGGATTCGTCGGAAGTAGGGAGTAGCAAAGGAAGATATGGCAAATAACTCTAACCAACACCGCGACGGACCCGTCCGATTCCAACAGGACCGGCGAGGATTCTTCGGGATCATCGCGGACTGGTTCGAGGACATGTTCAGCATCGTCAAGAACTCCGGCGGCAATGTGGGCGGCGGATTAAAGAAGAAGATTGCCGGCATGAAACACACGATGCGCGAAATCAAGAAAGACGCCGGGTTCAAGCCCAAACCGAGAAGATAGGGTCTTTCCCACCTTCGTTGGTCCCACCGGTCGAGTTGAAATGGACCCATCGCGGAATTCCGGGAGTCGGGAGCATTGACATGGAAAACAACCTGGACAAAGCCAAACACGCCGCCGCCGATCTCGCTGACAAGGCAAAAGATTTTGCCGCTGACCTCATGGGCAAAGCCGACGAAAAGATTCAGGAAGGCAAGCACAAGGCCGAGGAGTTTGGTCAAGAAACCAAGCACCGTGCGGAAGAGCTGAAGCAGAAGGCGGGGAACGATGCCGCCGAGGCGAAAAAGCGAGCCGAACATCAGGCCGAGCAAGCCGCGCGCAAGGTGGACTAAACCTCTCTCGGGTGCCGGAATTGACAAATTCCGGCCCAACCGGCACACTGTCGCGGTGGAAAGAATCGGCGTTGGTGTGGTTGGGGCAGGCAGTATCGGAATTCGGGCGGCGTTGGCCCACCTGTCGTTAGATGACGTTCAAGATCGGGTGCATCTGGCCGCAGTTTGCGACGCGGTTCCGGGGCGTGCGGCGGCAGCAGCCGACCGGTTTAGCGTCGACAGCGGCTACGACTCTTTAGACGAGTTGCTGGCAGACCCGAAAGTGGATCTCGTGACCCTCGGCACCCCAATTGGCCTGCACTTCGAGCAGGGAATCGCGGCGATTCGCGCCGGAAAGCACGTTCACTTTAACAAAACGATGTCGGTGACGGCGGCCGAGGCCACGCAACTCATCGATGAAGCTAAGGCCCACGGGGTGAAGATCAATGCAAGTCCCGGCCAGATGGTCCAGCCACAGAACCAGGCCATCCGCAAGCTAATCCAAAATGGCGACCTCGGCAAACTCGCGTGGGCGGTCGTGGGCGCTGGATTCGGCAACTATCACGAGAACGAGGGCGTGCGCGGGGGCAACGACCTGCTGAGCAACGTCAACCCGTCTTGGTATTGGAAAAAGCCGGGCGGCGGACCGCTGTATGACATGACGGTTTACGGGTTGCACACCCTCACCGGAATCCTCGGTCCCGCGAAGCGCGTCACGGCGATGTCGGGCATTTCGATTCCGACCCGCGAGTTTCGGGGCGAGCCGTTCCAAACCGAAGCCGACGACAACTCGTTCTTGCTTTTGGATTTTGGCGATTCCGTCTTTGCGTTCGTCTACGGCGCGGCTCACGGTCGCGTTGAGCCAGGCTGGGGCCAGCCGAACTTTTACGGAAGCCGCGGAACCTTGGAAGGTACGAAACTGAACGGCGAGCCGTTGCAGTTTCCTGGTCACGATGACGGCCTCGCCGCTTATTCGCGTGGGCGGCACATCCACGGCGCGCACCTTGCCATGGAGGAAACGCACGTCTACGAGGACATCATGCAGCTCATCGACCTCGTGCAAACCGGCACGCCGCTCTATGGCACCGCGGAGCACGCCCGCCACGTTATCGAGATCTTCGAGAGCGGCTACCGCGCCGCTGAGACCGGCCAAGCGCAGACGCTCACCACCACGTTTGAGGCGGTGGATTGATGTTGCTTGCCGGCAAAGTAGCGTTGGTTACCGGGGCTTCGAAAGGAATCGGCAGCTCGATCGCGCGGGTGCTCTCGCGGCACGGTGCATCGGTTGCGGTGAATTATGCAAGCGGACGCGAGCGCGCCGAGGCGGTGGTTGCCGAGCTGGTAGCCGCCGGTGGGGAAGCCATCGCGGTTGGCGGCGACGTTCGCGATGCGGCACAGGTTGAGGAAATGGTTGCGGCCGTCGTCGCTCGATTTGGTCGGTTGGATGGCCTGGTGAACAACGCCATCGGCGGGGCTCAGCATGGGTCGCTGGCCGGTTCCGACTGGGACGGCTACCAGAACATGCTCGACTTTGGGGCGAAGGCGGTCGTGAACACGATTCGGGCGGCGCGCCCGATGATGGCGGCCGCCGGGGGTGGTTCGGTCGTGAACATCGTGACGGAACTTTGGAACCTCGGTTCGGGCGACTGGTCGATGTATTTGGCGGGGAAGGGCGCGATGGTGGGGATTTCGCGGTCGCTTGCCGCCGAGCTTGGTCCGGAGAACATCCGCATCAACATGGTTGCGCCGGGCTGGATGGCGACCGAAACGGTGGACACCGAAGGGGATGGCTCGAAGGGCTTCGCGGCATCGCTGCCGCTCCGCCGGCACGGCTCGGCGGAGGAAATCGGGAACGTCTGCGCGTTCTACCTGAGCGACTTGGCCACCTACTGCACGGGGACGTACCTTCCGGTCTGTGGCGGCCGCGTCACGCAAGTCGGGGTCTGAGACCACCGCGTTCTTTCGCGAGACTGAAGTGCGCGACGGCAAGCTTGGCGGTGTTACGTTGCCGTGTCTCTCAACCACCGGATTCTTTTATCGGAAAAGCCGGAGGACTTTTGGGGATCGGTTGCCAAAAAGGTGAGTTCGCGTAAACTGGGACGGTGTCGCAGATCAGGTTTCGAGGGTAACGATGACAGATCCGTATCAGCAGGTGCCGTTCACGAAAATTATGCGCTATGACGCGGCGATCTTCGCAGAAAACCCGGAGCCACGCTGTCCGTGCCTATTGCTCCTTGACACCAGCTGGTCTATGCAGGGGCGCCCAATCGCTGAGTTGAACGCTGGATTGAAGTTATTCTTTATGGAACTCATGGCTGACCCTCTCGCTGCAAAACGAGTTGAAGTTGCCATAGTAACATTCGGCCCCGTTGAAGTTGTCGCAGAATTTGAGACTCCTGATCTGTTTAGTCCGCCCGTCTTATCAGCTTCCGGTGAAACCCCGCTGGGTTCGGCTATCGAGCGAGCGCTCGAATTGCTTCGAGCGCGAAAAAGTTCGTACAGAGAAAATGGGGTGGAATATTACCGCCCCTGGGTCTTCCTGTTGACTGATGGTGGGCCAACCGACAAATGGCAACTCGCCGCCGACGAAATAAAGCAGGGCGAATCGACGAAGCAGTTTCAGTTTTTTGCCGTCGGGGTGGATGGCGCAAACTTCGACGTCCTCAGAAAATTGAGTGTCCGAGAGCCGATACGCTTGTCGGGGTTGCGCTTTAAAGATCTTTTTAGCTGGCTTTCCAGTTCGCTTAGAACGGTGTCCCACAGCCAAGTTGGAGACCAGATCAAATTGGCAAACCCGACCGAACCGAATGGTTGGGGAACCGTTGGCTGAAGCATCCGCGTGGCGAGTTTGCCAGGCAAGTGTGATTGGTTCGGCGCACGTCCATAGCGGAACTCGGTGTCAAGATTTTTGTGGGCACAACCTTGTCTTAGGGCCTAACGACACCGTGGTCCTGCTCTTTGCAGCAGACGGTGCTGGAACAGCGAATCGATCCCATGAAGCTGCGCAACTGGTGTGCGAGAGTTTTGAGAATCACTTTAAATCACTAGTATTGCAGGGTGCTAATGCGGGTGATATCGAAAAGGCAGAGTGCCGAAAATGGATAATACAAGCAAGAGAAGCAATCCGAAATAGAGCTGCAGCCGCCGGCGGAACTGCGAGGGAATATGCGTGTACTTTCCTGGGGGCAATCCTCGGAGAGTCTGCGTCGATGTTCATGCAAATTGGCGATGGTGCAATAGTTGTTTCGTGTCCTGAGCAACCAGATGAGTATGATCCTGTCATGTGGCCAGAGGAAGCGGAGTATGCAAACATGACGTATTTCGTTTCTGACGACGACGCAGAAGATCATCTGCAAACGAGTAAATCAGCCAGCAGTGTCAACGAGGTGGCCATTTTAACTGATGGACTTCAGCGGATTGCGCTTCATATCGCCTCAAAGTCCGCGCATTCCCCATTTTTCCGAACCTTCTTTAATCCATTGCGAAATGAAGAAGTTGGTGTTTCGGAGAGACTATGCGAAGAACTGATTTCATTCCTCAATTCAGATCAAGTACAGGAACGAACGGACGACGATAAAACGCTCGTGATGGCGACGCGTGTTAACGGGGCCTATTGACGCGGTGCCAGTGTTTCTTGATTCTCAGGGAAGAAAAGTCGTTCTAGGTGAACGGATTGCCCAAGGAGGAGAAGGGACGGTTTTCAAAATAAAGGGCAGCGATGATATCGTTGCAAAAATATATCACCAAGAGCCTAATTCTGATCGTAGCAAGAAGCTGCGGCTGATGGTGGCTTGTTCCTCCGCCGACCTCGAACAACTGACTTGCTGGCCGCTTCAACTCTTATCTGAGCACTCAAGTGGTGGAGTAAAGGGCTTTGTGATGCGGAACGCGGATAAACACAAAGAGCTGCACAAACTGTATAACCCGAAGTCGCGATTAGCCGAGTTCGATAACGCTGACTGGCGTTTTCTGATAAATACTGGAGCAAATATCGCCCGCGCCTTTGCTGTTGTCCACAAAAATGGCCACGTAATTGGGGACGTGAATCACTCTAGTGTGATGGTGGCGGGCGACACCACGGTAAGACTAATCGACTGCGATAGCTTTCAGATAAGTCTTCAAGGTCAGACATTCGAATGTGTAGTTGCGGAACCCCTCCACACGCCGCCCGAACTTCAGGGAAAGGGTTTGGAGGGCAAATTACGAACCCCAAATCACGATAACTTTGGACTTGCTGTTCTGATATTCGAATTAATGGCGATGGGGCGCCACCCATTTGCCGGAGCTGCGTTGGTGCCAGGAGAGGTTGCGATTGAGCGAAAAATTGCCAGTCACATGTTCGCCTACGGCCCCGGTGCGACGGCACGACAGATGAAGCAACCCCCCCACACAATATCGTTGGACGCAATGTCGCCGAAAATTGCTTCTATGTTTGAAGGAGCATTCTTGGAAGCAGGTAGGACAATCAGGCCGACGGCACTAGAGTGGGCGTCGGCGCTTTCGGACTTGCTGCTGAATCTCCGCCAGTGCTCCTATATTGAGAGTCACTACTATCATGATAACAGCGCATCGTGCCCGTGGTGTGCGATCGAACAAAGCGTTGGAATTTCGCTGTTCGGGGTAGGGCTGGGGATTCGTGCGAGCCGAAGTGCATTTGACCTCACCAAAGTCTGGGCAACCATCGTCCGGGTGGCACCGCCCTCACCACCACCATTTCCAACATACTCCCCTCTTCCAGTTGCCATGCCAGCTTCCACGTACAGAACAATTGGGAACCGCAGAAGAGGGTTTGCAGCGAGTGGTGTGATCGTGGGGCTGTTGGTCGCGAGCTCTGTTTTTATCGACCCGTCATTCATTTGTCCCGGGCTTTTCTTCGCATGGCTAGCGTGGCTTCTAATATCTCAGCAGGGAGCGGCGGGATTGGTTGTAGCTAAGGCTGATGCAGAAGCGTCCTTCAGGTCGGCCAAGGCCGAGTTTGATTCCCTCAGAAGCCGGTGGCAGTCGACTGCGTCCCTCGATGTCTTCGAAGCGACCCTAGCTGATCTCAACAAGAAGAAGAGGGACTACGAAGATATCGACGCTCGGCGCCAGCGAGAATTTGACGCGCTAGAAGCGGCTCTGCATGAACGGCAGCTAACGCGGTTCCTCGAGACATTTCGGATCCTTCCAGGGGTTATTACGGGGATCGGTTATGAACGTTGTGGCACACTTGGCTATTACGGCATCGAAACTGCAGCGGATATCACTAGCCAGTCCGTTCTAAACGTACCGGGTTTTGGCGTCTTCCTCACGGATAAACTTCTCGATTGGAAACGCTCCGTCTTGAGCAAGTTTGCATTTGATCCATCTGCCGGAACTGACCCACGGGACCTCCAAAAGCTCGATGCCGACATTGAGGCTCTTCGTGGCGGTCTTGTCCGTGATCTCCTTTCTGGTGCTGATCGTCTTAGGCAAATTTCCAGCAGTATCGAGAGCTCGGCAAGCGCACTGCTGCCAGCTGCTCACGACGCAGTGAGGCGGCTCGCACAAGCTGACGCGGACATGCGCTGCCTTTAATTTACTTTGTGTTACTAAGATTCGTGATCGGGCAGGAGTTTTCTGACCGGGTCGTGACGCCAATAGAGACTCGAAGTTCGCTGTGGCGTGGCGGCCGCGTCACGCAAGTCGGGGTCTGACGGAAGGCCTGAAAACGGTCGGACGATTCCCGTCCGCCTGGGGCTTTATCCACGCTCCGGCGAAGGTAAAAACGAATTCGTCATGTCCTGGTGGAAGAAGAAGCCCAAGCCCAAGCCTGATCAAGAGCTCCTTGAGAAAGCCCTTACTTTTGCGCAACCGGCTGTCCACCTCGTTGCGACCAAGGAAGCCGTGCGTTCGTACCTTGCTGGTCGGCCAGAGCTTCCGCCTGGGATCGCCTGGCCCACGCGAGACGGGAATCCGCTGTTCCTTCTCGCCTCGATTGACTTGGCCGAGGTGCAGGCATGTGTTCCGATGGATTGGTTGCCGAAGGACGGCAGGCTGCTGTTCTTCGTCGACGAGGATCTAGACGAAGATGCCCTAGAGTCATCGTCGGTCATTCACGTCCCCTCTCCAAAATCGGGCTCAGATTTTCCGGTTGGGGAGGTCGAGGCTCTCTTTGCGCATGCGGCGGGAAAGCTTCCGGTCAAGATGACCCGGATCGTATCCGTTACGCCGTGGGAGCGAGAAGAAATCAAATCCCTTAAGATGGATGATGTGACCTCGGAGGAATTCATCGAGCTTTCTGTGAAGGCGTACCGGGATCTTCCCCGCCACCAGGTCGGAGGATTTCCGGATTCGATCCAGGGGGATGAAATGGAAGCGTTGTGCGAGGGCAGGCGAAGACGAAGTGAAGGTTTGCTCGTCACTAGCAAGGAAGAAATGCGCGAAGAGTTCATCGAGATGGCGCAGCGCGAGTGGCGGCTGCTGGCGCAGTTCGATTCCGACGAGGCGGCCCATTTTGAGTGGGGAGACGGCGGCATCCTCTACTTTTTCGTGCGTGAAGAAGATTCCCGACGCGGTGATTTCAGCAAAGTCGGATTCTGCTGGCAGGGTCATTAGCGACTGGGTTTTTGTGGCGGGCCGATCGCCGCTTAAGAGCGAACTCGGCTTGATTCTTAACCTACCGCCGGCCCAAACTGAACCATGCTCATCGCCGACGAGATTATCGGTCTGTTCGCCGCCAAAGGAAACTCGCAATACGGCGAGGACGTGACCCAGCTGGAGCACGCGCTGCAATGCGCGCAGCACGCCCGGAACGAGAGCGCGCCGGATGAGCTCGTCGTTGCCGCGCTGCTGCACGACATCGGCCACTTGGTCACCGACCTGCCGGAAGACGCCGCCGACCACGGAATCGATGATCGGCACGAGGAGATGGGCGTTCGCTACCTTCGGCAGCATTTCCCGGAGACCATTACCGAGCCGGTTCGCCTGCATGTTGAGGCCAAGCGCTACCTTTGCGCCACCGTCTCCGGCTACCTAGATGGCCTCTCGGACGCCTCGCGCAAGTCGCTGGAACTTCAGGGTGGCGTGATGAACGCGGACGAGGTGACTCAGTTTGAATCGAATCCGCACTACGCGGCGGCGGTCCGGCTGCGCGGTTGGGACGACCGCGCGAAAGACCCAGAACTCCACCCCGCCGACCTCGACGCCTACCGCGACCTGTTGGGTCAGGTCGCGATAGGCTAGTCTTGCGATGTCGATCCGGCCAAATGGAAACCCATGACCGGCCGCTAGGCTTCTGGGCTAAGTGAAGTGTTTGCAGTTGGTTCTCGGTGGCGCGAGTCCAGAGGCCTCGGATCGGGCGAAAATCGTTTTTTCAGCAAACGGGGAGAACCGGAGATTCTGGTTGGGCAGGAGCGAGAGGACCGATGACTAGTCCGTTCGCCCTCCGGTTCCGCCGCGTTCCGGACCAGAACCAACGATCTTATCGTAGGAGTCCTGGTTAATGAAGCGCGGCTTGTAAGTGATGCCCGCATTGCGAAGATTCCTCGTAAAGGCCCGAAGGTGGTTTCTCGACCCGGCCGCGAGGCGCTCGTAGAACGCGAGAATGTCAGGCTTGTCGGTCAGCTTTGCCCAGCGTGCCAGGTCAAAAAGATCCATGTCTTCGATCGTGGCTCCCACTTTCAGGGCTTCCGTTCTTGACAAACTTCCGGTCCTGACTAGGTCATCGTGCATCTTTTGCAATTCCTTGTTGTTAAACTTGCCTGGTTTCAGGTTCGCGCTTGGGTCAGGAAGACCGTACTGGTCAAGCAACCCCTTGACGGCGCTCATGTGCGTTTGCTCGGCTTGAGCGATGTTGCCAAACGGACGAGAGCCCCATCGTTTTGCCAACACGACGTAAACGTCTAGTGCTAGCTTCTCTTCTTCGCGCATGAAGAGCAGGCCCTCCCGCTCCTCTTTCGTCAACGAGGTGGCCGGGGCCGAGACCGCTTGGCGCAACACCAGAGCGTTGCCACTCACCATGAGAGCAGTTGTCGCGCTGTTCTGGCCATAGGCGCTGCCAATCGCAGCCAAGGCGCAAACGACGAGGGAAAATCGAGTCTTGAGGTTTCTTTCCATTTTGGGTTTCTCCTAGCCTTGATGAGCCCTGAATGTCCGATATGGATTCATCGGAAGATGGCCGTGTAGGCATAAAGGCCCCCGAACCAAAGACCCGGAATCCCATCCCGCCTATTACGGCAGGATGTTGCCGGCCGCGCGGTAAATGGCGTACCAGTCGGGGCGCGATAGCTCGATTTTGACGGCGTCCGCCACCTGGGTCACGCGCTCCGCGCTCGTCGTTCCCAGCACCGACTGGATCTTCGCCGGATGCCGCTGGATCCAGGCGATGGCGAGGCCCGTCTTGGTGATCCCGTACTTTCCGCAAAGCTCGTCCATCACCTTGTTCAGCTCGGGGAACTTGGGGTTGTCGATGAAGACGCCCTCGAAGAACCCATACTGGAACGGCGACCAGGCCTGAATCGTGATCTTTTTCAATCGGCAATAGTCGAGCACGCCGCCGTCGCGGTCCACCGAGTTGTCGATCTTCATGTTCGACGCGATGCCGCGGTCGATCATTCCCGTGTTCATGATGCTGAACTGAAGCTGGTTCGCGCAGAGCGCATCGGGCAGGAACGCCTGCAGCAACTCGATTTGGCCCGGATTGAAGTTGCTGACGCCGAAATGCCGCACCTTGCCGCTCGCCTTAAGTTGGCCAAAGGCCTCGGCTACTTCCTCCGGCTCGATCAATGCATCCGGCCGATGGAGGAGGAGAATATCGAGGTAGTCCGTCTTGAGGCGATCCAAGATTCGGTCCGTTGAATCGAGGATGTACTCCTTGCTGAAGTCGAAGAATCCCTGCCGGATGCCGCACTTACTCTGCAAAATCAGCTTGCTTCGATCCAGCCCGAGGCGGGCGATGGAGTCGGCAAATACAACCTCGCAGTTGCCCCCGCCGTAGATGTCGGCGTGGTCGTAGAAGTCGATCCCGAGGTCGTATGACGTCTGAATCAGGTTGTCGATCGCCGCCGGCTCCATTCCGCCGATTCGCATGCAGCCCAGCGCGACCTCCGATGCCTCAATGCCCGACGTACCAATCTCAAAACGCTTCACGGCGCTAGGTTACACGCTGCGCGCACGGGATGTTGTCCGAGGTTCTCTTTGCTCCGTGGCCACAAGGGCTTATGCGGCCGAGGGATTCTGGCACCCCGCCGGGGTTCGGGGACGCAGTCAAATTCCGTAGCCGCGGGTTGGTTTTCACCCGCGCTAGCTGGTTGATCATGGCAACTGCGGCCAACCGCGAAAAATGCAACCCAATGCGTCGAAGCAATGTAGAATGCAGCGGCGGCCAATGACGACGAACGGGATGAATCAAATGGGGAAAACAGGGAGGGCAGAGTGAGGAACCATGTCAACCTCTTTGCCCTGTTCCAAGAGGTCTTGGGCAATTTCTCGTCGATGGCCGACACGGCAGAGACGGCCAATAAGATCATCGTTAGAATCAACAGTGTCGCGCCTGGATTTGCCGCCTGCGGCGTCGCCGGAATGATGGGCTGTCCGGCCGTTCCCGTCCTCATCGCTACCGCAATGGTCGCCCTTGGTGTCGTTCAACAAGTGAAGCAGGCGAGGGATGAGAAAGAAAAAGAAGCGATCATGCGGAGGCTTGTCCAGCAGGTTGAGCAGCCATATAACACGGCGCGGCGACTTGCGAAAGCTAGAGGCTGGGCAGAGCTACCGGCGTTCGTGCAGGAGCCAGACAATTGGATGCTACTTGTAGACCACCTGGTCCAAGAAGAAGGTGCGAAGACAAGAGAACACACCGACAAGTCGAATCAGCAGTTTTGGAACTGGTTCGCCGACTACATCAAGCCGCGAATGACGTCCTTAGAGTCGGCCGTCCGAGCAATCGACCGGGTGCCGCTTTACGTTCCCGAGCCCATTGCGAACAACGATTACTACTATGCCGGTGATGAAAACGAGCTGGTCGGGCGCGCCACCGAGCAGGGTTACCTCGATCGGTTTTTGGAGAGCGATGATGGCGTTGCCTGGATGCTGATGATTGGTGGCGCTGGAAGTGGCAAAAGCCGTCTCGGCCTTTGGGCGGTTCAGCAAGCCCAGGACTTGGGGTTCGACGCCGGGTTCCTCAACCCCGGAACCCAGTTCGAAAACTGGGACAAATTCATCATTCACGATGACACGTTGGTGGTCGTGGATTACGCGCTGCGGCGGCAGGGAAATTTGCAGATGGCCTTCAGCGCGCTTGCCGCCAAACGGAACAATCGACGCCTGCGCTTCTTGGTGCTAGAGCGCGCCCCCGTCGGCCTTTGGTACTCCGGTCTCCAGGCGGTGCCGGGTAAGTTCGACCCGAGACCAAGGCCGGAGACTGGCCAGGCGGAAGGGGATTTTCCCTATGTCGACCTTGGCACGATGGCCCGCCCGGGAGTGGTCGAGCTCTTTTCCGCACTTACCGAGAAGGGCGGAATGCCGTCCGGTTGGTCCGCTGAGGGCCTCGCCGACCGACTTCTCGAGGCCGACCCCAAGGGGCGGCCGCTTTTTGCGCGATTCTTGCTCTCGGCCGTCCAAGCCGGCAAAGATACAAAGAACTGGAAGGCTCAGGACTTGGCCCAATACGTGCTCGACCATGAGATCAGTCAGCGCTGGATGCCGGCTAACGTGGATACGCCACACGCAAATCTTGCAACCGTTGCCTGTGCGTTGCGTGGAGTTCGTACGAGCGTGGTGGATGGAGTCGCTTGCTTGAAGGAATTCGTGCCCAGCAAAAGGAACCCGAAGCTGTGCCACGTGATTGGCTCGCTTGGGGGTGGGTTTGATTCCCGCGAGGGCATCCTTCCGGCCCATGAACCCGACACGATTGCCGAGCTTTACGTTTTGGAGAGATTGGTCGGTAAGGCAGACTGCGATGGCGCGGAAGGGCAGGCGGACGAAACAAAGGAGATCCTTGATTGCCTCTGGCTTAGGCAAGAGAGCCAAGCGGGAATGGTCGACCTGCTTCAGCGCGCGGCACGAAATTTTCCGGCCCACGAAGGATTAGATGGCCTCAAAGCTCTGCCCTCCGACGTACCCGAGGAAGTCCGTGCACAAGCCCTCGGCCAGGTCTTTGCGGCTCAAACGGCGGCGGCAACGACAACTCAGGATTTGACCATGGCGTTCGAGGCATTGGCCAGGGCGGGAAGCGATGACGTGCCGAATGCATCGCTTCTCATCCTGCAGGCGCAAGCCCTCTACGCCTTAACCTTCTACACGGAGAATGCCGGTGCCGGTGCCGGTGCCGGCGCAGCGGCTCTCGGCGAGCTGCGGAAACTGGCCGCGGAGAATCCAACCTTAGCGGAGGTTCGCGAGTTACTTGGCCATGCCCTGGTGAACGCGGCGTACAAGTCAACCACCGGAGTGGAAGCGAAAGGGTACGCGGACGAGATCGGACAGTTGCATGCCGAACATGGTGCGGAACCGGAGGTTCGGCTGGAGTGGGCCGAGGCCCTGACGAACGCGGCGGGCAAGGCAACCACCGGAGTGGAGGCGAAAGGGTACGCGGACGAGATCGGACGACTGCATTCCGAACATGGTGCGGAACCGGAGGTTCGGCTGCGGTGGGCCAAGGCCCTGATGAACGCGACCGTCAAGGCAACCGCCGGAGTGGAGGCGAAAGGTTACGCGGACGAGATCGGACGGCTGCATGCCGAATATGGCCAGGAACCGGAGGTTCGGCTTACATGGGCCAAGGCCCTCAACAACGCGACCGTCAAGGCAACCGCCGGAGTGGAAGCGAAAGGGTACGCGGACGAGATCGGACAGCTGCACGCCGCAAATGGTGCGGAACCGGAGGTTCGGCTGGAGTGGGCCAAGGCCCTGATGAACGCGACCGTCAAGGCAACCACCGGAGTAGAGGCCAAGGGTTACGCGGACGAGATCGGGCAGCTGCATGCCGAGTACGGCCAGGAACCGGAAGTTTGGCTGGAGTGGGCCAAGGCCCTCTACAACGCGACCGTGAAAGCAACCACCGGAGTAGAGGCCAAGGGTTACGCGGACGAGATCGGACAGCTGCATTCCGAACATGGTGCGGAACCGGAGGTTCGGCTGGAGTGGGCCAAGGCCCTCTACAACGCGACCGTGGATGCAACCACCGGAGTGGAGGCGAAGGGGTACGCGGACGAGATCGGACAGCTGCATACCGATTATGGCCAGGAACCGGAGGTTCGGCTGGAGTGGGCGAGGGCCCTGACGAACGCGGCGCACAAAGCATCCACCGGAGTGGAGGCGAAAGGGTACGCGGACGAGATCGGACAGATGCACGCCGAATATGGCCAGGAACCCGAGGTTCGGCTGGAGTGGGCCATGGCTCTGATGAACGCGGCGGGTAAGGCAACCACCGGAGTGGAGGCGAGAGGGTACGCGGACGAGAGCGGACGGCTGCATGCCGAATATGGGCAGGAACCGGAGGTTCGGCTTGTTTGGGCCAGGGCCCAAACGATCGCTGCTCTCAAGTTTCTCGGAGCGGACGATCGCCCCCGTTTCCTCGATGAGATGCGTACGGCCTGGAACACGGCGAACCCGCCGCCAGTCGAGGTTGTAAACATGATTGAACGAATGCGCCAGGACGGTGTACTTTCCCGGGACGACATCGACTTCATCCGAACCCCTCCGGCATCTTAAGGAACCGGTCCGTCGGCGCGGTCGGTTTTCCCCCGTGTCCGGTACCGAACGCTACTTAACCGGCCAATCGCGGGGCATCCAGGCCGGGAGGTCCTTCAAACCATCGACCGCCGGAGCCGAAACCGGCACGCCCCAGGCGCGGAAGAACGGACCCAGATTCGACTTCGTCGCCCGCGACATGCGCGTCATCCATTGGTCGTGCTGTTCTTGCTCGGTGCGCGGTTGCTGAGCCTGCGGCAGTGCTTCATACTCAGCAAAAACCTGCTTATACGGCTCCCACCCGAACGCCTCGCGCAGCTGAATGTACATTGTAAGGGCGAGGAACGGGTCCGACTTCCAGCGCGAGAACGGCGCGCCCTGGGCAAGGTACTCCTGAAGCCGCTTTTGGCGCGTTTGGTACTTGACCGCCGGGTGCGCCTTGCCATATTCGGCGAGCGTGATCCCGTTTAGGACTTCGCTGCCATAGAGGGAGAGCAAGTTGCACGTCACCTCGCCGGTGCCGTCAAAGGTCCAGGCGCTCTGCTGGAAGTTGTGGCCAAGCTCGTGGTAGAACCCCCAGGTGTGGCCCTGGCCCCGTAACTTTGCCAGGTCGCAGAACGTCACCGCGACGTCGTCGCCCGTCATGATGGGGTAGCCGCTGTGCATGTATCCAGCCGAAATCTGGCGATCGACGCAATATCGCTCCTTTCGCGGCCGGGCCGGAGCCGCATACAACCGCCGGCTCGCGGCAAAAACCTCGTCCCAGTAGGTCATCAGCGCGGTCGGGTCGGAAAGGTTTTCCACCGCCCAGCGCGGGACGCTTAGCGCAACGGTTTTGCCTTCCAGTTCGACCCACGGCGCGGTCGGCTTCTTCAGGTCGGCTTGCCACTCGGCGTTTGTCGTTTCGCCAAGAACAAACCGCAGCGCGGGAACGGCGTTCGCGATTTCGACGCTGATCACCCCGAGTTTGCAGCCCGAGGGGACGTCCAGGAAGATCGTCCCGCCGAACGGACTCGCGACCTTTGTCACCGGTCCGCGCAAGAGCGTGCGGCTGCTGACGGCGGGGAATCGCTCCCATTTGCCAAGGTGCCAAAGCTCGTCGGTGTGGCTTCCGATGCGAACCGCAAGCCCGGCGATGCGGGCAGAATCCGGAATCTTGATCGTGATGACCTCGCCCGGCGCGGCATAGAGGCCGGTGGCGTTCCATTCCGGCACGGCAGTGTCGAGCCTGATCGACCGGGTAACCCGGCCGGCCCCTTTTGGCACGGCGCCCGGGAAGTCAGCGGAGGACGGATAAGCGCGCACCTTTTCGGGGCTCAAAGCGGCAAAATCTCGGCTCTGAAGCGTCGCCAGCAGACGCGAGAACGGCATTTTCGTCGTGATGGGCGACTTGCGGGACGGTCCGGCGGCGGTGCCTTCACCTTTGGTCAACTTCGTGATCTCATTCCGCAGGCCGTGCGACGAGGTTGGCATCACGCTGAGCGCGCGCTGAACGGTCGCGGTGGCGGTCGTCACGTCGTTGGGCGTGAGTTGCCCGGTTCGAAGCGCGGCCATCGCCGATTCGGTGGTCAGCAACGGGCTTTGGGCGCCGGCGGGCGAGTACGGGCCATCGACGGTTCCGTCGGCGAAAGCAATGCCGAAGGAAGTGATGATGCGGTTGCCGGAGTGATCCTTTCGCAGGTCTTTGCCGGGCTGCGTTTGCTGCCAACCCCAGGCCGGACCGACGACGATGAGCCCGTTGCCGGCCTTGACGAACCGGAGGACCGCCTGCTGCGCCGGAATGTTGCCGTCCAGCGCGCCTTGGTTCAGGCAGACCACCTGGCACTGCTTCAGCTGCGCGGCGAAGGTTGCCGGGTTCAGCTGGAGTGCCGTCCCGCCCGCGTTCTCCACAAACCGCCGAATGCCGCCCAGCCCCAATTCGCCGACGGTCAGACCCTTAAGCGGTCGTCGCGCCAGCCAGGCAAGCGAGTTGCCGAAGAACCGGGCATTTCCGGCGGATCGAAGGTTGTCGGCACCCAAAAACGACTCGTGCCCACCGGCAATCACTCGCCCCGAACCGGCCGAAGCGCCAACAAAAAGGGGCGCGCCGCCGGCGGTCAGGATGACGAATGAGGATCCGCCGGTCGCAACCATCGGGCCCGGCAATGCTCCCGGAGCCTGCAAGGAAGTCACGCCCTCGGTGAGCGTCGCGCGGTCGGTATTCGACGCCAATGCAAGTGCCGCAAGCAGAGCCAACATAGGCCCCAAGTATTACTCACCGAAGCTATTTGGCGTGCCAAGGCACGTTCTCGATGATTCTGAGATCATGGTGGGCGCCCACGCGAACCTTCTGCTGTTCATCCCCGTGCGATGCGAGCGGGCGTCCCCAAAGCCAGTGGCGAAAGCGCGCGAGGAACCCCAACTGGAACCGAAGCCTAATCTCCGATTAAGCGAGAAGGCATCAAGAAAGTGTCAGAAACCAGCTCCCAAAACTGGGCCGCATACGCCAAAGATCGGTCAAGTGTTCGGCAAAATTGTCGTCGTGAAGACTTTATGAGGAAATCTCGCAGAACCGTCGTATAATCCCGTCTCCCCAATGATGTGGAATCCCAAGAAAGCTTGAGACTCGGAGGTTCTTACATTGAGATTCAAAAAACTACTCGCGTCACTGATTGCGGCCGGAGTTTCGGCCGGCGTATATGCCCAAGAGGCAGCGGCGGCAGCACCGGCACCCCCGGTCATCGATAAGGCCGACAGCGTTTGGATGATCGTCGCGACGGCCCTCGTCCTACTTATGACGCCGGCGCTGGCCCTGTTCTACGGTGGCATGGTCCACCGAAAGAACGTTCTTAACACCATGATGATGAGCTTCATCACCATGGGCGTCGTGAGCGTTTTGTGGGTTCTCGTCGGCTACTCGCTTGCCTTCGGTAAGTCACCGAACGGTTTCGTGGGCGGGTTGGAATATCTGTGGGGCAAAGACATTAGCTTCACCACGCCATATGGAACGCAGACCATTCCGGCTGCCCTCTTCATGCTGTTTCAGATGAAGTTCGCGATCATCACGCCCGCGCTCATTTCGGGTGCGATCGCAGAGCGTGTGAAGTTCGGCGGCTATCTGCTGTTCATCGTCCTGTGGTCGCTCATCGTTTACGCGCCGACGGCATGTTGGGTGTGGAACGCGGACGGCTGGCTCTACAAATTGGGTGCGCTCGACTTTGCGGGTGGCACCGTTGTGCACCTTTCCAGCGGTGTCGCCGCGCTTGCCCTATGTATTGTGCTTGGCAAGCGAAAGGGAGCCGCGACCGTCCCGAACAACATCACGCTCACCCTCCTCGGAGGCGGCCTGCTGTGGTTCGGCTGGTTTGGCTTTAACGCCGGAAGTGCCCTGGCGATGAACGATGTCGCGATCGTTAGCTTCCTTACGACCCACCTCGCCGCGGCGATCGCCATGGTTTCATGGCTTGTTGCCGAGAAGGCCGTCACCGGAAAGATGACGGCCATCGGCGGCGCGTCTGGCTTGGTTGCCGGCCTGGTCTGCATCACCCCGGCGGCGGGCTTTGTTGACATCAGCGGGTCGCTCATCATCGGCGTTCTGGCGGGAGTGGTGTGCTTCTTTGGCATCCAGCTCAAGCACAAACTCGGCTACGACGACGCGTTGGACGTGGTCGGCGTCCACGGAATCGGTGGCCTTCTTGGCGCGATCCTGACCGGCGTGTTGGCTTCGCCAGAAATCAACTCTGCCGTCACCAAGGTCGCCCTCGAAGGCGGTCGCGGCGGGCTCATCACCAAGCAGCTGATTGCGGCCGGTGCCGTCGGCGTGTTCTCGCTGGTCGTCACGCTTGCCCTGGCGTTCTTGGTAAGCAAGACGGTTGGTCTGCGAGCGGACGATGCCCAGGAAGAAGCGGGCCTCGACCATTCGTACCACGGCGAGGATGCCTACGGCTCCATCGCCCCGAACAGCGCCTAGGCGCTAGTTTCGGGCCGGCCGGTGAGCTTTCACCGGCCGGCCTTTTTTGTGCTTGTTCGCGTCGCCGGCTTGGCGGTTACCCGTGTTGCCTCCGTCCCAATCCGAGGGTGGTGAACACTCCCGGCGCTTCTCGAAATACGCTGGATCGGAACAGGGTGAGCTCGGTGACGACCCGCAGTGTCGAGTTAAGATCCGGAAGTACTTCAACCAGATGGAGCATATGGCAAGCTCAAGAGCGCGCCCTCAGACGGCCACGCGAACGCGGTCGCTTAGACCATCTGCCTGACTTGCCGAGCCTACACTGACCTGCGATACTCGGTCTACACTCAATCGCCTAACTCATGCTCGCCACCTTTACGCTCGCCCTCTCCCTCCTCACGCCGACCGCTGGGTTTGGGCTGGAGAGGCCCCTTGCTATCGCCAAGCCGTTTCTCATGCGGCGGCACAAGTTTATTGTCTGCGCCCACCGTGGAGACCACACGTCGGCTCCCGAGAACACGCTGGACGCGATCGAAGAGGCGATTAAAGTCGGCGTCGACTTCGTCGAGCTGGACCTGCGGACTTCGAAAGACGGCGTCGTTGTGCTGATGCACGACGGCACTGTGAACCGAACCACAACCGGGGCCGGCAAAGTGAGCGACCTTACCTTCGCGGAGCTTCGCGCCCTGAAGATTAAGGGCGCCCGGCGGGAAACCGAGCTCGTTCCAACGTTCGAGGAGGCCCTGGCCATGACGCGCGGCAAGGTCCGCATCTACATGGACATCAAGGCGGTCTTGCCGGAGCAGGTGCTTCCGCTATTGAAGAAGCACCGGATGGAACGCAATGTCATTGCCTACACCTACGGCGCGGATCACCGCGACGTCTGGCGTAAAGGCGCACCGAAGATCCCGCTCATCTCGGACCTGAGACAAATGACGTCTCCGGAGCAGATTGAGGCGGATTTCAAACTCAGCCCGTTCGCCATCACCGACGGCAACGCGTTCAAATACACGCCTGTTTTCATTGAGACGTGGCACAAGCTCGGCGTCGTGGTCGTGCCGGACATCCAGAATCCGGCGGAGGGCCCCGAACAATGGCAGCCGCTGATCGATGCGGGCGTCGATGGCTTCCAAACCGATCACCCCGGGAAGTTGGTGGATTATCTAAAGACAAAGGGCATTCGTTGAAAACAAAACTTGGGTTGCTCGCGCTGTTCGCCGTCGGATTCCGGACTCTCCATCCCCAGCCCTGCCTCTCGCACGCCAGAAGGTCCGATTCGCCGACGTATGATCCTAACGTTTACGCCAAAAGTCGTTTCGTCAGGGGAAGACCTTTTGCCGATGAGTAAGGTGAGAAAATGACGTCGGCGATGGTCGTTTGGCGAGAGTCTCTGGGATGCTGAAACAATTCAATGGGCGGCGTCAGGTCGCGGTGGCGGTCTTGGTTCATTCGCTATGGGCACCGTTCGTCGCTGCCAACATTTACCGCCCTTGGATAACCGAAGAGTTTTTCATACTGTTGGCAATAACTTCGCTGGCGACGACAGTGTACGTCGGATATCTGCTGGTGAACCTCCCTCAAGTCCGCCACGCGTGGTGGGCATGGGCCCTCGGCACGGCAACGCACGTCCTGCTGGCTACCGGCAACAATTTTAGTTCCACGGCCAATTTCGCTCCCTATGTAGCCGTTCTTGCTCCATCGGCCGCGCTGATGGGGCTGATGTGCGCGTATGAATCGTTCCGTGCGCATCAGGATGACGTGCCGCGATCCGATCCGAGATGGCTTTTGATCTCGCGGAAGACGGCACTGTTCCTCACTTGCTTCTTCTTCGCGTTCTGCAGTTGCTGCGGGGGACTAAGAGTAACTACAAATTTCACTAGTGTGCATAGAGAGGATCCAAATGCGCGTGTGTGGGTGGATGGAAGAGAAGTTCAGTTTGAGGCGGGCAGCTATTATATTTATCCGATAAAGGAGCGATACCTTGTGGAAGTGCGCCAACCGGTTGGCGTTGAAAGAAGAATCTTCTATGCGATCGACGCCGGGCTAGATTCCGGGAGTGTGATCGTTGAGAAGAAAGGAGTCACTTTCCATGGACGAACCGCCCCGGCACCGCCGTAGCGGTCGGGAACGCTGAACGGGCGCATTGATGAATTTGTAAAATACGGTAGCCCCGGTTGGCTTTTGCATTTGTGAATACTCTGTGTACCCTCGGACTCTCCATCCCCGACCCTTCCTCTCGCAAGCGAAAGGAAGGGGGCATGTGACCGTCAAGCACGCAGAGACCGGGTTTTTTCGGCTGCCTGTTTTGGCCCGGTCGGAGATCGTCTAGAATGACGTATGTCCCAATGGACGACGGAGAGAGTACTTGCGCTTGCGCCCGATGCCAGCTCGCTCTCGTCCGCGCGGGAGCTCTCCAGCGAGGCGAAGTGGCCGTCTTCCGGCACGCAAAACCACGCGTTGTGGGGCGAAGCCAAGGGCAGCGGCGCAAAGCCATACCAAACCGCCGTTGACCTGCGCGAACCCGCCTTCAAGTGTTCCTGTCCCAGCCGAAAGTTCCCGTGTAAACACGCGCTTGGCTTGATGATTCGGTACGCCAAAGGTGAGATTATGGCGGCTGCCCCGCCCGGCTGGGTGACCGAATGGCTCGAAAAGCGCGACGAAAAGTCGACCAAACAAGAAACAAAATCCGACGCTCCGAAGACCGAAATCGACGTGGAGGCAGCCGCCAAGCGATCCAACAAACGTTGGGAGAACATCCTTGCCGGCCTCGAAGAGTGCGAGGCATTCCTAGCCGATGCCGCCGGTCAGGGGTTGCTGGCATCGCAATCGGCCAGAAGCTGGGACCACATGGCGGCCCGTATGATCGACGCCCAATCACCGGGCATTGCGCGGCGCTTACGACAAATTGGCCTAACCATTGGCGTCGGGCCAGACTGGGGGCGTACGGTCGCCGACCAAATGGGGAACCTCTCTCTTCTAATGGAAGCTTCGCGAAGGGTGGAGAGCCTGAACGAGGACGCCCGCGCCGACCTGCGCGCCGCCCTGGGCATCCCGCAGAAGAAAGACGACGTGGAGCTTGCGCCCGTGGCGGATGTCTGGGACGTTTTGGGGCAAGTCATCGAGCAGGAGGACCGCATCACCGCCTGTCGGTCCTGGCTACTCGGCCGCGGAACCGGGCGCTGGGCGATGCACCTGGCGTTTTCCGTAGCGGGTCGGCCTTTCGATATCCGGCTTCTCCCGGGCACCGCCTTCGTTGCCGAGCTTGCGTTCTTTCCATCCGCTTGGCCGCTCCGGGCGCATCTGGACGACGCAATTTCCGAGCCGTTTTCTCCGCGCATCGGCGCCACGTGGGACGCCTCGCTTGATCGCCTTTCGCACGCGATGGCGGCACAACCTTGGATCGAGCAGTTTCCCGTTCATCTAACGGGCGCACGGTTCGGCACGGATGGTCAAGCTTGGTGGGTGGTGGATCAAAACGGACAGTCGGGCAAACTGCGCGGCCCGCTTCCGTGGCCGGTGCTCGCGCTTTCTGGAAACGCCCCGGCGGAAGTGATTGGGGAATGGGATGGATCGAGTCTGCGACTGATGGCGGCCTGGGGCCCTTGGGGGTTTGTGTCCCTGTGAAGGAATTTGACAACCTCGCGACCGCGCTTCAGGTTGGGGTGCGGCGCGCGAATCCCGACCGACTACCCCTCTTGAAGGAGTGGACGTGCGGCAGCCCAGAGAAGGCGTGCCTCATCGACCTGGGCGTACTCGACTTGATGCGTCGGGCCGGCATGACTCCGCGAGACGACCTTGCGCCGGTTGATGGCGCCCCGCCCGAAACTCGCCGCTACGCGCTTGCCTCCGTGGAGCCGCTTTTGGAGGCGTTAGACCTTGAGGCGGTGCAGGCGATTTTGGAATGGGCCGAGGAGGCCGCGGGCAAGGAGCTTCTGGCTGCGCCGGCGGTGCTGGTTCGGTTCCTGGAATTGCCACCCAAAACGCGAACGGCTCTTTTGCCGGTGTTTGGCGAGCGCGCCCACTGGCTGGCCGACTTGATGGGGATTCGTCTTCGTCCACCCGAACCTGCCGAACCGGCAACCTGGGAAGATTTAGGCTGGCGGGAGCGGGCGGAGCGCATTCAGGCAGCCGAGAAAAGCCCGGAAAACCTCCCGCTGTTCGAGGCAGCCGCAACCGAAAAGCGAAAGGAAGTTCGCGACGAGGCGTTCCGCACGCTGGCCCAGATTCCCGGGTCGTCGGTGGCAACGACGATTTTGGAACTGGCAATGGGGCGGCTGACCGTGGTGCGAAAGCTTTTGTCGAAAGAACTGAAAGTGTCGCCGCCAACGCCGGAGGAGTTGCCGCCGCAGATGCCGCGAACGGCGGCGTTCGGAACTCTCGGGCCCAACGCGCTGGCGTTGTACGACCTGGTCCGCCACACGCCGCCGTCTTTCTGGGAACAGGAGACCGGGCTGCAACCTGGTGATTTAATTGCGTTGGCAGAAAAGTCCGACTACGCCGAGGCATTGATCTCCGGCTGGCTGCGGGCCATCCCGCATAACTTCGTGGAACCGCGTTGGTCCGACGCGTTGCTCCTAGCCAGGGTGGATGTGAATCGCCCGCAGTTTCGCGAAACGCTTTGCCAGCATGCCTCCGAAGCGGCCTTCGAGGAAGCGGTATTGGGACGTCGCTTTCACCCAGATGCCGTCTTTGCGTACGCCATGGCTCGCGGCAAGCGTCTTTCACCGGCTGTTTCGGAGCTGCTCGTCGACTTCATCAAGCAACGGCATTCCATCAGTAAGGCGTGGCCGGCTTACCATCTCGATCTTTCCGCGATTCGCTTTGTTTCCGAGCCTTGGCCTGATGAATCCGAATCGACCCGTCAGCACTTGTTTAGAGTGATAGAATTGCGCTTGCGCCTACACCGAAGCCTATGAAACCTAACATCCTTCGCGAGCACGCCGAGAATGCCTTCCGCCACGAGCTGGAAGAGCTTTCAAAAAACGACGACCGGCCCCGGCCGCCGAACTGGAAACTCTCCCCGTGGGCGGTCGCGACCTACATTCTGGGCGGCGACCTTCCGAACGGTTTCCACGTAACGCCGAAGTACATCGGAAAGCGGTCTTTGGTTGAAGTCGCGGTTGCGACCCTGGCCACCGACCGGGCTTTGCTGCTCTTGGGGGTTCCCGGTACGGCCAAAACGTGGCTCGCCGAGCACCTTGCGGCGGCTACCTCGGCCGATTCGACGCTGCTCATTCAGGGCACGTCCGGCACCAGCGAGGAAACGCTGCGGTACGGCTGGAACTACGCCAAGCTGCTATCCGAAGGGCCGTCTCGCGCGGCGCTTGTGCCCTCGCCCATCATGCGCGCGATGGAAGGCGGAAAAATCGCCCGGGTCGAAGAGCTGACGCGTATTCCGTCGGATGTGCAAGACGCCCTGATTACGGTGCTCAGCGAAAAGACGTTGCCGATCCCCGAGCTGAACGACGAGGTCCAAGCGGAGAAGGGCTTCAACGTTATCGCGACCGCGAACGACCGCGACCGGGGCGTTAACGAGTTGTCTTCGGCATTGCGACGACGGTTTAACACCGTGCACTTGCCGCTGCCAGAAACGCTGGATGAGGAAGTGGCGATCGTGCAACAGCGGTCCGAGCAGATCGGACGAGCGCTCGAACTCCCGGCCGAAGCACCCAGCCTGAAGGACATTCAGCGGTTGGTCACCGTGTTCCGCGAACTTCGCGACGGCATGACGCTCGACCGAAAGACGAAGCTGAAGGTGCCGAGCGGAACCCTGAGCACGGCCGAGGCGATCTCGGTGCTGAACAACGGCCTCGCGATGGCCGCCCACTTCGGCGACGGTCGGCTGCGTGTTTCGGACATGGCGAGCGGCCTTGCGAGTGCCGTTTTGAAGGATGCGACGCAAGACGGCATTGCTTGGAAGGAATACCTGGAGACCGTCGTCAAGGAGCGCGACGACTGGAAAGACCTGTACCGGGCATGTCGACAACTCCTGTAGGCGATCGGGTCCGCCTGTTCGGAATCCGCCACCACGGGCCGGGTTCTGCGCGGTCGCTCATAGCGGCATTGCAGGATTGGCAGCCCGAACTACTACTGGTGGAAGGGCCGGTCGAGTTGGGCGGATTGGTTCCGCTCCTTTTGGATGAAGCGTTGCGCCCGCCGGTCGCCGCGTTGCTTTACGCGGTGGATAAGCCGCGATGGGCCTTCTACTATCCGCTGGTCGAATTCTCGCCGGAACTCCAGGCGTTTCGTTGGGCGGCAAAGAATGGTTGTGGCGTTCGCATGATGGACCTTCCCGGAAGTGCCCTCCTGGGGCTGTCGGTGGTGGGAAGTCAGCGGTCGGAAGTGATGGCGCAGCTCGCCGAAGCCGCCGGATTTTACGATATAGAAGAGTGGTGGGAGCACCTCGTTGAGCAACGCCAAGACCCGCACGAACTGTTCGAGGCCATCGACTCGCTGATGTGCGGGATTCGCGAGCTCGGCACCGATTCTGAGGAGGATGTCGACGATTCCCCAGAGGATGAGCGCAAAAAGATCTCTGCAGCAGACTTCGAAGCGATGCGAGAAGCCCACATGCGGCGGGCGATTCGTGAGGTTTTGGCCGAAGGCCACCAGCGAATTGCTGTCGTGTGCGGGGCCTGGCATGTTCCCGCGCTGAAGGCGCTTCCGACCGCCCGGCAAGATGACGCGATTCTGAAGGGTCTGCCCAAGATCAAAGTCGGGGCGACCGTCGTGCCTTGGTCGTTTGATCGCCTCACGTTTGACTCTGGTTACGGCGCGGGGGCGCGGTCCCCGGCGTTTTACGAACTCCTCTGGAAGTCAAAACCCGCCGATGTCCCGACGCAGTGGCTGCTCTCCGTTGCGCACCTGCTACGCGAGGCCGACCTGGATGCCTCGCCGGCAAGCGTCATCGAGGCAGTTCGACTCGCGGATGCGCTCGCGGCGATGCGCGAGCGACCACGGCCCGGATTGCGCGAATTGTGCGAATCCGCGCGGTCGATTCTCATTTGGGACGAGGCTGTCTGGAGCCTGATCGCCCGACGTCTGATCGTTGGCGAGCGGATGGGCGAAGTTCCGGAAACCGTCCCGATGGTCCCGTTGCTCTCCGATCTGGCGGCTCAGCAGAAGCGGCTGAGGATGAAGCAGGACGACACGGACCGGCTGCTTCAGCTCGACCTGCGCGGCGAGATGGACCTGGAGCGGAGCCAATTGTTGCACCGTTTGAACCTGTTGAACGTTGCCTGGGGTGTGCCGGAGGAGGTCACCGGGAAGAAGGGAACGTTCCACGAGCACTGGCACATTCAGTGGCGGCCCGAGCTGAGCATTTCGCTCATTGAGGCGGGAATCTACGGCAACACGGTCGTTTCTGCCGCGACGAACTGCGCCGCCGAGCGGGCCGGAAAAGCAGTTCAATTGGCCGAGATTGCGACGTTAGTTCAGCAGGTCCTCATCGCCGATCTCGCCGACGCAATCGATCCGACCGTTGCAAAGCTTCAGGCGCTTTCTGCGACGAGTGCCGACATCGCTGACTTGGCGGAGTCGCTGCCACCATTGGCCGCCGTCGTCCGGTACGGAACGGTTCGCCGAACCGAAGCGGAGCGGGTCGCTCCGGTGCTCGACGCGATCTTCACCCGACTTTGCGTTGGCTTGCCTCCGGCGTGTGTCTCGCTGGATGATGATGCCGCCCAGGACATGTCGGACCGACTGACCGCCGTCTCCGGCATCGTCACGCTCTTCGACAATGAGGAGCAATCGGCCCAGTGGCAGGATACGTTAGCGGCAATTGCCTCTCTCGAGGGGTGCCACCGACTTGTCAAGGGAAGGGCGGAGCGGCTTCGGTTCGATTTTGGAGCGGTTGATGGTGAGCACCTGGCCCTGCGGCTTGGCCAAGAGTCTTCGGCGGGCGCGACGGCACAGGAAACCGCTGCGTTCATCGAGGGCTTGCTCGAAGGTCCTGGCGTCGTGTTGTTGCACCAGGAGCCTCTGTTCCGGGCGATCAACGACTGGTTGGTTGGGCTTACGGCGGAGCACTTCGATGAGGTTTTGCCCCTAGTTCGTCGTACGTTTGCGCTGTTCACCAAGCCGGAACGCCGCCAAATTGGAGAATTGGTGGCCGGAAAGGGTGAACATAGCGAGCGAGTAATGGAAATCAACGAGGAGCGCGCCCGCCGCGTGCTTCCGTTCGTCCGCCAAATTCTGGGGTTGCCAAATGAATGAATCTGAAGTCTTGAGAAGGTGGCGGCTTGTCCTGGGAGGGCACGACGCCGACGGGACCTCGTATGGGTTGACGGGACAAGACCTCGACCGGGACCGGGCGATGGAGGCCCTTTACGACAGCGAGCGAAAGGGCGGGCTCGGACCCTCGGCGCCCAATGTGGCGCGTTGGCTGGGAGACATTCGATCTTACTTCCCGCAGTCTGTTGTCCAGATCATGCAGAAGGACGCGATGGAGCGACTCAATTTGCAGAAGATGCTCCTCGAACCGGAGTCGTTGGCGGCGGTGACGCCCGACGTCCACCTCGTAGCCACTTTACTTTCCTTGCAGCACGTGCTACCAGCAAAGACGCGCGATACCGCACGGCAGGTGGTGCGCAGCGTTGTGGAAGACCTTGAGAAGCGGCTCGCTAGTCCGTTACGTCAGGCGGTTTCGGGGAGCTTGGCGCGTAGCGTACGAAATCACCGACCCCGCCACCGCGAAATCGACTGGAACCGCACCATTCGAGCGAACCTTAGGCATTATCAAAAGGAATACCACACGGTGATTCCGGAGACGCTCATCGGCTACGGACGCAAAGGGCATGCGCTCAAAGACGTCATTCTGTGTCTCGATCAAAGCGGCTCCATGGCATCGTCGGTTGTCTATGCCGGAGTCCTCGGGGCAACCTTGGCCTCGATTCGCGCCCTCAGGACGCAAGTGATCGCGTTCGACACTTCGGTGGTTGACCTGACGCCGGTGCTGGTCGATCCGGTGGAGCTGCTTTTCAGCGTACAACTTGGTGGGGGCACCGACATCGAGCAGGCCCTAAGGTACGCGCAGGGCCTCGTTCGTGCGCCCGGCGATACCATCATGATTCTGATTAGCGACCTTCTTGAGGGGGGCGATAATCAAAAATTCTTGCAGCGAGCGGCGGCGATCAAGCAGATGGGCGTCAACCTGATCTGCTTGCTGGCCCTCAGCGACGAAGGCGCGCCGCAGTACGACCACGGCAACGCTGCCTTCCTCATGTCGATCGATGTCCCGACTTTCGCCTGCACGCCCGATGCCTTCCCGGATCTGATGGCGAAAGCGATCAAAGGCCAGCCGCTCTCACAAGGGTTGTAGTTATTTTTGGTGCCGGACTCTCGATCCCCGGCCCTTCCTCTCGCAAGCGAAAGGAAGGGGGCAGATAGAGGCACTTGTAGTCGCCGGTTGGCTGCTACCGGCGCGGCTCCCTAAATCGTGGCGACGAGCTTCCGGAGGACTCCTTCCAGCTCGTCAATATCCCCAAACTCAATCGTCGTGCATGCATCGTAAGGAAGTCCGCACTGGGAACTTGCGATGATTGGAACACCAGCCGCTAGGCCATGCAGCAACTTCTGCGGACGAGTCTCGAAAACGGAGGGTTGGACCACGGCAAGCGCCCGAGACTTCCAGTCTCCGGTGGGTAGAAGATTAATCCCGTCCCACTTGCGTACATCCTCGAGTCTCGTACCTAGAATCATTACCGATAGGTCCAACCTGCGGGCGACTTCGCGAACGGCTTTCGACCCGTGTCTTGCCACCGCCGGACCCGGGAAGACGATCATCCGCTCAGGTCTTCTGTCGATGGCCTGCACCAAAGGTTGGTCCCAGTCGAGGACTCTCGCCCCCGGGAACCGTGCTGCAAGTCCGTGATGCGTCGTGGTCACACCTGCCGCGGCGGCCAAAGCCTCCTCTTCGGCGGCGACAAGCCATTCGTCCGCGCGAAAGTCAGCCAAGGTTGGTGATTCGGGCTCCCGCAGAGCGGCGTCATCCAGCAGCTCGTGCAAAACCGCCAAGGGTGCGCGATCCAGAACCACGCGAAACCGGCGGCCTGCGAGGTAGCTGCTGGACCACAAGGGTGCCAAGAGCGAAAGCGCAACAATCAGTTCATCGTCGAGATAGGTAAGGCGTCGGCCGATTGCTTCAGCGACCAGTACATCGCCCTGGAGAAGGGTCCGACGCACGTGTGCGGGCGGCTTTCCGCGAGCGAGGCGAGCCCGCAGAGAACGGATCGCAGCCGCGATCGGCACAGTTTCGGCGTTCGGCCACGCATCCTGGCGAGGCACAATCAGCCGCCCCCCGGTTGACTGATGCAGGCCAATCCATTCCGGCCAAGCCGCATTCATCAGCCATGTCGGTTGTTGGTCGCCAGACAGCCGGAGCTCTGGCGAATGGCGCGAGCAACGATTTTCGCCGCAAGTGGCGCACGACTTCATGCCGATGACATGCAGCGGTGTTTGCTTGCGCGGAGTCGGAATCGGAGGTGCCGGCGCGGCGGTCCGGAAGCCAACGATGAGGTGGTCGCTGGTCAAGCGGCATTCGATCTGCATCGTCTCAGTCGCACGAAACCGTAGATCAATGTCGTTCCAAGCCACGGTGGCGTCCTGGTCCCGTCCGGCATCGGACCCTGGAACGGCGATCGTATGCGGGTGTCGCTCGATAATCTCGCAGCCAATTTGAAGTGCCGCCTGATAAAGTGCGTTTGACAACTGGCAAATGCCACCCCCTACGTTTGGGATTAAACAACCCTCCCGTATTTCTCGGCCCACGACATAACCGCGCCAAGTGGTTAACCGCCCGAGCACGCTCCAGAAACTGAACGTCTCACCGGCGGGAAGCACGATACCGTTGAGCTTCTTGGCGGCCAACCGTAAATTTTGAATCTTGCCTAAGGTCAGGCGGTACTCCGCAGGATCTTCAGTCGGCCTCAACTTAGTCGAAACCTGGTGGATCAGGTGGGGCAGTGGATCGCCCTTTTTGAGTTTTGGGACCCGGTAAATGGCGTTTACCGCGCTTCGACGCGCCTGCAGGATCATCCGCTTGATACGGAAGACAGTTCGTGGATATAGGCTGTGGCGTTCGACCACGAGCTACTCTACCAGGACATGTTGTTCGGCCTAAGGCTTTGGACTGCTGTTAGCTAGCTCGTACGCTCTGCCGGACTCTCCAACCCCGTCCCATCCTCTCGCAAGCGAAAGGAAGGGGGCATACGGATGCAATTGTAGCGGCTGATCGGCATTTATCGGCGTCAAAGGTCTACGGCGAAAGGAAGGGAGAGTGAACGCACGGGCGGGCGGGAAACGTCACATTGAAGAGGCAATCAATGACGACCCACCTTGTTCTTTGCGCTGCGTTACTCGCGGCTTCCGGATGCCAGACCGGGCTGGCCAACCAAACGCCCGCCGCGCCAAAAGAAGACATCGCGCCGCTATCGGACGAGTTCGATATGCCGGATTCGCTGGCGAACTGGAAGCAGGTGCACAAAACGGAAGGCTGGAACGCCGACCAGTTGGCCAAGTATTCCGCCGAAAACGGTTGGCTGACGATGGTCCCGCACACCAGCACTTGGTACCAGGACTACCGCGGTGTGCTCGTGTACAAGGAAGTCGCCGGTGACTTCGTCGTAACCACCCGCATCCGGGCGACCGGGCGAGACGGTCAATCGGCGCCGAGATCGATGTACTCCCTCGGCGGGCTCATGGTGCGCACGCCACGGCCCGACACCCGGGCGACCTTTCAGCCCGGCCGGGAGAACTACGTTTTCCTCTCGCTCGGCACCGCCGACCAGCCAGGTCGATTTCAGTTCGAAGTCAAAACCACTCAGAACAGCCAATCCGACTTGGAGAAAATCCTTGCTCCATCAAGCGATGCCCTGCTGCAAATCGCGAAAATTGGGCGTTCGATCATTCTGCTGCGAAACGATGGGAACGGTTGGGTGGTTCAGAAGCAGTACGACCGGCAAGATATGCCGCCCACGCTGCAAGTCGGTTTGACCGTGTACACGGACTATCCCAGCGCGAGTCGAGTCTCGGCGTTTGACCATAACGCAAACGTGATTCGCGGCGGAAACCCAGACCTCATCGCAAAGTTCGACTACGTTCGGTTTCGGCGACCGGCGGTTCCGGCCGGTCTAAACGTGAGTCGCGCTAGCGATGCGGAACTGCTCAAGTTCCTCGGTGCCGCCGCCGCAAAATAGCCTTCCGCAGTTAATGCTGCTCGGTGTCTCGGGTCGCTCGGATCCATTCGGAACCGCACGACAGGCGAGAAGCCAGCGGACTGCTGGGATCGACGACCCGCCAAAAGGGCGTTATCTGATTGATCGCCTTTCCGTCCGCAAGTTCTTCCAGCGCAATCTCACTCACGATCCGCAGGAAGATCCCCGTCGTCGCGGGGCACGTAACGTCGGCCGCGTGGCGCTGAGCCAGTGCGGAACGAAGCTCTTCAACCGTGCGGGTCGAACCCGACGGGATGCTTCGCAGCCATTCTTCGATCTCGGCCGGAGTCGAAATCAGCATCATTTGGCCCGGTTTCATTCCGGCAAACGCAACTTCCAACCTCTTCGTCTCCGGCGCGGTGCGGCCGTTGTATTTCTCTCGCCAAGTCTTTGTGGTCTTCTTTTTTGTCATGAGATTTCAGGCAGGATCGCCAAATTTCGGCCGCAGTTTAACCGTTTTCGCCGGGTGAAGCTTGGCATCTAAAGGCGGTGGGCAACGTCTCTGTTGTATATTTACGTCTATGGACGCAAACTTCTGGCCCACGATCAAGGCATCGAGCGGCGACCCGGCAAAGCTAACGGCGCTACTGAAAGATAAATCAAACGAGGATGTGAGCGCTTTCGGAAGCACTTTCTATCAGTTGCTGATCAATCTCAATCGTTGGGAGATTTGGGGAGCCGGGTACGTCATGGCCGGCGGCATGAGCGACGACAGCTTCCACTATTTCCGTTCGTGGATCATCGGCAAAGGCGAGGAAGCCTACGAAACCGCGCTCAAGTCTCCGGATGATCTCGGACAGTTTGCCGGCGAAGATGACGACTTTGACAACGAGCTGCTGGAATACGTCGCCGTCGAGATCCTAGAAGAACGCGGGGTCGAGGACCCGCGCGAATCGCCGGATGGCTTTGCAGATGACGAGCCAAAGGGCGAAGAATGGGACGAAGACGAGGTCTACGCGAAGTATCCGAAGCTAGCCGCGCAGTTCGAGTAGCTCATCCAGAAGCTCGGGTAGCGAATCTCCGCAAGACGAACCCTTAGGAAAAGCACGAAACGGCTCGTTTGCACTTCGTTTCTTAACAAAAGTGGAGTGTAATCTCGGCCGATGGCTCAAACCGGGGCGAGCCCCCATCGTTTTTTGGCGGCGGGGACGTTGCGTGCGGATATCTGGGCGATACTCGCGGCCTTCGGCGCCTACTTTTGCATGTACATGTTTCGCAAGCCGTACACGGCGGCGAGCTATGAGTCGCTTGAGGCATTTGGCTATGCGTTCAAGCCCGTGGCCATCGTCAGCCAGGTGCTGGGTTATACGATCTCGAAGTTTGTCGGCATCCGCGTCGTTGCGGAAGCGACCCGCGCGCAGCGAGTTGCGTTGTATCTCGGGCTGATCGGCATCGCGGAGATCGCCCTGGTGCTATTCGGCATTTCGCCCGCGCCGTGGAGCTTGTTCTGGTTGTTCGTAAATGGATTGCCGCTGGGCATGGTGTTTGGCCTTGTTCTAGCGTTTCTTGAGGGTCGAACGCGGACCGAGTTCTTAACCGCGGGGCTCTGCGTGAGCTTTGTGGTCGCGGACGGAGTGGCGAAATCGCTTGGGGTTTGGCTGATCGGTCAAGGCGTCCCGGAGACGATGATGCCCGCCGCTTCGGGCATGCTATTTCTGCCCGGCATCTTTCTCTTTGGGTGGATGCTCTCCCAAATTCCGTTGCCGTCGGCAGATGATGAGACACAGCGGGGCAAGCGGGAGCCGATGGATCGGGCGATGCGGCAGGCGTTCTTCCGGAAGTTCGCCGTTGGAATTGGGCTGCTGGTCGCCGTCTACTCCTTGGTTGGCGTTCTGCGAGGAATTCGCGGAGACTTCGGGCCGGAGATTTGGAAGGGGCTTGGCACGAAGGTTGACCCGGCCGTGTTTTCCCAAACCGAGCTCATCGTAGCGATCTCGGTGCTCATCGTGATGGCAAGTTTGGTTTTTATCAAAGACAATGGCAAGGCATTTCGGAGCGGCCTTCTGCTGTCGGGCGCGGGACTGTTGCTGATCATGCTGAGCCTCGTTGGGCTGCAGATTAAAGCCCTTCCGCCGTACGCGTTTGTTGTCCTGACCGGCGTCGGCCTCTACATCCCTTACATTGCCTTTCACGCCACGATTTTTGAGCGGCTCATTGCCTTTACCAAGGAGCGTGGCACCATCGGCTACCTGATGTACCTTGCGGATGCGACCAGTTACGCCGGGCTGGTTGGCCTGCTATTGTTCAAGAATTTTGGCAGTGCGAGCGCGCAGCAAATCCTGCCGTTTTTCACGAGCTTTGCTTGGTTCACAGCCGTCAGCTGCCTTGTGATGCTCATCGCAACGTGGGTCTACTTCGACCGGCGGAGGGCGCAAGCTTGACGGCTTTGGCCGCGATTTTTCACCAGGCGGGTTCACCATTCACCTTCGAGACGGTGCCGGTCAGGGAGCTCCAGGAAGGGGAGACGCTGGTCGAAGTGATCTGCTGTTCGCTCTGCCGGAGCGACTTGCATACCCAACAGGGCCTTCGGAATGAGCCGTCGCCGACGATTCTCGGGCACGAGATTCTCGGTCGGGTGATTGAAAGTCGCGCCGGGATGGCGGTCGGAACCCGAGTGACCTGGGGAATTGCGGCCTCGTGTGGGGAGTGTTATTTTTGCCTTAAAGGCATCCCGCAGAAGTGCGGCGAGTTGTTCAAATATGGACACATGCGGGTCTCCGATGAAGAGCCACTCTCTGGTGGATTAGCCACCCACATTTTGCTGAGAAAAGGCACGACGATTCTGGCGGTGCCAGATGCCTTGAGCGATGAGGTGGGCTCGCTTGCGAACTGCGCGATGGCGACGGCAAGCGCCGTTATCCGGGCCTCGGGCGCGGCCCCGGGCGACGTGGCGGTCGTGATGGGCGCGGGAATTCTGGGCGTGACCGCCTGTGCAATGCTACATTCCCGAGGATGCCAAGTGTTCATCTTCGATCGAGTTTCAGCCTCGTTGCCGCGAGCAAGCGCTTTTGGGGCGGCCGCAATCGCCGACAATGAGGAATCATTGCGGTCAATAGCAGCGGAAGCTACCAGTGATCGCGGAGCGGATGTTTGCCTGGAGTTATCGGGGCAGCTCGAAGGCGTGGGGATGGCTCTAAAGTTGGCTCGCACCGGTGGGTCGGTGGTATTGGCCGGAACCACCACGCCGGTCGGGGAAGTTGCCGTCGCGCCGGAGCAGATCGTCCGCCGCCTGCTGAAGATCGTCGGCGTGCACAACTATGCGCCGGCGGACCTTGCCGACGGGCTTGAGTTCTTGCGCGGCCACCACAGGGCTTACCCGTTTCAGGATTTGATCGGGCCCATTTTCCCGCTTACCCAGGTGGACGCCGCATTTTCGGCGGCGGGCCAAAGCGCGGGCAAGCGAGTCATGGTTCGGCCAAACGGCTAGCGAAGCGTTGCCGGGCATCACGGTGGGGTCAGACGCCCGATAACCTCTTCTGGTTTCCCTCCCCGCTCCGGCGATACCCGAACGGAAAGGGCACTGCAAGAAGGGTAGTTCAGTTAAAGTTGACCCCCTTCCCGAATCACAACGGCCAAGGCGTTCTTCTCGACCCATGCCTGGTTGTGGAATCGTTCGCCCCAGCTCCTGGGAGTGACGTCGGTGTATTCGTGGAGGGACTCGTCTTCAACGAAGCGCAGCGCTTTTCGCAACGAGGCACGCGCATTGATGTTCGCACCGTGGTCCAGAAACATGCGCACGTATCGCTCCGAACTGGGCCTTGCTTTCGAGTGATGGGGTTGCCAGACAATGCACCCGAACAAGGCGGTATGGCCACCGAATCCGTCCGCATCGATCGCTGCCTTGGCGTCAACCGGCCCGCCGTTTGCCAGGATCCATTCGACAATTTCGAACTCGTCATAGTCCACCGCCATGTGCAATAGGGTGGCTCCGGCCAAAGGAGTGCCGTGAAGGGCGAGGGTCTCGTCGGCGTGGCAACCCAGCTCCGGCGGGAAGATCTCTTGGTGGCTGAACGTCCTTGTCAGCAGGTCTGGGTCGCGCCGGAGGTGTGCTTCCAGAAGGTCGATTCGTCCCCGGTGCACCGCCATGGGTGCCGTATCCGGCAATTCGACGTGGGCCGCCGCAATCTCGAGGCACGCGTGCTTGCCCACCGGGTTGCGAGTGTAGGTCTGCAAGATCAAGGCGACCGGTGCGAGCCGGTCACCCTGGTCATCGCAAAGCTCGGCCCCGAGCTCAAGCAGAAACGCCAGCCCGGTGCCGCTGAGCGTTTCACACGGCCCCATGACGCAGCCACGTTGGGGTCGGGCTCCCATCCCGAAAAGCAGCCGCGCGGTTTCGAGCTTCCCTTGCAAGCATGCGCGGTCGAACGCGTATTGGACGTCCTGCGACCCCATCTCGCGAAGCATCTCGACGATCTCGTTTCGTCCAACATTCGCGGCGTAGGACATTGGCGGGCCCCAGTTCCCCGGTACGCCGCGCGCATCTTCGGTGAGTAACTTGGGGTTCTGAACGACGAGCTTTCGCACCGTCTCGATGTCGTTCTCCCAAATCGCGTCGATGAGTTGGCACGCGGTAACGAGGCGGGGCCAACTGGCGAGGCCATAGCTGCGAGCAAGGGCCAATTGGGCATCGGCGAGCTTGGGCTCGGGTGTTTGGAGCTCTTCGAGAGCGGCCGGATCACCACTTTGATGAGCTTTTAGCAAGTCTTTGGCCTGATTCCTGAGTTGCTCAAGATTCGGCCGGACGGGAACGTGTCGGGTTGGGTTGTTTGTCATAACGGACCTCCTTGCATGTGCCCGGGGTCCGCATTCTCGGGCGAAGGAAGTTCGTTCGGAACTTTCTGATATCGCTGGCAAACTGGTGAACTCAGTTCTTCCCGCGGACGGGTTGCGGCCAGCCCGCGTGAAATTCTAGCACGAATCGGACCGCACCGCCATCCAACGAAACGTCACCTGCGAGAGTTCAATCTGAATAAGCTGAACAAAGCGGTAGCGAAGAACGTTCTTCCAAAAGGGCGGAGAGATTCGTCGCCTAGAACCTCGGAAGATCAGTCCGTGGAAACAACATGAAGACATCGAAGTCAGCCTCGGTCGTGAGGCGATGAAGTCCCTGTGGCTCGTCGCCGGTTCGCTCTCTATGGTCGTGGCATCATGCTTCCAGATCGTAATAGCCGATAAGACCGCAGCCCCCAAGAGCCTAACAAACTCGCAGATTGGCCGTTCAATTCCACGCTTGAGCGGGATTGCCCTTAGCGGAAAAAGCGTTTCTGCTCCGATTCCCGGCGCAGCGGCAACCGTGATCGCGCTGTCCAGCACAACGTGCCCTCTCTGCCAGAAATATGGTCCGACGCTCGCCGCGCTTGAGGATACTTACGCGAAAAAAGGTGTCAAGTTTGTTTTTGTTAACCCGTCCACAGCGGAGTCTGCCGGTGAAATGAATCAGCTCGTCAATCGGCTCAAGCTCAACGGTCCCTATTTGCACGATCCGAAAAGTGCTTGGGTAAACGTGCTTGGTGCAAAGACGACTACCGAGACCTTCGTCTTGGATCAAAACGGAAAACTGGTTTACCGAGGCGCAGTTGATGATCAGTACGCAATTGGTGCCGCCCTCGAAAGGCCAAAAAATCGCTACCTGGCGAACGCACTCGATGCCGTGCTGGCCGGAAAGCCGGTGAAAGTGCGCGTGACCTCGGCAACCGGATGCCTCCTTAACGGAGCGCCGACGGAGACAGCGATGGCCGTCCCGACTTACCACGGCAACATTCAACACATCGTCCAGAAGAGCTGCATGCCTTGCCACCGTCCGGACGGCGTCGCTCCGTTTTCGCTTGATGGATACGAGGCGGTGAAATCCCGAGCCAAGATGCTCCAATTCGTCATCCACGACGGCATCATGCCGCCTTGGTTTGCCGCAAAAGGCAGTGGCCCTTGGCGAAACGATGGAGCACTGCCGGATGCTGACAAGGCGGCTCTGGATAAATGGATTGCCGGAGGGATGCCAAAGGGTGACGCTAAAGCTGCTCCGCCGGCCGTGAAGTATGTCAGCGGTTGGACAATTGGCAAGCCGGACGCCGTCTTCCAGCTACCCGAGCCTGTAGCCGTCAAGGGATCGGGCGTGATGCCCTACGCAAACATCAACGTTCCCACCAACTTTACGACCGACAAATGGGTGGAGAAGATTGAGGTCGTTCCAGGGAATCGGCGCGCAGTGCACCATGTCCTTGTTTTTGCCCGCCCGCCCCGCAGTGCCAATGAGTCCCGGCTGGAGCGCATTGCAGACGCGGACGCCCGCGAGGAACTGAGTGGCTTCTTCGGAATCTACGTTCCTGGCAACAGCGCCCTAAACTATCCGAAGGGGCTGGCGAAGCGGATTCCAAAAGGCTCCGTCCTTCGATTCCAGATTCACTACACGCCATACGGCACGGCGACAACGGACCAAACAAAAATTGGTTTCGTATTTGCCAAGGAACCACCAAAGCATGAGGTTCACACGGCAAGCCTCGCTAATTTGCGCTTTGCGATTCCTCCCCGGGCAGACAACCACCCGGTTGAGGCACAAATACGAGTTCCGGTGGATGTGCAGATCCTGTCGTATCTTCCACATATGCACCTTCGTGCGAAGGCGGCTAAGTACGAACTAACCGCGGGCGGAAAGACGACGACCCTCCTTGATGTTCCGCGTTACGACTTTAATTGGCAACTAAACTACGTGCTACAGTCCCCGCTTTCTGTCAAAACCGGCGACACGATAAAGTTCACCGCCTGGTACGACAACAGCGAAAAGAACCCCGCCAATCCTGATCCTTCCAAGACGGTTCGCTGGGGATCGCAGACGTTTGATGAGATGCACCTCGGATACGTCGAATACATCATTCCGGATGAAAAGCCGGGTGAGGGCACGGGCGGGATCGGGCGCGGAGCTGGGCCACGCGGTCGTGGGGCCGGGTCTCAGATTGAAGCAACTTTCAAGCGTCTGGATCGAAACAGCGACGGGCTCCTCACTCAGGAAGAAGCCGGTGTTCTTTGGAACCGTATTCAGGTCGGAGACTCAAATGGGGACGGCAAAGTCTCCCTTGAAGAAGTTCGCAAGCTCTTTGGCGTCGGAGGGGAACCTGGACAAGATCGTAGTCCGCAAGAAAGTCCAAGCGACCAAATTGGTTCGACCTTCCGCCGACTCGACCGGAATTCAGATGGATACGTCACGAAAGAGGAGGCCGGCGAAATTTGGGCGCGGATTAAGCGGGCAGATGCCGATGGTGATGGAAAGCTAACCATTGAGGAAGCAAGAACGCTTTCTGGTCGCGCTCCAAGATAAAAGAAATCCGAACGGCGGCCAATTAGGGCACCGTTGGGTAACGTGAAGTCGGCCGGAGACCCCCATGCACCTGATCGCTTCCCTCGCTCTGCTGCCGTCATTGGCGTTCCTAGGTCCCGGCGACGTGACCTCGCACGGGCAGGGACTGCACGGCTACATCGGCTTCGGGCACGAACCGCTCCCGGCAAAAGGCAACTTCACCGCCGGAATGGGATTCTATGCGGCGGTTTGGCCTCTCACCGACAAGCCGCTTGCTGGTTTCCAGATCGGACTGCCGAGTTCCTGGATTCAGCCCGATAACTCGGACAACAAGGACAAGCCGCTTGCACCTGTCGGAACATTGGCGCGCCAGTGGAAGGAACGCGGCCCAACCTGGGACACCGTTTTCCAGACGGTGGAAGGTGGCCTTGGCTATTGGGCCGGGAACCACTTTCGGTACGGACCGCCGAAGTTCAGCATGAACGCCACGCCGCAGTGCTACGACTACGAAGTCGGCTCGCCCGGGTGGTCGTTCTTCTACAGCAACACGGCTTTGCCGGACAATCAGCTCGGCATCGCGCAACTCAGCAACCGGCTGCTGATTCCCCCCGATGGCCTTCCTTTCAAAGGCAAGCCGAACGGTGAGTTTTTGGGCTACTCCTGGATGGCGCTCCCGTTCACCGATGCAACAGCTGGCGACCCACCAACCGGTGACCAAAGTTGGACGTGCTTCCTTTCCTCGGCCAATTTCAAAGGGCCAATTGCCTACTACATTCCCGAGACTTGGAGCAAGATTGGCAAGCTGTTCAACGAGCCGTTTCTGCATGGCCGTGGCCTCGACGCCCGCCCGGGGATCATGGGCGGTGGCGCGATGGAGATCAACACCGTTCCGCGACTCGACAGCAAAGATGCCCGCGGAAACACCTATTCGAAGCTGCCAAATCTTCAGTTTCCGGTGGACAAAAACGGCCGCGCAATTCTGGTTCAGGACGTGACCTACTACTCGAAAACGGCACTCTATAACGATTTCAAATCTTGGCGGTCGGGCGGCCGGGATATCTCAGGTGTCTTCCAGACAACCGGTGCCTTCAAGCCCAAATTGAACACGAACACGACCCGCTACGACCAGGCGGGGAAGCAAATCGTGGGCGTTGAAAAAGCCTTTGACACAAAGATTTTTGAAGGGAATGTCTGGGGTCTTCAGTGGTTCGGCGACCGCACCGCCGAGGCTGGAAAATTCCCTCAGTACTACAAGCAGGACGGCGACAAGCGGCAAGCCATTCCGGCTTCCGAGGTTCCTCCCGAGACAAAATTGCTCTCTGCGGAGTTCTCGCTTGCCCCGGTCGGCGCGCCCTACACCTCGCCAACCGTTGGGGCGTGGGCGAAACCTGGCCCGTCGCTTGGGCCGTTCAAGGTGAAATTAGCGGACGGCTCTATCGTGACGTACTCCTGGTATCGGTTCGTCGATCAGCCTTCTTTTCAGCAGTATCGTTGGAGTAAGGAAAAGAAAAATGCGCTTCAGCGTCTGGTTGAGAAGCTCCATGCGAAGTGGAAGCCGAAGCAGGAATATATGGCGCCGCCGACGCGCGGGAAACTCGTTTCGCTCGATCCTGCGTTGCTTGTGACTCCGCCGAAGGGGTTCGAGGTGGGTTACGTCCCCATCGTCACCGCGCAAGCGGCCTCCCGCTAACCTCCTAAGAATCTCTCCTCTCGAATTCGAGGGATTCGCCGTCTCGACGGTTTTGCTGTTGTTGTGTTTTGTGGAAGCTTTGGTGTTATGCCTTGATGCGCGTTGAACGCTCGGACATCCCTCTCAAGTTTCGTATAATGGCGGCACCCCGAGCCTTCAACCGAAAACTGCGAGCGATCTCGACAGGAGGCAACAACTATCTCCCATCAACTTCTGGTCGCGGATGAACGGTATGGAATAATCCGATCGTGGACCAGCTGAATCGGTATCGAGGTTGGTTCTATGCGGCGGCGGTATACAACTTGGCTTGGGGAGTGCTGGTGGTTCTTTGGCCCGGCGCCCTTTTTCAGTGGATCGGAATGACGCCTCCCACCGTGCCGCCGATCTTTCAAAGTGTGGGCATGATGGTCGGCGTGTACGCGCTGGGCTACTGGTTGATCGCTCGCGATCCGGTCCGGTTCGGCCCGTTCGTCTACATCGGTCTCCTCGGCAAGCTGTTGGGCCCGATTGGATTCGTCGACGCCGCGATCCGAGGCACGTTGCCGTGGTCTTTCGGATGGATCAACGTGTTCAACGATGTGATCTGGCTGCCCGCCTTTATCGGTTTCACCCTCGCCCTGCGCCGGTACGAGGAATCTTTGCGTGGATCAAAGAGCCAGAGCGACAACGGGCCTGGGTTCTTTCGGTAAGCATGATTTGTCTGCCGGGTTTCTACTTGGCTAGAGAGGTGCCTGGCGAAGGACTGAATTATTTGTTGGCGGAAAATCCCTATCGAGGACCGATCCTGGGAAAAGGCACGAACCACCAACTTTACAGACGAGAGTTTCCCTGCCTCCTGACGACCTCGGCTTCCGCGAACTTGACTCTTCAAGGTTTCATCCTGAATGCGAACTAAGAGCTAGCTCACGGGGATAAATAAGTATAGGGAAATGAAAAACGTATCCCCAACTCATTCGGTGATTGTTCTGGGAAATCCTAGAAGTTACCTTGGGAAGTTCGTGAAAAGGAATCTGCGCCTTGCGAACGTCGAGAGCCACTTCATTAAATCAAGAAAAGAATTTTACAACGCCGAGTTGGTGGTAGACCGCTCGCGCCTGATCCTGATTGGGCCGTTCGAGTTGGTGCACATGCTCATATCGAACTGCCCAGAGTCACGGCTCTTTTTTGTGAAGCGGGAAGGCCAGGATTGGGGGCCGCCTTGGGAGAGTGTGGAGTTTGAAGTGCGGGATCCCGATGCGGATGGGGATCTTTTCCAGCAGCAAATCTTGGCGTTTTTGCGCGGCGAGTTGATCGGCCCCCCAAGGACTGACACGTATAGATTTGAACGACTACAGTTCTGGGTGAGTAAGGAGATCGATCAAGAAACCGAAGTTCAATGAGCCGCAGGTCTTTTTGCGAGGGGCACGTCCGTCCGTTGGAGCACTACGCGCCGCCTCGGTAATGATCTCTCCCGCCATCAATAAGGGAAATTGATCCGGAAATCACAGTTTAGAAATCTGTTCTTTGAATCGGTCAAGATTTCGCCTCTTTTGCGTTTTCCTCGCATGATCAAACTTTTCAACCGGGTCGTTAATCAGGCCCATGGTGCCCCATCCGTACCGGATGGAGAGCCGACCGTTCACGCAATCAAGGGCTGAAAAGCCTCCATTATTTGGACGCTGCAACTCCTTGGGAGTCTCGAAAACAAGCTCAGCAAGAAGTGAATAGTACGCGAGAACCTGAAGCGAATCGTTCTTAGGGCGGTTGACCAATGCAGAGCGAATGAGGTTAACGTCGGGCTCCATGGCGACCCTTAGGAGTGAGCTTAATCCGCGATCTCCTTCGGCATCTCTGAAGGCGAGTGCGTCGCGGAACTGCGACAATCCTCGCGTTAGTTCTCCAGTCAATTCTACTTTTCGGTTTTCCCGTCCGTCACTTTGACCATTTGCTTTTCTTTGTGATGTTCCGCAAGAAACGGTTACCGAAGCTACGGCCAAGCTAAAAACACCAGCACATACTATCCGAACCGCTTTTGTTGTAATCATTTACCTGCAATCCATCGTCGTATTGTCGGTCTTAAAAGTAGGGGTTCGCGTTAAAACACCCCGCGTCCCACGTTTGCAGCAATCGGAAACCATTGTTGATTTTTGTAAAAATTTTGCTTTACCTGAATACTTTGTCCATTCCTTCCAAGTATATGTGGAGAGAATATCTGCAGCGATAGAAACTCCTTCGGGCCTAAAGACGTTGAAGCCATCTGGCGTCCCAGCGATTTGTACAACTGTTCCGCTTATTTTGGCCGACGCTCGATAATCCTGCAAGCGGCCTCCCTCCCAAGTATCATGAGGTCCAAATGCCGGCAGTCTTTGTTTGTCCAAATAAATTTCTGGGTAACCGTTCAGGCCTCTCTTCACTTCCCAAGCCTCAAAAAACGATTTAGAGTCTGCAATAGGAGGATCGGATGACCGACATCTCAACATGCTGATTGAATTTTTTATGGACTGAACGATGTACCCGGACCTATTTTCGACCTCGGACCACCTGATCGCAGAACCATATTTGCCAGAGCTCGTGCAACCCCATGCTGCCCAGCGTGGATGTTTGACTCCAACTGCCGCAATTAATCCGTCGGGGTCTATCCGATTCGTTGGGTTCCCCTTCACATACCCGTACGCCCACTCATTCGGCCAGAGTGGATCAACGCTAGTCCAGGTGCCTTCCTTGACTCCCAAGTGCCGAGCCTGATTGTATTGCTCGGCCCGGTTGAGGTTAGTGGTTCGTGAACCCGTGTTTCCGGTCCAGAGAAAGCGTGGATCGGGTGCTGTTCCGGTCTTGGCGAGTAAGGCACCGTACGGCTTGTACCGGTAGGTGTTCATAACCGCCTGGCTAGAATCCACCGTTCCCACGATTGAGCCCAGGGCATCCGTGATGTAGTCCGTTCGAACTCCACCGGCCTCCTCGGCAATGATCTCCCCCGCCAGCGAAAAGTAAGTCTTGGTTGGCATCTTAAGATCGCTCCTGAAGGTGTTCCGATTCGTTCCAACCCAGGGTCGTGATCACCGGACCTCCCCGTAACGTCAGCTGCCAGAACTGAGCTCTATGCCGTCGCGAGTTCGGCTCATGGATTAAAGCAACCTCCGAATCATGCCTGTTCACGGTGAAACTACCCTGCTTTGCTTCCGCAAGCGGTCACTTGTCGCCTTTTCCTCCCCTTTCTTGGTTCCAACGTAAACCTCGAACGACGTTTCGGTTTGGGCGAACGAGTGTTCCGTGATTTCGAGATCGCGGCCAGTAGAATAGGATGGAATTTCGGAACCATCTGCCCAAAGAAACTTCATTCTTCTGTAAGCAACAGGAGGCTTCACAGATTGATCAAAAAGCAGACTAGAGTCCTTCAGCTTTAAGAGGCCTGAACTTGGAACGTGTAATTCCAATGTGCGCTCGTTGGCTAGTTGTAAACCTCCCTTCTGATCCTCTTCTATCCTAATGACTCCGGTGAAGCCCGTTGGTACGATAATGGTCATTGTCTGAGGCGGCCGAACCCAGTCCGGGTCACAACCGGCCAGCGTCAATGCCAGCGTTACCACAGGAACTACCAGTCTAAAGTTTTTGATCAGCATGTCCGTGGAACGGAAGGGTCTTTCAGGTGCACCGCGCCGCTGTCGTGTCCGAGCGTAATTGTGTTTCCCACCACAGCCGCGACCGCAGATGAAATCAATGAAAGTGTCATGTCTGCCTAGTGAAAATTTATCGTGACGGCGCACTCAAATTATGGTCCGACTTTGCAGATCGGCCACTAGATTTCTAGAAACCCTGGAGGAGACGAGGGGATTCGAACCCCTGAGCCCTTGCGGGCCTCCTGTTTTCAAGACAGGTGCAATCAACCGCTCTACCACGTCTCCCAATACCCATTCATTTTACCGATAGGGCAAAATGGGTCATGGCAACGGGGCCCACTGCGCTGGACGATTTCTTCTTCGACCTCAACGGCTACCTCATCCTGCGCGGGGTGGTTCAGCCGGACCTGCTAGCCCGCATCAACGCGGCCTTTGACCGCCTGCCGGACATCGAGACCGGCGAGTGGGTCGGCAATTCCCAGCGGCGCGACTACACGCGCGACACCGGCTACGAGCTGCACAACTGCATCGAGTTCGACCCGAGCTTCGAGGAGCTGATCGACCACCCTGGTTGGATCGACCACGTTCGGCACTACTGCGGCGAGGAGCGCAGCTACGTCGAGGGCGTGTTCATCGACGAAAACATCGCCAGCATCCGGCGGAGCGGCGGGCACCATCCGGTGCACTCCGGCGGGTTCGGCGTGCCGGTTCGATGCCAATACAAGTACGAGCATGGGCAGTTCCGCTGCGGCCAAGTGAACATCATCGTCGCCTACACGGACATCGGCCCCGAAGACGGCCCGACGATGGTCGTTCCGGGCAGCCACAAGAGCAACTTCCATCACCCGCTGGCCGGCGATTACGGCAAGGGCGACCGCATGGACGCCTTGCCGGGCGCGATTCCGGTGCTTATGCAAGCCGGGGACGTGCTGCTTTTCGTCGATGCCATCATGCACGGCGGTTCGAGCCGAACCCGAACCGACGGCGAACGCCGCATCACGATTTTCCGCTACGGGCCAAGCTGGGCAACGACGCGCTACGGCTACCAGGTTTCGGACGAGCTCTTTGCGCGGTTGACGCCCGAACGTCGGCACGTCATGCGGCCGGTTCCGGCGATTTACCCGGGTGAGAAACGGATCCCCGAGTCCGCGCCGTCGAACCGGTAACCGGGCGTACGCTACAATCCGAGGTATGGACCTCGGACTCACCGGAAAAATCGCCATGGTGGCGGCCGCCAGCAAAGGAATCGGCTTTGCGGTTGCGGGCCTTCTTGCGCAAGAAAGTTGCCTCGTATCGATCTGCGCCCGGAACGAGGAAACCCTGGAGCAGGCGACCGATGCCATCGGCGGCGACACGCGGTCGTACGTGGTCGATGTCAAGAACGCCGACGATCTGGCCTGGTGGCTGGAGCAGACTCAGGCCGACCTGGGCACGCCCGACATTTTGGTGACCAACACCGGTGGCCCACCCGCCGGAATGCTGGGCGACATGACCGATGAGCAGTGGCAAGAAGGCGTGGATTCGACTCTGATGAACGTGGTTCGGCTGTCTCGGTTGGTGACTCCCGGGATGCTGGCGTCGGGATGGGGCCGAATCGTCCACATCACGTCGCTGGTGGCGCGCGACCCGAACCCGATTCTGCCGATTTCCAGCACGTTGCGGGCCGGGCTGGTTGCGCTGACGCGGCTGCAGGCGTTGGAAGTCGCCGCCGGCGGAATCACGGTCAACGCCGTTCTGCCGGGCCACACCCGCACCGATCGTCAAACGCACCTGGCCGAGGTTCGCGCCGAGCGGGAGAAGATCTCCGTCGAGCAGGCGCTTCAGAACCAGGCGGATTTGCTTCCGCTCAAGCGGCTTGCCGAGCCGGAGGAAATTGCGGCGGCGGTCGCATTCTTGTGCGGACAGCCGGCGTCGTACATCACGGGCCAAAGCCTGTTGGTGGATGGTGGCGCAGCGGCAGGGATCTAGCGGATGTTCGCCAGAAGGGCGTCGATCTTCACCGCGAGGTCGCTCCCCGAAGGCGCATTGCGGCGGGCCTCGTAGAGGGCCTGCCGGGCTTCGGAGCGCAAGGATGCATCCCCAACCGAAGTAACGTCGTTCGCATAGTTATAGTAGTTTAACGCAGTTTGTGTTTCAAACTGTTTGCGGCGAACCGAATTTATCTCTTTATTTGCGGCGGTCTGCCAGTTTTCGCCGGCCTGCATCCACAGGGTCGCGCGCTGCATCTTGTCCGACTCCGCCTGCGCTTGCTGTTCGTAAAGCGAAGCCAAGTCGGTGTACAGCGCCGGGTCGTACGGGTCCAGCGTCGTGGCGTTCTTAAACGAATTCTCGGCCATGGCAAACTTGCCCGCCGCAAGATAACTCTGTCCTTCTTCTTCGTAAAGGGCGGCGAGTCGCCGGTTCGCCTCCGTGATCTTCGCCGGACTTTGCAGCTTGCCCCGGAAGTCTTCTAGCCGCTGAATCCGCTCGTTTACCGGTACGCGCGAGTCGGTGGCGAGTTCATCCTGGCGCAGTTGCTGGTCCTGCCGCTCGGCGTTCACGCGCTGAACATACTCGGCCAGCGACGAAAGCCCGACCACCAGCAAAGCCAACAACGAGCCGATGACGATGACGTAGAGAAGCAGCTTTTTCAGGAACTCTTCGGTTTCCGGCTTCAGCAGCGGGCGGCGCGGAGGCGGCGGAAAATAGGCCGGCGGAGTGCCGGGTGGCGGCATCGAAGGCCCACCGTAGGGCTGCTGATATTGGTTTTGCCCAGAAAAACTATAGGGGCTCGGGCTAGGGTTGCCGTACGGGTTATAGGGTGCGTAGCTCACGCCTCCGGCGGCAGGCGGCGGAGGCGAACCGTACGGGTTGATGATCGGCGGGGCACCCGCAGCGGGCGGCGGAACGCTGTAGCCATAGGGAGAGGCGACCGGATCGGGCGCCGGCGAAGTCTGCGCGTTCACTGCATCGCTCAGCGCCTGTGACATGGCTTCGGCGCTGGCGTATCGGCCGACCGGCGACTTATCCAGCGACCGGTAGATGACTTCCCATACGCGCCAGGGAATCTGCGCCGGCTGCACCGGCTCGTTGTTCATGATCGCGTAGGTAATCGCCACTACGCTGTCGCCCGAGAACGGCTTCTGGCCGGTCATCATTTCGTAAAGCAGCGTGCCGACGCTGAAAAGGTCGCTGCGCGCGTCGATGTCGCGGCCCACGACCTGCTCGGGCGACATGTAGCTCGGCGTACCAAAGACCTGGCCGTCCAGCGTTAAGTTCGGCTGAAACGTCAATCGCGCAATCCCGAAGTCGGTGATCTTTACCGAGCCGTTGCTGAGCAACTGAATGTTATCCGGCTTGATGTCGCGGTGGATGACGCCTTTGGAGTGCGCGTGACCAAGGCCGGCCAGAATGTCGATTGCGATTTCGCAAGCCCGGTCCAGGGTGAGAAAGCCCTTCGTGTCGATCTCGTTCCGGAGGTTGTGGCCATCCAGAAACTCCATCGCCATGAACGAGCGCCCGGCGTCCTCGGCAAACGAGTACACCGTCATGATGTTCGGGTGGTTCAGGGTTCCGGCTGCCTGCGCCTCGCGTTTGAATCTCTGGATCCGTTCGTCTTGCTGCTGCGCGGTCGCGCCGCCCGGCATCACCAGCTCTTTCACCGCGACCCGACGGTTCATGGTCGGGTCGTAGGCCTCGTAAACAATATCGTTCGACCGCGCGATTTCGCGGATGATCTGATATTGCCCAAGGGTGCTGGGAGGTGCGCTCATAGACGTTGCGATTTCGATGGAATTTCTTGCGCCCTGCGGCTTTTCGGGCGCAGGATGACACGAATCAACAGTATAGGTTCTTCGAGAGGTAGGCGAACTACGATACTTTGACGTGCCGTCAACGTGGGGGAGTTCCCCGGGGTCCCTGATGTATACTTTTTGGGCCAGTCGCCTTGACTTCAGAGTTGATATGCATGTGCTTGGTCGGATAGTTGCGATGGGTGTCCTGCTTTCGGCAGGCGTCGCCCACTCTGGATATCAAACGGTCGCAAGGGCATCCATCGGCTTTTACGGTCCATACGGGACGCTCCAGGTCGCCCGAACCACTTTCGCCATCCGCATCGTCACCGGACCCAGCCTGAAGTTCCGAAGTGCGGAGTTTAAGATCAACGGTGAGGCGTTCGAAGGTGCCTACGACGAGGCGAACCAAACCATTTCCTACACGCCGCCGGGCGCACTTGCCCCGGGTCCCTACAAAATTGAAGTTGCGGCGACCTACGGGCGGGGAATCGTCTTCCGAAAAAACTGGGACGTCAACGTCTCCCCAAATGCCGTTATGGACTTGCCAGGGCCAAACGCTGAGCAGATGAAGGCGCTACAGGTTGCGAACCGCTACCGCGCCCGACTGGGACTTCCTCCTTTTGAGATGGAAAAAACCCTGGCGTTCGTGGCGCAACGGCACGCCGAGTATCTGGAGACGAACGACCTGAGCTCGCACCAACAGACCCCCGGCAAGCCAGGCTATTTCGGGAAGGACCCGAACGAGAGAATGCGGACGTACGGCTACATTTTCCCGGCCGCCGAAGGAATCTCCGACGGCGGAGACACGTTGGACGCCGCATTTCAGGACCTTTATGACGCGCCGTACCACCGAGTGCCGTTCCTTCGCGCCGGGCCGGTTCCGGTTGGCGTCGGGCGCAAGGCGGGCCGAACCATTGTGCTGTTTGGCTATGGAAAAGTCACCGAAGTCGTGGTGTCGCCCGGCGACGGCGAGACGAAGGTTCCGGGAAGTTGGCCCGGAGAAGAGCAACCCAACCCGCTGACGGTCCACGGTGAAGAGCCGCGCGAAGTCGGCTATCCCATCGTGATGAGCGCGGCGGGAATCGAGATGCAGGTGACCGCCGCCAGCGGCTCGCTTAAGCTGGACGGCCAAGATGTTCCGGCGTTCATCAACACGCCGCTCAACGACCGCTACATCCGGCGCGAAGTGTTCATCATTCCTGAAGAACCACTCAAATCGAAGAAGAAATACACCGCCGAGGCGTCCCTCACGTTCGAAGACGGTTCGGTCCAGAAGAAAACCTGGACCTTTACCGTCGAATAATTACGGTCGCTCGGTGAGCGGAACGTAGGTCAGATTCGCGTCGCCGTCGTAGATGGCCTTCGGCCGAATGAGGCGGTTGTTCTGCAGCTGCTCGATCGCATGCGCCGTATAGCCTGCAACCCGCGCGACCACGAAGATCGGCGTGTAGAGGTCGATGGGAATGCCCAGCAAGTAGTAAGCGTAGGCGGCCGGGAAGTCCACGTTCGGGTGGATGTTCTTCCGCTCCAGCATCGTGGTTTCCAGGATCTCGGCAATATCGCCAAACTTCGTATGCCCGCTTTCGATGCCAAGCTCCTTGGCGACCTTCGACATGTACATGGCGCGGCTGTCGCTCTTCTTGTATTCGCGATGGCCAAATCCCATGATTTTCTTCTTGTGCAGAAGGGCGTCATCGATCCATGCTTGTGCATTCTCGGGCTCGCCGATCTCCAGGATCATGCGCATGGCCTCCTCATTCGCGCCGCCATGAAGCGGGCCGCGAAGGGTCGAAATGCCGGTAACTACTCCGCTATACAGGTCGCTTAGGGTCGCGACGCAAACTCGGTTTGCGAACGTGCTGGCGTTGAATCCGTGCTCGGCGTAAAGCGTAAGGCTTGCGTCCATCACCTGCACCGTCTTTGCCACGGGTGCGGAACCGGTCATGAGGTGCAGCAAGTTCTCGGCGGTCGAGTGTGCCGGGTCCGGAGCAATCGGGTCGAGGCCCTGGCGGATCCGGTGGCCGTTTGCCACCATCGTGCCCGCCTTGGCCACGATGCGAACGGCTTTGCGGAGGTTCGCCTCGTGATCGGTGCTCGGCGCGCGGTAGTCGGGGTCGAATGCGGCCAGAACCGAGAAAGCGGTTCGGATGCTGTCCATCGGGTGCGCATCCTTCGGCATGGCGGCGATGGCGGAGTAGACCGCGTCGGGAACCTGTCGCTCGGCACCAAGCAGAGAACGAAAGTCGGCCAACTCGGTCGCATTCGGCAGCTTTTCGTGGATCAGCAGGTAAGCCGTTTCTTCGAAGGAGCCGTGCTCGGCCAAATCGTGGACGTCGTAGCCGCGATACTGAAGGCTGCTACGATCGCTATCGATTTCGCTGATCTTGCTGATACCGGCAGGAACGCCTTCAAGACCAGGACTGTATGGATATGAAACCGGGCTTGAGCTCATGCGTTTTCCTCGTTGACCACGTCGGTGGATTCTACCACCGGAAAAATCGGGTCGGCTAGGCGGTTCATTTTGACCGCCCAATCTGCTGGATGAGCCACGTCACCATTCGAGGAAGTCCGGGAATCACCGTGGAAGGATCGTGCCCTCCGCCCGGGATCACGATCAGCTGGTGTACGGAACCCACCTCTTCGAGGGCTTTGCCAAAGATCTCGGACTGTTGCAGCGGCACAAGGCTATCCTTGTCGCCGTGAATCAGCAGCACCGCCGGGAAGCCTTTCTTCACGTTGGTGATTGGCGAGAGCTCAGCCGCTTTGGCCTTCAGCTGCTCCGGCGGCAAGCCCTTAATGGGTCCAAAAGCGGGTAGGAACGGTGCCATCTTCGGGTCGGATCCATCGGCCGGCATGTTGCCTTTCGCGCCGTAGTTCACAAAGTCGGTTGGAGGGAAGAAAACCGCTGCCGCCGCTAAGCGGCTGCTGGCCCTCTCTACCGGATCCTTCGCGTTGGGGTTGCCATCGTCGCCAAGGCCGGCGACCATCAGGGAAAGATGCCCGCCCGCACTCGCGCCGGAGACCGCCATTCGCTTCTCATCGATGCCGTACGATGCCGCGTTTGTCCGAACGAAACGCACCGCGCGTCGCACCTGCTTTACGATATCGGTAATAATGTACTTCGGCTGGCTTCCGTGAACGACCTGCACAACGGTGAGGCCAGTCTGATTCAGCGCGAGTGCGAGTGTTTCATTGATGTCGTCGTGACGTGATACCCAGCCGCCGCTGACAAACCAAATTACCGCCCCGCCGTTCGGATTCTTCGGCTTGAAAACATCCAGCGTGAACGCCGCGCCGCCTTCCTTAAGATAAATCTGGTCCCGCAGCCGCTCCTGGGCCACGGCAAAACTGGGGAGAACGAGCGCGGCAACGCAAAAGGCAAACGCCGGGAATCTTCGCATGAATGACCCAAGTTTAACTCCATTGGGGCTGTCCCACGCAGAATTCGTTCTTGATAGAATGGGGCATGCCGATCTTGCCGCTTCCGCCTCCACCGCTGGCCATCTGGGCCACCACCCCGGCCACGAAATTCATCGAGGCGTCGCCTCTCGGAAACGGGCGCAGCGGCGCGATGATCTTTGGCGGGGTGAACGAAGAGCGGGTCGTACTCAACGAGTCGACGATGTGGTCCGGCTCGCCGCAAGACGCCGATCGACCGGATGCTTACAAGGTTCTGCCCGAAATCCGACGCCTTTTAATCGCGGGGAAGAACGCCGAGGCGCAAAGCCTGCTCCAGTCGAACTTCATCTGCGCCGGCGCGGGAACGGGATTTGGGAACGGGAAGTCCGTTCCGTTTGGCTCGTTCCAAACCTTCGGTGATCTGCATATCTCGTCGTCGGGCGGAGATTTCACCGACTATCGCCGGGTTTTGAACCTAGACGAAGCCGTGACCACCGTGAGCTACGTACAAGACGGAGTCAAGTGCCGGCGCGAGGCGTTCGTCTCGGCTCCGGCGGGGGTGACGGTGTATCGTTTCACCGCGAATCGAAAGGGCAGGGTGTCGTTCCGGGCGCGGCTTAGCCGGGAGGAGCGGGCGACGGCTGGCACGGCAAACGGCGACACCACCATTTTCGGTTCTTTGGAATCGGGGGTGGGCGACGCACCAGGCGTCGGCTTCTTTGGACGGTTACGCGTTCTCGCCAAGGGCGGCACCGTCTCGCAGGACCGCGGCGAAATCGTGGTGCAAGGGGCAAACGAGGCGACGGTGCTGGTTGCCACCGGAACAACCTTCGAGGGCAAGGACCCTTCAGTGGACACCCGGGATCGCCTCGACGAGGCGGTCACAAAGACGTATGCGGAACTGAAGTCCACGCACATGCGGGACTACCGCCGTTTCTTCCGTCGGGTGACCCTGAAGCTACCGAACGGCCCGCACTCGCAACTGCCCACCCTGGAGCGGCTCATCGAGCAGAAGCGAACGGGTGTGCCCGACCCAAGTCTCGCCGCGCTCTACTTCAACTTCGGCCGGTACCTGCTCATCAGTAGCTCGCGTCCGGATAGCCCGCTGCCCGCGAACCTGCAGGGAATCTGGGCGGACACTCTTCAAACCCCCTGGAACGGCGACTTCCACCTCAACATCAACCTCCAGATGAACTACTGGCTGGCCGAGGTCGGCGGCCTTTCGGATTGCGCCCAGCCTTTGCGGCGGTTCATCGCCGGATTAGTGCCGAACGGCCAAAAGACGGCCAGCGCGTACTACAATGCCGACGGTTGGGTGGCGCACACCATCTCGAACCCATGGGGATTCACTTCGCCCGGCGAAGGTGCCAACTGGGGCTCGACGTGTACTGCCGGAGCCTGGCTCTGCGCCCACCTTTGGGATCACTACACATTCACCGGCGACCTGAAGGCCCTCCGGGAGGACTACCCGGTCATGAAGGGCGCGGCGCAATTCTTCTTGGATTCCCTGATCACGGAACCCACGCATGGTTGGCGAGTCACCGCGCCAAGCAACTCGCCCGAGAACGAATACATCGACCCGGTTTCCGGTCCACTCAGCACCTGCATGGGGCCATCGATGGATAGCAGCTTGGTGCGAGAGATTTTCTCGAACGTGATCTCCGCCGCGAAGATTCTCGGCGTCGATGGAGATTTTGCCGGAAAGCTCGCCGAGGAACGGGCGCGGATCGCCCCGCTGCAGATTGGCAAACATGGCCAGTTGATGGAATGGCTGCAAGACTACGACGAAGCCGAGCCAAAACACCGGCATGTTTCGCACCTCTACGCATTGCATCCGGCCAACGAAATTTCGCCCGAAACAACGCCGGAACTTGCCGCCGCCGCCCGCAAGACCCTGGAACGACGGGGCGACGACGGCACCGGCTGGTCGCTGGCCTGGAAGGTCTGTTTCTGGGCGCGGCTCCGCGACGGCGACCGGGCCCACAAGCTGCTGATGCGGCTACTGGAGCCGGTTGGCGGTAGCGGATTCAACTATTCGAACGGCGGTGGAACCTATCCGAACCTGTTCGATGCGCATCCGCCGTTCCAAATCGACGGCAACTTTGGTGCGGCGGCGGGCATCGCCGAGCTGCTGGTGCAGAGTGCGAACGGCGAGGTTCGCCTTCTGCCGGCTCTGCCCACCGCATGGGCGAGCGAGGGTTCTGTGAGGGGATTACCCGCCCGCGGCGGGCTAACCGTCGACGTCTCCTGGAAGGACGGGAAGGTCGTTTCTCACCGGATTCGGGGCAAGAAACACCGGCTGAACTAGACCTTCGCGCCGCCGTAGGACGCGTCGCGGGCCTGGTACTCGTCGTAATTCAGCGTCGCGTAAAGCTCGGTTCGGGTGCGCATGCGGTCGAGGAAGCCGGCCTGGGTGCCCGTTTGAATGAGCTCGCTGAAGGCCTCGTCCAGGGCCTTCAGCATCACGCGGAAGCCGGTCATTGGGAAGATCACGAGCTCGTAGCCGAGCTCTTGGAACCGGGAGAACGGGATGAGCGGCGTTTTGCCGAACTCGGTCATGTTCGCCAACAACGGAACCCGGACGCGGTCGCGAAACTGGGCGAACTCGTCTTCGCTGGTAAGTCCTTCGGCGAAAATGGCATCGGCCCCGGCGTCCGCGTAGGCATTTGCCCGGTCAATCGCAGCGTCGATTCCTTCGATTCCGCGCGCGTCCGTCCGCGCAATGATCAGGAAGCTAGGATCGCGCTTGGCTTCCACCGCTGCCCGCACTTTTTGCGCCATGTGGCCAACTTCGATGACGCCTTTGCCGTCGAGGTGCCCGCAGCGTTTCGGGCTGACTTGGTCCTCCAGGTGGATTCCTGCCAGACCGGTGCGCTCCATCTCGATGACGGTTCGGGCGACGTTCCAGACTTCGCCAAAACCGGTGTCGGCGTCGGCGATCACGGGTACCGGGACGACCTGGCAAATGGCCGCACTGGCGACGGCAAACTCGGTCGCATTCGCGAGGGCGATATCCGGCACGCCAAGGCTTGCGTTGGTCACGCCTGCGCCGGAAACATAGAGCGCAGTTGCGCCGGCGCGGTGCGCGGAGAGCGCGCTGATGCCGTTGAAAACGCCCGGCAGAAGCACCGAACCCTGCGCCATTTGGGCCCGCAGAGCCGCGCCGGGGCTAAGAATTGGCGGCCGCAGCATCAGGCCACCGGCTCCGCGGTGAGTCCGCCAAAGACTTCCTCGGCCCGCCAGCATGCCGATTCGTGCTCGGCTTCTACCGCGCGCAACGCCGGTTCCTGGCCGCAAGCATCGACCTTGAACGGGCAGCGCGGCGCGAAAGAGCATCCCGGCGAGAGCTTCGCGAAGTCGGGCGGTTGGCCAAAAATCGCCTCCAAGCGGGTTCGCCCCGGCTGCGGCAGCGCGTTCAGAAGAGCCCGGGTGTAGGGCATCGCCGGTTTTCCAAGGACGAGATTGGCCGGACCGGTTTCAACGATCTTTCCGGCGTAGAACACCGCGATCCGCTTGGAGATGGACGCGATGGCCCCAATGTCGTGTGAAATCAGCATGACGGCGGTGCCTTCTTGCTCCTGTAGTTCGCGTAACAATCGCAGAATCTGAGCTTGCAGGGTCACGTCGAGGGCGGTGGTCGGCTCGTCGGCAATGAGTACTTTCGGCTTACAGGCGAAGGCCATCGCGATCACGACTCGCTGGCGTTGGCCACCGCTCATCTGATGCGGATACTTGCGAGCGCTGGCTTCCGGCCCCGGGACGCCCACCTTTTCCAGCATTTCGACCGCTTGTTGTCGGGCTTTCGCCTTGGGAACGCCGTGATGCAGGCGGTAGACCTCGGCGATTTGGTCGCCAATCCGCATCATTGGGTTCAAACTGGTGAACGGGTCTTGCATCACGAGGCCGATCTGCTCGCCGCGAATTGAGCGGAATTCACGCTCCGGCAGGTTGGCGATCTCGCGACCTTCGAGCTTGATGCTTCCGCCGGAGATTCGGCCGGGCGGCTGGAGCATGCCCATCACGGCGAAGCCGGTCATCGACTTTCCGCAGCCAGATTCGCCGACGACGCCCAAGGTCTCGCCGGCGTTCAGGTCAAAGCTGACCCCGCGCAAGATCCGCGTAGGCCCAAAACTTACTTCGAGGTCACGAACTTCTAGGACGGCCACCGTCCTGCCATTATGCGCGAGATCGGTTCTGATGGCCACAGGCGTCAGAAGACTTCCATCCCTCCTCCGGAAGATGGTTCCCCTTGGAGCGAAGCGCAGCGCCGCGGAAGGGGGAACCGTGGGGGAGGGGGTTCTTAAATACGCATTATTTGATGTGGCTTTTCCAAGTCTATCGGATAAAATTTCCCAAATGAGCGTCCGAAACGATTCTCAATCCGCCATCAACCGGGCAAGAAAGCTTCGTAGCCAGATGACGACGATGGAGCGAACCCTTTGGCATCGAATACGAAAGGAGCAGCTAGGCTTTAGATTCCGCAGACAGTATCCGGCGGGATCTTACGTCCTCGACTTCTATTCGCCCGATATTCGATTGTGCGTTGAAATTGACGGGCCGCAGCACGATGAGGCGACGGATGGACGGCGAGATGCATACCTCTTGCAGCGAGGCATTTTGACGCATCGCGTCCCGTCGCTTGACGTGTTTCGAGACGCCGACGCAGTTGTGGAGGGGCTTGGAACGGTGTGTCGGCTCAGGGCCGAGGAGCTGGCCATGCCCATATGTGAATCAGATATTCTGAGCAATCAGTTAGATCCGTTTTTGTGCAAGACAGCAATAGAAAAACTTTAAACCCCCTCCCCCACGGTTCCCCCTTCCACTTCGCTGCGCTTGGTTTCAAGGGGAACCATCTCGGAGGCAAAACTCCTACCACGCACTTCGCTTCGCTGCGTTCAAACGGGAACCATCTCGGAGGGAAACTCCTGGCGTGTCATCGGCCGAGAGGCTATAATCTTGAAATGTCGCAGACCATTCGAGTTGTCGTCGCTGATGATGAATCCGCCTACCGAAAAGCACTCGAACGGACGCTCGCCCTCGCACCCGAATGCGAAGTCCTCAGCGTCTGCAAAGACGGTCAAGAAGCCCTCGACGTCTGCCTCGCCGATCCGCCCGACGTCCTGCTGACGGACATCAACATGCCGCGTCTGAGCGGAATCGAGCTCACGCGCCGATTGCTCCGCCAGGAGAAAGGCGTCGCCATCGTCATCCTCACGGTGAAAGAGGACGACGACACGGTCTACGAAGCGTTCCGTGCGGGTGCCCTTGGCTACCTGCTGAAGACGTCGACGCCGCAAGACGTCATCGAAGCCATCCGGCTCGCCGAGCGCGGCGAGGCCAAGATCACGCCGAAGATCGCCAGCAAGGTGCTTGAGGACTTCCGGCGCGTGCGAGAGGAAGACGAGATCGACGACACGGAGCTGTTTGTCCTCAGTGATCGGGAGCAAGAAATTCTGGACCTCGTTGCCCAGGGCCTCCGAAACAAGGAGATTGCCACAAAGCTCTCCATCGCCGAGAAGACGGTCAAAAACCACGTCTCGAACATCCTCAAGGCTCTCCAGGTGAACAGCCGAACGGAAGCCGCAATGAAAGCGGTGAAGGCAAAGCTCGTCGAGAAGGCATAAACATGACGCGATACGTGGACGTTTCGGAAATGGCACGGCTGGTTTCGGTGGTGGGACTGCCGAAGATGCTGGAGGAACTGGCCGGTTACATCCGCGCCGATTACCTTCGGTGGGATGCGTTCGAGAAATGTCCGCGGGTGGCAAACCACTCGGCCGACGGCGTCATCGAGCTGATGCCGGCCTCCGACGAGACCCTCTACGGGTTCAAGTACGTCAACGGCCATCCGAAAAACGCCCAGCACGGCCTCAGCACCGTCATGGCGTTTGGCGTGCTTGCCGAAGTGGCGACTGGTTTTCCAGTGCTGCTATCGGAAATGACGATCGCCACCGCAATCCGGACCGCTGCGACATCGGCTCTGGCCGCTTCCGTGATGGCACGACCAGATTCGAAGGTGATGGCGATCATCGGCAACGGCGCGCAGTCCGAGTTCCAAATTCTGGCGTTCTCCCGCTTGCTGGGAATCCGGGAGTTTCGAATTTTCGACGTCGATCCGATGGCAACCGCGAAGTTGGAGCGGAATCTAGCCGGCGCCGAGGGCATTCACCTCGTTCGTTGTGTCTCCACCCGCGAGGCCGTGCAAGGTGCCGATAT
>CAMCVK010000010.1 GCA_945881865.1 Fimbriimonas ginsengisoli Gsoil 348 | reverse complement strand
CAGGGAGATTTGCGCGGAGACGTGTTCGAGCGTCGCTGCACCGACCGGATACTTGGGGAAGTAGGTTTGATGCTATCCGACCCGCGTGTTATTCGAAGCCACCAAATGAAGTTTCGGGAAAGGAACTATGGCGATGTTGACTTGGCTGTCGTGTGTGGAGAGGTCCTGATCAACATCGATATGAAAAGTCGCCAAAAAGACTTCAAGTACTTCTATGGTGGACCCGAAGCGGTCAGGAACCGCCAATCAAGTCTTGTGCGGTCGCTCGAAGATAAGGTGACCACGCGTGGTGAGAAGTTGGCAACTGTGTTGAACGACTCGCAACAGGCTAAGTCGCGCGGATTGTCCCCGGCCAATATTGCCGCGACCTACAGTTTCTTGTGTGTCGCCGGTCCTGAGTTCCTTTCGCGGGAAGAAGCCGCTCTCTGGTATGGCGACATCCCTCGCGTTCTAACCCCATCGGAACTTGCAAGCCTCATCAGAGACCCTTCGACGCTCAAGTCGTCAACCGCGAAGGGCTTTTGAAAAATCAAAGCGGGGGCCGGGGGGTACGGGTGGCAACCTACAGGACTACCCTCAACCAGGGGTACGTACCCCCTCGCGGAATGCAGAAATGAATTCTGATAGGGCCGATGCCAGTACAAATACGGGCATACAGGTGTCCGATTCGGTTGCCTTTTAGGTGCCTTGTCCGCAAGATACACGCTTGACGAGGCCAATTTGAACCTAAAACTGGCTGCCGGACTAGGATTCGAACCTAGACGTACGGCATCAAAAACCGTTGTCCTGCCATTAGACGATCCGGCACCGTCCGGGCAAAATTATACCTTCGGCGGGTTCGGCTCCCAGAGGACGGTCTGCGACGAAACCGACCCATCCGAGAACAGATCCAGGATGCAAAACGCTGGGGCAAACCCGTTGTAGTCGCCGCCCCACCAAGCCCCGCTAACCGCGCCGCCGCAAAGGTACATCACCTGGTCCATCTCGCACCGGTCCACCATGTGCTGGTGACCGCTAAGCGCAAGCCGCACCTCCGGCGTCGCACGGAAGAGGTCCCGAAGCTTCTTCGTCCCGCCGATCGCGCCGCCCTCAAGCTGGGTCGTTATGCTGAGGATGGGCGCATGGGTCACCACGCAAACCGGCTCGTTCACCTTGCGGAGTTCGGATTCCAGCCAGGCCATCTGCTCAACATCGAGCTTGCTTCCGTCGGCGTGAAAGACGTCCAGCAGAATAAACCGCCAGCCCTTGACGGACTGCGCGTAGAACCGATTTGGCATGCGAAAAGCCTCGACGGCCATCGCCTTACGGTCCTTCGGGTTTCCCTCCTTGGGATACCAAATGTCGTGGTTGCCGATGACGGTGACCGCCGGAACCTTCACCTTCTCGGCCACCACGTTCTTCCAAGACGTGAACTGCGAAGTCGCGTTGGCCTCGTCGTTTCCTTGGTCCACGGCAAAAACGTTATCCCCGCCAAAGACGAACAGGTCCGGTCGGAAACGGTTGGCCCGGTCGAACGCGGCCCGAACCCGCTTCTGGTGCAAAAACTTCGCGGCGGGCATGCCGGTCTCGTGGGTGGCGGGGCCGGGAAGGTGTGCATCGGTGAAAAAGCAAACCCGCAGGTCGCGGCGCTTCGCCGCCGATAAACCCGCAAGAGGAGTCGCTGCGAGGGCGGCCGAAGCCGAGCCAAGAAAGAGATTGCGCCGAGAAATTCCCACGACGCAACGATACCGGCGAACGAGGTTAAGAGGCAATTAAGGGAGTTCGGCGCAAGTAAAATCAGCGGAATGCGAAGGCCGTCGCCGCTCGTGATGGTTCTGTGCATCCTGTTTTTCGACATGCTGTGCCAGGGCATGGCGTACCCGTCGATGCCGTCGCTCATCCAGAAATTGGGTGGACTGACTCCGGCCGAGGCAGCGCGGCTGTACGGCTGGCTGATTGCTTCGTACGCCATCGCGGAACTCATCGGCGCGCCAACACTGGGAATCCTATCCGACCGGTTTGGCCGAAAGCCGATCCTCGTGCTGAGCTGCATTTCCGCTTCGGTTTCTTTTCTCATCTCGGCGACAGCGCAAAGTGTGCCGGTGCTGTTCGTCGGCTACACGCTGGCCGGCCTAACCAGCGCGATGACCGTGGTGGGCAACGCCACCATCGCCGATATCTCCGCGCCCGAAGACCGGGCGACGAACTATGGCCGCGTTGGCGCAGTGTTCGGTATTGGGTTTGTGGTCGGTCCGGCGGCGGGTTCGTTGCTTGCGCCGCTTGGCCTGCGGGCGGCGTTCTTCGCAGCTTCTGGCGTGATGGCGGTCGCCGCGGTTTTGGCGCTGGTCTTCATGACCGAAACGCGAAAATCCACAAAGGAAAGCGCCTTCTCCTGGCAGGAAGTGCTGCCCTGGGAAGGAATCCGGGCGTTGGCGCGCTACCCGCTGCCGAAAAAGCTCAGCCTCAGCGTCGCTCTGAACGCGCTATCGCTTCAGATGCTAATTGCGGTCTGGGTGCCGTACTGCTCGCTTCGCTACGGGTTCGGCGTGGCCGAAAACGGTTGGCTGTTGGCCGGATTCGGGATCGTCATGGCGATTGGGCAGGCGGTCGTCGTGCCGTGGCTCGTGCCAAAGCTCGGCCTGCGGCGTTCGCTTGCGGTTGGGCTTACGATCAGCATTTTGTGCCAGACCGGCTACGGACTTTCCGAGACGTGGCAATGGCTGCTCTTCTTCACCGCGATCTCGGCGCTCGGCGGGATCGACGAACCCGCGATGCAGGCCATCCTTGTCGATCCCATTTCCGAAGAAGAGCGTGGTGCCGTGCAGGGCGGCTTGGCCAGCGTGAACAGCCTGATGGGCATCGTCGGACCGGTGCTCGGAGCGACGCTGTTCGCGACGTTTACCGGGCTAGGGGCACCGGTCTATCTGCCCGGGGCGCCGTTCCTGTTCGGGGCGGTGTGCATCGCGCTGGGCTTTGCCTGGTCGTTCTGGAGCCTTCGTTCTACAATATCGAAATGAGTTTCCCGCGAATCGATCGGTTGGCGCACGCGATGCAGAGTTCCGGCTTCGATGCCTACTTTGCCCAGACTCCGGTGTCGCTCGGCTACCTGGCCGGTTTCCCGGAGGACTCGCACGAGCGGTTCATGACCCTGGCCATCCATGCCGACGGTCGGCATCGGCTGATATGCGCCAGCCTCTCGGCAGCCCAGGCGCGCCGGGCGGGAATCTCGGACATCGCATCGTGGGCAGACGGCGAGGATCCGTTGGCACTTTTTGCCGCCCTCGCCGAGGAATGGGGACTTCGAAACAGCATCCTTGCCGTGGACGATCATCTTCCGGCGGCGATGCTGCTTGGAATGCAAGCGACTCTTCCGGCGGCTCTGTTCAAGGCCGGGCAAGGCGTGCTGGCCATGGTTCGGTCGGTGAAGGATGCCGAAGAGCTTGCGGCGATGCGCGCGGCGGCCAAGATCGCGGACGAAACCTACCTAGAAGTCTTGCCCCAGATTCGGGTCGGCCAGACGGAGCTGGAAGTTGAAACCATGCTGAGGGACGGCATGCGAAAGCGCGGCGGAAGACCGACTTTCTGCATCGTCGGCGTCGGTGCGGGCTCGGCCGAGCCGCATCACCTCAACGGCGAAACGAAGGTCGCGGCCGGGGAAGTGCTCTTGATGGACTTTGGCTGCGAATACCTCGGCTACCAGAGCGACATCACGCGGTGCGTGTCGGTTGGAGCGGCTTCGGCCGAGGCAAAGGAGGTTTACGATATCGTGTTACGCGCCCATCACGCGGCGCGGGCGGCGATCCTCCCCGGTGCCACGGGAAGCGACATCGATGCGGCGGCACGCCAGGTCATCGTGCAAGCCGGTTACGGCGATCAGTTCTTCCATCGCACCGGGCACGGAATCGGGATGGAGGGCCACGAAGCCCCGAACATGGTCGCGGGGAACGACGTACCGCTTCAGCCCGGCAACTGTTTCAGCGTTGAGCCTGGCATTTATCTGGAAGGGAAGTTCGGCATCCGAATCGAGAACATTCTTTACTCCACTGAGACTGGCCACGAAAGTTTTAACGATGAACCGGCCGACCACCTAATGGAATTACCGATATGAAGAAGCTTCTTGTTCTCGCCGGAATCGTCGTGCTTGCCGGGTGTCAGCCAGATCTCGGCGAGGTCAAGGATTCCACATCGAAGAAAACGGTGATCAACGCTTCCCGAACCACCGCCGACCTTGTGGCCCTGCTGGTCCCGGCCGACCGAATTATTGGCATGCTTGAAGGGGCCGCAACCGAGCCGTACTCGGACAACGTGCCCAACCTCAAACTCATGCCGTCGTTTGTCCCGGCAAAAGGCTGGACAAAAACAAAACCAGATGTCGTCATCGCCGATGCGGGTTCCCCTATTGCCGCATTGGCAAAGAAAGACGGTATCACTCTCCTGGAAGTGTCCACGCCGAAATCCATCATTGATGTTTTGAAGCTCGTCCGTCAGGTTGGCGACGTCGTGGAATCGAAAGACGTGGCGGAAGAGACGACCCTCGGCCTTACGGATCGCATGAGGACGGTGAATATCAAAGCCGCCGGCCGAGTGACTCCGGTTCGTGTTGTCGGGACTTCAAGTCCACTTTTGCTCGATTTGATCAAGAATGCTGGCGGAAAGGTTGACCCAAAGGCAAAGCTGACCATCCGGGTGAGCGAAGCCAAGGGCGACCCGAAGGCCCGAAACGTGCTGACCTTGCCACCCAAGTGGAGCACCCTCGGCGGCCCTGGCTTCGCGAACGGCCTGGTACTGATCCAGTCGTTCTTGTCGCGCCGCCGCTAGTCGTGTGCCGGGGACTCGGCCAAATTCGGTTAAGTTCCGCTCCGGAAGAAGTCAAGTGTATTGTTTAGAGAACCGTACTGCGTAAGTCAGAACGACGTAGAGTCGACTGGAACTGTTCCGCCGTGGCAATGTCTGCCACTTGCTTCCTACGCCGGTGCAAAGGGTACTTTTCCCCCGGCGTAGGAGAGCGTCTCGGGAACCAACGGCCGCACCTTCCATTGCGATTGGGTGCAGCATTGGACCAACGAGCTTGAGTTCGGCTGGGGCAAGTAAGAGGCTACTGAATTTCGACGACAGCCGAATGGGTGGCGGCTTCGTCGAACGCAAGGTTCGTGCGGGCGGTGATGAGGGTCGGGCCGATGGGCGCGTCGGCACGAACCGAGACCGGAAGATCCATGTCCCTACCGCCCGGTACCCGGAACGAAATAGTACGCTGGGTGAACACGCGCGGGTCGAAGACGAGCGTCACTGGGTAGCCGTCCGCCGGGACCGTTTTGCCAAAGTGGACCCGCATGATGAACGACGTCCCGGCTGGCACGGGGGCCGACTGGCCAGAGATGCCAACGAAGTACTCCGGCTCGCGGTATTGAACCGCGACCAGGCGCTGCGCCGTGTCGGTCCCTACCGCCCAGATTCGACGCCCTGCCGCCGGAATAATCTGTGAGTACGTCGCGGTGGAGATCGGGGAGGCGATTCGGTAGATGAGCTCCCCGAAGCGGTTCAAGCAAACGCCAACCGGGAACGGCGCGGCCAGATTCGAAGAGCCGCCCGGTACGAAGACGGTCCGGCGAACCGGATCGGCGGTCAGAGCCCAGAAGCTCCACTCGTTCGAAAATCCCGGAAGTAAAGCACCTCCCGCGAACGCCGGTGCACCGAACTCAGGAGCGACGTAGGACACGCTGGCCACAAAGCCAGACCGCTCGGCGTCCCAAACTTCATTTGCGAACGCGACCGTGTCCGGGCCGGATGGGGCCGTTGCGACGAAGCCATTCTGCAGGCCTCGGTCAAGCGTGGTCATCGTGCGGAGCGACGGGCCGAACGCCTTGACGTTCACCAGATTTCCGCGGTCCGGATCTCGGAACGCACCAAGTTGCATGTCCCCGCTCACCGCGAAATCCGTCACGGACTGATCACTAGTACCCGCGTTACGCTCGCTAAATGTGATCGGTGAGGAGTAGGTGACAGCGTTGAAAGCCCTTCCAAGTCTGTACGACTTCACCGTGTCGAGCCAGGTCGTTCGATCACTCCGGTTGCCCGACCAGCTGGAGATCAGAGCGCGAGCGCCGGGACCCTCGTTCACGACCGCATAAATCTGCCGGAAGGAAGACGAAGAGCGGACCTCAACATCGCCGCAAACGGGTTCAAGCGTGTCGGTATTGAAGCCGATCAATCCCATCCCGCGCTCATTCGACACCCCGGCAAAGTTAAAACCGACCCATGTGATGCCTTCGCTATCATTGACTGCCGCGGTGGCATTAGTACGTATAACGGCACCGGCGTAATACTTGCCGGAAGTCTTCGCAATCGTGCGGCTGGCAATCAAGTCTCCGTTCGAACTGAACCGGTGGATAACGGTGTCCGACGTGAGGGGGGTAGTTGTCCCACGCTCGTGCATCACGATAACGCCGTTGTCCGGCGTGGGGAGCAGGCGGTTTGTTCGCATCGCGCTTAGGTAGCCGCCCGTAACCTGGTTTTGGTTCAGCGATCGACCCCAGGCCCGCGCGCCCGACGGAAGGAACCGAACCAGGAAACCGGTTGACTTTGGCGAACCGGGATCCAGTCGCATGTAGTAGGCGTACAGACCGCCGTCGGGAGAGGCGGCGGAACCCCGGAATGTCAATTGCGAACCCGGTACCGGCGCGTAGACCGTCGTCGCGACGCGAATCGGACCGGCCAAGGCAATAGTGGCCGGGAAAATGAGGAGCGAACACAAGACAATCTTGCGGGAATGCATCTTAGAAGCAGTCTAGTCCTGTCGGTGGGTTAAGGTAAGCCAATCAGGTCCCAATTTGCCAAAATTTCCGCCGACACCGCCGTGCCGCCGGCAACGTAGAATAAGGTGTCATGCGCCGCTCCGCCCTCATCATCGCCGTCGCCATCGTGGCGGGAAGCGTTTTCGCTTACGCTCAAGTCTCCAAGCAAACCACGCCCAAGCCAACCATGAAAGCTGAATCTCTCCACGACTTCGTCCTGAACGACATCGACGGCAAGCCGGTCAAGATGTCGAAGTTCAAGGGCAAGACCGTTCTCATCGTGAACGTGGCCAGCAAGTGCGGCCTAACCCCGCAATATGCCGGCCTAGAGAAGCTCTACCGCGAGTACAAGGGCAAGAACTTTGTGATTCTTGGCTTCCCGGCCAACAACTTCATGGGCCAGGAGCCCGGTACCAACGAGGAAATCAAGACGTTCTGCGCGTCAAAGTACGACGTTACGTTCCCGATGTTCTCCAAGCTCTCGGTGAAGGGTGAAGACACCGCCGAGCTTTACCGATGGCTGATCGCGAAGAGCGACCGCCCGACCGCCGATGTTGAGTGGAATTTTGCCAAGTTCCTAGTCGGACCAGACGGCAAGCTGATCCAACGTTTCGCCCCGCAGGATACGCCGGACAGCGAAAAGCTTCGAACTTCGATCGCCAGTCACGTTAAGTGATGGCGCGCGGATAGACCGTAAAGAAGTCCGTGAAGGGTCCGATACTCTGCTGCCGAAAGGCCGGCAAAGATCGGGCCACTTTTTTCGTCAATTGCCGCTACCGCGCGTCGATGGGCGTCTTCGCCCTTCTCGGTGCGACGGACGACGGTGCGGCGGCGATCGCCGGGAGCTAATTCTCGGCTGACGTAGCCGAGCTTTTCCAGGTCTTTCAGGATGTTGCTCACCGTTGGGAGCGGCGACCCTAAACTGTTCGCGATCTCCTGCGGGTGCGGGACGACTTCCACAATTCCCAAGACGGCCATCGACTTCGGATTCAATCCAATGGCGTGCAGTTCTTCTGCCGCCGCCGAAAAGATGGCGTACTGCGCCATCCACATCAGCCGAACCATTTCCCAACCGGACGGCTGGATTGGGAGTCCCGTTTCTTCAGGCACCATTGACACCTAGCCTACTTGAATCGTAGAATAGTTTTACTGTGAAACTATTTCTAACTGGTTCTACCGGCCTGCTGGGCAGCAATCTGGTTCCTCTGTTAGCGTCGCGCGGGCACGAAGTGACGATCATGGTGAGAACGCCGGATCAAGCGGCCGCTGCATTTGCCGATGTGCCGGGGCTTACCATCGTTCCCGGCGATCTCGATACCGTCGAGAAGGTGCGACCGCATTTGGCGGGGATGGACGCGGTGATTCATGCCGCCGCGCTGTTCACCGAGTACTACCAAAAACCGGTGCCATGGGAGAGATTCGAGAAGCTGAATATCGAAGCGACAGTTTCGCTGCTCAAGATGGCGAAGGAAGCCGGCGCGCGAAAGGCGGTTTTCATTTCCTCGGTCGGTGCGTTGGCGGATCCCTTCGACAAGCTGATGGACCCGCTATCGACTTCGGACTTCTATCGCCGGAGCAAGATTGTCGGTGAGCAGCGAATCGCCGCCGAGCCCGGGCTGAAGGATTTTCCCATCGTCATCTTGCGGCCATCGTACATTTTTGGTCCCAACGATCCGGCACCAACGAGCGCGGGCAAATTTGCGCAAGAGATCGTGAAAACCGGCAAGCTCATGCTGTTTCCGGGCGAGGCAATCCCGATGGTGGATGTGCGCGATGTGGCGATGGCGGTTGCGCTCTCGGTGGAGAGCGAGACGGCGCGTGGACCGTACAACATTTCCGGGACCGAGATTCCCGTACTAGAGGCGGTGAAGATGATTGCGGCAAACGTTCCCGGCGCCAAAATCAGTTCCGTACCAGCGGCTCTGGGAATCTTTATGGGCAGCCTGATCGATGTCAAGGTTCGGCTGTTCGGGGGAATCAACCCGATGCCGCCCGAGGGAATCCGGTTCCTCTCGACCCGACTGCATATCGACGCTACGCGTTCAATCAGCGAACTTGGAGTGCAATATCGACCGTTCGAGGAGACGGCGCGCGACGTCGCAAACTACTGGATCGCGAGGGTGAAGCGAGAATCCGGCGCGGCGTCATAATCTGAGGAATGCAAATCGTCGTGCCGGATGAGTTTCGGCATCTTTACGAACAAAACGAAGAGCGGCCGGTGGTGAAGATCCCGGCCGAAGTGCTGCGGCAGACGGCGGCCCCGGTCGAGAAGGTGAACAAGCGCGTTCAATTTCTCATCGATGACCTGTTTCGTATCATGAAGAAGGCCAACGGGGTTGGCCTGGCCGCGCCACAGATCGGGGCTTCCGTACGGGTGGTTGTGGTGGCGCCCGAGGAAATGAAGCCGCTGGCGCTCGTGAACCCGGTCATCTTAGACGCGGACGGCGAGCAGCTTGGGCAGGAGGGTTGCCTTAGCATTCCGGGCCTCTACGGCGACGTCTCTCGGTTCGACCAGATTGAAATCTCTGCCCTTGACCGCACCGGACGCCCGATCACGTTGAAGCTGAGCGGGATGCCGTCGCGGGTGGTTCAGCACGAAATCGACCACCTGGAGGGCGTTCTCTTCATCGATAAAGTCTTGAAAGAAACGCTGCATTGGAAGGATCCGGACGCCGACGACGAATGAAGGTCGTCTACTTTGGCACGGGCACATTTGCGGTTCCGCCGCTCGCGGCCATCGCGGAGCACGTGTGCCTGGTGGTGACGCAGCCGGACCGGCCCGGTCAGCGAGGCCATAAGTTGGTGTCAACTCCGGTTAAAGAGTTTGCCCTCGCGAACAGCCTGGAAGTGGCGACCCCCGAGAAAGCCCGCGCGCCGGAGTTCGTCGAATCCGTTCGTTCTTTGGAAGCCGATGCCTTGGTTGTCGCGAGTTATGGCCAAATTTTAAGCCTAAAGCTATTAAATTCAGCAAGAATCGGCGGCATTAACCTCCACGGTTCGTTGCTTCCGGCCTATCGCGGCGCGGCCCCCATCCAGCGATGCCTTGAAAACGGCGACGAAGAAACCGGCGTCACCCTGATGCAGATGGACAAGGGAATGGACACCGGCGACATGATTGCCGTCGAGCGGCTGGCCATCGATCCCGAAGAGACCTACGGCGAGTTGCAGGACCGACTTGCCGTGCTCTCGGCCGAGATGATTCGCGCCTGGCTGCCGCGCCTGGTGACCGGCGACTACCCCCGAACGCCCCAAAACCACGACCTCGCGACCCACGCGGCGAAGGTCGACCGAAGTGAAACGGAACTGTCTTTTTCCCGTCCTGCGGGGCAAGAGTTCTACCGGTACCGGGCTTTTTCACCAAATCCCTCGGTGTTCATCAGCACCCGTTTTGGCCGACTAAAGCTACTAAAGGCAGCCTTGGAGCCGTGCGAAGCGGCCGAGCCGGGAACAGTTTTGGCCCTCGATCCGCTCACCGTGGCGTTCACGGATGGCGCGTTGCGGTTCCTAGATATCCAGCCGGAAGGTAAAAAGAAGGTGTCTGGCCGGGATTTTGCCAATGGGGCACGTCTTCGGGTCGGCGACTGTTTACTGTAAACGCCTATGCCCGATTCGAACTCTCCCAAAAGCCCGGTGCCAACGCAATCTCAACCCGCCATCGCGCGGAAGCTCATCGTTCGAACGCTGATACTGCTCGTTATCCTCGGCACGCTGTTCGGCGGCTATCAATGGGCGCAGCAGCAGAAAGGAGACTTCGACCTCGCCCCGGCGGTGACCGCGGACATGGTTGCGGCCGTTCAATATTTGCCGGATGGCCAACGCGCCGTTGTGGCAAAGTCGGACGGAACGATCGTCGAAAACGCCGGATACAACCCAGGCGACATTGACCGCGACTTGGCATGGAAGCCAGACGGAAATCGTCTCTTCTTCGTGAGCGACCGCGGAACTGACGCCCTGAAGAAGGTGAAGTCCTTCAATATTTACCGCTGGAATCCGGTCACCAACGCGGCCCCGACCCAGCGAACCATTGGAACCCGGGGCCGAAGCAACCCGGCGTTTCCGGATGAGCCGAGCGAGGACCAGAACCAAAGCGCGCTCATCACCTCGAGCGGCTTTGTACTAGAGTTCGACGCGAAGGAGCAGTCGACGCGGCAGGTGCTTCCTCCGCTCACTCGCTCGGCGACCGTCACCAATGCGGAGGAAGGCAGCGCCAGCACGAGCCAGTTCAGCGGAGCCTATGGCGGCCTCGGAAACAGCTTCCGGATCGCAAAATGGAGCCGAAACAAGCGATTTATTTTCGCCGTCATGCGGCGCGATGAGGGCGAAATTCTGATCTTCCAAGATCTGCAAGATAAAGACGGCGTGTTCCCGCCGCCGCAGCCAATCGCCGCCGGCGATCGAATCGACTTTGCCATCAGCCCGAAAGACGGACGCGCGTTCTACACCGTTTCCGGATTCCAGTGGCCCGATCCAGCGAAGGCCCCCAAGGAGTTTCGGAAGGGGAACGTGGTTACGGTTCCATACCGGCACGCGGTTGGGATCGTCGATCCCGAGAAGGGTCCGGACGGCCCGGTCGGCATCAGCACGAACGACGATCTGGCGTTCAGCGCGCCGAAAATTAGCCCGGACGGAAGCGAGATCGCCATCATCCTCGGCAACTATAAGGACGGCGCGCTGGAGGGGAAGCAGCTGATGATCACTCCGGCGAAGGCAGCCGGTGGCCAAGCATCCGCGCTTCTGGTTCCGGGCGAAGTTTTTGAACCGGCGTGGCATCCGAGCGGAAAATCGCTCGTTTACATCAAGCGGAATAAAGCCGGCAAGCGCGCGATCTTTTCGATCAATAAGGACGGCACGGAAGAGAAGGATCTGACGGGCGACAAAGGCGACTTCGGCTTCCCGATGTTTTCCCCGCAGAGCAAGTAAAGATTAGCTTCCGGCGGCAAAGGTAGCGATATCCACCCGCCGGGCCCCTGCTTTCCGCAGGGTTTGGGCGCATTCATTTGCGGTTCCGCCGGTCGTCATCACGTCGTCAATCAGCAGCACATGTTGCCCGGCGACGGCCAACTCCGCCCGAAAAGCGCCCATAAGCTGTGTGCGTCGCCACTCTGGCGGGAGACCAACTTGCGGTTTCGTCGAGCGAATGCGCCGGAGCAGGTTGGGACGAACAATTCTTTCGGGAAACGCTTCGGCAAGCATTTCGGCCTGATTGAACCCGCGTTCACAACGCCGCAGGAAGTGGAGCGGAACCGGAACCACGACGTCATAGCGCAGTTCGGCGGCATCGACGGCGGCCTTTAAGCGCATCGACATCTCCGTGCCGAGGCTCGTAGTTCGGTCGTACTTCAGCCGGCGGACCGCCTGTCCTGCCCGACCTTGATACAGGTAAGCCGCGAATTGAACCGTGATCGCGGACGACTCGAAAACGGGAGTTCCGGGATGCGGCGTTAGCACGATGGAACAGTCGTTGCAGATGGCGTCGGGTCCCATCGCGTCGCAGAGAGCGCAGCGGCTCGGAAAAGGGAAGTCGAGCGCCTTACTCAGGAAGCCCGAAAGCGAAATGTTAGAACACCCGCATGGTCGGCTCGAAGGGAATGAGTCCCAAGCGAGTTGCGGCCCGGAAAGCTTGCACGCGGTTGCTTACTTGCAATTTATCGTAGATGTTTGCAAGATGAAAATCGACCGTTCTCTTCGAGACGTAAAGCGCCTCGGCTGCCTCGCGGCTGCTGTGACCCTGGGCGATGAGATTCAGAACCTCAACCTCCCGTTTGGTAAGGCGAACGGGTCTCGGCGAAGACGTTAAGGAAGGAGCGGTGGCGATCATGCAAGAACCTCGGCGGAATCCCGCCATAACGATGCGTTAGAGCGGTGGAACGACCCGTATCTTTACGAGCTTTTCCCCTTTCACGCCCCTATCATACGGCATTTCTGCCCAGAGGGCGAACTTTTTTGAATATTGCGCTGCAGTCCGCACGGATTACGAAACCCATCGCTCGGCGGTTGCTCCGTCGGCGGCAAGGCACGTTTCGGCCATTCCTGCAAGTCCTGTTTTTCCTTTGTAAGCGGTAAGGCAAGAACGATTAAACGCATCAACTTGGCTGGAGTTCACAAGCGCAATGCAGCAGCCGCCAAAACCCGCGCCGGTCATGCGAACGCCGACCACTCCCGGGCTTGCCAACGCGGCTTCTACCATCGCGTCCAGCTCGGTGCAACTGACCTCATAGTCGTCGCGCAAGCTATTGTGGCTTCCAGCCATCAGCGCGCCAATCTGGTCTAAGTCGGAGTTCTCGAGCGCAAGCCGGAAATCGAGGCAACGCTGGTTTTCCGAGATCACATGGCGAGCGCGCCGGAAGGCGGTTGGGTCCATTTGGTCAACGGCGGCTTCTAGACCGGCGAGGGTGGCGTCGCGAAGGCTGGCTACCCCAAGGACGGCCGCCGCCGCTTCGCACTGCGAGCGGCGCTCGTTGTAGGCGGAAGCCGTTAAGGCCCTCGGCTTGAGCGTGTCCAAAATGACCATCGACAAGCCCGAAGGCACCGGCGCATAGGCGATCTCCAGCGATCGGGTGTCAATGAACATCGCGGCGCCCGCACGACCGTTGGCTGATGCAAGCTGGTCCATGATGCCGGTCCGGAGGCCGATGTAGCCGTTCTCGCACCGCTGCCCGATCTTGGCCATGGCGACCTGATCGACATCCAGGCCTGATTCGGCCTGCCAGTACGCGGCCAGCGCCATTTCCAGCGCCGCGCTGCTGCTGACGCCGCTTCCCATCGGCACGTTGCTCGCGACCGCCGCCCGAAGATTGCCGACCGAGTAACCCGCCTCGCGAAACGCCCAAGCCATTCCTGCGGCGTACTGACCCCAGTCCGTTACGGCACCGGGGATCGAATCGGTCACATCAACCGGAGCCGCCAAGCCCAAGTTCGCCGAGACCAACTCGGACAATCCGTCCGTCGGCGAAGCGGCGATCCACGTGAAGCGGTCGATGGCCGCCGGAAAAACAAACCCATCGTTGTAGTCGGTGTGCTCGCCAATCAGGTTCACCCGGCCCGGCGCCCGGGCAATCCAAGCGGGTTCGTGACCGAACTGAGCGCGAAACAGAGCAACGGTGGCGGCTTGCATTCGCGTGAGGATACTTAACCCGGTAACCTTCCGCCATGCCGGACGCCGCGATCGTAAAACTTCACGCTTGGCTTCACGACCATGAGGCCGAACTTTTGGCCGACACCGTCGCCATGCTTCAGATTCCCAGCATCGAAACGGAGGCGGAGCCGTATGCGCCGTACGGAAAGGCGAACCGCGATGCGTTGGACCTCGCCCTTGGCTTGGCGGCGAAGTATGGATTTAGCACTACCGACCTGGAGGGCCACATCGGCTACGGCGAGTTTGGTTCGGGAAAGAACCTCATCGTCTCCTTAGGCCATCTCGACGTCGTTCCCGTTGGACCGGGATGGAAGCACGCCCCGTTTGGGGCCGAAATCGAGGACGGTTACATTTACGCCCGCGGCACGACCGACGACAAGGGCCCGACGATGGCCAGCTTCTACGCTATGCGCGCCGTGAAGGAAGTTTTTCCTGAGTTGAACGTGCGGTTCCGGCAGGTTTTTGGCTGCGACGAGGAATCCGGCTTTGGCTGTGTCGAGCGCTACGTGCAGACGGAAGAAGCCCCGACTTACGGCGTTGCCCCAGACTCGGGCTGGCCGCTGTATCATGCCGAGAAGGGTATCTGTAACATCGAAGTATCGGTGGTGGCTCCGGGAAGCGAGGTCAAACTCACCAAGTTTGATGGCGGCCAGCGGCCAAACATCGTCATCGATTCCTGCTCGGCGACCGTCGTGGTGTCGCCGTCGGTACGCGCGTTTGTCGAAGAAAAACTGGCCGACGCCTGGGACCGCAACGTCACATACGCGTGGGACGGCAACGAGCTCGGACTTTTCGCCCATGGCAAGGCCGCCCACGGAAGCTGGCCGTTCCTCGGCGACTCAGCCGCAACCCGCTTGTTCCGCTTCCTCACCGACATTTCGCCGGTACAAGACTCGATCCTCTACGGTGAACTGCTGGAAATGACGCATCCGGGCGGCGCCGGGCTGGGCATTTCCGGTTCGGACGAACCCAGCAAGGATCTCACCTCGAACCTTGGCATCGCCTCGATGAAGGAAGGCCGATTGGAACTGCTCTTCAACATTCGGTACCCGGTGACGTGGGATGCCGAGAAGCTGAAGGCACTCGCAACGGCCTGCTTCGCCGAGCTGCGAAACGAAATCACGTTCGAAGTCACTCGCGACAGCCGACCGCTTTACTTCCCGCTGGACCACCCGTTGGTGCAAACCATCGTCGATGTCTACGAGGCGGAGACGGGCGAGCGGAAGAAGCCGGGGACCATGGGCGGCGGAACTTACGCCCGCGCGATTCCCAACACGGTCAGCATCGGCACGGGATGGGACGGCGACGGAAACGCGCACGAGACCGATGAGCGGCTGAAAGTCGAGCATCTCTTCAAGATGAGCCGAATCTACGCGCACATCTTCTACCGGCTTGCCCAGTTGCCGTAAGGGGTACCTTCATTCCATGACCGTAACGCTGTTTGTTGCTACCAGCCTGGATGGCTATATCGCCGGGCCGGACGACGACCTGTCGTGGCGATTTACGGACGAGGACTACGGGTTCAGCGACTTCTACGACAGCGTCGATACGCTGATCATGGGTCGCGGAACCTACGAAGTCGTGAAGTCGTTCCCCAAGTGGCCGTATTCCGATAAGGCAAGCGTTGTGGTCTCGCGCAGTGGAGACGTCACGGCGGATACCCCGGGCGTCACCGTCTTCGGCGGAAACCTGCCAGATTTGCTGAAAGATCTGCAGGACGACGGTGCCGAGGAAGTCTGGCTCGTGGGCGGCGCGGAGCTGATTCGATCGTTCCTGCGCGAGAAACTGATAGATCGGATTACGGTTTCGCTCCATCCGGTTCTGCTCGGGCGGGGCGTAAAACTGTTTCACGATGGCTTCCCGCACACCGCGCTGCAGCTTGAGGCGGCGGTTTCCTACGACTCTGGCTTGGTTCAATTGAACTACCACGTCCCGCGCGAAGAGTAAGGGGCGGCCCGCACCGGTAAACTCCGGTTCAAATTATGCTTAGAGCCGGAAATGTCGGGCTGCCAAACGTCGGCAAGTCCACCCTCTTCAACGCCGTGGTGGCAAATGCCCAGGCCCAGGCCGCGAACTTTCCGTTCTGCACCATCGAGCCGAACGTCGGCCTGGTTAGCGTGCCGGATCCGCGCCTGGACGTCCTTGCAAAAATTTCGGGCTCGGAAGCCATCCTGCCAGCGCGCGTTGAATTTGTCGACATCGCCGGGTTGGTGAAGGGCGCAAGCAAGGGCGAAGGCCTTGGCAACCAGTTCTTGGCCAATATTCGAGAGGTAGACGCCATCGTCCACGTGGTCCGATGCTTCGATAACGACGATATCATTCACGTTCTCGACTCGGTCGATCCGGTTCGCGACATCGAAATCATCAACCTAGAGTTGATTTTCGCCGACCTCGGCGTTGCAGAGCGACGGATTGAAAAGGCCCGCCGTGATGCGCGAACGAAGAAGGAAGCTCAGGCCGAAGTCGATGCGCTTGAGAAAATTCTTCCGGCGCTGAACGATGGAAAGTCGGTTCGTTCTTTGCCGCTTTCGGCCGAGGAGAAGGTCGCGATCAAGCCATTGGAATTCCTCACGGCGAAGCCGATCATTTACGCAGCGAACGTCTCGGAGGACGACCTCTCGGCAGGCAACAAATGGGTCCAGCAGGTGAAGGACCTGGCAGAGGCAGAGGGCGCGCAGGTCGTCGTGATCTCGGCCCAGGTTGAGGCGGAACTCATCGAGCTACCGGAAGCCGACCGTGCGGAATTCCTGGAGAGTCTTGGTGCCAAAGAGGGCGGCCTGCAGGCGCTCATCCGTGCCACGTACGACCTGCTTGGGCTGCAAACTTATTTCACCACCGGGCCAAAAGAGACCCGCGCCTGGACGATTACGAAGGGCATGACCGCGCCGCAGGCGGCGGGCGTCATTCACAGCGATTTCGAGCGCGGCTTCATCCGCGCGGAGACGGTCTCCTACGCCGACCTCACGGAGAACGGCTCGATGGCCGCCGCGAAAGAGAAAGGCAAGGTCCGCAGCGAAGGCCGCGACTACGTGGTGCAGGAAGGCGACGTGATGCTTTTCCGCTTCAACGTCTAACAGATCATTTCTTTGAGGCTGTTTCCGCCGTGCGCGGGAGGGTTTTCGCCGATCCATCGCGGGTCGGCGGGTTCGCTCGCAAGTTGGTAGCGCGTGTCGGTCGAGACCCGGATTTGGTGGGTTGAGTTATCCAGCGAGCCGTGGGCGGTGAAGATGCTGAAGGTGAGTAGGTCACCCATTCGGTACTCCGGGCAGGTGAGGATGCGGCGGCCGTAGTCGCGCCGTACCTGCGTGATGTTTGAGCTCAGCTCACCAAAGCCGCTGTATCCCGCCGCGTGGAGCTCGCTTTTGCTCGGGTCAGACTTGCATGTCGTGTCGACATCTAGTTTGCAGTAACCGTTGCGCAGGGTTTCGTTTCGGTGGGTTCCTTCCAGAACGACGAGTCCGCCGACTTCGAGCGGCACGTCGCCGAACGGAATCCAGGCGGTGAAGACGTTTTGGGTTCCGCGGCCCATGTAGACCACGTCGCAGTGCGGGTAAGTCCCTTTGCCCTTTGCGATGGCGCGCATCCAGGTGAAGTCGTAGTGCATCGCCGGGCCGCCGAGGAGCCGGGAGTAGAAGTCCATCACCGTCTGGCCGTAAATGACTTCTTTCAGACCTTTGAGTCGGTTGGCGATGTCGGGTCGGAAGTACATCTGGACCCCGGGTTTGGAGACGGCGTCCTCAACTGGATAGGCGGGGTCAAGCAGGCCTTCCTTTTCGAATTCTTGACAAATCTCAAGCCGCACCGCGCGGATCGCTTCGCGGTCTAGGTAGCCGGGCAGGAAAAGGTAGCCGTCCTGATCCATTCGCCGGCGGAGTTCGGCGACGTCGTCCTTGGCGTCGTTACTGTCGCGCAGCCAACCGAATGCGTCGGCGTCGAGTTCCAGCGCGTGTCCGCCGGAGGTGAGCGGCCTATCAACCATGTGCGTATCTTACAGCGTTCGCGAGGTTCGGTGGCTTTGTGCTGTCGCTCGATGGCTTTGAAGTTAAAGCAGAAGATTGCGAAGGCAAGAATCCCCCTCCCCCCACGGTTCCCCCTTCCGCTCCGCTGCAAGGGGAACCATCTCGGACCAATCACTGGTTCGCCAGGTGCGAGGGCACCTTCTCGGAAAGATCACCGGTTCCCCCGAAACCCGCCCGAGTAAACTCAAAATCAAATGACCGACGAGAAACTTACCGAAGAAACCGACCTTCTCGAAGACGAACTGCTGGAAGATTCCGACAGTGAATTCGCCACGGACGGAATCGATGAGACGCCCGGCGCGGCATTCTATCAGTCCGAAATCACCCGCCTCAGCAAAGAGCGCGACACCGCCCGCGAGGAGATGCTGCGCGCCCTCGCCGAGATGCAGAACTTCCGCCGCATGACCGAGCAACGGCAAATCCAGGAGCGACGATTCGCGACCGAGCGATTTGTGCGCGAGTTGCTCCCGGTGGTCGATAACTTTGAGCGAACCCTGCGGCACCTGGAAGCCGGCGCGACCGTCGAGCAGCTGAGCGAAGGCGTGAAGGCCGTGCATCGGCAACTGCTCGTGGCCCTGGAAAGCCAGGACGTCCGACCGGTCGTGAAGGTGGGCGACAAGTTCGACCCCGAGTTCCACGAGGCGATTGCCACCGGCCAACAAGAGGGGGCCGAAGAAGGGCAGATCCTCGACGTCATCGAATCTGGATTCAAAATGGGCGACCGAGTCGTTCGCCCCGCAAAAGTACGAGTAGCACAATAACATGGCACGACAATTTTTTGGAACCGACGGCGTGCGCGGCGAAGCCAACCGCGTCCTCACCCCTGAGCTTGCCTACGGCCTTGGCCGGGGCGCCGCGCTCTGGCTAAAGGAGACCGGCGGCGTGCCGCAGGTCGTTCTTGGCCGAGACACACGACGGTCTGGTTCGATGATCGGCGCGGCCCTGGCGGCCGGCTTCTGTACCGAAGGCGTCTCGGTTGTTTCGCTCGGCTGGGCACCGACTCCGGCCGTGGCGTTTGTTGCGCGCACGGGCGACTTCGGCCTCGGCGGAATCATCTCGGCATCCCACAATCCGGCGCCGGATAACGGGATCAAGTTCGTCGGTCACGACGGCCGAAAGCTCCCGGACTCCGTTGAAGAGCGCATCGAGTCGCTGATGGCGGGGAGCGAAACTCGGCTTGGCGGAGGGGAAGTTGGCTGGATCAACTCCGACGACGAAGCCCTTGAGCGATATCTCCAGTTTCTGGAAGCTCTGGTTCCGGAGGGCCTTGGCGGCCTCAAGGTGGCCGTTGACGGCGCAAACGGCGCGGCGTTCCGCCTTGGACCAGAAATTCTTCGTAGGCTAGGGGCGGAAGTCGTCACGATCGGGATCGATCCCGGCGACGGAACCACCATCAATCACGGATGCGGCGCGACGAAACCGGGCGTGATGCAGACGTTTACGGTCGAGACCGGCGCGCAGGTCGGCGTTGCGTTCGATGGCGATGCGGACCGGGCGGTCTTTAGCGACCATCTGGGGCGACTCATCAACGGTGACCGAACCATCGCGATTTGGGCGGCCCACGAACAAAAGCACGGGCGTTTGAATCCGGCGACGGTCGTCGGCACCGTCATGTCGAATGGCGGATTCGCCAAATACATGGCGGATCGCGGAATCACGCTTGAGCGTGCGCCGGTCGGCGATAAGTACGTTGCGCAGCGCATCGCGGAGACGAGCGCCCGCATCGGCGGCGAGCAGAGTGGCCACATCATCTTCCCCGAGCAGGGCCCGACGGGAGACGGCCTGGTCACCATGCTCCAGCTTTTCCGCGTGCTGCATGCCGAGGGTCGGCCCGCCGCCGAGTTCTACGACGAGTTCGAGAACTGGCCGCAGCTGATGGTGAACATCGGTGTCAAGAGCAAGGACGGCTGGCAGGAAGCCATCGCTGAGGAGCTCATTCAGGCGGAGCACGAGCTAGGTGACCGCGGCCGAGTAAACGTTCGTCCGAGCGGCACCGAAGCCAAGATTCGCGTGATGGTTGAGGCCGACGATATCGAACTGCGGGATCGCGTGGCGGAGTCGCTCGTCGAGCCGTTGGTAGCCAAGCTCGGTGGGGAAGTCCGCGGGAGGGTAGACCTTACCCATGCGCTTGGCGATTGATGTTGGCAACACGCACACCGTTTACGGCCTGCACGACGGCGTAACTTGGGTCGCGGTTTGGCGACGCGCGACCTCGATTTCGGACACCGAAGACGAACTGGCCGCTTGGCTGTTCCCGCTTTTTGAAATCAGCGGGATTCCCTTCGGCGTTGTAGATGCCGTCTGCGGCTCGGTCGTTCCGGGCGTCAATGATGCCATCGCGAAGCTGGCCGAAAAGCACTTTAGGGTTCCGTTGAGGTTCTTGCGAAGGGGCGATGATGTCGGTTTGCGCGTTACTTACGACCCGCCGCACGCCGTTGGCGCCGACCGTCTGGCGAACGCGCTCGCCGCGTTGGCTCGGTTTGCGCCGCCCATCGTCGTGGTCGACTTCGGAACCGCCACGACGTTTGACACGATCGACCGGGACGGCTCCTACATCGGTGGCGTGATTCTGCCGGGCGTCAAGACTTCGGCGAACGCGTTGTTCGCACACGCGGCCAAGCTTCCGGCGGTCGAGTTCACCGCGCCAGAACGGGTGATCGGCCGGAATACGGTGGATTCGATTCGGTCGGGAATCATGTTCGGCTACGCTTCGGCGGTGGATGGTCTTGCCGGCCGAATCAACAGCGAGCTAGGCGGCGATGCGACGATTCTGGCAACCGGCGGCCTGGGCGGCATTTTTATTGGGCTGTGCACGACGATCTCATCGTACGAGCCTACGCTGACTTTGGACGGGCTACGAATTGCCGCAGATCGGTTGGCGGCAGGGGCGTCGAATTAGGGTTTTGTTAAGTTTCGCCACGTTTTCCGAATGGGTGAACTCTCCAGACTGACGACTTCGTCATCGAGGTAACGATGAGTAGGGGATCATGTCGCGCCGGTGTCACGGTGGTCGAGTTGCTGGTCGTGGTGGCCATCATCGCCGTTCTTGCCGGAATCATTTTTGGAGTCTCGGGTGGCGTGCGGGCGTCGGTTGCCGTGAACGGTTGCCTCTCGAATCTCTCACAAATTGGGAAAGGCGTGTTGTTGTACGCGGCCGACTTCGACGATATGGCGCCGCCGTTGCTGACGCATGCCACGAAAGGGCAGGTTGCAAACGTAGGCCCGTTCATTCCAATAGACGCGGATGCAAAGAAATGGCGTGAGCTCGTAAATCGGTATGTAAAAGCCGACGCCATTTTCTTTTGCCCTGCCGACCGCCATGCGCGGTCTAAGGATCAGGTACGGACCTCCGACGGCTTCAGCACGAATGAGTTCACCAGCTACCAGGTGGTCCGAACGGAAGGATGGACATTGACAGCGCAGGGTGTACCGTTGCTGCGGCTAAGCCAAGTTCCGCAAATGCGCGTTTATGCCCGCGACGTGATTCTGCGAAAGATGGATCCGACCGCTCTATATCCGTTCGAGACCGCGCACGGTACGCGGATCAACGAGCTTTACATGGACGGCAGTGCGAAGAACATTTCGTTAGATTGACATCGCCCAGCTGGCTTCTTTTGCGGAGAGGCGGATCGGGTGCGGACGATAGCTGAAGATGGCTGACGATGGCGGAGTCGGGAACTTCCGAATGGGCAATAGTCGGCAACTGTCCGCCATTGTCCGCTATTGTCAGCGATCGTTCGCAAACAAGAGCTTCTAAAACTTCGCGTCGGCGGCGAGTCGGTTCGCGATGGGAAGCGTAGGGGCGAGCTTGCTGCTGCCTCCCGACGTGCCGGAAGCCCCCGTCTTGAAGAAGTCAATCAGCTTCCAAGCAAACTCACCGATCGGAATCTGGTTGGTTCGGTAGAACTGTAGCGTCTGCGAGAAGGCATCGGCAAACACCGCCAACCGCTTCCCGTTTCGGAACGTCGTGGGAACCCGCCCGCCCGCGTAGATGCTGTACATCTCGGCGTACTGGCCGTCCACCGGGTGGTCGGTTCCGCCAAAAATGCGGCTATCCCGGCTGGGCCGGTGGCACTCGTAGAAGGCAAAGATCCGCGCTTCCTTCGCAAAGAAGATCTGATAGAGGTCCTCTTTGAGGATCATGTCGTTCGTGTCGACGATCGACAGGGCACCGATTCCGGCCAGGTAGTCGCGGCCGTTCACGTTGCTCGCCACGCCGGCAAAGAAGATGGTCAGCGTCGCTCCGGCGGGCATACGATCCGCGAGGGTGGTCGCTGCTGTCCGAATCTCGGCCGCACTCACGTTCGTCAGCGTCGTAACGTTCGCCGCGGGGTAGCCCGCGTAGTTGGTGAGCTGCTCCTTGACGAGCGTCGCGTCTTCCACTGCATGCGGAAGCACCGTCTCCGGAAGCTGGCCGGTCGCATTGCCGATCACGAGTGCGAACTTGGTCTCCATCAGCGCGACTCCGCCAATCGTCGTTTGCCCGGGGCCGGTTGCGGTCGGTGTCGTCGGTTTGATCGGAGGGTTGACGGGTGGATTGACCGGAGGGTTTACCGGCGGATTCGTGGATGGATTCACCGGTGGGTTGGTGGCGGCATTGCCCACTCCGGCCGTAATCGAGACTTGCTCCGGGGCGATGATCTCGGTGTCCTCGCGCCAGTCTCGGTTTACCGCCCGTTGCTGAAGCTCCCCGCGCTTTTCCAGCTGCCCCAAGGCGGTGTAAATCTCGCCGAGCAGGAAAACGGCGTTGCTTCCGGCGGTCTTCTTGTCGAGGAGGGTTTCAAGCTCTTTTGCCACCGTGCCGAGCAAGGCGGTTCGCTCTTCTTCCTTTTCCATCTTGGCGGCAAGCCGATAGCCCGAGTAAGCCGCCAGCAGGTTAGCCGAATAGGGTGAGCCGTTGCGCCAGAATCGTCTTTCGGTAATCGGACCGGGCATTCCGGTCGGCTTCGAATCGTCTAGCGGCTTCTTCTGAATCGCCCGCTGGAATGCCTCGCGGGCCGAGCCCCATCGCTCCCGCTTGGCCTCTGTGATGCCCGTTTCGTAGTCCGACTTCCAAGCCTGCGCGTGCGCCGCCGCGCCCGCACAAAGAGTGGCGAGGCTAGCCAGGGCAAGGATGGAGGTGCGTTGCATGGTTGTCAGAATCGGTACGTCGCGGTGATGCTGGTGTCGCCGCCGCCGCCAGAAGGTTGGAAGTAGTTTAAGTCAAGCACATATTTGCCGTTTCCGGGCTGAAAACCAATGCCGTAGGTGAGACCCTTACGCGACGCGAAGCCTCGGCCGCCTTTCGTAATTCCCTGATAGCCCACCCGAAGCGGGACGCGGGCGAGCCCCAAAACCAGATAGTACTCGGCACCTACGCTGGTGACGCTTTGCGAGCTTCGATCGAAGAATTGGCTGGCCCCGCCGCTAAAGTAGTAGGTCACCTGCGTGGCCAAAACGAGATAGTCCTGGGCACCCTTCCGGAAGCCATCGCGACGGATGGCGCCACCGGCGATGAGTCGGCCGGGAATGCGGTCGTAGGAAACGGCGTCTTTGCTCACACCGTTAAGTTCAATGGGCGTTCGAAGAGACGCCCAGACCGATAGATCCGGATTGTTCACCGGCGAAAACATCACGCCCGCAAGCAAGCCGAGCCCGGTTCCATTTGTGCGGACATTCGGGAACGAAATAGGCGAAGCGCCGGGGTTTATCTCGTTTCCGCTGCCGTCCACCAAAAGACCGGTTTGCCGCAGCTGCATCAGCTGGTTCACGACGGTGAGCCCAACGCCGTAGGCGAAGTTCCCCGCGCCGTTCGTGCGACCGTAGGCCAGCGTATAGAACTCGCTCTTCGCGCTCTTCTTCTCGGTAAAGTTGCGCACGCCGAGGCCGGGAATCAGTTCCAGCGCCGAGTTTGTCGGCCCGGTGGAAGACTCCTCAAGGTATCCGCCGATGGTGTAGGAGAAAGCGAGCGTGCCAATTCCGCCTTTGCGCAGGCTGGACATCGGTACCGCGAACCCAACGTGCGTAACCGCTTGGTTTCCGCTTCGGTTCGTCGTGGTTTTGGTTTGGTCGTAGTACTTCCCGACGACGCTGTTGCGACCGTTCGGCAGGTTTTTCTGCACGATGTTCAGCGTTTTGCGGTCGATGTAGGCAAGCGCGGCCGGGTTGTAGTAGGTGGCCAAAGTATCGGGAGACGCCCCGGTGAGGGCTCCGCCGGCACCAGACGACCGGCTTCCCGCGTCGAACGCGCTAAGCATGTCGGCCACTTGCGCGTGGCCAAACCCCGCCAGAGCAAGCATCCCCAGGGACGACAAGCCAGCGTTCAGTGAGAACATCCTGTTCTTCAACAATCTCTCCATGAGTAGGGACGAGCAGGTCCCTGTAGATGACGTGCGAATTTATCGCACCGTAACGATGACTTCTTGGTTCGCGGCACGGTTACCGGCCTTATCGATGGCGGTAACCGTGATTTTGAATTTGCGCGGAAGCAATCCGGCCTTGTAGAGGATTCTTCCGGTCCACCGCAAAATGTTTGAACCCGAGCCTTTTACGCTGAGTCTTGAGACCCGCGTGAGGTATGCCCCGGTGAGGGTCTTGGCCACAACGTCGATGCCGGTTCCGTCAATGCTCGACGTACTGGCGTCAGCGATGTCGATCAAAACTGGAATCGTCGTGCCCGGCAGTACTTGCGAGTCGCTTCTTGGGTAGGCGATCGTGATGATCGGAGCGACACGGTCCAGGGTTGCACTAATGTTCTGAACGGCCTCATTTCCGCTGAGGTCGCGCGCCGTAATCGTGATACTTTGGCTGCCGTCGAATTCGATTCCGCTGGTGTCCCAGTTGACTGCGACTGCCGTGGTGGTTCCGGTGTTGTTGGGAATGGCCTGGCCGTTGATCTTGACGTCCCAGCTCTTGAGGTTCGTTTCCTTCAACGTGGCGCGGACTCGAACGATGCCCTTGACCGACTGTCCGTTGCCAGGGGTCGATTCCAGAAACTTGGGGCGAACTGTGTCCACGCGGAAGGTGACCGTCTTGGGCGCGTAGGTGTTGCCGGGTTCGGTCGCCGAGACCGTGAGCGTGTAGTTACCTTCGGGCGTGCTCTCGTTAAAATTGAGCGGAAGGCTGTCGTCGACCTTGTTCTCGCTGTTGGGCGTGAAGGTCTTTTCTTGTTCCGTGGTGCCTGCGGGGCCGGTGAGAACTGCCTTCACGGTAACGTCCACGACGCTCCCGGTAAGCAAAAACTTAAGTTGGTTCGAGAGCCCCAAAAAGGAGCCTTGGGTTGGGCTCTTGAGAGTGAGCGTTCCCGCATTGGCGGCGACCGCAGTGCACAGCACCGCGAGGACCGTTAAAAAGCGAATGAATAACCGTTCCATGGTCTTCTCCTTTCCGTAATGTGCCTAACGCGCGACCCTCCTGGTCGCAACTACATTATAGCCCGAATAAACTCTGCAACCCCGGCATTTTCGTGGTGACCCCACACAGCATCTGCGGCTTCTTTCAGTGTCGGATGTGCGTTTTCCATGGCGCCACTGATGCCGGCCCAGCGAACCATTTCCAAATCGTTCAGGTAGTCGCCGATCGCTGCGCACTCCGCCTGCTGGATGCCTAGGCTCTCGGCAACCACCGCGAGGGCGGAGCCCTTGTCGGCTCCTTTGGGTAGAAATTCGAGATATTCTGGTTCCGACTCCGTCGTGTGAACCAAGCTTTGGTCTAACTTTGCCGCGAAAAGTTCCCTTAATCCGGCGACGCGGCTAGCCTCGGTCATCAGGAGCACCTTCGAAACGTCCAGGTCGTCCAGGTTTTCTGGCAGCAGGCTCTCGGGTTCAACGTGTTTCACCCGCTCGCGATATCGCTCCGCCCACGCGCCTTCCTGGAGGAAAATGACCCGGTCGCGGGTGTAGATGCTAGCGTGAATGCCGTCTTGGCGGGCCGTGTCAATGATCTCCCGGACGCAAGCTGGGTCCAAGCGGCGGTGCAAGATCTCGCGTCCGTCGGTCCAAACCGCATCGGCCCCGTTACAGCAGACCATCGGCTGCTCGATGCCGACGAGCTTGGCGTAGTACCGGACGCTCGTCTGCACCCGACCGCTGGCTAGAACGACGTAGATTCCAGCGGCGCGGGCTTCGGCGATCGCGGCTACGTTTTCGGGATGCGGGAATCCGCTCCGCATGAGGAGGGTGCCGTCCAGGTCAATGGCGATGAGTCGTACGGCCATGGACCCGGAAGGTACCCGCGATTCCTTAGTTTCGGGCAAGCACCTTCTCGCGATTGAACAAAACGATCGCGATTCTTAACATGATCGCCGCCAGAACCGAGCAGACCAACACCGTAATGGCGATGCCTGGAATGTCAGTTTTGCCAATGAGAACGCTGCGGATGTTGGCCGCCGTGTTCAGAACCGGAACCAAGTTCACCCACTGGGCCCGCGAGTAGTCAGTCAGGCCAATGAACTGGCTAAACATCGCCGGCATCACGACGATGAAGCTGCCAAGACCGAGATACGTCTGGGCTTCACGGCTGTTCTTTGCGTAGGCGCTGAGGGCAACTAGCATGCTGGCGAAGAAGGCAACGAGCGGGAGCAGCAGAACTAGAATCCAAAAGAAAGCTGGGAGGGTGACGCCCAGCCCGTTCTTGAACATGATTTCGCTTCCCTTCGGTTTGATCAGCGCGAACAGAGCCAACCCAACCAGCGACGAAAGGGAACTGAGAAGGCATATGACGCCCAGCGCCGCCGTCTTTCCAAGTGCGATCTGCGTCCGACTGATCGGCGTGATCAGCAAAGTTTCGAGGGTCGCCCGTTCCTTTTCGCCGGCGACCATGTCTGCCGCCGAGCCCATGCCGCCGTAGAACGCCCAGATGACGATGAGATAGGGCAGCAACGAAACGAGGAGTTCGCCGGGATTGCTATCGTCCTTGGCACCGATGTTTTCCGAACTGACTTGAATCGGGGCAACGCTCGAAGCGGGGATGCTGCTGGCTTTCATGAACAGCTCCCGTTGCTTCTCGTTCACTGCGTTGGCTACCGCCGAGACGCGCTCCTTCGTGATGACGCTGAGTTGCTCGCGCTCGTCGAATCGCACTTTCATCGGAGTAACGCCGTCTTTCACGGGTAGGAATTCGACCACGACCCGGGCCTTTCCGTCAGTGAGAAGCTTTTTGCCTTCCTCGACGGACGCGACCGGGACGATCTGGAACCCACTCGTTTTGAATAGCGCGGTGTATGGGCTGTTCGACGTGATGACGTGGACCTTCGTGGAGCTGGGTTTTGCGAGGCCGCCAATGACGCTGGAGAACAGGAACATCAGGCCGAAGATGAGCACGATCGGGCCGATGAACGCGGTCCCGCGCACCCGCTTGTCGCGAAAAAGCTCGCGAAGCTCCTTCTTCATGACGTCAAGCAAGGGACAGCTCCCGCTCGTATTTCACGATCTTCAAAAATGCTTGTTCCAATGTTTCGCTCTCGGTGGAGGCTTTTAGCTCGGCTAGGGTGCCTTCGGCGCCGATGTGCCCGTCGTGAATGATGGCGATGCGATCGCAGAGCCGCTCGGCCTCGCTCATGATGTGCGAGCTGAAGACGATGGTTTTGCCCTGGGCGCGCGAGTCTTCGATGAATTCCATGACCGCCTGGCTAGTGACGATGTCCAATCCGGAGGTTGGTTCGTCAAGGAAGAGCACGGCGGGATCGTGCAAGATGGTTCGGGCGATGTTCACGCGCTGCTTCTGGCCGGTTGAAAGCGTGTCGCAGAGCTTTCCAATAAACTCGCCGAGATTCAGTTTCTCGGTGACGAATGCGATCCGCTCTGTGATCCGGGCCTGGCTCAGGCCGTATAGCTTGCCAAAGTATTCGAGCGTCTCTTTGCCGGTAAGGCGGCCGTACAGTGCCGTGCTGGTACTCATGAATCCGATGCTGGCGCGCACTTTTTGCGAGTCCCGCACGACGTCATAGCCGTTTACGGTTGCCGTGCCCGAAGTCGCTTGGATCACCGTGGAGAGGATGCGAAGGGTCGTGGTTTTTCCGGCACCGTTCACACCAAGTAGGCCAAAGATTTCGCCCTCGCGGGCCAGGAAGGAGACGTTGTCCACGGCACGTTTCACCCCTGTTTTATCGCGGAACTCCTTACAGAGTCCGTTCGTTTCAACCATGCGGGCTAGTGTAGCGGTAGCTGGCACCGACTTGGGCCTTTTGGAGCTTTTCGACGGCGTTTCGAAAGCACTTGCGGATGTGATAACGTATGGGCGGCCTTCACCGATGAAAGCATCCTTCCTCCTAACTCTGCTGGGGTTAATCCTGCTGAGCATGTTTGCGGCCAGCCTTACGCCGCCCCTGCCGGGTGGTAAACGGACGACGTTGGTTTGGGCAACAGACAATAACCCGGTCCGCGCTGAGCAGTGTGCGCTCTTCAACAAGCTGAACCCGGATCTCTTCTTGACGATCGACCCGCAGAATGCGGACTCCCAAAAGGTCATCGTTCAATCCATCGGCGGCGTGGGGCCGGACCTCTTCGACGGTTACTCGGCGGAGAATCTAGAAAACTTTGTCCGCGCCGGTATTCCGCTCGATGTCACCGATGACTTCGAGAAGATGGACATCGACATTTACGATCTGATCTGGCCGACGCTTTTGCCCGGCTGCGTGTACCGAGATCGCATCTACGGTTTTCCTCGGAACGCGAACACAAACGCCGTTTGGTACAACAAGGACCTTTTCGACAAGGCGGGTGTGCCGTATCCCAAACGCGACTGGAGTTGGCACGATCTCATCGCGACCGCGAAGAAGCTGACGGTGCGCGACGAAGCGGGCAAGGCAAAGCAGTTCGGCTTTTACTGGGACTTCGGCAACACTGGCGACCTCATTTTTCAGAGTGGCGGGCGACAGTTCTCAAAGGACGGAACCGTAAGCCTTATCGGCAGCCCAGAAGCGATCGACGCCGTGCAGCGGTCGCGCGACCTGCTGCATAAGTACAAGATTGCTCCGTCTCCCATGGAAGAAGCCGCCCTGGCGACCCAGGGCGGATGGGGCTCAGGCGGAATCACGTTTCTCATGGGAGGGCGCGTCGCCATGGCCTACGGCGGCCGCTGGTGGCTGAATTTGATGCGCAGCCAGAAGGGCCTCAACCTTGGCTGCGTTCCGCTTCCCTTCACGAAGCAGCGCTTGTATCAAGGCGGCGGCGGTATCACGATGATCAATCGGTATAGCCCTAAGAGGGAAGCGGCGCTAAGATTCCTGAAATTCATGTCGGAGAAGCCGTACAACGACTTGATCAACTCCCAGGCCGACGCGATCTCACCGGTGAAAAAGTATGCCTATACCGAGGAATTTCTCTTCAACCCGGCATACCCTCAAGAGGATTACAACGAGATCTGGCGATTTGTCAACGAACACGCCGAGGCAGCGGAATTCAGCCCTTTCTTAAAGGGCACCGACATCGCGCCACTGAAGAACCAGCTGGACTTGGTGAAAAACGACCTGAAGCCGGTGCCCGAAGCGATGAAGCAAGCCGCTATCGACACCAACGAGCGAATCAAACGCAATATTGAAATCAATCCGCTGTATGCGAAGATGTACCGCGAGCTTAAGGGTGAAAACCCGTGAACAAGCAGCGGCGGCGCCTCTTCATTGGGCTTGCTTTTCTGTTGCCAAACTTGCTCGGATTCTTGATCTTCACCGCCGGTCCGGTGGCGTTCTCATTCGGCGCGGCGTTTACCAACTGGGACCTTCAGGGTTCGCCGGTTCGGTTTATCGGCTTCGACAACTTTGTGAACATGGCGACGGATAACGGTTTTTGGCTTTATCTGGTCAACACCTTCTATTTCCTCATCGGCATTCCGCTCTCCATTGTCGGCTCGCTAGCAGTCGCGTTGCTTTTAGATTCCAAGATTCGGGGCATCGTCGTGTACCGAACTCTGCTTTACCTGCCAAGCGTGACGAGCGGCGTGGCGGTGATGATCCTTTGGAAGGCGCTGTACAACCCGGACTTCGGCCCGATCAATCGATTCATCGAAAGCGTGTTTGGCGTTCAAGGACCGAACTGGTTGCTCTCGACCCAGAACCTGGCGGCACTAGGAGTCGAGAAAGTCGGCTTCGTGCCCATGCAGTTCGGGTTTGGTGCCCGCGAGGCGATTCTCATCATGGGGATTTGGGGGGCGCTGGGCGGCGGCAACACATTGCTCTATTTGGCGGCCCTTGGCAACGTGCCATCGGAGCTCACGGAGGCGGCCGAGCTGGACGGAGCCAACCGGTGGAAGGTTTTCCGCAACGTCACCTGGCCGCAGCTGGCACCAACGACCTTCTTCATTCTCGTGATGTCGTTCATCGGCGGTCTTCAGGGCGGCTTCGAGCAAGCCCGCGTCATGACCGGCGGCGGCCCGGCGGGAACAACCACGACGATCGCCTATTACATTTACAATAAAGCGTTCGTTGAGCTTCAGATGGGATTTGCGTCGGCCGTCTCGCTTGTCCTTTTTGCCCTCATCTTTGCCATCACGCTTCTCAACTGGAAGTTTGGCAACCGGGAGACGACTTACTAATGGCCGTTCGCAAGCGAAAGTTGAACCTGGGGCCACACATCGCGCTGGTCTTGCTCTCGGTGATGGCGCTGATGCCGTTCATCTGGATGGTGCTGGCCAGCTTCAAGGAGCTCGCCGACGTCGAAAGCCCGAACCTGTGGCCGACCAGCTGGCACCCGGAGAACTACGCCGAAGTCTTCCGGCAGATCAAGTACGCCCAGTATTACTTCAACAGTGCCTTCATAGCGGCATGGGTGACGTTCTTGACGCTGGTCACGAGCTCAATGGCGGCCTACTCGTTCGCTCGGATTCAATGGCCCGGCCGCGACAGCATCTTCCGGCTTTATCTGGCGACGATGATGATCCCCGGCCTGGTCACGATGATCCCGAACTTCAGCCTGATGGTTGAGTTGCGGCTACTGGATTCCTACACCGGGTTGATCGTTCCGGCCGCGTTCAGTGCGTTCGGCACGTTCATGTTGCGGCAGTTCATGATGTCGATCCATCCTTCGCTGGACGAAGCGGCCGAGATCGACGGCGCAAAGCCTTTGCAGATCTTCTGGGACGTGGTCATGCCGCTCTGCAAGCCGGGCTTGGCGACGCTCGGAATTTTCACCTTCATGGGCAGCTACGGCTCGTTCTTCTGGCCACTGATTTTGGTGAAAAGCGACCACCTGCGCACGCTGCCGATCGGGATGATGTACTTCGACAGCGTGAACGGTCGGCAGACCAACCTGATCATGGCGGCCAGCGTGATGAGCATCATCCCGCTGATTCTGCTGTTCATCGCCGGCCAGAAATTCTTCGTGAAAGGCATCATGCTTGGCGGCGTAAAGGGTTAAGCTGGGCGGGTGAAGACTGCCCTCACCGCCGAGCAGATTGCCGAATACCAGGAGAACGGATTCATCGTTCTCGAAGACTTTCTGAGCCCGGAAGAGCTTGAGATCTGGCGGTTTATCACCGAGGAAGCGGTCGCGCACCGGCTGGCCGAGAAGGTGGAAGGCTGGAACCTGACCAACCAAGGTGACCCGAACAGCTACTACGCGCATGTTTTCACCCAGTGCGTGAAGCTGGCCGACACCCACGAAGGCATGCACACGCTGATGAACGATCCCCGCCTGGGAGAGGTCGTCGGCACGCTCGCGGGCGTTGATGGCATCCGGATTTGGCACGATCAGGCGCTGATTAAGCCGCCGTTTGGCAACGCGACGGCCTGGCATTTGGACAACCCGTACTGGTCGTTCTCGTCGCGCGATTCGTTGTCGATCTGGGTAGCACTCGACGACGCCACGCTTGCCAACGGCGCGCTCTGGTATCTGCCCGGCACCCACAAGCTGGCCCGATTCGAGAACGTCGGCATTGGACACAACCAAGCCGACCTGTTTCGGGTGTATCCCGAATGGCGGGAGATCGAACCGGTGGCGTGCCCGGCAAGAGCGGGCTCGGCGGTGGTACATAACGGCCTCACCGCGCACGGCGCCGGGGCCAACATGACGAACCGACCGCGCCGCGCGATGACGTGTGCGTACATGCCGGATGGCAGCACGTTCAACGGCGAGCGGAACGTTTTGCCCGAAGCCTACGCTGCTGGGCTTAAGGTCGGGGACGTACTCAACGACCCCGTGATAAATCCGCTGATCTGGTCTCGAAGCTAAAGGTGGGACGAAGCATGGCTTTTCGCTGTCTGCGCTGGCCGAATCTGGTACATCTCGACAAATGACGGCGCGGCAACAGTGGGAAGAAAACGGGTTTGTCCTGGCCCGGGGCGTGTTCTCGGCCGAGGAAATCGCGCGTATTCGCGACCATTTCATGGAATGGAACGCTTCGGACCGTCGCGAGGACTTCGATCGAATCGATCAAACGGGGCAAGATCCGCTGGCGCAGTTCCCGCGCATCATCCATCCGCATCGCCGCGATGCACTGTCGCTAGAGTTCCTGCTGGATGCCCGGATGCAGCAGCTTCTGTCCACCTTCTTGGACGAAGAGCCGTTCGGCGCGCAAACGATGTTCTACTTTAAGCCGCCGCATGCACGCGGTCAGGCGTTGCATCAGGACCAAGCCTATCTGCGCGCTGCGCCGGGAACCTGCGTTGCGGGCTGGCTTGCGGTGGACGATTGCGATGAGGAGAACGGCTGCATGAGCGTGGTTCCCGGGTCACACCGCCTGCCTATTCTTTGCCCGATTCCCGCCGACCGAAAGGAGAGCTTCACCGGCGAGCAGGTTCCTGTTCCCGACGGCTATCAAGCGGTGCCGATGTTGATGAAAGCCGGCGACGTTTTGTTTTTCCACGGAAATCTGATTCACGGAAGCGGGCCAAATCGGTCGGACACCCGCTTCCGCCGGTCACTCATCGCCCACTACATCACGGGGAACAGCACCGAAGCCTGGGAGTTCTACCATCCTCTTCTGAGGTTCGACGGCACCGAGGCGCACCTCGCGGACGCGGAGACGGGAAGCGAATGCGGGAAGGTCGTGCCGGGTGGAATCGAGATGGTGGGAGGCGCGCTCGCCGGACCGAAAACGGCTCACTAGCCTCCCAATTGTTAAGGATTCTTAACGGGAAGCGAGAATTGCGAAAAACAATTGCCTAATGCGTTGGAGACTCTGTAGGCTCCCAACTATGGGGCGAAACAAAGTCATCACCTTCGGGGCCGTCGCGCTTGCGGCAATCATTGGAATTGGAGTCAGCGTTGACTCAGCGCTTGCGCGGCGGCAAGCGGGTGCGAAGGGGGAGTACGCCAGCACCGGAAAGCCAGTCGAGCCGCTGCTGAATATTCCAGGCATGTCGCCGGTCGGAGTTGGCAGTTTCCCGGTCAACGCGATCAGCACGCCAGACGGCAAGTTCATGATCTCGACCAACGCCGGGCACCGGCAGCAACTTACGGTCTTCCGAACGTCGGACGGTAGCGTCGCCAGCAAGCTCGACTTTGGTGGCCGAGGAAAGATTGGCCTGTACTACGGCCTCGCCGTGGGAACCGAAGCTGATGGCAGCACCCGGCTTTTCGCCTCGCGCGGCTCGGAAGAGAAAGTTTCCGAATATAGCGTTTCGGCGACGGGCGAGCTCGCCCTCGTTCGCGACTTTTCTTGCCCCGGCAAGCCCTCGCCGAATCCGGTCGCCGGCGTTGCGGTTGACACCGATAGTGTTTGGGCGGTCATCAACACGGCCACCGCCGACACGAAGCTGAAAGGTGCGGTGGCCCGATTCGACCGAAAAACCGGCGAGCTGAAGCAAACCATTGAGCTGCCGGGATTCCCCTTCGGCGCGGCTCTCGCGGGCGGATCGCTCTTCATCACCTGCGAGCGAGACGGCGTTGTGGTTCAACTTGACCCGAAAACCGGTGCGCAGAAGACCATCCGAACCGGCGAAAACCCGTCTTACATCACGGCCAGCAAAGATGGCAAGCACGTTTTGGTGAGCAATTCGAACAGCGACACGCTCAGCTGGATCAACACCGGGTCGGGCAAGGTCGAAAAGACGACGCTCATCCGACCGGCGGCCCTGCGCGGACTCGGCGGATTCACCCCGCTTGGAAGCAGCTTCATCACCGATAAGCTGGCATTCGTTGCCGTGGCGGACATGAACGCGGTTGCGGTGATCGATCCTTCAGCTGGCGAACTGAAAGGCTACTTGCCTGCCGGCTGGTACCCCACCTCTACGGTTCTCACCCAAAACGGCAAGCGGCTCTTCGTTTTGAACGGCAAGGGCGTGAACGCGAAGAACCCGAACGGCAAGGAAGTTGGCGATCGCGGACAGTACGTCCTCAACATCATCGAGGGTGCCGTGACGCTGGTTGATGTCGATAAGGCGCTGACCGGTCTGGAAGACCACACCGAGCAGGTGCTCCGGCTGAACCGGGCAACCAAGCCAATCTTGAACGCGGTTCAGAAGCAGTTCGTGAAGCCACCGATTGAGCACGTCATCTACGTCATCAAGGAAAACCGAACCTACGACCAGGTTCTGGGGGGCCTGCCGCGGGGCAACGGCGAGCCTTCGCTGGTTCTCTTTGGTCGGGAAGTCACGCCGAACCAGCACGCGCTGGCTGAGCGATTCGTTCAGCTCGATAACTTCCACGTCTGCGCCGAGGTCTCGGCAGACGGCTGGAACTGGTCGACTTCCGGCGCGGCGAACGAATACACGTCGCGGAACAGCATTTACAACTATGCGGGCCGCGGTCGCCAGTACGACTTTGAAGGCACGAACAATGGCGTTGCGGTCGATATGCAAGGCGTTCGCGACGTAGCCACCGCCAGCGGCGGCTACATTTGGGATGCCATGGCCAAGGCAGGTTTGTCTTACCGCAACTACGGCAGCTTCCTCAGCTTCCAAGGCGGCGACGCCGACAAGCGTGACACTCGCTTTGAGCCGGACAATGCCCCAACGAAGAAGGCACTTGTCGACCATACCGAGCCCACGTTCCGACGATATGACATGAACTATGCCGACAGCGAAGCGTGGGTGAAGTACGGTCTTGACCCCGCGCCGCGGCAGATGGCCACCTTCGGCAAGATGAAGGATCCTTCTCGAATGACCTCGTTCTTGCGAGATTACAAGCGTCTCCTGGCAAGTGGCAAGGTGCCGAATTTTATGATTCTGCGGCTTGGCCGCGACCATACTTCGGGAACGGCCCCCGGAACCTACAGCCCTCGCGCTATGGTGGCGGACAACGACTACGCGGTTGGGCAGCTCGTAGAGGCGGTGAGCAACGGTCCACTTTGGAAGAAAACGGCAATCTTCATCCTGGAGGATGACGCGCAGGCGGGCTTTGACCACGTGGACGCGCACCGGTCGATCGCTTTCGTCGTGAGCGCCTACAACAAGCGCAACTTCTTGGACAGCCGGTTCTACAACACGGACTCGATGCTGCTGACGATGTCGCGGTTGCTCGGGGCCAAGCCGTGGAACCAGTACATCGCGACCGCCTTCCCGATGGACGTTTTCGACAAGAAGCCGGTGAATGCTGAGCCTTACAAGGCGATCCTGCCGGCGAGGGAAATTGTTGCGGAACTCAACACACCGCGTTCGTTCCGTGCGGCCGACAGCGCTCGCCTCCTGAACGCGCTGGTGGAAGAGTCGCTGCCCGACGAAGCGCTGAACGACATCCTTTGGGGTTCGATCAAGGGCGCAAACGTGCCGCGACCAGCAACCCCGGGCGCGCGCTGGCGCACCGAAGACATGGACTGAAGCCAGTTCGTGACTTAGATCAAGTCGAGGTCTTTGGGTCCTATGTAGTTTGTTTGCATGGGACTCACCTCAACCGCTTCGCTCCGACTCGTCACATGCCTGCTCATCGCGATCGTCATGTTCGCGGTGGCGGGGTGCAATGCGTCCGAGACGGGGACCGCCGTGGCGGCCAACTCTGACATGCAGAGTCGCCTCGCCGGAACCTGGGTTATGGATCCGGAAAAGTCGAACGTGCGGTCGACCCTCATGTCTGGATCGGGTGCCGAATTCCAGACTCAGGGGATGATCTTCTCGGGCGCGATGAAGGTTTCCGAAGGCGGCGAAGTGGACGGCGTGTTCAAGTTTGGTTCGGCGACAATGGTCTGGACGGGGCCTGTCACGATTGACAATAAGGGGATGATCGACGACTCCAAGATCGTCGAGAAAGATGGGCAAGGCGTTGAGCAACGCAGTTCCGGCGGGAACGATGCCATGTTTCTGCAGCCCGGTGATCTGAGTGCCCAGGACCTGATTGTCATCCAGGATGCCTCGTCCGACGGCCAAACGACGGTTCAGTTCGTGCTTCGGCGGGGGTGAACGTGGCCAGATAGGCCCGTCGCTGGCTCAGTAATCCGGATCTCACCGGTTCGATTCGAGTTGAGAATGTGAACGATCCTCTGTGCCCCGCGACGGGGGACTACGACGCGGAAGGAAAGGGGATTCTCACCTTTGCCGACGGCACCACCGCCGAGTTTGATCTGTATAACAGCAGTTTCTGGCGCCAAGTATGGACTTGACGCGGCCTATTCGGGGTTGAGCGGGAAGGGAGCGGCGGACCGGTCGATCTCTTCTCGATAGCTTTCTGGAAGACTCTCGTAAGCCAGCAAATCCACCGAGATCGGCACGTTGCTCTCGGCGAGTGCCGATCTCGCGGCGGCAAGTCCGGCCGGCGTGCCGCCGAGGACGGCCAAGTCCAGGTCGCTTCCTGGATGATTCTTACCGGTGACCCGGCTTCCAAACGCCAAGACTTCCGCCGCGGGCAGATGCCGGACCAAAATCTGCGCGATTTCGGCGCGCCAGCGCTCGGGCAGGTCAAGGTTCATGTTGAAGGGTGGTCAAAAGCGATTCGGCGTCGGTGAGGAACGCGGGCAGCAAGCGCACCGTTTCCTCGGCAAACCTCTCGCCGTAGTCATGCGCCGTATCGTTGCGGTTGTCTCGATACTCGAACCAGCGCTCGACGGCGTCGGGCGCCAGAATCCCGAAACCGGCGGCCCGACGAAACACCTCTTTGAATGGCAGCGAATGGACGGCGCCGGGCTGCGCGACGTAATCGGCCAGCCGTTTGCGCAAAAGTTTTGCCGATGTCTCCAAGGAAAGCTCAAACCCCTTGATGACGGCGTTGCGGAAGACCTCGTTTTCGACCGACCCTGGTTCGGATTCCTTGAAATGTCGCAGCGAGTACCGCAACGTTTCCAGCGATCTAGCCAGTTGGTCGGTTTGCAGCATGGCCGGGAAGGAAGAGGGAAAGTGGTCGGGGCGACAGGATTCGAACCTGCGGCCTCATGCTCCCAAAGCACGCGCTCTACCAAGCTGAGCTACACCCCGCCGACCCCAGAAAGGTACCAGATCGCGGGTACCCTCCGGGCATATGCCCGCCCGCGCGCAGCGTCTGGAACTGATTCCGCCCTACCTTTTTGCCGAAATCGCCCGCATAAAGGCCGAGGCCGTGGCCTCCGGCGCCGACATCATTGACCTCGGAATCGGCGATCCGGACCTTCCGACCCCGACGGCGGTCATCAATGCGCTCACCGAAGCCGCGCACGACCCGGAAACCCACCGGTACGACGAGACCGCCCGTGGCTGGGAGCCTTTCCTCGACGCCGCCGCCTCGTGGTACGGCCGCACCTTTGGGCCGCAACTCGATCCCAAAAAAGAGTTCGTTCAGCTCATCGGAAGCAAAGAGGGCCTCGCGCACCTCGCCTGGACCTACATTGATCCCGGCGATGTTTCCATCGTGCCGAACCCGGGTTACACGGTTTACAAAGTCAACACGTTGATGGCCGGCGGAGAAGTCCATGAGACGCCGCTACGACCGGAAAACGACATGCTGCCGGTGCTGGCCGACATCCCGACGGACATCGCTCGCCGCGCAAAGCTGTTCTACGTTTGCTACCCGCACAACCCAACCGGAGCGACCGCAACCCGCGAGTTCTATGAAGACGCGGTCGCATTCTGCCGCGATCACGACATCATCCTGGTGAACGACATGGCCTACGCAACGGTTGCCTACGACGGATTCGTGAACCCCACGGTGCTTCAAGTGGAAGGGGCGAAGGATGTCGCCATCGAATTCCACTCGCTGAGCAAGATGTACAACATGACCGGTTGGCGGCTTGGCTTTGCGCTTGGCAACGCCCAGGTTGTACAAAACCTGCAGCGCCTAAAGTCGAACATCGACAGCAAGCAGTTTCCTGCCGTGGCTCAAGCCGGTGCGTACGCGCTGGAAAACCTGAACAACGACGACACGCTGGCGATGTACGAAAAGCGCCGCGATGCCCTGTGTGACGGACTCAACGCGATCGGCTGGCCGGTAACCAAGCCGAAGTCGGCGTTCTACGTATGGGCGAAGGTGCCGCGAACCGATATGACGAGCGCAGAGTTTGCGGGCGCGCTTTTGAAGCAGGCGCACATCGTGGCGATCCCAGGAAACGGGTACGGGACGGAAGGAGAAGGATACGTTAGGATGTCGTTGACATTGAAGGGAGACCAGAACGGCGAGCGATTCGCCGAGGCCGTTCGCCGAATTCAGGCAAGCGGGCTGATTCCATGATCCCGTTGCTGGCAGGCTGGTTCATGTTTGGCACGTTCCCGGCCGAGTGGGAGCCTCAAGAGAGCGTTTGGATGTCTTGGGCGACCTACGAGAACAAGCGCGGCTACTCGGTCCACGCCGTCCAGCGCGAGATGATCCACGCCCTCGGCCCGGAGACCAAGGTGGATTTGCTGGTTCGGCCCAACCAGTTGGCGCAGGCAACGAAGTTTTTGGGCAAAGCGCCGCACGTTCGGTTTCACCTGTCGGGGAACAACGAAATCTGGACCCGCGACTTCGGCCCGATCTTCGTGAAAAACCCGAATGGCACGTTGCAGCCGGTGACCTACAAGTTCAACTATTGGGGCTATACCGATGTGAACGACCAGATGTCAAAAGCGGAAGACGCGGTCGATGCGCAGTTTGGCCGTCAGGCGGTTCGGGGCACGTCAACGATGTTGCTCAACGCGCCGATTATCTCGGAAGGCGGCAACCGCGAGTTCAACGGCAAAGGGACGATGATCGTGGTTGAAAGCGTCGAGAAGCAGCGCAACCCCGGCAAGCTTCGCGAGGAGCTAGAAACCGAACATAAGCGATACCTTGGTGTAGATCGCGTGATTTGGTTGCCGCACGGTGGATTAGAAGATGACCTGACCTTCATGGGCCCATTGGATGGTGGGAAAGACGGCGATGTCTATACGGTCATCGCGACCGGAGGCCACGTCGATAACGTAGCCCGATTCGTGAACGTGGACACGGTTCTCCTCGCGGAGGTGACCCTTGAGGACGCTCAGAAGAGTCCGATCGCGTGGGCGAGCCGTAATCGGCTTGAGCAAAATTGGCGGACCTTGCGGCGGGCCGCGCCGGACCTCAAGATCATTCGGATGCCGGTGCCAGACCCCATGATCACCACGATGTCTCCGGGGGACGGCGTTTACGACTACATCAAGGACCTCAACTACGCCAAGAAGCCGTTTCCGAAAGGGAAGCCGATCAAGGTGATTCAGGCGGCGAGCTACCTCAACTTCCTGATCTCGAACGGGAAGATCATCACCTCGAAGTTCTACAAGCCCGGGCGGCCCATCGGTCTGAAGGCGAAGGACGCGAAGGCGCTCCAGATTCTGAAGGAAGCTTTTCCCGGCTACAAGATCATCGCGATCGACTCCGAAGCCATCAACCTTGGCGGCGGCGGAATTCACTGCATCACGCAACAGATGCCGACCTCAAGGAAGTAGAAGAATCATGGCCCTGGACATCACCTATCCGCGACGTAATACCGTAGCCTGCCGGGTTGGCCCGGTCACCATTGGCGGCGGCCATCCGGTGCTCGTGCAAAGCATGATCACGGAAGAGACCCGCAACATCGACGCCTGTGTCGAGCAGGTCATTGCTCTACACCGCGAGGGTTGCGAGCTTGTGCGCGTCACCACGCCCACGCTCGGCGAGGCCCGCGCGATGGAAGAGATCCGAGCGAAAGTCACCGAGCGGTACAAGTACGTGCCGCTCACGGCTGACGTGCATCACCAGGGCACGGCCATCGCTGTCGAGGCCGCGAAGCATGTTGACGAGGTTCGTGTGAACCCAGGCCTGTTCGTGTTCCACAAATGGGGCGACAACGTGGAGTACACGGAGAAGGAGCACGCCGAAGAGCGAGAGGCCATTGAAACCAGTTTCGTGCCGGTGGTCGAAGCCTGCAAGCAGCACGGCCGGGCGATGCGCGTTGGCGTCAACCACGGATCCCTCAGCGAGCGGATGCTCGTCACCTACGGCGATACGCCGGACGGCATGGTGGAGAGCGCCATGGAGTACCTGCGGATTTGCGAGAAGTATGAATACCAAAACCTCAACATATCGCTGAAGGCGAGCCGGGTTCCAGTTATGGTGGCGGCGAACCGGCTGATGGTTCGAAAGATGGACGAAGAGGGCATGGCCTACCCGCTCCACCTTGGTGTTACCGAGGCCGGTGACGGCGTCTATGCCCGTATCAAGTCGACGGCGGGCATCGCGACCTTGCTCATGGAAGGAATCGGCGACACGATCCGGGTATCGCTTTCCGAGGATCCCATCGCCGAGATTCCGGTCTGCTACGACATCCTCCAGTCTCTGGGCTTGCGAAAGACGAAGGTCGAATACATCGCTTGCCCGTCGTGCGGCCGAACGAAATTCAACCTGCCGACGGTGTTGAACGAGGTTCGCGACGCCACGAAGCATTTGGTTGGGTTGGATATCGCAGTCATGGGCTGCATCGTGAACGGTCCCGGCGAGATGGCGGATGCAGATTACGGCTACGTTGGCGCGGGCGCGGGCAAAATCACGCTGTACCGAAAGCGAAACGTCGTAAAGACGAGTATTCCGCAGGAGAACGGCGTCGCCGAGCTGGTGGCGCTGCTTAAGGAAGATAAGGTTTGGGTCGATCCGCCGGAAGGCCAAACGAAGTCGGTGATCAACTTGGCCGTGGTGGGCTAGGCACGTTGGCCGAAACAAACGAGTCGGCGGTCGATCGCGTCCGCGTCGCGGGGGTTCATGCCGCCAGCGTGGCCGACCTGCTAGCGGTCGGTCTCTCCCGGTACGAAAACGACGTTCTTGCGGCCGAGAATCTGGTGCGGCCGTTTCTTTATCGGGTGGGGTCGCTGGCCAATCTCAAGAGTTTTTCGGGCGTGGACTTGGCAAGCGTGACCGGGCTTGAGGAGTTTGAAGGGCTCCGCGCGCAGGCCCTCATCGAGCTTGGGCGTCGAATGGTGGAGGCCGGCAAAGGCGTGCCGACGATCATCGATACCCCGGAAGACGCCGCCCAGCTGCTGGAAGACCTTCGTCACGAGAGCAAGGAGCACTTCGTCGCGATTCTGCTCTCAGCCAAAAACAAGGTGCTGCGCCGCAGCACGATTCACATCGGCACCCTTACGGAAAGTATCGTGGGCGCAAGGGAAGTGTTCCGCGAAGCGTTGCGCGAGAGCGCCGCGAGCGTCATCGTTGCGCACAACCATCCCAGCGGCGACCCAACGCCGAGCCCGGAGGACATCCGCGTGACCCGCGAACTGGTGCAGGCCGGGAAGCTACTGGACATTGAACTTCGCGATCACATCATCATGGGCGACAAGAAATGGATCAGCCTGCGGCGTGACCGATTGATGTGACGCCCAGAATCGGGGCATCTAAAACTCCGGGCTAGGCTCAACAATAGACATGTGAAAAAGATCATTGCCTCCCTAAGCATTCTTTCTTGTGTGCTCGTTGCAAACGCTCAGTTTATCGACCCGAGAGATTTAACGCGAGGCGGCGATGGTGTTGGCTCCGATGTCCAGACTCTGATCAAAGGCTCGGGCCACTACAGCTCGGTCGGAGCAGTTAACGGGAATCAGTTTAATTACGGCGACCAGTCGGACGGACGAACATTCCAGCTTTGTGACCCCGAGAAGCCGCAAGTTTGGTCCATCGAGTGGCAGAAAGCCGGCTACCGGGCCAACCACCTGCTGGGCTACTACACCGACATGACCTCGAAGAACCCGGCGATCACTTGGGTTCTCGGCGGTTCGAGCAGCGGATTGCCGTCGACGGCGACCGTCCAAATCTCGGGCGTCTTCGGCCTGGCGTTTGGGAGCGGAGACAAGGGCAACGGAAACGCCTTCAAGAGCACCGTTTATTACAGCCAATCCGAAAAGAACCAGAAACAGGAGAACCGAGTGGCCGTCGTTAAGGATCGCAACAAGGATAACTGCCTTACCGATTGCGGTCTAACGGTTTCGTGGGAAGACGGCGTGAACCTTGGCGACAAGGACTACAACGACTTCGGCCTTCACTTGAACGGCGTGAACGCGATTCCTGGTCAGGAACCGGTTCCAGAGCCGGCAACCCTTGCCGTCCTCGGTCTCGGTGCTTTGGCGCTTCGCCGCCGAAAGAAATCCGCCTAAGCACGAGGGTTTCTTAACCTTCCGTTAGCATGGCCGGGTCTATGATCTGGCCATGCCTTTTTCCGCAAGTCGACGCGAGCTTCTCATCGGTGGTGCCGCCACCGCCCTTTCTCCCGTTTCTGCCATCGAATCGCTTGCGACGGCTTTCGCCGGCAAGCGAACGATGCGGGTGGCCCACATGAGCGACTTCCACGCTCAGCCCGAGCTGAACGCGCCGAGCGGAATGCGAAAGTCGCTGCAGCACATGATGGCCCTCAAGCCGCGACCGTCCCTCATCCTGGGCGGCGGCGACCTCATCATGGATAGCTTCGCGGCAACAGAAGAGCGCACCGCACTCCAGTGGAAGATCTTTTCCGACATCCTGAACGCCGAGACGAAGGTACCGTTCCGGCCGACGATGGGCAACCACGACGTTTGGGGCTGGAATAAGAACGAGAGCAAGACCACCGGGAACGAAGCCAAGTGGGGCGACCGATGGTTTTGCGACCAGTTCGGCCTGACGAAGGCCCACTACAGCTTTGACATGGGCCGCTGGCACTTCGTCGTGCTCAACAATATCCTGCAGACTCCGGACGGCTACAACGGCCTGGTCGACCCCGAGCAGATGGAATGGCTCGCGAGCGACCTTAAGGGGACGAAGAAACCGACGTTGATTCTCACGCACATCCCGATCATGTCGATCACGCCGGTCGTCACCGGCTGGAACGCCCAAACCGGCGACTGGAAGGTCGGCGGGAACCTGATGAACAAGAACGCCGACGCGCTTCGGGAGCTATTCAAGAAAAATCCGCACGTTAAGATTGCGCTCAGCGGGCACATGCACATGGTCGACCGGGTGGATTACCTTGGCGTTTCCTACCTTTGCGGCGGCGCGGTTTCGGGTAACTGGTGGCGCGGCGATCGACTTGAGTTTAAGCCGGGCTACCGCGTGCTCGATCTTGCCGACGACGGCACGTTCACCAGCGAGTACGTTGCCTGGGGCTGGAAAGAGGCTTAAGGAACTCTGAGGCTTCGGCGCAAGTAGGGACTGCCAAATGGCGATTCTTGCCGCGCTTGCCTGCCTCGTTGCTCAGGCCTCTTCGCCGTACCTGCAGGTTGGCGAAAAGGTCCTGGTGCCCGCTCCTCCGGCCTACCTGGCAGGCTTGGCGGTGGCTTGTCGATGGTCGGCCGATAGCTCGCAATTCGTTTATCAAGCCGGGGACATCGGCACTTCGCGATCGATGATTCGGGCAGGGTTGGCGAAACTTGGTCGTTACGAGGTGGAAACTAGCCAGCTTTGCCGGTATGACGTCGCGTCTGGGAGGAATGAGGTGTTGGTTGGTTTGCGATCGGACGCCTATCTGGGCAACATCGACCTCGTCGGACCCGGCGGAGACGCCATCTTCGAACTGCGGCGGGTCGAAAATGATGGAAAGCAGTTCGCTCAAATCTGGTTTGCACCGGTTGGCAAGAAGACGGCGGCCATTACGGAGTGGATTGAAAGCTCGTCGTCCTCGGTGATCGCTTCGAGGAAAAAGCGGCGAGCGATCGTCGCTTTGGCAGGACCCAGCGGCCTTACGGTCGCCGGGATCTCGGACTCCGGCTTTCAAAAAATACAGGTGGATTCGGACTGGAAATACGGCGTGTTTAGCGGGAACACCGTAGGTGGAACCGCCGTGTTGGTGGTTTCGAAGCCGGGAGCGGACAGCCGATTCTTTTCCATCAACTACGACAGTTTCACGGTTTCCGATATCACCGACGGCCGGCCGGAATACGAACTCCGGGTTGAAAAGAAGCTGCCGCTGAAGCTCGACCGGGTGGAACTTCCGAAGAGCGAGATTGCGATGAAAGAGGACACGCTCTACGACATCGTGTTGAGTAATCCGGACGAGCCAGCCCGCCGTCTCCTCTTCGCGCGCGGCGTGACCAATGGTTCGGAGATCAGTCCCGATGGGCTAAAACTCGTCTATTCAACGCCGCACGGCGCTTTTTTGCGAGAGTTGGTTCCGGTCTCGGCCGCCACCGCGAAGCGGCTTACCGCCGGCAATTGAGATTTGGGATATAATCTTAGGGTTCCGGAGGCAGACACCCCCATTGATTTATGTGACCGTAAACCCAAATGAGTCGATTGACAGCGCGCTCAAGCGCTTCAACATGAAGATGCAGCAGAGCGGATTGCTGCGCGAGCTCAAAGAGCACTCGCACTACGAGAAGCCCAGCGAAAAGCGACGCCGCATGGCTCGCCGACGCGTTTCGCGACAGTAAGGTATTCGGGCAGGCGATACAGCCTGGCAAATCGCCAGAAGACGTGCCTGCCGGATCTATGGAACCTCCGAGTTACCCCTTAATCTCCGCTATCAATTCATCCTTGGCCGATGTGGCCGAGGATGAGGTTAAGGTTACCGTCTGTACCTCACTCTCCCGCAGCCGGGACCCATTCGCAGAAGTGAACGTGCTGTTCACGGATGATGAGACGATCACCGATCTCAACGCCCGATACCGTGGCGTTCACACCGCGACCGACGTTCTCACGTTCGACTACGCCACGCCCCTCGGACGCGTCGGCGAGATCGCAGTTTCCGTTCCGATGGCGCGACGCCAAGCCGCCGTCCGCGAGGCTTCCTTGCGCGAAGAGTGCCTGTTCCTCGTCATCCACGGTGCGTTGCACCTGAGCGGGTTTGACGACGAAACCGACGAAGAACAGGCGCAAATGGTTCAGGAAATGAACGTCGTTGCCCGGCAAGTCGGAATTCCTGGCGACGAACGGTGGTTTTCGATGCACTATGCAGGGGCAACCCGATGAATCCGCGCAAGATTGCCAACAAGTTTTTGGACCCATTTAAGGTCGCCGTCAGCGGAATCGTTTTCACTTTTAAAACTCAGCGCCACATGCGCTTCCACCTGTACGTGGTTCTGGTCGTGATGCTGCTCGGCATCATGGTAGACCTGCAGCTTCGCGAGGTTCTCGTGCTGCTGTTTACGATCTCGTTGGTCGTGGTCGCAGAAATGTTTAACTCGGCCATCGAGGCAACGATCGACCTTGTTTCACCCGTCTATCACCCCTTGGCGAAATTCGCGAAGGACATCGCGGCCGGCGCGGTTCTCATCACCACCATCGTGGCCCTCGTTGTGGGTGCGCTTCTGCTGTTTGGGGAAGAGCGGTGGGAAGCGGTCAAGATCAACCTCACCTCCGAAGGCATCGGCCTGAGCTTCATGGCGAAGCTGTTTGTGGGCTGTCTCATTGTCTTCGTTGTCGTCATCGTGGGCAAGGGCCTCGGCAAGCGGGGAACCGTGCTCAAGGGTGGCCTTGTCAGTGGCCACGCGGCCTATGCATTCTTCTTTGCCTTTGCGGTGCCGTTTCTCACGGATAACGCACTGGCCAGCACGCTCGCCATCATGATCGCCGCCCTTGTTGCGCAAAGCCGCTACGAAGCGAAGATCCACTCGATTTTTGAACTTGTCCTCGGGGCCGGCGTTGGCTCCGTTCTCGCGCTACTTTGCTTCGGCTTGGTGCCCCGTTGAGCTACCCAGATAAACCTCGCCCTGCCATAAATCAACTCGGAGAACGGATCGTTTCCGTTTGTATCTTGCTGTCTCTGACTGCCGTTTGGTTCATCGGCGAGGGGCAGTGGCAGAGCACGCAGCAAGCCGTCGATGGTTTGCGACAGCCGGTCGGGTTGGGTTCATTTGCCATCATCGCCGTGCTGGGCATGGTCGGGCTTAACGCTCTTTTTGTCGCGGCCGAAACGGCGGTGGACATCCTTCGGCCGATGCACGTTCGCTTCGTACGTGAGACAAACGATGGTCAGAGCCAGCGCCTTCAAGCGTTGATTGATCACCGGCCACGGTATGTGGCGGCATGCGCACTGGGCGGAAACTTCGTCCGAATCGGACTCATTTTCGTCGCATTTCTGTTGGGCCAGAACGTCGCCCTATGGGCAGAAAAGTCGCTCGGCTGGCCGTTTAGCTACGGAAGCCTACTGCTCGCCGCGCTTTTTATCGCGCTGCCGGTTGAAATCATCAATCTGATCCTTGGCAGACTGGTGCCCAAGAGCTACGCAACCTTGCACCCGCACCGGGTTGGGCTCGCGCTTTACGGGTTCATCCGGGCTACGTCGGCGATTCTCTCCCTCATCGTTTGGCCGGTGGCTAGTGTCGCAAACGTGGTCACCGCCCGGTTCGGTGGCACGGCTTCGTTCACTTCGGCCAGCCAAACCGAAGAGGAGATCAAGAATTTGGTCGAATCTGCCCAGGAAACCGGGGAGATTGAGGACGACGAGAAGGAACTGCTCCACTCCGTTTTTGACTTTTCCGACACGGTCGCGCGGGAGATCATGACGCCCCGGGTCGACTTGGATTCCATGCCGGTGGAGGGCGACCCTTCCGATGCGATCCGCCTTATCCAGAAAACCGGGCACTCGCGGATTCCGCTGTACGATGGCACCGACGACACGATCGTCGGCATCATCCACGCGAAGGATCTCCTAAAGGCGTTCTTCGACGGCAAGACGGTCACGCTGCGGTCGCTCATGCGTCCGCCGTTGGTCGTGCCAGAAAACAAGGACCTGCACGAGCTGTTGCAGGAAATGCGCCAGAGCCGCAACCAAATGGCGATCATTCAGGACGAGTTTGGCGGTACCGCAGGAATCGTCACGATCGAGGACATCGTTGAGGAGCTCGTCGGCGAGATCGTCGACGAGTACGACGAAGTGAAAGAAGAGTTCGTCGAGACGCCGGACGGCGTGCTGGTGGACGGTCGAACCCATTGGGAAGACGTCCGGCGTTACTTAGGCGTTCAACTGGACAGCGACGAGTTCGACACCATCGGCGGCTATGTGTTTGGCCTCTTCGGGCGGCAGCCGAAGAAAGGTGAATCCATCGAGGCCGACAGTCTGCAATACGTGGTTGCCGACACCGACGGGCGGCGAATCCAGCGCCTGAGAATAAGAAAATTGGCTCCGTCTGAACCAGACGAAGCCAATCTCCTCAACGCCTAGGGCTTACTTTGGCAAGCGTGCGTTGACGGCGTCCCAATCGACGAGACCAAAATAGGCGTCCACGTACTTCGCTCGGGCGGTCTGGTAGTCCAGATAGTAGGCGTGCTCGTACACGTCCATCGCGAGGATGAGCGTGTTGTTCCAAGCAGGGAAGGTGTCCTGGGCGTCGCCGGCGTAGTTGAACACGCGCTTCTCGTCGTGGTCGTAGCCAAGGTAAACCCAGCCGCGCGACGAAAGACCGGTGATTTTCCAGTCGGCTTTCCACTTCTCGACGGTTCCGTAAGCTTCCTTGATGAGGGCCTCGGCATCTCCGCCGATGACGCCTTCGCCGCCGAGCGTATCGAAGTAAACGTTATGGTTGATCAGACCGCCGTAGGCGAACGCATAGTTCACCTTGAGGGATCGCGTAACGCTGTAGATCTGGTTACCCTTTGCCGGATCGGTATCCAGCTCGGCAAGCGCCTTTCGAATCTCGTTGGTCTTGTTTGCGTAGCCTTGCCACAGGGTGAGGTGAGCCTTGTGGGTGGCGGCGCTGATGCCACGGCCGTCCGTTTTAAGGGCTTTGGCGATGTCGGCTTCGGTTGGGACTGTAACTAGTTTGGGTTCCATTTTCGGTTGATTCTCCGGGGACAAGACGAAGGCGTTGGCCGTCTGACCGACCGCCAAACCCAGACCTACGGTACCCCCAATCACAATCAAGTCACGTCGCGATAACTCGTTTCTCATGGGGCGTTCTCGGTTACTGGGTCTTGAGGACCGTCTCTCTATGATGTCCTACGCTCGGGTTTGCCAGGTGGTAGCCTTGGGCTGATATGAATCCGTATCTGCTTTCGATTCGGCATACGCCCGTGATTTTGGAGCGACTCGTGGATGAGATCCCCGAGGAGCGATTCCACGAGAAACGGCACTCGGGCAGATTCACTTTGCTTGAGGCGATCGCCCACGTGACGGACTTCGAGGAAGTTTTCCTGGACCGGATGCGACTTACGGTGCTGCACCCGGGCTCGCGCCTGGTATCCATCGACGAGGAAGCGCGGGTGGTCGAGCAAAACTACGCGGCGAAGGATATTCACCACGAAATTGAGGTGTTTGCCAACCGACGACGCGATACAATCGACTTCTTGGAGTCGGTGACGGCGGAGCAGTTACAGCTTTCCGCAGTGCACGACGAGCTCGGCGAGATCACCGTTGCCCAGCAGCTTGCGATTATCACTGGCCACGACATCTATCACATCGAGCAGGTTACGGAGTACCTTACGGAACTCCACCAGCTGATTCCCTAAGCCGTCGGCGCAACGTAAACGAAGGCCGACCGGCCAGATTCGAGCGGGGCGAGCACCCGCGCATAGTCCGCGTCTTCATAAATGTCGGCGCGGGCTAACTCATCCTCCGTGATTTCAAGGCTAAACCCTTCGATGGGTTCGGTTGCGTCCGCATCGGCAACCAAAATCCGGTGGACTGACATCCCGCTCGTCTCGAGAACGTAAGGGTTTTCGATTTGGATGTGCTCCAGCCGATATCCCGCGAGTCGCTCGGGAACCATGGGCACCACGCGCCCGAAGATCTCCTTTTGGATCTCCGGGTCGCGCAGGGTGCCGTAGACGAAAAGGCGCGGCATGCTCTTAGCGTAGTCGGGCGGCCAGACGACCGAAGCCAGCGGCACCGGCGTAGATCGCGTTCTCGCCAAGCGCTTCCTCGATGCGAAGCAACTGGTTGTACTTGGCAACCCGGTCGGTTCGGCTCGGCGCGCCGGTCTTGATCTGTCCGCAGTTCGTTGCGACGGCCAGGTCGGCAATCGTGACGTCTTCGGTCTCGCCCGAGCGGTGGCTCATGACCGCCGTGTAGCCGGCGGCTTTCGCCATATCGACGGCGGCAAGCGTCTCGGTCAGCGTTCCAATTTGGTTCACTTTAACAAGGATCGAGTTTGCGGTGCCCTCAGCGATGCCTCGGCCAAGTCGATCGACGTTCGTAACGAACAGGTCATCGCCAACGAGCTGGACTCGGTCGCCCAAGGTCTTTGTCAGTAGATTCCAAGCGGCCCAGTCGTCCTCGCTGCAACCATCTTCGATGCTGATAAGCGGGTACTTGTCGCTCAGCTCTTTCAGGTAGGCCACCTGTTCCTCGCCGTTCCGCTTCTTGCCGTCATTGTATTCGTAGATTCCGTCCACGCAGAACTCTGTGCTGGCGGCATCGATACCGAGATAGACATCCTTGCCCGCCTCATATCCGGCTTTCTTGATGGCCTCGAGAATGTAATCGAAGGCGAGCTCCTGCGACTCCAGGTTCGGCGCGAAGCCACCCTCGTCGCCAACGGCGGTGTTCAGGCCCTTCTCTTGCAGCACTTTCTTCAGGGTGTGGAAGATTTCCGTTCCCCATCGCAGCGCTTCGCGGAAGGTAGGCGCACCGACGGGCAGGATCATGAACTCCTGGAAGTCGACGTTCGAGTCGGCATGCTTGCCGCCGTTCAGAATGTTCAGCATCGGAACCGGCAAGGTTCGCGCGGTCACGCCGCCGATGTAACGGTAGAGCGGAAGCTCGTAGTGGTGTGCGGCGGCCTTGGCGACCGCAAGCGAAACGCCGAGAATCGCGTTTGCGCCCAGCTTTGCCTTGTTCGGCGTGCCGTCCAGGCTCAAAAGCAGGTTGTCGATGCCGGTCTGGTCGGTGGCGTCGAGCCCTTCCAGCTCAAGCGCGATGATCTCGTTGATGTTCTCGACCGCAGTCAGAACGCCTTTCCCGCCGAAGCGATTTTTGTCGCCGTCGCGAAGCTCAACTGCCTCGAAGGCACCGGTGCTCGCGCCGCTAGGCACGGCCGCCCGGCCCTCGCCGCCGCTCTCGAGCGCGATATCAACTTCGAGGGTGGGGTTTCCACGGCTGTCCAAAATTTCCCGGGCCTTAACTTCTGAAATAAACGGCATTGCAACCTCATGGTACCAAACGGGCGATTGGTTCGATGGAAATGCTGGGCCGAGGCTTTCGGTATCCTGCTCGTAGAAACAAATATGTCACTCGCGCTGAATCGAGAGTCGTTCTTCTGGCACAAGGTGCACTCGCTCACGGGAATCATCCCGGTCGGGTTCTACATGGTCCAGCACCTCACGCTGAACTCGTTCTCGCTGGGCGGAGCCGAGAAGTTCGACGGCGTCATCGGCTTCTTCGAGGCGATGCCGAAGCACATCCTTATCATGCTGGAGGTCTTCGTAATCTGGTTGCCGCTCCTCTTCCACGCGATCTACGGAATCTTCATCGTGGGTCGGGCGCAGCAGAACTTCATCGGCACCAAGTACGGCTGGTCGCAAAACCGCATGTACTGGCTGCAGCGCGCATCCGGCATTTACCTGCTCTTCTTCCTTTCGATTCACGTCTCGATGACGACGATTCGGAAGTACGTCACCAATAACCCGGAAGTCATCATGTTCAACGAGTGGCACATGAAGCTCACGTCGTTTGGCGGCCTATGGCTCATTTTCTACGTTTTGGGCATCACCACTGCGTCCTACCACCTCGCGTACGGAATCTGGAACTTCTGCATCCGCTGGGGCATCACGGTCTCGGATGCCGCGCAGGTTCGGGTGCAAAAGCTATCGCTCGCGCTGTTTGTTGGCATCACGCTGTTGGGCTTTGGGGCCCTCGCTGGCTTCCTGATTAACAAGCCGACCAGCGAAGGCGCAAAGGAAACGCTTTCGACGTCTCGCCGCTAAGCCATTACCGTTCGAATCGCTTCGAGTACGCGCTCTACGTCCGGTAGGGCAGCGTACTCGTAGTTCGGGTGGTAGCCAATCGGAACGTCTTCCCGCGCGACGAGCTGAGGCGGCGAAAGGAACAGGTTCCATCGCTCGGGAACGCGGGTCATCTCGGCGAGAATCGCTTGGCCGAAACCGGCCGTAATCGTGTCTTCGTGGACCACGATGAGGCGCCCAGTTTTCTCCAATGACTCGGTGATCGTGTCGTAATCGCAGGGAACGATTGACCGAAGGTCAATGATCTCCAAGCTTGCCGTCGTTTTGGTGGCGGCATCCTCGACGAGTTCGAGACAATTGCCCCAGGCAACCACCGTGACGTCGTTTCCTTCGCGACGAACTTTTGCCTTTCCGAACGGCACGGCCTCGATACTCTCAACCGCGACCGGCTTTCGGAAGATGTGCTTCGGAATAAGGACAAAGTGCGGGTCTTCGCCGTGAATGGCGGTCCACAGCAGTCCGGCGGCGTCCTCGGGGGTGCTGGGAATTGCGACTTTGATCCCTGGCGTGTGAGCGAGGCAGGCTTCGTTCGACTGGGAGTGCCAGAGCGAGCCACCCGGCAGGTACGCACCGTAGGGTGCGAAGATCACGAGCGGGCAAGACCAAGCACCTGCGGTCCGCCAGCGAAGCGTGCTCATGTTCGTGGTGATCTGGTTCCAGCCGGGCGCAATGAAGTCGATGAATTGGAGCTCGAATACCGGCTTCCAGCCGTAGGCGGCCATGCCGACGGCAACGCCCATGATCGTGGCCTCGGCCAACGGGGAGTTAAAGACCTGGCCAGGGAAGGCGTCGCTGAGGCCCTTCGTGAGGCCGAACACGCCTCCCTTGGGGTCCTCAATGTCCTCACCAAAGAAGATGGCCTTCGGGTTTGCTTCGAGCGCTTTGCCAAAAGTGGCGTTGATCGCCTGAACCATCGTCATTCGGTCGGACGGTGTGAGCGGCGGAGCCGTCGTGGGCTTCTCCTCGGCGAACACATGGTCCAGGTACGTTTGGCCATCCAACTCAGGAAGCTTTTCGGCCCGCTGGTAGTCGGCGTCCACCTGGGCAATGATCTCATCTTGGAGGGCCTCCCAGGTTTCGGCGGTTAGCTCGCCGGATTCAATAAGTTCGGTAGCAAGCAGTCGAATTGGGTCTCGACCGGCCATCGCCTCGATCTCGTCGAGCTTGCGGTACACGCGGTGGTCGTCGCTAGAGGTGTGCGATGCGAGTCGGTCGATGTCGGCCCAAAGAATCGTGGGTCCCTCGCCTCGGCGGGCGCGATCAATCGCGGCGGCACCGGCATCCCAAACGCGGTCCGGATGTCGGGCGTCGACCTTGACCACATGCTCTTCGCTAAGCATTTCCAGGTGGAATGGCAAGAACTTTTCGGTCGGGGTCGAAATGCCGTATTTGTTGTCTTCGACCACGAAGATCACTGGCAGCTTTTCCTGAAGGGCAAAGGCGACCGCCTCAAAAAACTCGCCCTGGCGGGCGGCGGCATCGCCAATGGTCGCGATTGCAACGCGGTCGGTGCCTTCCAGTTTCATCGCCCAGGCGGTTCCGCAGGCGGGCAGCAGCGTGCCTCCGGTTGGGGTGCAGACGCTGAAAACGTTCTTCTCCCGGCTGGAGTAGTGACCCGGCATCTGGCGGCCAGCAGAGCTCGAAGTCTGCTTGGCCAAGTAGGCCTCCGCAAGTTCGTAGTTGGTGATTCCGCGCGCCAGCATCAAGGCGCGGTCGCGGTAGTAAGGGAAGAGGTAGTCCTCGGGACCCAAAAGGTGGGCCAAAACGCCAAGGGCTTCGTGCCCCATTCCGCTTACCTGGAACCAGCCTTTGCTCTGCCGCAGCAGAATGCCCTCCCGCCGGTCGCCTTCGCGACTCAGAACCATCAGTCGGAGAAAGTCAAGTTTGGAATAGGCTCGGTTGAGCGGTGCAGAAGGCAAAAGGTCACTTTGCATGGGCGTTCTTTCGGGTTCCAGGGTCGACGTTGATCGGAGCGACTCCGCCGTCCGGAGTATACCGGCGGCACTTTTCACGCACAAAAAATCCGAACCGGCAGGCCGGTTCGGATTTTTTGCGATGGTCGCTCTTAGTTAACTACGACGGCAACGTTCACTGAATTTGCGGCGAAGTTGGTTGAGTTTTGTCGCATGCCCCACTGGAAGTTATACGTTCCAGCCGTTGCAGGTGCCTTGATCGAGATCCGGAACGTTTTCTGTTGTCCCGGGGCAATCGAGTCCGCCGCATCGAGGGCAACGGTGCTAACGTTCCAGGTCGTGTTCAGCGCCGGATTCTGCGAGATGAGCTGGAAGCCGCTCGCGCTCGTCCAGGTCGTGGTTCCAACGTTTTTGAACGTGACCGACACGACACGGTTGCCGTTTCGCGGAATCGTAGTCGGAACCGACTGGCTGATGAACTGGGCCGAGTTGACGTTACTGGCGACCGTGATCGCCACATTCGTGCTCACCTGGCCAAAATTCACGCCTAACGTTCGCATCGTCCACTGGAAGTTGTAGGTTCCAGGGGTGGTAGGCGCCTTGATGTTGAACGTGAACGTCTTCGAAGCGCCGGTCGCAATGCTGTCCGTCGTCGGCAGGGCAACGAAGCTCGGACCCCAAGTGGTGTTACCAACTGGGTTGCTCGAATACAGGACGTGGCCAGCGGCTCGCGTCCAGGTGTTCGCGCCGGTGTTCTTGAACGTCAATGTAACCGAAGCGGTTTGTCCCGGGGACATAACGCCCGGAACCGTCTGGGAGACAAACTCCGAGTTGTTCGGAAGCGTGGAAGTCACCGTAACCGGCACGTTGGTGCTGGCACCGCCGAACGGCGTGGTGTTCTGTCGCATTCGCCACTGGAAGTTATAGGTTCCAGGGGTGGCCGGGGCGGTTACTCGGAAGCTAAAGGTCTTCGATTGGCCGGGGGCGATGCTGTCGGTCGTGGCCAGAGCGGCAAACTTCGTCGTCCACGTCGCGTTTCCTTCCGGATTCGTGACGTAAAGCAGGTGGCCTGCGGCGCGCGTCCAAGTGGTCGTTCCGTTGTTCCGCATCGTCACGGTTACCGGCACAGAGGCGCCCGTCACCATCGAAGTCGGAACTGCTTGGCTCACAAACTCGGCGTTGTTGGTGTTCGAGGTGTTCACCGGAATGATATCGCCCTGTCGAAGGGTTACTGCGTAGCTATTCCAAGTTCCGATGCTACCGGCGATGGCGTCGGTGACTTCAAGTGTCCAGGTTCCGGACGGGTTCTCCCCCCAGAAAGCGTTGCTGGTGAACGTCCAGTTGATATTGGCTCGGCTGTCGGCCGAGGCGCGGTACATCAAGCGGCTCTTTGTGCCAGCAGGCGAGGTGAGGTAGGCCTCAACGTCGCCGCGGACCGGATGCGTGATGTTCAGGCTAACGAGAACCTCTTCCAACTTGGCGGTGGAAGCGACGGAGAAGGTGCGGCTGATTCTGCCGGGCGAGGTGACGAAGTCTGGGATGCCCGCGCCTACTTGTGTGGTGGCGATGGAGGTCGTCGTTAGGGCACTAACGCCGGTAAAGAGAACCGCATTCGTCGTTAGCTTATTGGCGTTGATGAGACCGAATCCGTAGTTCTGGTTGAACTTGAAGCCGGCGCCGTTGGTCTTCCAACCGCCGTCGCTCGGGCCGGTAGCATCCGCTGCGTCAACGATATCGGAAAATCGCACCAGTAGGTGCTTGGCAAACCGGGTGTTGAGTGCCGGTTGAACGCCCTTAACGAGGGCAAGAACGCCAGCGGCCAGCGGGCTGGAACTGGAGGTGCCACCGAATACGGCGGTGTAGTTCCGGTCGGGGAAGGTGTCGAAAGTCGGGTTGTAGCCGGAGTTAGCGGCTCGATCCACGGTGGTGATTCCTGCCTGGCTGCGGTCGCTGCTCGGCGCGGTGACGAAAACGTTTGCACCGAAGGAGGAGTAGTCGCTAAACCTTCCGTCGGCACTCAGGGCCGCAACGGTGATGGCATCCGGGCTGTTCTGAACGAGGGACTTGTTTGCGTCCTCATTTCGATCCAACCGGTCGTTGCCGGAGGCCCAAACGTGGATCGTGCCGGCCGCAGCCGAAGTCGCAAGAGCATCTCGCTCGGCCTGGCCGTTAACGTACGGGCTACCGTACCCATAGGAGTGGTTCTTGATGCCGATAGTCTTCGTCGCGCCAGAGCTTCGGTAGAGCGTCGCATCCACGAACTGGGCGAGCGTGCCGACGACGAAGTCGCAGCGGAGACCGGCTAGCTTTGCGTTCGGTGCCGCGCCGGTCACGCCGAGACTATTGCCGCCTTTGGCAGCCGCAACGCCCGAGACGGCCGTGCCGTGGTCGTCATCGGCGTAGGCCGGCGTAGGGTCGCTGTCGCCTTGTCCGAAGTCAAAGCTGTCGGCAGCGGAGTAGTTGCCGACGAGGTCGGGGTGGGTGCGCTCGAGGCCGTCGTCAATGATCCCGATGGTGACTCCGGTGCCGATCTGGTCGCGCGTCCAAGCCGGTGCGACGCGGACATCAATCTGCGCTCCGCCGACGTTCGCCGTGTTCGAAAGGTGCCACTGGCCGGGGAAACCCGCCGGGCTGTTGTTGGCAAAATAGGTGTCGTTCGGGGTGAAAGCGAAGCGCTGGCGAGGGATGAACTGATCTTGAAAAGCGCGCAGAACGAGCGAGTTCTTTCCGAGATCGTCCGAAAGTCGTTTGGCCGCCGCGACGCTCGTCGCGCGGAAAATGTATCCGTTTGGCATGGATTCCATCGGCGTGCCCAACTGAAGGCCGAAGGATGCGGCGAAAAGGTTTGGATTGACTCCGGGGCGCAGCTCAATCACAAGCTGCGGTAGCAGCGCGGCATCGCCAACGTAAGGGATGGCCTTACGGGCCGGGTTGAACCGAGGCTCGATGACGGCGCCGTCGGCGGATACCTGAGACCGGCGCGAACCGAAGTCGGGGCCTGCCTGTGCCGAAGTGGCGGAGCCCAAAAGGACCACGGCGAGAGCGGCGATGAGCGGGGCAGTCGTCCGGAAACTATTGGATCGTTTTGCCACCCGGTCTCGTCGCGGATCGAGAAGGGAAGAATTAATTTCGTTCATGTTGACTCGGTCTGGGCGAACGCCAGCTACATTCGCTGTTAGTCTACGACACCCTAGATCACCGCATTGTTCGCGGATTATGAAGTTTTTAGTCTCATCCTGAAACAAACCGCAAGATTACGGAGCAACGGTGATCGAGATCTTCGGGCTTGGCTCGCCAAACGACTGGTTAATCGAGCCTTGCCGCATCCGCCACTGGAAGTCGTAGGTTCCGGCCAAGGTCGGTGCCTTTGCGAAGAAGCCGAACTTTTTGCGCGCTCCGCGCGCGATAACTTCGCCCGCGCTCGCGTAAGTTCGGTCTCGTCCCCAAGTGGAGTTTCCGGCCGGGCTCTGGCTGTACAGGTAGTAAAAGGTTGCGGTCGACCAAGAATTGGTGCCGGTGTTTTCAAACTCTAACTCCACCCAGAACGAGCTGCCTGGCTTCGCCGTTAGCGGAACCGACTGGGAGATGAACTTTGCATTGTTCACCGGAACCCGGACTTCGACGGGACTTGTTACGGTTTTGCCGGAGAAACTTGCCGAAAGCGTGACCATTTTTGTCGCCGCAACCGGCCGGCTCGTGATGGTGAACGTCGCCGAGCGGCGACCCTTGGCAATCTTCACGGTCGCTGGGACGACGAGCTCGGGTGCCGAACTCGCCAGAGTCAACGTGTAGTCGTAGGTCGCATTGGCACTTAGCGAAACGGTGCCGACGGGCGGGGGAGTTTGGCCTGAGGTGATCGGAGAAGTATTGACCGAGAGCGTTTCCAGAATCGGAAAGAGCGTTGCGCCCGAAACGACAAGCGAGTACGGTTGCTCACCGGTCGGAAGCAGCGAAGGATTCTTTGCCGAGATCATCAGCCGGTAAACGCCCGCTTTCGGGGCCGCTAGGACGATCTGCTCGACGTTGTCGATAAGGTTGTCGCCCCGGGTCGCCGGTGCGGTCGGGTTCGCTTGGTCAAGGATCCACGGCTGGGTGACCTCCTTTGTTGTGAAATTTTCAAGCCGAATGTCTATGTCGTTGACCAAGAGCCGACGGGCGCGGTCGGGAATCGCCGGTGAAGGCGACGCGGGGTCGCTCCACGCAAGCGTGATCTTGATCGGGGTCTTTCCGTCCGACTCGATGCGGCGGGTTTGCGACGCTCTGTTCTTCAGCACGCCGTGATACACCGGTCCGCTGCGCATCACGAGTTCCACGGCACGCTTCGTGTTGATAAGTCCCCAGCCAGTTTGGTAGTTCGGGCCCGGGGTTGTGGTCGCCGCGTCGGCAGTGTGGATCAATATCGCCCGCAGGTCGCTCGCCCAGGGCCATTCGTCTGTCCGCCGTCGGTAGGCCTGCGAAACGAGCGCGGCGGCGGCGGTGGCGGTGGGCGCGGCGATGCTTGTCCCGCTCATCGTCTGATATCCGCTGCCGGTCGAGGTCGTGTAGATCTTATTGCCGGGCGAAACGACATCCGGCTTGATGCGGCCGTCGAGCGTTGGTCCGGTTCCGCTGTAGGGCATCAGCCGAACGTCGGCGGGAGACTTGTAGCCACCCGCGATGGCCGCAACCGAGCCCACGACCAGCGTGTTCTTGGCCGTTTGCCCGCCAAAAGGCAACGAGTTGAACCCGTTCGCGCCGCCGTTCAAGTTTCGAACTCCGCTGGTGAGCACGTACGAGGACTTCGCGGGATCGTACGCCCAATGCTCCACCGGTTGGGTTGCGGGACCGCCTCGTGCGTTGCTAGCGGCGAAGATCGGCAGAAGGTTTCGGGTAGCGGTGACGACGCCATCAATTAGCTTCGAGTCGTCGCTGTAGTAGCCAAATTTCCAGTCGGTCCGCGGGTCGATCTTCGTGTCCCCAAGCCAGCCCCACTTGCCGTCGCGCTTAAAGTTTGCCACCCAGCCGCAGTTGTAGGCATAGCTGTGGTTCGAAACGGAGTAATTGGCACCGTTCGCGGCCATTTCGGTCGTGTCGTTCGTAAAGTTGAAGCAATCCACGGAGCCTTGGTAAACGCCGCCGCGCGTATTAGGGAGCAACCCGGAGGCGATAAGCGTGCCGACGACGCCGGAGGAATGGGCGAAAAGAACAGCGTTATCCCGGACGCGAATGCGAGCGGGGGTGCCCACGAACTCGGGATGATCTAACTGGGGTGAGCCGGAATCCCAGACTGCGATGGGCACGCCCGCCCCGGTCAAGTTGGTGCCAAGCGAGCCGCCCGGCCAAACTTCGTCGGTTCCTACCGTGTCAGCAGCTTCGACGTTTGTGGTCGAAAGGAAGATTGGTTGGCCGTTCAGGAAGCCGACGAATTTTCGGTTGGGAAAAGCGGGGGTGCGGAACAGCGGATCGACCGCGGCCAGCCGAGAAGAAGAAAGCAGTCGCGCAGAAGCCTCAATTCGGCGCAACGCGGCGGTGTCCGCCTGACCAAACGCCATCGACGAGCAAAGCAAAACGAAACCAGCAGAGACCCATGCGGATCGTCTAAACATCACAGGCAGTATTCCCTTCAATCGGCAGGTTAGGCCGACACACTTTTATGGGACGAGCTTGCCTTCGATGGTGATGCCGAGCCGGCCGGCGGAAAGATCGGGAGTTCCAGAGGCGTTTGCCCGCTCGTCGATCGATTCGTACACCAGGACGGTGCTGGTTCGCCCGACGTCGTCTTTGTATTTTTCGGCAGCCGCTACATTGAGGGCATAGCCGAATGCGCCCGGCTTTCCGGCAAGATCCGGTCGAATGATCTTCGTCTCGGCTTCCTGCGCGGTCATTTTGTTCGTTTGCATCCGGGGGCGAATCGCGTCGAGCCAGCCATTTGCCGCCGGAAACTGCCCTTCCGAATCGTGATAGAGCATCAATGCGTTTCGGATCGCCTTCAGATTTGCTTCGCGGCTCGCGACGTACTTGTCCGGGGTCGCGGTCTCGAAAAAGCCCCGGTCGATGAGCGGTTTCACGATCCAGCCCAGCCAGATCACGGCTCCGGCGGTAACAAGTCCGAGGCCGAGAAGGATGTTTCGTTTGCGGCGAGACACCCGTTTAGGGTACCCGTGCACCTATGACCGTGTTCCGGAAGGTTCCGCTTTGCCAGTTGCCGACGCCGCTGCATCGTCTGCCAAACCTCTCGGCCATCACCGGGTTGGATCTCTGGATCAAGCGGGACGACCTAACCGGCTTCGCGGGCGGAGGGAACAAGGGCCGGAAAATCGAGTTTCTGATTGCCGCCGCGCAGGATGCCGGGGCGGAGGTTTTGGTGACCTACGGCTCCACGCACTCCAACTTCATCCGGCAGCTTGCGGCGGCCGCCGCGATGCACGGCATCCGTTGCGTTGCGTCGACGATGGCGCATCCCTATGAGTTCGAGCCTGCTTCGACCGAGAAAGAGCCGGACACGGGGAACCGTTTGCTTGACGAGATATTCGGGGCGGAGATTCACGAGCATCCCGACGGCACGTGGGACGAGCTAGAGGCGCTCGCGCTGACAACAGCGGAAAGACTACGGGCGGCGGGCTCCAAGGTGATGTTCATTCCGGTCGGCGGGTCGTCGCCGCAAGGGGTCCATGCTTTCGCGCTTGCCGCACATGAGCTGGCTGAGGAGACGCCGTTCGATACCATCGTGTTTGCCAGCAGCAGCGGAAGCACGCATGCGGGGCTGCTTTCGGCTTTTCACGGAACAAAGACTCGGATCCTCGGGATAGCGTGCGACCCGGAGCCGGAAATTGGAGAAGAGTTCGCCCGGCTCCTGAACTCATACGAAGCCCTGTTAGAAAACCCTAGGCAGTTCACGAAAGAGGACTTCGACCTGAACTTCGAGTTTGTCGGGCCGGGTTACGGCGTTCCAAGCGAGGCGGGGCTGGCGGCGATCTCCCTGATGGCCCGGCGCGAGGGGATCCTCCTCGATCCGATTTATACCGGCAAGGCGTTCGCCGGACTGCTTGAATTGGCGCAGCGCGGGGAACTGAAGGGTCGAGTTCTGTTCTGGCACACCGGCGGCGTGCCCGGGCTGTTCACCCTGCCACTCGCGGCATTCCGCTAGGGAGCGGTTTCTTTGCCGGTCAGCACGTTGACGTAGTTTTGCTCGTGCGCCGAACGGTAATTCGTCGTCGTGGCCATCCGATAAAGGCCAAAGCCGAAGAAAACGATGCCGACGACGGTAGCGATGCGGTTCGCCTGCTTTGTGTCGGTCCGGAAGTGAAGCTGCTTGATCGCGCCGTACAGCGCCATGAACGCCGTGATCGTGAAGCCGAGGTACAGCAGCGGGCCCAGCGGGTGCGCCTTAAACGCGGCGGAGAAATCTCCGTTCAGCGTGGCCGTCCAGCTCGTCGTGAGGCCGCAGGCGGGGCACGGTCTGTTGAACATCAGCACGCTGGGGCACGGCGGAAGGCCGAGCTGCTGGTGCGTGCCGTGGCCGTGCGAATCGGGTTTCAGCATCCCGCCCACCACCGTCACCGCCGCCCAAATGCCGAACCAGAGCGACTGGCTGATCAACGGGCGTTTATCCTGCGTGGGTTCAAGAAAGGACATGGGCGACCTCGGCCGGAATAACGCACTCCGGTTGGAGCATATTTCCAATCACGCGCGCAACGCTGATGACGTTCCCGTTTGGGTCGCAAAGTCCGACCAAATAGTTGCCCGGCGGCTGCGCCAAGCCAAGCTGTCGGCCGAACCGCACGGCCTCGACCTGCTCTTCCGTGAGGTCCAGCAGCGGCATCGGCGGCAACGCGTCGCGGAGCGAAATCAGGTCTTCGGGGGTGGCGTCCGAAAGAAGCAAGCCTTCTTCCAGCGTGTACCGGCCGACTCGCGTGCGTTCCAAACCAGCGAGATGCGCACCGCAGCCGAGTGCTTCGCCAAGGTCGTGCGCCAACGTTCGGATGTAGGTTCCGCCCGAGCAGACGATCCTGGCCCGGGCCACGCTCCCTTCGACACGGAGGATCTCGTACTCCGCGATGTGGACGGTTCGCGGCTCGCGCGGGACCTCTTTTCCGGCCCGCGCGTACTTATACATCGCCTGGCCGTTCACCTTTACCGCGCTATAGATCGGCGGAAGCTGCGTGATCAGCCCACGAAAATTGACCAGCGCAAGGTCGATTGCGCCCGCAAGGTCCTCCGGAACCGGTCCTGACAAGATGCGTTCGCCTTCCCGGTCGTAGGTCGTGGTCGCCGCCCCGAACTCGATGTCGGCGATGTACTCCTTCGGTTCCAAGGGCAAATACTGCAGGAACCGAGTGGCCGGACCGACCGCCACCACCAGAAGCCCGGTCGCAAGCGGGTCCAGCGTCCCGGCGTGGCCGACTCGGCGCGTGTTGAACTTCCTTCGAACCTGGTTAACGACGTCGTGTGAGGTCGTGCCCAGTTCTTTTTTGATTAAGAGAATGCCAAACATCGTTGGAGTTCCTTAACCAGTTGGGTTTCCGCATCGGGGACGGAGGTGTAAAACGTGCAGCCGGCGGCGTTTTTGTGCCCGCCACCGCCAAAAATTCGCGCGACCGCCGCCACGTCCAGGTGGTTTCGCGAGCGGATCGAGCATCGAATCGTGCCTTCCGACACCTCGCGAAGCAGGGCCGCAATCTGCACCGTGTCGATGAACAGCATCTCGTTGACAAAGCCTTCGGTGTCTTGGTCCAGGGCGCCGGTGTCGGCAAAATCGGCCTGGGTGAGAACGCCGTAGGCGATGCGGTTTTCGGCGGCGAGTCGCATAGTGTCCAGCATGTGGCCCAGCAACCGGGTTCCGCCGAGCGGCTTGCGCTGGAAGATCTCTTCGCTGACCTTGTTGATGTCGCCGCCGTGCTCCAGCAGGAACGCCGATAGGCTCAGCGCCTCGGCGCTGGTGTTGCGGTAGCGGAACGAGCCGGTATCGGTGACGATTCCGGTCAAAAGGCACGTCGAGATCGCGGGGGTGAACTCGGCCCCCATCTCGCGGAACAGGCGGCCCAGGATGAGCGCGGTTGCGGCGGCGGTCGTATCGATGATGCGCACATCGCCCGGCTTTTGGATCGGAACGTGGTGGTCGATGACGATGGTGCGCGGGCAGCGGTCGAAGAGCGGCGCGGTGTCGCCCAGGCGGTCGTAGGCGTCCAGGTCCAAGATGATGCCGAGGTCGAACTCGCCTTCGGCGGACTGTTGAACTCGCTCGATGCCCGGCAAAAACTCGAGGTTGCGCGGCGCGGGATGGTGGCAAACCAGGGCGTGCTCTTTGTGGATGCCTTCCAGGTAGTGGGACATGGCGAGCGCGCTCCCCAGCGCGTCGCCGTCGGGATTCAGGTGGGTGCCGATGACGATGCGCTTCGCCTGCTCGATCTCGCGCTGGAGAACGCCGGCCGGTGAAAGCTCCAGGCTCATTTTCGCCCCCAAACAAGAGTCATCGTCAAATCGTGCGGAGTTTACTACACGGGCTCCGGCGCACCTGGGATTTGGGCGGTAGCCCTTGCCGTCCTTGGTGGGGAAGGCGGTTCCAATGCGCGTCCAGACGGTGCGTTGGCCCTGGGCTGTCACAGATAGGATTTCGAGGTGGTTTGCTTGAGTAGTCATAGCGGATTCCTTTCGGTTTTGCCGAGCGGAATTGCCCGGCGTCATGCCTACCGAAAGAACCCGGACGCTGAGTGCGGCAAGGCTTGGGGGAGCAAGTTTCTCCCTTGTTTGCAGGGCAGGGAAGCGGCCCGAAAATGAGGGGCCTTGCGAGCGCAAAGCGGCCCGGGTTTAGGTGTGCATGATCTGTCTGCCGGGTTTACGATTGGCTCGAAAGGTGCCTGGCGTGGAGCACCACGAGAAAGAGAATGATGAGCCAGCATCCCGTTAATCGTCGTGTACCTTGTAACCGACTTGAACTATTGTCATAGCATGTTGACCAACCTGCATAGCTTAATGCATTATGATAGAAATATATCCCCCTTCTGGCATTTGCCTTGGGTTCTTCAGCCACAGCATGCCCACAAAATAGTATCCCCGGCAGCGCGCCGTGAGAGAGCCATCGGGAGCCAATTTGGTATCCGATAGAATGTCTGGCGTGATTGTCAGTGCGTCTCGGGTGTCCAATTGGATCGTGTTAGGGAACTTCAGGTCAGACTCCCATTTCGCCTCGACCGCTCTGAGTCGGTATTCAATGGGAGGTCCGCTCGCATATTGGATCTCGCCTCTCGAACCCGCAGTTCTGGATTGCATCGTGAATACATCCATTTGGCCATTTGCTGCGACGGAGAGAACGGGCCCCAAAACATGTGTGAAGCCATCCCCCCTTACGGACGTTTTCCTCAGCCGCAATGTATCGAGCTGGTAGCCGTGGCCAAGTCGAAACCACTCCTTTCCAGCTGAAAATGATGCGACGATGAAAAACAGGATGCCCATCGTAACGACCCATCCACGAGTCCTAGGATTCTTCATGCTGATTGCCATTGTAATTTTGAATTTGCATGTGGTCTAAGTTTACCTCGGCCACATAAACGAGCCCTCAGCGCAGTGACCCCTGCAACAGTCCTGTTGCACCCAGTAGTATCCTGGCGGGCACTCCCCTTTTCGCAAGGGGCGGCCGACGGTTACACAATCCGAGATTGGGTTTTTGCCCCCATTTAGGTCTCTTATCATTTTGTCCAAACAAGCTGGAATGACGTATTCGGGAGGAGGTGGGAAATGCGCTTGTTTTGGAGGCAGCCGTTTGGACATAAGATTGCACAAATCGATCATGATTTGCTCACAGCAACCTGACCAGAGAATACCAGAGAAGCCATGCCCACCATTATGTGCTCCGCAATCAGGATTACTACCAGGTGGCAAATATTGGCCAATGCACTTTCTGAAATATCCGCCCATGCCCGGCGTGTTACAACTTGCCGCCAGTTGATTCTCCACATCTTTGACTCGAGAAGAGCATATCGTCGGCCCAAGCTTCGTCTTCTTAGGCGGAAGCTTTTGATACCCTGCTGGATCGACGCCTCTGCTCGGGTCATTACCGACGTACCCATACGCACTTTCATCTGGCCAAAGCGGGTCGACGGTCTGCCACCTGGCCAGTCCGGGCCGGTAGTGCCTGGCGCGGACGTAGAGGCGAGAAGCCGTGTCTCTGAGATATCCGTAGAGCCCAACAAAGCTCCATGGACTTGGGTTGGTGCCCGTTTCGGTTTGGATCTCCCCATACGGCCAGTACTCGGCACCGTAGGTCTTCACGCCGGTCGCGCTGCGGACTGTCGTAAGGCTGCCCAGGGTGTCGGGGAAGTAGAAAGACTCAACCCCACCCCGGCTCTCATGAACCAGCATCCCGTTAACCGTGGTGTAAACCGCCGCCATTGCCATAACTAGATCACCTCTCCAAGGTAGTCCGTTCCATCCCAAACAAACGTCGTGAGAACCGAAGGCGTCCTCCTCGTTCGACGAATAGACGGATCGTCGATGAAACTCGTCAATGCCCTCTCCCCGTCGCGCCCAGAAAACCAAATCCGACAAGGCTTACGACAAGCAGAACTGTATTTGCAAAGATTGCTAAAACAGGAATTACAATGTCAGCTCCTGGCTCACACTTAGTGAGCATAAACCTGGCCTCCCAAATTATGGTGATTGGGCTCACCGTCAGACTACAAACCATAACAAGAAAGACTCCAAATGGATCGATGCCTGAAAGCTCGTAGGCCAGTACACAGCCGGGGAACACGAGCCCGATGCCTGCAGGAACGAGCCACTTCTTTAGCCGTTGCTTAAGACTCAAATACCATCCCGGCTTGCATGCAAAAGAAAACACCGGCTTCCCAAGCAGCTTGGCACTCGCTTGAAGGCGTCACCTGGCTAGCACACCCGTTCTTTTTGTAGCATTTCTTCAAGTCAGAGCACAGACCCGCTGCACACGACCGCCAGTTGGCCGCCCCCGGGAAGAAGTCTGGTCCAACACATTTGTCGTGCTTTTCGCAGGCGTTATCCGCGCACGATCCATTAGATTTTGCCGGACCGCATTTCTGATCTAGCCCACAGCAATTGCCCCACTTCCACTTAAAATAGTTGAAGTTAGTCACTTCGCCAAAGTGTCGTAGTGGCCTTAACCAATCAGGCATCACGATCGGGGCCTGGGGAATTCCCTTTGGCACTAGCCACTGCCATATATCATCAATGAAACATTTGTCGCCCATTCCCGTCGGATCAACTCGATAAACTGGCTGCTGCCCGACGTATCCATACGCACTTTCCCCCGGCCACAGTGGATCAACCGTTTGCCATCTGGCTAGGCCAGGGCGGTAGTGCCTTGCCCTGACGTAGATGCGGCTTGCCGTGTCCCTCAGGTAGCCAAGAAGCCCTACGAAGCTCCAAGGGCTGGGGTTTGTTCCCGTCTCGGTCTGGATCTCCCCGTACGGCCAGTATTCAGCACCGTAGGTCTTCACACCGGTCGCGCTGCGAACCGTGGTGAGGCTGCCCAGGGTGTCGGGGAAGTAGAAAGACTCCACCCCACCCCGGCTCTCATGAACCAGCATCCCGTTAATCGTCGTGTACGTTGTCGTCATACGCCATCTTTTGTCTTTCATGTGATCGAGAAACTGAATTTTTTGCGATAGAATTTCCAAAATCGCAAACTTCAAACATCCAGCCACCTGCCAAAAGACAAGTTGCCAGAACCCAAGCATTGGGCGGGATTGGAGTGCCTTGCCCCACGCCGATCGCAAGCACCACCACCATCCCTAAGCTGAGAGCTATACGAGCGAACGCTCGGCTCGCGATGCCGATCGCAGCGATCACGACGGAAGTTGTGAATACAACGACTCCGGGAAAAATGAGTTGCTTCGCACTCCATGGTTGAGAGTGACTATAAGTTGCGAAAAAAATGACACTGATTCCGCACCAATAGAAAATGGAAGAAAGAATCCAAGCCCACTCCCTACGAACAATTAAGCTCATCCCTTCCCGAATGCGGGTCCCGCCCAGTCGCAGGCAATCTTGCCGGAGCCGGAGATGATTGAGCCCAGCGAACTAGCCAGAATTCCGCCCGCGTACTTCGCAAGTTCTCTTCCGATCCAACCAAGCATTTCACCTACTTGACTGATCACCCCGTCTTTGGCCCCGAACCAACCTAAGCAACCCCCTGCCCCTGATATTGCCGCCTTTGTCAAGTCGCATAGGCTCGGCAACTTTGGGCACTTCGCGTCAGCAAGGGGGCACAAGGCGTCGGCCAGCAAACTAATCACTTCCGACGCTATCGAGAGTGCGCAAGCGAGAGCCGGGTTCATTGAAGCGATACCGATCCCAGTTCCAAGGCCCTTGGCAACGCATTTTGTTCCAGCTTTGCAGTTCGCTTCCGCCGGGCCCTCCCCCTTAAGGTGGCTGCCTATCCAGGAAATACCTGCTGAGATGAGGCAACTCAAAAGTCCCCCAATTACCCCTGCAATAATATTCGCCGGAATAAGCCCACTTGGATCGGTTTCGCTGACCGGACGGAGGCGACCGTAGCCATAAGGTGAGAGCCGTGGCCAGAGTGGATCTACCGTTTGCCACCTGGCTAGGCCGGGGCGGTAATGCCTAGCGCGGACGTAGAGACGGGAAGCCGTGTCTCTCAGGTAGCCGAGAAGCCCAACGAAGCTCCAGGGGCTGGGGTTCGTGCCCGTTTCGGTTTGGATTTCGCCGTACGGCCAGTACTCGGCACCATAGGTCTTCACGCCGGTTGCGCTGCGAACCGTGGTGAGGCTGCCCAGGGTGTCGGGGAAGTAGAAAGACTCCACCCCACCCCGGCTCTCATGAACCAGCATCCCGTTGATCGTCGTGTAAACCGCCGCCATCGCCATAACTAGATCACCTCTCCAAGGTAGTCCGTTCCATCCCAAACAAACGTCGTGAGAACCGAAGGCGTCCTCCGCGTTCGACGAAGGCCATCCGGCTGGTAGGTCATCGTCGTCTTCGAACCATCTGGATCCGTTTGAACCGCAAGACGATTCTCGTTGTCGTAGCTATAAGACGTCTGAACTCCGCCCCGGCTCTCAATTTGAAGAATCGTCAATTTTCTTAATCTCCGGAGGCTGCGTCTTCGACTTTTGCGCCTTCATTCGCTTCTCCGCCGCAAGCAGCCATGCAAGTCCGCGTCGGTCCGACAGCGTATCCTCTCGGTATTGCGGAAGGTCGGGACGAGCGTTCGCGAGCCACCGTCGTCTCTCGATAACGGTCATGCCCTGCCGATTACGTACGTACATATTGGCCCCTTTGTCAAGCAGCAGTTGTGCAATTTTGAAATGGCCAGTCCCAACGGCATAGGAGAGGGGCGTGTTGCCCCCGAAGTCTTGTACGTCTAGCTGCGCGCCTTCGGCGATCAGCCGACGCACCTCTGCCTCATTGCCCGTCCCGGCCGCAATCGCTAGTGGTGGCGCCTGCGTGTTGTTCATTGGTATCGGGCTGAGGACGAGCACGATCGTGACCATGATGGCAAACGTAATTGCGAGGGCCCGCACGGGAACGTATTTCAGCTTGTCACCAAACAACTATCGCTCCATGAAGACAATAAAGGGCCATCATTTTGCTCCTCGCTACGAGGCAGTTGTTTTGATCTCGGCCAGGCATTGGATACTCCGATACGCAAGAGCATTTTGCAAGGGAAAAGCATAGAGTTCGATGATGCCTTCCAGGAATATAGTCGATGACGCCTGGGTTGTCATCGTCATGCTTCTTGCACGCTTTGTCCAGACAATCAATTTCACCCGCTTCTTTGCAGTGTTGGACCTTACCATTCCGCCAGTATCCGCAGTAGTTCCCATAGCCGAAATCCCCCGGCGTCCAGCCGTTGTCGTAGTTTGCTCTACCGCCGCCAACCGGCCGTGGACGATGCTTTGGCCCGGGCCATATTCCTGGTATCGGTGAAATATGGCCCGGCCACGGAATCTGTCGGGGCCACCATCGTGGTTTTGGGAAGATCTCGAAAAACGGGGGCTTTTCTGGCCATCTCCCTTGCACGTCCACAGTCTCCATTGGACTTTCATTTACATATCCGTAGGCGCTCTCGTCCGGCCAGAGTGGATCGACCGTCTGCCATCTTGCCAGGCCTGGCCGGTAGTGCCTAGCGCGGACGTAGAGGCGGGAAGCCGTGTCTCTCAGGTAGCCAAGAAGTCCAACGAAGCTCCAGGGGCTGGGGTTGGTGCCCGTTTCCGTCTGGATCTCCCCGTACGGCCAATACTCGGCACCGTAGGTCTTTACGCCGGTCGCGCTGCGAACCGTCGTGAGGCTGCCCAGTGTGTCGGGGAAGTAGAAAGACTCCACCCCGCCCCGGCTCTCATGAACCAGCATCCCGTTAATCGTTGTGTACGTTGCAACCGGCATCAGCTTCTCTCCTGAAGGTAGTCCGTTCCATCCCAAACAAACGTCGTGAGAACCGAAGGCGTCCTCCTCGTTCGACGAAGGCCATCCTGCTGGTAGGTCATCGAATGAGCCCGCTCATTTATAGTTTGCCCTGTGTCTTTATTCTTGTTAACACAGCTTTCGCTGCTGATCTCGCCGCAGGAGATCCAGTAAGGCTTATCTCTTTGAGAATAATTTGAGATTTCTCTCCCCCATCATAAGCAAGTAACGAAATAGCAGATCCAGATTCGGTCGGAAATCTCTTTCTATATCTCGCATACGCATCAACGATTTCCGTAATCGGCTCCGAGAATTGGCCTCCGCCTGCGACGAAACTACCGGCAAACGCGAGCAATAGAGATCCCACTTTGCCGTCATTTTTGTCGACGACTTCCGCCACGAATTTGGGCCCAAGCCTTGCTTCTCTCCCTGGATACCACGCCGCAGTAAGGTCCCTCTTCACAGAAGCCGAGTACGATCCCAGCAGCATGTCGCGCAGCGTCTCATCGCCAATTTTAGGTGACAGTTGATCACGGAGCCGGTCGAGCTCAGCAGACGACCGATCACCAGCGTCGATCGCCTTGTTCAACTCCCTGGTTGCAAGCATTGCCACCTCTTCAGGAGCATTCGGTTTCTTAGACGGCTCCGGCGCGGTCCTACAAGCGACAAGTTGAAGCCCCACGAAAAGGACCACAAAGCTCTTTTTACAAGTGGGTCGCCTCAGCATACGTTTAAGCACGTTGCATACAGACTAGTGCCCCTAGTAAACATGGAGTTGCAACAACCACGGCATCCTGAGCCAGCCGATGTGGGTCGGTCGGAGTCCCCTGTATCGTCAGGATGGAGTTTTTTACACCACCGAGGGTTCGGTGCCTTTGTCTTAGTTGATCTGCAGACGAATCCAATAAGTGCAGCAATTAGCCCGCCTTTGCTGGTGGGGAAGCCACCCGAGTGAGCTTGCTTACAGCAACCGCTAGGATCAAAGTCTTTGGTCTCCTTGATCAACCCAAGAATTTTCTTGATGAGTTTGTCCCATTCTCCATTGAGCCCGAGGGCTTTCTTTATTGAGTCGAACGACGCCTTTATCGAGCAAAACAAGGCAATGCAGCCTCCAACAGGCGAACCATCATCTGCACACGGGTCACTACAGGCCTGACCGCTGGGGTCTCGAAGGTAAACCGGTGACGCGTTGGCGTACCCGTACGCGCTTTCATCCGGCCAGAGCGGATCGACGGTCTGCCACCTGGCTAGGCCGGGGCGGTAGTGCCTGGCGCGGACGTAGAGGCGGCTTGCCGTGTCTCTCAGGTAGCCGAGAAGACCGACGAAGCTCCAAGGGCTGGGGTTAGTGCCCGTTTCGGTCTGAATTTCTCCGTACGGCCAGTACTCAGCGCCGTAGGTCTTCACACCGGTCGCGCTGCGAACGGTGGTGAGGTTGCCCAGAGTGTCCGGGAAGTAGAAAGACTCCACCCCACCCCGGCTCTCATGAACCAGCATTCCGTTAATCGTCGTGTAAACCGCCGCCATTGCCATAACTAGATCACTTCTCCAAGGTAGTTCTTTTCATCCCAAACAAACGTCGTGAGAACCGAAGGCGTCCTCCGCGTTCGACGAAGACCATCCGGCTGGTAGGTCATCGTCGTCTTCGAACCATCTGGGTCCGTCTGAACCGCAAGACGATTCTCGTTGTCGTAGCTATATGACGTCTGAACTCCGCCCCGGTTCTCATTTGTCAAGTTTCCGCTCGCATCGTAGGTGAACGTCACCAGCGTCGGCCCATCCATCGAAGTCACCAACCGCTGGGCGGCATCGTAGGCCATCGTGATCGGATCGGAACCCTGATGCCATTTCTGAAGCACGTTTCCAACCGCATCATAGACGAACGTCGTCCGCGCACTCGTCAAGTTCATTATGGTGAGCTTAGCATACTTGGGATATCGCAAAGGCCGATTCGTGCGCCGAGCGCAGAGACCAGCAGGCCGGTCGGGTCGAGTTCGCGCTTGGTTGCCAGGAACTGGTGATACGGCCCTTCGCCGAGGCTCTGCTTGGCTTCGTCGGCGGTGAGTCGCGCGTCCTTGGCCATGTAGAACTTGCCGCCCGCCGCAAGGACGTCGGCCGTCATCTCTTTGAAAAGCTGATCCAACTGGGCGGCGTTCAAATCGGTGCGATGGAAGTCCATCGCGATGCTATAGCCATCTACCAGATAACTCATCAGCGTCGGATCGGGGCGATGCCGCTTCATCACGATGAGGTACGGCCACAGCTGCGCGGCTTGGCTGCGCGCCAGCAACCCCGGGATGACCTCGCGGGCGTTTTCGCGGCCAAGGCCGACCTGGAACTGCAGCAATCCGCCGGGAAGGTAGGCGCGCTCCCAGTCCTGCACGAAATCCAGCGGGAAATGGAACGCCACCAGCGGCATCTGCGCGGCTTTTTCGCTTCCGGTGAGGCGGCCCGCGCGGTATTTGGCGGCCGAAAGCAGCCGCATCCCGGTTGGGTTGGTGAAGTGGCGCAACGTCCGCCAGGCACGCGATTTCGGATAGAAGCCAATCAAGTATGGGCTGAGCTCCTGGGCCGACGCGTGGAGCGTGTGGGGCTCGTCGTCCGGGTGGTGGTTCGCGGCCTGGAACGTTCCGCGGCCGTCGTGGAATCCATCGACCCAGCTCACGATGTACTCGTACCGGTCCTGAAACTCTTCGAACGTGTCAAATTGCTCTTGCCAGTTCCGCACGCTGCGCTGCACCACCTGAAGCGAGCCGGACCGGATCCGCTTCATCCGCAGCCGCGCGCGAAGGATGATGCCGAGCAGCCCGAAGCCCGAGATAATTTGGAAGAACAACGGGTCGGCGGGAATCAGGCGGCGAACCTCGCCGCCGGCCAGCATGATGTCCATCCAATCGACGTGCTCGCCCAGCGTGCCTTGGCTCCAGTTGTTCTTGCCGTGAATATTCATGGCGAGACCACCGGCGACGGAGGTCTTCATGGTTCCGCTGACGACCGGCGGCCAAAAACCGTCGGGCAATACGTATCGCCAGATTTCCTCCAGGGTGATTCCGCCCTCGACGTCGAGGGTTCCGGTCGCGGGGTCCCAGGCGAGGACGCGGTTCATGCGGTCTTGCCGAATGGCGACGGTTTCTCCGGCGATGCTGGCGTCGCCGTAGCTTCGTCCCGCCCCGCGAAGCATCACCTGGCGGCCTTGAGCGGCGGCGGTTTGAAGGATCGTCGCGACTTCGTCGTCCGAGGTCGGCGAGCACACGCGCGAGTCGCCGAACTCGGTCTGCCCAAAACCCGCAAGTCGTCGAAATGGACCTATATAGGAATGTGGCGAAAGATCCATGACGGCATGAGGCGGATGACGGCGAAAATGACCCGGTGCGAAAACTTGAGATAGACCTCGCGGCCAGAGGGCGCCAGCCGGATGATGCGTGCGGCGGCGTCGGCAACCGGCATCGCGTTTTTGAAGCCGAGGGCCGCAACGAGCTCGGTTTGAACCGGCCCCGGCTTGACGGTGGTCACGGTGACGCCTTTCCCGGAAAGGCGGTTGCGGAGGGCTTCGGCAAACGCGGCAACGGCGGCCTTGCTGGCGTTATAGCCCGGCTGGCCGCGTCGGCCCCGGTCGCCCGCGACGCTGCCGATCATGACGATGGTGCCCGAACCGGTGGATTGAAACCGCTCGGCGACGGCGTCCAGCCAGGCGATTCCGCCCAAAACGTTCACCTCGAACATTTGGCGGTCCTTCGCAAAGTCGAACTCGGCGGGACCGACGGTGGGCATGACGCCGCTCGAGTAAATCACTAGGTCGCACCCGCCAAGCTGCTGGGCGACGGACTCAAAAACGGCGGGGACGGAGTCGAAATCGGTCACGTCGTGCACGATTGGCAAAACCTGTCCCGGGTGCGCGGCGGCAAGGCGTTTCAGCGGCTCCTCGCGGCGGGCGAGCGCGGCGACCTTGCTTCCGGCGGCGGCCAATTGAAGCACGAGTTCGGCCCCGATTCCTGCCGAGGCGCCCACAACAATGACGTGCTTGTACCGTGGTGCCATGGCGTGAGGTTACCGCTCGATCAGCGGGATGCGCGTGAGGCTGATGGCGACCATCGAGGCGATGATGAAACCGACGACGCTGAAAATCATGTGCTTGTCCTTCAGGAGGATGTCGGCAGGTTCCGAGCCTTCGTTCATGTTGAAAACCAGGAGGACATAGCGCGAGATGCCGTACCAAACGAACCCGGTCGTAAGAAAGATGCCGGGGTGCAGGCTGGCGGTCTTGCTCTCAATGCTGTAAACCCCGTAGCAAAGGGCCGCGCAGGTCGCGAAGACAATGACGAGAGCGTCCAGCGCGCCACGACTGTAGCCGGCAAGGCTCTCGCGGGTTTGCGCCTTGCCTTCGCCCTGCTGGATGAACTCATTCCGCCGTTTCGAGAAGCCGAGCATCAACGCCAGCGCTGCCGTGCAGAACAGCAGCCAGGCCGAGATTTTGACGTTGATCGCGGCTGCGCCGAGCACGGCGCGGAGAATGAACCCGCTCGCGATGGCATAGACGTCGGCGACAGACATCTTTTTGAGGGCGACGTTGTACAGAACCTGGATGACCAGATAGACGAGGATGAGGAAGCCGGCGCGCCTGGCCAGAACAAAGCCCAGCCCGAGCCCGAGAAGGGCAAACACGACGGCGAGAAGAAGCGCCGCCGGTACGGCAACGGCACCGGACGCAATCGGCCGGAATTTCTTCTTCGGGTGGAGTCGGTCCTTCTCGGCGTCCAGCGCGTCGTTGACGATGTAGGTTGCCGAACTGACGAGGCACATCGCGACAAAGGCGACCAGGGCCAATCCAACCGCACTCGCGTCCGAAAACTTCGCGCTGAAGATGAGCGCCGCGAAGATGATGAGGTTCTTCGTCCACTGCTTTGGCCGCAGAAGCAGAAAGTAGGCGCGCACCCCGGTACGGTACCCGGGCGATTAATTCGGAAGCAGTTGTAGGAACTCCGGCAGGGTGGCTTCCAGCCCGCGCAACGGACCGATTCCGGCGGCGAGGGCCTTGCCAGAATCCAGCGCGCTAAAAGCAGGTCGCCGGGCCGGGGTCGGCCAATCGTCCGTGTTGATGGGCTCGATCTCGACGTCGTATCCGGCGGCGGCGAGGGTGAGGCCGGCGAACTCGTGCCAGGTCATCGTCTCCGGACCGGCGACGTGATACAGGTCGGGAAAAGGGTCGTTCTCGACGATTTGCAGGATCGATCGTGCGAGATCACCGGTGTAGGTCGGGTTTCCGCGCTGGTCGGCCACCACGCGGAGCTGCTTACCAGCGCGGTGCGAGCGGAGCATCGTGCGCGGAAAACACGGTCCGTCCGGCCCGAACAGCCACGAGGTCCGCAGGATCCAGACATTTGGTAGGCCACGCAAGCGTTCCTCTCCCGCGAGTTTGGATGCCCCGTAGACGCCCAGCGGGGACGTCTTGTCCGTCTCAACGTAGGGCCGCTCGGCGGTTCCGTCGAAAACAAAGTCGGTGCTGATGTGGATCAGCCGCGCCGAAATGTCGTGGCAGGCTTGGCCCAGGTACGCAACCCCGGTTGCGTTGGCGTCGTAGGCGGCTTCGCGCTCGGTCTCGGCAAGGTCGACCTTCGTGTAGGCGGCGCAGTTCACGACCCAGTCGAACTTCCCAAATTCGCCGACTCCGAGCCGACCGATCGACATCGGGTCGGCGATGTCGAGTTCGGCCCGGGGAAGGGCGACGAGCTCGTGCCCTGAGAGCCGGCGAACAACGGCCTGTCCCAGCATTCCGCCGGCCCCGGTAACGAGCACACGCATGCTTTAGTAGCCGTCGTTGGCGGCTTTCTTGCGCAACTGCATTTCTGCAATCCCGTAAATGAGGATCAGCAGGATCGGTCCGGCGATCGCGATGTAGTGCGAGATTCGAAACGAGTTCGAGGTCACCGTGGTTTGGTAGGCGGCCGACTCCACGCTGCTACCTACGAAAAGGCTGAACGGTCCCCAACCCACCACCACCGCCGCAATGAAGAACAGCAGGGCTGCCCAGCGGAATTTCGGAAGGTTGCCACTGCTCTTAAAGCTGATGAGGGCGAAGATGAGAATGAAGACGCCAAAGACGGACAGCATTCCCGGCAGAAGCAAAACGTCTTTTGAGTTGAGTGGCATGCTAGTCAAGGGTGACCTCTTACGAAACAATCAGGCAGAATACCCAGCGTTTGAACCTATTGGTAAGACCGCTTTTGGAGGACTACTCAGAAACCGTGTCGTACCCATCGGGATGGGTGCGATGCCAGTTCCAGGCGTGCTCGACGATGGTTTCCAGGTCGCCGTAAATCGGCTCCCAGCCCCAGTCGCCTTTGATTTTGCCGCTTCCGCCCACCAACGTCGCCGGGTCACCCGGGCGTCGGTCGGCCATTTCGAAAGGAACCGGTTTGCCGGTCACCTTGCTGACGACGTCGATGACATCCTTGATCGAGAAGCCTTTGCCGTTGCCGAGGTTGTACTTTCGGGAATCACCGCCGTTGCGAAGGTGCTGAACAGCGAGGAGGTGCGCGCGGGCTAGGTCATGCACGTGGATGTAGTCGCGAACGCAGGTGCCATCGGGCGTCGGGTAATCGCTTCCGAAGACCTTCAGCGGGCCCGTCTTGCCCATCGCTGCGTAGATCGCGTTCGGGATGAGATGCACTTCCGGCCGATGGTCCTCGCCAATTCGTCCAAGCGGGTCGGCGCCGGCGGCGTTAAAGTAGCGCAGGCAAACGCTTCGGGTTTGGTAGGCGTGGTCGTAGGTGTCGAGAATTTTCTCGACGACCAGCTTGCTCTCGCCGTAGGGGTTGATGGGCCGCTGCGGGTGCTTCTCGTCGATGGGAATGTAGTCCGGCTCGCCAAACGTCGCGCAGGTGGAGCTGAAGACGAACTTCGAGATTCCGTGGCCGCGCATCGTGTCGAGCAGGCGCATCACGGCGGCGGTGTTGTTTTCCCAATACTTGGCCGGCTCGCCGACGCTTTCGCCGACGTAAGCGTAAGCGGCAAAGTGCATGACGACGTCGATTTCTGGCGTGCTACGCAGAAGGCTCTCGACGTCATCCGAGCTTCGAAGGTCGCCGACCATCAGGCGGCTGTCCTGAACGGCCTTGCGGTGCCCGCGCTCCAAATTATCGAAAACGATATGCGGCTCGTTTGACTCGCGAAGGAGCTGAAGCATGTGCGAGCCGATGTATCCGGCTCCGCCGATCACCAAAATCATTGTCTGGTCCCCATGATGCAAAAGTACACTACGGACCATCAAGACGAAAAATCCAGCCCGATGGATGCGCTTCTCGCGAAGACAACTGCTTTTTGCGTTTTCGGCGGTTGTGCTGGGCGCGGGAACGCGAGAATTCCTGTTCGGCAAAGAAGAACTGCGGTTGGAGCGGGTGAAGCTCCAGCTACCAAGATGGTCTGCCGGCAAGGTGCGGGTCGCCTTTCTGACCGACTGGCACCTGAACGAACCCCCCGACCGTCGGCGGATGACGCGGGCCATCGAGCTCGCCGTCGCCGAGAAGCCCGACCTGATCTTGCTGGGGGGCGACTACATGTCGGCAACGCAGGATTGGCGGCTGCGTATGCTTGCCCAGAACCTTCGCGAGCTGAAGGAAACACGGCTGCCGGTTGCTGGCGTTTTGGGGAATCACGATTACGCGGCGATCCATTCTGAGCGCGTCCCCGAGGCCTTTACAGCGGCGCAGGTGCCCCTCTTGCGGAACGGTGCGGTGGAATTTGACGGCCTTCAGATCGTCGGCGTGGATGACTGCCTGCGGGGCACCCCCGAGCCAGGCTTTCTTCTAAATAATCGTTACGAAAAGAACACAATTTGCCTTCTGCACGAGCCCGATTTTCTGCCAACCATCCCGGCTGGTCCCAGCCTTGTATTAAGCGGCCACTCTCATGGTGGACAAATTTGTTTACCGGGCGGATTGCCGATTCGGCTGCCGGAAGGAGCCCGTGACTACCCCGGTGGAGTCTATGAGCGGGAGGGTCGGTACATCTACGTGAGCCGCGGAATCGGCATGACCGGGCTTCGTGCGCGCATGTTCTGTCCGCCCGAAGTGACGATTCTCGACTTATCATAGCGTTCGATTGGTATAACGAAGCCCTTATGTGCGGCATTGCGGGTTATATCGGGCAAAGGAATGCGGTCGAGGTTGCGGTGGATCAGCTTCGAAGGCTGGAGTACCGGGGATACGACAGCGCGGGCGTGGCCGTTCAGGTCGGCTCCGAAATCGAGATCGTGAAGAAGGCGGGCACGATTCGGTTTTTGACCGAGGAATTGGCTTCGAACCCCAAGGACGGCCGCTGCGCCATTGGGCACTCGCGGTGGGCGACCCACGGCGGACCAACGGACGCCAACGCGCACCCGCATTTTGACCAGGACCAGCACATTGCGCTGATTCACAACGGCATCATCGAGAACTATGCCGAGCTGAAGGACGAGATGATCGCCCGTGGCCACACCTTCCGAAGCCAGACCGACAGCGAAGTTGCCGCTTACGTGATCGGCGACGAATATCGGCACGGCGGGACTCTGTTGGATGCCGTTCGACGCGCCGTGCGACGCTTCCGCGGTGCCTACGCCTTGGTCGTCGTTTCGGATTCTGAGCCCGAGACCATCGTGGCCGCCCGAAACGCTAGCCCGCTGATTATTGGATTCGGTGAAGGCGAAAACCTGCTCGCGAGCGACATCCCGGCATTGCTGCCCTACACGCGGTCGGTCATGGCGCTGGAAGAAGGCCACCTCGCCGAAATCACGCGAGACACCGTTAAGATCATCGACGGAGACGGTCACCACGTTCCGCTGGCTCCGCAGCACATCGACTGGGACATCGCGGCGGCCGAGCGCGGCGGCTATGACCACTTCATGCTGAAGGAGATTCACGAGCAGCCCGAAGTGATTCGCGCATGCCTCGCGGGTCGAATCGACGGCAAGGGCGGCGTGCGGCTCGAAGGCGTGTTCTCGGACAACGTCTGGAACGAGATCGACCGCGTGAACATCATTGCTTGCGGCACCGCCTACCACGCCGGTCTTATGGGCAAGCACCTTTTCGAGAAGCTACTCCGGTTGCCGACCGACGTCTACTACTCTTCTGAGTTCCGGTACGGCGACCCCGTTTTGTCGCCGCGATCGCTTGCGATCTTTGTTTCGCAGTCCGGCGAGACGGCAGATACCCTTGCTGCCCTACGGCTTTGTAAGTCGCGACGAATTCGCACGCTCGGAATCGTGAACGTGGTGGGTAGCTCGATTGCACGCGAATGCGACCGAACGATTGCCACGCAGGCTGGCCCGGAGATTTCGGTTGCTAGCACTAAGGCCTATACCGCCCAGGTAATCGTGTTAAGCCTGCTGGCGCTGCACATTGCCCAGGTTCAAGAAACGCCTGGTCTTCGCGTTGCCGACTGGCTCTCTGAGCTTCAGCTTTTGCCCGGACATGCGGCGAAGGTTTTGGAAGTTGAGGAGTCCGTTAAGGCTCTCGCCGAGCAGCTTAAGGATATGCCGCTCTGCTTCTTCTTGGGCCGCGGTGCCGATGCCTACGTTGGCTACGAGGGTGCTCTAAAGCTTAAGGAAATCGCCTACATTCCGACGCAGGAGTCTCCGGCAGGCGAGATGAAGCACGGTCCGCTGGCGCTGATTCAGGCGGGCGTCGTTTCGCTCTTCGGTGCGACTGACCCGGCGACGACCGACAAGGTGGTTTCGAACATTAAGGAAGTTCAGGCCCGGTCCGGCACCGTGCTGGCGGTCACCAGCGACACGACCGGCGCGATCAAGAAAGCGGCTGACCTCGTCATCGAGTTCGCTCCGACGAAGTTCGACTTCTTGAACGCTCTTTTGAGCGTGATTCCCATGCAGCTGCTTGCCTACTACGTTGCGAAGTTGAACGGTTGTTCGATTGACCAGCCGCGGAACTTGGCCAAATCGGTGACGGTTGAGTAGGGAATGAGCTCTTTGCCGGGTGGAGACGACATTGACTTCTCACGCTTGCCAAACTTTGCCAAAGGTTTGACGCGTAGGGAAAAGTATGGCTATACGTCTTACCGCGCGCTGAAGCGCGTGCTAGACATCATTGTGAGCCTGCTCTGCATCGTCGTTTTCGGGCCCTTGATGCTCGTGATCTCCCTGGCCATCGTACTTCGAGATGGCTTTCCCGTAATCTTTAAGCAGGTTCGTATCGGCGAAGATGGCAAGGAGTTCAAGATCTTTAAGTTCCGCAGTATGGTGCTGAACGCGGATAAGGTCTTGGAGAAGCTTCTTGCCGAGAACCCGGCGATTCGTGAAGAATTTGAGCGGACCTATAAGCTTGCGAAGGATCCTCGAATATTGCCCTTTGGTGGCTTCCTGCGAAAGTCTAGTCTGGACGAGTTGCCTCAGTTCTTTAACGTGTTGCGCGGCGAGATGAGCATTGTCGGGCCGCGTCCGGTTGTACCAAAGGAGCTTTCTAAGTACGGCGACCAGGTGGACATCTATTGCGCAATGAAGCCAGGTTGTGCTGGCCTTTGGCAGTGTAGTGGTCGCAGTGAAACCTCTTATGAAGAGCGGATTCTCCTAGACCAGCTATACTTTAAGGTCGCATCAATGCGAAACGATGTTAAGATTTTAATCATGACGTTTGTTTCGATCCTTAGGCGTGAAGGCGCGAAGTAGTATGAAAATTCTGCACATTTGTGAAGCTGCCGCCGCGGGAGTAGGCAAGCACGTTACCGACTTGACGGTTGGACTTGCCGAACGAGGTCTCGATGTTCACCTTGCCTACAGCCGAAACCGAATCGACAAACGGTTCGAGAACGGAATTACACAGCTTGAACAGTTGGGAGGCACTGCCCACCTGATGGACCTGCAGCGGAGCGTCGGGATGCACGACGTTGCTTCGGTTAAGGCGCTTAGATCGCTGATTAAGAAAGAAGGCTTTCAAGTAGTTCACGGACATAGCTCGAAAGGAGGGGCACTTGCGAGACTTGCTGCCCGAGGCTTGGGGAAGGATGTCTATTACACTCCTAATGCCTACATGACGATGTCGCCGACGATCTCGTCGCGTGCTCGGCTCATCTATGGCCAGCTAGAGCGCATTCTCGATCGGTTCACGACGATTACGGTGAACGTCTCGAAGAACGAGCAGGATCACGCGGTGGCGCTAGGAATTCCAATTGCCAAGACACGCGTTATCTATAACGCTATCTCTGGTCCTAAAACTTTAGATCGAGACGCCATTCGCGCCGAGTATGGCGTGAAGTCGGATGAGTTTATCTACGGGTTTGTTGGGCGCTTCTCTGATCAGAAGAATCCACTCCTGATGCTGGAGGCGTTTGCAAGGATCGCAAACTCAACGCCGAATGCCCGCCTTTTGATGGTTGGAGACGGCGAGCTGAAGGACCAGGTGTACGCGAAGGTAGCCGAACTAGGACTCGGAGAAAAGATCATCCTTCCTGGTGGCGCTGACGGACAGACCGTTATGAATGCAATGGACGTCTTTGTCTTAACGAGTAACTACGAAGGGTTTCCGTACGTACTCCTAGAAGCTAGCGCCGCTGGTCTACCGATTGTCTCTACAAACATGGGCGCCGCAAATGAGTGTGTGATCCAGGACAAGACCGGCTTCTTGGCGGCGACAGGAGACGCGGCGGGGCTGGCCGCCGGGTTACAGAAGCTATACGACGATCCCTCACTCAAGCGCCGGTTCAGCCACGCGGCCCTCGACCGTAGCCAGGCATTTCTTCTGGACGAGATGGTGAAGGCGACCGAACAGCTGTACTTGGAACAGGCACGGAAGTAGCGGCTAACTTCGGCTTCTCGCGCAAGAAGGAGTAGGCATGGCATACGCCGACGGACATGTATGCCCACAAGAAGTAGCGCCACTCAATGTGCTCGTAGGTCATAAGCACAATGAACGAGAAGGCGCCGCACATCCACGGTGTTCGATAGGGTTTTGGCAAGGACCATAGGCTCCTTATTGCGAAGATCACGGTCGCAAGGAAGATCGTTAGTCCAACAAGTCCGAGCTCGCTCGCGACTTCTACGTAGGTGTTGTGGGCGCCTGCGACGACGCCATTTTCGTGTTGTTCGTACATCCCCATCTGCACGGATGCGGTGCGAAAACCGGTCGCGCCTACTCCGAGAATTGGGTTCCGGCGAAAGATTTCTTCACCGGCTTGCAGCAAGAGATCTCGCCCGTTGGCGGCTTCCTTCGAAGTTCCATCCAGCGTTTCCGTAATTCGCTTAAAGTTGTTCTGGATCTCTGGCTGAGCGGCAATTGCGGGAAAACCAAAGAATACGGCGGCGGCGACTAACGGAATTCCGATCGGTCGCTTGATCAGATCGACGAGAATATATATGAAGCCGGGGAGCGAGGCTACTGCCCCTCCGCGGGAACCAGTAATTGCAATACCGAACAGAGCGATAAGCGGGAAGGTATACGTGATAGGCCCGAGCCAGCGCGCTTTTCCTTTTGCGTTAGTGGCAAACATCCAAGCGAGAGGAGCGGCGACGGCAAGGACCAGAGCGACAACGTTTGGGTGCAGACCGTCCGCCCCGAACCGGTCCGTCCCGAAGTATGCCTTCTTCTGAACAAAATTGCTTAAGGTCTGGGAAAATATGATAAAGGCACCGACGAGAAAGCCAATGATCCCGAATTGCGCCTCATCTTCTGTGCGATATAGATCCCACAGAACAATCGACATTCCTAGAATAAACACGTACTTCCAAAAAAGGATGTATGTGTTCGTCGCGTCGATGCTCCAAAACATGGAGAGGAGATTGAACAGAACGAAACACAAGAAGCCCCAGTGAAATGGGCTGAGCTTTCGGAATCGATGCTCTTGGATCTTTGTTAGCGTCCAAAAAAAGAAGACAGGTAGCCCCGCGATTCTAACTGCACTACCTGCAGGGCCGTCGATAGCGATATTGATTCCAAGAACCGCACCAAGGTAGGGGACGGTGAGCCATAGGGCTACCTTCCTCATGCCGCTAGCTCTTGGAGGTAGGTCCTGTACTCATCTGCGATGTAATCGAGAGTAAACCTCTGCCAGGCTTCCTGTGGGACCGTCCTCGGGGCGGAGAGCGTTCGGGAAATGGAGTCTGCAAGGCCGTCTGCGTCGCCAACCGGCGCTAGGTATCCGAACTCGCCGTTGTTGAGGATCTCGGCTGGACCATGGGGACAGTCAGTCGATGCGACCGGGATACCTAGCGCGATCGCTTCGGCCAAGACGACGCCAAATCCCTCGTACCGACTGCTCAAAACGAGCGCATTACTTGCGCGAAGGTAGGGATATGGGTTTGCCTGGAAGCCCGCAAAGTAGACGGCGTCCTTAACTCCCAGCTCTTTTGCTTCCGCGACTAGCTTTTCAAGCAAAGGGCCTTCCCCGAGTATCGTCAGGCTAACCGGGCCGGCAGCCTTCAGGCGTTGAACTGCCTTCAGCAATGTCGGGTAGTCCTTCTGCTCATGAAGCCTACCGATCGCGACTAGTTTGGGAGCTGGTAACGAAGAAAAGGTTTCGTCATTCAAAAGCTCAGTGGACTTCTGAAAAAGTTCTGGGCTTATGCAAGGGTTGTAGACGACTTTGAAACGGGAACGGGCAACCCTCAAGAAGTCGGCGGCATCATCGGCTACTCCCGCCGAAACGCAAAGCCGTCCGGTTACCCTTGGATACAACAGGCGCATTAGTGAGGCCCGTCGCTTTAGGTACGAGGGTGAGTCAGCTCGGTAAACCTGGCTAAGCGTGTTATGAATACTGACGCACGTCCTCGCCTTCCGGTTTAGTGCGCCAGCCAAGGAAGTCACGATGTTAGCGTTATCTAGCGCCGAAAAGAAGATGCGATCTGGGTTCACTTTCAAATAACGAATGACCGCACTAAGTGCCTTCCTCGTGGAGAAAGAACCGACCTCCTCAACCGGGATCTTTGGGTTAAGCTGGCTTAGAAATGGCCCTTCTTTCTTCATTAGAAGAAGGGCGACGTCAACCCCTTTACTCGCTAGAGCATTGGAGATGTTGCAGATCACACGCTCGGCTCCGCCACCGGCCATACTTGGCACGAAGAACGTCACCTTCACGTTAAAACTCTCCTGGGAACAACACTTTCGCGTATTGCAAGGACGCATGCGAGATAAGGTAGCGCTGGTATTCGTCCGGAGATGCGGGCGGCCGCGGGTTTGTAATCGCCTGAATAAGCGCTTGCGCTAGGGCACCGCTGTCATTGACCGGGACGAGGGCTCCGAGTCTCCCGCCATCCAAGATTTCGTCGGGACCGCTGGGGCAGTTCGTAGATACGATGTTTGCTCCTGCGGCCAACCCTTCGATGAGAACGGTCGGCAGACCCTCCGACATACTTGACATCGCGAGCACGCTTGCATTTCGCATAAATGCGTAAGGATTCGAAGTAAAACCAGGCAGTTGGACGTTTGATTCGAGCCCTAGAGACTTGATCAGAGCCTGAAGGCCCTCACGTTCCGGACCCTCTCCATAGATCAAGAGTCTAGAGGGCTTAACCTTTTGCATCATTGCAAACGCACGAATCAGATTTCCAAAATCTTTCTGCGGGTCCAGTCGGCCGAAGGCAACCACCAGCGGCTGATCTCCATTAACCCACTCGTGCTCCGGAGTTTCCGCCGCGCGTTCGAAAAGGTTCGGTGCAACGACGGGATTGTAGATGACCTGGATCTTTCCCTTAAGGCGTGGAATGACTCGGCTAAAGTCGTTAGCAAGTCCCTGAGAGCACGAAACTACATGGCTGCTCTGCGGATAAAAGAGCTTGGCAAAAAATGGCATGAGGCGCCGCTTAATGCCTTTACCTGCCTGGATGTATGACGATATGTCGTTGTGGAGGGTGATCGTAGTAGGGATCCTCGTCCGTTTCTGTGCGCGAATGGCCACAACGTTCGGCTGGTTGAGCGCGGATAAGACCGCGTCAGGTTTTACGTGTTCGCAAACGGCTAAGAACTCCACCAACGAGCTCATCACCTTCGGCTGCTGCAGGTCGTAGATCGTTACCTGTTCGGAAAGAAGCTTTAAATTCGGACCTGTTTTTTGGCAGAGAGCGAAACTTACTTCGATGCCTAAGTCCGTAAGTCCATTGGCTAGATGTGCCATTACTCTCTCAGCACCCCCGCCCGCCATGTCTTGGGTGAACAGCAGGGCTCGTTTCTTAGTTGCCAAGTAGCACCTCCTTGTAGGCCTGGATGCACGATTCCGGGCGGAACCGTTCGAGTACAGCCTCGGAGTAGACCGGAGTAGGGGTCGAGAGCTGGTGGAGCATGGCCTCGGCTAGTTTATCAGCATCCCCCACTGGAACCAGTGGCGCGACCTGACCCTGTAACAGAATCTCGCTGGGTCCAGATGGACAGTCGGTTGAGACGACCCTGGTTCCGGCCCCAATTGCCTGAATGAGTACCCCAGGTAAACCCTCGAACTTAGATGCTAAGACGAAGAGGTCAGCACGCTTCATCCACGGATATGGGTTCACTTGGAAGCCGGCAAAGCTGACCTCACCCGAAATTCCTAACTCCTTTGCCAACGCCTGAAGCGATTCGAGGTCGGGTCCTTCTCCCAAGATGATAAGTCTGGCAGCTCGATGTTTCCTCACTGCCCCGAAAGCCTTTAGCAAAGTTGGGTAATCCTTTTGTCCCGAGAGCCGCCCAACGGCCAGGATGCTGGGCTGACGTGAGTCCTGGAAGAATGGATGATCTACCGGCGCTTCCAACTTCGTGTAGAAGTCCTCGTCTAGCAAAGGGTTGTAGATGGTTCGAAACTTTGATCGGTCGATCTTGAGAAACTTGGCAGCATCGTCGGCGACTCCATCAGAGACGGTCGTGATCCAAGTTGCTCCGGGATAGAGCTTTCGCGTTAAGGCAAGGACGATCTGTTCTTTTCTTCCTTGCTTTGTTGCGTACTCCGCCGACAGTGTATTGCGTACGCTTACGACGACCCTCAATGGCTTTAGAGTAAGCCTTGATGCAATAAGCGCAGTGACGTTGGCATGGTCTAGTCCGGAAAGCAGTCCGGCCGGTTTGGCTCTTCGCAGGTACGTAGCCAGCTTGCCAACAGCGCGGATCGTATTGGACTTCTCAAGGTTGACAACGTTAAGCGCCGGAGTGACCTCCGACATGTAGGGACCAACGGCGTTAGCTAGAACAAGCTGTGTCTCGGTGCCATCGTCAGAAAGCAGTCGGGCGACCTTCAGTAGGGACCGCTCGGCACCCCCGCCGTTCAGGTTCGGTAAAAAGACAGCTACGTCGGGCATCAGGGAATCCCAACCTCCTTTGCTTGCCAATTAACCCGGTTGCTGGCGCGCCAAACGATGTAAATACTCCACGCGGCTAGAACAAGATTTGATAAAGCCGCCGCCCAAGACACTCCATAGATTGGGTTCCATCCAAGTAGGGCGAAACCAGCAATCACGTTAACAATTAATACCGCAACGTAAAGCGGTACCTGCATTTTGATTTCCCGTAGTGCCGTCATCGCGTACCCCATAAGGATTCCAACAAAACTCAGGCCGCCACCAAGAAGGATCAGGCCGATCAAACCCTGTTCTCTGACATATGCCTCCCCGTACAGAATCCGCAGGAATGGGATACCGATGATTAGGCCAAGTAGCGGGAGTCCAATGGCCGAGGCCAGACCAACTATTCCCAGCTTCCGCAATAGGGCGTGAAACGTAGCCCGATCCTGCCGGTTGACGGCGTCAGCAAGAGGAGTCGAAACAGTGAGCCCGATCGCGATGACAACCGTGCGACCGATAACGATGATGTAGTTGATTGCGGTGAACGCCGCGACCTCGGCGAGCACAGACGCACTATCCAGCATGTATCTGCCAATTTGTGAGTTAACCGAGGTTAAGAAAATGGTTACCCCGAGCGGGGCAGCGAGCAAGAGAAGCGACTTAAGGTTTCCGCTTGGTTCGTTTCGCGCGGTTCCGAACTTCTCTGCCAGGGGCATATCAAAGAAGAAGAGGAATAGAAATGCGGTGGCGGACGCCGCCGCACAGGCGGTCATAAGATCTCCAGTAATCAACAAAGCCGCCGCGAAACCAAATAGGGCGGCGACACCTTTGGCCGCCATGCTAATACTTACGATATCCAGGCGCGAGGTTTGCTGTAGTCGCCCGTACTGAATATCGGCAAGCGACTCCGCCACAGCCCGCAGGCCAAATAGCATGATACATCCTCTGTCATACGGGGTGGCATCTCTTTGGAGAGCAAGTATTGCGATGACGATGACGGCAATGATCATCGACAGCTGTCGAAGCTGCAAGTAGGTATTGGTGCTGAACTCGCGGGCCGAGTCGGTGTTCATGATGCCGCGTAGATTCAGCTGCGCGAAGTCCGTTACCGGCGTACAGATCGCGATTGCCATTCCGTACAAGCCTGCCTCCCTAGGAGAGGTGAATCGGGCAATTGCCGTAAAGACTAAAAAATTAGCCGCCGACCAAGTTCCATATCCAAACAGAGTGTAGAGAGCCGACCTTCGCAGTGCTGCCATGTTACCAGGGGTAGGGAAGGTGTTTTAAAAGCTCGCCACGTTTGTCGCGATCAAAGTTCTCAAAGTCGTAAGGTAGGTTTGCTTGTTTACACTTATCCGCATAGTCGCTGAGGGTGGTTAAAACTTTAGCTGGCACTCCTCCGACAACGCTGTTTGGCGGCACGTCCTTCGTAACCACGGCGCCGGCCGCGACGATTGCATTCGGACCGATCGAAACTCCGGGAAGGATCGTGCATCCGTAGCCTAGAAAGCAGTTATCGTGCACCGTAATCCTTCCGAACTTCATCACGCGGTGGTATTCCGGAGTATCTCGAAACAGGTACGTGGATCCGTCGTGGGTTAGAAATACAACCTTCGACGAAATAAGCACGTGCTTGCCGATGCTGATAAGGTATGGCTCGGTCCCGAAAAAGGGAAGACCCTCCATTCGACAGTCGTCGGCAATTTGGAGTCCCGCCGCTTTAGCCTTCTTCAGCCGATAATCCTGAAACCAACGAAGTAAAAATCCCACTAGGCTGCATCCTCCGCGTAAAAATCGGTGTTGGTGAAGACCACACCAAGGAGCCGTGCGTGCGCATGTTGAAGCAGTTCGATGCAGTAGCGCATCAGGGTTTTGGTCGTACCTCCTGGCTTAACCACATAAACAACGGTATCTACCACCGATGATAGGGTAAGCGCATCTGAGCGAGGAAGCATCGGAGGTGTGTCGAATACGACGAGGTCGTAAGCACTGACTAACCGTTGGTAAAGGCGACGCATTTCTTCCGAACCTAACCCGTCTCCAATGGAAGTGCTCCCGGTGCCAGCGGTAATAACCGACAGGTTCTGGAAGTCGGTGGAATGGGCCGCTTCCTCAATTTCGGCGGTTCCTAGCAGGAGGTCGGAGAGGCCGGGCGACTGGCTGAATCCGAATCGGTTGTGGAGATCTGGGCGATGCAGGTTCGCATCAATGAGAAGGACTCGCTTTCCGGCTCCAGCCATCGAGATCGCCAGGTTGGTCGCCACTTCTGATTTTCCTTCGGCGGGTCCCGTGCTCGTGACCATCATGGACTGAAACGGTTCGTCTCGCCCAGAAAACAGCACGTTAGAGCGGACAATCCTGTAATTTTCCAACGTTCTTGCCGGAAGCGCGAGCATGCGCTTGCCCTTTGCGCGATTGCGACTCTTGGCAAACGCCCTCGGAGGAACGTATCCCAGCGTTGGCACGTTTGCGATCCGACAAGCTTGGTCAATCGTGGTGACGCGGTCCTCAAGCCTGTCTTTAACCACGATGATGGCGACGGCACCCAGGAGGCCAAACACCACGGAAATGCCCATGTATAGGGGCGGATTGGGCTTGTTCTGTTTAGGCGGTTTGGCCGCACTAATCACGGTAACCGGATCCTTAACTGCATTTCGTAGGAGGTTTAGTTCCGTAAGTCTGCCATCCAAGTTTTGAACTTTTGCGATGCCAGTGTCGATGTCCAGCAGCATCTTCTCCAAGTCCTTCTTCAGCGAATTAAAGTCTTGAACCCTTCGGGAAGCTTCCTCCAGGAACGACTGCCGGGAGAGCATTCTGGCCTGGGCGGCGGCAAGATCTGCGTTCGATTTCGCAATCGCGTTGTCATAGAACGAGATGTCTTGGTTTCTAATTTTTCGTTGATTGTTAACGGTTAAAGGTAGATCCTTCAGCCTCTGTTCCTGATTCTTCAGACGGGCTTCCACTGCCTTAACTTCAAGGGCATCCGGTTGAAATGTCTCCAGTAACGAATCACGTTCACCTTTTAGTTGGGCAATTTGTTGATTAAGAACATCGCGGTTCTGGAGGTTGTTCTCTATCACGGGTGCCGGCACCAGTTCGGGTAGTCCCTTCCGCGTCGATTGCAAGACGGCAAGCTCTTTAAGCGCCGCCTCATACTCACCGACCGCCATGTTGTAGTCCTGCTCGGCTCGCAGTTTCGCTCCCGCACGGTCGGAGCCTTCGGTTGGCGAAGGCGATAAGCCCTTGCTCGTTCTGAATAGCTGCAGCCGCTGCTGAGCTTGCTTCAGCTTGGCTTCCTCGGTCGTCTTCTGGCTATCGAGATAGCTGATTCCTCGGTCGAGCTCGTCGCCGTTCTTCTTTTTGACTGCGCTTCGAAAAGAAATCGGGACGGCGTCGGCCACTTTCTGGGCTAGTTCGGGCACCGACGAAGTCACCGTAACCTCGATGACCGTCGTAAGGCCGACCTGGCGAGCCGAAACCTGCGGGTCTCCGGCCGTTTTCGGTTGCAACGATGGGTTAGCCTGTAAAACTTCGGTAAGCACGTCGCCGATCAGGTTGGCGCTTTGAATTTGCTCAAGCTGAGTAGAGATGTCCTCTAGGCTTTGTCCGGTAAGGCTCCTAAGCGGGTCCGCATTCGCAGACGGCTGGTTCGGTGCATTCGTTCTTCCGGCAACAATCATCACGGTTGAGGATTGGTATGTCGGTTCAATTAGCTTCGTAGAGGCAAATCCGAGGCCCATGGCGATGCCCATCGTCCCGATCAGAACCCAACGCTGACGCTTCAGGGTGTCGAAAAACTCGCGAAAACTTGTCTCGCTCTGATTGGTTCGAATGACCTCCATGAATGCTAACTATTAATGACGTTACGCCAGCTTGGAATGCCGCTTTCGATGTGTCACAGATTCTCGGTCGCACAAAGGTGAGCCCCAAGAATGGTTAACCCGGGAAGCCCTCGCCTATAATCAAGCGTAGTAAACCAGGGAAACAGAGACTTACGTGGAACAGATCATATCGCAAAGAGCGCAAAAACCGAAAGCGGAGGAAACCGCTGAGCCAATCAAAATTCCCAACCTTAAAGAATTGGTTGCGAGCAAAGGTTTTCCGCTTGCCGTCGGAACGGCCGTCGCCATCCTCTTTCTGTTCTTTAGCTTGCTGCAGATTTTGCCGGGCATCTGGTTCCAGCCCGATTCTTACTATTCGCATGGCGTCGTGGTTCCGTTCCTCGCGGGCTACATTGCCCTAACCCAGTGGGAAAAGCTTAAAGAGATCAAGTCGCAACCGACTTGGGTTCCGGTTCTGTTCCTTATCCCATCGCTCTACATAACGTGGATTGCGTCGCGAACGAACATGGCCCTCACGCTCTCGGTCCTGTTGGTCGCCACCATTGGCTTCTCGGTTTGGATGCTGGCCGGATGGAAGATTGCATCGAAGGTTGCGCCGGCGGTTCTCTATCTGCTGTTCGGGCTGCCGGTGTGGCAGCTTCTCATTGACCGGTTTACTCAGCCGCTCCAGTCGGTTTCGGCCGACGTCGCCTTCGCGATGCTGCGCCTCCTGGGCTTCAATATGTACAAGCAAGATGCCACGACGATCTTGCTGGACAACTTCATCATGAACGTCGGCGCGCCATGCAGCGGCCTTCGGCTCATCCTGTCGCTCGTCGCGCTGGTCGTCTTTTTCATCCTCATTGCCCGCCTGAAATGGTATGTGAATCTCACGCTGCTGGCGTTCATCGTGCCGTTCGCCATCGTCATTAACGGCCTGCGAATCATGCTGATTGGTGTCGTGGGCAACACCTACGGTTCGGATGCCGGCCATTCTTTCCACGACTATAGTGGCTACATCGCCCTCGTCGTTTGCTTCATCGCTCTTCGAAAAATCTTCCAAGTCCTCGGGTGGAAATAATGATCAAACCGCAAGCCATTCTTCTCATCGGTGCCCTCGTGGCCACCGGCGTCGCCGCAAACTTTGTTCCCCGTCCAAGCGCAACGAAGCGAACGGAAGCTTGGATGGAGTCGCAGCTGCCGGTGCGGGTTGGCGACTTCGAGTTTGTGGCGAGCGCGCAGAACCCCATGCAGTCTTACAAGATGGAGAAGACCACCTACGAAACGCTGAAGCCGTTTGGCATCGTGTCGCGGGTCTATTCCAAGAGCGGCGAGCAATATGACGTTGTCGTCGTGAGCTCGGATAACGGTGACTCCTTCCACGATCCCAGCATTTGCTTCCAGTCCCAAGGTTCCGAGCTGGAAAACCAGAGCGTTTCAAAGGTTGAAACGAAGAGCCGAGGCACGATTCCGGTGACGTTCCTCAAGACGTCCTACAATGGCCAGCCGCGCGTCGCCGCCTACTGCTACAAGGGCCCGGGTGGAATGATCAGCGGATCGTTCAGCATCCTCATGGACCTTTTCCGGGGAGAGCTCTCGAGCGGACGAACGCAAGAGGGCACGTTCTACCGATTCATCTCTCTGCACTCGGGTGCGACCGAGGCCAGCCTCAATAAGTTCATCGGCGAGTATCTCGACGCCGCCGCTAAGTCAAGCAACGGTTACTACTAACAGCCGGAGCTGCGAGCGGCCTACCGCATTTTTACGGGGTTTTATTTAATAAAGCCCCGCTCCCTTCGCGCGACCTAGAGATTGTCTCCCCCGACGCCAATAACTTCACCGTCGGTGTACCGCTTTTGTGTGTCATACACATGCAGGCATCGACCGGGGAGCTTCGATGTCACGCGTACGGGAATCACTACGATCGCTTGTTATTGCCGGAATTTTGACGTTGGCGATGCCGGCAGCAGCGCAAGTTACGCGCATCACTTCGTTCGACCGTGACTCGGACATTGCAACGCCGGCATTCGAAACATGGCTCTCGACCGCCCGCGCCGACTTCAGCCGAATGACGCACGGTACTCGCGCGGTCGAAGTGAACATGCAGCCGAATCCGACCGGCTACCCCTGCGTTAACGTAGTTGCCCCGACGGTTTGGAACATGAGCGCGGCCGGAAGCTTGGCGATGGACCTTCGCAACTCGAGCTCGACTCTATACACGGTTGGTCTAAAGCTTTACGACTCGTTGAACCGTAGCATCGAGGGCGTGATGGAACTCAAGCCGAACGTGATCACCCGCTGTGCGCTCCTACTCTCGGACCGAAGCACGCCAGCGACGTTTGGCCTCATGTTTTTGCCCCAGCCAGTGCGCAACTACGAGAACGTCTACCTTGCCGGCTCCACCGCGTTCGATCCAGCTCGGGTGAAGAAGATTCAAATTTTTACTCGCCAGCCGGCAACCTCGCGCAGCTTTGTGCTCGATAATGTCTTCACGACGAGGCCGTTCTCCTTTGCCGAGATCCTGCGGGGCACCATCGACGGCTTTGGGCAGAACGCCAAGCTGAGCTATGCCCACCGGGTTTCGAGCGTCAACAGTCTCCACACCCAGCTTCGCCAGGAGAACCTGGACCTCGCCGCTCGCCCGAGCCTTCCGGACCGGAATCGATTTGGTGGGTGGCGTTCCGGACCGAAGCTGGCGGCAACCGGGTTCTTTCGAACCGAGAAGATTGGGAGCAAATGGACCTTTGTTGATCCGGACGGTGCCCAGTTCTTTTCTGCCGGAATAAACGCGGTCGATCTCTCGGATCGAGCAACGATTACGCAGGGCAGAGAGGCAATGTACACCTGGTTGCCGGCCACCACCGATCCAGAAGCAGAGTTCTACGGCACGACGACGGCAAACGGAACCCTGCAAACGACGCTGAACTTCCACCGGATGAACGCGTCGCGCAAGTATGGAACGAGCACCGGCGAAGCATGGCGGGCCCAAGGCCTGAGGCGGCTGGAAAGCTGGGGATTTAACACCATCGGCAACTGGTCCGATTACGGCTTTGTGAAGAACAACCGGATGCCGTACGTGATGAAGCTTTCGACACGAGGAAGCTACCGAACGATCCCAATTTTGGGGCACGGAGCAACCTTCCCCGACGTTTTCGATTCGACCTACGCCACGGAGATTCGCCGGAGCATGAGCGAGAATATTCTCGGTACGGACCCGTACCTCCTCGGCTACTTTGTGGATAACGAGTTGCCGTTCGAGAGCCCGACCAAGGATGGTGACCTTGCCCTCCCGCTCTCGGTCCTTCGCCAGTCGGCGGCGACAAGCCCGGCCAAAACGCGGTTCGTGACCTACTTGCAGGCGCGGTATTCCACGATCGAGTCGCTGAATACCGCCTGGGGGGTCTCGCTGACCTCTTGGAGTGCTTTCGGCAGTGCTTCGGTTAGCCTGTCCCCGATTAATGGCGAGGCCCGACAGGATCTGTTGGGTTTCCGTAACGAGATGGTGGAGCGATACTTTTCCACCGTTCGCGGTGAACTTCGAAAGTTAGACCCGAACCACCTGTACCTCGGCTGTCGGTTCCAGTATTTGCGGCCCGAGCTGGCCGAGATCTCAGCCAAGTACGTCGACGTTGTCAGCTTCAACGTTTACGCCGACGACGTGAAGGGACCGGCCTGGGAGTTTCCTGGTCGGCTTTCAAAACCGTCGATGATCTCTGAATTTAGCTTCGGGGCACGCGACAGCGGAAACTTTGGCGCGATCAACTTGGCCGTGAATCAGGTCGACCGCGCGGCCAAGTTCACCGGCTACGTTCAGAGCGTGCTGGCGAATCCAAACCTCGTGGGCTGCCACTACTATGCCTACACCGACGACCCCGTGAGTGGCCGAACCTGGAAGGGCGAGAACGGCAACAATGGCTTCGTCAGCATTGCCGACTACCCGTACCCCGACATGGTGGCGGCGGCGAGGTTGGTTTTTGGCGGAATGTACGCACGCTAGCGGCGGAACCGCGAGCGTGCCATCGGCTTAATTGCTTCCGATCGTGAAGTACTCGAGTCCGGCTCGCTCGGCTGCTTCCTTCTTGTAGACCCGGCGGCCATCGAAGAGCACCTTCTGCTTCATCGATTCTGCGATCCGGGCGAGGTCGAGCTGCTTGAACTCGTTCCACTCCGTAACGACCACGAGCGCGTCGGCGTCGACCGGCACTTCGTAAACCGACTTCTTATAGTCGAGGTCCGGATAGAGCTCGCGGAAGTTCTCGGTTGCGATCGGGTCGTAGGCGTTGATCTTTCCGCCGGCTTTCAAGATCGCGTCCACGATGATGAGCGACTTTGCGTCGCGAATGTCGTCCGTGTTTGGCTTGAAGGCGAGACCCATGATGCCGATCCGCTTGCCCTCGAGACCGCCGAGTCGCTTTTCGATTCGGCGCACGAAGTGCAGCGTCTGGTCATCGTTAATGTTGATGACCTCTTGCAGCAGCGCGAAGTCATAGTCGTATCGCTTCGCCGTGCTGTGCATTCCCAAGACGTCCTTGGGGAAGCAGGAGCCGCCCCAGCCGAGACCGGCCTGGAGGAACTGGGGCCCGATTCGCTTGTCGGTGCCCATGCCTTTTGCGACGTCCGAGACGTTTGCGTTCGAAACTTCGCAAATGCGCGAGATGGCGTTGATAAACGAAATCTTGAGGGCCAGGAATGAGTTGCTTGCGTACTTGATGAGCTCGGCCGAGTTAAGGTCGGTGATGATCATCGGGCTCTCCAAGTTTGCGTAGAGCTCAACCAGCTTCATGGCGGCGTCGCGCCGCTTGGCGCCGATGACGATTCGGTCTGGGTGCAGCGTATCGTGGATGGCCGAACCTTCGCGGAGGAACTCTGGGTTGCTCACCACGTCGAACAGTTCCGCCGGAACGCCCTGGGCGGCGATGATTTCTTCGACCATCGTTCCGGAGCCGACCGGCACGGTGGACTTGTTGACAACAACGGTTGGCTTGTTAATCGCCTTGCCGATTTCGGTAGCGACGATGCGAACGGCCGTGAGGTCCGGCGTTCCGTCCTCGGACGGCGGAGTGCCGACGGCGATGAAAACGACTTCGCTGGCGGCAACCGACTCGGCAATCGAGGTCGAAATCGTCATAAACCCTTCGTTAAGGGCTTTGCGCAGCATCTCCTCAATACCCGGTTCGTAAATCGGGGGGATTCCCTTGCGAAGTTTTTCGACCTTCACCGGATCCTTGTCGACGCAGATCACGTCGTTCCCTAGCTCTGCCAAAACGACGCCCGTAACGAGGCCAACGTAGCCCGTGCCAATGACTGCAATCTTCATTTTTCGGTCCTAACCCGACGCACTTTATGCGTGTCACTCATTTTGGCACACAGAGTAGCGGTTCATTCTGATGGTAAATCGGCTAACCTAAATGCATGCGCGTTTTGGTCACCGGCGGAGCAGGTTTCTTGGGTTCGCACCTTGTCGACCTACTTTTGGAGAAAGATCACGAGGTAATTGCCCTTGATAACTTCATCACCGGCTCGCCCGAGAACATTGCCCACCTAGAGGGCAATCCTCGCTTTACTTTTCTTCAACTGGATGCCGCTCGACGGTTTGACATCGACGGCTCCATCGACCTCATCTTCCACTTCGCCAGCCCGGCGAGCCCGGACGATTTTCGGCGGATCCCGCTCGACGTTCTGCGCGCGGGTTCTTACGCAACCCATAACTCTATTGAGTTAGCCCAGAAGAAGAACGCTCGCTACTTTTTGGCCAGCACCAGCGAGGTATATGGCGATCCGCTAATCCATCCGCAGCCGGAAACCTATTGGGGCAACGTCAACAGCGTCGGCCCGCGAAGCTGCTACGACGAAGCGAAGCGGTATGCCGAAGCGGTCACCGTGACCTACCGGGACCACTATGGTCTCGACACGAGAATCGTGCGGTTCTTTAACACCTACGGTCCGAGGATGCGCCTGGATGACGGCCGCGTGGTCCCTAACTTTATTCGACAAGCATTGCTAGGGGAACCGCTTACTGTATATGGCGAGGGCCAGCAAACGCGTTCGTTCGGCTTCTACAGCGACATCGTGGACGGCGTCTATCGCCTAGCAATGAGCGACTACAAAGAGCCGGTCAACCTTGGAACGCACGAAGAGCGCACGATCCTCGAATTCGCCCAGCTGGTGATCACCCTCGTCGGTTCCACAAGCCAGATCGTTCATGTTGCCGCCGCGGTTGATGATCCGAAGCAGCGGCACCCGGACATTACGCGTGCCAACACGATCCTGGATTGGCATCCGAGCACCAACCTGGAAGATGGCCTTCGCGCCTCGATCGAATACTTCAGGAAGCGAATCTAACGGACCATGTCGAACGTTCTCGTCACCGGAGCGGCCGGCTTTGTCGGAATGCATACTTGCCAAAACCTCTTGGCCAAGGGGCATACCGTCACGGGCATCGACAATCTGAACGACTACTACTCTGTCCAACTTAAGCGAGACCGAGTGGCGCAGCTAGAGTCCGAGCCGCTCTTCGCTTTCGTTGAAGGCGATTTCGCTTCCTTGGAATTTGTGCGAGGCTGTTTCGAAGCAGGTCAATTCGAATATGTGGTTCACCTTGGAGCGCAAGCTGGGGTCCGCTACTCTTTAGAGAATCCCCATAGCTACGTCGTTTCGAACGTTCAAGGCTTCCTCAATATCCTGGAGTGTTGCCGCGCTATGCCGGTTAAGCACTTGGTATACGCTTCCTCTAGCTCGGTTTACGGTGCGAATACGAAGATGCCATTCACCGCGTCTGAACCCGCCGACCATCCGGTGAGCCTGTACGCAGCCACGAAGAAATCAAACGAAGCGTTTGCGCATTCGTACAGTCACCTATTCCAGATTCCCACCACCGGCTTGCGGTTTTTTACCGTTTACGGACCTTGGGGAAGGCCAGATATGGCTCCCATGTTGTTTGCTAACGCCATCGTGAAAGGCGAACCGATCAAGGTGTTTAACGAAGGCAAAATGCGCCGAGATTTTACGTTCGTGGAAGATGTCGCCGAAGGCGTGGTCCGAACGATGTTGCTTCCCGCAACTCCCGATCCAGATTGGAACTCTGAGGCGCCAAACTCCGCAACCTCCAATGCTCCCTATCGTATTTATAACATTGGGAACCACGAACCTGTGGAGCTCCTCTACTTCATTGAGCTGATGGAGAAAGAGTTAGGGATGGAAGCACAAAAGATCATGCTTCCGATGCAGCCAGGGGACGTTTTGGCAACCTATGCTGACGTAGAAGACTTGGGCAGAGCAACGGGTTATCGGCCTTCCACATCAATTGAGAACGGGGTGAAAGAGTTTGTGCGGTGGTTCAAAAGTTACTATGATATCCGTTAGCATTTTGATGCTTGGGCTCCTCGGCTGCGACTCTGAGCCTGCAGCGCCGGCCTACTCTCTGAAGAGCCTGGAAGGTGCTAAGGTCGTCGTGCTTATCAACGACAAGAGCGAGGCGAGCAAAGAAATCGGGAAGTACTACGCGGAAAAGCGTGGACTACCCGCCGTAAACGTCATTAAGATATCGTGTAGCCCATCTGAGATGATCACGATGTCCGAGTATAAATCTGCGATTGAGAACCCCGTTCGAGATCGCATTATGGAAACCGGCCGCGCGATTGACTACATCGTAACCACAAAGGGCGTTCCGATCAAGATCGAAGGTCAGCAGTATTCCGTAGATGCGTTCCTTGCAACGATGGGTCTAGGGATCTCCGAGATAAAGAAGTTGGATAGTGCTTCGATTCGGGCTTCAATGAGTCCGTACTTCGGGAAGGAGGAATCGTTTAGCAACGCCAAATTCAACATGTACTTGGTCACCCGGTTGGACGGATACACCGTGGCGGATGCCCGAGGACTCGTGGACCGCGGCCTAACCCAGAAGGCCGATCTCGGCCCGTTCATTCTTGATGCCGCAATGAATCGACGGGACTCAACCTATGGCCAACTGCAGGGGACGTTTGCACCGGCGGCGGCGGCACTAAACGTCCGGAAGTTCCAGACGGTTTACGAAGATTCGGCAGAATTCTACGGGGATACAAAGCCGCTTATGGGCTATGTAAGCTGGGGTAGCAACGATAGTGCGTTCCGAGCCGAGAAGTACCATTCGCTTCGCTTTAAGCCAGGAGCCATCGCCGAGACGTTCGTTTCTACGAGCGCAAGAACTCTGCTGCCTACTACCGGGGGCCAAAGTTTGGTGGCGGACCTAGTGTCACAAGGTGTCACAGGAGTAAAGGGATACGTCTCCGAACCTTACGTGTTTGCGATGGCGCGCCCGGACATCTTGTTTGATCGCTACACGAAAGGCTACAATCTCGCCGAGAGCTTCTATATGGCCAGCCCGATCGCTCGCTGGAAAGATGTCGTTCTCGGTGACCCGCTTTGCCGACCCTACCCGAAAATAAAATAAAGCCTGCTATCTTTCTCGACCGAGATGGCGTGATTAACCGCGATACCGGCTACCTGCATCGTCCGGAAGATCTCATTTGGATTCCCGGGGTAGTCGCCGGTCTTAGCGCACTTATGCGACTAGGCTGCCCGTTAATCATCGTTACGAACCAAAGCGGTATCGGCCGAGGCAGGTATTCGGAAACCGCATTTTTGCAGTTCAATGAGTTTTATCTAAAGGCGCTGGCCGAAGAGTCGATTTCAATCCTGGACGTTTTCTACGCACCGGACTACGAAGATGCCAAGTTATCGGTCTACCGCGCCGACTTATCGTTTCGAAAACCGGCGGCAGGAATGCTCTTTGCCGCTGCTCGTAGGCATCGTCTCGACCTTAATCGCTCCTTGCTTATCGGCGACAAAGCGACCGATATTCAGGCTGGAGAAGTCGCCGGAGTAACCGGTGTGCTCTTTGAGGAAGAGAACTTCGCTTCTTTTATAGATCAGCGCCTAGAGACTTTCCGTAGAATTGTCGGATGAAATCCTGATAGGATGCGTTATTAAGCAATTCACTCCACCACGATGTGTTCGCCTTGTACCACTCAACCGTCTCGGTTAAGCCTCGGTCGAAAGGAACTTTAGGCTCCCAGCCAAGCGATCGTAGTTTTGCGGTGTTCATGCTGTAGCGAGCGTCATGAGCACCTTTACGTGGGTCCTCAATTGATTTGACTAACGCGTTATCTTGCCCCGTCGCCGCAAGCAAAAGCTGCACGGTTTCCCGATTCTCCCGTTCGTTATCATCGCCAACGTTATATGCTTCACCAAGTATTCCGTGCTCCAAGGCGGCAAGAATTCCTGCCGCATGATCCTCAACGTGGATCCACTCCCGAATCTGAGAGCCATCTCCGTAAAGCGGGACCTTCTTGCCAAGCAATAGCCGAACTGTGAAGAAGGGAATCAACTTCTCTGGGTACTGGTAAGGGCCGTAGGTGTTGCCCCCGCGAGTCACGACGATCGGTGTTTGGAACGCCTTCCAGTGCGCTCGGCAAACCATTTCTCCGGCGGCTTTGCTAGCACTATACGGCGTATTCGGAGCGATGGGTGTGGTTTCGTAGAACTGACCTTCCGCAATACTTCCATAGACTTCGTCGGTAGAAACTTGAAGTAGTCGTTCTAGTTTGTACTCTTTGGTGAGGTGAGCCAAGACTTCCACTCCAAAGGCATTGGAGGTGAGAAAGGAGGAACCCTGCAACGACCGATCGTTGTGAGATTCGGCGGCAAAGTTCACGATGTGCGTGACGGCATTCTCTTCGATGATATTCGCAATCGCCGCGCGGTCCTCAATTCGGGCATGGAAGAAGCGAGCCCCGGCTGAAAGCAGATCGACCATCGTCGACTCATTTCCTGAATAAGTCAAAGCGTCAACGATGAAGACGTTCCAAGTCGGTCGCACTCGCTGGACCAGACGAACAAAGTGGGAGCCAATAAAGCCTGCGGCACCGGTTACGAGTAGGTTCAAAGCTTAAACCTCGATGTTTCGTCGTTCTCGTGTCGAATTTCATCAACCGGTTCGGCCCGATTCCAACCGCCATAGAGGCGGTTGGGCAGATTGATGACGAGGGCGTCTTCGGCGCCGACGTTACGGTAGGCGTGGACGACCCCGGGAGGAACCGTAACGAACACCGGGTTATCGCGCCCAACTTGGTGGATCTCGGCGGCCTCGGGCTCGCCCTCGCGGTTCTCCCAAAGGTGGAGCTCGTAGGAGCCATCAAAGAACAGAAAGCCGTCGGTTTGGTCCACATGCTCGTGCGGCCCCCGTGCGACGCCGGGTTTCGTGACGCTCAGGTAAGACATCGCGGGCCGGAAACCTTCGGGCAGGGTGTCGTCGCGGAACAGCTCAACGAGCCAGCCGCGCGCATCGGTATGCCGCTTGATCGATTGGAATAGAACGCCTTTCACTCAAAAACCCCGCAAACAGGGTACCAGCGACTAGACTCTATCAACCATGGAAGCATTCTTCGCCGCGATTCGCGGGCATCGTCGAGCCCTTGATGCCGTCGAGGCGCTTCTGCCCAAGCTCGATGAACTCGCCAATCTCGTCGAGTCGGGCGTACGGGCGGGTGCTCCTATCATGTTCTGTGGGAACGGCGGCTCTGCAACGGACGCCGATCACTTGGCCGGCGAGTTCGTTGGTCGCTTCACCCGGGAACGGAAGCCGTTTGCGGCGCTATCGCTTTCGACGAGCCCTGCCGCCGTAACCGCGATCTCGAACGACTACGGATATGAGCAGGTCTTTGCCAGGCAAGTGGAAGCTTTCGCGCGGCCCGGTTCGGTCCTCCTGGCTTTCAGCACCAGTGGAAACAGCCCGAGCATTCTGCGGGCGGTGGAGCGCGCGCGCCACCTCAACGTGGTGACGGCTGGGTTCACGGCGGAGGGCGGAGGAAAACTTGCGGAAATCTGCGAATTGCACCTTCCGGTTGGGACCTCGATCACCGCCCGAGCCCAGGAGATGCACATGTTATTGGGCCACATTTTGTGCGACGAAGTGGAACGGAGGTTGGCCGAAACCCCTTAGAGATGGCGTACTGGTCGCGAGAGAAGGTCCACCAACTTTTGGTGGATTTGGAAAAGATTCATGGCGAAAACCGACACATTCCTCGATTTGATCCGATGGAGGAATTGATCAGCTGCATCCTAAGTCAGCATTCTAGCGATGCCCGGTCGTTCCCGGCCTTCACACGATTGCGCGAAGCTTTTCCAGACTGGGCTGAACTGGCTGTCGCGCCCGAGTCGGTGGTCGTAAGCCTGATTCGCGCTGCAGGATTGCCGAACCAAAAAGCCCGCAGCATCCAAACGAGCTTGCGGGTGATTTGTGAAGAGCATGGGGCATCTAACTTAGACTTTTTGCGCAATCTGTCGACGCCAAAAGCTACGGAGTGGCTCCTCAAACTGCCGGGAGTCGGCCCAAAGACAGCGAGTATTGTGCTTTGCTTCGCGATGGGCCGGCACACAATTCCGGTCGATACGCACGTGTTTCGCGTGGCAAAGCGGCTCGGAATTCTTGGCGACAAGGAAAACGAGGCGAAGGCGCACGACACGCTGGCCCGGAAGGTTCGCGTGGGCGAGGCATTCCGTTTCCACACAACGCTCATTCAGCACGGCCGCACCCTTTGCCACGCCAGAAAGCCAAGTTGCGCCGCGTGTCCGGTTCGGGACCGGTGCGCTCGGAAGGAACTCTCATGACTCAGGAAGCCATCAACCAGCGTTGCGCCGACTTGAACTTAGTGCCAGCCGACTGGTTTGCGCCGGCGGTTGCCGCCTTGCCCGATCCCGCCGCCGCGATGAGCGGGCTCGAAAGGTGGCTCGTCGCCACCACCCGCGTGGCCATGTTCTTTGACGACCTCCAGCTGTATCCGATCGGCGGACGCGATCTGATGATGGTGTTCTCGATTAGTGCAAGTTTGACGGATTGCATTGTTCAAAACCCTGAGCTAGCCGGCGTAATTCTCTCCCGCGAGGCAATCTCCAGCGGGCCGGTCGCCGCCACGCTTCGGCGCGAGGGCGAGTCGTTGCTTGCCACCGCCATCTCCTACCGTCACGCGCTGGATCGGTTAAGGTTTTTGCGCCAATCTTGGAATCTTCGTATCGTCCAACGTGACTTGAGCGGGGAGATTCCGCAACCTGTGATCTGGCACGAGCTGTCCGTTCTCGCCGAAGTTATCATTGAGCTGACGTCCCGGACGGTTTGGGAGCACCTGCATGGCAAAGGGACGGCAAACCCGGTTGCGACGGTCGGATTTGGTAAGTTGGGCGGGGAAGAGATTAACTATTCGTCCGACGTCGATCTCGCCTTCTTCGTCTTGGACTCAATCCCGGCCGAGATGGAGAAGGGTTACATTCGGTATTGCCAGGAGGTATCGCGGGCTCTTTCGGACCGCATGGGCCGCGGATGCCTTTACCGCGTGGACCTCCGGCTCCGTCCGTACGGCTCGACGGGTGACATCATCAGGACGCTAGCTTCCTACGGGGCTTACTACAGACTGTATGCCGAGCCCTGGGAGGTTTTGGCCATGGTTCGCAGCCGGGTTGTTGCCGGCCCACAAGAAGCGCAGGCAGCTTGGGATGTCCTCCGCGGCGAAATTTGCTTCGAAAGAACGCGCAGCGACGTGTTCTTGGATTCCCTGGCCCAGGTTCGAGATCGGATTGAAGCGCACTCGGTGCCGCATGACATCAAGCGGGGCGCCGGTGGCATCCGAGACATCGAGTTCTTTGTCCAGATCCTCTCGCTGGTCCATGGCAAGGCGCGGCCGGCTCTGCGGGGCCGTCCAACACTCGAGTGCCTCACCGCTTTGCGCCAAGACGGGATCATCTCACCGAAAGATGAAAGTTTGTTTGCCGAAAGCTACCAATATCTCCGTAAGCTGGAGCACAGAATCCAGCTGCTGGATGACCAACAGAGCCACCAACTTCCGTCGGGAGCTGCTGCCCGCCACTCGATCGCATGGTTGATGGGATTTGCCGACGATGTCGCTTTGGAAGCCGCCACCGACGACATCCGGGCCAAGGTCCGGACGCGCTACCGCGAAGACCTCAGCGAGCTGAACCAGGCCGAGACGCCTCGGCGATGGGTGCTAAACGCGCTCGGCGAGAGGAGCACCCTCGCCGAAAGCTGGCTCGACGCGCTGCCGCACAGCGAGGACTTCTACCACTCGCTGCAACAGAACGATGGCAGCCTAGATCGGCTGCAGCTGCTCATCCAGCGAGCCCCCGCATTAGTAGAAGCTTTTCGCGGAAACTTGACCTTAACCGAAGACTTGATCAGTGGCGAAATCGAGGAGGAGGTGCAGCTCTCCTTCCAAGGAAATGTCAGCCAGCTCGCGTCCCGCTACATTTCCGCCCGGGCCCGGACGCTCGCCCGATGGGTGCTCGCCGGTGATTTTCCGCTACGAGAACGGTTGACCGAGCACCTTGAAGATGCCATTCGGGCTTGTGCTGGCCTGGCGGGATATGATGCCGCCATTTTGGCCCTAGGCTCCTTTGCGCTGCAAGATATCAGCCCGGCAAGCGACGCCGATCTTTGCCTCGTTTCCCTAGATGGCGGGGCGGCTATCGAGTCCCGGGCCGAAGAATTCAGCCGGATTCTGAGGGAATTGCGCAAGTTTAATGCGCCGTTGCATGCCGATTTCCGACTTCGTCCCGATGGCGGAAAAGGGCCGCTCGTGCGGTCCATCGAGGGGCTTTATCAATACTCCCGAACCGATATGGAAGTCTGGGAGCGATTTGCCTTGGGGCAAGCTCGCAGCATTTTTGGCGGAAGCGAGGCCGTCTCTGCCGCAAGAGATATCTGCTACGTGGCTCCCCTTACCGCCCAGGAAGTGATCGAGCTGGCAAAAATGAAGCAACGCATCGAAAACGAGCGTGTTTCCGAAGTAGATCGTCGGCGAAATTTAAAACTTGGATTCGGGGGACTTAGCGATATCGAATGGCTGATCCATGTTCAAGAGCTCAAGGAGCCACGGCTGAGGCCGTCCGCAACGGACCTCAGAATCTCCACCCGGATCGACACGTTGGCCCGAAGTGGGCTTCTGAACGTGTTGGAAGCCGAGGTTTTGCGCGATGCGCACACCTTCTTGCAGGAGCTTCGAACGTGGGTTCAACTTCAAGGAAATTCTGATGACCTACTTCCCGAAAATCCCAGTAAACTGAAGGGGCTGGCCGAACTGATGATGCTTGACGGAGGAGACGGGTTGCTCGTTCGCCACCAAAAGATCACCACAGAAGTCCGGGCCCTTTATCTGCAGACCATGGAGCGTTTATCACGATGACCCCTTTGCTTGGTTTGCTCGTCTTCGCCTACTTTTTGGGCGGGGTTCCTTTTGGCTTTTTAGTTGCCAAGGCGAAGGGAATCGACCTCCTGAAGGTAGGCAGCGGCAACATCGGCGCCACCAACGTTAAGCGCGCCCTTGGCACGGGGTGGGCCACCGCGGTGTTCTTTATGGACATGACCAAGGGGCTGATTCCAGCTCTCATCGCCCGGTTCGTTTTTATCGAGCCAGTGAACGGAATTGACCCGCAGGCGATCTGGTTTCTTGCCGGAATGACCGCCGTTGTCGGCCACGCATTCAGTCCGTTCCTCAAGTTCAAGGGTGGTAAGGGAGTTTCCACCGCCATGGGCGCGGGCCTGGGCGCGGCGCCGCTCGTTGCCCTTTCCGGCTTTGCGCTATTTGCTGTTATCTTGCTCACGGTGCAGTACATGGCCATCGCCAGTATCATTGGCGTCAGTTCAGCCTTGCTGTTCGGATTTCTATATCCGGCAACTTCTCGTCAGGTCTTGCCGTTATTTGGTTTAGTTGCTATCGCAGTCATTATTCTGCACCGAAAGAACCTTTCCCGTTTACTCGAAGGCACTGAACCCAAGTTCTCTTTCCGAAAGACTTAGGACCCCGCGATGACCGAAGTTCTCCCACTCGCGGGCTGCGTCATCTGGATGCCCATCGCCGTAATGGTCATCTCGGTCATCCATTGGATGATTGCCGGGGAATTAGATGCCATTTCCGGTTTGCTGGGCATCGGCGTGGCGGCCGCCCTGGGCTATGTTGCGTTTAAGCCTCCGGCTCCCATTTTCTCGCCGATTGCCCTGGTGATCGCCATCTCTACCATCGTGCTCTATCCGTTCCTGAGGGCCGCCATGAACGCGCGGGACCTGAAGTCGCTGGAAGTGGAGCAGCTAGAGCGGGCCTACCAGGCGCTCACGTTTCGGCCGCGCGACCCGGTGGGTCGGTTCCGGGTGGCACGGCAACTCTATGATCTCGGCTACCCGGGCCACGCGTTAAAGATTGCAGAGAGCGCGCTGAAAGAGCTTCCTGAGCGGCTGTTCATCGATGAGCATCGCACCTTTCGGCAGTGGCAATACGTGGTAACCGACCCAAGAATGTTTGCGCCGATTCGCTGTCTGGATTGCGGGGAGCCGAATTCTCCGGGCCGAATCCACTGCGAGAAGTGTGGCTCCCCGTTCCTTTTGGAGCGTGCCCGAGGCAAATTCATCGGCCGCGGGCAAGGCAAGAAGATCTTGGCCGCGTGGACTTGCGCGGTTGCGGTTCTGTTGGTGATTCCGTTAGCGACGGCCGTCCCGCCGCTGGTGGCCGTCGCCGTAAGCCTCGTGGCAGTGGCCATCGCGGGCGGGACGGTCTACATAGCCTTCCGAAAAGAGCCATCCGGTGAACCCGCGTGACGCGGATGGACCGCTACATTGTTCGCGAACTTCTGATCCCGTTCTTCATGGGGACATTCATCGTTGTGTTGATGTTTCAGATCAATACTTACATGTTTCTCGCCAAGGAGTACAATCTAGAGAACATCGAGTTTTCGGCGGTTCTGCAGTATGTTTTCCTGCGAACGCCCGAGTTTCTGAAGATGACGCTCCCGGTTGGGACCTCAGTGGGCACCGCGCTTGCCCTGACCAGGTTGGCGCGCGAGAGCGAACTGACGGCAATGCGCGCCGCCGGGGTGGGAATTCTTCGAATCGTTTTGCCCGTCGCCGTCTTCGGGCTTGTGGTCTCCGGGGCGAATTACTACGTGGTGGAAAAGTTGGTCCCGATTTCCACTCAGCGCGCCAACGATGTTTTGCGGCAGGTTGGAGCGATCGGCATCAACGCCAGTTCGATCAAGAGTAACGCGCTCATTGAGCTGGGAAAATACACAGCCTCTATTGGATATGCCTATCGGGAAGGCAAGGACAAGCTATCGATTAAGGATATCGCCCTATTCGAACATCCCGAAGAAGGGGTAACGCGGGTAACTACGGCCGGAAAGGCGACCTACGATCGTGGGGTTTGGTACTTGTTCAACGCCAACATGTATGAGTTCAAAAAGGACGAGGTGACGTCCTTTCGACCCTTTGACCGGTTTCTGATCAACGAGAAGATCGTGGTAGAGAGCTTTCTCGGCGATGGGCAGATTTCAGAGATCAGTAGTGCTGAGCTCCTGCAGCGTATCAAGACCGGTAAGCAGATTGGCATCGCAGTTAAGCGGGAAGAGATTGAATATCAAACTCGATTTAGCATTCCGGTGTCTTGCCTCATCTTCGCGATCGTCTCGCCCGTGTTCGCGATTTTCTTTGCGCGTTCGGGCGGGTTTGTTGGCGTACTCGTCAGCCTAGTCACGGTGCTCCTGTACTTTAACGCCCACGTGGTATCGACGGAGATTCTCTCGAAGTATCCCCAGATGTCGAGCGTCGCGTGCGCGTGGCTACCTAACCTTGTCTTTGGGACCCTCGGCCTGCTGGCGCTTAGAAAGCTGGAATGAGGGGATGCTTAGCTCTTGCCATGTGCTGCATGCCGGGGATTGCAGCCGCTCAGACCGGGCAGGTTGGGCCGGCGATACAAGTTTTTCTAAAGCAGAGAAACGACTTCCCGATCCGGGGCTCGGAGCAGGTTCCGACGCCGAAAAAGGTCGGTGAGCTTCCAGATCCGAACCTAGATGACGGCCGAATCGAGTTTATTCGGTCCGGTGACATGGTTCGCGATGGCGACAAAGTGAATCTTAGCGGAGGTGTGGAGTTCCTGTACCGCGGTTACCGAACGGTCTGTGATCGGGCAAACGGGGACATCCGAACCGGCATTTTTCGTCTGCAAGGCAACGTGCAGGTAATCGGGAAAGATACGACACTTAAGGGCGAAGTCGTCACCGTAGACTACAACCAGCGGACCTACCGGGCCGAGGACATGGGGACCGTGATCGCGCCGAAACTAACCTCCGGCAACTTGCGGGATAACCTCTACGCTACCGGAAAGGTCGCGTTCGGTAATGAAGCCGAATCGAAGATCTATTTTGGTAGTCTCACCACTTGCGATTACGACCATCCACACTTTGAGATGGAATCCGACGATGCCACGGTGAGAGTTGGCAAGCGACTTATCCTTCGTAAAGCGAAACTCATCGTGCTGGGATATAAGGTAGTCACGATCCCTTATCTCTCTATTCCGCTAGACAATCGCCGCTACAACTACCTGCCTGAGTTTGGTCAGAACGATGAGGAGGGCTATTACGTTAAGAACCGGGCTGCCGTGGAAGTCCCAGGTGATAACACGCTCGACACGCGGCAAGATTACATGTCGAAGCTTGGCGTTGGCCTAGGGGGAACCTACGGCTATCGTTCTGCGTATTCGAGCGGTTCGATTACCCTTTACGGTATTTCGGGCCGAGCTAGCACCCGATCGTTCCGCAATCAGCACCAGCAGAGTTTCTCCGGTGGTTCGTTTGCGATCAATAATGACTTCCAGCAAGACAACTACCTTGGAGCAGCGGGGACCCAGCAGCTCAGTAATCAAGCGCAGCTAACGCTTAATGGAACGGATTCAACCACGAACGTTTCTTACCAGAGAAACACTTCAAAGTATCAGAGTTCGGAGTCGCTAAGTGAGACGTACTCGGTTGCAGATAACCGAAAGATCGGAGAGTATCAGACCACGTTTGATCTTTCCTTCTTAAAGAATGAGAACCGGTACCCGGGGTCTTCGAACTTCTCGGCCAAGGAAGCCGACCTTCGGCTACAACTCACACGTGAGCTAAGCAAAGTGACGGCGGGCGTCGAGTACGCCCGAAATATTCCGATTGGTGACAACCCTAACTTCTTTACCGGCAACGACCGGACGCCCGTGCTCACTGTCTCCACTGATTCAACTCGCCTGCTGGGCGCAGACAAGGGAAGAAGCATCCCGTTCAGAACCAGCCTCTCCATCGGAGAGTTCGGAAGCTTCACCGAAGAACGCGTGAACCGAACGTACCTCGACTGGAACTATTCGAAAGCTGATGCCAGCGAGCGCCGTCTGCGGCTCGACACGAACGCCGGTTTTCGCCAAGGCATCTACTCTGATGGCACGGCACAGTACACCGTTGGCGGCGGCCTGAACGCGACTTACCGCCTCGGAACGGGAACGAATGCCAATTTACGCTACTACTATCAGCGTCCCGAAGGCTACACTCCGGTAGCACAAGATCGCGATGGCAAGGCGCATAACGTCACCACGGATATCTCCTACCGCCCGCAACGTTATCTGCTACTTGGCGCCCAAACCGGGTTCGACTTTCTGCGTTCTAAATCGAGCGATATTGGATGGCAGCAGGTCGGCCTAAGGTCAGAATTCAAACCGGCAAGGTGGCTTAATCTGCGTGCTCTGTCAACTTACGACACGATTAGCCAGGTATGGAGTAGCTTCCGCTTGGATCTAAGCTATTTACCTGGGGCAACCTTTGTCACTTTTGGCGCACGGTATGATGGCTACCAGCGACGGTGGTCGAACGGTGATCTTTACCTTAACAATCTGAAGTGGGGCAAGACTAGGTTCAGCACGGTCCTTAGCTATAACGGATTTACTAAGCAGCTAGACGCGGCGCAGTACAATTTTACGTACGACCTTCACTGCTTCGAAGCCGTCATCAACATCAGCGAAACCAAAACCGGCTTTCGCGCGGGCCGGCAAATCCAGTTTTTCCTGAGGTTAAAGGCGCTGCCGTTTGACGGAAACTTCGGGTTTGGCACGCGCGGCCAGGCGATCGGTTCCGGATTCGGCGGTAACAACTGAACCTGATTCGCTAAACTCAAACCCATGTTGGGTCTGCTCGCGGCGATTCTTTGCTCGCTTGGATGCGCGGGTTGCGCCCAGCGGCTATTCCCTTCGCTTCGCAGCCTGCACCCCAGTCTTTCGTTCGGCCTTGCCGGATTGCTTGGGCTTGGCTTACTCGGCTTCGCAACTCTGCCAATTGGGCTACTACCGAACGGGTTACGCTGGGGAGTCGGGTTACCGATCCTCGCGACGGTGCTTGGGTTCGCCTTCCTTTGGCAAGACCGAAAGCAACTTTCGCTTGTTAAACCGGAGGGGCCGGAGCTCCTCGCCATTCTTGCCCTCGTCCTCGGCGGCATGTTCGTGCTAACCGGGGTTCTTGCCCCGAGCACCAGCATCGATTGGGACTCGTTGGCCTACCATCTCGCGGTTCCGAAGTTGTGGATTCAAGCCGGTCAGTTCGAGTTCATCAGCTTCATTCACCACTCAAATTTCCCATTCGCCGTCGATAACCTGTTCATTTGGGGCTTGCAGTTCGGCGGCGAGGCGGGCGCAAAGGCGTTGTCGTTCTGCCTGTTCGTGTTCGGTGCATTCGCCATCTTCGGCATCGCCGGCGACTTCTATGGCCGTGCCGCCGGATGGTGGGCCGCCGTAACTTTCTCGACCATGCCGGTCGTGCTGTGGCTCGCGGGAACGGCCTACATCGATGTCGCGAACGGAACGTTCGCGGGCCTCGGCACCTTGCTGGCCGCTCGGGCTTGCACCGCCGAGAACGCCAAACCTTACGCGGTGGCCGCTGCCTGGACCCTCGGGTTCGCCGCGGGCAGCAAATACACAGGCATCCAAACAATCCTGGTCGTCGGGCTGTGCATCCTCGGCTTTTCCGTGGCGAAACGAACGTGGCGGAAGGAACTGATCCTCATCCCGATCCTTGCGGCCGCTATCGCGTCGCCTTGGTACATCCGAAACGCGGTGCAAACCGGTAACCCGGTCTACCCATTCTTCTATTCCGTTCTTGGCGGAAAGAATTGGAGTCCGTTTGCCGCCGCCATCTATTCCAACGAGCAGCAGACCTTCGGTGCCGGCCGCGAGCTGCCCTCGCCCGAGCAGCCGAACTACACGGCGAACTCTCTGGAACCCGCTCGATTCCCGCACGCGGTTTTGGGGCTGGCCTACCAGAGCGGTCGCTACATCAACCCGGCACCGATTCTTGGGCTCGGCTTCATCTGGGGCTCCCTGGGCATTTTTGGCCTCCTAGGCGGGCTTCTGAGGCTGTCATCCGGCAAGCTTTCGGCCGAGGAGAAATTCGCGCTGTCGGCGGTCGGCCTAAGCCTGGCCATGTGGTTCTTCCTGTCCCAGCAGTCGCGGTACATCATCGCACTGTCCGTTCCCCTCTGCGTGATCGGGGCCGGAGTCATCGTTCGGACGACCGTTGGTCGTGTACTGGCGGGCGTTGCGGTGCTGCAGACCGCCTACGGCCTGTTTCTGGTGAGCGGGCAACTGGTTCAAGACCGAATCCCCGTCCTCATCGGCCAGATCTCGCCCGACGAATATCGCGCCGCCCGGGTTCCGTTCTTCAACCCCGCCCAAGAGCTGAACAAGCTTCCGGCCGGCAGCAAAGTCGCGCTGTACGACGAGGTGTTTGGCTATTTGCTCGAGATCCCGTATTTTTGGGCCAACCCGGGGCACACAACCGAGCTCGGCTACGAGAAGATGACGACCGGCGACGAGCTTATCGCGAATCTGCAGAAGCTAAAGATCACGCACGTCTACATGGATCTGGGACCAATCCGCCGTGATAACCCAGGGTTATTCGAGCAATGGACGCAAGCCGCTGGTTTGGCCCCGACTCCAGCCCCTTTTCCGTCGGAGGTCCGAAGTCAGTTGATGAACGATGAGGGAAGTCGATGGCGAGTTTTTCTTGCCGATTCGATTGCGAAAGGCCAACTTCGCCTAACATGGAGCAAGGGAACCCGCCTCATCTTCGAGATTGCACGGTAACCTACCGCGCCGTGAACTATCGCAAACTTGGTCGTTTTGGTCTTAAGGTCTCTGAGGTCGCCCTGGGCGGTTGGCTTACCCATGGCCGCACGCTGGACGACTCGAGTACGGCCAGTGTGGTTCACCGTGCCTATGACCTCGGCATCAACTTTTTCGACACCGCCGATGTTTATCACAAGGGAGCCGCCGAGCTCGCCCTGGGATCCGCGATCAAGGGCTATCGTCGGGCAGATCTCGTTCTGGCCACGAAGTGCTTCTTTCCGTTTTCCGATGGCCCGAACGATCGCGGGCTAAGCCGAAAGCACATCACGGAATCGGTCAACGACTCCCTGGTCCGCCTGCAAACGGACTACATCGACCTGATGCAGTTCCACCGGTACGACGACAGCACGCCGATCGATGAGACGGTTCGGGCAATCGACGATCTCATCCGCGCCGGAAAGGTTCTGTACTGGGGCGTCTCGGAGTGGAGCGCAGCGCAGATTCAGAACTTAGCCGACACCGCCAAGCTGCTGAACGCCAACCCGCCCGCCAGCAACCAGCCCTCCTACAGCATGTTGAACCCATACATCGAAAAAGCTGTGCTCCCGGTTTCGGTGGCAAACGGCATCGGCCAGGTGGTGTTCTCGCCGCTTGCGCAGGGAATCCTCACCGGAAAATACAAGCCGGGCGCGCCGCTTCCGGAAGGCTCGCGTGCGTCCGATGATTCATCGAACCAGTTCATGAAGGGCCAGTTGAACGACGAAACCCTGACGCGCGTCCAGAAGCTGGCCTCTCTCGCCGCCGAGCACGACCTTTCGGTCGCTCAGTTCAGCCTTGCCTGGTGCCTGCGCCACCCCGGCATCAGCAGCGTCATCATTGGCGCAAGCCGCCCGGATCAGGTAGACGAAAATGTGAAGGCGAGCGGCGTCACCCTTGACGCGGCGGTTTGGAGCCGTGCGGAAGCGATTCTGGCCGGAACCGCAGAATGACGGGGCAACCTTCATCATCGCCGTTGCGCCCGGAGCGCCAGTTCGATAAGAAGCGGGGCGTAAGCCACGTCGAGGTGCGGCCTGGCTTCGCCCAAATTCACGTCACGCACCTGACGGGTGACCTCACGGCCGCGCGCATTGGCGTGCTACGGGCGGTCGCAGACGCCGAAGTGAGCATCGACTTCCTGAAGATCACGCCCACTGGAGTGTCGTTCCTGGTCAGTCAGGAAAGCGCGGCGAACGCGAACCGGGCCCTGAAAGACCTGCAGGTGGAGTTCAGCCTTCGCTCCGATCGGTCCATCGTTCTGGTTCACGCGGTGAACATTCGGGACGAGGACGGCCTCATCGCATCGATCATGAAGGAAGCGATTTCCAGCGGGGCGATCATCGACCACATCGGCGACATGCACGACCGCGTGCTGATGGTGGTTTCGGCCGAAGCCGCCGAGCCTTTGGCCGAGCACTTGCGGCACAGCACCGCCGTTCGTCAATCGGCAAGCGGGGAGGACGTCCGTGCGCATTAAGGTGATGAAGTTTGGTGGCACCAGCGTCGCCACGCCAGAAGGCCGACTCCAATCGGCGATGCGGGTCATTTCGGCAAAGGAGCAGGGATTCCGACCGGTTGTCGTCGTCAGTGCAATCGGTCGGCGCGGCGCACCCTACGCCACCGACACGCTCCTTGGGCTTTTGCGAGACATCGATGCGAACGTTCACGCCGAAGCGCGCGAGGTGGACATGCTCATCTCGTGCGGCGAGGTGCTTTCGGCGGTGATCTTTGCCCACACGCTCAAGTCGCTCGGGCATCCCGCGCAGGCGTTTCAGGGCGGCCAGGCCGGAATCCGCACGGACGGCGTCTACGGCAATGCGCGGATCGTCGCGATTAAGCCTGGCAAGCTGTTGGCCTCGCTAGACGAAGGATTCATCCCGGTCGTTTCTGGTTTCCAAGGGACGTTCGACACTGGTCCCGACTTTCCGGGCGGCGAGCTGACGACCCTGGGACGCGGCGGAAGCGACACTACGGCTTCGGCCCTCGGCGCCGGTCTCGACGCGTTTGCTGTCGAGATCTTCACCGACGTTGACGGCGTGAAGACCGCTGACCCCGACGCCGTGAAGCACGCCCCAACGTTGCGCAAGGTGACCTACGACGAGGTGGCTGAGATCGCTCACCTTGGCGCGAAGGTCGTGCACCCGCGGGCGGCGGAAATCGCGATGAACTCGGGCATACCGCTCTGGGTGAAAAACACCTTTTCGGATGACGAGGGGACGGAGATTGTCTCGCGTGACCACTTCCCGGGCCGACGCGTTACGGGTGTCACGCACACCGGCAAGCTCGTTTACCTGCAGTTCGACCTGAGCCAGGCCGACACCGCCGCCGACCGCGTGTTCTTGGAATCGCAGATTTTTGAAACGATGGCCAAGTACAACGTGAACCTCTTCATGTTGGACCTCAGCCCCAGCAGTATTGGGTTTGCGGTGCCGCGGTCGCAGTATCCGATTGTCGAGAATGTCCTGGACGGGCTTGTGCTGCCGATGGACGATGCGCCGCGACGCGTTTATCTCATTCAAATTGGGCGGGCGGCTTCGAGGGAGGTGTCCACCCAGGCGGCGCTTCTCAAGTCGCTGGGCGATCTCCGACGGGTTCCGGCCGCTCTCACCGAGGGGTGCACCATGGTATCTTTGGTGGGCCATGAGTACATGCAGCAACCGGGTTTGTTCCTGAGTGTGCTGAGCGTGCTGGCCGATAGCCAAATCCAAGTCTTGCAGACCAGCGACAGCGACTACAGCCTGAGCGTGCTTATCACCGAGTCGGAAAGTCTGCGTGCCGTCAAGCTATTGCACGAAAGGTTCGGCCTAAGCGAGATTCGATAATGAAGATAATGGGTGTTTTGAATGTGACGCCAGACTCGTTTAGCGACGGTGGTCTGCACTATGATGCGCAAAAGGCGATTGAGGCCGGCTTGCGGATGCATGAGGAAGGCGCGGACTGGGTAGACGTCGGCGGCGAATCCACCCGGCCCGGCGCGGCGCACGTGGACGAGGCGGAGGAGAAGCGACGCGTTCTCGATGTCGTCGAGCAACTCGCCCAGCGTGGAGTCTCGGTGAGCATCGACACTCGAAAGCCAGCCGTCGCCCGAGAAGCGGTTGCGCGCGGCGCGCGTTTCATCAACGACGTCACCGGGTTCTCGAACCCCGAGATGGTAGAGATCGCGATCGAGGCCAAATGCGAAGTTTGCGTGATGCATATGCAGGGCACGCCGGACACGATGCAGCAGAATCCGCACTACGATGACGTGGTGGGCGAAGTCGGCGCGTTCCTTGTGGCGCGGGCCAAGGCGTTGTCGGCCGCCGGTTTGAAGGTCTGGATCGATCCGGGTATCGGTTTTGGCAAGACGCTCTCGCACAACATCTCGCTGATCCGACACTTGGACCGTTTGGTTGCCACTGGCTATCCGGTGTTGCTGGGCGTGAGCCGGAAGGCACTGATCGGCAAGATCCTTGGCACGGTAGAGAACCCTGCTCCGGTGGAAGATCGAATCGAGGGCAGCCTCGCGATGGAAGCCTTTGCGCAGCTTCACGGCGTCGCGATGGTCCGCGTGCACGATGTTCGGGCCGCCCGCCGAGTAGCGACGGTCATCGATGTCCTCCACGGATAACAATTCCTGAAAATCGTGGAACGATCTTTTGGCCTGCGGTCTTTCGTGACTGATGCAGGCCACTTTGCTCGATCCACATGGGATGATGACGGTCGGGGTAAACCTCCGGCAGCAAGTGGTGACGTCTCCCGAAGAACGGCGCAGTCGGTTTGGTCGGCTGGCTCGCGAGCATGAGGCTGGAATGCTACGCTTCGCCACCCGGATGGCCGCTGGCAACGCGGATCTGGCCTCCGACTGGGTGCAAGACGCCCTCATTCAGGCGTACCGCTCCTATCTAAAGCTCGATCCCGAGCCGCTGGAATACTTCCGGGCGTGGATGTACCAAATCATTCGCCACGTCGCGTACCGTGCCTCGGGCAAGGACCAGCGAACCCAAAATGTAGAAGACATCGACGCCGTGGCCGATTCGAGCGCGATGGCGCCGTCGCCGTTTGATGAGCTCGTCGGGAACGAAATCGACGTTCGGATTCGCCGAGCCTTGCAGGCTCTGCCGGAAACCCAGCGGATGTGCGTGGTGCTCGTAGATATGGAGCAGCTCGACTACGAAGAAACGTCCCGCGTGATGGGGATTCCCACCGGAACCGTTCGCTCTCGACTTTCACGGGGCCGAATGAAGCTTCAAGAGCTTCTTGGCCCGAACTTTTCTCCACATCAGGAGTACCACTCATGACGAAACCATGCTTGCATACCGGCTGGATGATCCATCGCCGGATCGACCACGACCTGAGGGGCTTTTGGAGCGCTTACCTGGAGTATCACCTTTCCGGCTGTCCGCGCTGCCGCGAGGCTCTGGCGGCGTTGTTGAAGCTGAAAGCCGACCTGCAAAACGTTGCGAACCGCGAAACCCCTAAGCTTGCGCCCGACCGCTGGGCGGCCCTGGAAGCCGAATGGGACAAGGTCGATAAGGATTAGCCGGCACTAACGGACGAGGCAAACTCCATCAGCACGTCCTCGTACTCGCCAAACGTCGAGCAAAGCGTTAGGCGTCCCCGTACGGCCCCGGCTCCTGGTTCCCCTTTGATGTAAATGGGTATTTGGCCACGCAGCGCCCGGCAAGCTCGCCCTTCCGCGTCTTTGTCTCCGTCTGCCTCGGCGTACGTATCGACGCCGGCTTCGTAGGCGATCATCAGCCGGATGTGCTCGAGAGCGGTTTCAATGCGCTCCCGCATCGTGGGCACCGAAAGCTCGTTGGTCCACGGCTGGCCGGACTGGAATGCCTCGACCGCGCGCACGATGTCGCGTAGCCGCCACGGATTCGAGATCGCCGCGCGACCGACCATCACGCCGTCCGCGCCGGTTTCTTGCAGCATTCGGATCGCATCGGCTGGTTCCTTAACGTCGCCGTTGCCGATGAGGGGGACCCGAACTGCGTCGCGCATCTCGCGAATGAGGTTCCAATCGGCCTCTCCCTCAAAGCCCTGCTTGGCGAAGCGGGCGTGAAGCGTAATCATCTGCGCGCCCGCATCCTGGAACCGGCGCGCAAGATCCGGCGCGGCAAAAAGCGAGTAATCCCAACCGGCGCGCACTTTCACCGTCACCGGAATCTTAACGGCATTTACGACGGCCGCGACGATCTCGGCGGCACGATCCGGGTCCTTGAGCAGTGCCGCGCCGGAACCGGTTTTGCACACCTTGGGCACCCAGCAACCCATGTTGATGTCGATGATCTCCGGCCCAAACGACTCAGCAATGCGCGCGGTCTCGGCCATGATCTCGGGCACGCCACCAAAAATCTGGATTCCGAGCGGCCTTTCCTCGGGATGGACGCGCAGCTTCTTGTAGGTTTTGGCCGCTTTGTAGTGAATCGCCATTGCGCTGACGAACTCAGTGAACATGAGGCCAGGGTTGGCAATCTGCTTCGCGATGCGGCGCATGGGCAGCGCGGTGACGTCCTCCATTGGTGCCAACAGCACCGGATTCCGCAGCCTGATGCCGCCAACTTCGACCATGCCTAAAGGGTACCGCTTGGACTGGGGCGCGAAAATTTACCTCGTTATATTGCAAAACGGCTAGGAGAAAGCGGTTTGCGGGCCTATAATGGGAGCGTGAAACGGTTTGCGCTCGCCCTTACGTTTGCTGTTGCCGCCATCGGCATCGGTCTGCTCGCGATGTCGCGAACCGCCGCTAAGCCGGTCTCCGAGGAAGGCAAGGAGCCCCGCGGGTACATGGAGTACCGACTGGCGCCGCTCCGCGACGAGAATGGCCAAATTCCGGAAGACGGCTACGCAAAGGCGTTTCGCCACATGGAGATGCTTGCCGAACGTGGCCCGACCCGACTTTCCGAAGCCAATCCTTGGCAGGAGTGGGGCCCGTTTAACCAGCCAGGAAGAACCCGATGCGTTCTCATTGATCCGCGCGACCCGAGGAAGATGCTTCTGGCAACGGCGGGCGGCGGCGTTTGGCGGACCGTAAACAATGGGGACGCGTGGATTCCGATCCAAAACTACGCGATGAACCTTTCTGTCTCGCACTTGGCGCGAAACCCTAAGAACCCGGACGAAATTTTTGCTGCGACAGGCGAACTGATGGGCGGCGGCGGTTCTGTGGGAGGAAACGGTCTCTATCGATCCACAGATAATGGCGTCACCTGGGCACCAACGGGTACCGCGTACATGTGGAACATGAATCAGATCGACTTTGATTCGGCCGGAAACCTGTTCATTGCCTCAGCTTTTGGCCTCTACAAGCGTGACACGGCCGGTGTTTACACGCACATTCTTGTTACGGACCAGAAGGTTGACGGTTGGATGTACGGAATTGACGTTCACCCCGGAACCGATCTTGCGATGGTGGTGGTCGGCGGAACTAACTCCTACCGTAGTTTTGATGGTGGAAAGACGTTTCAGATGATTACCGGCTTACCGGTCGGTCAAAAGTCGGTGGCATACGCTCCTTCCAACCCGAGCACGTGCTACATCCTATGGGGGACCACCTACGGCAAGAACGAAGCCCGCGTCTTCCGAAGCTCAGACGCCGGGGCGACGTTCCCCGAAGTCAACGTGACCAGCACGCGCCCGAACACTGACTTTTGGAGCAATAACATCACGGTTGACCCGCTGAATGCCGCCCACGTTTTTGTCGGCGGACGCGAAGCTTGGGAGAGCTGGGATGCCGGGGTGACCTGGAAAGAAATGCAGGGTGATCCGGCCGACATTGAGGGCCAGGCTCACGCCGACGTCCACTTCTTCCGCCCTGGCCCAACTTTCGGCACCGATGGAGGCTTGTTCATGTGTACCGACGGTGGCATGTACTACTCCACCCTCGGCGCGAACAATAAGCGGGTCTGGCGGCAACGAACCCTCGGCGTTCGAAGCTCGCAGTTCTACGGCGCGCAAGCCCAATCCGGAAACAACTTCGTTTTTGGCGGTACCCAAGACAACGGGACCCACCGAATTCAGTGGGGGCGAACCAACTCAACCTCAGTCATCGGAGCTGATGGTGGCATGGTTTCGGTCAATCCTCAGAAGCCAGAAAACGTGATCATGCAAAAGCAGTACGGAGAAATTTTCCGTACGCTTGACTCGGGAGAAACGCATTCCTTTGAATCGACCGGAATTGTCACCGGAAGCGGTAACCAGCCGTTTTTGAGTCAACTCGAGTTTGACAATCAGCGCTACACGCACGCTTTTTATGCCGGGACAGTTATGTACCGCACAAAGAACATGGTGGACGGTACGCCATCGTATGGCGCGAATTGGCAAGCTTTGAACACCCCGACCGCACCTACGGCGTTCGGTCTCGCCAGAAACAACACGGCAGGCGGCTGGGTAAGGGAAATGTGGATCGGAGACGAGAACGGGCGGATCTATCGCGCAGCGGACCGCTTCGCGGACGTGATGGCCTGGACAACGATCGACGACAACTCCACCGGCCGGAACCCTCTGCCGAATCGACGCATCAATTGCATTTACGTTGATCCTAAGAACTCGAACCGGATCCTCGTTGGGCTTGCCGGGTTCGAATACGACAACCTGTGGCAGTCATGGGATCGGGGTGCCACTTGGCGACGGTCAACCGGAACCGTGGATGCCGGACTGCCTCCCGCCCCGGTCTACTCCATCGTTCAGGCGCCGAACAACTCCGAGTATTTCCACGTTGGGACGGAGGTCGGCGTCTGCTACTCCACGAACGGCGGCCAGACGTGGGGTCTCGAGACCAAACAGATGATCGGTGCCTGCATCCGGCAACTCTCATACTTCCGGACGTTCGACGGTCAGAACCGAATTCTCGCCGCAACGCACGGTCGCGGCGTATGGTCAAACGTTCCGTTTAATGTCACGCGCCTCACGCCGAACGAGGTGGAGGACGAAAACGAGGCCGTGAAAATGACCTTGCAGCTCAGCGGCCCAGCGGGCCCGAGTGGTCAACGAGTCAATTTGGCCTCCGAGGATCCGGCCTACATCAGCGTGCCGTCCTTCGTTACGGTTCCAGCGGGCAAGTGGAGCGTCGAATTCAACGCGAAAATTGGTTCGGCTGCCCCGCAGAAAGACGTCACCATCACGACGACGATGGGCAGTGGCGTCGCTACCTTCCCAATCTCCGTCACGCCGACGCCGCCGATCGATGAGATCAAAGCGAGTCACGAATATCCGGTCGGTGGGAAAGACCTGGTCAGTCTTGAAATCACGTTGCTGTGGGCACCTCGGCTCCAGCGTGCCGATTTTCCCGTGGTCATCACGCCACCAAACGCGGGACGGTTGACCAGCTCGGCGTTCTACGTGGAGAAAGGGCAGAAAAAAGCAAAACTCACCTTCCAGCCATACCAAGTGAGTAAGTACACGCAAATTAAGGTTGCGACAACGCAGCGCGGAGTCGAGTGGGGTTGGATCTTTTATGTACAGCCTCCCGCGCTTGCCGGCGTTTCCGTCAGCCCAACGACCTTCGTTGGCGGCTCGGCCACTCCCGTGACCGGCACCGTGTTCTTGCCCACCGGCGACTATCCGGCGGGAGTAAAAGTGGACGTGTCGGCGTACGACGAACTCGAAAAGGAGTTTCTCGCTCCAATCGTCGTTTCGATTCCGCCGAACCAGCGACAGGCCAGCTTCTCCATCCCGCATTCTGCCGGCCCGGACCGGACGGTGACCCTCTACGCAGGAACCTCGAACAACCTTACGACCAAATTCGACGTGAAGGCGAGCGGGCTTAAGAGCTTTGCGCTAGACCGAAGTATTGTTACCGGAGGATCTGGCACCCCGGTGAACATGACGATCGAGCTGACGGCGCCTGCCGGAGTGGGCGGTGCCGACGTGACGATTATCGGGAACGATGTGGGCGGGGTACTGAATGCCCCGGCGACAGTGAATATTCCGCGGGGGACCACGAAGAAGACGGTCACGTTCTATCCGAAGTCGGTTTCGCTCACCCAATTGGTCGGCGTAACGGCTCGGCTGGGAACCAGCCAGTCGTCGGCCCTCCTGCAGATCGATCGGCCGTCCGTCGCCACGTTCACACTGAATCGGGCGTCAGTCATCGGTGGCTCGGCAACCAGCGTCGTCGGAACGATCACATTAAACGCACCGGCGCCCCCCGGCGGCCTGTCCATCGATAGAGAGAGCAGCGACTCGACGGTTGCCATACTAGATAGCATCCGAGTTGAAGGTGGCAAGAAACTTGTCTATGTTCCGGTAAAGCATTTCAAGGTCAACGCCGCCATCAACGTCAAGCTTCGCGCGTACACTGTTTTCAGCCAGAAGAAGGAAGTCACCGTCACCGTCAATCCGTAGGCTGACCCGATAAACTGGTTGCGTGAGCACTCAGTCGATTTGGTTCGTCACCGGTAGTCAGCATCTGTACGGTCCCGAGACGCTAAAGCAAGTTGCCGAGGATACTCGGCAGCTTGTTGCGTCCCTGAACGCCAGCGGCCAGCTGCCCGTCGCGTGGGTGCAAACCGCCACCATGACGGATACGGAGGCGATCACGCGCCTCTGTCGCGAGGCCGATGCCGACGAAAACTGCGCGGGCGTCGTGCTATGGATGCACACGTTTTCCCCGGCGAAAATGTGGATCAAGGGCCTTTCGACTTTGCGCAAGCCGATTCTGCATTTTCACACCCAGTTCAATCGAGACCTGCCGTGGGGCTGCATCGACATGGACTTTATGAACCTCAACCAGGCCGCCCACGGCGACCGGGAAGCCGGGCATCTGCACACGAGACTGGGGCTGAGGCGGAAGGTCGTCGTGGGGCACTGGAGCGACCCTTCGACGGTGAGGGAGTTGGCCGGCTGGAGCCGAGTGGCCATGGGCTGGCATGAGCTGCAACGAACGAAAATCGCGCGCTTTGGCGACAACATGCGATTTGTCTCAGTAACTGAAGGCGATAAAGTTGCGGCCGAGGCACAGTTCGGTTTCAGCGTGAACGGTTTTGGCGTCGGCGACCTCGTCGAGAGGATGCAATCGGTGCCGGATGACGCCATCGACCAGATGATCGAGGTGTATTCGGACCTCTACGATGTGGCACCCGAGCTTCACCTGGGAGGCGATCGTCATGATTCGCTGCGCGATGCCGCCCGGCAGGAACTCGGCATCGAAGCGTTCTTGGTGGAGGGCGGTTTTGGCGGGTTCACCACGACATTTGAAGATCTCCATGGCTTGAACCAGCTCCCGGGGCTTGCATGCCAGCGGCTGATGAAGAAGGGCTACGGCTTTGGTGCGGAAGGAGACTGGAAGACGGCCGCGCTGCTCCGGTTTGCCAAGGCCGCGACGGCCGGGCAGACGGGCGGCACTAGCTTCATGGAGGACTACACCTATCACATGGAGGGCGGAAACGAGCTCGTGCTCGGCTCGCACATGCTGGAGCTGTGCCCTTCGATTTCGTCTGGTCGACCACGTCTTGAGGTCCATCCGCTCGGAATCGGCGGCAAGGCGGACCCGGTTAGATTGGTGTTCGACGCCAAGGTTGGGCCGGCGCTCAATGCCTCCCTGGTCGATCTTGGTGATCGATTCCGACTGATCGTGAATACAGTTCGCGGGGTTGAGGTCCCGCCGATGCCGCTGCTTCCGGTGGGGCGGGCGGTTTGGGAGGTCGAGCCGGACTTCAAGACCGGCCTCGCGGCGTGGATCTACGCCGGTGGCGCTCACCATACGGTCTACAGCTACGATTTGACCGCCGGTCAGATGGAAGATTTCGCGGTGATTGCCGGCATCGAGGCGGTGTTTATTGACAAAGACACAAATATGCGCGATTTCCGCCGATCCATGCGCGGCATGTAGAGCCAGCCTCCGTGTGTGTCCGGTTCCCTCTCCGACCGGAGAGGGCTAGGGTGAGGCAGAGTCACACGCTCTCGGTTACCAAAAATGCCGCTTTCCAACGAGAGTTCTTCATTTCCGCCTCATCCCTGCCCTTCTCCCGAGGGAGAAGGGTTCAAATGCGACAAACTTACGCCCGGACGGCGTTCCGCATCACCGGCGTAAACGCCGGATCCGGGAACACGTAGTCGAGGTTGTCGTTCTTCAGTCGCTTCTGAACGACTTCCGCGAGGATGTCGCGGTAGTCGATCGTCGTCTTGAGCGCGTTCCCTTCGAAGAGCAAATCGTTCGCCAAACCGGGCCAGTCCGTCATCACCTGGCCGCCGTTCACGTTTTTGCCCATGAGCATCATCACGTTGCCGTGACCGTGGTCGGTACCCGCCGATCCGTTCTGCTGAACGGTGCGGCCAAACTCCGAGACGATTACGACGGTGACACGACCCATCAGGTTTGCAGAGTCCACGTCCTTGAAGAAGGCGCGTAGGTTCGCCGACAGGGAATAGAGCTGCATAAACATGTGGCCATAGTCGCCAAAGTTATTTTGCCCTTCATGGGTGTCCCAATCACCGTAGTCGACGTGAATCGCCTCAACGCCAACATCCTTGCGAATAATGGCGGCGGAAGCCCGCATCGAGTCGCCAAAGGCCTGCGGCGAACCGTAGAGGCCGCCACCGCCGGGCTGCGCTTGGTTGTAGACCGCTCCGCCGCCGGGGACGTAGCTTTCGTAGTTGATGCTCTTCAGCAGATCTACCGTCTTGAACGCATTCGCCGCCGCATCGCGCAGGATTTCGGGGCCGGTTGCGTAGGCTTTCTGGAGCCACTCGATGCGCTTTTTCTCACTCTCGCCGCGACCGCCGTACCGGAGGTCGGTGAGATTTGAGAGTGCGGTCGTCTTGGGTCCGCCTTCCAAGGTGAGTGCGAGGAGACCGCTAAGCCCGATCGCCCGGAGGAGCGATCCGTCGACCATGTCCCCGGAACTTGCAAGGTGCCGTCCCAACCAGCCGGTCCAAAGGCCCTTGTCGGCCTTACCAGCCTCCATGAACTGCTGCGCGTCGAAGTGGGAGCGCGTCGAATCCTTCGATCCGGCTCCGTGAACAAACAGGAAGTGGCCGGCATCGTAAAGCTCCTTCATCGGCTCCATCGATTGCGGAACTCCGAAGAATCCATTCAGGTCGATGGCCCGGTTCGAGTTCGTCGTTTGGTCCGGTCGGGGAACGGCAAGCGAAGACCGATGCGTGTAGTAAGCGTCGTCACCGTACGGAACGCAGGCGGTGAGGCCGTCGCAGCCGCCGCGCAGGTAGACCGAGACGATGATGTCGCGCTCGCCAAACTGTCGACGATGGCCGCCGCCGACTGCCTTAGCTTCTTGATGATAGGTAACGGTTGGCAACCAAGCCGGAACAATGCCTTGGAGAGCTTTCGCCCCGGCCTGTCCCATCATTCCCCGACGGGAAATTACTTCGTACTCGTTGCAACCTTTTGCGGTTGGTTTCACTTTGTTTCTCCTTAAATCCTTCTTATGGCCGTCAAATCAAGCGTCAATAGACTTGGAACTCCGGCGAGGCAAGGGCCAAGCCAAAGACGTCCCGAATCTGGTCGTTGGTGGGTTTCTGAGGCATGAAAGCCTTCAGTTCCTCCCTTCGGAACTTTGGCAGGCCGCCGCCAAAGAGCAAGCCATTGATTGCGTCCACAACGGTGTCGCGATCCTTGCTCTTGAACTTGCTGAAAATGTCGACGCGGGTGTTCCAAAGCCAGTTGAGCGGAAGCTGGAACCCGAAGTACCAGCGTGGCCGAAGGTTGTCAACCCAGGCATCCAGTGCATCCGGATAGCCATTGGGTGGCGCCCACCATAGCGGGATCTGCTTCATGTTGTAGAAGAGTTCCCACGTCAAGGAATCGGCGTCCGTGACCTCGCCTTCAAGAGCGCGAATTCCAGAGCAAACCAGGTGGAACGGCCGCTTAAGCTTCGTCGTTTGGTTCTGTCGGAAGCGGTTCTCGTCCAAGATATAGCGAAGCACCGAAGTGATATTGCCGCTGGAAGAGATGAAGACCTGAGCCGTCGCATCGATGAGGGCCTGGCTCGGGTTGTACGTAACAAACTTGCGCAGGAGCTTCGTGCTGATGAACTTGGCGCACGCCATGCTCGTGGCAACGCGTTGGATCACGGTGTCGCCCTGCACGACGCCGCCCTTCGGAATGAGGTTTGCCGGGTTGTTCCCCATGAAGTAGCCGCCCACGTCGTCGTGATACTCGGCGTAGAACTTAAACCGGCCCCAGTTCGGATTCGTTGTCTGGTCCCAAGGCCACTCGTAGTAGCCCTCCATGCCCCAGCCGGTGAAGATCTTCGCCAGCAACCGAACGTCCGCTTCCGAGTAGCCGCCGTCCACGCCGATGCTGTGCAGCTCCAAGAACTCCCGGGCAAAGTTCTGGTTGCTGTTGCCCTTGGTGTTGTTTAGGTTGTCCAGGTACTGGAGCATCGCCGGGCTCTTCGTAACAACCGAGAGCAATGTGGAGAACTTGCCAAGCGCGTTGTTCCGAATCGTGCGGATGAACTCGGGAAGGAGCTCACGATTCACGTTGTAGATGTAAACCGAGAAGTGGTTCATCCAGAACTCGGTCATAACTTCTAGCAGTTGGCGATCGGTGTAGAGCGAGCGAATGATCGTTGACTGGATGCATTCCCAGTCGGCGTTCACGCCGTCGCTGGTCCACTTGAGAACCTGGTACGGGGTGTAGTTGACCGTTTCGAACTGGTTCAACCGCGCGAGACATTTCGTGTCGTCGATGGCTCGCGGGTTCAGTTGCCTCTCTAGGTACCCGTTCCAGCCAAGCTGATCGTAGAGGTTCATTTCCTTTAGGCTCAGGCCAAAGGAAGTTCGGTCGACGAGGGCGTAGGGGGTAATGCCGCGCTCTCGGCCCTGCTTCAGCCCGGGGGAAAAGACCTGCGCAACCGCATTCGTTCCCAAGGCGAGGGCACCGGCACCAAGGGCCCCGGCTTTAAGTAGCGTTCGGCGCGACGGCGCGGACAGGATGTCCGTTGCGGTCGAGGCCGTCGACATCGACGTGAACGACGTTTTTGTGCGTTTCATGGATGGCTCTCCGTAAAGAAAATTCAGGCATGCTCGTGAGCCGCCCAAGCGAACCACAACCTACCACCCGCATTGTAACGCTACTTAGGATGTTATGAAGCCTTTTTCTAGGGCTAATTCGGCGATTTGCACCGCATTCAGAGCAGCGCCTTTCAGAAGCTGATCACCACAAAGAAATAGCTGAACTGCGTGCGGGTTAGATAAATCCTGCCGAATGCGGCCAACCAGTACATCGTTCTGGTGACTGGCAAGCCGAGGTGTCGGGAACAGGTTCAAAGCGCGATCATCGACGACCGTCACGCCTGCGGCGGAATCGAGTGCCGCGCGCACGTCTTCCACGCTCGGTGCAGGTCCATCGAACTCCAGGGTCACTGATTCGCTATGGGCCCGCAAGACCGGCACCCGAACGCACGTCGCCGAGATCGGGAGATCATCCATGCCAAGGATCTTTCGCGTTTCGGCAATCACCTTGTTTTCCTCGTCGTTGTAGCCGTTCTCCAAGATCGGCGTGTTGTGGCTGAAGAGGTTGAAGGCGTACTCAGGAAGGCCCGGAATAGGGGCCGGAGTCGGATGCGTCGGGTCAAGATAGGCCCGCGTTGCTTCCTCCAGGTGATGCATCATCTGTGCGCCGCCGCCGCTCGCACTTTGGTAAGTGCTCACGATCAACCGCGAAAAGCGGCCGAGTGTTCTCAATCCAGCAATGCCAACGCAAAGGATGATGGCCGTGCAATTCGCCACCGCGAGGAGCCGGTCGGACTCTGTGAGTGCGTCTGGGTTGACTTCGGGTACGACCAACGGCACGTCGGCACGCATCCGGAACGCCGAAGAGTTGTCGATGACCCTCGCCCCGGCGGCAAGCGCGGCGGGAACGAACTCTCGCGAGCGCGTGGCTCCGGCGGAAAAGAACGCAATGTCGATGCCTTCGAAGGCAGCCTCGGAGAGCAGCTCCACGGTGTGAGCTTCATCCCGGAAGACCATCGTCTTCCCGACCGATCTTTCGCTCGCAAGTAGCCGCAGCGATTGCACCGGTAACCGGCGTGATTCGAACAAGGAGAGGAATTCTCCTCCCACTGCACCTGTAGCACCAACCACGGCGACCCGCAGACCTTGACTCACTTCTCTAGTGAACCCTGCCACCGGCTGCGTAAGCTGAGTAAGTTCCATGTAAACTCAAGGGAAACGTGCGAGGCGACAATCTGGATAGTCAGATCGAATTAAGATTCGACTGCGTGGGCGGAGGCGTTGGCCTCAAGACGGTGAGTGAGCCGGGCTTCGGCCGCTTCCTCTCGGTCAACCACTATTCCGGCACGGTTGTCCGTCTCGCTTCCGGAAGTTTGACGGTTCCAGGTGGTGTAAATGTGCTGCTGGTGAATCGAGACGGAGCGGCAATCGTTCGGCCGACGAGCGGCGGCAAAGCCACCATCGTTCCGCCGAAGAGTCTGTTCTACTCGCGTGCTTCTCGCCTTTCTCTGCAGGTGGCCCGCGGCGATCACACCGCTTGGTCCATTGTCTGGTCTGGTTCCGCATTTCCAGCGCTTGAAGCCCTTCTTTCTGGGAAGATCGGTGCGAAGAGCGGGGCAGAGAAAGGCTCACCGCGACTGTATGCCTGCAAACCGATCGGGCCAGCGTTCTCCTCGCCGATCGCAAGGCTCGAAGCAGTGATGTTGCAACCCGTCGGGAGCGATGCTGAGGTTCGGGAGCTCAAGGTGGCGTCCGTTGTCTTTGAAGTTCTGGCCGATTTGCTGAGCGGAGACGACCAGCTGCAGTTGGCCTCGCTTCCGGCCGACTTGCCAGATACCATCTTTGAGTTAGTCGACAAAGTGCGTAGCGATCCGACCCTCTCTTGGCCCTTGCGGGACGCCGCCGACCTTGCCGGCTACAGCCCGTTCCACTTCTCTCGCGTTTTCAAGAGCCTCGTCGGTTATGGCTTCCACGAATACGTGGATCGGTGCCGAACCGAGCTTGCCGTTCAGTTTTTGTTGGCGGGCGAGATGCCGCTCGACGGCGTCGCCCAGGCGTGCGGCTTCGGCACCACCCAGGGTCTGCGTGAGTCGATTAAGGAGTATCTCGGTCTCGTTCCGTCGGAACTCCGATCTGCCCACGAGCCGGTTTCTGCGGCGAAGAACTAAGCTAACCGCAACCTGAGCTGACGCTAGTTCGTTTAAGTCTTCAGAGGTCTAGATGAACTTCCGAACTTGCGTGGCCATCCAACTCCTGCTTCTGGTCGCCGTGATGATTGCGACGGCGGTGACGGTTGCGAGTCTGCCTGCGGTAGTCCCGGTGCACTGGGGAATCGACGGTAAGCCAGATCGATACGGCAGCCCTTGGGAAACTGCCATAGCGGGCCTGTTCATCGTTGGGACGCCTATCGCCATCACGTTGGCCACTCCTTGGCTTAAGAAAATCCCATCGGCGCACCCGTTTTCGCCCGACGGCATCTACTACAACCTGATGGTGAGCATTTCGTTCTTTATGTCGTTGCTTTACCTTGGCATCCTTCGGATGACGGTTTCCAACGAGGCAATGGCCATCAATCTCGTTTTTGGGGCGATGTTCGCACTGTTCCTGTTCATCGGGATTCAGATGCCGAAGATGAAGCCGAATCCGGTGATGGGTGTGAAGACCCCCTGGACCCTGGCCGATCCGCGCGTTTGGGAGGCGACGCATCGGCGCGCCGGCGCGTTGTGGGTGTGGGGTTCCGTGATTGGGCTCGCCATCTCCTGGATTCCGAACTCGTTCGGATTCATGATCTTTCTCCTTGTGGTTTTGTCCTTTGCTCCGCTTGTCGACTCGTATCTCATCGCCAAGCGATACCGGCAATCCGGGTCGTAGGCTTGGTCCGTCCGGTATCCTGACTCTCGATGGCGGTTCTCGTAAACAAGGCAACGAAAGTGATCGTGTGTGGCATGACGGGCAAGGAAGGTGGCTTCCACGCCGAGCAGATGATCGCGTACGGAACCGACGTTGTTGCCGGTGTTACGCCGGGTAAGGGCGGGACGCAGCATCTTGGCCGCCCGGTTTTCGACACGGTTAGCGAGGCGCGCGAGGCCACCGGAGCCGAGGCTTCGATCATTTTTGTTCCCGGACCGTACGCTGCCGACTCGGTTCTTGAGTGCGAAGCCGCAGGCGTCGAGTTCATCGTCTGCATCAGCGACTGGCTGCCGATTCACGATGAGATCCGCATGGTCAACCGCGTTCGAGATAACGGCACCAGCCGTCTTCTCGGCCCCAACTGCGCGGGAATCATCACCCCCGGCGAGTGCAAAATGGGCATCATGCCGGGCAACATCTTCACGCCCGGACCGATCGGCATGGTTTCCCGTTCTGGAACCCTTACGTACGAAATCGTGTGGGAACTCACCCGCGCCGGACTGGGACAGACGACTTGCGTCGGCATCGGCGGCGACCCCCTCCCGGGAACTCGCTTCATCGAAGTCATGGAAATGTTCGAGAAGGACCCGGCGACGAAGGCGGTCGTGATGGTCGGCGAGATTGGCGGATCAGACGAAGAGACCGCCTGCGAGTACATGATGCAGATGACCAAACCGGTTGTCGGATTTATCTCGGGCCGCACCGCACCTCCCGGAAAGCGAATGGGCCACGCCGGAGCGATCATCTCGGGCAATACCGGAACGCCGGAATCCAAGGTGAGCGCGCTGCTTGAGGCGGGCGCATTGGTCGCGGATCGAACCAGCGACGTGCCCCGACTCGTTTCGGAACTGCTCGCCAAGGCATGAAATCTCAACTCCTCGCGGCATTGGAAGAGCGCGTCCTTATCTACGACGGCGCTATGGGGTCTTTGATCCAGACTTCAAATGCCGTGCCGGAGGACTTTGTGCTGCGCGCCGAGCACATCACCAGCCCGGCCCTGAAAGAGGCGACCGAACGGCTGGCGGGTAAGAACCTGGATGGTTGCAACGAGCTGCTGGTTTGCACACGGCCGGATCTCATTCAGAGCCTGCACGAGCAGTACCTTGCCGCCGGAAGCGACCTGATTGAGACAAACACTTTTGGCTCGACGAGCATCGTGCTGGCCGAGTACGAGATCGAGAACCTCGTTTTTGATCTTTCGCTTGCCGCCGCGCGGGTATCCCGTGCCGCTGCCGATAAGTTCTCGACCCCGGAAAAGCCGCGGTTCGTGGTGGGTGCGCTCGGCCCGGGAACGAAGCTGGTTTCCTTGGGGCAAACGACTTGGCAAGTGCTGGAAGACACCTATGCGGACGGCTTTCTTGGCCTTCTAGAAGGCGGCGCCGACGCGCTTTTGCTTGAGACCTTACAGGACCTGCTGATGGTAAAGGCGGGGATTGTCGCTGCCGAGCGGGCGATGGCGCAGGCCGGACGCCAGGTACCCGTGTTCCTTCAGGTCACCATGGAGCAGACCGGCACGATGCTGCTGGGCTCCGAGATGGGTGCTGTCTTAGCGATGGCCGAGTGCTTCCCGGCGGTGACGGCGGTCGGGATGAACTGCGCGACGGGACCGCGCGAGATGATGCCGCATGTCCGGTACCTCGGCCAGCATTCGACCCGACCGATCGCGATTCAGCCGAACGCGGGATTGCCCGAGATGGAGCGCGGCCAAGCCGTTTATCGGCTCACGCCCGAGGAACTAGCGTCTTTCCATGAGACATTTGTGACCGAGCACGGCGTGGCCATGTGCGGTGGCTGCTGCGGAACCACTCCGGCCCACATCGCGGCGGTAGCGACGGCGGTCGGCGGTCGACCCCACACGGCTTCCGCGCACTGGCGAAACGTGCGGCACCTGTTTCCCGGGTTCGATTTCCGGGTGGCGAAGCCGGAGCAGGCCGAGGCGTTCTCGCTGGTCGGTTCCGCCTCGCTCTATCAGTTTCAGCCGTATGAGCAGGACAATTCGATCCTCATTGTTGGCGAAAAGACCAACGCAAACGGCTCGAAGGCGTTCCGCGAAATGCTCGCCGTCGAGAACTGGGATGGCCTGACCGAATTGGCCAAAGAGCTTGAAGGCGAGGGTTCGCACATGCTCGACGTCTGTACCGCCTACGTCGGCCGGGACGAGGTTCGCGACATGACCGAGGTGCTGCAGCGGTTCAATCAGCACGTCACGGTGCCGATCATGATCGACAGCACCGAGCTGCCGGTGATGGAGCGCGCGTTGCAATGCGTTGCCGGTAAGCCATTGCTGAACTCGATGAACTTTGAAGACGGCGAAGCCCGTGCCCGCCGAGTTCTGGAATTAGCGACCAAATACGGCGCCGGCGTGGTCGCCCTCACCATTGACGAGCTTGGCATGGCGAAGACGGTCGAGAAGAAGGTGGAAGTCGCAACTCGGCTCGTTAACTTGTCCCGCGAGTACGGATTGCCCGACCACGATCTGTTTCTGGATTGCCTCACGTTTACGCTGGGTTCGGGCGACGAAGAGTTCCGCCGGTCCGCGATCGATACCATCGACGCGATTGCCGAGATCAAGAGGCAGTTCCCACGTGTCAATTCGATTCTTGGCGTTTCGAACGTGAGCTTCGGCCTGAAGCCGGCCGCCCGGCAGGTTCTCAACTCCGCGTTTTTGGCCCGCGCCCGTACGGCGGGATTGACCGGCGCAATCGTCCACTTCAGCAAAATCGTCCCCGAGAACCGCGTCTCGGGAGACATTTGGCAAGTCGCCGACGACCTGGTTTACGACCGCCGGCACTTCGTCGCGGCCTGAACTACTGGCCCTGACCGAGCGAGTATCCGGCGACGCCGTCAAACCGGAACAGGTGCTCGCACTTGATCACGTCGACCGAGGCGAGTTCGAGGCGCTGTAAAACACCGGTGATCTCGGCGCGATCCGCGCCCGTGCCACGCGTTTCGAACCGGCACCGCCAGTGGTCCGTCGTTGTCGTTTCGGGCAGGCCGTTCGGCCAGACCTTAACGCCACGGTTCGTCACCATGACGAGCTTGAGTCCCGGCCCGGCCGCCTTTTCCAGAGCGGGCACCAACTCTTCGACGTGGCCTCGGTGGAAGACAAAAACGTCGGAACCAACCAACTCGCGGTGGGTGGGGGCGAGTTCCTCGACCTCAATCCGAATCGGCTCCATCGGAACGTAGCTCACCGGAGCCAACACCGACGGAGTTTCGCCAAGCCGAGCGATTACCGCCCTTGCGAACGCTTCGGTTCCGGCCTTCTCGGTGGAGACTCCCTCCCGGTAGATGTCCGCCGGATGGATGCCGTCCTCGATGGTTTTCAGCCAGGCGTTGTGCACGCGGGTCGCGGCGTCGGCCAGCCCCAGGTGATTCAGCATCTGAACGGCGGCAAGAAGCAGGCCGGATGGGTTCGCGATGCCCTTCCCGGCGATCTGCGGCGCGGTGCCGTGAACGGCTTCGAACATCGCCACCGTTTGGCCGATGTTCGCCGAGGGCGCGAGCCCGACCGAGCCGGTGATCTCGGCCGCGATATCGGAAAGGATGTCGCCGTAAAGGTTCAACGTCACGATCACGTCGAAATCGGTGGGTCGGGTTGCCAGTCGCGCCGCGCCGATGTCGATGATCATGTGGTCCTTCTTGATGTCGGGATATTCCGCGCCAATCTCATCAAAGACTCGGTGGAACAACCCGTCCGTCATCTGCATGATGTTGTCTTTGGTCATGCAAGTGACGCGGCTCCGGCCGTTTCGGACCGCGTATTCGAAGGCGTACCGCACGATGCGCTCGCAGCCCTTTCGGGTGATCAGCTTAAGGCACTGAAATACATCGTCGGTCTGGCGATGCTCGATTCCGGCGTAAAGGTCCTCCTCGTTTTCGCGGACCACAACCACATCCATCGTCGGCTGCGGCGAAGGGACGAACGCGCCGTAAGCGCGAACCGGCCGGACGTTCGCAAACAGCCCCAGCGATTTGCGGAGGGTGACGTTGACGCTCTTATATCCTGGGCGACCCGCTCCGCCCTGCGGGGTTGCAAGCGGTGCCTTCAGCAACACGCCGGTGCGTCGCAGGACTTCCCAAGCCGACGCATCAATCCCGTTGAGCACTCCCCGCGCGTACACCTTCTCCCCGAGTTCAATGGGTGCGAAGCGCAGCGGAGCTCCGGCGGCCTCCAAGATGGTCAACGTGGCGGCCATGATTTCTGGCCCGATGCCGTCTCCGGTTGCAACCGCGATCTCGATAGGGTGATGAGTGTCTGTCATTACACGAAATATAATACACGAAAAAGAGATCGTATATTATTTTCGGTAGAACGCGGCCAGCTTGTCCTCTCGGGTCCAGAGCTTTTTCGCGGCATCCGGGGTGAAGATCATCGTCGTGCCTTCGACTTCAATGGCGACTTTGCCGCCATCAATCCGGTAGGGGCCACTGCGGCCCGGCGGCATTCCGCGCACGCCGAATGTCGCTTTGCCATTGGCAAATGTCAGTGTGGCGTTCGACTCTCCAAGACCAGCCGCCGAGGCGGGGGAACCGTATGTCCACTCCCCGGAAACCGGGTCTGGGGTGCTTGCGCAACCCCAGACCAAGAGTCCGATCACAGGTAAGAGAACTTGCCGCATGCGGCTAGTTTAGTAGCTCTTGGTGAACAATCGGGCCGTGAGAGGGGCTCCGCCACTTGCCTTGTCCAAAGCCACTGCGATGGTCGACGAGTTGGACCCTAGCGTGATCGTGCCGGAGTCGATGGCTACCGTTCCTGGCGCTCCGGCCGGGGTAATGCGAACTCGGTAGCTGCCGCTCGGAACCGAGATTGGAGTGCTAACGGCCTTGAACGGCACGTTCGGCAAAGTCGCGACTGCCGGGAGCGGGTCGGTCGGCGCCGTGATAAAGACGTCGACGTTGCCGGCGCTCGGAGATGCGTGAGCGATTCGGACTCGGGCAAGCCCAGCACCCGGACCGGCATCGATGTCGTCGATCACGATCGGGTTGATCGTGGCGAGAACGTCGGCGGCAAGCACGGTGTAGAGTCGTCCCTTAACCGTTGGTAGCGGGGTGTCGATGACCGTCGAGGCGGTGCCGGCGGCGTTAACGCGAATACGGTTGTTGCCTTCCTCAAGCGAGGTCGTCGAGCTATTGAAGTAGCTCAGACCCGCGATGCGAACGTCGTTGCCAACGAGCACATCGACGTTGGGAGCGTTCGGAGAGGCGTGGACGACACGGAGCGTGGCGGTCTCAGCGTGAGAGTCGGTTCCGCCGCAGCCGAAGAGGCCGAGCGCGCTGGTGGCTGCAAGGATAAGAAATGCCGGTAGATGTTTCATGGTTGGGCTTGCCACCGCCTTTCGCGGGGCACTCCCACATGTGTACGCTTCTGAGCCGTAAAGGCGCGTAGGGACCGCGGCGGAAACCTTGGAAAGGTGTAAGAAATCGCTGGTTTCGTACCAACTTGGGTTTCTGCAATAGACTGGGGGCGTGAAGATGACGCGCAAGGAGACCGCTTTGAACCTTGCGGTTTTTGCCGATCTCTTTGGGTTCGGCATGCTCATCGCCGATTTTCAGATTCGCGCCGAGGAGGTCATCCCGCGACAGTGGCCGGTCGGGGCGGTCATTGGCATCATGTTGGCTTCGACCTTTGTGACGCAAACGATCGTATCGCCGCGCTGGGGATCGCTCAGCGACCGAGCCGGTCGAAAATCCGTCTTCATCGCCTGCACGATCCTGAGCGCCGCCGCGATGTTGGTCTACGGGTTCGCGTTCGAAGTCTGGGGTTTGTTGATAAGCCGTATCCTCGCCGGCCTTGGCGGAGCCAACGTGGCGATTGCCCAGGCTTGCCTGACCGATGAAGGCGAGGAAGGTCGCTCGGGTCGGCTTGGCCGTCTGGGGGCGTTCCTATCGGCCGGGCTCATCATCGGGCCGCCGATAGGCGGCTTTCTGAGCCATCACTTCGGCCACGGCATGCTCGGCTTCGTTGGCGCGGGAGCGTCGCTGCTCGGCCTCGCGCTGGTTGCGTGGACGTTGCCAAACGACCGGCCGAAGTCGCCGATGAAGGCGCGCAGTGTCGGCATCTTCGACTTCCAGATCCTCAAGGACTTCCCGGATTTGCGGCCGTACGTGTTGGTGGCGGTCGTCGCGTGGTTCTCTTTGGCGACGCTGGAAGGAACTTTCGGCCGCCTGATTCAGAAGCTCTTCAGCTATGGCTCGCAGGAGTTCGGGATCATCTTTGGTTACGAATCAGCGCTTGGATTGGTTGTCTCGGGCGTGCTGGTCGGATGGCTGGCCGGTCGACTTCGCGAAACCGTCCAGCTTCGGTATGCCTACCTGGCGCAGGGCGTTGGGCTGGCGTTGAATCCGGTGGCGGTGATGCTCCCGATTCCGGCCATGGTGAGTTTGCTCTTTGCCTCCACCCTGTATGCCATCGGCAGCGGTATTGCGAACCCGGTCATCAACACCCTTTGCAGCCGCATCGCGCCCGAAAACCGCCAGGGGGAATTGTTCGGCCTGATGCAGGGAACGCGGTCGCTGGGATTCGTTCTCGGCCCGGTGCTGGGCGGAATCTTGTTTGACTGGCGACCCGCCGCGCCGTATTTGCTTGCCGGGGGCGTTTGCCTTCTCGCGACGTTCCTGGTCCCCCGCGCTCAGAGAATAGATTCCCAAACGGCGGCGTGATATCGGCGGCGGAACTCAATGATTTTGCCATTCGCCGCCGTTGGGTGAACCCGGTTGCTGAGCAAAACCGCCCAGAATCTCGAATCTGGGTCGATCCAAATTGATGTGCCGGTGAAGCCGGTGTGGCCGAAGGTTCGCGGGCCAAACGGTGTTCCCGAGAGGACGGTGTCCCACCCAAGAGCTCGCGTGCTGGCGTCGCTTTGGCGGCGGGTCCATCTTGCCCACGTTTCGGCGGGCACCAGGCGGTTCTCTAGGACGGCGATCGCAAACAGGGCGACATCGCCGACCGACGAAAACAGTCCGGCATGGCCGGCAACTCCGCCCGCCAGCATGGCCGTCGGGTCGTGGACCTCCCCTTGCGTGAATTCTTCCGCGTCGTCTTCGATTCCCCTTGCCCGGCGAAGCGCAAGCCGCCAAGGCTCCACGGGTTCGGTTGGGGCGCATTGTTCGGCGACCAGCGGATTGAAGCCGGTTTCTTCTAGCTCCAGCCGATCCCAGATGTTTGCTCGGCAAAACGCATCGAGTGGCTGACCAGAAAGGGCCTCGATACTCCACTGAAGCAGAAGCATATTGAGGTCGCTGTAGGCGGTGGCCGTCCCGGGCGGCGTGTTCGGCGGCTCGGCCTGAACGGCGGCTTTTAGCTGTTCGAGCGTGCTCAGACTCTTGTGATACGGCCGAAACGGAATCAAACCCGACGTATGGGTCAGCAACTGCCGAACCGTGATCTGCGGATTTGCGAACCCCGGCAATATCGACCGCACCGGCGCATCAAGGGTCAGGAGTCCATCGGTTTCCAACCGCATTGCCGCCGTCGTCGTGGCCAACACTTTCGTAAGCGAGGCAAGATCCCACCGCACGTCCAAGGTGACCGGGCGGCTGTCGGGCTCATAGGTAAACGACCCTACCGCGCCAACTCGAAGCTCGTGGCCGCGCCCAAACGCGAAGCAAGCCCCGGGAAAAACGCCTTCGGCAATGCCTTCCCGGACGGTGGCTTCAACGCGCGCGAGGTTCATTGGATCTCTTTCGGAATGAAGAGAAGGCTAAGAAGCCCTGGAATCGCGAAGATCATGCTGGCCGCAAAGAAACCCGTATAGCCGAAGTTTTGCTGCACAATTCCGCTAACGATTCCCGCCGCCGCGATGCACAGCGCGCCCATTCCGGTGCCGATAGCGTAGTGCGAGGTCTTGTAGTTTCCACGCGACGCCACCCGCATGAGGAACACCATGTAGGCGGCGAAGCCTAGGCCGTAGCCAAAGTTCTCGGCAAAATCCACCCCATAAAGAACCGCGATCGGCGGCTTTGCCACCGACGCCCACCAGTATAAGAGGTTCGGCAAGTGCATGGCAAAAGCTAATGGCCAGATTGCTTTCTTGAATCCAAACCGCGAGAGGAGCAGTCCGCCGAGGATGCCACCAAGGATAATTCCCATCACTCCGGCGACCCCTTTGATGCCGCCGAGCGTCGCGTTGTCAACCGCCATTCCGCCGTTGACGAGCGAATCCTTTAGGAACAGCGGCGACATTTTTGAGACCATTGCCTCGCTAAAACGATAGAAAAGGATAAACGAAAAGATAGCCCAGATTCCCGGCTGACGAACAAAAGTCGAGAAGGCGTCGCCCATGGGCGTGTTGCGCAGAGTACGCCCAGCGGCAACCAGACCCAACGCCGCTAGACCGGCCGCCGCCAGCAGAATGAAGAGTTGGGCATCGGCGCGGTAGTAATCCGTGCCGAACAGGTTCTGGAAGCCCGAAAGGTGGATGCTCTTTAGCGGGCCATCGGGGGCGCCGTCAAACGCCAGCCAGATGATTTGCCCGAGAAGCGAGCCCCCGGCACTTATGAGGAAGTATCCGCAAACGCCGACCCAAACCACGATTCCGGTGCGCGCAAGGTTCTTTATGTTCTCGCCTGGTTTTTGCTCGACGGCGGGCCGGTCGGTGTCTGGCGTTGGAATCACGCGGCCATTTACCAACCAGCCGACGCCGTACCATCCGGCCGCAACCGCGAAAACCGCGCCCCAGGCGGTTGCTGGTGCCATGTTCTGCTGCTTCATGAAGTAGCCTGAAAGGGCAACCAAGATTCCCGTGCAGAACAGCCTGCCCAAGCGGTAGCAAGTCGACTGGATTCCTGCGAACTTTGCCTGCTGCTCCTTGCTGGAAGCAAGAATATAGAAGCCGTCGCTGGCGATGTTACAAAGCGCGGAGGCGAACCCACAGAGCCCAAGATTGACCAACGTTATCGCGAACGCGTTGGGTAATTGGAGCAGGAAAACCATCAGCCCCAGCGCAATGGCAATGAACATTTGCCCGCCCAAGATCCAGCGGCGCTTGGTTCCGTTGAGGTCGACAAACGGCCCCAGCAACATCTGCATTGCCCACGGCAGGCTGATGATGCTCGTCCACAAGGTGATGTCCGTGTTCTTGACGCCCAGGTCCTTGTAGACGATCGTCGAAACCTCTTGGACGAGGGTTACGGGCACCGCCTGCATGATGTACAGCAGAGGAATGAACCGCCACAGGTCGGAATCGTTTAGGCCAACGGCCGTAGGCGACTCGACCGAACCAGATTTGAGCTCCATCAATCCGCCTATCATAGCGGAAATGGCCCGCCAGCGGGATAGCATAGACGTGTGACGCTAGGAAAGGGACCGCTTACGTTGGTCGTCGCCGTGTTTGCTTTTGGTTGTGCGCCCGGTAAACCGGCGGTGCGCCAGACCTTGCCCGCCGACCCATGGACGCTTCCCCGCGCAACATCGACCGAGTTTCCGGATGATCCGGCGGCCCTGGCGAACGGCTACGTTGGCGTCCGGGTGGATCCGTTAGGATCGCCGGCGAGGGATTTTCCTTTATTCTTTGCCGACGCTTACCAGCAGGCGGGCGAAGAGAAGATCATTCCGTACCGGATCGTTGGCCCGGAAATCGGCTTCTCTCTTGCCGGCAAGCCAGTGGTTGCTTCGGCGACTGATCCGGCCCGAATCGACCTTCGCACGGACTCATTTCAGAACGATCTTCCTTCCGGCTTCCGAGTGGTTTCCCATCTGGTTCCCGGCCAGCCGGTCCTGGTGCAGCGGGTTTTTGGCGAGCAACTGACCGTCTTGGCGGACGGAAAGCCAGTTACCGGATGGAACGCTGCGCTGCAAATTTCGCCGACGATTCCGGGCGAGCCGGAGCGCACGGGTGCGGTCCTGGTGACGCGGACCCCGGAAGGTGTCGTCGTAACTTGGGATTTTCGGAAGGATCGTGCGCGGCCCGTGGTGTTTTCGGAACCGACCGATTCGGCGTGGACCACCGACATCCAGATCGAGGGTCCGGTCGAGGATCAACGCGCCGTCCGGGGACTAATTCGCTCCCTTCGGAATGGCGTCTCGGATTCTTCAGGCCAACCGGTAAGCCCTTTTGGCCTGACCAGTGCTCAGTACAACGGACACGTTTTTTGGGATGCCGACATTTGGGTGTTTCCGGCCTTGGCCTTGTTGGACCCGGATCGGGCAAAGTCGATTGCCGACTATCGGCTGCGCTTGTTTCCGGCGGCGCGCCGGAACTTTGCCGAATGGGCGGCGGCCGGACGCCCAACCGGGCACAAACCGATGGGGCCGTATTCCGGCACCGGCGGCGCCAAATACCCCTGGGAATCGAGCGTAACCGGCCGCGAAACCGTTCCGGGCGAAAGCAAGTTCCAAGACCATATCACCTTTGATGTGGCGTTTATGCTGCAGCAGGCTTCGGCGCTCGGCCTAGTGAGTGATGCTTCGGCCGATGCGGTTTTGCAGGCGGCGGGAAAGTTTGCGGAGGCGCGATCGGTGGCTGGCCCACGTGGTCGCGAGATTCGCGGGACGATGTCACCGGACGAGTTTTACACCGGTGATAACGACCTGTACACGAATGTTCTGGCGAGCTGGGCCATGAATGGCGGCAAACACGGGCCGGATCGCTTTGCGCTTCCGGCGGACGCTGAAACCTTCTTGACCTATGATAACGACGGCCTGCGTAAGTACAAACAGGCCGCGGCCGTGCTGGCCGTTTATCCCCTGCAGCACCCTGGGGCGGAGAAACAGGCGGCGGCTTTGCTGGCGCGATTTGGGCCGAAGGTGACCGCGAATGGACCCTCGATGAGCGACTCGATTCATGCGCTGATCGGCGCGCGCGTTGGGGAAATCGAGCCTGCGTATGCGCTCTGGCGGAAGGATTTGGCCGAGTTCACGGCGTTTCCGTACCTGCAGTTCAGCGAGAAGCGTCGCCGCGCGGCGACGGTCTTCACGACCGGCGCGGGCGGGTCTTTGCAGACGGTGCTGTTCGGCTTTTGCGGGCTGCGGATCGACCGCCGCTCCGCGCCCGGCTCGGTTTGGCAGACGCCTCTGAGAAATGGGTACGTGCTGTCTTGCCGCCCAAACCTGCCCGCGGCGTGGAAGTCGGTTCGGTTGAACGGGCTGTCGGTGATGGGGAAGAAGGTCTCGCTGGAGATTCGGCCGGGCTCTGTCCAGGCTCGTTAAGGTTTGGGTATATTTATTCGAAGTGGATCGTTAGCTCAGTTGGCAGAGCAGCTGACTCTTAATCAGCGGGTCGATGGTTCGAGCCCATCACGGTCCACCAAGTTTTAGGTTCAAAACACAAGAAAAGGCCCTCCAAACTGGAGGGCCTTTTCTTGTCCGCAGTTTATCCGCAGTTTATTTCCCAGTTCACTGGATCTGGCTCTCGCATTTCTGAAGGTAGACCTCCAATTGCTTAGCCGTGATTCGTCTCGCACGCCCGATCTTGATCGTCTCGATCTTCCCTGCGTTGATCAGCTCATAAACGAGGGATCGCGAGAGCGAGAGCATAATGGCAGCTTCCTGGACCGTGTAGGCAAGGCGCAGGCCACGAGGTGGCCCGTTCACCGCTTCTTCCCTCCCGGTGGCTGGTCCTGCAATTGCAGTCGTATCTCCCGGGACTTGGTACGGGTCGTGGTTCCGCATGTCTGCGAATCCCTCTCCTGGTCGATGATGGCCACGGACTGCGCACCAAGTCTTGAGAGAATGATTGCTCCCAAGACTTCAGGTGAAGATCGGACGATTTCCAGGATCGCCTGGTCTGCGGCCGATTGAGTAGTTTGTCGCGCTTTGCGCTGAAGATCCGCCATGACCTTGCTTTCAGGGTGCTGGTCCGTGATGGGAACGAGTTGATTGGCGAGTTGCTGAAGATCAGCTACAAGGCTCTCGGGTAAGGAATGTAGTTCATCCATTGTGTTTTCTTCTATCGGATTTCGGCTAGCTCCAGCACCCAACAGGTGGTGCTCCGAGCTCGTCGAAGGTCGTGACGAGGCATTCCAGCCTCGGGTGGTCTGAAACGAGTGACCTCAAGTGCCGCACGCGGCGCGGAGAGGTACTCACGATGAGAAGTCGGAAAGTCGGGAAGCCGTAAAGGTCGGCGCAGGTCGTTCCGGAAGTGAGCGACTCGAAGCCCTTCAGCTTCTCGCGGA
>CAMCVK010000009.1 GCA_945881865.1 Fimbriimonas ginsengisoli Gsoil 348 | reverse complement strand
ATTTGCTTGATTTGGCATCGCCTAGAAACACCCTTAGTCCTTTAACCACGGCCTTCGCGACCGCATCCTGAAAATTTTCGGTAACCATTCTTGCCCGATCGACGGGATGATTGAGGAACCCAAGTTCGAGTAGCACGCCCGGCATCTTCGTGTTTCTGAGCACGGCGAACCCGGATCGATAGATCCGTTTGTCGCTCCAGGCACCAATGTTCGGCAGTCCCGACACTGCCGCGATTTCCCGCTGGATACATTGTGCGAGCAACTGCTTCACGGCGCTAGGACCATGGTAGAACGTTATGCTTCCTGACGTGCCAGGCTTAGCCGATGAGTTGATGTGAACGGAGAGGAAGAAGTCCGCCTTGTTCCGGTTGGCGATGGCTGAGCGCTCCGTCAGCGAGATGAATACGTCCGTCTTTCGCGTCATGATGACAGTGGCGCCTTGAGCGGCAAGTTGACGGCTTAATTTCTTGCCGATGGCCAAAGTCAGGTTCTTTTCCGATACTCCCGCAGAGTGCGCCCCGCTGTCCCGGTCGCCGTGTCCTGGGTCAATCACAACGACCTTGCCGGCTAGTTTTCCGTCGCCGACGTCCGGCCGTAAAATCTGAATTTGGACGCCGTCGCCGTCGCTCCAAACTTCGACCCCGCAAGGCCGCGCGAGTGAGAAGGTGAGAATCGTGTCTTCGCCCTCGATTGCGGCGGTGACGGCGGTTACCGCCGCCGAGTGCAGATCGGTGCCGGACGGAACACTCGCCTGAACCTGATACAACCGTAGTTGAATCTGATCTGGGTCAGCGGCTTCAATCTTGACCTTTGGCGTCGTACCGTTGGCGTTCTTCAGGCTGAATAATGAAGCCAACGGGCCTTCAATGACAAGCCGCAACGCAAGCTCTCCGGTGGCTTCGTTTCCAAGTTCGGGCGGATTCTCTTGTCCGACACCGGGAGCGATCACTTCCGGTGGCAACTCTTGAACCGGTTCTGGCTTCGGGGTCTCGACAACAGTCGGCGGCGTGGGTGGCACGGCGATCGTATCGAGGCCAAAACTGACTTCGCGTCCGGTGACGGCAACTAAAGGAGACTTGGCCAAAGACCGGCCGGGGAAACTCAGCCGGATCACTCCGGGGCGAACGGTGGTGGCAGTGACATCGCTCGGCAGACTTCGCTGGACGGCGGCAGACAGTTTAACGCCGGAAAGCTCGGCGGTCGCGCCGGTTGGCAATCGCGAAATCTTGGATTGGAAAGTCAGCGCGGACTCGATCTGGAGCGAGCCATTTTCGATCCGTACCCGAGAAATTTCAGCCAAGACCCGGAAGGACATGCCGCGTTCGTCCCACGCACCGGCCGCACCAAGTTCGCGCAGGGCCTGGCTGATGGGCACGGACTGACTGCCAGAGAAGACGCGGAACGGGAGGGAAAGTCGCTTGCCTTCGGCCTCAACCACGATGCGATCTGCTTGGACGGACCCGGTCCAGCCGATTTGGGGGAGACGCTCAACCGGCAGGAAGAGCTCGTCGCCAAGGCGGTAGCCGCGCACGGTTTCCGTCTTCGAGACGCCACGGTCCGTATAGGCTAGTTCCGCCGGTCGGACCTGCCCAAACGCCGTAACAATGAGTGCTATCCATAGCACTAGGCATTCTAGTGTTCGCTTCATCCTGAGCTCAGTTGCATTGTACAACGCTCCGCCACCGCTTGGAGATATAATTTCGTTAAGGTTTGGGCGGTTAGCTCAACGGTAGAGCATCTCGTTTACACCGAGAGGGTTGGGGGTTCGAATCCCTCACCGCCCACCAATCTTCCCCGAGCCAACAGTTCTTCTCGCAGCCGAGCCCGGTCTTCGTCAGTCGCGGCGGAAATGTTGATGCTCAAAAGCCGTGAGGTGCTGCGCTCCTGGATCAAAATCCGTTGGGCAGGCGCATCGGTGAGACCTCCTGCACTCCAAACACTGACGCGCTCCACGCCTTCCCACGGGATTTCCTGCTTCGAGAACTCCTTATCAATCCGGATGCCCGTTGAGTTGAACTCGACCAATACTCTGCCCCGGGCCCAGGATGCCCGAGCATTCACGGAACCTATCCAGATAAGCCCAGCCGTGATAGTTGCCAGCACGAGCCGAGAAACGGGCTCGTCTGGTAGCGGAAGGAAGAGGAGAGCTGCGGCAGTCGCGATGACAAAAACGCCGACGACGCGAGTGCGCGCCGGTCCGACGGCTTCGGTCAGGACAAAAATTGGACGAAGTCTCGAATTGGGATCCACCTGAAACGTCTCGGTTCTTGGTCCCGGGAAGAAGCCCAATCGCACGAGGAGCGGTTGCGCCAGCGCGACGGCTAACGTTAGAGCGACGATCAGAGAAGCAAGCCCGATGAGGGGAATATTCATCGACATTCCCCGCGGATCGGCCCGCTCGAACGGATCCACGACCAACGCCGCGACCCCAAAAAAGAGGAAAAACAAAGAGAAAACCGCCGGTAGCATCAGCCACTGGCGGTCTTCTTGCCGAACCACTTTGTTTCGCGAGACTTCCATCATTCACCCGACGGGATCAAGAGGGTCGCGAGGTTCGGCAACGGGTCTTTCGGTCAGTACCGAACCGTTTGCAACGCCGACTGAACGATTCGCTCCACCGACGGCAACACGAACAGCTCCAGAGGCTTCACCCACGGAACCGGCGTGTCGAGTCGCGTGATTCGCACCGGTGGCGCATCGAGCAGGTCAAACGCCTTGGTCGTGACTCGAGAAACGATTTCGCCAGCAAAGCCGCAGGTCATCGGAGCCTCGTTCACCACGATGATTCGATTCGTTTTAGCCAACGAAGCAAAGATCGTTTCCTCGTCCAGCGGAACGAGACTTCGAATGTCGATGACTTCCGCGCTTACGCCGAGCTTTTCGAGTTCGGTTGCCGCCTGAAGGCAGTGGTAAACGTTTTGGCCATAGCTGACGAGGGTGACGTCGGTTCCCTCTCGGCGAACTGCCGCTTTGCCAAGCGGAACGATGTAGTCGTCTTCCGGCAGGATTTCGGCGATCTCGCTTCGACGATAAAGCTCCTTAATCTCGAAGAAGATGCAAGGGTTGCCATCGCGGAGTGCCGCCTTCAGCAGTCCTTTCGCGTCGTACGGCGTACTCGGGCACACAACGCGCAGGCCGGGCGAATTGCAGAACCAAGCCTCGTTCATCTGAGAGTGGTAAAGCGCGCCGCCGCCATAAGCACCGGCCGGACCACGCACCACGACCGGAAGATTGACTTCCCCGGCGGTGCGGTAGTGGTAGGTCGCCATCATGTTGACGATCTGGTCAAAGCCGCAGGTGATGAAGTCGATGAACTGCATCTCGGCCATCACGGTCTTGCCGTTCAGCGCTAGGCCAACGCTGGCGCCGATGATCGCGGCTTCGGCAATCGGCATGTCGATGACGCGCTGGGTGCCAAAGGAATCTTGCAGACCTTCGGTCACGCCAAACGCGCCGCCAAGCTGGCCAATATCCTCTCCGAGGCAGACCATGTCGCCGTTCGCCGCCATCTCCTCGGAGATCGCTTCCTTGAGGGCAGTTAGATAGTTCTTCTTGGTTTGAACCGGAGCCGATGCGATGGCAGCCATTATTTGGACTCCTTGAAGACCCACATGCCGCCTTCTTCTGCCTCGGGCTGAGGCGATGCGAGGGCAAACTCGATGCCGGAGTTTAGGTAATCCACGACTTCCGGCGGGAAATCTTCGTTCGTGGCCTCTGATGCGTTCTTCCCTTCGGCGATGAACATCTCCGCCTCTTCGGCGGAGATGTAGCCGAGATCAAGAAGCGACTGCCGGCAAACCGCGATCGGGTCCCGCAGTCGGCCATGCTCAATCTCGGCTGGGTCGCGATACTTATTGGCACGATCGTCGTCATGGTCACCGTGGCCGTAGGCGCGGAACGTTTTGCACTCGACAATCGACGGGCCCTGGCCGCTTCGGGCGAACTCAACGGCGGACATAACCTTGTCGTAGACGTCGAAAACATCCTGTCCGTCGGCGATGTAACCAGGGATGCCGAAGCCCTTTGCTCGGTCGGCAACATCGGGTGTCGCACATCCGAGTCGAACCGGCGTCCCGTAAGCCCACTGGTTGTTCTCAATAATCGTCACGACCGGGAGCTTATGGACGGCGGCAAAGTTGACCGCTTCGTGGAAGACACCCTGAGCAGTTGATCCTTCGCCGTTGTACGTCACGACGACGGCATCGCCGCCGTTCATACGGTCGGCATAGACCACGCCTGCCGCGACCGGAATCGTGCCGGCCAGCATCGAAGTCGAGTGTATGATTCGCTTTTCCTTGCTTCCGATATGCGACCAATTGTCGCGGGCTCGGCCGGGAGAATCGACTCGGCCCCAAACCTGGGAGCAAACCTGTTGAATGCTCAGACCCATTCGGTCAAGCTCGGCCCACTGGAACTTTGCGTCCTTCAGGAAGAACGCCGGCATATCGCGGTGGATCGGCGAAATCCAGTCGGTCGACCGGAGCCCGAACAGAGAGCCAACAAGGATGGCTTCTTGGTTGTGCGAGGAGTAAAGCGTGCCTCGCAATCGGCCTCGCTTCTTCTCTTTAATAAGCCGAACGTCGAAGTATCGGGCGAGGTAAAGCTGCCGGAACATCTCCAGGCAATCTTCTTTGGTGAGAGAATCTCGGTAGCGCTTTGTTGCGAAATGGCGAATGCCTGGATCACTCACTTGATCATGGCTCGGCAACTCCGCCGCGTCGGTTGTCGTCTGCAAGGGCATAGGGTTTCCCGTAGTGAATACGAGGGTACCTAACCGAACGGTGCGACTTGGCCGAAGAACGGCCAAATCGCGACTAACGCCCGTCCCCTAAAAGGGGTTACGGGGTTCCTTCAAGCCACTGGAAGAACGCACTCGGGTTGGCGTAGCCAACCGTCGACTTCAGGATCTGACCGTCTTTGTCGAGCAACATCTGGGTCGGCATGGCTTCGATCTTGTAGGCCTCCGCGACGGACTTCTGTCGGTCCACGTCGATTCTCAGGAAGACATACTTCTTGCTAAGGGCCTTGAACTTGGCGGTGGTGAAGACTTCCTTGTCGAGAAGCTTGCACGGTCCGCACCACTCAGCGAAAAAGTCGGCGAAGATTTTCTTGCCCGACTTTGCGGCGACCTTCTTTGCTTGGTCGAGATCAGTTAGGAACTCGGCGGCGTTCCACTCTGCCTCGGCGACCTCAACCGCGCCCTTCGGAGCGGAGAAAGTGAACGTGGCGTCCGTGAGAACCGGGTTAACCGCAACCTCTCGCGCATTCATCACCGTCGACGACTTTTGGCCACCCGCGTTTACGTCAACCGTGGCTTGCCGGGCGATCTTGTCCTGCGGGCTGACGAAGTAGCGCACAAACTTTGCTCCGTAGACGGCTTCGCCGCCGCTCAGGGTCTCGCCGTTTCGCTCTCGGCCCGCGATGTCACGGCTTACCGGAGATTTGTAGGCGTTCGCGTCGAAGAAGCCGGCCCAGAAGGTGAAGCCCTCTCCGGCAAGAAGCGCGCGGGCGTCGCCGTCGCTCTGCTTGCGGGTGTAGAACTTGCCTTCCGATTTTAGAAGGGTCGTAATTTTTTCGCCATCTGCGACAACGAGTTCGTTCGCGCTCTCAAGGCGAACCTTATTGGGCTTGGCCAGAGAAACGCTGTACTTCGCCGATACTCCGCCAACGGCCTGCACCGTATAATTAGCGGACAGCGATTTCGCGCTGGAAATGGCCTCGGCAAAGGCCTGAATCACCGTAGAGCCGGTTTGCGCAACGGCAACCGCTGCGACCACCGCACAAGCAAAAATTCCAAGAGTTCGTTTCATATATCTCACCGTTCCGGATCGTCAGTTCTCATAATAGCCGACGTATCGGTGAGTTCCACCGTTTCTTATGCTTGATAAACGCGCCCTCTGGATTCTCCTCGGCATCTTGCTTTTGCATGTGGTGCTCGCGGCAACCTACGCCACGCAAACGCCATACCGCACCGGTGGAATCGTGCGGATCAATCCGAGCGTGGAGAAAGACATCGGCGCTCCCGACGAGCGTCAGCACGCGAATTACATACAGCATCTGAACGAGGGCCGCGGCTTCCCTGTTTTCGAGCCCGGTAGCCCAACCCTCTACGAAACGTACCAAGCTCACCAACCTCCGGCTTACTACGTTTTGGCAACCGGGTGGGCAAAGGTGTTCGGGGTGAGTGAAGTCGAGAGCCGAGACAACGGTCTTCGAGTGCGCTCTCTAAACGTTTTGATCGGAACTTGCGGTGTTGCCGGCGTGTTCTTCCTCGTCTTTTGGGGTTTCGGCTCCATTCCGGCCGCCCTTGCGGCGACGGCATTTGCCGGGTTGCTGCCAATGAATCTCGCGCTGAGCGGCGCGATAAGCAACGACCCGCTCCTGCTTTGCCTATGCACTTGGGTTTTGGCGCTGGCCGTCCTGGGCCTCAAGCATGAATTCACATGGCAACTTTGCCTGCACATCGGTGGATTGTTTGGGTTGGCACTTCTCACCAAAACGACGGCGGTTGGCCTTGCCGTCCCGCTTTTCGTCTGCCTGATTTATAGCATTAAGGCGAAAACTTGGCCCCGGCTTCTTGCCGGGGGTGCAGTGGCATTGCTGATAGCGGGCGGCTGGTGGATTCGAAACCAACAGCTGTACGGCGACCCACTCGCGATGAAGGCCTTTTCCGATGCGTTTACGAAGTCGGCCCAGAAGTCGATGTTCATCGAGCAAATCATCCCAATGCAGGCTCCCGGCCAAAATCCAGAGCCGATCTACTGGATGAATTGGGTCGGCTGGTGGACCGCGAGGTCGTTCTTTGGCACGTTTGGCTACATGGACATTTGGTTGACCCAAAGCGGTCGGCAATCCGCCGATCCTGACCAGAATCGGCTGTACTACATTCTCATCTTATCGGCCGTGATCGGCATTGGTGGCTGGCTGTACAGCCTTGCGGACAAGGAAACGCGCAAGGTCAATCTGGTCCTAGCGGTGTTCCTTGCCGTGGTGGTTGCGTTGTTTGTGAAGTTCAATCAGCAGTACTTCCAGGCCCAGGGCCGCTATCTTTTGCCCGCGATCGGCCCGATATCGGCGATCATCGCGGTGGGCTACGCAAAGCTTGCCGGCAAGCGAACGGCGGCTCCTCTGCTCGGAATCGCCGTGCTGCTGCTCGTCGTGAACGCATTTGCCCTGGTCCGCATGGAAACTCAGTTTAATGATCGAACCCAGCCGGTCGGCGCAAATTCGACGCCCGTTGCGCCGCAGGAGCCCGGCAACTGATGTCTACCACGGGTAACGAGGCCAACGGGACCGACGTCCAAGATTCAGCCTTGATCGCCGCCGTCCCAGAAAAGTACCGACCGAGTTTCGACGAAGATCTTGTCCTCGTCGAGCGGTTTTTGGCGGGAGACCACGGGGCTTTCGAGCAGCTTTACGCACGCTATCACGACAAGGTCTTTGCCGTCTCGCGCGGAATTTTGCTCGACGCCGAAGAAGCGGCCGACGCCGTTCAAGAAATTTTCACGCTGGTTCTAAAAAATCTGCACCGCTTCGACCGCCGATCAAAGTTCAGCACCTGGTTGTTCCGTGTCGCCGTCAATCGAAGCATTCAGGAAGCGCGACGAAGTCGGCACAAGTACAAGCACGTCGAGCTGACCGAAGCGGTCGAGAGAGTTGCCCCAGAGCCGCCAGAAACGATCGATCCCAAAATTCACGTGGCGCTCCAGAAGCTAACGCCGAACGACCGTGCGCTTTTGATCCTGTTCTACTGGGAAGAGCTGAGCCTGCAGGAGATTGCGGACAGCCTACGTTGCAACGTCAACGCGGCCAAAACCAGGCTCTATCGTGCCCGTGAGCGGTTTAGGATGGTCTACGAGGGGGAAATCGATTGAAAAAGCTTCCTCCCGAGATTGATGACCTCGTCTGGACGTTGGCGGAGGACGGCAACGCGATTGCGCAGGACCAGTTCCGCGGACGGTATCCAGAATATGCAGAGGCGCTGGACGCGAGGATTACCCTTGTCAAAGGCATCAAGCGCGCCAAGGCACCGGCAATTGAGAGTCGCCCGGAGTTGCCGAAGTTTTCTCCCAAAGCGAACGTCCGTCCGATGTGGACCCTCACGCCGGGAATCGCCGCCTTACTGTTGGTGGCGCTCGGGTTTGCCTCGTTCACCGTCGTGTACTTCACGATGGTAGCGACGCGCCCACCGGCCGAAGCCTTAAAGAAGGGGCCTGGACGGCCGGTTGCCGTGAACTTCCCTCCGGCGGGTCAAACGCCGATCTCTGTTCCAGATAAAGTGCCGCCGCAGGTTCAACCCCCGGCACCGCAGCCGGAAGATCCTGCCTACCTGCGGCCGCAATCGGTTTCATTCAAGGGGGCAAACCTCGCGCTGGCGCTCAAAGCGATTGCCGCGCAGGGTGGCCTCGACATCACGATTGCCCCGGGCCTGCCCGAAGAAACCATCGACGTAAGCTATTCGGGCGTCACGACGATCGAGATTCTGCAGGACCTCGGAGAGAAGTATCGATTCACCCCCTTTGATCAGGGCGACGGTTCCGTATTGGTAATCCCAGCCCGAGACGAGACCGAGGTGGCGAAAAAGGTGCCTGCAACGTCTATTCCAGACTGAGAGCAATTCTCAAAGCTTGCGGGCCACGTTATACTCATCTCTGGCAGAGCAGGAAGCAAACCAATGCGAAGGATCCCAAGAGTTTCGGACGTGATTGAGATTATCGCCGAGAAAGCACTTCTCGTTGGAATCGGCGGGGTCGTGCTCCTCATTTTGTCGGGCGTGCTTTTCTTCTACGGCGGGCAGTACGGCGGAACGCTCCCACTTGCGATTGTTCTCCTTTTGGTGGGGCTGGCGATGAGCGGCTTCGCAAGCCATCACGCTTGGCAGATAAAGAAAGTGCAGCGATTTGACGTCGTCTGTAGCTATTGCCAAGCCAACAACCAGTTGGTGGACAAGCCAGAGAACGACTTCACTTGCGTTGAGTGCAACCGGCTTATTCCGATCAAGGATAATCTCCCGCTGCCGGTCCAGCAGGTTCGATGTGGTTACTGTAACGGCATCAACTTCTACTCCGAAAAGACGGAAATTCTGCTTTGCGAAGAGTGCAACCACGAGATTCCGATTGCGGTTGACGACGAGAACCGACCCAAGAAAAAGCTCGCGGCTGCCTACGCCATCGTCGATGACGAGATGTCTTACGAACTGCTGCTCGTCGGTAAAGGGAACAAAACGGAGGACCTTATCGGTGCCCTTCAACACATGCTGGCGCTCAACCGAAACCAGGTGAAGCAGATGCTTGATGAGCTTCCGTGCGTCCTGCTGACCGGCATCAATCGGCGAAAAGCGGAAATGCTCCAGGCCCAACTTTCGATTCACGACGGAATTGCAGAGATGCGCGTGATTGCAGACAACCAACCTTCCGTTCGTTAGAAGTTAGGCGTGTCGGTTTAGTCTTACGCAGGTAAACTGCCCGGCATATTCTGTCCGTTTAAGCGGCCAAGTGCATCCTCGCACGGAAGCGTGGCATCGGCAGGGGAAGATTTTGGTCATGACCCCATCCGCTACATCCGAATTATCGTTGCGCCCGAAGATGTCTTCGTGGGCTAAGTGGTTCGCTCCGCTTTTCCTGCTGATGGGCCTCCCCATCTCGGCGCAGGCCGCCGAGGGCGACAATGTTCGATTGCTGTTCTCGGGAACCGATAAAGGCTTCTTAATCGTCGCCATGGTTCTGGGACTGCTCGGAATCGTCACCGCGCTCGGCCTGGTCCAGTCGGTCATGAAGAACTCGGCTGGCTCCACCGAAATGAAGGAAGTCGGGCTCGCCATTAAGGAAGGTGCCCTTGCCTACCTGCGGAAGCAGATAGTCGTGATGAGCGCGTTTGGCGCGCTGTTGTTCCTCGCGCTAATTGGCCTCTATATCTCGGCCGGAATCGGCGTTGCAATTGCGGTTGGCCTCTGCTTTGTTCTCGGCGTGGCGGGCAGCTATGCGGCAGGTTACGTCGGAATGGTCATGGCCGTCAACGCGAACATGCGCGTTGCGCACGCTGCTATCACCAGCTACCGCCGCTCTCTTGAAATTGCCTTCCGAAGCGGCGCCGTTGCTGGCCTTATGACGGTCGGCATCGGTCTGGTTGGGGCGAGTGCGATTCTGCTCTTTGGCGGCGAGTATGCGGTTCGGTACTTGGTTGGATTCGGCTTTGGCGGCTCGCTGGCCGCTCTCTTCATGCGCGTGGGCGGCGGAATCTTTACCAAAGCCGCCGACGTGGGCGCAGACCTGGTTGGAAAGGTCGAAGCCGGAATTCCGGAGGATGACCCGCGAAACCCGGCGGTTATTGCCGATAACGTAGGTGATAACGTAGGCGACTGCGCCGGAATGGCCGCGGACGTTTTTGAATCTTATGCCGTGACGTTGATCTCGGCGATCGTGTTGGCCTCCGCTACCGCGAACATCCTCGACCCGCAAGTCTGGGCGAAGTTGGTCGTTTTCGCGATGGTTAGTGCCGGCATCGGAATCCTGGCCTCCATCATTGGCATCTTCATGGTGAAGGGGTCCGACAACCTGGACACCGACCCGCTCGTGCCGATCCGAAAGGGCTTCAACATTACGGCATTGCTAGGGTTGGTCGGCACCGGTGCCGCCGCGTTCTTCCTTCTCGGTGGAATGGGCAACCCAATCGAGGCACACCGATTGGAATCGGTTAAGTCTTATGAAGCGTCGGAGGTCAAGTTCATCCAGAAGCTTCGAGAAGATGTCGCAAAGCGACCGGTTGACGTTGCCGCCGTAAAGGCCGCCGTTGCCGCGAAGGCAACTGAGCTTCGTAAGGATGCAAAGCTGGTCACGCCGGAAGATCTGGTTGGAGACCGAACCAAGCTTCCCGCCGCCATTCAGGGCGTGCCGAGTATCGCGATTCGGCAGATCATCGAAGACAAGCCGGTTGCGATCAAGTACTACGACATCACGTCGCAGGATCTGCTTGGTCAGAAAGAGCTGAAAGACCGCGGTTACGGCCGCTTCGACGACGCCGCGATTTCGCAGGCCCTCGGTGCTAACCTCGGCCAGTTACCTAGTGCGCCAAGCTTCGATGGATACACCCGCGCAACCATAGCCGACAAAGATCGCATCCCTGCCCTTGGCTACGCAGTGGCGAGTATGGACGGCGGATTCCAAACTATTGCCGAGACATTTCTGGGCACGGGCGCCGACCTAACCGTTTTGAAGAAGGTTCGGATCACGGCGAAAACGCCGTCGAACCAACCCGGCGTAGCTCCGCTCGACTACGATCAGACGACTTGGATCGGCCCGGCCAAGAAGTCGCTTCTTGACGAGCAGATCACCAAGCAGCGGAAGTCGATCGACGAGCAGAAGACCAAGCAACCGGGCTTCACGGCGAAGATCGAGGAGATCTCGGAACTACCGATCGACGTGTTCGTCGGACCGACAGGCAAGATCGCGATCGCTCTGCCCGACGCGGTCGATCGCCCGCAGCAGGTTCGACCTCTGAACCTGGCCTACTTCAAGATGTCGGTCGACGATATGAAGAAGTTGCAGTCCACTCCGGGCGCATCCTCCTTCCCACCGCAGGAAACCATCGACCTGATGGTAGCCAAGACAACGACCGCGCCTTGGTGGGCGTTCTTGCTGGCGTTCGCGGTTGGTTTGGTCCTTGCCCTCGTGATTGAGAAGCTGACCGAATACTACGTATCCACGCACAAGCGACCGGTTCAAGAGGTCGCGGGCGTTTCGGATGCCGGTGCGGCTCCGATGATCATCCAGGGCTTCGCCTACGGTGCGGAATCGAGCGCGATGATGGTCTTCACGTTGGTGGCGGCCCTTCTCTGCCCGCTCTTTATCTTCCCCGCCGAAGCTTTTGGCGGCTACGAGCTGGGTCTCTTCGGCATTGCAATGGTCGGACTCGGGCTTCTCTCAACGACGGGCTACGTGCTTGCGATGGACACCTTCGGCCCGATCTCGGACAACGCGCAGGGCGTTTTCGAGATGGCCAAAGCCGGCGACGACAAGTCGCACGGCTCACGAGCCGTTTCCCGGTTGGACGCCGCTGGAAACACGACCAAAGCCCTGACCAAGGGATTCGCCATCGCCACTGCGGTTGTCGCCGCGATCGCCTTGTTCAACTCTTACCGGAATGAGGCGATGCTCGCCAATATCGGTCTGAAGCTGGACGTTCCGGAGATCTTCCTCGGAATGCTCATTGGTGGCGCGGCTCCGTTCCTGTTCTCTGCCTTTGCAATCAACGCGGTGGGACGATCTTCCTTCCAGCTCATCGCAGAGGTTCGCCGCCAATTCCGCGAAAACCCGGGCATCATGACCGGTGACGTGAAGCCGGACTATGCTCGCTGCGTTGCGATCGTAACCGCCTCCGCGCAGAAGGAATTGCTCGGCCCTGGAATTCTCGCCATCGCCCTTCCGGTTGCGGTTGGCTTCGGTTTCGGAATCGGAAAGGCCCCGACGGAGATCAATGGCGTCATGTACAACCTCACCGGCGCGCAGGCGTTGGGCGGCTTCCTCGCCGGTGCGATTCTGTCGGGCCAGCTAATGGCCGTGCTGCTATCGAACTCGGGCGGCATGTGGGACAACGCGAAAAAGCTGATCGAAGATGGCGCTTTCAACGGCAAGGGCTCCGAGAACCACAAGGCCTCGGTCGTTTGCGATACCGTTGGGGATCCGTTTAAGGACACCGCCGGCCCGGCTCTCAACCCGCTCATCAAGGTCATGAACCTCGTCGCCCTGCTCATTGCCGGTGTGGTCATCACGCCGATTCCGGTTGCCGGAACGGTCGCCATCACGCTCATCAGTGTTGGGTTGCTTGCCGGTGCGATCTACGTCTCCAAGAAAGGCTCCTTCGCAGATGACCTTCGCGCTGCCGGAACTGCCGAGCAGAACGCAAAAGCAAAGGCAGACTAGCCGAGCGCGACGAGCACCGCGCCGACGAGATAATTGCTTCCGGTTACCAAAACCGGAAGCTCTTTTCGGGTAGCGCGAATGGCGGCTAGAATGTCTGTTTGAGCTTGCGCCGCAATTCCTAGCTGAACAAGCTCCTGTGCGACATCTTCCGGCGACCGCGCCCGAAAGAAATCGATGGGCACGACCGTCGCGTTTTCAATCTGCTCCGTTAGCGGGTGATAGAAAGCTGGAACGTCGTGTCCGGTCAGCATGTTCGTGATCAGGTGGAACCGAGTCTCGGGTGAGAACTCCCGTCGAAGAGTTTCGGCCAATGCGCTTGCCGCATCCGGGTTGTGCGCGCCGTCCAGGATGATCGTACGACCTTCGAACTCAACTCGATGGAACCGGCCCGGCAGCCAGGCCGTTTCTGCGCCAGCCCTTATGGCCCGGAGGTCGTTTACTCCGGCAGACATCAGCGCGGCCGCCGCGAGGGCCGCATTGTGGGGCTGATGCACACCGGGCAACGATGGCCGAAGGCCCGCGACCGTTCCCCACGGGCATTCAAGAGCACCGTCGTTGAGCCGTATTTCCTCACCGAAGCAGAATGCGGGCGCACCGCGTTCGCGGGCAATCTCAAGAATTACGTCGCGTGCCGACGGCGACATCACGCCCACGATGACAGGAATCCCCGGCTTGATGATTCCGGCCTTCTCGGCGGCGATCTTCTCGATCGTGTCGCCCAGGATGTGCATGTGGTCGAGGCCGATGCTGACGATGATGGTTGCTGCCGGCTGAACGACGTTCGTCGAGTCTAGTCTTCCGCCAAGGCCAACTTCCAGCGCGACCCATTCGGCTTGCATCTTCTCCCAATATTGGAATCCAACCGCCGTCTTGAACTCAAACTCCGAGATGCCGCCAAACTCGGTCTCGGTGAACGCTTCGGCGATTGGTTGAAGCTCGGCCGTCACCGCCGCTAGGTCTTCCCGCGAAATGAGTTCGCCGCCAAACTGGACGCGCTCCCGGATGTCGACCACGAACGGACTAAAGAATGCACCGGTCCGGTAGCCAGCGGCTCGCAGCATGGCTTCGGCGAAGGCCGTCGTAGAGCCCTTCCCGTTGGTGCCCGCAATATGCACGAATTTTCGGTTCGACCCGCCAACCGCCGACTCCAGGCCCGCCGCGCGGACAAACGCCGCCATGCGATCCAGCCCGAGCCGCCAACCGCGCGTTTCTAATCCAGAAATGTAGGCTAAAGCTTCTGTGTAGGTCATAGAACTAGGCGAAGTGGTGGATGTTGAATCGACCGCAGAGGGCGGCAACGTCGGCCCGAACTTCCGCGAGGTTCGTCGGGTTGTCGATGTCCAGAATTACCCGGTCGATCAGCTCGGCTACCTGAACCATCTCAGCTTCTTTCATGCCGCGAGTCGTGATGGCCGGAGTTCCAAGCCGAATCCCGGAAGTGATCAACGGCGACTTGTTGTCGAACGGAACCGCGTTCTTGTTACAAGTGATCGAAGCCAAATCGAGCGCCTGCTGCGCGGCCTTGCCGGTCGCGCCCTTGCCGCGAAGGTCCACTAGCATCAGGTGATTGTCAGTGCCGTTCGAAATGATGTGATACCCGCGATCCATTAGGGCCCCGGCCAGCGCTCGAGCATTCCGGATGACCTGGGCCGTGTACTCACGAAACTCCGGTCGGAGGTTCTCGCCAAACCCGATTGCCTTTGCGGCGACCACATGCATCAACGCGCCACCTTGAATGCCGGGAATCACCATCGCATCCAACAGTTCGCTCATCATCTTGGTCCGGCCCGACTTCGGCGCAACGATACCGAACGGATTTTCGAAGTCCTGGCCCATCAGGATGATTCCCCCGCGCGGCCCGCGCAGCGTTTTGTGGGTCGTGCTCGTGACCACGTGCGCGTGTGGAATCGGCGAAGGAAGGTGACCCGCCGCGATGAGGCCAGCGGGATGGGCGATATCGGCAAACAAGAACGCGCCAACCGAGTCCGCGATCTCACGGAAAATCTTGAAATCGATCGGCCGCGAATATGCCGACGCCCCGACGGTGATCATCTTTGGCCGGACTTGCTTCGCCTGCTCGGCGATCACGTCGTAGTCCAAAAGCTCCGTCTTGGGGTCGATGCCATAGGCGGTGAAGTTATAAAGCTTTCCGCTAAAGTTCACCGGCGAACCGTGGGTGAGGTGACCGCCGTGCGAGAGGTCCATGCCCATGACACTGTCGCCGGGCTTCAGGAAGGTGAAGTAAACGGCGGTGTTCGCCTGTGATCCACTATGTGGCTGGACGTTAGCATACGCGGCTCCAAAAAGTTGCTTTGCCCGGTCCCGCGCGAGGTTCTCGACTTCGTCAACGACTTCACACCCGCCGTAATACCGCGCACCCGGGTAGCCCTCCGCGTACTTGTCGGTGAGCACGCTGGACATAGCTTCCCGAACGGCCGTGCTCGCGATGTTCTCGCTGGCGATCAGCTCCAGGTTTCGCTCTTGCCGGTCCTCTTCTTGGCGGATCAGGGCGGATATGACCGGGTCGCTTTCGGCAAGCGGAACGCGGTGGGGGTGCGTAGAGGCCATCGAAGTCATGCCTAGAGTATGACGCCCGTTCATGTACAATCCAAGTTCCAGGATGGGTCGGCTCGCATGAACGTAAGCACTCGACTCGATCGTCTCCGAACCGGTGCCGCCACCCTCAGTGTTGTTTACAACGTTGTAGCAACCGTAGTAAAACTGGTTGCGGCGTACGCTACGGGTTCCGTTAGCCTCTTTTCCGAGGCAGCGCATTCGGCCACCGACATCTTCAGCAGTGTTCTGGCCTTCTTCAGTATCCGCGCCGCGGCGCAGCCACCCGACCAGGAGCACCCCTATGGCCACGGCAAGATCGAAAGTCTGACCGGCCTTGCCGAGTCTATTCTGCTCCTCCTCATCGTGTATTACATCGTAAAAGAGGGCGTGGTGCGGCTGTGGCAGCCGGCGGAAGTTCAGCACATCGAGCTCGGAATTTGGGTGATGGCCTTTAGCTCGATCACGAGCCTGGGCGTCGCCCTTTACGTGAAGAAAATCGGGCGAAGCACCAATTCGATGGCGCTTCAGGCCAACGGTCAGCACCTCCTGCTCGACTTTTGGACCAGCCTTGGCGTTCTGATCGCCCTTGGAATATCAAAGGTCACCGGTTGGGACCGCGCCGACAGTGTCTTGGCGATAGCGTTTGGTCTTTGGTTGGGCTGGGGCGCCTTCAAGATGTGCCGAGAGGCAGTTGATCAGCTCATCGACAAGCGGATTACCGACGACGAGCTGGCCGTCATCCAGGAAATTCTTAACAGCGAGCCGGGCGTGATTTCCTACCACCGGCTCCGTACGCGGCACTCCGGCGCGCTTCACTATGTCGATGTGCACGTTGTCGTCCCGCGGGAGTGGTCGGTTGTTCAGGCTCACGACATCGCGGATCGCCTGGAGAAGAGCATCGCGGTGAACCTCGCTCCGGCCGAAGTCGTCATCCATGTCGATCCAGAAGGCGAGCCGGATGACTAGACACGACGAGGGTTCAGCCGCCAGATCGTGAAGTTCAGATAGCTGGCAAACGAAACCCAGGCGAGGTACGGCCAAAGGAGATAGGATGCCAACGCGCTGACCGGATGAAACAGCAAGATCGTCGCCAGGATCGACGCCCACATGGCAATGATCTCTATGAAAGCAAGGTCCGGCCGGTGGCGGTAGAAAAACAGATACGACCAGAGTCCGTTTAGCGCTATCTGGACGACGAAAGCGGTCGCGGCCCAACCCACGAAAGCACCTTCGCGCCAAACAAGCCAAGCCGAAACGCCCATCATGACGTAAAGCGTCGTCCAAACCGGGCCAAAGAGCCAGCTCGGTGGATTCCAGCTCGGCTTGCGCAAGGTTAGGTACCAACCGCGAACCGACTTCGCGGTCATCACGCCACCGATCCCACCCACACCAAGGCACAGAACGACGGCAATTAACAATTGAATCATCGGAACTCAGCTCCTTCTACCCGGCAGCGAAAGAACTCGCCCTCCGCGTACTTCTCGTTGCCGAAATTCCACCCTACCGAGAGCTTGGAAGGGATCGTAAAACCACCGAAGGTCGCTTCTTCTTCAATGGTGCCTCCGAACGGCACATAGCGGAAACTCTCCTTGTTGACGCTGCCCCACCGCATGATCAGGCAACTTGTCGGCTGACCGTTGGGCAGCAGCTCAAGGGCGACGCTCGCTGCGGACCCACCCAGCGGGTAGTGCGCCGTGATCTTTGGACCCTCCTCCGTCCACGTAACGGCGGGCGAAGCCAGGAAACCCGGAATCCACATGCACTCCACGGCCATCCTGCCCTCGGCAGCCCGGGTGATGTCGTGTCCATCAACCGAAATGAACGGAATCAATCCGAAGAGTTTCCAGTCCATTTGGCCCTGACCGTCCGCCAGTTGATCAAACCCGCTCATCGAGATCACTCCCATATGCGCCTTTGCCCGCCAGATGAATCCCGCACCGTAGGTGAGGACCTGGGTCGCGTGGAAAGGCAACCAGCCTTTGACTTTGATCTCCCCGGACATCCTCAGGCGAATCGAGGTGGCAAGCGGTGTGCCTTCGGCGATGGCGTGGCAAAGATAGGCTTGAACCCGTTCGGGCAGGTGCCGAATCTTTGCCGGGTCGAAGTTTTCCGTCGCAGGCGGCGCGGCGTTCCAGAGTTTGTCTTCGATGGTCATAGGGTTAGGTACTCCCGATCCCGCGGCGACGCCTGCCCTTTCCCGCCGGAGGGGTAAAAGTTAGATTCAAATGGGAATGAATCTTGATCCGACCCTCGACATGACGCTGATAAAGGAGACTAGCCTTCCGAAGGAAGCGGTCTGGCGAGCACTTACGGAGCCGGAATTGCTGAAGCAGTGGTTCTGCCCGAAGCCCTGGACGGTCGCCGAGTGCGACTTGGAGCTCTGGCCGGGCGGGCGCTTCTATACGGTGATGCAGTCTCCCGAAGGCGATCAATTCCCCGGTGAAAGTTGCGTGCTGGAGGTCATGGAAAACACGAGACTCGTCTGGACGACCGACTTCCTGCCCGGCTTTCGACCAAAGATCTCTGAACCAGAGTCCTTCCCGTTCACCGCGATTATTCAGCTCGACTCGATTGAGGGCGGCACGCGGTACACGGCAACCTTGCTTCATGCCGACGCTGCAGGTAGAGAGAAGCATGCCGCAATGGGTTTTGACACCGGTTGGGGGGCTGCCTTTGATCAGTTGGTCGCGCTGATGACCGTCGCCGAATGACGCTCGAGTTCGCCGCCGAGACCATCGAGTGGCGCGGGCCGGCGCCGTTTGTGTTTGTTCCGGTTCCGCCGGAGCTTTGCGAGGAGATCCGGGCGGTTTCTTCGCGCGTTACCTACGGCTGGGGCGTCATTCCGGCTTCCGTCACCATCGGCGCGTCGACTTACCAGACTTCCCTCTTCCCCCGCAATGGCGGCTATCTCGTCCCGGTGAAGGTCGCGATTCAGCGGGCCGAGTCGGTAGGGATCGGCCAGTTCGTTAGCGTACGCGTCGAGATCAGCGTGAACTGAAGAACAGCTTGAGTCGACCCAGGAACGGCTCGCCCTTTACTGCCACGCGCACGTAGTCGTCCTTGAATCTCGGGCTTAGCGAGTCACAGTTACGGAGGAAAATGTTCCGCTTCTCGGCTTCCGCGACCATGGCTTCGGCACTTTCCACGCGGAACATGATGAAGTTCGCGGTCGAAGGGGTGATCTCGAATCCGGCTTCGGTGAGCGTGGCTTCCAGTTCGGCGCGCAGGGTCGCAGTCTCGGCCCGGCGGGCCTCGTAGTATTCGGTGTCGCGCAGGGCTTCAGCGGCCGCAAGCTGGGCCAGCAGCCCAACGGACCACGGCGCGATCTCCGGCTCGACCGTTCGGACGAGATCGGGAGCCGCAACGACGTACCCGACGCGCAAGCCGCTGAGGGCGTAGAACTTGCTCATCGACTTGCAAACCACCAGGTTAGGGTGCGCCTGCACCAGCGGCTCGGCACTCTGCCCTTCGCCGCAGTAGTCGATGTAGGTCTCGTCGATCCAGATGGGATAGTTGGTCGGCAAACTGGAAACGAGGGTTTGCACCTCGGCCAGCGTAAGGGCCACGCCGGTGGGCGAGTTCGGGTTCACCAGAATCAGGCCTTCGTGCTGCTGACAAAATTCGATCAGGTCGGGTACCGATGGCCGGAACTCTGGCCCGTTCAGGTCGAACCGTTCGATCGTCGCGCCATGCTGGCCGAGCAAGTGGGCGTACTCGCCGTAGGTTGGATCGAGCAGAACGACCCGCTTGCCGCCGAACAGACGGGGGATGAGAAGGAAGATGAGGTGCGAGGAACCCGGGCCCAGAAGGACCTCGGCCTCCGAAACGCTCCGGCACTCGGCGACGACTTGCCGCAGGCCCTCGGCGTGGGTTGGGGGCGAGGTTCGGATGAGCCAGTCGAGATGCTCTCGTACCGCCGAGAGCGCTCGCGGCGAAGGTCCGTACCAGGCGTCCAGCACGTCGGCGTTCACGACGTCGTGGCGTTTTTCTAGCTCGTCCAGCCGAATCCCAATCGCGCCAAAAAAGTCGCCGCCGTGAACCGCAAACTCGCCCATGTTGATTCCAGTTAACCTTCAAGCCGTCGACTAGCTTCGAAGCCGATAGGAACAGCTCGAGGACCGCAAACGGCGGTCATCGGTTGCCCATTGCGTTCTACGCAACACGCTGCCCGAGGGTGAGCATGCAGATCTGGGGAGGAACCCAAAACTTGGTTTCCATCGCCAACGATCAACCCCTGCTTTCATCGCCAAAAGAAGGCGCCAGCAGAGCAAGATGCAGAGCCAACTTCACCGCACCAAAAAACAGATTGAATTCAGAAGCCGTCCGAAGATGCGCCCTATCCGAGTAAAATTGCACTACAGTAGACGGCATGGGGAGGAACATCCTCCGAACATGCACTCCGCGCCAACAAAGGCGTCCGAGTAGTCGTGACGATTGATGAAGCCACTCTTCCGTGCCCTTGCACTTTCTCTACTTGCTGGTTGCGTGCCTAATCCGCCATCCACACACCCGGCGGAACTTGCACGAAGGTGGAGTTCAGTTAAGAGTCCAGAGCACCAAGGTATGTATCTAGAGCCTGGTGGAACGGGCAGGATTGGCGGCTCCGATCCCCGCTTCGACGACGGATTTTTGCGCTGGGAAGTGAGAGAGGGAAAGCTTAGGCTCTTGCCGCATGGCGAAGAGGGAGAGCATGGTGACTATGAAGAATTCGCATACACCATCGCGGGGAATAAGTTGGCACTCCAGCCATCGTTTAGGGGGGAGAAAAACTTCCAGGCCGTAAATTGACAGCATGATCCAGCCTGCGTCTGCATAATTTGCGATTTTCACGAGCAATAACAACACTTAGCATTGATACTAAAAACAGGAGCGACAAATGAAACAAGAACCGACCAATTTAATGCCCAACTTTGGTGGCCACCCGCGCCGCTTTTACATGGCTGGCACGGCAAGGTTCCTCACCGCCGTTCGTCTTGAATTGGACTACGGTGTCGCATGAAGTACGGCAAGGTGATTGTGTGCAGTTTTCTAGTTGCAAGCTTCGTTTTTCTTGGTCTCAACTTGATGATGACTCAGGCGCGTCGGGACGCGGAAGCAAGGACGAACCACATCTATACGGAACTGATGACGGGCGAAGCCAGAGCAACCATTCCAGGCGTCACGCCAGCAGTGTTGGAGCAATTGCAGGCGCAAACTGCCACCTTTGGTCCTGTTCGTTCTTTCCGCACTTCAGATTGCATCACTCAGATTACGACACTGCCATCAATCTGCTCAGTTTATGTTTCAAGGGAACGTGGCAACTCCATCGAAAAATTCTACTGGTACGGTGACCGCTGTTTGCGCTTTGTAACAGGGCCAGATAAATGAGCTGGCCGACCATGCTGGGATGAACTTTTTGGGGCGGAGTTCGAGCCCGGTCCGCTCGTCCCAGATTTTGAACCTTAGAGACGTGTTACCCCGGACGGGCCCGACTCTCCCCGATTCGTTGCCGTCGCTTTGCTCGGCGGGGTTTCGGCCGACGACCTTAGCTACTTCGCGCGGATGCGGTTGTTTTTGGCGTCGTGGGTGATCTCAACAAGACCCATTGCCTCGAGTAGAGGCGGAACATAAACGCCGAATCGGCCCCGCAGACCCTTCTTAAGGCCGTACCATCCGCCAACCGGATTCGCTTCGGAGCGCCCCCACGCTTCGAAAGTACCTTCCTTTGCTTCCTTCTGCTCGTCGGCGCCGCCGAGATCCATCCAATCGCCTTGCGCCTTCAGCATCGCTACGGAGTCCTCAACGCACCGGGCGTCATAGATCAGAGTTGTTGTGCCGACCTGACAGAAGATCACCTCTCGCCCATCCTTCGTGTCGAAATACATTTGGTAATCGGATGTGCCGGGCGGGGTCTTCAGCTGGTAGGGGTTGTCTTTGCCGCTTTTGTCCACGACCTCAGTTTCAACCATTGCCTCGGGCCCAGTCAACCATGGGCGTGATGTTTTCTTCGCGGTAGGCACACATCGCAGTGAGTCAGCAGAGACGTTCCGCGAGATTTGAAATGCGGGCCAAGTGCGAAGCTTAGCTAGAATGAGGGTAGTCGATGGAAGAAGCCAGATTTGATGCGCTAGTCCGAAAGCACAAGGACTCCATCTACCGCCAAATGGTGCGCGTTTGCCACCACAAGGAGGATGCGGAGGATGCACTCGCCACCGCTCTGATGCTCGCTTTCTCCGCCGCCAACCAGCTGTCGTCGGAAACTGCCTTTCGTGCCTGGCTGGGAACCATTGGGAAGCGTGTCTGCACTCGAATGCGGAGCCACCCTGCCATCCAGAACACCCTGGAGTACGCCGAAGAACACGGCTTGATCAACACCGCGACGTCAGATTTCGACCTGGCGATCCTGAAGGGATGCGTGCGCGAAGCCGTCGATTCGCTGCCAGATATCTATCGGGACGTGTACTTGAAATGTGAGCTTGAAGAAGCCACGGTGCCGCAAGCCGCGCTGGATCTGGGAATAACGCATTCGGCCGCGAAGTCCAGACTACTGAGAGCACGAACGATTGTTCGGGAGAAACTGGATGGTTCCATCTGTGCTCCGTGAGTCACTTCGCGCTCAGTAGGCCTCCCTAACAGACATGGGATGGCTGGCGGTGTTTGGGATGGGGCTGGTGCTAGGAGCACTGGGTGGCGGCGGGGGAATCCTTACAGTTCCAATCTTGGTCGGTCTGTTTGGAATGGGAGCAACCGAGGCAACCGGCGCTTCTTTGCTGGTTGTTGGACTCATCAGTAGCGTTGGGGCCATCCAAGGGTTCGTCAAGAAAATGACCGATGCCCAAGCCGGGTTACTTCTGGCCATTCCATCCACGCTTGGTGCCCTCACGGCGAGAGTTCTCCTCGTACCGAATATTCCAGAGACCTTTTTCGGAATTACAAAGGACAAGCTGCTCCTCGGCACGTTTGCCGCAATCATGATCATTGTCGGCATCAAAATGCTGAGACCCGCCGTGGAGGCACCGCAGGTGGAGGCCGGGCGACTAAAGATCGCCTTATTCGGCCTCATGATTGGCCTGGTTAGCGGGGTTTTGGGAGCAGGCGGCGGATTCCTGATCCTCCCGGTCCTGACATTGCTCGTCGGCGTCAAGCTCGAGAAAGCGATTCCAACTTCGCTAATGGTCATCAGCCTTCAATCGTTGGGGGGATTTGCGGGAGAGTTAGGCAAGCCAATCCAGTGGCAAACCCTCGGCAGTGTCGTCTTGGTGGCGATGGTTGGCCTCGTTGTCGGTCTGATGTTTCGGGAATGCGTGCCAAGAAAGGCTCTCCAGTTCTCGTTTGCCGGTCTTGTCTTCGTGGTTGCCGGGTGGATGATTTTTCGGGTCCTCAGTTAGCATCGCGAGAAAAGATTTTTGAATCACTTTTCTCAATCGCTGACTCTCATTAGGCAGACATGAACCAAACCATCAACATCGACCGGCTTTCAAAGCTCATCGAAACGGACACAACTCTTCAGCTCATCGACGTGCGCTCTGCGGGTGAGTATGACTCCGGACACGTGCCACGAGCCCTCAACATTCCGCTGGAGCAAGTCGATTCCCGGATCGACGATCTTGGCACCGGACCCGTGGCCATTCTTTGCCAGAGCGGCCGACGGGCCGGGCTCGCCTGCGAGATGCTTCAAGCCCACCACCCAAACGTCTTGGTTGTTGAGGGTGGAACTCAGGCCTGGATTCAGTCCGGAAAACCCGTTACCAAGGCCATCGGTAGCAGGTGGTCCCTCGAGCGTCAAGTTCGCCTTATCGCCGGAGTCATGATCCTGGTGGGAACTGTTCTGGCAATCACGGCAAACATGGCTTGGATCTACCTTGCGATGTTCGCGGGAGCGGGGCTGGCGTTCGCTGGACTCACAAATATCTGCGGCATGGCCCTATTGCTTGCCAAACTGCCCTGGAATCAGCCGACACGTACTCCGAACCAAGAAGCAAAGGTGCGAGCGTGATCATTCGAAGTTTTTACGATGAAGAGCTGGCCCAGGCCAGCTACTTGGTTGGCTGTGGTGTGACAAAGGAGGCCATCGTCATCGATCCTTTGCGCGATATCCAAGCCTACGTTGACATGGCGAAGTACCAGGGGCTGCGTATTATCGCCGTCGCCGAGACCCATATCCATGCCGACTTTCTATCTGGCACCCGGCAACTCGCGGCCGCAACCGGAGCGAAGATGTTCCTTAGCGACGAGGGCGACGAGACATGGAAGTACGCCTACGCAAGCGACCCAAACGTGGTCTTGCTGAAAGACGGAGATGTCATCCGCATCGGAAACTTGAGCCTTTCGGCACGGCATACGCCGGGTCACACTCCGGAGCACCTCGCGTTTGTCCTGACAGATCACCCGGTCAGCGAGACCCCGCACTCCATGTTTAGCGGCGACTTCTTGTTCGTAGGTGATGTCGGAAGGCCCGATCTCCTAGAGCGCGCCGCAAACTTCATCGGCACAATGGAAATCGGCGCACGTGTTCTCTTTAGCTCCATCCAGAAGCTAAGCGATCTGCCGGACTCGCTTCTGATTTGGCCGGGGCACGGGGCAGGCTCGGCATGCGGGAAGTCGCTTGGCGGCAGCCCGGTTTCAAGCCTTGGCTACGAACGCGATACCAACTGGGCGCTCAAGATTCACAACGAATCTGAGTTTGTCGATCAAGTTCTTCTGGGACAGCCGGAGCCTCCGGTCTACTTCAAAGAAATGAAACGACTCAACAAAATTGGCCCAGCAGTTTTGGAATCACTCCCGCAACCGTCCGCTTTGTTGCAGCCAGTTGGACGCCTTGTTGATGTCCGACCGGCGCAGGATATCCGTGCCGGAGTGATTCCGGGTGCATTGGTGATTCCGTTCGGAAAGGGTTTAACAAACTGGGCCGGCTGGCTACTCGCATTCGATGAGCCGGTGACGCTCGTGGCCGAAAATCAGGCGATGGCAAATCTGGCGGCGCGCGATCTGGCAATGGTCGGTCTCGATGCGGTTCACGGCTGGGTGACAGCTAGCGAGCTTCCCGAGACGCCTCATCCGATGGACTCGCTGGGCGCCGCCGAGCTGCTTCCCTCCGACTTCATCCTGGATGTTCGCGGAATTAATGAGAGGGCCAAGTCCTTGATTCCTGGCTCCGTGCATATTCCACTTGGAGAACTCGCTTCGCGGGCTCAAGATGTCCCGAGAGATCGGCGCATCGTGGTGCATTGCGCGGCCGGCGGCCGAAGCCCAATCGCCTACTCGATCCTGAAGAATGCGGGAGTGCGCGAAGTGTGGGAGCTGGCTGGCGGCATTGACGCCATCGCCTTACCCATGCCGGAACTGATAGCTCGCTCCTAGTCGTTCAGGTCCTTGCCAAGGACTAGACTTTGGACCAAGTGCTCTTAGTTAAGAGCAAACTCAACTAGTGCGTCTAGATCACTGCTTGCGGGATAAAGATCGCCAGCCTTGTCGGGTGACGATCGGTACGTAACCATGCTCGTATCCCTTCGGGGGTTTCACGATCAATGCCGGATCAATGCTCGCAAGCTTTCCTTTCTTGTTTGGCGGAAGGTAGTTGCGCTCTTTCGTCCAAGTCCGGTGGATCTGCTCGACTCGCTTTTGGAGAGCCTCTCGTTCCGGCACAGTCAGATCCGCGTTCTGCAAGGCTGGTTGGTCGGCAAAGCGGTACCAGTAATAGGTGACCTCGCTGCTATCTCCCAAATTGCGCTTGAAGGGTCCTGCGACAGGACCTGGCTTCTTCCACGACGAACTCGGCTCGATGGGGGTCACGTAGGGTTCGGTCGTCCGCGTGGGGGCGGGAAACTTGGCCTCCACGAGCCCCGTTTCGGCGGGAATATCACCCTGCTTCACCGGCACCCAGCGTTGCTTGTCATCCGACATTTTTGTTAGGCGATAGTACTCGGGGAGGGTTAGTACCGCCGGCGAAGTGGTCTGGCTCAGCAGCTCACGTTGCCATCGAATCCCGTAGGTGTGCCGGTCAATCGCAATGGGGGTCGCATACGAGGTCCAATCGACCTCTGGCGCGTTCTGGCGATTACCGCCGGGTAAATAGATTTGCCAGGTCGAATATCCGCCACCTTTGAAGGTGTGAGTACTCGACTCGGCGGCGGAAATCGCTCCCGAGACCCTGGTGCCGCCACCAAACCAGCGATCCACTTGGCTCCATAGTGCGGCTTTCGAATAGGCCGTAATCTGATGGATCAGCGGAGCTTCGCCGGTTCCAGCGTTTGGAAAGTGTGTGGGAGCAACCCGTGCGTAGGTGACACCGGTACGATCCTTGGCTACCATGGCCGGGATGTGCTGCGTCTCCATCTGGACCGCCTTATTAGGCTCGGAAGGGCGGCTGTCGAGGAACAGGCCGGAGAGTTTCGCATTCTCTGCCGACGCTTTCGACCAAAAGTAGGGGGTGAAGAAGGCGACCGGTCCCTTGAAATTCGCCGTGTTGAGGAATAGCGTCCAGCAGTGGTTGCCGGTCGGCACATCCTTGCCGGCCGTCTTCGCTTTCGGCTTGGTCAGAGGCAGAGGCAAGTAGCCGTAGCCGAACAGTTCGCCTCGGGTCCCTTGCTTCAGGTTGAGTCCGTCCGGCGGCCAGATCACCCACGGGCTCAGTTGAGCGACGCCGTAGAGCCCGGTTGGATTTGCCCAGTCGCGCCCCTTCCCTGCCCCGGGGCCGTTCGCCCACTCAGCGAAATTGAGGGTGACCCCACCCATGATGAACTTGGGAGTTTTGGTCGCGAAGCGTGTGTCTCGCCACCACCCCAAGCCGCCTTCCACGTCGGTGTAGTGGTCTTTCGGTGCTTCGCCCTCGAACTGGGGAAACATCCACGTCCCGAAGAGCCCACTCTGGAAGTCGGAACCCGGATACGACTCGAGCAATGGCCAGGCCGAGACGTACATTGAGAAACCGGCATTGAACGATCTATCGACCGGCTCGTGGGGAACGATCAGGTATCCCGCCATTTCGGTCATCTGTGGCTGGTTTTGCGGCATCGGCAGGAGGCCGACTGCCATCGCAAGGAAATGAATCATTGGGTGCTCCTCTTCCGTAAGTTGACTATCTTACTGCACATTCCTTCCCCGATCAGGTATCGGACTAACAATTGGTATCCCAGACGGCCGAGACTCCTTTCGTGCGTTTCCCTCGCTCTGTTGGGCAGAGCGCTGGCCTCAAGCTGCTAACAAGCCCCAGAAACCACTAAATCTTGCCCACCGATTGGTGTGCAGGATTTAGTGGCGAACGTGCTGGGCGATTAAGGAACTTCTCTTCCCGCACTCTAGCCGACCCGCCCATGAAAACCAGAAATTTGACGACCCTGAACGCAGCTGCTTCACAAAACTGCGTTAGCTACCGGCATAAACCACCGCCAATCAAACGAACTTCACTCCTTCGCAAGTCTTCACCGAGCTGGCGACTTTACGATCGCTATCGTCGTCTCCGGGTTCAAGTCCTTCCTAGGATCTACCAGTCTGGCTTTAGGGAAATAGACCGATTGCGGTGTTCCGACCACGTCAAGGCAAAGCTCATGATTGTTGTCCCCATCCCCTAAGTCACCAATCGCAAATGGGGTGACGATCTGTTTGCTGCCATTCGCAAGCAGAACGGTGACCTTATAAAGTAGTCGCTCTTCGTCCTGAACTTCTCCACCAACCGGTCTGGTAACGCCTCCGCTCCACGTCACCCTCACCAACGTCTTCGTGCCTTCGGCAGCGCCACTGCCTCCGCCCCAAGGCAATGGAGTCGCCTTCTTCCCGATCTCCCATTCAGCTTCGGGAACAGTTTCAGCCCAAACCATAGTTGCGCCCTCTTCGAGAGGTGTGACAACTATACTTTCCCCTTTAAAGTTTAGTGTTCCGTCAATGGAAAGAAGGTTGCCTACGATTTCCACCTTCGCGGGCTGGTCATCAATGCTGCCGTAGCGCCCGGCGAACAAAACGGTTCTGTGTTCTCCTTTATCATCTGCCGGAGCCAGTGTCACGGCCAAAATTTCGCCAACTTTCCCTGACGCCGTTGTCACTCGAAAATCTCCGGCCTGCATCGTCTTGTAGTCGATCTCATGGGAGAAAATGACGGGCATGCCATCTTTACCGCCAGCACCTGGCCAGACCCCCTGATCCGCTGCTCTAGCTAAAGCATCATCTAATCCGAAAAACGCGGAAATAAGTCCTACTTGCCGTCCATGCTTATCGCGCTTTGATTGAATCGTCGTAACGGTGGTGTCTTCCTGGGCGGCACTGGAAAGCACCGGATCGTAATTGCGTATTGATTGGATCTGTTGAACTTTTCCGCATCCTAAGAGAATCACTCCAAGGATGGCTGACGTCAGAATTTGTATTTGCATGTTGTACCTACAAGTGTTTATATAACTTACGCGATATAGCTGTATATTATTTTATGCGAGTAACTGTGCGCGAATTCTACCCACCACACCATCAGTTATTCAAGTAATTTCCCTATTGTTCTATGCCCCGTCAAATCTTACTAGACTAGTCATTACGAGGCGGCAGTTCACTGCCGCGCATCCGTGATAATGCGAAAGCCGATATGGGCGGCGCTAAAGTCAACCTCCATGCTTTGACGCGCGGCCGGACGGAACCTTCGGCAGTGGTCCTCGCTGCATAGAAACGATCCACCTTTGATGGTGAAATGGGGGCCGTCGGCCGTTTCGGTCCATTCCCAGACGTTGCCGATCATGTCGTAGGCGCCGGTCCGTCCAGGCTCGAAGGACCCGACTGGCCCGGTCCCTTCATAGCCATCCTGACGCGTGTTGACTCTGGGGAAGATCCCCGTCCAGACGTTGGCCCGTAAAGTGCCGTCTGGACGGCGCGCACCCGATTCTGGATCCTTAGGGTCCAAGAGACCGAGTGTCGCCGCATATTCCCATTCCACTTCGCTTGGGATCCGCCCCCCAGCCCACTTCGCATAAGCGCGGGCATCGTTCAGCGAGACATGGACCACTGGATGAAGCGACCGCCCGTCAAGTGTCGAGCCCACACCGTTTGGCGTCCGCCAAGTTACGTTGCGGTCGATAGTCCACGAAGTGGGCAAGACATTAGGCCTGTTACTCTTGCAGAACTGCGCGGACCCGCCCTTACGTTCGGCATCAGTTACGTAGCCCGTGGCCTTCACGAAGGCCGCGAATTGGCGGTTGGTGACCTCATGGGCTTGCAAGCGAAACGGGGAGACGAAGACCTTTCTGGGCGGACCCTCTTCGGCGTAGACTGGATCGGAGCCCTGGATAAACCCGCCGCCGGGGATTTCGATGAAAGCGCCTAGCTGGGCTCCGCTCCTACCGAACTGGGAGGTCAAGACGGCTGCCGCGACGGTTCCGAGTGCGACGGCTCCCATGATCACATGCGGTCGACTGTTGCGTGTGGTCGTCAATTTGTTCTCCTTTAGTGGATCGCATGCTTCAGAGCGGCCAACGCCGATCCGATGCCGCCGACGAAGAGTGCTCCTCCCAAAGGGAGCCAAGACTTGGGCTGAATTGCCCAGCCCACCCGGGCACCGAGGACGGCGAGCAGGACAACGCAGAAGACTTGTGAGATCGTAATGGCCGACCCGAAATCGAGCCACCCGAGCCCAGTCGAAAGGAGCAACAGCGTGGGCAAGTTGGCGACGGTGAGGGTCGGGTGAGAATGGTGCCACGCCGTCTTCCAGGCCGTTCGCGTTAGGATCCGCTCGTGGCTTTGGACCGCATGGCCAAGTACCTCAGAAAAACCCTTCGCCAAAGTTACGGCCAAAACCGATCCAAAAAGGACGATGGCCGGCCGAAGCGGTGTCGCCTGCGCTTCCTCCAACGCCATGAGAACGCTCAGCACCAAGATGGATCCGTAGATCAGGCCGACTGCAGCTTGATCGATCGGTTTACAGTCGGCGTTAAGGGCGGGGGACACATGCATGATGGGATGCTCTTGAGCTGCCAGGGACCCTTGCCTAAACGCTCCTCTGCGTGGCAATTTTCTCCAAGATTCGGTGGGCAGTCTCGTAACCGCTGTTCTGGTTCTGGCCGGTGATCAGGTTGCCGTCAATCGAGGTATGGGTCATAAACGGGTCCAGCCTTCCGTGTTGGCACTCGTAAATCGCCCCGGCTTTCCTTAATTCTTCCTCAGGATGCTTAGGAGTTACTGCAATGCCGAAGGTATTGATCTGATCGTTTGTAACACCTGTTACACGGCGGCCCTTGACCAAAGACTCGCCATCGATACCCTTTGCGCTGCAGAGGCCCAAAGCGCCGTGACAGACCGACCCGAGGATCTTACCGAGGGCATTGGCGCGCGTGACGAGAGCGGCGAGCTCCTCGCTTTGCATCAGGTCGTAGGCCGCGCCCCAACCACCCGCCATGAAGATCACATCGTAATCTTCCGGGTTGATATCGCTAATCTTCTTGGAGTTCTTCAGCTTGGCCATGGCGTCTTTGTCCGCCATGAAGCGTTTATCGTCCGCGCAGGAGAGCGGCCACGACCAACTCGGAGGCTGGACCGGGATTTCCCCACCTTTAGGTGAGGCCATGTCAACGTCCATGCCCGCGTTGATAAAAGCGTAGTAGGGAACCGTAAACTCCGAGCCAAAGGCGCCGGTATCCTTATTGCGGGGATCAAGTCGATTGTGGTTTGTGCACACGACCAGCGCGCGAAGCCCTTTCAGATCGAAGTCTGGAATTTTGTAGTGACGATGCAACCCCATCGCTGCCAGGATTTGGCGAAGGAAGTACGTGATGATGGCAAGCAGAATTATAAGTCCGCCGAGAAGGTAAAGACTCCAGTGCATAGTGTTTGGTTTGCTCCTTAAGGGTTATCGATTAGATCCTCTGGCCATTCTTAGCCTTTGCACGTCGTCGCCGCACAAAGCCCCGGATTGTCCGAAACGAAAAATACAGAACTGCAGCGATTGCGACGACTACTCCGACCACGTACGGCCAGTATTTATGCAATGCCTTCGTCGCAACATTTTTGAAGAGTTGCTTGAAAGCGGAGTCATTTGGTCCAAGCTCGATTACGCCGACTTTTTCGGAATACGACTTGTACTCAGCCACCATGCTTTCAAAAAGCTTCGGGTTCGCAGCGGACACGTCTGTGGTCTCGCCCGGATCCGTCGAGAGGTCATAGAGTCTCCATTTTCTGTCTCCCAGAGGCGGTGATAGGCGCGTTATCTTCCACTGCCCGCGATATAGGGCGGCGTTGCCGCTCACCTCAAATCCGAACCCCTCGTTCTCGGCCCTGCTGCGGTCGGACTTCTTGGCCAGTACCGGAAAGGCGCTGCGACCATAGAAGGCGGATGCCTCATAGGGCACGTTCGCTGAATCCAAGATCGTCGGTACCAGATCCGCCACATGGATAGGCGCATCCAGGATGCCAGATGCCCTGATCCCGGGGCCAGCTGCGATCAAAGGCACTCGCAAGCCCCCTTCGCTGCCGTAGAACTTGTAAAGGTTGAAGGGCGCGGATGAAACCGAAGCCCACTCCGGCCCGATGGCAGTTAGGCTGTTAACCTGACCCATGTTCTCCGGTGATGTGTCAAAACCTTCGATCGACTCGATCCCGCGGACGAGCACTTTCTGGAAACCTTGGAACTTGGTGACGGCCGCTTCTGCGCCGTTGTCGGACGTGATGATGACGATGGTGTTCTTGAGCTTTCCAGCGGCTTCTAGGTGTTTCAACAAGCGCCCGACATGTTCGTCGGCCGCTGTCATCATTCCAGCATTGACCTGCATCTCGCGAGCCGAAACTGCCTTTTCATCAGGCGTCAGACCGTCCCAGGCGCGATGAGTTTTGGGTGCCGGCGGCAGCTTTGTGGTAGGCGGGACCAGCCCGAGCTTGATTGCCCGTTGAAGCCGAGTCTTGCGCATTTCATCCCATCCAGCGTCGAAAACACCGTTGTAGGAGTCAATGTAGGGTTTCGGAGCCTGTACCGGGATGTGCACGGCCTGTAGAGAAAGGAATCCGAAGAACGGCTTGTCCGGTTTGCCCCCATCGATGTAGTCGATCATTTTGTCGATGAGATTTCGAGAGGAATAATAGTCGGCAGGCAGTTTAATCGACTTCCCATCTTCGAACCAGTCCACATCGTGGTATCCCGGCAGGTACGGCTTGGCGTTGTAATTACTGCCGCCGGTCGCATCCATCACGTAGGACCGGTCGAATCCGAATCGATTCGGAAGGTTCGCGCCCGCCTCGCCAATGCCCCACTTGCCGGTCACGTAGGTTTGATAGCCCGCCGTGGACAGCAGGCTGGCAACAGTCTTCTGATTCTCGCGCCAGAGCATGGAATAGCCGGGGCTGCTTCGCATTTCCGCAGTCACAGTTTCCACCAGCGTCCCCATTCCGACCTGGTGGTTGTCCATTCCCGTCAGAAGCATCGCGCGACTCGGCCCGCAAAATGGCGATGAATGGAAGCGCGAAAGCATAACCCCCTTTTTTGCCACGGCATCGATGTTGGGAGTCCGCGAATCGCTGCCATAAGCACCGAAATCCATGAAGCCGACATCGTCGAAGAGCACAACTAGGATGTTGGGTTTTGTTTCTGGGGACTGGGCAAGGGCGCCCACGGCAAAGCCCAAGACAATTGCGGATAGGCCAGCTCGGGCCATCGCCACCTGCCCTTGTCGGACTGGAACTCTAAATGCGCTTGTGAGATCATTCAAGTTCATGATGTGCCGCCTCAAAACCGCCACGTCGCTCCGAAGACCGGCCCCGAAAGTCGTGCGTCAACTCGACTACCGTTTTTGCGGTAGTCCACCGATAACTCGCGATACCCCATGGAAAGGAAGAAGTCACGGCTCGCACGGTAGCTGAACGTTCCGACAATTTGGCTGGTTGCATGAGATCCGACTCGGAAAATCCCGACGTCTCCATACAGAAGGAACGACCAGTCATCCGAAATGCGGAAGTTGCGGCGGGTAGCAAGTACAATGTCCGTAAATGACTTCTCACTGGATTTATCGATTCCGCCTGCCTCGGCTTCCACGCCAGGCTTGAGAAGCCAAGACCGGAACCCTACGAGCACGTCTAGAATCATTCTTTGCTTTGCGACGGCCTGGTATCCGACGGCAAAGGTCAACGAAGCTTGCCGCAAGCTGCCGCGCGCCTTAACGTTTGGAGGGACGACGCCTTCGTCAGATAGATCCACGAAACTAAAGTCGCCGGCGACAACGAGGCGGCCTTTCCGAGCGTATCCGGCCAGAAAGAAAGCGCTGTTCAGGTCTTCAAGTACGTCCGTAAACGACTCATCGAACTTGATGGTCCGCCTCCCCGCAAAGGGCTGAAGGGAGCCGCTTATACCTGTGGCCCAAACGTAGGGCGTAATGTCTACGACCCATTTTTTGGACAATGCATCCTGCGCGGCTTTCAAGTCGGTTTCGCGTTCCTGTTGCACCTTCGGATTGCCCACAGCATTACTGCCGTCTTGTGCATTAACAGTAGCCACACTTATGATAGAACTAAGTGCGAAAAGGCTCGCGCGGAATACGTCAACGAACACACGCTGGTTCGGAACTAAATGTACGAATAGGAGATAATTCATCTTCATGGCTTGCCACCTTAGAACCGCAGCTAGATCTGTCCGTCTGCTACCACGGTCACTTCCCGTAAGTTAGAGTTAAGTATGCGGGGAGGTGGGCGCCTTAAGAGGCTCCAATTCGGCCAAAGGCTATTCAGTTTTAACCAGGAACGTCCGGCTTATTGCGTGCTAGGCGAAAGGCCGAGGGAGACGTGCCTGTCCACTGCTTGAAACTCCTCGCGAAGTTCGAGTGGGTGTCGAACCCCAAGTCGTGTGAGATGATCTGGATCGGAGTGTCGGTGTTGGCAAGCAAATCACGGGCCCTCCGTTCGCGAATCTCGTTCGTCAGCTGTCGGAAGGTTGTGCCCTCCTGCTCGAGGTGTCGGCGCAGGCTCCGTTCGGAAAAACCAAGCGCTGCCGCAACTTGCGAGACCGACAAGGCGAGGTTTTGGCCCTTTTGTAAGAATGACGAGACCTTGACAACCGGTGAAGTCTCGACCGGTGCTCTCTCTGCAACCTTTTCGCAAAGCGCTAGCAGACGAGGATGATTGAGTGGATCTGCTCCTGGCAGTACGCTGGTCAACAGTTCTTCTGCAAGGATTATCCTAATCTCAGGGGCTTCGAAGCGGATGGGAAAGCCGATTTGCCCTTCAACCAGTGACCATCCTTCGGGCTTGCTAATACACATCTCGCCGCGTAAACCCGCTTTGGAGGTACGCAGTATCGTCTTGCACAGCCCCTCGCATCCCACGAGCGCGCTGATGGATGCAAAATACGAGATGTCTCCCAGCGGCAGGTTCGGCCGCAACCTTATCGCGAATTCGCCAGGTTGGACCTCGGCGTCATTGTCGGGGGACGCAAACTCAATCGCCGGGAATGCCAGGAAGAAAAAGCGGCTCAAGACCGCCAGGGCGTCCTTGAAAGTCGCTGCGTTCATGGCGGTGTATGCTGGCAGCCCGATAAAGCTGGCTTCGAACTGCTGGCCAAGCCGGATTCCGAGATGCGGTTCGCCGGTCTGTTCGATGGCGTTCAGAAAGAAATGACGAAGAGGCGGAAAGCCGGTCATGAATTTCGGATCGGAGAAGACCTCCACCGACAATCCGGTGTTCGCAAGCAATCTTGTGTGGTCGTAGCCCTCTTTCGTAAGCACGCGAAACACAAACCCTGGGTAGGTCATCCGCAACATAAAGCCTCCATCGACCGAGAATAGCGCAGATCTTTTAATTTTGGAACAAGCCCAAGCCGCTACCGTCTCGCGCCGCGACAAAATCGCGGCCGTCAAAACTTGGTACCCCGGACGGGAATCGAACCCGCGATCTCCGCCGTGAAAGGGCGGCGTCCTGGACCGCTAGACGACCGAGGCAGAACTCCATTATTATGAACGAAAACCCGGCGGGCTTGCTTGGCCAACCGGGTTTTTTGGTTCAAACCAACGACTAATCGTTGATCGGCGGGACGGTTTCGGGGAACGGCTCGGCTTTCGGCGCAACCTTTTTGGTGGTCCCCTTGACTAGATTTGGGCTCACCTTGACCTTCTTGCTGCTAACCCGCTTCGCCTTGACGAACCGCGCATTGTAGTACCGGTCGCTCAGGTTGTTGACCTGGACCTTGCCGCCGCCGCTGCTGGCGTGGATGAACTTTCCGCCGCCCATGTAGATGCCGACGTGGCTGATGCGCTTACCGCGCGTAGTGCGGAAGAACACGAGGTCGCCCGACTTGAGCCCATTTCGCGAGACCGACGCGCCGACGTTTGCCTGTTCTCGGCTGGTGCGCGGAAGCTTGACGCCAACGCTTCGGTAAACCTGCGACGTGAAGCCAGAGCAGTCGGTGCTCGAGCGGCTCATCGCGCCGTAGCGGTAGCGAACGCCTCGGTAGCGCTCGGCAACGCCGATAACCGAGGCCCCAGCCGCTGGGCTATAGGAGGCAAGCCGGCTCGCCGTGGTTTTTGGTCTCGCGGCAAAGAATTGCGGCTTCTTACGCTTGGTTCGTGCCTGCGCAACGGTGCTCTTCTTTTTGGCGGCGCGGGCCGGGGCGACCGCTACTCGGGTCGTAGTCGGCCGAGAAACAACTCGAGTCGGCTGCGGAGCCGGACCAGAGCTCGCCGACTTCAGAAAATCTTCTCGAACCCAACCGACGGTGCCGCCGCCAAACCGCAGCTTGTACCAGTTCCCTTCTCGGTCGAGAACGGCTACGCGGGTTCCGGCGTCGACCGCGGCCAGCCGTTCGCTATCCGTTCGTCCGCCACGGCGAACCATAACTCGGTTGGAGGTGATGACGGCATATCGGCCGCGAATTCTCTTTTGCGCCGATGCCACGACCGGCTTTGCGTCTCCCGAAATCTGAAGTGTGGACCCGAGTTTGAGTCGGCTCCAGTCGGTGCCCGGATTCAATTGGCGGAGTTGCGACGGCGTCATGCCGACCTTGCGGGCGATCACCCAATCATTGTCGTCCTGCCGCACAACGTAGCCCTTCTTTTGGGTTGCTGGCTTAGGCGTGGAAGCAACAACTAATTGCGTGGTCTTAGGAAGGCGAATCTTGGACCCAATTTCGAGGTCTTCCCAGTTCACTGTGGGATTCATCAACCGCAAGTCGGCGGTAGAAATCCCGGCCTTGCGGGCGATGTTAAGATCTTGATCGCCATTTCGAATGGCGTACCACCGTCCAGCCTCAGAGGGCGACGGAATCTGGAGCAGATCCCCGGCAGTAAGCTTGTGCGAATTCTGAAGAGCATTCGCCCGGACCAAGTCCGTTTTTGAAACTCGGAAACGCTCCGCAATCTGCGAAAGCGTGTCTCCTGGTTGTAAAGTGTAGGTCCTCGTTTGTCCGTGAGCGGTCGCCGCCACGATCAACATCAGTCCCAAGGTTAGATTCCTGTTTGGCAATATGTTTTCCCCGCCGTTCTAAAGAACGGCACGCCCCCCACAGAATGGGTCCCTTGACCTGTAAGGGATACCCGTTATTCGGCTCCCATGTCAATAAAAGGGATGACATGCAAGCACCGACAGCGGCCCAAGCCGCTTCGTAGAGACGAATGTCGACCCTCTTTTTACGCAGGATTCGCCGAGAATCGTGCCGAGATCCGCACTTTTCGGAAAGATTGCGGGAGACTTGGCTAAGTAAACTAGCTTCGGATGCTGAGCGTGCTGATTGTGAGTTGGAACACCCGCCAGCTCCTATCGACTTGCTTGCGGTCAATTGCGCAATATCCGCCAGATAGAAAGTATGAAGTCATCGTGGTGGACAACGCGTCGCACGATGGATCGGCCGAAATGGTTCGCACTGACTTCCCCTGGGTGCGTTTGGTGGAGGCCGGAAAGAACCTCGGATACGCCGCCGGAAACAACCTCGCCTTCGGTCTGGCAACCGGAGACACGCTGCTCACGCTGAATCCTGATACCGAATTTCGCGATCGTGCCTTGGAGGCATCTTGTCAACGTCTTGACGAAGCGCCGGATTACGGCTCGCTTGCGATTCGCCAACGTGGAATGGACGGAAACACTCAACGATCAATTCGAGGCTTCCCGACGGTGCTCAATCTGGCCGCCGACTTGCTGGGTTTCACCCGGCTCTTCCCTGCCGCCGACACGTACTTCCTTCGTCAATTCGACTACGACCAAGAGCAGCCCTGCCCGCAACCGATGGCCACGTTCACCCTTTTCCGACGAACGGCTCTTGCCAAGGTCGGGGCGGTCGAGGCACCGTTTGATCCCCAATTTCCGATCTTCTTCAACGACGTCGACCTCATGTATCGGCTTCACCTGGCCGGGGAAAAATGCCTGTACTTCCCGGAGGCGACGGTGTGGCACCACGGCGGCGAGGGAACCCGTCAGGTGAAAAAGAGCATGATTTGGGAATCGCACCGCTGCCTGATGCGTTACCTATGGAAGCATCACGCCGGTGGTCTAGCGCCGCTGGCGCTCTTCCCGCTCGCTTTGGTCGTTTACCTTGCCGCCTTTGTGCGGGCAAAAGGATATCATGCCGGATTTCAAACTTAGCGTTACCATTTGCAGTTGGAATACACTGCAGGACACGCGAGATTGTCTGGCATCGTTGGAGCGGGAACGCGACGGCGACCTGTTCGAGGTCATCGTCGTCGATAACAACTCCGAAGACGGCTCGGCTGAGATGGTGGAAGCCGAATTTCCGTGGGTTCGACTTTTTAAAATGTCCAGGAACCTCGGCTTCACGGGGGGCCAAAACCTGGCGATTTCCGAGAGGAAAGGATTTCACGCGTTCTTGCTGAACTCCGACACGGTAGTTTTTCCGGGCTCGATTGCCTCGCTCAACCAGTATCTTGAGGCACACACGGAGGTCGGCATCGTCGGTCCAAAGCTGCTCAACCCAGACGGCTCGTTACAAATGAGCTGCCGGCGGTTCCCCAATCCGGTCGCAGCCTTGTTCCGCAACACCCCGCTGGGCAAGCTGTTCCCGAACAACCGGTTCACGAGGGAGTACTTGATGACCGACTGGGATCACACTAAGTCGCGAGAAGTAGACTGGGTTTCTGGGGCGGCTCTTTTGGCGCGCGGCGAACTCATCGAGCGGATTGGCCTTTTGGACCCAGAGTATTTTATGTACTGCGAGGATGTGGATTGGTGCTGGCGAGCTTGGAAGGCGGACTTTAAGGTTGCCTATTTCCCAGAATCGGTGATCACCCACGCGATCGGGCACAGCACGGATAAGGCTCCGAACCGCATGATTGGTCGATTTCACCGGAGCATGTTCCGGTTCTTCACGAAGAATATGCTGCCCGAGCGCCCACTGTTGCTACGACCCTTGGCTTGGCTGGGTGCGGCCATTGCGATCTCTCTTCGCGCATCGCTTTTCATCGCTAAGAACAAGCTAGATAACCTGCGGCGGGGCCGATGACCGGAGCCAAGCCCAGCGTCAGCCTCGTCCTTGTCGCCCTCGCCACTTTTCTCGCGGTCGTTTTTGGGGGGCAGATTCCCACCGACACCCAGGCTTTACTGCCGGGCCAGTCGGCACTCTTGGCCGCATTCTCGGGTGGGCCAGAAGTTCCGACGCTCACCGTCGCGATACTCAGTCTGCTGGTGGCGGCGGGTCTTGTGCTCCATCTTGCTCGTTCGGCGGTCCTGCAGGTTCCGCCGTACCGAATGACGATTCTGTTCGGCGTATTCATCGCAACGCTGCTGTTCAGCGTCGTCCTTAGCTCCTTCCGAGCGGTCTCGCTGGCGGCCTTGGTTCCGTGGCTTTGCTACGCCCTGGTGTTTTTCGCGATCATCGGTACCGTTGGCCGGAAGCAGGGCCCTCTTTGGGTTATCGGCGCAATCTTTGCCGGTTCCGCTACAGTTGGCCTCCGGGGAATCATCGAGTACAGCGAGATGAAGGCGATCGATCCTACGTGGCGCATCTTCGGCGGGTGGGTGAACCCGAACGCCACCGCCGTCGTGCTGATGATCGGCCTGCTCTGTGGCCTCGGATTGGTATCGCGCCTCCAGAGACCCTACAACTTACTGATGGGGGCTGGAACCGTGCTCATCGGCCTAGCCCTGTTGCTGACCCAATCGAAAGGTGCGATCATTGCGACCGGAATCGGACTGGTCGCATTCTGTGTTTTCGGTTTTCTTTTTACCGGCAAGTCAGCCTGGAAGCCGGTGGGCTCCACCGCGGCGTTGGTGGCTCTGCTGTTCGTGTTTGCTTTCGGGCTTAGCCAAGCCAGCGCTCCGAAAGCAGGGGTCCCGGGTACGAGCGCCGTTTCCCGTTTCACCAATGCCGGAAGCACCCAGGAACAAAGCTCCGGATTCCGGATTCTCCTATGGCAAGGCGCGATCAGCCTCGTCAAAAAGAACCCGATCGGCTACGGAATCGGGACCTACCGGTTCGAATCTGCCCGACCCGGTTTGACAACCCAGACGATCCTCACCCACAGCAGTCCCCTGCAGCTAGCGGCGGAAGCAAGTCCCTTTGCGCCGATCCTCCTCGTCGTTCTGCTTGGATTTTGGCTTCGATCCGTTGCTAAGGGGACCCGTGCGCAGCCTATACCTACCGGAATCCTGAAGGCGGCAATTGTCGCAGCCGCGTTCGCCATCTTTGCCCATTCGTGGGTCGATAGCGACCTCCACTACTTCGGCATCGGCTTTGTGTTCTTCTCCGTACTCGCGATCGGCCTGCTTCTTTCCGCGGATGCGATATCGCCCGAGCACCTTCCGACAAACGTTCGGGTTCCCATTGCGGCGGTTGCGCTCTTGCCAGGTTTGTTTGGACTGTACTTCGGCGCCGGAGAAGCCCTGCGAGCGGAATCCCGCGGGCTCGCGATGACGGGGGACCGAACCGGCGCTCTCGAACGGGCCAGCGCCGCGGTTGGGCTATTGGGAATCGATGGTGAGGCGTACGCCCTTGCCGGACGAAACGCGGAATCCCGTACGGAAGCCATTTCTAACCTAAGTCGTGCTGCCGACTTGTCCCCCACCACGCGAAACCTTCGCGCCTTGGCGCGGTACCAAGAGGCGAACGGGGAAGAAAACGACGCCGTAGTGACCCTCCTAAAGGCACTGTTCCGCGATCCTTACAACCTACCGACCCTCAGCCTTCTGTGGCAAGTCCAGCGGAAAACCGGGGCCGTCGATCAAGCTCAGGCCACCGCGGAGCGGTTGTTGACGGTTGAGAAGAAGCCGTACTTCCTGGTTCGAAGTCTGCCCGACGTCATTCCGACAGAGACTTACGAAGCGCGCGAGTTCCTAGCCCAGATCGCCGGCACCGCGGAGAAAAGAATTCGATTGCTGTCGGAGGCCGTGGCCGGATTCCGCGAGTATGCGGGTCGAACCGTTCCGCAAGTACTGGGAAGCCTCGGTCCCGACGGGAAGGGTTCCTACGCCGACGAGGATTTGGCGAGCGTCAAGCGGAAGATGGAACTCGCGGCAAAGCTAGCCGAAGAACTTGCACGGCTTTACCGCGCCGAAGGCAAGGCAGCGGAAGGCGATACGGCCGCCGATGATGCCGCGGCTTTCCGTGCAATCTTGTCCAAGTAAATCTTCACGAGATCGCGGGCAATCGGCGCGGCAACGTCTCCTCCGTGCCCCGAGCTCTCCACGCGAACGCAGATCGCGATCTTGGGGTTGACGAGCGGGGCCATCCCCACGAACCAGCTGTGGGTCACGGTGCCTTTTGCATGCTCCGCGCTTCCCGTTTTTCCGCCCCAGGCAACGCCCGGGATCTTTGCCCGCTGCGCCGTGCCGCTTTCAACGACTTTCCCTAGCGATTCGGTCAAAGCATCCCAAAACGAGTCGGGCAGTTGGATGCGGTGCGACTCCCGGGGAATCACCTTTTGCATCGTGCCATCGCTGGTCTTTACGGCGTGAACCAAGTGCGGCACATAGGCGACTCCCCGCGTACCGACCATCGCCGCCACGGTCGCCATCTGTAGTGGCGTCGCGGCCACGGCGCCCTGGCCGATGGCTGCGTTGACAACGTCACCCCCGTACCAAACGGCCGGTTTGCGAGCGCGATTTAGCCAGCGTTCGTTTGGCAGGTCTCCGGGTTGCTCGCCGCCGATCTCTAGCCCCGATTTTTCCCCGAGGCCCAGCATCGCCGAGGTCTCGACGAGGGACTCCCGGCCAACATACTTGCCAAGCGCGCAGAAGTAGGTGTTGCACGACTTCTCCATCGCCCGCTCGAAGGTGATCGCACCATGGCGCCCTAGGCATTTGAAGGTTTTTCGGCCCATGTGAAAGCCGCCATCGCAGAAGGTCGGTCGGTTTGGATCCCACTTTCCGGCCTGCGCCGCAGCTATCGCGGTCACGATCTTAAATGTGGAACCAGGCGCCAACGCGGTCTGAATCGCGCGGTTCAGCATCGGCGTTCGTTCCGCGCTGTTTAGCGAGTCCCATTCGCTCTGCGTAATACCGCCCTCAAAAATGGTCTGGTCAAACGTTGGGCTACTTACCATGCAAAGGATTTCGCCAGTGCTGGGGTCTAGCGCAACCGCGCTGGCTTTATATCCACCAGCACCGAGAAGGTGCGTGGCGGCTTTTTGTAGGTCGGCATCCAGCGAAAGAAACAGCTGGCCACCCGGAATCGCCGCATCTCGCTCGACGACGCGGAGGGGTCTTCCCTTTGCGTCGATCTCCGTCCATTGGATGCCGGCCGTTCCCATCAGGTCGGTCTCGTACGCCTTCTCAATTCCTTGTTTGCCAACGTAGGCCGGGATCGGCCCGGTGAAGCCCCGTTCTCTAAACCGCCCCTCGTCTCGGGGATCGGGCGTCCAGACGTAGCCGAGCACGTGCGAGAAGCTGGTTCCGTCCCGGTAGTACCGCATGGGCAGGGTGTCGATTTCGACCCCCGGGAAGTCCTCGGGAGCTTCTGCGATTCGACCGCTGGCACTGAGGTCTGCCCCCACAAAAATCACCGTGGGCAAGTTTCGGTTCGCCCGGTTCTCGTTCATTTTGCGGAGCAGCTTTTTCTTGTCCGCTTTCAATACGGCGGCCAGCCGATCCAGAAGCGCGGGATTCTTTTCGAGCTGGGCCGGTACAACCTTGACGACGACTTTCGGTCGCACGCCGGCAATCAACCGACCGTCACGGTCGAAAATGAGGCCCCGAGGGGCCAGCGAAATCGTTTGGGCTTCGCTCGTTTGGCTTGCGCGCTCCTGAAGTTCCGTCGCTTTCACGACCTGCAGGTACCAAAGCCGGGCAAAGAGGGTCGCAATGAGCAAACCCATCACTACTGGAAATGTCAGCAGTCTCGGGTCGAGTTCCCGCTCCTTTGGCGCGTGGATGACGGACAAGGTCTAGCCGCCCCGCCGATGCTCATGGCAAATCGACCTTGGTGCCTTGCCGGTCGGGAATCGCCGCGTAACGGTGTTCGGGCAATACAGACTGGCCCGTTCTCCGGTGTCGGCGCACACTTCGATCTCGACGTACGTGTCCGTCTGGGTCCTGTTTGGTGCGCTCGAACGAGGCTTGGGGCGATCCGGCACCCGTGCCCGGGGAGTCGGTTCCTCTGTCGGGTCGAGATCGCCAGTGGGAACCGCGTCCGCGTTGCCGTCAAGGTCAACCGGCACGTCTGAGGGATTGATCTCGGGGCGCCGACTTTCGGTTACGGTCGGGACGTCGGGGTCAAAATCCTCCGCTTTCGTCGCCTCGGGCCCAGTTGCAGGCGGTGGCACCGACTTCACCGTCGGACCGGGACCCGTAGTGACCGTAAAGTCGCTAGGCGGCAGCTTGTCAGGCGGCTTCACCGTGGCCCGCGCATGGTTAACGATTTCGACCCAGAAGCGAATCGCAACCGTTCCGCCGAAGACTTTCGCCCCCATCGCCTTGCCGCGTAGATTTCCAACCCAGGCGATCCCGACGTAATCCGGCGTGTAGCCGCAAAACCAAGCGTCTTTGTTGCTGTTCGTCGTTCCGGTTTTGCCGCGCGAGTCTGGCACCGCCATCGCCGCGCGTGCGGTGCCGTTGTTCACGACCTGCCCGAGATAGCCATCCATCGTTTCGGCCACCCACGTGGGCAACACGCGCTCAAACTTCAGGGGACGGTCTTCCTTGATTACTTCCTGATTAGGACCCAGGATTCGCCGGATGGGCGTCGGGTGGACACGGTCTCCACCGAGCATGAAGACAGAGTAGACCTCTGCCATTTCCACCGGCTTTACCGGCATCGCTCCAAGCGCAAGCGAATCCGGGATCCCACCACGGTCTTGAAGTGGCGACTTGAGGCCGAAAACATCTTGCGCGTACTGCACCACGTTTTGTTTGCCTGCGTCAAGGAACGTGTGCACTGCCGGCCGGTTGATCGACATCGCGATCGAAGTGTCGATGGAGTAGCTCGGCCCGTTGAACCTTCCGCTGTTTTTTGGCCACGGACGCCCGTCGATTACCTTTACCGGCTGGTTGCTGATACTCTGACCCGGGCGGACGGAACCCGTCGCGAGGGCTGCGCTATACACAATCGGCTTGAAGCTGGAACCAGGCTGGCGCATTCCAATCGTTGCGATATTGAACTGACTCTTACTATAGTCTTGGCCGCCAACGATGGCCAAGAGGTGCCCGTTTCGGTCCATCAACACGAAGGCACCGTTGGTTACCCCTTGACGCCGGAAGTCCTTGACGACCCCACGAACCGACGCTTCGGCGAACTGCTGCAGCTTCAGGTTGAGGGTCGTCTCGATTCGGTAGCCGCCGGTCTTCAGGTCCAGCTCCGGGTAGCTCTCTTTCAGCTCGCTCAGCACATAGTCCACGAAATAGGGGGCGATGCTGTTCTGAAGGCTCTTCCGAAACGTCTGGCCGTAGATCTTAGGTCGCTCGGCCCGGCCGCGCTGAAACTCGCCTTCATTGATCATCCCCTCCTCTTTCATGATGCCGAGCACCACGTTCTTGTTGGCGAAGGCGCGCGGATATCGCGCGACCGGATTTTCGAAGGTCGGACGGCGAACGCAACGGGCGAGCATCGCTGCCTCAGCGATGGTGAGATCCTTGACGTGTTTCTTGAAGAACACCTCGGCTGCTGATGCCAAGCCAAAGGCACCTTCCCCAAAGTAGACCTGCTTGAGATAAAGCTCCATGATCTGGTCTTTGGTCTTGAGCGACTCAAGCTCATTGGCCAGGATGATGTCCTTCAGCTTACGGTCGAAGGTTCGGTCACTTCCCGTGAGCAGCTGCTTGGCAAGCTGCATCGTGATCGTGCTTCCGCCTTGCGAAACCTTGCCCTCGCGCGCTGCCAAGACCAGCGCCCGACCGAGGCCGATGTAGTCAACACCCTCGTGCTGGTAGAAACGACGGTCCTCTGCGGCAATAAAGGCGTTGATGACATGCGGAGGAACGTCTTCGAGTTGGAAAGGCTTGCGGTATTCGGAGACAAGCCGCAGGAGCTCAGTTCCGTCGCTCGAAACGATAACGGAAGGTCGGTTCTCGTTGACCACCAGCTTGTCTTCGAGGGTCCCAATTTCGGACCGAACGTTTTTGGTAATAACTATGAGGGCACCGAAAAGAACCGCAATGACGGTGAGTCCCAGGAGGACAACTACCGCGAGAGTCCGCTTCAGAAAGCGAACCCAGGGCTTTACAACTCGATTCTGTTTGCGCACTATGCTCTCCTTGCAGTATAGCCGTCGCGCCTTGCCAGGCTAAACGGCGGACTCCAGGGCACCTAGCGCTTCTTCGCGTATTCGGCCAGCGACTCTAGGTCCGTACCTTTAGACGGACCAACCAGCGCAAAATTCCGTCCCTGGGCCGTCCAGACTACCGTCCGGGTACCGGCCCGGGCAAAACGCTTCATTCGCTCTGGATCCAAATCGGCTTTGGTTTGAAACAGAATGACCCGGCGGCCACCGCCAACGTAGGCTTGGAGCAGGACAGGTGCTCCAACGGGCGAGATCACCCGGACGTTGTCCAGACGAAAGCCGGGTGCCCCCTTCAGAGTGACCGCAGCAAACCCGCCTTGCTGAATCATCTCATCCAAGGTCGTTTCCGGAGTCGTCAGCTTCGCCCCTTTTCGCATCAAGACGAAAATGCCGGGATCGATCGCGGCCTTGAAGTCGACCGACTCAAATCGGAAGCCTCCTACGTACGTCCCAACCGAATCGTAAACCTTGCGCTGCAGGACCGCACCGCTCTGAGGATCAATCCAAAACTGCTGCAGAACGTTTCCATCCGGGTCTCGCACATCGAGTCGCGGCGCCCTTCGACCGGCGATCAGTTCAGGTCGACCCATGCGGAAGGACATCTTGGTTCCGCTCTTGTACGCCTTGATGATCCCGGGTACGCCGTCTTCTGCCCGCGCCGGCAACACCCGGACCTCGTTCGAATCCGGAAGAAAATGGCGGCGGTTCTGAGCGTCTTCCACGATGATTTGACCGGAGAACGGCGAATCCTCCGAGAACTCCGTGCGCGTTCGTTGGCCCAGCCTTGTGACGATCTCCGTGAACCGGAGCATTTTTCCGTCTCGGCGAAGCTCTACGCTTCGGCGACCCACGAATTTCAGGTCGCGACTTTGTCGCACGGCAAGCCGAACGATCGGAGGAATCGGGTCCTTACGGCCAATCTGCGGATCCTCAACTCGAACGGGAGCTTGAGCAATCGCGCCCGGGAGAGCAAGGCCAAACAGAACCAGGCTAGAAAGAATGCGGATCAAAATCTAACCTCTCTGCGGCAGCGATGGGCAGCGTGCGACCGGCAAACTCGGTTGCTTCGTCGGCCGTTAGCGTCGAACCGGTGCTCGAATCGACCTGGTCTCCGTAGGCAGCCGCAAGCGCGAACTCCAAACTTACCGATGCGTTCATTGCAGTCGAGCTGGTGGCGGACATTCGGGGCTGCCACCAAATCGCCGTAATGAGAAGCACGGTTGCGAATCCCAGCATCGGACTGAAGAGGAGCATCCGCCGCTTTCGAGCGCGCGTCTTGTCTGCTTCTCGCCGAAGCTTTTCGTTAAGTTCGCTCCGCCAGACCATGCTCGGAGTTTCCTCGGGCAGTCTGGAAACGAGCTGACGAACAACATCCTCCGGCGAGTCGTTTCGATCGAATGGGGACTGGCTCATGCCACACCTTCTGCAGCGAGGTAGGCCGTAAGTTTCGCCTGCAAGTGTTTGCGAGCGAGGAAAAGGCGACTCTTGACGGTTCCGACGGGTACAGAAACCAGCTTGGCGATCTCTTCGTAATCCATGTCTTCTCGGTCATGCAATAGCAAAACGGTCCGCAATTTCAGGCTCAGTTCCTGGATTCCCTGCTCTACCACGGCGTTCAGTTCTTCGCTGAGGGCAAGTCGTTCTGGCTGCCATCGATCATCAGGCGTTTCAAATTCTTCGGCATCGTCGCCAATAAACATCGACGCTTCTGTGACTCGCCGGTCGCGCTTTCGCGCTCGATCGATGCACAGGTTGTGGGCGATTCTAAACAGCCAGGTACGAACGGAACCGCGACCATCAAAGCTCGGGAAGCTCTGGAACGCGCGAATGAAAACTTCCTGTGTGACGTCGGCTGCGTCATCGGCGGTGGCCACACTTCGGCGAACAAATCCAAAAACGCGTGCCTGGTAGGCATCGACAAACTTTCCGAACGCTTCGAAATCTTGTTTCCGGCATCGCTCGACCAGTGCCGAATCTCGCAGATCCTCTTGCACCACTGGTTCTACCGCGCGGCGCATTTTCCAGCCACCGATCCTTGACAACATCTCCATGCGAAGCCTTAACGTTTCGATTGACGAAAGGTTCACGAAAAGTCCTGGCTTCCCGGATGCAACCGGGAAGCCAGGTCAAGCGCTATTTCAGAATCGGATGCCGGCGTAGAGGCCGAATCCGTTGTATTCTTTCGTTTCGTTGCCGAAGAACTTGCCTTCGACGAAGATCGGCTGCTTGCCCTTGGTGACGTTATAGCCCACGCCAATCGTGTAGGCGAACTTGGTTTCGCTGTCGAAACCGGATCCGGCCGGGAATCGGGTGAAGGCGATTCCGACGCCGCCCGTGTAGAACAAGTTCTCTCCGAGGTGGCCGACGTAGTTGACAAGAAGCGGGGAGATCCGGAATCCGCTTCGCTCGTAGTAGTCGAAGGAGACCGCGAGGTCAGCCTTGTAGTTGTCCTTCGAGAACTGCGTAAGCTCCGAGACCTTGTACTGAACGCCGATTGCGAACCAAGTCTTTGACTGGTCCTTAGCGAAGGCGTCGTTGGGGAAGAATGCGCCAACGCGGAGGCTAATGCCGGTCGAAGTCGGAGCATCCTGAGCCATTGCCGGAGCGATCGTGAGAACCATTGCGGCCGTAAGTGCGGCCAAACCTGCAGTTTTCTTCATTTCTAGTCTTCCAAGTCACCCCGCCAAAAGCTCAGCGCATCGGCGGAAAGTTACCTCCATAGGATAGCACCCCCATCGGATTCAATGGAAGCCAAGATCAGGCCTTTGGCGAGCCCCCGCTCTCGATCAGAATCGCGAGTGCAACCTTCGCCGTTGAGTACAGGTCATCGAGCCGAATGAACTCTTCGTGGGTGTGAATCCGATCCATTCCGGTCGCAAGAACGATCGTCGGCACCCCTTTTGCGTTGTAGATGTTGGCGTCGCTTCCCCCGAGCGTGGTTCGCGAAGTTCCCGCAAACCCTTGGGCCGTCAGGGCACGTTTCGCAACCTGAACCACCGGGCTGTTTTCCGGAATGTCGTAAGCGTGATAGTGCCGATGATGCTCGATGCTGACTGTCGCGCCGAACCGTGCGGCGGCGGCCTCAAACTCGACGATCATGTGGCCGATCTGCGCATCCAGCTCGGCCTCGTTGGTGCTTCGGGCTTCTGCTTCCAGCTCGACAAACGGGCAGACGACGTTGGTGGCGGTTCCGCCCCGAACAATCCCAAGGTTTGCGGTGGTTTCGGGGCCAATTCGCCCTAGCTTCATGCGCGTCACGGCATCCGCCAGCACCTGAATCGCGTTAATGCCGTGCTCTGGATCCTTGCCCGCATGGGCCGGCTTGCCTTCGATGAACACCCTCAGGTGATCGTGGGTCGCGGTTCGGGTGACGAACGTGCCGACCGGCGGGCCGGTATCGAGCACGTAGCCGTAGTCCAGATTGAGGTCCTCGATTTTTAGCACGCTCGCGCCGAGTAGCCCGATTTCCTCCGCGACCGAAAGCAAAAGGTAGACATCTCCGTGCGGGAGGCCACTCTCGCGAAGTGCCAAAACTGCCTCGATTGCCGGGGCCATGCCGCCCTTATCGTCTGCCCCGAGGATCGACGTTCCGTCCGAGCGGATGACGCCATCTTCTTCAATCACCACGAGATTGGGCGTTGGTTCAACCGTATCGAAGTGCGCGCTCAGGAAAATGCGGGGGCGTCCCTCGGCGTTCGCCGGAAGGTGCGCGATCACGTTGTCTGCATTCCCGCCCAATTGAGCCGCCGCGCTCTCGGTCCAGGCTTCTAAATTGTTGGCTTCAAGGTACTGAAGGGTCCAGTCGACGACTTCCTTCTCGTCCAAACTCGGTGCGTTAATCGAAATCAAGTCGAGGAACAGGCGCTTAAGTCGGGCTTCTTGAATCACTCACGCATTTTGAACCATTCTCGAAAACGGTTCGGTTTTTCCGCCGGAAAAGGTGTAGGATTTCGACGATGCAAACGTTCACGATCGAAGCAGAAGGGTTCCCTGCCTTCCAAGCCGAAGCTGGCCAAAAGCTTGTCCTTGCGTTGGAGAACGCCGGCGTTGATGTAAGCCACCGCTGCGGCGGAGAGGCCAAATGCACGACCTGCCGAGTTTCGATCGACGGCGTCGAGCCTGAAATGGGCGAAGCCGAAAAGGTCAGCCTCGAAGAAGACGGTGTTCTCGGTGAGTTCCGACTTTCTTGCCAGATTCGGGTGGATCGAGACCTCAAACTGAAGGTCCTCATGCTCGCGTCCGAGAAAGGCTGGGAGCCCGGCCACGAAGTCGAACCCTGACCGGTAACCTATCGCGTTATGGCCGACCTTCTCGCCCTATCTCTGATTCGCGATGTCCCCGATTTCCCTAAGCCGGGAATTCTCTTCAAGGACATTACGCCTGTTCTGATGCATCCGGCGGCATTTGCCGAGGTGGTGGACGAGATGGCGGAGCTTGCCGCCGCGCAGAAGCCCGAGGTGATTGTGGGCATCGAAAGCCGAGGCTTTCTTTTCGGCGTTCCCGTCGCGATGAAGCTCGGCCTGCCCTTCTCGCTTGCCCGTAAAGCTGGCAAGCTTCCGGCAGAGCGAATTCGCGAGGAGTACGCCCTTGAATACGGCACGAACACCGTTGAGATGCATACCGACGCAATTGCCGCCGGACATCGCGTTTACGTGATTGACGACCTTCTGGCAACCGGCGGAACTGCTGCCGCGACGGCGAAGCTTATACAACGCCTCAGCGGCGAGGTTGCCGGATTTGGATTTCTCATCGAACTCGGATTTCTCGATGGCCGGGCGGCACTTGCTGGCTTGCACGTCGATGCATTGCTCACCTACTGACCATGAAAAACTTCGCAACTTTCGGATTGCTCGCGCTGTGCGCTCTGTCTTTCTCGCAGACCGTCGCCCAAAAAACCGATGCCACGCCGGCGACGGTAAAAGATCTCCTAGAAAAGCCGGAGCTGTTCCACAAGAAGCGCGTTGAGACAGTGGGCATCGTCGCCGGATTCGAGCAGCGAACGAGCCAAAAGGGCAACAAGTACGTCGTGTTCAAACTTCACAACGAGAAAAAGTTCGTAAACGTGTATGGCCAGGGCCTGCTTGATCCGGCTCTGAAAGATGGAAGCCGTGTCAGCGTTACCGGCGAATACGTCAAGGAAAAGACGGTCGGCGGTCGAACCTACAAGTTCGAAATCGGCATCAATGTGAACGAGCGAGCGGTTAGGTTGATGCCCAAACAGGGGTGAGGCCGCCTAGCCTCATCGGCATCTTTGGTCCGACGGCATCCGGCAAGACATCCCTCGCTGAATCCCTCGCGGATCAACTCGACGCTCACCTGATGAATGCAGACGCCTTCCAGGCCTATGCGGGCATGGACGTCGGCACTGGTAAGTCACTCCAGCCCGAACGGTACGCCTTGATGAGCTTCCTGAAGCCATCTGAGCCGTACGGCGTTGGCGACTTCGTGGTGAAGGCCCGGCAACAGATCGCCGACTGGGCAGAAACGAGCCGATCGATCATCGTGGTCGGCGGCACTGGACTGTACCTTCGGGCGCTTTTCGAGAACTACAGCAGCATGGTCGCCGCGCCATCCCCCGAAGTTCGTGCCGAACTCAACGAAGAGTGGAAGTCTGGCGGCCTCGACCCCTTGGTGGAACGGTTGAGGAGCCTAGCCCCGCGAGTCGCTCTCGAAACCGACCTCAAGAACCCGGTGCGGGTGATCCGTGCATTAGAAAGACTCGAAGGCGAACCACTGCGACTGCCAGAAATTCCGGAGATGCCTCAATTCAAATTTGGCCTCCTTCCCGACGAAGCGTGTCACGGAAAGGCAATGCGGGACCGCGTCGATCAAATGATGCAAAATGGATGGGTTGAGGAAGTTCAACGGCTGAAGCAGTCAGGATTTGGTCCCTCTGACCCGGGGTTTCGCGCCATCGGTTACCGTCAGATTTACCAATTTCTAGTCCGCGAGGCGGCATCGGAAGGCATGGTCGAGCAGATAAAGCTCGAAACCAGGCAGTACGCGAAGCGTCAACTGACTTGGATGCGGACCGAGCCACGTCTCACCGTCCTCAACGTGGCCGGGTCCGGATCGCATGATCTGGTGGCCTCTGTATTGAATGAATTCATGTAGAGCTTTACAATGGGTAAAACAATTAACCTTCAGGATATGTTCCTGAACCAGGTCCGAAAGGAAGGAATCGGCGTCACGATCTACCTCACCAACAGCGTTCAGCTGAAAGGGAGCGTCCGCGGCTTTGACACATTTACCGTGTTGCTAGATGCGCCGGGCAAACCAACGCAACTCGTTTACAAGCACGCGATGGCCAGCATCGTCCCAAACAAGACGGTCGGAACTTACAAGTCGGCGGCCGAACAAGAAGAGAGTCGCCGAGACGAATGACCCCTTTCGTAAAGATGCAGGGCATCGGGAACGACTTCGTCTTCCTTGATGTGATTCAGAACCCCAAGATGCCCGCCGATCTCGCGGAGTTCGCACGCCATATCTGCGACCGGAGGTTTGGTGTGGGCTCCGACGGACTGATCCTTCTTGAGAATGGTGATGCCGCTCCGTTTCGCATGCGGATGTTCAATCCCGATGGAAGGGAGAGCGAGATGTGTGGCAACGGCATCCGTTGCTTCGCAAAGCTGGTGCGTGACCACGGCCACTCAATGGAGAACCAGATTTCTGTCGAAACCGGGGCCGGCATCCTCCATCTTCAGATTGCGGAGAACGGCGACGTCGAAGTCAACATGGGGCAAGCAAAGCTCTCTTTTGCCGCCATCGGCATCTCTGGAACCGGCAAAAGGTTCGTTGATGAGCCGCTCGGTGTAGAGCTCAACGGTACGGATCTGTTTGGAACGGCGATATCGATGGGGAATCCGCATCTGGTGATCTTCACGGACGACCTCGCGGCGGTTCCCCTTGCCGAAATCGGTCCGATTCTCGAGCACCACCCGCAGTTTGTCAACCGGACCAACGTTCACTTCGTCGAGGTGGTGGATCGAGGCCACTTGAAGATGCGTACCTGGGAGCGCGGCGCAGGCGCGACTCTGGCCTGCGGGACCGGAGCTTGCAGCGTTGGCGTCGCCGGATTTTTAAACGGTCACTCGGATCGTCTTACGCAGATCGACCTACCCGGCGGACGGTTACAGATCGACTATCGTGAAGACGAGACGGTGTTTATGACCGGCCCAGCTGTCACCGTCTTTCGCGGCGTTTGGCCGGACTAACTCCGGTTCGAAAGTTCGCGGGCCATCTCTCGACGGGTGTCCTTCTTGGCGATGGACTCCCGCTTGTCGTAAGTGGCCTTACCACGCGCCAGAGCGATCTCGACCTTCACTCGGCCCTTCTCGTTAAAGTACATCGCGAGCGGGACGATCGTGAAACCCTTCTCAAGTGCCTTGCGCTCAAAGTTTGAGATCTGCTTCCGGTGCATCAACAGCTTTCGGTCGCGGCGACGCTCGTGGCCAAAATGGCTCGCTTTGTCGTACGGCTCGATGTCGGCGTTGATCAGCCAGACCTCATCGCGCAGAACCTTAACAAACGCATCCGTAAGGTGGGCTTTGCCCAAATACAAGCTCTTGACCTCGCTTCCACCGAGGGCAATCCCCGCTTCCAGGGTCTCTTCGACGTGGTAGTCGAACCGGGCCCGTCGATTCTGAATCGATTTCGGAGCCTTTGACTCTTTCTTATTTCCAGATTTTTTCGACATGGCTGATATATTTTACCGGGACGACAATTTCGAAGGCGGGCCGAAAGGGCCTGGCGGAATTTACGCCGACTTTTGGCTGAGCCGGCACTAACCGCCATGGAAAATCGGTTCAGAAAGGTAGATTCATGGGTATGCAGTCGTTGCGTTTAGGCCGGTCCATTATGGGTGCGGCCGTGTTCGTTGGTCTCGCCATTAGCTTTGCGGGTTGTAATCCTTCACCCGAAGCCCCCAAGCAAACGGATGGTAAGAAGCCGGGCTCGGCAGCGGACGCTGGCGCCAAACCAAGCGCGATCACTGCGCTGAAGATGGACGATACGAAAGTCGGAACCGGCGATGCCGTTACCGAGGGCGATCTCCTCTTCGTACGCTACAAGGGCACCCTGGCCGACGGCAAAGTTTTTGACTCGAATACCGACGAAGGGAAGCCCATTTTCAGCTTCACCGCCGGCCCAACCGGCACGGTCATTGACGGATGGAAGAAGGGCGTCATCGGCATGAAAGCCGGCGGCACTCGGAAGCTTTCGATTCCTTGGTCAATGGCTTACGGCGAGGGCGGCACCGGGACCATTCCGCCGAAGGCAGACCTCTTCTTCGAGATCCAGCTCATCCGCGTGATGAAGAAGGGCGAGGAGATGACGGTTACCAAGAAGGATCTGAAGCCCGGCAGCGGTCGCGCGGTAAAAACCGGCGACAAAGTTGAGGTGAACTTTGACGGCAAGGTCATTGGTGGCGACGAAATCGAGAAGGGCAAATATGTCTTCACGGTCGGAAAGGATGAAGTTATTCCCGGCATCGACGCGGGCATTATCGGCATGAAAGTTGGCGGCGTCCGCAAGCTGACGTTGCCACCGAACACCGCATTTGGACCGATGGGCCGCGAGCCGATCGTGCCACCGAACAGCTTCGTGGAATACGAACTGACGCTCCTCGGGTTCAAATGAAGCTAGGCCAGTTCATCGTTTGCGGTTTGGTTCTTGCCGGGATTTCGTCGGCCTCCTACGCCCAAATCACCCAGTCGAAGGGCAAGTACACGTTCCGGATGAAGTTCACCGCCGGGCAGTTTGGTCGGTACGTCTCCGAGTTCAAACAGGCCGGTGCGGGCGGCATGGTCGTCGCACTTCCTTTCTCGCAGAAGGTTCGATTTGTTCGAAACGGAGTGGCCAACCTGGACGTTGCGATGGGTCCGGCAAAGATGAACGGCCGTGTAATGGGCGAAGAGCCGAACGTGGTCTCGATGCAGCTGAATGCATCCGGAAAGCAAGTTTCCGGTGCCGCTCCGACGCCCGGCATTTCCGTTTTTCCGACGACGCCGATTCGAATCGGCGACAAGTGGACCGGCGATATGTCCCTTGCGAGCTCCGGCCTCGGGACCAACGAGGCGAAGGCGGTTTACACGTTCGAAAAGATTGGTACCTACGCCGGCAAGAAAGTCGCCGTCATTGGGTTCAAGCTCAACTCGGGTGGAACTTCCGCCATCAACGGCGTTGGGCGGAATTATGTTCAGCTGAGCGATGGCTGGCTGGTCGGGGCCGAGATGAATCTGTCGATGAACCTGACGACGGACTCCAAGTCGAATCCGACCGCGCTGAAGTTCAAGATGACCGTTAAGCGGCTCTAGACTTATGACCCTTCGCGTTTCCACCGGCGATCCGAGCCTCCTCGCCGCGCTATCGCGGCATCCGCGCGTCTCGCAGGTCTCCAACGATGGCCATCCCGGATTGCGCTTCTCGGTCGACGACTGGCACCGATCCATCGTGGTTGGCTCGACCAGTGGCGAAGTAACCGGCCTCACGGAGCTGATCGACAACAATCCCCTCGTTTGCGCGGATACTTTCTCGCTGCCGACCCCGGCTACTTCCCTGGCCCTCATTGCGCTCGGGCCGATTATCCTGGCGGGAATGCTCGTGGCTCCCCCGACGCTCACGACGAACCTTGAATGGGACGTTGCTGACTTGGAAGCGCAACTGACCGAACTTGGCTGGCAGGAAGGGGCCGTGATCCAATCCCAGCCAGATGACTCCAACGTTGCCGCCCTTACGGCGTTCGCAGAAATCAAAGCGCCGGAGGACCTCGCAGAGATTGACGAAGCCTTTGCCGAGCGATTTGGCCGAAGCTTCTTCGTCCGGGAAGACGACATTTCGGACTGGACGCCAGCGGCGGTCGCCGGCTCGCAACTTGCGCTTTACCGGCTTCGAATCACGGTCGATGAGCCAAATTCCCTTCTTACGGTTCGCGTCCTCGCCGACCGGAATGGCAAGCTGGGTCCCGGGCAAATCATCCACGCGATGAACGTGATGTGCGGTTTCGAAGAATCACTCGGCGTCTAAGTCGATAACCTTCGGCTTCTTCTTGCCCTCACGAAATTCCTTCTTTTGCGCCTCGCTGGCCATCAGGATGTCGGGTCCTGCGCCGTCAGTTTTCTCCCACACCCCGGTTTCGGTGCGCTTCCATGTTGTGAATCCCTTCTTCTCGTTGTGGATGACGCCCGGCAGCTTGATCGTGACGTTGCTGATAACCCGGCGGACATCGAGGCCGCACCACGGGCAGTGCTTCAGCGCCTCTTCATGAATGCCCTGCAGGGCCTGGATGCGGCCCTCGCACATAAAGCAGTCCCGATCTTCTGGCTCATACTCGTAAACAGGCATCGCTGAATTCATTTTGGGCGATCCGCAGAATCATCGATGAAGCCTTTGCCCAGCTGGTTGGATCTCCACAACGAAGAGGTGGTCGCTTGCCGACTCTGCCCTCGACTGGTTGCATGGCGGGAGAAGGTCGCTTTGGAGAAGAAGCGGGCCCATAAGGATGAGGAGTACTGGGGCAAACCTGTTCCCGCCTTCGGCGACCCATCTGCGCTCCACTTGATCGTTGGCCTCGCCCCGGCCGCCCACGGCGCCAACCGGACCGGCCAAATGTTCACCGGCGATCGAAGCGGAGACTGGCTTTTTCGCGCCCTCCACCGGGCGGGAGTCGCCAATCTACCGCAGGCGCAATGCCGAGAAGATGGCTTGCGATTGACCGGCGCGGTCATCGCCGCATCGTGTCACTGCGCGCCGCCGGACAATAAGCCAACGAACGAAGAGATCGCCAATTGTCGGCCTTTTATGCTCCGGGTTCTGGCCGCTCGGCCTTGGCGCGGAATTCTCTGCCTTGGCGGAATCGCCTGGACGCAGCTCCACCGGAACCTTGGGACTCCGGCCCCGAAGTTTGGTCACGGTGCCTGGCATCGGCCAGACGGAGGACCAAAGATCGTCGCCAGCTACCACCCGAGCCAACAGAACACGTTCACCGGACGGCTAACCGAGCCGATGCTCGACGCCGCCGTTATGGCTTGGTTGGATAGTTAACCAAGGCTTTGCGTTCAATTTCGATGCGCCGAAGTTCCCCGCCGCGCGAGGTGGCGAGCTTGACCTTGCTCCCAATCTTTCCTCGCAGCAAGTTCCGCGTCGCACGGTAGCCCGATCTGTAAAGGTCGAGCGCGTCAATGCTCAATATTTCATCGCCATCTTTGACACCTGCGACCTCGGCGGGTGACTCGGGAGCGACGTTAAAGATTTCAGTGCGCTTCGTCTTCGGATTGTATCCAGCCGAAATTCCGGTCTCGCCCTCCAGCTCATTCTCTCGGTCTCCCGTGAAGTTATCGAACCAGACACGACGGCGCGCGTAGTCGATCGTCGTGTTGAAGTGCCGCAGGAAGTCGAACCCGATCGTGCCGTCGCCCTCGGCTGAACTGGACGGAAGATCAATAATGCTCCAGTACGTTTCCTTAACCGGAATGCCGAAGATATTCAACGGCGGCATTTCGATATCCCAAGAGTCCACCGTGCCGCTCGCCACGCCGGATGACCCCATGAATTTTGGAGCCTTGCCAACCGTCCATAAGCCGATTCGCTCAAGCGAGTCCTTGTGGGTCGTGGCGAAAAAGGCGTTGCCGGTGTCCAGGGCCATGATAAGCTTCTTTCCAGTGGAGAGATCCACCGACATCTCGACAGAGTCGGCTCCGATCGGGAGCAACTTGGAAAGGAAGCTCTTCTTGCCGTCCGGCTTTCTCGCCGACACGTCGACGGAAGATGGATGAAAGATAAATTTGTTCTTCTCGAAGTTGATCTCGGTCACGAAGCGTCGGATGACTTCGAAGCCCATGATTCCATCGCAGTGGGTTCCGTACGAGAGGCTGTAGTCCGAGCCCGGCATCATGACCGCATCGCTTAGCTCGGTAGCCGGAATGGTCATCGCGCCAACTTTGAAGCTTTTTAGCTTGACCGTATCTGCTTCAAAGCGCCCAACAAAGTCCTGAAGACCCTGTTTCCCGGTAGCGGGACCAATGTTGATCGCGCTATCCAGGATCACCGTGCCCGAGAACCCGGAGTCGAACATGAGCGAGACTTTTCGGCCGTTCACCGTGGCGTCAACGATGATGGCATTCTCGCCTAAGCGGAACGGAACCTCCACCGGCGCGGTCAGTGCCGCTTGCGCCGAGACAACAGAAACGAGCAAAGCCGAAATCATGCTAGCCATGATGACGCCGAAAACGGAAAAACGTTTCGCCTTACTTCCGTCCGATCACGAAATAGATGAGCATCGGTGCCGCCGGGACTCCGCAAGCGCAGAAAATGAGTTGCGGGACGATCCAGGCGAAGCGAGCCTTGCGATGAATCATGTCCACGAGCATCCACCAGCCGCACCCTAATCCAGCACAAGCCCAAAGGAAAATTTGGATGAAGGACGTGACATCCCCCTTGGGAACCGACGGGTTCTGAGCCGTCGGAAACGTCACCGGTGGCCGAGCAAGATTCAAGACGGTGACCGCGAAACCAAAAACGATGAAGGCAATGCCGAGCTGAGACCACTGCGGTTCCTTTTGGGCCGGAGTGGTGACCAGTGCACTGTCGTCCGTCCGAGCTATAACTTCCCTCGCCTGGGCGTCGTTTGGGTCGTACTGCAGAGCGGCGAGCGCCGAAACGCGGGCTTCCTTTCTCAGGCCAGTTTCATATTGGTGGACGGCAAGGTTCGCCAGGATTTGCGGGTTTGTCGGTTCCAGTTCGGCCGCATTTGCCAGGCTGTCGGTCGCGTCGCGTCGTCGGCCCATGTGCGCTAGGCAGATGCCGCGATACATCCACAACTGGGCGTTCTTTGGATCTTCCTCAATCGCGGCGTCCCAGAGGGGGAGGGACTTTGCATATTCGCGAGCCCGCAAAGCTTCTTTGGCTTCGAAGACAAGGGTTTCCGTCGCCATTCCGATGGGGAATTGTACCGTTACGTGGTTTTTTGCGAACGGTTTTGTATACTACGGCCAAACCGGTAAAGCCCTGCGTTCCAACGGGGGCAATTACTGTGTAGGGTGGGAGATCCGAACCGCATGATCCAAAATCGATTTGTACAGAACCTTCGCTTCATTCCGATGAATCGATCTCTTTTCTCGGCCGCACTGCTGGCAACCGTTCTCGGCATCACCGCCGTCGGATGCACCGGTGGCGAAACCGCCAAGGACAAGCCGGGCGAAACGCCATCCGCGACCGATGCCGCAGGAGGCGGCACGGCGGCACTTCGACCCGAGCCATCCGGTGAAGGCGTCAAGGCCGAAGGCGACACGATCAAGATTGGCATCGTGGGCAGCCTATCCGGCGACCAGAAGCCATGGGGCGAAGACAGCATCGAAGGCGGCAAGATGGCAGTTGAAGAGTTCAACGCGGCCGGTGGCCTAAACGGAAAGAAGGTTGAGTTGCTCGTTGGCGACTCGGCTTCGAAAGCCGAGCAGGCGAAATCCGCGGCGGAGAAGCTGATTTCCGACGGCGTCATCGGCATCGTCGGTGAGGTCGCCAGCGGCCACACGATCCAGATTGCGAAGTCGGCATTCCAGAAAGCAATCCCGGTTGTCGCAATCGGAGCAACGAAGACGACCCTCTCGGACGAAGGAACGAACGTCACGCGCGTTTGCTACACCGACGACTTCCAGGGTCCGGTCATGGCGAAGTTCGCGTTCGATGAGCTCGGTCTTCGAAAAGTCGGTGTGATGACGGACAACCAGCAGCCGTACTCGCAGGGCCTCAGCAAGTCGTTCAGCGATAAGTTTAAGGCGCTCGGCGGTGAGATCGTTGGCGAGGCGTTCTACGAGAGCGGCCAGACGCAGTTCAACGGCCAGATCACGGAGCTCAGCGCGAAGAAGCCAGACGGCCTCTTCCTCTCCGGTTACTTCACCGAGGTCGGAGCGATTGCTCAGCAGGTTCGCCAAGCCGGTATGAAGGACGTTAAGTTGATGGGTGGTGATGGCTGGGACAGCCCGCAGCTACTCGTGAGCGGCGGCGACGCGATCCTAGGCAGCTTCTTCTGTAACCACTATAACAACCGCGAAGATCGACCGGAAGTGAAGCAGTTCCTAGAGGCTTGGAAGAAGTCTCATGGCGGAAAGGAGCCGGGAACGACGATGGCGGCACTTGGCTACGACGCTACCAAACTCATGCTGGACGGCCTGAAGCGAGCCGCTAGCCTCGATTCGAAGGCACTCATTGCGGCCATCAACGAGACGGAGAACTTTGCCGGCGTTTCTGGGAACATCACCCTTAAGGGCGCGAACGGTAACCCGAAGAAGCGCGCGTTGGTAGTTGAGGTTCGATCTGAGAAGGACGGCTTCCAGGTCTTCCGTAAAGCGTACGAAGCGGACGAGGTTAAGTAACCCGTTTTGTACGGCGGTCTTCTGCATTCTGTGGCAGGGCTGGAGTTATCCACCCTGCCGCAACAGCTCGTGAACGGCATTCTGCTCGGCAGCATCTACGCGCTGATAGCCCTCGGCTACACGATGGTGTACGGGGTTCTGAAGTTGATCAACTTCGCCCACGGTGAAGTTTTCATGATCGGTGCCTATGCGGCCCTCTTTGCGTCGTGGGGTTTGGGTTACACGCCCAACAACGCGATGAGCGGGTCGAACCCCATCAACCTTCTGATCATGCTTTTGGCGTCGATGACGCTCTGCGGCTTACTCGGAGTCTTGATTGAGCGGTTTGCCTACCGGCCCATGCGGAACCAGCCGCGCATCGCGTCGCTCATCACCGCGATCGGCGTTTCGTTGTTGCTTCAATACGGCGGCCAGTTGTTCCTCCCTAGTAGCCCGGCACCCAACATCGACGCCAAGGTGAACCCATATCAGGACAACATCACGATCCCGCTTCGTCCGGTAGATGGCACGCTTGTTGCCGCCGCAAAGCAACTTGAGGCAAAGCAGATTGAAACGAAAACCGCCTTCGATGGCTATCTCGAGCGGACGAAAGAATCGCCGTTCCAGTTAAGTGCCGCCGGCCAGCCGTTTAAGAAAGCCGCCCAGGACGCCGAACGCGACCTCCGAACCGCCGAAGGAAAAGCCGAGGCCAGCGGACTCTCGATTCGTTTGCCAAAAGGGCAAATGATCATGCTGGTCACGACCGTCGTCCTCATGGCATTGCTCAACTTTTTGGTGATGCACACCAAACCTGGCCGCGCCATGCGTGCCGCATCTCACGATTTTGACGCGGCGTCGTTGATGGGCATCAACGTCAACAGCACGATCACGTTCACCTTCCTTATTGGCTCGGCGCTTGCCGGAGCCGGGGCTATGATGAACGCCACATTCCTCAGTGGCACAAAAATTGACACCTTCTTTGGCATGCTCCCGGGCGTGAAGGCGTTCGTCGCGGCAGTCCTCGGTGGAATCGGAAACATTCCTGGCGCCGTTTTGGGCGGCATCCTGATGGGTCTTGCCGAAACGCTTGTCGTTTGGGCCGGCTATGACAGCTACCGGGACGCCATCGCTTTTATCGTCCTCATCATCGTTCTGCTCTTCAAACCGGGCGGCTTGCTCGGCTCGAATAAGGTGGAAAAGGTTTGAAGTTCTGGCTCGGCCGAACCGGCTCCATTCTCCTGGCGTTCGCTCTCTGCGCGGGCATTCAGTTGCTTGCCGATCAACAAAGCGACTTCGTGCAACGACTGATCGTGTTGGCCGGACTATACGTGACGCTTGCGGTTAGCCTCAATCTGATCAACGGAATCACCGGCCAGTTCAGCATGGGGCACGCCGCGTTCTACCAAATTGGCGCGTACACAGCCGGCTTCATCGCGATGAAGTTTTACGCCGGGGCAAAGTTGCCGCCGGAACTGTGGATGATCCTGTCGCTTCTGACCGGGGCGGCTGTGGCCAGCGTCGCGGGACTCATCGTCGGCCTTCCTTCGTTGCGCCTAAAGGGCGACTATTTGGCCATCGTCACCCTTGGTTTTGGCGAAATCATACGCATCATTGTGCAAAACCAGCCGGCGATCGGCGGGGCTTACGGGCTCTCGGTCGCGCCAAGGTTTGAGATGATCTGGCTGGTATGGCTGCTCGCAATTCTGTGTATTGCCGTCTGCCGAAACCTACTCAAAACCGCGCACGGCCTCCAGTTTCTTGCCGTTCGCGAAGACGAAGTCGCAAGCTCGGCCATGGGCGTGAATGTCACTCGGACCAAGGTGACCGCTTTCCTCTTGGGTTCGGCGTTCGCCGGCGCGGCGGGGGCATTGCTTGCTCACTTCGAGGGCTTCGTCAGCCCTAAGATGTTCACGATGGACGTCAGCTTCATCATCGTGACGATGGTGGTCCTCGGCGGAACCGGCAGCATCACCGGGGCCACTCTGGCCGCAATCGGCCTATTCTTCTTGCCGGAGAAGATGCGCGATCTGCCCAACTTCCCTCTAGGAAACTTGGTGGCCACGGGAATCGGCATCGTCATCATGGTGATCGGATTCCGGCACATCGCCGCGAACTTCCACGGAAAAATGGTGGAACGCGTCCTCCGCTATTTGGCGATCCTCGCGATAGCGGTCGTCATCGCCCTCGTTTTGGGCCCGATAGTGAGCAAACTTCCTACCTTGGGCGTCCCCGTTGAAGGTGCAAAACTGCGAATGGTCGTATTTGCCGTGACGCTCATCGTCCTGATGCTGCTCAGGCCGCAGGGCATCTTCGCTCATCACGAGTTCAGCTGGGCGTGGCTCCGGAAGGTCCTCCGAATCGATACCGATAAGAAGGTGACGGCATGAGCGTCTGCCTCAAACTCACCGAGGCAACGATCAAGTTTGGTGGCCTCGTTGCCGTCAACAAGGTCTCGTTCGAACTAAAGCAGGGCGACCTTTTCGGCCTCATTGGACCAAACGGCGCCGGGAAGACGACGTGCTTCAACATCATCACCGGCGTGTACAAGCCGACCTCCGGCGAAATCGAGTTCAACGGAAAGTTGATCGGCGGCACTCCGTCGAACAAGATTGCCAACCTCGGAATCGCCCGAACGTTTCAAAACATCCGGCTTTTCAAATCGCTAACCGTGATTGAGAATGTGGTGGTCGGCGGATTTCTGCGGCACAAAACCGGCTTGTTTGGGGCCATGGCCTACCTCCCCGCGCAGATTCGCGAAACCGAAAAGTTGCGCGCCGAAGCGATGGAACTACTCAAGATTGTCGACCTGGCGGACATGGCCAGTGCCCGCAGCGCCGACCTTTCCTACGGTATGCAGCGTCGCCTGGAGATTGCCCGGGCGTTGGCAACCCAGCCTAAATTGCTGCTTCTGGACGAGCCAGCCGCCGGAATGAACCCGCAAGAAAAGGAAGAGCTCAACGTCATGGTGCGGCGGATTCGCGATCAGTTCCAGCTCACGGTCTTGCTGATCGAGCACGACATGCGGTTCGTGATGTCGCTCTGCGAGCGAATTCTTGTTTTGGACGCTGGCACGGAAATCGCCTCCGGCCCGCCGGACGCCATCCGAAACGACCCGAAAGTGATTGCGGCGTACCTGGGACAACCGGCCTAGGCTTTGGCTAAACTAGCGGGCGATGCCGCTGGTAGACCTTCCTCTCGATCAACTTCGGGCGTACGCCGGGCGAAACCCAAAGCCGGCGGACTTTGATACCTTCTGGGACGCCTCGCTGGCCGAGATGCGGGCCATCGATCCGGCGATCGAGCTGGTCGAGGTTCCTTTCGCCCAGCCCATCGCCGACTGTTTCGACATGACCTTTACCGGAACCGGCGGATCGCGGGTCCACGCAAAACTGCTCAAGCCGAAACAGCCAAGCGCCGCGCCAGGTCCCGGCTTGGTCCATTTCCATGGCTACAGCTGGCGTGCGGATGACTGGGCAACCTACCTTTCCTGGGTAGCGGCCGGATTCACCGTCGCGGCAATGGACTGCCGCGGCCAGGGCGGAAGCTCGCAGGACACGGTCTCGACGTTGGGGCCTACTCTCGATGGCCACATCATCCGCGGCCTGAGCGACCCCACCCCTGAAACGCTTTACTTCCGAAACGTCTTCCTCGACACCGCCCAGCTCGCGGGCATCGTGATGGCGATGCCGGAAGTCGATGACAACCGTGTTGGCGCGTTCGGCGGCTCGCAGGGCGGAGGCCTCACGCTCGCCTGTGCCGCCTTGGAGCCACGGATCGCGCGGGCAGTTCCGATTCATCCGTTCCTCTGCGACTACCAGCGCGTGTGGGAGATGGACCTCGACGTCGCCGCCTACGCTGAGCTTCGCCGCTACTTCCGATTCTTCGACCCGCTGCACCAGCGCGAGGAGGCAATCTTCGAGCGGCTGGGTTACATTGACGTGCAGCACTTGGCGCCGCGCGTTCGTGGTGAGGTGCTCATGGCTCTGGGGCTGATGGACTCGGTCACGCCGCCCTCGACGTGCTTCGCGGCCTACAACAAGCTGGAAAGCGTGAAGGAAGTCATGATCTATCCCGATTTCGGCCACGAAGGGCTACCGGGCTTTGGCGACCGAACCTTTGAATTCCTTTGCGGCCTGCTGAACTAGAGCCGTTCCTGAGGGCGACCTACGCCTCCGTTCTGGAGGCGGTCGCACCGGGAGCTTTGCTGGCCCATAAGGTTCAAGTCTCCCCAGATACGGTGAATATGGGCGAGTTCGAGTTACCTCGAACAACCGGCCTGCTCGTGTTCGGGGCCGGAAAGGCGGCGGCAACCATGGTCGGCTGGTTCACCCAGCGGCTGCAAGTTCCGGGCTTCGCCATCGACCGCGACCTGCCGAGCGCGCCAGTGCCGGGTGTCGAGATATCCCTCGGAGGTCATCCCGTTCCGACCGCGGCCTCCCTACTTTCGGGCGAGGAGATGCTGCGCAGAGCCGCTGAGACGCCCAGCGGCGAGAGCGTGGTCTTCTGCCTCAGTGGGGGGGCGTCTGCCCTCATGGAAGCCCTTATGCCGGGAGTCTCGCTCACCGAACTGCAAGCCAAGACGAAGCAGATGCTGGCCGACGGCTCCGACATCCGGCAGATCAACGCCTACCGTCGATCCGTTAGCCGGATTAAAGCCGGTGGGTTGGCCGACGCCTTCCGGCACACCAACGTTTTAGTCGTGGTGCTATCGGACGTCATGGGCGACCCATTGGCGACCATCGGTTCCGGCCCATTTTTTCCGGACGAGGCCGTCGTCCCGCACGTGATCATCGGCAACAACCAGAGCGCCCTCCGGGCCGCCGAAGCGTTCGCCACCGCATCACAAGGCATCCCCAGCCAAATCGCCGAACCGATGCAAGGCGAAGCAAAAGACCAGTTCGCAGGCTACCGCGAGCTCGCTCGACCCGACACGCTCACGATCGCCGGAGGCGAACCCACGGTAACCATCATTGGCGACGGCAAGGGCGGCCGCGCCCAAGAAGCCGCTCTAGCGGCGGCAATCGAAATCCAGAACCAAGCTGGAATCGCCGTGCTTTCGGCCGGAACAGACGGAAGCGACGGCCCGACCGACGCCGCCGGCGCGATCGTCACCGGCGAAACCATAAGCCGCGGCGGCGGCATTGAAGCCGCCCGAGCAGCGCTGGCAAACAACGACAGCTACCCGTTCCTGGACCGCGCTGGCGCCCTCATCCGGACCGGTCCAACCGGCACCAACGTCAACGACCTCTTCCTGATCCTCAGGATTTAGCGGTAAAGGGTACAACCGGTTCATGTTATGCTTGGTTGCCGCGATGCTGCAGCTCACCCAAACGCCCGCCGTGAAGGCAAATGCGCTCTTTGCCGATAACGCGATTCTTCAGCGCCAAAAGCCGGTCCCCGTTTTCGGAACCGGAACGCCAGGAACCGAAGTCGAGATCGCGCTCGACCAGGAGTCGCGAAAGACGAAGGTCGGTAAAGATGGCCGATGGATCGTTAAGTTTCCCGCAAAGGAAGCCGGCGGGCCGCACGAGCTCAAGCTAAACGGCAGCGTCATCGCGCGAAACGTTCTCTTCGGCGAGGTCTGGATTGCTAGCGGCCAGTCGAACATGGAATGGTCGGCTAACAATGCCAACGACTACGACGAAGCGCGGCGAATCGCCAAGCCGAACATCCGCATGTTCACGGTCACTAAAACCAGCGTGGAAAACCCCCTGGAGGACGTGCGCGGAGCCGGGTGGGTCGAAGGAAACGCCGACACCGTTGGCGGATTCTCCGCCGTGGGCTTCTGGTTCGCAGAGTTCCTCGCCCAATCAACCAAGGTTCCCGTCGGCGTCATTCACACCTCATGGGGCGGAACCCCCGCCGAAAGCTGGACGAGCATGGAGATGCTGCGCAAGACTCCCAGCTACGCCACTCGACTCGCGGGTTATGAGGAGAACCTCAAGAACGATTTCCCGTTGCGCCAAGCGGAGTATAAGAAAGCCCTTGCCGCCTATAACGAAGAGCGACGCGACAAGGCAAACGAAGGCGAAGCCAAAGGCTGGCCCCTTCCCACGCACAACATCAGCGACTGGCGAAAGGTGGCCGTTCCGCAGACGACCGGGTCCATCGAAGGCCCCGGAAAGCCATCTAACGGTGCGTTCTGGTTCCGAGTTGAGTTCGACCTTTCGTCTGTTCCGGGCGACATGGAGCTTTCGCTGGGCGCCCTTGACGACTTCGATCACACATACGTAAACGGCAAACTGGTCGGAAAGACCGGCGAAGAGACCCCGAACTTTTTCTCCTACCCCCGCAAGTATTCGGTTCCGGCGAGTGTGCTCAAGCCCGGCAGGAACCTGGTTGCGGTCCGAGTCTACGATTGGGGCGGCGCGGGCGGATTCATGTCCTCGGCACGCGAGCTCTCTATCGGCGGACAAGGCAAGAAGATTCCGCTGGCCGGAACCTGGAGCTACAAGGCGGAGCGTATTGCCGACTTCAGCAAGATCCCGCAGGAGCCGTTCGGTCCCGGCAATCCGTGGGCTCCGGCCAGCCTCTACAACGGCATGATTGCCCCGCTGGTTCCGTACGGAATTCGTGGCGCCATCTGGTACCAGGGCGAATCGAACGCCGATCGCGCGTTCCAGTACCGATCGCTCTTCGCGAACATGATTCGCGATTGGCGCAAGCGGTTTGGCCAGGGTGAGTTCCCCTTCTACTTTGTTCAGTTGGCCAACTTCATGGGCCGGCCGGGCCAACCGAGCGAGAGCAATTGGGCCGAGCTTCGCGAAGCCCAGGACATGACGCTGAGACTGCGGAACGCCGGAATGGCGACCGCCATTGACATCGGTGAGGCGCAGGACATCCACCCGCGCAACAAGAAGGAAGTCGGTCGGCGGCTTGCGCTCATCGCCCTCAACCGCGTCCATGAGGAAAAGATCGAGTACAGCGGACCGCGCTTCGGCAAGCTAACGGTGTTGCCGGGGGCGCTGAAGGTGCAGTTCAAGCACGCTAAGGGCCTTCGCTCGCGGGATGGCAAGTCGCCGCAGTTCTTCCAGATTGCGGGCGCGGACCGGAAATACGTCTGGGCCGAGGCCACCATCGTCGGCACGTCGGTAGTGCTGAAGAACTCCGCCGTCCCGAATCCGGTGGCGGTTCGATACGCATGGGCAGATAACCCAGAGATCAATCTGGAGAACGGCGACGGGCTTCCGGCGGTTCCTTTCCGAACCGACACCTGGCCGGGTCTCACCGATACGCGCCAGTAACGCCCGGCGTTCCTGGTAACTTTGATAGACGCATGATCGCTTTGGCAGCCCTAATCGCGGTACAGGCCCAGTTCGAGGTCAACCGGCTGTTCAGCGATCATGCCGTTCTTCAACGCGGCCTCGTCATTCCGGTTTTTGGAACCGGACAGCCCGGGGCGACGGTAGATATTGACCTCGCTGGACGCGCCGCTACCGCGGAGGTGGACACCAAAGGCAAGTGGATCGCTCGCCTGGTTAGCGTCCCCGAGGGCGGACCGTATACGCTTGAAGTGAACGGTGAACCGGTGGCCCGCGATGTGCTCGTCGGCGAGGTTTGGTTCGCTTCCGGGCAAAGCAACATGAATATGCCAGTGTCGATCGTCGACGACTACGCGCTGGCTCGGGCACGTGCGAGCAAGGACATCCGGTTTTTTCAGATTCCCCCAACCTCTCCAGCCGCAGCCCAGAAGAACGTCAAGGGACGATGGATCATCAGCGATTCGGACACGGTTGGCAGATTTTCCGCCGTTGGCTTCTGGTTTGCACGAAGAGTTTACGATGAGTTGAGATGCCCCATTGGGATCATTCAGTCGGCATGGGGCGGCACCCGAGTTGAAACTTGGATGAGCCTTGAAAGCCTCGAATCAAACAGGTTTTCTGCCTCAACCGCAAAAGAAACACGGGATGCATTGAACCTAAAGCCCGAGGAACTCGCCGCAAAGTACCAGCAGCGGATCGCCGATGCAGAAGCAAGGCGAACCGATCCCGGATTTGGCCCGGACCGAAAGGAGTACCGTGACTTTGACTTCTCGGACGGCGGTTGGGAATCCCGAACGCTTCCGACATCGTTCGAGGAATCGCTAGACCGACAATTTGATGGTTCCATTTGGTACCGGAAAGAGTTCAACTTTCGTGAGAGCGGGGTTCGATCTGCGCGGATCGACCTTGGGGTGATCGCAAATAGGATCCAGCTATGGGTAAACGGCAAACCAGCCGCCTTGGCGAATACGGGCGCTCCCGCGTTGCCAAGAACCGTAAATGCGGTTTTCGACATTCCTCGCGAGGACCTTCGGTTCGGCCGAAACGTAATCTCCATGCGAATCTTTAACTTCGCGGGTCCCGGTGGCTTTTTTGGCGAGACGGGCGACTTTAAAATGACCTTCGCCGGAAGCAACGACACGGTGGACTTATCTGGACCCTGGAAATACAAAATCGAGACAGAGCTGCCGCCCTCAGACGACTTCACGTTTATCCCACCGGGCGAAAAGAATGCCTACGCAGGCGCGTACAACGGAATGGTGGCACCGGTTGCCCCATATGGCATTCGAGGATTCCTTTGGTATCAAGGCGAAAACAACGTTTCGAAGCCGGATGAATATCGAAGCCTCTTCGTTGATCTGATAAAGGATTGGCGCACTACCTGGAGTAATGGCGACCTCGAGTTTTACTTTGTGCAGATTGCGGGCTACGGTCGAAGACTGAACGAGCCGCGCGATAGCGACGCGGCTCGTTTGCGAGAAGCGCAGGAGAGTGCGCTCGCGATAAAGAACACCGGAATGGCGACGGCGCTCGATCTCGGAGAGGAGTTCGACATCCATCCCCGTCGTAAGTTGGACGTCGGCTACCGGCTCGCCATGGTCGCTCTCGAAAAGAGCTATCGAAAAAACCAACACTCCACCGGACCTACCTTCGACGGACTCCGAACTTTCTCTAAGTCGGTTACCGTTAGGTTCCGGAACAACGACGGACTCTATACACTTGACGGCAAGCCGCCGTCTGGCTTCGAAGTCGCCGGTGAGGACCTGAAGTTCTACTCAGCGACCGCCGCGTTGACGGGAAGCAACGTCACTCTTCAGGCCTCACAAGTAGACAGACCGCTTTACGTTCGGTACGCATGGGCAGACAATCCGGCGGTGAACCTCTTCAACCGGTATCAACTTCCGGCCCTACCCTTCCGGACGGATAAGGTGGCCAAGCAACAATGATTTTGGCCCTTGCCGTCTATCCGATGTTCGCGGCGACGCCGGCGCTGCATCCGCTGTTCTCAGACCACGCGGTCCTGCAAGCCGGCGGACTGGTGCCGGTCTACGGAACGTCCGAACCAAATACCACGCTGAACGTTAACATCGGGACGGAGACCCGCTCGGTACCGGTAGACGGCAACGGAAGCTGGCGGACAGTCTTCCGAACCTTACGGTCGGGTTCAACTTACGAGATTAAGCTCAACGGGTTGGTCGCCTCCCGGGACGTCGTTACGGGCGAGGTCTGGTTCGCGGCGGGCCAGTCGAACATGGTGATCGAGAACTACACCACTGACAACGGGCAGCAGGCCGTTGCGGAAGCAACCCCTAAAGTGCGAATGTTCGTTGTTCCCCGGGAATTCTCCGACACCCCTAAAAGCACGTTTACCCGCGGCAGGTGGTTGTTGTCCAACGAAGCCGACATTCCCTCGCTGCCGGCGACACCATTTTGGTTCGGGGTCAATCTTTCTGGCCAACTCGGGTCGCCAGTCGGCATGATCGTTGCCGGATGGCGGGCCACACGCATTGAGGCCTGGATGAGTCGGCGCGCGATGGAGAAGTCTCGAGCCGGCCAGGATGTCCTGCAGCGGGAGCTAGATCCGAAAGCAGTTGAAGCCAGGGGGGCCGAGCGGCAGAAACTGGAAGCAGAGTTTCGCGAGTTCGTGAAGGATACATCCACCACCGGGGTCGACCAGGGGTGGCAACAACCAGAGTACAACGATAAGACATGGCAACCCGCCACCCTTCCTGGAAGCAACGATCAAATTACCAACGGGGTTTTCGACGGAGCCATTTGGTTCCGTAAGGATGTTCGGTTGCCGGAGTCCACGATCAACTCCGGTGGCACGCTTCGGCTAGGCCAGATTCGAGACCTTGACGCCGTGTATTTCAACGGTGAGAAGATTGGCGAAACCAAGCTAGAGCAAATCGACTTACGCCAGGCAAGCAATAGCCGAACCTACTCCGTTCCGGCAAAGCTCTTTCGGCCCGGCGTGAATACCATTGCGATTCGGGTCTACGACTTCTCCGAAGACGGCGGCTTTTCCAGCCCGCCGAGTGAAGTGGGCTTCGAGGAGTTCACGACCGGCAAGCGAACCAGCCTCGCGGGAACCTGGAAGTACCGCATCGAACGTCAGCTGAACTCGGCCAGCATGCCGGATCGACCGGCGCTTGATGACGCAAAGAACGACATCTCGGTCTTGTACAACGCGATGGTAAATCCCTGCATCGACTACGCGATCCGGGGCTTCATCTGGTACCAAGGCGAAGCAAACGCAGAAAAGTTTGTTGAATACCGCAGCCTCTTTCCGGAGCTCATCCGCGACTACCGAGACAAGTGGCAAAACGACAACCTTCCCTTTTACTTCGTCGGTCTTTCAAACTTTGGCCCGCGCGACCAGGCACCCGGCGAGAGCGCCATGGCGTCCATTCGCGATGCTCAACTTTCCGGTCTGAACGAGCCGCGAACCGCGATGACGACGGCGATCGACCTCGGCTCAATCAACGACATTCACCCCCGCAACAAGCGGGAAATTGGTCGGCGGCTATCGCTGCTTGCCCTGGATGGCACCTACCACCAAGCCGGGCTTTTCAAGAGTCCCATGTATCGTAACTTTCGGGTCGACGGCAACAAGGTTCGCATCCTTTTCAGCAACGCCCGAGGCTTGCGCTCAAGCCTCAACCGGCCCCCAGTCGGCTTTACCATTGCCGGGAGAAACCGAAAGTTTTTGGATGCAACGGCCACCATCGAAGGAGAAATGGTTGTGGTCGAATCGAGCAAGGTTCCGCGCCCAGTCGCGGTGCGCTACCTTTGGGCCGACAACCCGAACGCCAACTTGGAGAACGAGGCCGGGCTGCCCGCGATGCCGTTCCGAACGGACACGTGGCTCCTCAGTCCTCCATAGAATCGTCAGAGACGATGTTTCGAAAACGGGCAAACACCGGCTGGAAGCCAAGCTTGACGGTGCCAACCGGTCCGTTTCGGTGCTTGGCAACAATGACTTCGGCCGTCTGCACGTCATCGAAGTTCTCGACTTCTTTGCGATGCTCTTCTTTGGCCTTATAGTAGCTGTCGCGGTAGAGCAGCATCACCATGTCGGCTTCCGCTTCGATGGAGCCTGATTCTCGTAGGTCGGAAAGCTGAGGTCGCTTGTCCTCACGAGACTCAACGCCGCGAGACAGCTGGGAAAGCGCGATGACCGGGACCTCGAGTTCCTTGGCCATGTTCTTGCAGGCCCGGGCGATCTCGGAGATTTCCTGAACCCGGTTGTCGGTCCGGCGGCTTCCACGCATCAACTGCAGGTAGTCGACAATGACGAGCGACAACCCGTGCTCCGACTTCAAACGGCGGCACTTTCCACGCACCTCAAGCGGATTGATGTCGCTACCGTCGTCGATGAAGATGGGCAGGTTGAACAGGTCCTCGCAGGCTTCGGCGAGACGGTCGTATTTCTGATCGCTCAGCGGCTCCCTCTGCCGAATGGATCGGGCTGAGATTCCGCTCATCATCGAAATAAAGCGCTGTGCCAGCTGGATGCCGCCCATTTCGAGCGAGAAGAAGGCAACCGACCCTTTCGATTCTTCGCGCACTACCGTTCGCGCAACGTTCAGGGCGAAGTCGAGCACGAGGGAGGTCTTGCCCATCGCCGGGCGGCCTCCGATGATGATGAAATCCCCCGGATAGAAGCCGGTGGTTAGGTCGTCTAGGGCGTGAAATCCGACCTTGACGCCTGTTTCCGGAATCTTCGAGACGTAGAAGTCGTCAACCTTTTGGAAGTACTTCTTTGCAAAGAACTTAACCGGTTGGAAATACTCCTTCTCGGTGCCTTTGCCGATACTGAAGACCATTTGCTCGGCTTTGTCGATCTTCTCGGCGGCATCGCCTTCGTTTGGGTTATGCACCAGGCCAACGATGTCTCGTCCGGCGGTCTCAAGGCGACGCAGCCGAGCTCGATCTACGACAATCTGCGCATAGTATTCGGCGTTGGCCGGGCTCGGCACGAACTCGGCAAGTTGGAGGATGGTGTCTTCCCCACCGATATCAGCCAGGTTTCCACGGGCTACCAGTTCCGTCTTCAGGGTCAAGAAGTCAATCGGCTTCAGGTCTTTGCGGAGTTGGAGCATCGCCCGGAAAACGAGACGGTGTGCCGGCCGGTAGAAGTCGTCGATTGTTAGAATCTGGGTGACTTCGTCGGCCGCTCTTTCGGAAAGGAGCATCGAGCCGAGGGCACCCATCTCGGCTTCGACGCTGTGCAAGGGTATGAAATCTTCGGGGCCTTGCTGCGACATAGGACTGGTGAGTGTACGCGACCCAGCCGGGCAATCGTTACCGGTTTTGTCGCATTCGAAACCACCGGGTTCGCACCCATTCCCAGAACTTTGGCTTACGAGGAGGGTTATCCACAAACGCCAAAATGAGATGCGGCGACTCGATCAGCATTCGGCGAACGCCTTCGCTGACGGCGGCTCGCTCGGTGATGAAGCGCCCGCGCCACCCGCAGTTGTAGCAGTCGGCGTTCGCCCGCGAGTTCACACCGTTGCAGGCCGGGCACACCATAACTTCGCTGCACACCGAAGAAATCTCGGCTAACCGGCAGGCTTCCACCAGGCCAATCGGTCTGGGCGATTTCAGGTTGTGAACCTTCATGACCCGCCTTCCTGGGCTACATTCTCGAAGTGCTTCTGAATCCAAACGAGTCGTACGCGAGCTTCGGTGAGCCGATCTACCGAGACGCCGACGGAAACTGGGTGGTGGCCGATGCCGAAGGAGACGGCCGCTTTAGGTTGGAGGAGGGTGCCCATGATGTTGTGGTTGTTAGAGGGCACATTGCCCCCGGCAAGTTCGTAGGGTTTTTCCGTGACGGCCTAATGGTTCATACGCGCGAACTCGGGAAGGTTTGCGTTCGTATTCTCACCTGCCCTTCGTTTGAGACGTCGGATCTTCCTTTCGCTCGCGTACAGGGACCGTTTCTTGGGGCTGGCTGGGTGCTTGGGTCGCCCGTTTCTTTTTCGGTCGATCAGCATCGTGAGGTACTCGAACTGGCAAGTCCCGAGTGGCCGATTCCCTTCTTTCGATCCATCGATTCGCGGGGCGAGTTTGAGATTCTGCCTTCTGCGACTTGTACCATTCTTTTAATGTCGGAGCAGGTTGCTGGTCCCGATGCGATGCCGCCGGTGTCGTTCTCGGTGCAAAACGTGACGCGGAGCGTGTTCCTGGAGTCGTCGTTTCCGGATGGCTCTGTGCACAAGGCAAACGTCTGCTCGCATCTCAACGCGGCGCATTTCGATCTTGAGGTTCCGGAAGGCACCTACGGCCTGCGACTGCGAAAGATCTACGACGCGTTCCATGGCCGCCAACGGGCGCGGGTTCTAATCGATGGCGAGCCAGTTGGCGTCTGGTTCCTCCCGATCGAGGACCGCCGGAATCGATGGCGGGTGGCCGAATTTGGGGTTGCGGTGCCCCCCGGAAAGGAGCGGTTCCGCCTCACGATCGATCCGCCTGCCGGGTCCGCGCTATGGAGTCTTTCGGAGTTCCAGATTTTTGGCTTGATGGTCCCAAGTGCGTCCAAGGAGCGCGTATAATAAGTTTAGCCATGGCTAAACTTTCTGATAACCCGACCGTCGGGAATACCGCATCTCTGCCCGAGGTCCACGGGACCGTTCGGGTGGCAAAAGGCCCACAGTGGCGGCGGTTTTTGGCGTTTGCGGGTCCGGCCTACCTGGTAAGCGTTGGCTACATGGACCCAGGTAACTGGGCGACTGACCTTGCCGGCGGAAGTGCCTTTGGCTACAAGCTTCTTTGGGTGATTTTGGCGAGCAGCCTGATGGCGATGGTGCTTCAAACGCTTTGCGCGCGGCTCGGCATCGCCAGTGGCCGAGACCTAGCCCAGGTCTGTAAGGAGAGCTTTCCGAAGCCGGTAGGAGTGGTGCTTTGGGTTCTGGCCGAGATTGCCATCGTTTGTACGGACATCGCGGAGGTGATCGGTTCGGCCATCGCGTTGAATCTGCTTTTCGGGATTCCACTGGTCGCCGGAGTCGTCTTAACCGGCCTGGACGTTCTGTTGCTGCTTGGCTTGATGCGCTTCGGGTTCAAAAAAATCGAAGCGATCATCATGGTGATGGTGGCCACGATCTTTGGCTGCTTCTGCGTTAACCTTGCCCTCGCAAAACCGGACTGGGCGGCGGTTCTTAACGGGATGGTTACCCCTACGATTCCGTCGGACTACGCGCTCTTTGTGGCGGTCGGAATCATTGGCGCCACGGTGATGCCGCACAACTTGTACTTGCACAGCGCACTTGTCCAGACTCGGAATTACGGTCCCGACGAAAAGGACAAGCGCGAGGCAATCAAGCACTCGACGACGGACACGCTGATTGCGCTGGGCGGCGCGTTCTTTGTGAACGCCGCGATCTTGGTTTTGGCCGCCGCCGTCTTCCACGGCACTATTGGCGTGGTGGACGACCTTTCCCAGGCGCACGAACTCCTGAAGCCGGCGCTTGGCGGCGTCGCGGCAACGCTTTTCGCCGTGGCTCTTTTGGCTTCGGGCCAATCTTCGACGATCACGGCAACGCTTGCGGGCCAGGTCGTGATGGAGGGATTCACAACCTGGCATGTGAAGCCATGGGTTCGGCGAATGATCACCCGCGGCCTCGCGATCATTCCGGCGGTGATCATCGTCGGTGGGAGTGGCGCCTCGAAGACGGTGGAATTGCTGACCGTGACGCAGGTGATTTTGACCCTACAACTTCCCTTTGCGGTCTTCCCGCTCGTCATGGTCACATCCGACCGGCTACGAATGGGTGCCTTCACGAATCCGGTCTGGGTGCGGGTTCTCGCCTATTCCATCGGCACCGTGATCACGGCGCTGAATCTGAAGTTGCTAACAGACAAATATATCCAAGAGGCTGCGCCCCAATTGGGCTATGCCCCGCTGGTTCTGGCCTACGCGGCGCTCATCGGGTTCGCCGCTTGGATGCGGATCGGCTACCGATCTCCGATGGCCGCGAGCTAGGCCGGAAAACTCGGACAGGCTCGAATCAAATAGACCTGGCCATGGTGGTAGGCGGCGTGAAACGCAAATCGCGCAAGCGCGCCGCTTCCGCTGATCAAGGGCCCCAGAACGCTGACGATCTCAGCCGCCCTTGCTTCGGCAGTCGGGTTTTGGATGAGCGGCTCGACGTAGGATCGGGCCGCCGCAAGCGTTTCCGCCACAAACTCGGGCGTCAGTTCTTGCGGCGTAAATGGGAACGGTCGGTCGTTGGCGACGCCATCCATCGCCGCCCGCAGCAGCATGGCGAACTCGGGTGAAAGCTGGTCCTTCAGCATCCCGTTGCCGAAGTAGATCTCGACGCCAGCGACGTGGACCGCCATCTCGGCGATCGTCAAAGTCGCGGGAAACAACCGGTAGTTGAGTTGCTCCGCATTTAGGTCGGAGATTGACGCAACGAAGCGATCTCGGGAAAGCGACCATGCGGCATACGCGTCGTTCATGCCGCCAAGGATATCCTAAACAGATCGTGGAACTTAGCGCGCAGGCGAGGTCTTTCTGAAGTCATGCGAACCATCCACTTCTTCTCAACTTGGCTTCTAACTTTTGTCGTTGCACTTCTTGCCGCCGTAACCCTTGAGTCGATTTGGGTCCTGCTCAGCCCCGGACAGTTTTCCGATATCGGCCTTGGACCACTGGTTCAGGGGGTTTACGAAGGCATCATCCGATTTGCGCTTCCTGCCTTGGTCGCCGGAATCGTCCTCGCCGCACTGGCAACCGTCGGACCGAAGCCGGATGTGTGTCCGACCGTGATCACGGGAAATCTCTTTCGGCGGACCGGACTGGCCGTCTTGGTTGCCGCGCCTTTGGGAGCCTTCCTAGTGCTTCAGCAGCAGGCAGCGGCCGCACAACTCATAGGTGGTATCGCCATCGGAATCGCAATGATTGCCGGTGCCCAGAACATTTGGCAACACCGGCAAGCTGGAACCTGCGCCCGCTAGGCGACGATGGATCGGAGGTCGCTTTCGGTGACCTCCGACTTGGTGTCCGCGACCCGGCAGAACTCGGTGTAAATCTCTTCAAACCTCGCCGGTTCGAAGTTGTAGCCGAGCTCAGCGAGCCGAAACTTCAGGCCGTGCCGCCCGCTTCGCGCCGTGAGGATGATCTCGCTCTTCTCGGCACCCACAAGGGTGGGATCGATGATCTCGTAGGTGGACCGCTCCTTCAAAACGCCATCCTGATGGATTCCCGAGCTGTGGGCGTAGGCATTTGCCCCGACGATCGCTTTGTTGCGCTGAACGACCATGCCGGTGAGCCGCGAAACGAGCCGAGAAGCGGGCAAGAGCTGCTGAGTCTGGATTCCCGTGGTCACGTTGAACTTATCCTGCCGAACGTGCAGGGCCATGACGACCTCCTCGAGGGCCGTGTTCCCCGCGCGCTCGCCGATGCCGTTCATCGTGACCTCAACCTGCCTAGCCCCGGCCATCACGCCCGCCAAGGTGTTGGCGGTGGCCATGCCCAAGTCGTTGTGGCAGTGGCAACTGAAGACCGCTTGGTCGCTGTTGGGAACGTTTTCGATGATGCCCTTGATGAGGTGGTAGTACTCATTCGGGTAGGTGAAACCCGTCGTGTCGGGCACGTTGATGACGGTCGCTCCGGCGCGAATTACGCCTTCCACGACACGGTACACATAGTCCAGGTCGGCGCGGCCGGAGTCTTCCATGAAGTACTCGATGTCGTCGGTGTACTCGCGGGCTTTCTTCACCGCCCGGATACCGACCTCCAGGGCCTGATCCCGAGTCATTTTCAACTTGTGTTGAAGATGGTTGTCGCTGACTCCAAGACCCGTATGAATCCGTCGCCGTTCGGCGGGCTTTAGGGCTTCGGCGGCGGCTTCAATGTCTCCGTCGCGCGCACGGGTCAGGCCGCAAATCGTGACGCCCTTAATCTCGCGAGCGAGCGTTTGAACGCTGAGGAAATCCCCAGGGCTCGAGATGGGAAACCCAGCCTCGATGATGTCGACGCCCATGGCGGCGAGCTGTCGACCAATCTCAAGTTTATCGTCCAGCGAAAGACGAACCCCCGGGGACTGTTCGCCATCGCGGAGTGTCGTATCGAAGACCATCACGCGGTTGCTCATAGCGTTATTATGCGGTGCAAACGGCAGCAACGAAAAGCGGACGTCGGCGGTATTCTTTCCCTCGGCCATGACGCACGTTGAACTGAACCTCACCGCCGGACGCGACCAAGTCCAAGAAGCCATTCTTTGGAAGCTCTCTCGCGAGTTCAACGTGAAGGTGAACATTAAGAAAGCCAACATCGACGAAGACTTTGGCTACGCGCTGCTCGAACTATCTGGCCCGGTCGAGGAGATTCAGCGGGCAACCGCATGGCTGATGACCACGGGAGTGCACGTCGAAGCCACGCAGCGTGCCGTAGGCGCATGAACGATTTCCGGCCTTATCCGCCGGACGACTTCGAGAGTTTTTGGCGAGAGACCACGGACGAAGCGCTTGCCGCGCCCCTGGACTATCACCGCTCATGGGCCAACGACTACCCGGCCGACGACCATGTCGTCGAGAAGATTGAGTTTCACGGCATTCGCGGTAAACGCAGGTTCGGCTGGATTGCTTATCCAAACGAAGCGCGGCGGCTTCCCGCTTTCCTCTGGATTCCGCCATATGGTCGAGAATCGAAGCTACCGGACGCCTATGGAACCCGCGTTGGCTTCGTCAGCATGAGCTTCAACTTTTTTGGGCTGGGTGCCTTTCATCAAGAAAAGTACGCCCCCGGAATTGGCTACTTTGCCGAAGGTGCCGACGACCCGACCACGTGGATTTTTCGGGAGATGTATCAAGACACGGTGATCGCCCTTCGCGTTCTTCAGGCGCAGCCCGAGGCCGATGAAGACCGGTTGGCGACGATGGGAATGAGCCAAGGCGGAGGAATCAGCATTTGGAATGCGGCCTGGAACCCCCTCATTCGCGCGGCTTGCGCCGACATGCCGTTTCTGGGGGCGATGGGCGAGACGCTGAGCAAGACCGTCTTTCGTTACCCGCTGAAGGAATTGGTGGATTACATGGAGCAGATCCCGGTTGGCCAGGAGCGAATTCGCCACACCGTTTCCTACTTCGACACGATGAATCAAGCGGCGTTTGCCAAGGTCCCAGTGCTTGTTTCCCGCGGAATGCGTGATCCCGCTTCCCGGCCCGATAATGTCGGCGCGATCTACGACGCGCTTCCGGTTGAAAAGGAGCTTCTTTCGCTCGACTGGGGGCACGATTGGCATGCGGACATGATCACTTCCGACGAACAATGGATGCGGAGGCATTTGGGATGAAGGTTCTTCAGGTTGCGAGTTCCCTATCTGACTGGGGCGGAATCGAGCGGTACGTGCTCTACCTTTCACGCGGACTTACCGAGCGCGGCCACGACGTGACCGTAGCGGCTCCCGCCAACACGCCGCTTGAGAAGCATCTACGTTTCGAAGGCAAGACCGTCGAAACCATCTCGGTGGTTAAAAAGTTCGACTTCGACGCCTTTCGACGCTATTTGGCCCTTTTTCGCGGCCAGAAGTTTGACGTCGTGCACGGACACTTCAGCCCAGATTTTGTGGTTGCCGGGGTTGCCGCACGACTACGGCGGGTGCCGGTTTCCGTGATGACCCGGCACGTGGCGCTCCCGTGGGCAAAAGCGAAGGCGAATGTCTATCTCAAGCTGTGGAAAGGGATCATTCCGGTATCGAACGCGGTGAAGCAGAAGCTTTCAGACTCCGGCGTGCCTGAGTCGCGAATGTGTGTGGCAAAAGCCGGCACGCCCCGGCTGATCGCGACGAAAGGACGGGAGGAAATGCGTGCGGAGCTGGGACTGCGGGTAGGTTCCTTTGCAGCGGGCTCTTTCAGTCGACTGGTGAAAGAAAAAGGCATCGACATTTTTCTGCGTTCCATCCCTTGGGCACCCGATGTCCAGGCCGTGATTTACGGCGAAGGGCCCGCCGGCGAGGAACTCGCTCAGCTTTCGAGCTTCCTCAAAGTCGCCAATCAAGTTTCGTTCATGGGCCGGGTCACGGACATCGCCAACCATATGTCCGCGATGGACGTGGTAGTTATCCCCAGCGTTTGGGATGAAGCGTTTCCCTACGCCGCGCTGGAGGCCCTCTCATTGGGCGTCCCGGTCGTGGCCTCCGAGATTGGTGGCCTGCCAGAGATCGTGGTTCCGAACGAGAACGGATTCCTGTTTACCAAAGGCAGTCCGCAGGACCTTGGCCGCGCGCTGAATGACGCGCGGTCTGACGACGATCGACGCGCTCGCCTTGCTAAGAACGGTAAGGCGCTGCAGGAAGCCGAGTACACCGTCGAGAAGATGGCGGAACGGATCGAAGGCGCTTACCGCCAGTTCGGTGCCTAGCGGCTTCGAAGGCGGTGAATCTCGGCGGCCGGTTCAAGGAGCTCGCGCAGGCGAGCCAACGGCCACTGCGTTGCCGCGTCGGAGAGGGCGTTTGCCGGGTCCGGATGGGTTTCGACGAACAACGCATCGATTCCGACCGCCACCGCCGCCCGCGCCATCGCCGGAATACTCTCTCGCACGCCGCCGGACGACGTTCCCGCCGCGCCCGGTCGCTGGGCGGAGTGGGTTGCATCAAAGCAGACCGGCACGCCGAACCCACGCATGATCTCGAGGCCGGGCATATCCACGACAAGCGTGTTGTAGCCGAAGGAAGTTCCCCGCTCGGTCAGCATGATTCCCGAGGCCTCGTAGGACCGCAGTTTCTCTACGATGTTTTTTGTGTCGTGGGGCGCCAAAAACTGCCCCTTCTTAACGTTTACGGCCCGGCCGGTTCGCGCGGCGGCTTCCAGGAGGTCGCTTTGGCGGCAAAGGAATGCCGGAATTTGAAGCAGGTCCACGACCTCGGCAACCGGGGCAGCTTGGTCGGGCAAATGGATATCGGTCGTTACCGGCACCGAGAACGCCTCTTTAATCGCGGCCAGAATCTGGAGACCAGCATCGAGTCCGGCACCGCGCACGGTGCCACCACTGCTTCGATTTGCTTTGTCGTACGAGGCCTTAAACACGTATGGGAAACCGAGTTCACGGGCCAGTTCCTGCACCGTACCGGCAATTTCCTCGCATAGCGCATGGCTCTCGGCGAGGCATGGCCCGGCAATCAGCACAAGTGGCCGATCACCAACCTGAACGGTCGTGCCGAGTTGAAATCCGGTCAAACTACTTTTTCACCGTGACGGTGACCCAGTGGCTAACCGTGACCGGCGGGTAGCACTCTCGGTCCGTGCACTGCTGAGCTTCCAGCTTCAGTTCAAGCTTGTAGATCCCGGCCTTTGCCGGTGCTTTCAGCGTAACCGGGAAGGCAACCTTTCCGGAGTAAACCTTGGAAGCCTTTTTCTCACCCTCCATCTTAAAGTCCACGCCGGCAGGATATGCCACTTTGATCACCCGGACGGGTCCCTTCATGCCGGTGACTTTCACCGGAAGTTGATACTCATCGCTGGGCGGGTTTTGATAGCCGTGGTAGCCCTCGACAAACTGAACGGTTAGGTTGAGCACGCTGGTCGCCGACGGGGCCAACGTGACCTTCTGCACTGAACTCACCTTAGGTGCCGGGGCACTTGGTTGCCACGCAACAAGACCGAGCGCGAAGACGGTTGCCGAAATCAAAGGAGTCCCACCCATTTCTTTAACTTGTATACCGTAGTGTCTCGGTTCAACTGGGCGATGGCCCGGGTCAATGGGACCCCTTTTGGACATACCTTCACGCAGTTCTGTGCATTGCCACAACCGGTAATGCCTTCCTCGCTGGTGAGGAACTCCATTCGATCATCTGACAGCGACTTTCCAACCGGGTGAAGGTTGAAGAGCAACGCTTGGCCCAGCGCGGCCGGACCGACAAACGGCGACTTCTCGCTGACCTGCGGGCAAGCCTCAAGGCAGCAACCGCAGGACATGCAGCGCGAGAGTGCATAGCGCAACTGGCGAACGTGGTCATCCTGGGGTTGCGCCGCACCAAGGTCGTAAGAGCCGTCGATCGGCACCCAACCTTTCACTTTGATTAGATTCTCGAACATCCGCGAACGGTCAACGACCAAGTCCCGTATCAGCGGAAACTTTTTCATCGGCTCAAGCTGGACGAAGTATGTGTCGCCCTGGACCTGGCCGACTTCCTCGATGAGCGCCGTGCACGCTTGGCGAACGGTTCCGTTGACGTTCATCGTGCAGGAGCCGCAGACTTCCTCGAGGCACGCACCGTCCCAAGTCGGCGGCGAGACGGATTTTCCGTCGGTTGTGGTCGGGTTTTTCTGCACCTCCATGAGGGCGGAAATGACGTTCAGCTTGTCGCGCATCGGCACGATGAACTCTTCCCAGTGGCTCTCGGCGCTTGCGTTTGCTTGCCGCAACACCCGCAGTCGGATCTTTGTCGGTCCGGTGGGAACGGAGGGCCGGGAGAGCGTGGGAGAAGCCGCCATGTTATCTTTAGTTTACGCATTCCGGAGGGCCTTGGTTTGCGGGAAGTTTCAGCCTGGGTTGAAACATCGCGAGCAAACCCTGCCGGTAATCTAGCTCGCGATGTCCCTAGTCGTGCTCGATAATTCGGAGAAAACGGTCCGAATTCTCGGGGTCGACGTCAATCGCCTCACGATGGCGGAGACCTTGGCGCGTTTCGATCGCTTCGTCGAAAGTGGCGAGCCACACTTTGTGATCACCGCCGACGCGAGCGGCCTTGCGCAAGCCCAACACGACCCAGAGCACCGCGCGTTGTTTGCGCGGGCGGCACTCATTACGCCCGACAGCGCGGGGGTTCTCTGGGCGGCACGCCGGGCCGGATGCCCGATTTCGGAACGCGTAAGCGGGGTTGACCTTGTGGAGCAAGTTTGTGCCCGCAGCGTCCAGACGCAACACCGAATTTTTTTTCTGGGTGCCGCTGAAGGCGTCGCCGACCAAGCGGCGGAACGGATGCGACAGCGCTATCCCGGTTGCAACATCGTCGGGTCGCGAAACGGGTTCTTCAAGCCGGACGAGGACATGGCGGTGGCCGCGGAGATCGCCCAGGCAAAGCCTGACTATCTTTTCGTCGCGATGGGGATTCCCCGGCAGGAGAAGTTCATCCTCGCGACCCAAAGCGTCATTCGGGCGGGGATCGCGATCGGCATTGGCGGCTCCTTCGATGTCATCAGTGGCAACGTGCCGCGCGCCCCGCGCGTTTGGCAACGGCTAAAGATGGAATGGCTGTGGCGGCTGATCCAAAATCCGCAGAAGCTTCCGAAAGTCATGTGGCTCCCAAAGTTCATCTGGTACGTCTTGAGAGACAAGAAATGAAGATTTACACGAAGACCGGCGATCAGGGCGAGACCGGCCTGCTAGGTGGGCAACGAATTTCCAAGGCAAGTTCCAGAATTTCCGCCCTTGGAGTGGTGGATGAACTGAACGCCTCCATTGGGTTCGCCCGTTCGGTTGGGTTGGAAGCGTCGCTGGATAGCATTCTGGCGGAGGTTCAAAACCGACTTTTCGATCTCGGTGCCGAACTGGCCGCCGTGAGCGGCTCGGAGTGGCAGATTGCCTCCATCCAGCATCGCCACATCCTGCCATTGGAAACCGATATTGATCGAATGACCGCGATCTTGCCGCCCCTGCAGCGGTTTATTCTGCCGGGCGGCACGCAAGGATCGGCGGCGATGCACGTCGCACGAGGAGTCTGCCGCCGGGCCGAGAGGGTTCTCTTGGAACTTCACACCCTGGAGCCGTTGCGCGATGAAGTGATTGCGTACCTGAACCGTCTATCCGACTGGCTGTTCACCGCCGCACGGTATGAAAACCACGTTTCCGGCAACGGAGACGTTTTCTGGGAGAAAGAGAACCAACCATGATCCTTGCCGCTTTGATCGCTTTTTCCACCCCGGTCGCCGAGCCTACGGGCGCGCAACTCATCTCCAAAATGTTTGCGCTGTACCATGACGCAAAGACGTTGCGTGGCGAGATCGTGTGCACGCAATCGGCGCAGAACGTCACCGTCACCACTCGAACCACGCTTCAGCTGGAACGGCCGAACCGACTGTACATCCTTCAAACCCGCGATGGCTCTGCGGGCGGTCGTTGGAAAGTCGCGGCGGACGGTTTGCGATTCTCCTACGATCGGCCAAAAGGCATCGGCGGTAAAGCGCGGTTCATGGAGCCGATGACCATGCGGGACGGAACGAAGCTAGGCATTGAAGATGTCTACACGGCGGTCATTTACTCCCTGGGAGACAAGTGCGCGCCGCTCGACATCGCCATCGGCCGACGGGACGATCTTCGCGGACTGATCAAAGAGTGGGACACGAACTTTGTTGTCAAAGGGACGCAGACCATCCGAGGGATCACGGGCAACGTGGTCACGGGGGGTTACCATCCTTTCCCTGGGTCCCGGAACCTTGGCTACTTGGAAATGGTGATTGCGGACGACGGCACGCTTTTGCGATATTTCCTGCGTGACCGAGTTAGCGTGACCGACGTCTTGAAAGAGGTCATCACGGTGGAAACGAATTTCGAAGTGAGCTTGAAGATCGGTGCGGAACTCGACCCGAGCCTGTTCACCAATCTGAACTAATCGCAAGCCTTGTCGTCATTTCTTTTGACGCGTCAAAAAAGACTGTTTTGGGTAGATTAAAAGAGATGACGACATCGCGGGCGCTAACGTTTGCGGACCTGAAGACCGGCATGTATGCCCGGGTGACAGGCGTGGAAGAAAACTGTCTCGAAAGTCGGAGACTTCAGGAGATGGGCTTCACCGTCGGGACCGAGTTCCACGTCGTCAAAGTCGCTCCGCTTGGCGATCCGATCGAAATCGACCTACGCGGCTACCGCATCTGCCTTCGCAAGCGCGAATGTGCCTGTATCGAACTTGAAGCCATCGTCTGAGCTTCCTTTGACCGATACGTCCTCCCGCCGACGCCTCGTGGCGATGGTCGGGAATCCCAACGCCGGAAAGACAACGCTTTTCAACGCCCTGACCGGGTCACGGCAAAAGGTTGCGAACTACCCGGGCGTGACCGTAGAGCGGGTCTCCAGCCAAATGCGCCTCGGCGACGACATCGTCGAGTGCGTCGACATCCCCGGCATCTACTCGCTGACGGCGGCTTCGGAAGATGAGCGCGTCGCGACCTCGGCGATTCTCGCCAAAGATAATCCGCCGGATTTGTGCGTGATTGTGCTCGACGGCACGAACCTCGAACGGCACCTTTTTCTGTTTACACAAATTGCCGAGGCCGGACTGCCCGTCGTGATTGCCGTTACGATGACGGACCGACTGGAAGCTCACGGCAAGGAGCTGAGCATCGCGGCGCTCTCCGCGGAGCTTGGCGTCGACTGCGTCGCCGTGATCGGGCACAAAGAGAAAGGAATCGCCGAGCTGAAGATGGCGATTCGCCGGAATCTCCGGGAACCAAAGCGACCGGCGTACGACTTCGGTTTGCCGGAAGGCCTTGAAGCCGAGCTTGCAGAACTACGGGACCGGCTCTCGCGGCTGGGCGTGGACGCCAGCTTGGGCGAGGTCCGGCACAGCCTGTACCAACCGACGGAGGAGTTTTCAAACTTTCTGCGGGACTTCCCCGAGGTGAGCGAGCCGTACCGTACTGCGCGGGAAAAGCTGGAAGCCGCCGATCTGTTGCGGCCCAGCCTGGATGTTCAATCTCGCTACAAGTGGGCGAAGGACATTCAAGAGCGGGTCGTCACTCGCCTGAGCGACGCTAAGCTTCGAAAAAGCCGGACAGACCGGATCGATCAGATCTTGATCCACCGGGTTTGGGGTTTGGCGATCTTTATCGGCGTCATGTATCTGGTCTTCCAGAGCATCTACACCCTCGCGACGCCGGTCATGGACTGGATCGAGGGCGGATTCAGCTGGATTGCCGACACGGTTTCGCCGCCTTTAGAGAGCAACCCGGACCTGAAGTCGCTGATCGTGGATGGACTCATCGGCGGAGTCGGCGGCATGCTCGTTTTCCTGCCGCAGATTCTGATTCTGTTCTTCTTTATTGCCGTGCTGGAAGGCACCGGCTATCTCGCGCGGGCGGCGTTTCTCATGGATCGCCTCCTGGGTTGGGCCGGGCTTAACGGTCGCGCGTTCATCCCGCTTCTTTCTAGCTTTGCCTGCGCTATCCCGGGAATCATGGCCGCACGGGTGATGCCGGACGCCAAGAGCCGACTGGCCACGATCCTCGTCGCTCCGCTGATGTCTTGCTCAGCTCGGCTACCGGTGTACATCATCCTCATCGGAGCGTTTATCGAGCCAACATACGGCCCGTTCTGGGCCGGGTTCACCTTGTTTGCGATGCACTTTGTGGGGATGGCGGTCGCCATTCCCGTTGTTTTTGTGCTCAACCGAAAGGTTCTCAAGGGTCGCCGGTTGCCGTTTCTACTGGAGCTTCCCCCTTACCAGTGGCCGAAGTGGCGCGACGTTTGGTTGGCAATGTTCACCCGTGGAAAGGTCTTCGTGAAGACCGCCGGAACCATCATCGTCTTCATGTCGGCACTCATTTGGGCACTTTCCTACTACCCGCGGTTGTCGCCGGTCGAATCCGCGCAAATCCTAAAGGTGGAGACACCAGAGGACGCGGATAAGAAAATCCAGGAACGTCAGCTCGAACAGTCCTACTTGGGGCGATTTGGCAAGGCGATTGAGCCTGTATTCGTGCCAGCCGGATTCGACTGGCGCATTTCCACGGCGATCCTATCCGCCTTCCCCGCCCGCGAGACGGTCGTGCCCTCGCTCGGCATCATCTTCTCGCTCGGCAATGAGACTGATGCGGAATCGGCCGACTTGCGAACGGCGATGCAAGAGGCGACGTGGCCGGACGGCCGAAAGCTGTTCACGGTGTGGACCGCCGCCGGGCTCATGGTGTTCTTCGCGCTATGCGCGCAGTGTATGGCGACGCTCGCCACGGTCCGGCGCGAGACCAACAGTTGGAAGTGGCCGGTCTTTATGTTTTGTTACATGACCGGCCTGGCCTACCTCGCGGCGGTGCTCATCCACCAACTGTCGCGGCTGGCCGGCGGCTAGCGCCGGTAGACCGGCTTCGGCATCGGTTGGCCGGGCTTTCGCCACTCCCAAAGGATCGCGTTGAGCTCCTTCCAATCGGCCTTATCAACTTCGCTGAAGTCCAGCTTCATGCTCCGCTCGGCGAGCTTGCCCGACGAAGGGTTCATCTTGTTCACGTCAATCTTGGCCGGGATGTTGGTCCACGGCTCGAAGTTCGGCTTCTCGGTAAACAAGGCCGTCATCGGGGTCGCGGCCGTATCGTACTGCGTCATCGTGGGGATGCCCAGGATGAGCTGCATCGTATGGATCATTGAGGAGGTCGAGTAGTGCGTTCGGTCCACGATGCCGCGCTTGCAGTAAGGTGAGACCACCAGTCCAACCGTTCGCCGGGCGTCCACGTGATCCGGCCCGTCTTGCGCGTCATCCTGAATGATGAAGATCGCCGTCTCGGCCCAGAACTTCGAGCGGCTGATGCCTTCAATCAGTCGCCCAATCGCCTGGTCGTTGTTGGCCACGCAGGCTTCCGGCGTTGGGTGGCCGGGTCGAAGCCCCTCGGTGTGATCCTCGGGAAGGGCCATCAGCATGAAGTTCGGCCAGTTGCCCTTTGCCTCGTACGCCCGCATTTCCTTCAGGAAGACGTCCACCTTCTCGGTGTCTCGGCCGCCCCGCGCGAAGACTTCCTCGAAAGCCGCGCTGCAGCCGAACTTCTCCGGGTCTGCCTTCACTTCGCCCTTCGCCGAGTCGTGATCCTCCTGCCACTTCACATACTCGCCATAGATGCGGCTGGTCTTGCCGTGCCGCTGCACGTTGTCGGACAAGTATCCGGCCGGTGAAGAGTTTAGGCGAGGGTCTGCCGCGATCTGGGTCCGGTTGCTGTAGCCAAGAATCCAATTCTTCTCATTGAAGTCGGTCGCGTAAGCCGCTCCCGCCCACTGGTGCCCAACCTGCGAGGTCTCCCCATCTGAGTACAAATTGTCCATCAGGCCGTAGCGCTGTACCAGCGCATGCGAGTTCGGCGTTACTTCCTCGCCAAACATCACGAGGCGGGGCTCGCCGTTGCCCTGGGGAAGGTCGCCAAAGACCTGGTCGTAGGTTCGGTTTTCGCGCAGAACATACACGACGTGCTTGATCTTCCGCATCGCGGCGAGAAGTCCTTTCGGAACCGCCGGGGCGGTCGGCCGGTTGGCCTTGACCTGGGCGGTGAACGACTTTAGGTCGGTCGAGGAAGGAACGGCCACGATGGAGAGGGTTCCGGTCAGCAGATCACCGATGTAATTCTTCGTGTTGCGTGCCTCTTGAGGCGTGCCCTTAAACGTCTTGAGGCGCTCCGGCGAAAAACTTGCGCTAGGTCCCATTGCCTTACCCGTGCCGATGAGAATCGTCTTGCCGTCCGGTGTTGCAGCCACCGCGCTCGGGAATCGTCCGGTCGGAAAAAAGCCCTGCACTTTGCTCTTGGTGCCGGAGATGTCGATCACGGCAATCGAGTTGTTATCCGCGTTCGCGCAGTAGAGCGTCTTGCCGTCTGGGCTCAACGAGAGGGCGTTTGGCGCGGATCCGATCTTATCCGCCGCGCTTAAGCTCACGCGGATGGACTCGGTTCGCTTCTCGCCGGTGATCACGTCGATACGGTTGTCGCTGGCAGAGGCCACAAATAGCCGACCGTCTTTCCCATAGGTCAGCGCGTTCGGGTGTACACCCACCGGCACCGTTGCGGTGATCTTCCAGGTTGTGGCGTCAATGAGGCTGACGGACTTTGCGCCCCAGTTGCTCACGGCGATCATATTTCCGGATGGGGACTCCGCCACGGCGTACGGCCGGTAGCCAACCTTCACACTTCCCGTCGTCTCCCGATTTTCCGGAGACAATCGATACACCGTATCGTTCTGAATATTCACGACCGCCAGGCCGCCCGCGCGCAGCGTTGAGATTCCGCTGACAAACTGATCCTTCTCCGGTATGTCGGCAATGGCCAATGCGGCTTTCGGTGTGAGCCTAGATCCGTCCCAGCCAAGGCGAAGCACGGCACCGAGGTTTTCCTTGCCGTAAGGTTCGCCGATGGAAACGTCGGCCGCCTTCCTGCCAAACTTCGCCGGGCTGCCTCCAGAAACGTACAGCTCCCGGCGGGCGGCATCGTAGGCCATTCCAACCCAGTTCACGCCCACGTCCAACTTCTGAACAACCGAGGCGGTTGCGATTTCGACCACGTCGATGCTATGCCCGTGGTAGCCGCACGTGTTGACGAAAGCAAACCGCCCGCCCGGCGCAACGACGATGCTGCCTGGCATGTCTCCCGGAAGGCCAACGTGCCGGCCGGCTGGGGTAATTTTCCAGCCATTGGCCAAACGCGCTGAACCGTCAGGGAAGGTAGCAACCCCTTCTCGGGCGGACGGGCGCATTCCGACCAAGATGGACCCCGCCGCCACAACGATCGCCACGCCACCCAATAGTCGGAATTTTTTCATCCAATGAAGCCTACCAACAAACATTCAGGCTTAACGAGACGTTAACATAACCTTCGTTACCCTAATGAACCAATCCCGTCTTGAGCTTCGTTTGGCGAGCGAAGGATCTTCGCTGCTTCCGATCGCTGCCGAGCTGATGCGTGAATACCAGCTCGGGCTGGGAGTTGACCTCTGCTTTCAGGACTTTGAAGCTGAACTAGCCCAACTGCCAGGCAAATACTCCGAACCGGAAGGCTGCCTTCTGGTCGGCTTCATCGACGGATTTCCAGCCGCCGTGGGTGGCCTCCGACCATTAGAAGACGCGGTTGAGATTAAACGGATGTTTATCCGCTCGCAGTTCAGGGGGCAAGGTCTTGGCCGAGAGCTGATGCAGCGACTGCTTGACGAAGCTCGGCGGCGCGGCCACCGGCGCGTCGTGCTAGACACCTTGGGCCGACTGACTCCGGCGGTCGCACTTTACCGCTCGTTCGGTTTTCAAGAGATCGAGCCGTACAACTACAACCCGGAAGACGACGTTCGGTACTTCGAGTTGGATCTAGCCGCGCCTGAGCCATAGGCCACAATAGGATATGGCTCAGGTTCCGGGAAGCGAAAAAGAGGTCTCTGGCAAGTGGTTCGTACCCGCGCTGCTCATCGGGTTCGTGGTCTTCGCCATCGTGATGACGTACGGCACTTGGGCGCTCGGACAGGCCGCCGCTAAAGATTTGCCCCAAAGCAAGCGACCACAGAGTTCCTCCGCCCCGCAGTAGGGCGGAGGAATGACAGGATTACCAGGCGTATTCTTCGGGCGAAGTTTTCTTGCCGGGGAAGATCTCGTCAATCTTTGCCAGCGTTTCCGTTGAGAGCTCCATCTCAAGCGCGCGAAGTGCGCCGTCGAGCTGACCGATGGTTCGGGGGCCGATGATAGGTGCCGTGACCGCCTTCTGATGCAGAAGCCAGGCGAGCGCCACGTTTGCCGGTTCTTCGCCAAGCTCTGCCGTCAGAGCGTGCCACGGAGCCAGCTTCTCGGCGTTGTCCTCGAACTGCTTTGTCGATCGGCGACCACCTTCTTCGCTTGGTGGGCCTGCTAGCAGGCCACCGGCGAGGGGGCTCCACGGGATGATGCCGAGGCCGTACTCCAAGGCCGCCGGAATGACTTCCATCTCAATATTCCGGTTCATGAGGTGGTAGATCGACTGCTCGCTGACCAGGCCGGTCGCATTTCGCTTGGTCGCCCGCTCGTTGAAGCGCGAGATGTGCCAGCCAGCGAAGTTCGAGGAGCCGAAGTACAGCACCTTTCCTTGGCGATGCAGGACTTCAAACGCCTCTAGAATCTCTTCCGTCGGCGTGTTTCGGTCGATGTGGTGCATCTGGTAAAGGTCGATGAAATCGGTCTGAAGGCGCTTCAGCGACGCCTCTGCGGCGTTCCGGATGTGCAGCGCCGAAAGACGAGACTCGTTTGCCCACTTGCCCATATCGCCGTAGACCTTGGTCGCGATGACCGTCTTCTCGCGGCGACCGCCGCCGAGGGCGAACCACCGGCCGATGATCTCTTCGGTCCAGCCCTTTTGCTCCCAGCCGTAAACGTCGGCGGTGTCGAAAAAGTTCAGTTCCAGCTCGTGGGCGCGATCCATGATCGCGTGGGAGTCGGCTTCAATTGTCTTCGGGCCAAAGTTCATGGTGCCAAGACATAGTCGGCTGACTTTTAAGCCGGTGCGGCCAAGGTACGTGTGCTTCATCACGCTTGAGGTTACTCCCAATGATTCGCCTTCGCCGATAGGCCCGATGCGGGCCCAACATGCCATAAACTGTTTTCTATGAGTGAAGTGATCCGGTACCGCCCCGACTCCGCCGTGCGGTGGCTACAAACCAGCGCGGAGGCCATTCGTAAATCGGCGGCAGAGCGCGGCCGAAGCGTGATGGGACAAACGGGCACCGACCAAAAGAAATTTGTGGACAACGTTCGCACCGCCGCCGGCGCGATCTTCGACTTTGGAAAAGGTGCCTACACGGATCGAGTTCATCAGTCAGCGCAGGCGAGCGAATACGTGTTACTGAAAGACCACTTTGATATCGTGAAAGGCGGAAGCATCAAGACCGTTCCTTACGATCGCGTGAAGGCGGTCGAGTTGCACTCGGATAAAGGAGTGCTAACGTTGGACCGTGGATACCTGACGATCCACCCGATCGCGTTCCTTTCTGCCGGCAGCGCTAAAGTTCCTTTGGGTTGGCAGCGAAACGGCATGGACGCGCCTTTCGAACTGCTCATCGAGGAGATCTCCGCTCGCGCCGGCCTCACGATGACCAAAAGGTCCTGAAGCCGACGGTTGGCTAAACTGATGCCATGGGCATTTGGTTAGATCCGGAACCCCAGAGCTGGTGGTTCCTTGTGGACGAGGCCCTGGCCGAGGACATCGGCACCGGCGACCTTTCCGCCGTCGCCATTCCTGATGAGGACTTGGTTCATTGGAAGATTGAGGCTCAGGCCGACGGCGTGGTTTGCGGGCTCGGCATCGCCGAATATCTTTTCGCTCCGGCCGGCAACGACCCGGAAAACTGCCGCATCATTATCGACCTGGCGGATGGTTCGCAGGTTTCGAGGGGCGACGTCCTCGCTTCGGGCTACGGCAACGCACGCCGAATATTGACCGCCGAGCGAACCGGTCTGAACTTCTTGATGCACCTCAGCGGAGTCGCCACTCTGACCGCGCACTTCGTTTCCAAGGTGGACGGAACCGGTGCACGGATCGTGGACACGCGCAAAACCTTGCCCGGCCTGCGCGGACTTCAGAAGTATGCGGTTCGCTGCGGAGGCGGCTTTAACCACCGCATGGGTCTGTACGACGCGGTGATGATCAAGGACAACCACATCGCGGCGGCCGGAAGCATCACCGCCGCCATCGAAAAGATTCGCCGGTTTGCCTCGCACGTCACTAAGATCGAGGTCGAGGTTGAGTCGCTAGAGCAGTTGGATGAGGCCGTTCGAGCCCGGGCCGATATTGCGCTTCTGGACAACATGGATCCGTTCCAGATGCGGGCCGCAGTGAAGCAGTTCTCGGGCCAAATTTTGCTGGAAGCCAGCGGCGGAATTAACCTTGACACGGTGCGGCAGGTCGCGCAAACCGGAGTCGATATCATCTCGGTAGGAGCCTTGACCCACTCCGCGCCCGCCCTTGCGATGCACTTGGAGTTCGAATGAACGTCCCAATTTCGGAAGCATTTCCTTGGTACACCGTCGAAGAGGTGGATTCAACCCAGAACACCGCGCTAAGGATCCTCCGCGATAACAGGTCGTTTGGTGGGGTTTTGGCCCGAAACCAAAAGGCCGGCCGGGGACGGCTTGGCCGGGAATGGCACTCGGAACCCGACGCATCACTCACGGCGACGCTCATCTTTCGCGAGCAAGCGAACCACCCCAAGCCGTACCTACTCGGCATGGCGCTTGGCGTGGCCGCCGCCGGCACAATGGGCTGCCGGGTTCAGTGGCCAAACGATTTGGTGCTTGATGGGTTTAAAGTTGGCGGAATTCTGACTGAGGTTCAGCGCGATGCGGATGGACAATCGGTGGCGTTGGTCGGCATCGGTCTTAACCTAAACCAACTTCGTTTTCCCGATGAAATCGCCCACCGTGCCGCCAGCCTGCGCATGATCACCGGACAGGTGTATGCACCTTCCGCCGTAGTGGATGCAATTCTAGCGCAGCTTTCCGCGCTTCCTGAAGCGCGGAATTGGCCCGACCTGCGGCCCCACTGGGAGCCGCTCGATTCCACGCCAGGGAAGCGGTTCTTGCTGCCAACCGGCGAAACGGCCGTGGCGAAGGCGGTCGGCCCGAGCGGCGAGCTGATCTGCACGGTGGGCGACGCGGAGCGAACCGTCCTTGCCGCCGACGCGATTTTTGGGCCGCAAGACCCCCACTTGCCCGCAGTGTAGACTCATTTACCCATGGATCGCCTAACCATCCGCACGCCCGACGACTTCCACGTCCACCTTCGGGTCGGCGCGATGCTGACGGCGGTGGCCCACTTTACGGCGAACCAGTTTGGCCGGGCGATCATCATGCCGAACCTTGTGCCGCCGGTGGTGACAACGGCCCACGCGGTGGCTTATCGGGCGCGAATCGCCGCCGCCCTGCCCACCTCCAGCAGCTTTGTCCCGCTCATGACGGCATATCTGACGGAGGATTCTGACCCCGATGATGTAGCCGCTGGGCACGCAGAGGGAGTTCTAACGGCGTGCAAGCTCTACCCGGCCGGTGCGACCACGAACTCCGCCCACGGCGTCCGCGACCTCTCGCGGGTTTTCGGGGTGCTGGCGAAGATGGAGCGCATCGGCATGCCCCTTCTGATTCACGGTGAAGTTACTGACCCCGAGGTGGACATTTTTGACCGCGAAGCGGTCTTCATCGAGCGCGTTCTGTCGAAAATCATCGCGGCCTTCCCTTCCCTGAAGGTTGTTATGGAGCACATTACGACCAGCGATGGGGTCGCTTTTGTCGAGTCTGCCGGCGCAAACGTCGGTGCGACCATCACTCCGCATCACCTGGAATTCAACCGGAACGCCATGTTCAGGGGAGGCTTCCGGCCCCACTTTTATTGCTTGCCCGTGGCGAAGCGGGAGTCGCACCGGCTTGCGATTCGTCGGGCGGCCACTTCTGGCGCGCCGAAGTTCTTCCTTGGGACCGACTCTGCCCCGCATCGAATCGGCGACAAGGAGTCGGCCTGCGGTTGCGCAGGAATTTTTAACGCACCATTCGCGCTGGAGTCATACGCCAAGACCTTTGAAGAAGAGAATGCTTTGGCCAGCCTCGATGCCTTTGCCTCGGTCAACGGCGCGACCTTTTACGGCCTGCCGCTGAACGAAGGAACGATCACGCTGGAGCGGTCCGGCTCCGAAGTCCCTGCAACCTACGGCGAGGGTGCGGACTCGGTGGTTCCGTTCCACGCGGGCGAAACTCTCGACTGGAAGCTCCTGACCGCGCCAACGAACTTCAGAGTCTGATCAGCTTGTAGCCAAACCGGGCCTCGTTTGAGAACTGCCAAAGAATCTCGGCCTCCAGGATGTTCAGCAGCGTGACCTCCTCGGGCGTGATGTCGCGGTTGATCATAAACCAAAGGCCAACTCCGTCCGTGCCGACCTTAACGAGCTTGGCATCAGACAGGAACGGATGGTCATTTCTTCCCTCCTCAAACAACTTCAGATACCGGCGGGAGCAGGCGATGACTTCGTCTGCCGGGTTCCAAAGACCCTCCAGGTAGCTCGCCCAAACCTCGTATGCTTCATCCTCGCCGTTCAGCAGGTTCTCATAGAACATCTGGTCATAGACGAGACAGGCCGGCCCAAGCAGTATTTCTCGCACATCGTCTTGGCCCTGCGTCATGTGAAAATGCCAGCTTGCCGGAACGGTGCCATCAACGACCGAAAAGAACCGTGAAGATGCGCGGTACGGCATCATGCCGTTCCCCCATTCGGTATTCACGAGGTAGCTGATTTCGTCGCCACGCATCCATACGGCGAGGACTTCGTACTCCTTTCCAGCAAGCAGGAAGGGATGGGAGTCCCGGTGCACTTCCACCTCTTCCCCCCATGACAGCGAGTAGGCACTTTGAATCGCCACCACCTTCATCGTTGCCCAGATTATCCGCGCCAGTCCGGCGATTGAAGTGCCGATTCTCTCCGACCCCGATACCTTCGGCTCGAGTTGATCCGCTAACGTCCGATTAACGGTGACCATTCGGGAAGGTCGATTACCGAAATGGACCAATCTTCCTCATCTGGAGGATTGCGCACTCCGCGAACAAAAATCTGGTCTTGGCCGACGCCCAAAGCCTCCAGCCGGTCGTAGGCCGCCTCCGGCTCGCGGCGGATCGTACCGTCCCTAGAAATCGCCAGGATTTCCCAACTGCCGGCGAACACCAGGTATTTTTCAGCGACATAGATCGATTCGTAGCCCAAACCGTTGCAAGGTAGGCAGGTTACATTTCCGCTGCCATCGACAGCATAGGCGAAACCGTCCAGCACCTTAAGGGCCAAATTGCCGAACTCTATCCACTCTACGGTGAGATCACTGCTACCGAACCCCAGGAAGTAGTTCGCCTGCGCTTCGCCGTTAACCGCAACCGAATACGCCCCCCAAACGTTGGTATCGTGCGGCGACAGTTTGAACCAGCCGGTCGCATCCAGACCTGCCGCCGGATAGTCGCGCTGTAAGACGGAGACGCTTGCTAGGTTGTGATCCGAAGTCATCTTTCTCTCAATTCCGGCCGTCGCCGAACTAAGTTCGCGCTCGCAACGCTTGTTCCATTGAACCTAACCCTAAGCTTGTTAGCCCAAATGCCGGGTGCCTAAAGCTTGTTCAGGGTCACCACGATGTCGGGGATGTTTGTGCGTCGCCACGCTTCGGCCTCCTCGCAGGACCCAGCGGGATTGCCATCAACCACCAAGACTAGCTCCAACGCGTCTTCTAAATGATCACCATGGTAGAAATACATCCGTAGCTCAGAGCTGTGGCGACCGGACGCCTCATTCCATTTCGCCACTTCCAGCCGGCACTGCATTTCCGGCCGCGACTCTGCCATGCATTCGAACAGCACGCGCCGTGCCACCCCGATCAGGCTCCTTCCGTGCTCTTCGACGTCTGTCGTCGGTTCCATTGGCATCTCGGAGCCTTAGAATTCGGTCAATTCGGTGCCCACAATCGCCAGTCGATCAAACTGCTGGTTCGCTTCTTCGTAGGTGAGATTTTTGGCGTTCCACGCGTATGCGATGTGGTGGATGGCATGGCGCAGACCAACCAGGAGACCGGCATCAAATTCCTCCTCGTCCTCCTGCGTCCATTCTGGAACGTCCTGAATTAACTGTTCAAGCTACTCGTTTGCTTCTTGAAGATTGCTGACGATCAAGTCACGATTTCGCATCCTGTTTTCCTACCCGTCATTTTCGCATTCATGTGCGAACTGTTGCGACCAGTATTCATCGTTCCGGCTGAGCCCGTCACCATCCATGAGAATTCCATCTTCCGATAACCACCAACCACTTTCCAGGAAGGGGTCCGCGAGCAAAACGGCATCTGTTGCGGCGCTCCAGTCTCCCACGCGAGCCACCAACTCGTCGGTCAACCTAGTAAGTTCGTCCGACGCGTGCGGCGCATGTCTTTTGCGGCTGGGGCCCGAGAGCAGGTCCTGGGTGTCCGCTAGGTAGGCCATCATCAATTCATCAGAAACCGGCCTGGTGAGAAAAACGCGTTGATCCTGATCATGGCTCCACCAATGCAATTTCAGATAGAACCAACCCGCATCAATGGTTCGGACGGCCCCCGTCACGATACCGTCGTACCAGTCGAGAAAGATAACCTCATCGGCTTGAAGTCGCTTTGTCATTTCCCCAATCCCGCAATTCGTTCTTTAGCCTGCTTTTCCCCAGTTTTCAAATCCGCTTCCTACTCCTCCGTCTGCATCGGATTTCGCTGGCGTTGAGCATTAGGCTGACCTCGGCTCATCTATGGACGACCTCCGGGTGCCTTGGTCGATCCGGCCCGAGGCACCGGGCGCAAGTTCCAGATCATCCACGAAGGGGAGCCGCGCTTCATCGATTTGTTGAATTCGAGCGGAACGGCCGTGTCAACTTTACCAGTCATCGCGGCAAGGATCGTAAAGGTTCTCAGCATGTTTTCCTCGGAGCAATAATTCGGCTCCGAAAGACGAGCGAATAACCCCGCCCCATTCGACACAGATTTCTAGATTTTCTCGCTGGGTATCGTGAATTTCGTGGAACGGACCTTGTATCAGGCAGTTGGTGGTTTCGATGTCGTTCTTGCTTTGTGCCGCCGGTGGCATGAGCTTTGCCTGGCGAACCCGGAGGCAGCCCACCCGTTCGAGCGCGGCGTTCATCCGCACCACGACGTTCGGCTGGCCGCCTATCTCGCCGAGGCGTTCGGCGGGCCGTCGCTATATTCAGCGGGCTACGGGGATGAGTCGTCGGTGCAACGACTGCATGCCGGGAACGGCGTGCATATCGAGTTGGACGAAGCCTGTCTACTGGAATTCGACCGCGCGCTCGCGGACGTAGGCGTCACCGGCGATCCGGCGGCCAAGGCGAGTGCGTACTTTCGCCGAGCGACGGAGGAGCAGCGGAAGTATTCCGTCTCCGCCTCTCAGGTGCCCAACGCTTTGCCGTTCAACTTGGCGCAGAAATCCCCTTCTGGTTCCGATGGGCAAGGTACAGGCACACAAATTAGCTACGAACAAATGATCGCAACGGCCCACCGCCTGAAGGGCAAGGTTCTCCGGACAGCCCGAGGCAACGAATTCACGGTTGGCGTCTTTAAAGACTGCCCATTTTTCACCCCTGCATCTACCGGCCATGGCCGGAGTGACGGCCGCCTCGCTGCGCAGCGTTTCTTGGCCCTCTACAATGAATGCAGGAGTAAGCGTCCGGCCGATTATCAGGCCGTCACCCGGAACGCCTCCTACTTCGTCGTACTTATGGCCGAGTCTGAACTCAATCCTTAACACCTCATGAAACTACACTTTGACCGTCTGGAAGTCGAAAAACTCATCGCTCATAGCCAGCAGGCAGAGGAGCACATCGTGCTCTACAACGAAATTGAGACCGGACCCGGCGACCTCCTTCTCGTTGGTGACCGGGGCATCTATCTGATGTCGGCTGCGGCCGACGCCCTGGAACGAGAAAACCCGCAGGAAGGCGAACCGAAGATCTTCGTCGCCTATGCCCGCGAGGTGAACCCAAACACGGATCCGGATGATTGGTACGAAGTCAAGGAGGAGTGCTTCGGAGCCGACGACGGCTGTGACGTGCTCGATGCCGAGTCGGTGGAACTGATGCTGGAGCTCGGCGACGAAACCACGGTTTGCCTTGACGTGAGTGAGGAAGAAATTTTGGTCGTCGCGCCGGACGGCAAAGAGACGGTATGAGCGAAATTATCCGCGCGAGCAAGAAGGGCGACGTGAATGTGGTGCGGTCCCTCCTTGCGGCCGATCCTTCGCTTATTCACTTTCGCGATGCAGAAGAGTCAACAGCATTGCACTACGCCGTTTGGAAGGGCCATCGCGAGCTTGTGGAACTGCTCCTGGAAAGCGGTGCGGACGTCAATGCGCAAAACGCGAACGACCACTGGGGCACGACGCCGCTCCATGCTGCCGCGCATAGCAACAACTCTGCCTTGGTAAAATTTCTCGCCGAAAAAGGTGCGGACCTTCATGCGCTGGACTTGAGCGGGAAGACTGCGTTGGACCACACCGCTTACCACAATGCCTCTGGGGCGGCAAAAGCACTGAAAGCCCTGATGGGCCCGGGGTAACCAGCAATCGATGAAATCGCACGCCGGCTAGCTTGGCAGTGGGGCTTTGTGCCCGAGGAGGAATTGCCCGGCGGGCACTGCTCCCGGGTCTACGCCGATGCGCACCGGGTTCTGAAGGTTCCGTTTCGCGGCGAGGAAATGGATTCCGGCTGGCGAGCGCTGGTGCGGTTGCCCGTCGGTCTGGGTCCGCAGATTTACGAAATCGAGGAGGCGGCTGGAGGCGTGCTGATGGAACGTCTGCGGCCCGGGACCTCGTTGGCGGGATTCGATGGCGACGCCGAGGCGGTTTTCGCTTCGCTCGCGCTCGGTTTGCGAGGCGCTTCTACCGAAGGGATGCTTCCGCTAAGCCAATTCGTGACTCCTTCCCCGCTGGCCGACCGGCTTCTTGCCACCTCGCCGGAACCTGTTTTCCTGCACGGCGACTTGCATCACTACAACATCCTTCGCGGCCAGGATGGCTGGCGGATCATCGACCCGAAGGGCGTATTTGGTGACCCGGCCTACGAGGCGGCGGCTTTCATTCGAAACCCGATCGAGACCATTGGGTCCGAACCTGACCTTTTGGGGAGCTTGCGTCGGCGAATCGATCGGCTGGCGGAACTCTTGCAGCTACACCGTTCGAGGATCTGGGGCTGGTCGCTGGTCGGCGTTTCGAGCACCGACCGAGATGTCGACGATCCCTGGGCAAGGGTCGAAGTCGCGTTGCGCGACTTGGAGGAGGAGTATTCGGCAGAGCTTGGGTAGTTACGCGAATCACGCACTGGCTAAGTATCATAGTCACTATGAAAACCGTTTCCGTAACCGAGTTTAGGGCTGACTTCCATAGACTCCTCAATGCGGTGGGGCGGACTGGAGAGCCCTTGGTTTTGACGAAGCATGGAAAGCCTTTGGCTATGGTCGTGTCCCCGCAGGCGCTGAACGGAAAGAAGTGGAAGCTGGGCCAATTTCGGGATTCTGCGTCGATCGTCGGCGATCTCATCGCTCCCATGGACGAACCGTGCGAGGCACTCTTCTAATGCGCTGACGCGTGTGATAGCGGATGCCGAATCTGTTGGTCACCGAATTCCAGAACCTCGCGAGCCGTTCTTTTAGGTTTTCCCCGCTTCGGCCTCAACGGCGGCCCCGTCTTGAAGCATTCCGGGGCATTCTCGTTCCAGGTGGCCACCGACGACCAGGAAGAAACGGACCGCTACTGGGATGCTATTGTCGGCAGCGGCGGGTAAACCTCAGCAGGTCCCGCCGTCTACTTTCAAGCCGTCGCACCTTAACGACATCTCCAAATGGGCACGGTAGAATTCGGTCCGCGCTATGGCCCTACTCACTTTGCTCGCCTCTATGAGTCTCATCGTCCCGGGCCTGGGTGGGCTCCAAACTCCTCAGTCTAATGTGACGCCGCACCGGATTGTGCTCACGGCCACTCAGGACCTCTCGACTTCTGCGGTCGTCTCTTGGCGAACCGAGGCACCGACGCAACGAGCGGGCGGTGAACTGGCCGAGGCCAGCCCCGATCCGCGATTTACCGCGTCGGCAAAGTCCTATCCAGCTGAATCTCAAGAGTTAGTCCTGCCTGGTGGTTCAAAAGTGTATTACAACACGGTTAGGTTCAACGGTTTGACGCCGGGACGAAAATACACCTATCGGGTTGGAAGTCCCCAGGGCTGGAGCGAATGGATCCAGTTTCAAACCGCGCGTGCCGACACCGCACCGTTCGCCTTCACATACTTTGGCGATGCCCAAAACGATATCAAGTCGCTGTGGTCGCGGGTCGTTCGCCAGGCGTTCAAGAACGTGCCAGAGTCGGCGTTTTTTCTCCACGCAGGTGACCTCATCAATGAGGACATGGCAGACGACGAGTGGGCCGAGTGGTTCTATGCGGGAGGCTGGATTCATAACCAAACTCCTGTGGTCGCGATCCCGGGTAACCACGAGTATCAGACCGTGAACGGGAAAAAGGTGATCTCGCCGTTCTGGAAACCTCAGTTCGCGAACCCAGAAAATGGACTGCGTGGCCTCGAAGGCAGCTGCTACTACATCGACTACCAAGGTGCACGAATCATCGCCTTGAACTCGAACGAGCGAATCAAGGAACAGGCGGTTTGGTTGGATCGGACCTTGAAGAACAACCCACATAAGTGGGCGATCGTTTCATTCCACCACCCCGTCCACAGCACCGCTCTGGGACGAGATAACAAAGTAGTGCGCGATGCGTGGGCTCCGGTGCTCGAAAAGCACAATGTTCCTCTTGTGCTGCAAGGCCATGACCATACCTACGGACGAAAGAACTTGTCGGTTGGTACTTCCGGGAAGGCTAAGGCCAGCGGAACGGTGTACGTCGTTTCGGTCAGTGGACCGAAAATGTATCGGCTGGGCAAGGAGACGGGGGTGACGATGCCGAGACGCGCAGAGTTCTCTCAACTCTATCAGATAGTGCGAGTGAGCCAGCAGAAGATCCGGTTCGAGGCGTACCTTTCTACCGGCGACCTGTACGACGCGTTCGAGATTTCGAAAAACCCGGACGGCACCAACCGGGTCGTCGCGAAGCGGATTAAGTCCCCCGAGAGAATCGAAAAGACGCCCGCAAAAGAAAGGCGCGGCAACTAACTCTCCTTCAACTTTCAACTTGGGAGCCGTCGGACCGGCTCCCAAGTCCGGTGTTTAGAAGTCTCCGTCTTTAACGTACGGGTAGCTCCAAAGGATCAACTGCAGCGTGACGGACTTCCCCCACGCGGCATTCATCTTCTCTACGTCTTCTGCCGAATGCCCTTTCTTGGCAAGAAAAGGCCGAAGCGTCGTCGTTATGGGAACGATAAGAGCCGGAAGATACCGGTAATTGATGATGTCGACGGACGGAGCCCCGTCAGTCTTATTCTTGCCGATGCGATGGCGGCGGGCGGTGACGAAGCGAAACGGGCGTTCGAAGCCATGATGACGATGACTAAGATCGACATCGCCGCCATCGAAGCCGCCCGAAGGGGCTAGCTCACCAGAAGGCACCGGCGAACGCTCGGAGTTCGTCGCGCGTCGGCATCGAAGCCTGCGCACCCTCGCGGGTTACCGAGAGCGCCGCCGCGTGGGCGGCAAGGTTGAGTGAATTCTCCCAATCCCGGCCATCAGAAAGGAAGTAGACCAGCGCGCCGGTGAAGCAGTCCCCCGCGGCGACGGTGTCGATCGCTTTCACTTTGGGCGAAGGAACGAGGAGTTCTTGCTTCCCTGACGTCCAGAAGCAGCCGTTCTCGCCGAGGGTGATCACCACGTTTTTCGCACCTTTCTCCAGCAGCACCTTTGCCGCCGCACGGCTGGAATCGAGATCGTCGGGTCGGATCCCGGTGAGGACCTCGGTCTCGGTCTCGTTGGGGGTGATCGCAAAAAGCTGGGACAACAGCGAATCCGGGAGCGGAGCGGCTGGAGCCGGGTTCAGATAGGCCCGCTGGCTGTGTCCAATCTCGCTCGCCGCTTCCAGCGGAATCTCAAGCTGGGCCAGAAACGCCGCATCCGGAAAAGCCGCCAACGCACTCTGGACCTGCTCGGCCGAGACGTGCAGATTTGCGCCGGGGGCCACGATGATTCGGTTTTGGCCGGTTTTATCCAGCACGATGCCCGCGCAACCTGAGGCAACTCCCTCAACCCGACGAAGCAAAGCGGTATCGACACCGGCGGCCCGCAAACTGTCGATAAGCACGTCCCCAAACCGGTCGTCACCGACGCAACCGACAAAGTGAACCTCGCCACCTAGCTTGCCGATCGCCACCGCCTGGTTGGCGCCTTTCCCGCCCGGGAAGCTGGCAAAATCGCCGCCCAGCACGGTTTCTCCCGCGGCCGGAAAGCGATCGGCGCGGAAAACGAAGTCGAGATTTGCGCTTCCCACCACGCAGATGCTCATCTAAAAGTCGCCTCGGTTCGTCGCAAGGTGATTCCCATGATTCGGGGAATGCTACTCCCTTTTGGCGGCCCGTTGTCGAAGGGCAACCGAGTCGCAACGTACCCAGGAGACATGAAAGAACCTAGTAAATATGACAGAATCCATAGATGGAGCTACTGGCAAGCGCATCAACCGAAACCTCGCTCCTCTTCATCGAGCTCGGAATCGCCGTGATCGGGCTCGCCATTCTGGCGCGATTCGCGACCAAGTTCGGCTTCTCGGCCATCCCGCTTTACCTGCTTGCTGGCCTCGCCTTCGGAAACGGGGGCATCGTCCCGCTGCAGTTCGGCGAGGAGTTCATCCGGGTCGGGGCCGAAGTTGGCGTCGTTCTCCTCATGTTCATGCTGGGCGTGGAGTATTCCGGCAAGAAGCTCGTGAACACGTTGCGGACCGGCTTCGTGGCCGGTGCGACGGATCTGGTGCTCAACTTTGCTCCCGGGGCGATCTGTGCGTATTTGCTTGCCATGCCGCCAATGGGCGCGCTCGTTCTTGGCGGCGTCACATACATTTCCTCTAGCGGGGTCGTCGCCAAGATACTGGGCGAGTCGGGCGGAACCGGCTCGAGATCGGAAGGTCTCGTCGTTCGCGTGCTCGTTCTCGAGGACCTCGCGATGGCGGTTTACCTCCCAATTCTGGCCGTATTGCTCTCCGGAAAGGGCCTCGGCGAGGCTTCGATTGCGGTCATGGTCGCGCTTGGCACCGTCTTTGTGATTCTTTTCTGCGCGGTTCGCTTCGGCAACCGGCTCAGCAACATCATCAGTAGTCAGAACGACGAAGTAGTTCTTCTTTCGATTCTTGGTTTGATCCTTTTGGTGTCGGGCGTGGCGAGCAAACTGCAAGTCTCGGCAGCAGTCGGCGCATTCCTGGTTGGCGTGGCGACTTCTGACACCCTTGCCGAGCGCGCCGGTCGGCTGATCGCCCCCTTGCGGGACCTATTCGCGGCTACCTTCTTCCTGTTTTTCGGATTGCAGATCAATCCGGCGACATTGCCGCCGGCCCTGCCGGTAGCGCTCCTTCTGGCGGCCATTACCGGGCTGACGAAGGTGGCAAGCACCTGGTGGGCGGCCCGAACGGAGGGCATGACGAACTCGGAAGGCATCCGCGCCGGCGTCACCCTGATCCCCCGGGGCGAATTTTCGATCGTCATTGCTGGCCTAGGCGCAGCCGTGGAACCACGACTCGGGCCGCTTTCCGCCGCCTATGTCCTCAGTCTGGCGATTTTGGGGCCGGTACTCGCGAAGTACTGGGGCGTTCGGTCGAAGTGGGCAACCAAGGCAGCTGCATAGGGCGCCATCGCGGGATCACGCAACTTTTGCGTTCGCGACATCTGAGGCTCAAGTATCATCGAAACAGAAATGGACCAGGTTTGGAACAGCGTTACTACCCTCGATGAATTGGAGGCTTTCCTGCGCGTCGTTGGTGGATTTCACGACGGCATCATCAAAGAAGTGCATTGGGTCAACCGGGATTCAATTGCTGAGAACTTGATGATGACGCCGTACACCCTCTCGGACGCACGGATGCTAGTCCAGCGCCAATGGCGGGAGCCGTCGGCCGTCGAAATCGTTTTCGAGTCCATTTGGCGCCTCAAGCTTGAAACCGTTGGATTTGTATTCTCTACCACGGCCGGGACAGAGGAATCCTCGGTTGAGCTCGGCCCGAGTCGCCAGTTGCTGACGCTTGATTTTGAGAACGCGGAAGTTGCCTTCGAGCGAATGAAATGGCGAGATGCCTCCAACTGGATGGGGCCCGACCTCCGCTTCGGAACGGGAATCCCAGCTCTCGACTAAGGCTTTGCCAACGAGCGCTTCATTTTCTCTAGTCACCGCGCGACCTCAGAGGCCGGCAGTACGAGGGCCTCGATAAACGGAGCGCGGCCGATCAGGATCCGGTGATGGCTCCGTCCGCGGGTTCCACATTGACGACGGCAGGCGTTGGTTGGCAGCCTTCATTCAAGCTGCCGTTCGATCTCTTGGATCAACTTCGGCAAGCTCCGCTCGATGGCGTCCTGGATGCGTGAAACATCGACCGAGTCGTAGCCGTGGGTGAGGACGTTTCTCATTCCAATGATCTTGTGCGCATCTGTGACACCCTCCAGGACGACTTCTTCGGAAACCCGAATCCGAGCGAGAGCCTCACCCATGATCATAAGGAGTCGCTCCACAGATGGAGCCAAGATTCGATCTTCTTGCCAACCGGGTAAGGCGATTCGGACAACTTCCTCTGCGGCACCAAGGGCGTCGGTGAGACTTTGGCGTGTTTCAAGCCGCATACAGCTCTCGGGCCTCGGCCTCTGCTAGTTGGCGAAAAATCGGCTTCTTTGCCGCGTTCCAGTCCACGACATCCACCGATCGTCCAAAGAGTCGTTCCAGGTCCGCCAAGAGTCCGAACTGCTGGTCGAACAGGTTGATGCCTTCTGGCGGGGGTCCAAACTCCGCAAGAAAGTCCAGATCACTCTTATCCGGATTCCAATCGCTCCGGACGGCGCTGCCAAACAGGCGAAGCCGGAGCACACCATATCGGCGGCATAGTGCCGCCACTTCATCGCGCTTCGACTCTGTCATCGCGAGCGGACTCATGGAAACATTATGCGTCCGGTTCCGAAGCCTGATAAGCACTTCTCACTCAACTTTTGCATGAATGGAATGACCCTACGGCAGATAGACGTTCTCGACCACGTAGATCTTCGCTCCGCCGGCCGAGTTGAAGGCGAAGCTCGTTGGGCCAGTCTGAACCAGAGCGCTGGTGCTCGCACCGACGTCCGGAATCGCGACCTCAAGGACCTTTGAGAAGTTCGATGGCCGGAAGACCTGAAATGTGCGGCCGGGTTGAATGTCCCACGTCAGCCCGAAGGCGTAATCTCGGCTCTGGTCCGGAACCACCAGCGAGTTCTTGAGCCGGTTCGGAAACGTGCCAAGAATACTCATCGTGGTGCCGCTCAAGACCCCGTAGGAGTTCACAAACAGTCGGCCGCCCGCATGGGCCAAGTAGGCGTAGGAGTAGCCCGGCGCATTGTCGTTGGAGAGCGTTTGCGTGAGGCCGTTGGAATCCACCGAGTATCGCTTCATCTTGCCAAAGTTGCCCACGTACAGGGTCGATGCATCGCCAAACGCCAGGGCCTGGGCCGGGTTGCTGCCGTTCGGCAAGGCCACGCCAGAGTCGAAAAGCGTAACCGCCGACTCACTTCCGCCGCCGATGTTGTGGCTCACCGCAAGCTGCGACGGATGTCCGGGCCGAACTTTCATCTGGCCGATCCAGTCTTTTCGCACTGGCGAAATGGGGAAGGTCCGCTCTATCGTAAACGTTCCTAGGTTGATTTGGACGATCTCGCCTGTCGCGTTCAGGGCTGCGTAGGCAAACTGGAAGTCGTCCGAGACCGCCAGTTCGTACGGCTCGGATGGAAGGCTGATCGAGTTCGTCACCGCTCCCGTCGTCGGGTTGAAGGCAACGAGCGAGTTGGGGTGGGTGGCGTCGATGGCCGGAACCGTGGCATAGAGAAGGCTGCGGCTGGGATCGTAGGCGAGCCGGTTCGCGTTCGCGGCGAAGCTGCGCACGGTGGGTTCCGGGGCCGTAACCACCACGGCCGTGGCCGCACTCGCTTTGCCATCGACGGTCACGATGATGCTGGAGTCACCGGGAGCAAGTCCCTGGGCAACGCCGGAAGCGGAAAGCTCCATGCGGGTTGCCCCGGCCGAAATCGTAAAAAAGGCAGAGCCCGCCGAAACCGCCACGACCTGGCTCGCTGAATCCTTTGCCGTAATGCTAAGCTGCTTGCTGGAACCCGCAACGACGGTCTGGCCCGCGACGACCTCGACGCTCGCAACCGTCGCATCGGTCTGGATACTTCCGAGCGGCGTGCCGTCTGGGCGTTGAAGCGTGCCATCGGCGGCAACCTTTGCCGCCACGGATGCAGTTCCGACCACGGCCCCCGCACAGCCCTGTTCACCAAAGAACTTCAAATCGATTTGATGCGTGCCAACGGTTACCGGCGTGGGCGAGACGTAGTCGGCCGTGTAGCCCCCGGGCGTCGCGGCTCGGTCCTGCTTGAAGATTAGGTTCCCGCCACCCCGGATGGTGATCTCTACCGATTGCGCCGACGCCAGGCCGGTAAAGCCCCGGCTTCGGGCAGACCAGTCAATCGAAACTCGCGCCGCCGAAACCGCTTCTCCGCCGCCGCTTCCGCCGCACCCGAAGAGCACGAATAGCGTTGCAAAAGTTAGAAGAATCGATAAAATCTGTTTAGCGACGTTGCCCACATATCACCTACCCACGTCGCCATCATATCACACGGCCCTCATTTCCAGTGCCATTCGCCGTCGCCCAGCAGCGTTTGGATGAAATTGAGCTGGCCGCAGTGATACCAAAGGTGAAGCGTGAGGAAGCGGATGCGCTCGCGGCGCGTCTTTTCTCCCTGTTCCGTAACGACGCTTTCGTCCAACTCGGCTTCGCTAAAGCCCCTCGCGGTTGCGATGATTTTTGCCGAAGAGTCACGAAACGATTCCAGGACGACGTCCTTGGTGCGGAGGTTCTCCGGCGCGGTGATCCATCCGCCGTCCGGCCACGGAAAAAGCTCCTCGCCCCGAATGGTGAGTCCAACGTGGTCATTGACCAGGTTCACCTCATAAACGATGTCCGCAACCGTCCGGGCCGTCCCGCCTAGTTTTTGGTCAAAAACCGACTCGGGCAGGGCATTCAGGTCTTTCGTGAAGAGCATACATGCGGTGCGAAGTTCTCGACTTTCGGCGGCCTGAGACATGCCGGGCAGGCTACCTCGCGGACCGTCTACTCGTAGCCCAGCAACCGGCGGATGAAGGAAAGGTCCTCCCCTTCACGCTCCGCCATCCACTCGCGCCACATGGTGTGGCACTCCACCTCACGGATTCCGCCGACCAGATTCGCGGTCGCGTACAGGCCGTCGGCCGGCAATGCGACCCGAGACGCTCCAAAGTCCCCGAGCGCAGGCTGAGCGTAAATGATCTCTGAGACTCCGGCACAGAGGCAACCGCCAAAGCACATCAAGCACGGCTCAAGCGTGGTTGCCAAGACCACCGGCCCGCCCGGAGAGTTTCGAAGCCGCCCGAGAGCGACGATCTCCGCGTGGGAAACGGCATTCCCTGTAAGTTTGCCTTCATTGAATCCTCTGGCCAAGATCGTGAGGTCGGCTCCTTCCACCCGAGCAATAACGCATCCGATGGGGGAGCCGCCACTCTCGACGCCAAGATGTGCCTCTCGAATGGCTTCGCCAATCAGGAACTCTTGCTGCTCGGGAGAGGAAACGGAGGGCATCAACGTCTAGTTACGCGCCTGCTTGGAAAAGCTCGGCATGTTTGGGGTCGTCCAGCAGGCGGGCCGTGAAAAGAAGTGCCCGGCCGTCATGGTATGCCGCCTTCCACGAGTGACCCTTCCTTGCGATCACAGGAACCCCGGCTTCCGAAACGTTCTCGTGCCAGCCGCAAAACTTGGAATCGATTTGATGCTGACGAATCCAGTCCCACTGTCGCTCTGCCGCGCGGGCGAACCGTTGGTCGCCGGTCCGTGTCGCCAATATTGCGAATCCGAGCAACGCCTCGGCCTGAACCCACCAGTTTTTGAACCTTCGGTCTGCCACGTGCCCCGGGGGGCCCGAAAAGAACGTCCCGCCGTGAACTTCGTCCCACCCAAAAGCGAGAACATTCTCTCCAAGGGTAACGGCTTCGGCAAGACAATCCACTCCCAGCACGTCTCCGGCGGCCAGCATTAGGTGCGCGGCTTCGATGTCGTGTCCGTAGGATACGGAACCAGGAATTCCAACTCCTTCCCGGGTGCTAAACCCGAATTGTCCTCCGGCCGGGTTCATCAATCGGCCACGAAACCAATCAAGCAACTCGGCGAGCCGAGCGCGCAGAAGCGGGTCCGGCCAAACGGTATACAACTCGGTGAACGCCTCCATCAGGTGCAGCAGGGAGTTCTGCGACTTCTGTCCGAGCGGCGTCCCAATTCCATCCGAAACTTTCCCGCCGACTGGGTTTAGCAAAACCTGACCGGAGGACTCCATGCACTCGAAGTACCCACCGAACTCTGGGTCGTAGAGAGCCTCCAGCCCGTGAAACGCCTCAGCTGCCAGATCGACGGCACCGGCCGCCGCCAGGCCATAGATGGCAAACGCGCCGGCGTAGGCGTGATACTCGTCGTCCCGCAATGGACTCCATCGAAACGCGCGCCGATTGGCATCCCAAAGATGGTCGCGAAGGAAGCGGACGCCGTGCTGCGCATAGTCATCCATTCCCAGCGTCGCGCAGACCCACGTCATGCGCGCCTGAAAAATGATCATTCGACCCTCGGTTGGTAGCGGTCGAAACTGCACGTCGAACTCTTGATGGAACCCGCCATCGGGCGAAACGCAGGCCGGAAACCAGCGGTCGATGAGGTAGTGCTTCAACGAAGCCCTTAGATCGGCGGCGGTCATTCCCGAGAGCCTACCAAAACAATTGACATCGGACGGCTGACATGCGAGAATGCGATGAAATGGCAATTCCGAAGCACATCCTAACGACCGAAGGAAGTTGGAAAGGCGACTCCCGCCTTCACCTCTCCTGGCTCCCCGATGAAGCCGACCGGATCAAGTCTTCGCCGTCAACCCTCACGGTAGAGGCAGACGGCAACCGGAAGTACGTGACCCTCTCTTACGCCTGGGAGTACGAAGGCGAGACCCAGTTTGGGCAAATGCTGGTGGCCGGCGACCGCGATGGCGAAACTCTCGAGGCAGGATGGTCCGACTCTTGGCACCAATCCGGCGGCGTGCTTCACCTGACGGCGACGTCGTTCGAGGAGAATCCGGCAAAGCTCAACGGCAAGTATCCGGCCGGAGACGGAACGTTTTGGGGTTGGCGAATCGAGATCGAAACCGACGACGAAACCCTGACCCTCCGGATGTTCAACATCATGCCAGATGGGCCGGAAGAGTGGGCGGTCGAAGGGATCTACAAGCGGGCTTAAACGCCCTGCTTGCGGATCCGATTCTTGTTGCCTTTCTTTGCGGGCGCTTTCGGCACCACATAGTCAGGCGGGTTCGTTCCGTCCTTCGGCTCTTTCATCTTGTCGAGGGCCGCGCGGATCTCTTCGCGAGATTTTCGTTCCATTGAAACAAGCTACTCGTTTCGCCCCGACGTTTGCCTGTCCGGGGCCAAATGCCTGCCTCCAACGCGCCAAAAAAATTCCTTGAGAAACGGGATCTGGCTGACGACAAATGTCGTATAGTGAGTTGACGACAGACGTCGTCAACCATGGAAACACGAATCGGTAGCGCAGAGATGAAGCTTTTGAGGGCCCTGGAAGAGGCCGGACCCTCCACCGTGCGGGCGGCGCACGAATTCTACGGCGAGCCGCTGGGGCTGGTGCGAACCACGGTGCAGCAGATGATGGATCGTCTGCGCAAAAAGAACTTGCTGGACCGAGTGGAAACCGCCGAAGGATTCCAGTATTTCCTATCCGATGCCGGACGCTCGCATCTCCGCGGTACCGTTCATCAGTTCGTCCAGCAAAGCCTTAACGGGTCGATTTCACCGTTGGTGAGCTACCTGCTGGAGCGACCGACCCTGACGCCAGACCAGCGACGCGAACTGTTCGAACTTTTGGAATCGTTGCGAACGGAGGCCGAGTAGTGTTTCTGGACCGCGTGCTTCCGGCCAGCGTCCACGGGTTGGTCGCGCTCGCGTTTGCTTTCGCGATCACGCGCTTGTTCCGGAAGCTTCCGGCGAACCTGCAAGCATGGATTTGGCGTCTCGCCCTCGGCCGCTTTCTGATCGCGTTGTTTTTCGAAATCCCGTTGCCGCTCTTGCCTTCGGCGGCTCGCGTTCCGGCAGCAGAATCCATTTCCTACGAAGTCGCCGACTTGCCGATGGCAATGTTGGTGCCGGAAGCGCCGTCCCTTTGGCCGACCGTTTTCACCGCCTGCTGGCTGGTGGGAACCGCCGTGGTCGCCGCGATCGCCATCGCGAGAACGTTCCAGTTGTGGCTGGTCTCCCAGCGCGCACTTCCCCATCCCGACGGTTTCCGGCTAACAGCCGAATCGGAACTGCCGTTTCTTATCGGCGGGCGCATCGTGTTGCCAGCCAGCCTGGACGCCAAGGACCGCGCGTTGGCACTCGCTCACGAACGGGCCCATGCGCAGCGACTTGATCCTCTTTTCTCACTCCCAAACTTTGCCGTGTCGGCACTGTTTTGGTTCGTTTTACCGGTGCGGTGGGCGTTGCGCGAGTACGCCGTGCAGGTAGAGATCGACTGCGACCGCCGCGCAATGCGGTCGTGTTCGGTCTCCCCTCGACAATACGGCGGAATGCTGGTAGCGTTGGCTACTGGCACCGCCCGCAACCCACAAGTCGGGGCGGCGGCGGTCTTTATGACCGGCTCCCATGCCGACCTCTCCCGAAGACTCAAAGCCATGAACAAACCCTCGCAGTCTCGTCAACTCGGCGCGCTGGCCATAACGCTCGCGCTCGGCATTCTCGTCATCGCTCCGATCCGTCCGGTTGAAGCCCGGCAAATTGATTCCACCCTGTTGGTTGCCCAGGAAGAACCCGAAAAAGCGCAAAGCTTTGCAACCGGGACAGGGCCGGAGGAAACGATCCGCCAGGTAGAGGCAGAAGTTCGACTTGCAGAAGTCGAAGTCGCTAAAGCAAGGATTCAGGCCGCCGAAGCAGCCAAGAAGATTCGCCTCGCTTCACCAGCAATTGAAAAGGCGCGGAAAGCAGCAAAAACTGCCGCGGAGCGCAACAAGAAGCCTGGCGCAAAGAATAGCAAGCCGACCTCAACCGCCGAAGTCGAGCGTCTTCGAAAGCAGTTGCTTGAAGTAACTGCACAACTCCGCAAGGTTCGACAAGAGATGGAACGGAGCCGACGAGGGCAAGAGCGCGCTCTTGGGCCCGTGTCCCCCTTAGGCAGCCGTGAGGTCAGCGTTGAAAGCGTGCGTCGCCAGCTGGCCGAGGTGCGGGCGACCATGCCGCAGCTTCTAAAGGGAAGAAAGGCAGACATGGGGGTCCTTCGGCCAGGGCAGTTGCCTCCTTTGCCAAGCGGCATGACTCTTCCCGCTGTCGCCGACCCGGCAGTTGCAATCGAAGTTGCAGTCGGAGCGCTACCTGGACAAGCACCTGGCCTGCTCCCGCCGATTTCCCGGACTGAAGAGCCTAGCCTGCCCCCGCTAGCGACAAGCGAGCCCGGTCTCCCTCCGATCATTACCGCACCTCTGGGATTGCACGAATTTCCGGCTCCGGCTTCTGTAAACGGAGTTCGGTATATCAGCCAGAACGTGATTGTGCTTGAGGATGGGACAAAGGTCATTATCCAGCGACCGCATGCAAAAATGGTGAAGCGGTTGAAGGCGGCACCGGCGAAGCCAAAGAAGCCAGCGGCACCGAAGAAGAAGAGCTCCTAATCCGGGAGTTTGCCACGCCGCCCCCATCGTTACCGGGCGGCGTGGCAAACTGATTCCACGTGCCGAAGAAGAGTCCCGAGCGAAAACCGTCGCTGAGTCCCACAAAGATCACCACGTACTTGGCTTGCCCAACCAAGTACATGTGGACCTACGTGAACCCACGCGGACGCTATTACATGCGGGCGAAAAGCTATTTCAGCTTCGGAACGTCGCTGCACCAGGCACTCCAGCGGTTCTATGACGCCGGGGATACCGGTGTGACGACCGCGTCTGAGGCCGTCGCCGCGCTGGAAGAAAGCTGGATCGACAGCGGCTATGAGACGCCGGACCAAATGGCGGACGCCCTGAGCGAAGGAAAAGAGATCCTCGCCCGGCACCTAGAAGCCGTGGAACAACAGCCCCCATCGGGAAAGACGGTCTTCATCGAGCGACAATTCCGCCACGACTTAGGCGAGTTCGTGCTCATCGGACGGGTCGACCGTGTGGATGAGCAACCCGACGGAACCTACCGAATTGTCGACTACAAGTCGGGCCGTGAGTCGGTTTCCGAAGACGACGTGCGGAACGACATTGCGATGAGCATTTACCAGCTCATCCTTAGCCGCCGGTTTGATGACCGTCGAGTTGAAGCTTCGATCGTCGCACTGCGAAGTGGTGAAGAAGCCACGGTGCGCCTCTCGTCAGCACAGCTCACCGAACTAGAGCAAGACCTCGTCGCCATCGGCCAAGAGATCCTGCGCCGAAATTGGGACGAGATGACTCCCGTCGCGAAGCCACTTTGCGAGCGATGCGACTTCCTTCCGCTTTGCCGCCAACACCCGGATTACGAGCCGCTTTTGCCAGCCTGAATCGAGCCCCGGCGGAATCTCAGCTTCCCGTCTTTCGCCCAACCCGTTGCGTAGGCCTGGACCGCGGCTAGGTCCGCTTCGCGCACCAGCGCGGGCAAAGCACCCCGTGAGAAAACCTGACCGGTTTTCCACTGCCAATAATGCGCCAGGTAGGTTCGATCCGCGATGTCTTGGCCAAGCGTTCGGCCGGGCCGGAACCAAAACGGCCCTGGCGGAAGCCCGCGGTCGAGGGCTCCTTCAAGTGCACCGGCTGCCCGATCTAGCGTAGCCGGCGTCCAGGTTGCTATTTCGGCCACCAGCGCCTCCCGAAGCTCCGGGATCCGACTCTCGAAGTTCGACTGAACGCTGATCACCGACAACTCGGGGGTCATCCCGACTTCGGTCGGCACCCAGCGAGATTCCTGGACATACGAAAGGCGTAGTTTTTCGCGGGCCACCGCGAAAAGAGCACTTCCCTTCCCGGTTCCGAGGGCGATCGTCGCCGCGAGCGCAACCGCACCCTCCTTGGACCAATCGACCGGCGGAGCCGCGATGATGGCTTCCGGCGCGCCGATCTCGTCTTCTCCAATCGTGACTTCCGGGGGAACGTTCTCCAGCGGCGCCGTAGTGCGAGGGCGGTCCGCAACCCGCTGCTGCCAGGATTTTGAGACTTCACCCGGAACGAACCGCCCACCGACCGCAAGCTTTAGGTTCTCGCTGCGGAAAAGTCGTCGATAGAGTGCCAGAACGTCGGCCCGGTTAATGTTTCCACGCTGCGTGACCGATGCCTCCGCGCGGTAGATGGGCAGGTTTGCCGCCGCCGCGTCTACCCAATCGGTTTCAAAGCGGGGATAGAACATCGTGCCTTCAACGATGGAAAGCCCGGTTCGCCAATACTCCGCATCCACCGTGATCGAATACCGCAGGTGATCCGGCAGCCGATACATCTCGATGCGGCGGCCCCCGGCGATTTCGGAAGCGGCCTGTCGCGAATAGGAAGCCGAGCCCAAAGTTGCCGTATCCGCCAAAACCTGCGCCGCTAGCGTCTCCCGGGGCGAGAGATTCGGCGTCGGGATGATCACCTGATACGTCACCGTGTCGGTCGTCCGATCTGGAAACTCCTGAAAGGCAGCAGCCGGTTGCGCGAGAAGCATCGCGAGGGCAAAGATCATGGGTTCACCTCGATCGTAAAGGACTTGAACGCTTCGGCCAACTCGGAAGCCGTGACAAGTCGCAAGTTTTCCAATAACGTCTCGGGCCGCAGGGCCGGGCTCTGCGCCAGCAGTCGTCCGCGAATCGTCGCCGCCGCCCGGGGATCGTCGAGCTTCTGCGTAATCCAGGACTGGGCAAGCGATTTCGCCCTCGTAAACATTTCGGCTGGATCGGCGGTGCGGCATCGCTTCAAGAAGCCAGGGTCGCGGGTCTCAGATCCGATCACGATGACGGACTCCATATTGCTGGGGGTGTAAACGAAGAAGGCGCCCGGCGTCAAACTGGCCATCGCCAGGCCGGCCGCAATCCGCGCCGCGGTTGATCGCTCGCGGAATCCGGATGTTTGGCTCGCCAACGCTACGCCAGTTGTCGCGCGCAAACCCTGGAGAGACGGCAGCTCAATCGAGAGCATTTTCCCAGGTGCCTGGGCCGGCAACGTTACCGGCCCGGCAGACGGCAATCCCGCCAGCAACGGCCGCGCCATCGCGGTTGCCGCATCCAGGTCCACGTTTCCGGCAATCACCATCGCCACATTCTCACCGCGCGCCATGCGCTTCCAGCGGTTCAGGAGCAAATCCGGAGATGCGGCACGCATCGTCTGCAGGTCGCCAAACGGGTCGAGCTGGCGACCGGCCGTCGCAATTTGAAATGCGTCCGAAATGAGCAGGCTGCTCGGATCGCGGAGCGCATCCTCTTCCCCAATCGTGACGCACTCGGCGGCGATTCTCTCGGGAGCGGCCCGAAACCCCTTTAACAGCCCCGCGAAGAACGGCAGGATCTTGGGCAAGGCTTGCGTCGGGCCCGATATCTCGAAAATCATGTCTTCCCGGCTAGTTTGCGCCGACAGGAAACAACCCATCGATTCCAAATCGCTGTCAATCCGCCCGTCCTTGCCGCGCGCCCAAAGGTGCTCCGTTAGGTGGCGAAGTCCGTGGGAGCCGGGCGCATCGCGAAACTCCCGCGCGGCAACGACGAGTTGGACAGAGACGTAGCTGGCGGACGGCAAACGCTCGACCAACACGATCGCGCGGTTTGGCAATTGGGTCTGCAATCGCGGTGGCTCGAACTGCGGTTCAAGGGCGACAATCGCTAAAAGTGTGGTCAGCATCAGTGAAAGTAGCTCGCGCCGTTGATATCAAGCGTCACGCCACTAAGGTAGGACGACTCAGGGCGCAGAAAGAACTCGGTTGCGTTCGCGCAATCTTCGGGGCTCGCCATGCGACCGAGCGGCAACGAAGCCAGAATCTCCGGAAGTCGTTCACCCATGCCATCGCGGGCCATCGCGGTCTCCACCCAGCCCGGAGCAATGCCGAACAACTGCACGTTCTTGGGGGCGAGTTCCACCGCCAAGCTACGGGTGAAGTTGATGAGCGCCGCCTTGCTGGCGGCGTAAGTTGCCGCGTTTGCTTCGCCTTTGAATCCGACTCGGCTTGCAACATTTACGATTCGGCCTGCTCCGGCTGCGGCAAAATCGGCGGCGGCCGCCCGCATCAACCTCAAGGGCGACTCCAAGTTCACCGCCATGATGGAACGGTAGTTTTCGAGAAAAGCCGCTTCGTCACCCTCAAGAAAGCCATGCGGAATGTAGATTCCGGCGTTGTTCACCAGAGCATCGAACGGACCATCCGCGGACGCCGCTGCCCACAGGCGCGGTGCTTGTTCCGGATCGGAGAGGTCGGCTCGGTAGCAGCCGGACGCCGCCGGGCCGAGCGCGGCAAGCGTTTCGGCTGCGGCGCGTTCGTCATGAGCAAAGTGCAGCGCAACGCGCCATCCGCTGGCGGCCAGACGCAGAGCAATCGCCCGCCCGATTCCTCTGGAAGAGCCGGTGACGAGAACGCGGGGTAGCGGCTCAGAGCGGTCAGAAACAAGTTGCACGCCAAAAGTCTACTTTCCGCGCGAAACCTTTTAGATTCCACACGTCTATCTCGTAAACTCAGCCGAGGGAAAATATGAACTGGATTTGGGCATTTTCAGCATTTGGAGTCGTTTCTGCAATCGGTGTAATCTCGTCTGCGAAGACCGCGCCAATCGATCCGCCCAAGCCGGCAACCGCAAAGAAGACGGCCGCGAAGGTCAGCTACGCCAACGGCGTTGCCGCATTGCTGAATGATAAATGTGTTTCTTGCCATCGGCCCGGCGAAGTAGCGCCGTTCTCTCTGATCGGCTACGAAAATGCCAAGAAGTGGGCGCCGATGGTTGCGGCCGTCACGCATTCGAAGCGCATGCCGCCTTGGAAAGCCGTTGAAGGCTTCGGCGAGTTTGAGGATGAGAACCGACTTTCGGCAACCCAAATTCAGATGCTCAAAACCTGGGTCGACGCCGGTGCGCCACGCGGCGACAAGAAGCTCGAGCCGGCGGCCCCGACCTTCCCCGCGACGGAGTGGTCGCTCGGCACGCCAGACATTTTGCTGGCACCGACGAAGCCGTTTAAGCTGGAAGCAGACGGTGAAGACGTTTACCGCAACTTCGTGGTGAAGAACACCAGTGACAAGCCCATTTATATCCGCGGAACGGACGTGAAGCCCGGCAATCGGAAAGTCGTTCACCACGTCATCATTTACCTAGACGGCATGAACCAAGCCCAGCGGTATTTGGATCGCGTGAAGGATGGCCAAGAAGGCTATTCTGCTCCGGGCGGGGGAGTTGGTCTTCTCCCGACCGGAAGTCTAGGTGGTTGGGCCCCGGGAGTCGCCGGTCGGCTTCTGCCTGAGGGCACCGCATTTGTGGTGCCGCCAAAATCGAACTACATCGTTCAGGTCCACTATCACAAGACCGGAAAGCCGGAGACCGACCTGACCCGGGTTGGGCTCTACACCACCGAAACGCCACCAACGCGCGAGATGAATCTGAACTGGATCTTCAACTTCATGGTGAACATCCCGGCCGGGGAGAAGCAGCACAAGATGCGGCAAACGTTCACTTACCAGAAGGACGTGACCATCTATGGTGCGATGCCACACATGCATCTTGTTGGAAAGGACATGAAATCTTGGTTCGAGTTGCCAGATGGTACGAAGAAGTCCCTGGTCTTCGTGGATGACTGGGACTTCAACTGGCAGCTGGTTTACCGACTCAAGGAGCCGATGGCGATTCCCGCTGGTACGAAGCAGATCGTCGAGGCGACTTATGACAACTCGACGAACAATCCTCGGAACCCGAACAACCCGCCGAAGCGCGTGACGTGGGGAGAAGAAACCACGGACGAAATGTTCCTTCTCATCACGTATTACACTTTCAAGGACGCTTCTACTCCCCGACCCCGTTCCATAATCGGTCAACTTCGGTAGGAGTCGAACCGGCGCCAACAAGTCCGCGGATAGCAACGTACTTCACGTGACCGTCAAGCCAGGTGACGGTCACCTTATTCTTGTCGTAACGACCCCAAAGTTGCCCCTGCGTTCGGGCATCGATCCCGAAAAGTGCGGCTGGGTCGGAATTTGCAGGGTTTCGCCAGAAGCTTGGCGCATCTACTCGGTGGTAACCCACTGGTTGACGGACGATCGGCTGTCCGGGGGAGACCACATCTTTTCCGGTTGCCTCGGCGTACATCACCGTCTGGGCCGGGCTTCCGAACGACGTCGCCGATTTTCCGCTGTATGACAGTGCCCCAAACGCGCCGGCAACCGAGTCGTTCAAGTAGCGACGGTTGAATCCGTAGCTGGGATAGGCGCCGGTGAGATACCAATAGGCGCAACCATCTTTGTCAAATCGTCCGTCTTCCGGACACTCGGAGTAGTGCATCGCCTGGTCGTCCGAGGTGTCGGTCGGATCGTAGAAAACCTGCACGCTCTTCGTGTAGGGCTGCAAGAGTAACGGATAGAAGAAGAACCCTTGCGTGCTTGGATAGCTGCTTCGCGCGCCATCGTTCGGGTTGTACCAGCGCAGCGGTTGAATCACGTCATCATGATCGCCCAGGTAGAGCATCGAACCCAGCCCGATCTGATGCATGTTGGCGAGCGATACGGATTTCTTTGCCGCTTGTTTCGCCTGTGCAAAAACCGGGAAAAGGATCGCAGCCAGGATGGCGATGATGGCGATGACCACAAGAAGCTCGATGAGCGTGAAGGCGTACCGCTTGGACATGCTTTCATTCTTCGGTTTGGGCCGAGGCTGGCACCCCGCAAATTTGATGGGGCCTTCTCTCAGATGTTGGTGAGAATGATCTGCGTCAAATGGGAGAAGTCGTCGTCAAAATCTGCCGGGTCGACCCGCAGATTATATTGACAAGCTACCGGTTAGCTTGTAGAATTTGAGGCATGTTGGCCTCCACCTTGCTTGCTTCGATGATAATCACGCAGGTTGGCGTTCCGCAAAACGGACCGGCTGCCCTTCCTGCCGCAAACTTCCTAAGCCTGGAAGCCATCCATAACTTCACCTTCGGAGTTGACCGCACCCGCGAAACCACGATTCCGGTCATTACAACTACCTCAGCGGACGACTTTCGGCTGGAGCTGAAGGTCGGGGCGAACTTCATTCCATACCTTTACGACGGTTCGTTCGGCGGGGGCGTCGCGCTTCGCAACGGAACCTACCGGATGGTCGCGCTCTCGCCTTCCACCGCCACCACAAATCGCTTTTGGAACGGCTATCTCGCGCCGAAAACTGCCACCGGTGCCGCATGGCAAGACCATTACCTTTCGGCAGATCGCTTGTGGCACCGATTCGTCCCGGCGGACGGTGAAACGTTTTCCGTGGCCGCAAACACGGTTTCGTTGCTTTTCGTTCGCGGAACGCTTCTCCGAAAGGACGGCACGGTGTTCAGAACGTTTTTCAAACAGTCCTCTATCTCCGAAAGCGGGTACCTCGGGCTTCCCGGACAGTTGCTTCCGGCCGGAGACTACAGGATCACACACTCAAACCCCGGTAACCGGGCAAATTACGGTCTCGTGATCGGCTACATCCTTCGGAGATAGTCTGGCGGGACGTTCTGCCCACGCTCTCCCCGGTTTACGGAAAGCCGTCCGATAATGACGGCAGGATGAATCGCCGCGGATTTACACTGATCGAACTGCTCATCGTCATTGCGATCATCACGATCCTGGCCGGGCTTCTCTTCCCCGTTTTCGCCAAGGCAAAGCAATCTGCAAAGACTTCGGCCACGCTCTCGAACGTGCGTCAGCTCTCGCAGGCTACGTTTCTGTATGGCGGTGACGCCGACGACCGATATCCGCTTGTTACGGAAGGGTTCCGCGGATCCCTGGAACGAAGCGGATACACCGTCGCCACCGAGTTTGGCTCAACCGAGGCCGGCAAGTTTTCCCCCGAGCTCGGGAGCCTCTTCCCATACACCACAAGCGTTGGCGTGTACGTCTCTCCGCTTGATCCCACCGCTTCGAAGAGCGGCCAGAGCTTTGCCTTCAATGGCTGTCTCACCGTTTTCCCTCCGCCGCCTGGCCTGATGCCCACGCAGACGGCCACCGAAGCCGAGTTTCCCGCCGGGCAGTTCCTGTTCGCCGAGGAAGCGTCGGGCGACGGCGGCACGAACGACGGGTTTTTCCACCCCATCGTGGATGCTTTTGCGACGTGGCACTTTGGCAAGACCGCCCTGGTGTACGTGGACGGACACGCGAAAACGGAGCAGACGAGGAACCGACTCGACTTTTTCACCGCCGGAAAAGATCAGCCCTGCTGGCCCTATGAGCCGTTGATCGGCAAATAGACGCCAAACTATAGGAGGAATGCTTCGACCGGACCACCCGGCACTGATCCTTGCGCCGATGGAGGGCGTGACCGACGCTCCCATGCGCGCCCTCCAGGGCGAAATCGGGGCCTTCACGTTTGCCGTCACGGAGTTTCTGCGCGTTAGCATCGTTCCGATCCCCGGGAAGGTGTTTCGCCGCGAAGTTCCAGAACTTAATCGCGGGGCTGCCACTCCCACCGGGTTGCCGGTCGTCGTCCAAATTCTTGGGGGTCATGCCGGTAGGATGGCGGAGTCGGCTGCGACTGCCTGCCGCGCTGGAGCAACCGCAATCGACATCAATTTTGGGTGCCCTGCACCGACGGTGAACCGGCACGACGGTGGGGCGTCGCTGCTTCGGCACCCGGAGCGCATTCGCGAGATCGTGCGCGAGGTCCGGTGGGCGGTGCCGCCCGAGATTCCCGTTTCGGCCAAGATGCGCCTGGGGTGGGATGACGCCGAGGCGGTCCACCTGAACGCGGACATGGCGACCGAAGGCGGGGCTAGCTGGATCACCATTCACGCCCGCACCAAAGTACAAAACTACAAGCCACCCGTTTTTTGGCTTCCGATTGGCGAGGTTCGGGCGCGGATTGGCGTTCCGGTGATCGCGAATGGCGACATCTGGACGCTGGACGACTTTCGCCGGTGCCAGGACATGACGGGCTGCCGACACTACATGCTCGGCCGAAGTGCTCTTGCGCGGCCCGAACTCTCGTGGCAGATCGCAAAGGAACTCGGCCTGACCACCCAGTCGCCGCCGCCCTTGGATTGGCTACGCATCACCAGCCGGTTCCTTTACTGGCTCGATGCCTACGGCAAGGGCTCGCCGCACTACGCCATGGTGCGCATGAAGCAGTGGCTGAACTTCGCGGGTAGCTTCGGAGAGTTCGCGCACTTCGATACGCTGAAGAAGATCAAAACTGAACCGGAATTCATGGCCGAACTCCGGCGCCTGTCGGAACCAGCCTTGGTTGCCGTCTAGTCGGCGGCTTTTCGAGTTGCCTTGAGCGCGATTTCCGACCACGACTGGTCCTCGGCCATCGGGTTTTCAACCCATTTCCGCACGATGCGAAGCCACTCGATTCGCGCCTGAGTCTCGAGAATGGTGGAGAGGGTTGCGAGCACGCCGAAGTAGTCGCCGATCGCCTCGTTCGCGGGAACGAGCTCCTCGCAGCGGCGAAGGAATTGCTGCAAGCCGTCGATCGAGCTGTCGATGAAGCGCAGCCGCGAAGGCTGGTCGATCACTCCCAGGAAGAAAAAGCGCAGCCGCAAGAGGTCCGCTGAGTGGGCGATATCTCTTTGCGGAACGGGCACCGCCATCCAGCCTTGTAGAGCTACCACGCCGGCGGGCGAAATCTGAATCTGGTCGCCATTTGAGGTTGCCTCCAGAAGCCCAAACTTCAGCAACCGCTTAGAAACCGAGTAAGCGGTACCCGCGCGCGACTTATGGAAAGAAGACGCGGACGCCGACAGCTCTTTCATAATCGCGTAGGTCGTGCACGGCCCTCGCAGCCACGCGAGACCCAGCACCGTCATCTCGATTGTCGAAAGTTTTCTCGCGTCCACCGTTCTCCTTCAGAAATTGCGCGTTCGGGAACTGAACCGTTAGCCGCCCACCGTATTACATTTTGTAATACAGGAAGCCATGATTCTCTCTGCCGCCCTTCTCTTCAGCCTTCATCTTAGTTCGGAAACGCCGCAAACCAGCTCGGCCGATTCCCTTCCCCGCCGCGGCGCCCTCGGCGTGCCTTTTGCGCCGGTTCCGCCCGACCTAGCCACAAAGCTGAAGCTGAAAGCCGGCGAAGGCTTGGTGGCGCAGAAGCCGTTGCCCGGACTCACCGCCGAGGCCGCTGGCGTTCGCGAAGGCGACATCATTGTTCGCCTTAACGGAAAGTCAGTCGGCCCCGCCACCGTTGCAGCCGCCGTGCGCATTGCACCCTCCGGAAAGGAATTGAGGCTCACCGCAATTCGCGACGGCAAACAGGTGGAACTGCGCGCCAACCTGCAGGAACGCCATCGCGACCCGGGCAACGCGAACTACGAAGTGACCTACTCGCACATCGTCAACAACGGCCAGCGGATGCGGACGATCATCACCACGCCGAAGAAGCCCGGTAAGCATCCTGGGTTCTTCTTCATCCAAGGCTTCTCGCCGATCTCCTATGACTTCCCGCTGGAAACGGCTACAGGCAACGTGCAGTCTCTCGACGGTCCGATTCTCTTCGACTTTGCAAACTCGGGCTTCGTTACGATTCGGGTGGAAAAGCCGGGCGTGGGTGACAGCGAGGGTGGCCCGTTTGCCCAGCTGAACTACATGGACGAGATCGGCATCTACCGCGAGGCTTTGAAGCAGCTCAAGAGCCTGCCTTCGGTTGACGCGAAGAACGTATTCATTTTCGGGCACAGCATGGGCGGCGCGTTCGGCCCGATGGTTGCCCTAGACGACCCGGTGCGCGGCATCGCCGTGTATGGCACGGCTGCCCGAACTTGGATGGAATACCTGCAAGACACCCTGCGGTACCAGTCGCTCTTGGCCGGCGACACGTATGAGTCGGTTGACGAACAGGTGCGGCAAGGCGGCCGGATCATGGCCCTTGTTCTTGGTGAGGGCAAAACCGTTGCCCAGGTGAAGAAATCGCACCCTGAGCTGGCCCCCTTTGCCGACAGCCTCATGCCCGGCGGCCTCTTTAACGGCAAAACTCCGAAGTTCTGGGCACAGCTTGCCGAGATCAACTTTGCCAAGTACTGGGCAAAGCTCGACACCCACGTGCTCTCCGTCCACGGCGCAGTTGACTTTGTCAGCTACGAAGTCGACCACAAGCTGATCGCGGACATCGTGAACAAGGCCCGTCCGGGCAAGGGGAAGTTCGTGAGCGTGCCCGAGTCGGATCACTTGTTCCACAAGTTCCCGACCGAAGCCGAGGCACAACGGAACTACAGCCGGGGCACGTACAACCCGGCGTTTAGCAAGGTGATGATGGAATGGATTCGCGGGATTCTCGCGGAGAAGTCCTAAGCTTCGCTTCGGCTCTTTCCTTTCCCTTCCTCGGTCATCGCAAACGACCGCGTCATCTTCTTGATGAAGGTGACGCGGCGGAAGCGGAGTGCGGACCAATCTTGGTCGATCGCTACCATACGGACCGGTTCGAATCCGTTTTCACCGAACCGGTCCCAGCCGTTGTCGCGGTTGAACTCGCAGCGGTACTTCTTCGAAGTGCCCTTGGGATAGGCAACCCAGACGATGGCGTCACCCACCGTTGCCTTGCCAACCCATTCGGCGAACGCGTCCACTTGGACTTTGGTGGTGGCAAACGCCAGTGCAAACTCGACCGGCCCAGCGCCGGCTTCCTCTGAAACGTTTGTGATCGCCCGCATCTCCGTCAGCGCGTCGGCGAACGACGGCGGCACGTCGAGCACCGTGATTGACGTCTGGTTGCCAAAATTCAGCTTCTTGAAGGTTGGATTCACGAGGTCTTCCTTTTGCTCGGCGCAGCCAATTTGCAGCTATAGGCTTCTTGGATCAGCGGTCGGAGGTCCTCTACGGAAATCGCATCGAGCCTGACTAGAACGGCTAAGTAGCCGTCGTAATGAGGCTCCGTGAAATAGATCGCCGGGTTCGAGGCGATGAGCATTTCCTTCGCCATCTCGTTTGGCACGACCACGGCAATAACGCCGTCGTTTATCACCTTCGGCTTCTTCGGGTCCACCCTTTCCATCCAGCTCCAAAGGAATCCCTTCGGCTTGTCCTTTACCATCACCGAGAAAGCAAAGCGGTCATCCCCCTCGATCGCACCCGGCAGCTCCGATGCAATTTTTCGGACATCATCCTGGGTGGCCATGCCGCAAGACTACCAACACAAGCGAGACCAGCCTCGTCGGCTGAGTTTCATCCCCCTCTGCACACGATTGCAATGCCGGAAGGTAGGATGGCTACAATCGTGTGCAAAGACTCCAATCTCCGGTGAATGAAGAAGTGATCACGCTCGAATACTTGGCCCGAAAGGCAGGCGTATCTCACTCCACGGTTTCGAGGGCGCTAGCAGATAGTCCGCTCGTGAACGCCGAGACCAAAGCTCGGATCCAGAAATTGGCGCTGGAATCAGGATTTGAACTCAACCAGGTTGCGAGAAACCTAAAGGTACGCGCGACCAAGATGATCGGGCTGGTCGTTCCCGAGGTTTCCAATCCGTTCTATCCGGAGCTCGTCCAACAGGTCGCAGACCAAGCCCGCAATGCCGGTTTCACCCTGCAACTTCAACTCAGCGGTCGAAATCAGGAACTAGAATCGGCGTGTGTAGGCTCACTAAGCGGAAGTCGCGCGGATGGTATTTTGATCGTCACCGGCGAACACGGACTCGTCGCACGAAGCCAAGTCAACACGCTGGTAGCGGCCGGCAAACCCGTAGTCGTGATGGGTTGGGTTGAGGACGCCGACCACTTTGATCTCGTGGCCGGAGATGACGCCGCCGGCGGCCGATCCTTAGCGGCCCACCTTGTTGCCCTCGGCCACGTCCGAATTGCCGTCCTCGGCAAGGCGGCACATCGGGGGGCATTTGACCGGATGGTCGGATTTCGCGAGGAGTTAGCGGTTCGCGGCTTTCCTCTCCATCCAGAGCTGAACATCGTGGTTGAAAACGAGAACGACGTTCGGTCGGGTGTCGCGAAGCTACTAGGTTTGTCTGCGCCGCCCACCGCCATATTCGCCTATCAGGATTCGCTCGCCGCGACCGTCTATCGGCAGGTCCAGCAATCGGGCCTGTCGATTCCCGACGACATCTCGGTTGTGGGATTCGACAATCTTGATCTCGCAACTTACCTATCCCCGCGTCTCACGACGGTCGGAACGCACATCACGCCCTTGTGCTCAGCGTTCGTTAGCCTTTTGGTGCGAAGGATTCAGGGCATCGATCCTGAACTCCCGCCCCAGACCATTGTCATCACCCCAAAGATCATCGTTCGCGAGTCTAGCAACTCGCCAAGATCCCATGCACTTCTTAGGAGCAAGCCCCGTGCCTCATAAACTGTCTACTCTTATCCGCCGCTTCGCCATCTTGATGGCCGCCGTGCCTTGCCTGTGCCTTGCACAGGCACCGAGTCCAACTTCCCGCGTTTCCGTAAAGCCGAAGGAAATGCTCACCAATGGATCCTTCGCCGCCGGCACCCAAAAATGGACGCTTGAAGAAGCAGGTTCGGCCAAGGGAACGATGGAGGTTACGAAGGAAGGACCGAAAGGCATTTCTTCGCTGAAGGTAAAGATCCTGGCGAAAGGCGAGCAGTCCTGGCAAGTTCAGCTTCATCAAGGCGGACTCAAGATCGAAAAGGGGCGACCGTACCGGCTTACGTATTGGGTTAAGGCCGACCGACCGGGATTGATCACCGTCAACTGCATGCAAAACCATGAGCCGTGGGAGCACCACGGAGCCGCAATGGAAACGGCGGTAACGACCACGTGGAAGCAGATGACGTTTAATTTTTCTGGACCATGGAAGGATGCCAACGCCCGGGTGACTTTCACGAACCTGGCAACCACGCCTGGCCAGACGTATCGGTTCTCGAATATCTCCCTGCAATCGAACCCGCCTAAAGTACCGACCCTGAAGAAGGCGATCACCCAATCGACCGTAAACCCCGGCGGGCTTCGTGTGGTGAACCCGACGAAAACTCAAACCGCTATTGCTGTGAGGGCCGGGCGATGAATCTCATCAACGTTCTGATCTCCGTTCTCGGACTAACTGCAATCGCCAGCACCGCTCTCGCCGCTCCCAAATCTCTCCGGGTTGAAGGGAACAAGCTGAAAAACTCAAGCGGCCAAGTAGTGCGGCTGAAAGGCGTCAACGTTCCAAGCCTCGATTGGAGCCCGGTTGGCGAGAACGTGATGCGTTCCATCGACGTTGCCATCGACGGATGGAACTCGAACGTGATTCGCATCCCCCTGACTCAGGATCTTTGGTATGGCTACTACCGCGGCCAACGCGCAGCAGACCGGGGCCAGGCATACCGAAAGCTGGTCGACTCGATTGTTAAAAAGATCTCGGACAAGAACTGCTACGTGTTGCTGGATCTGCACTGGTCGAACGCCGGAAAGTGGGGCCAAAACGTGGGCCAACACAAGATGCCCGACGCGAACAGCGTCACGTTTTGGAAGGACCTTGGCAAGCGATATGCCAACCATCCGGCGGTTCTCTTCGACCTGTACAACGAGACGCACAGCGTATCTTGGGATATCTGGAAGAACGGTGGATTAGTAGAGGATCAGAGCAAAGGCGTGGTTTACCAGTCGCCAGGAATGCAGAAGCTGCTGAATACCGTCCGTTCAACCGGTGCCAAGAACGTCGTCGTTGCGGGCGGCCTCGACTGGGGATACGATCTGCGCGGAATATTGGATGGGTACGCGCTCACCGACAAATCTGGAAACGGAATCGTCTACGGAGCCCACATTTATCCCTGGAAGAAGGACTGGGACGGATGTATGACGCCGGTTGCCAAAAAGCACCCGGTGTTCGTCGGTGAAGTTGGAACGAAACCTTGGAAAGAGGGTGACCCGCCGCACGAAAATGTCTACACGGAGTCTTGGGCGCCCGCGGTGATCGCCTACATGGAGAAGCACCAACTCAGCTGGACGGCCTGGAGCTTCCACCCGACGGCGAATCCGTGCATCATCACCGGTTGGGACTACAAACCAACCCCATATTGGGGGGCGTACGTGAAGAAAGCGCTCGCTCCGACGCAAAAGAAGACGACGCAACTGCGCTGGCGAAGCGACAGTTCCAGCGAGGCTAGCTTTGTCGGCTCCAACCATCCGTTGATTCCAGGTCATTACGGCTATGAGCTAGATCTCAGCCAGCCCGAGCGCGGACTTGTTTTCGCCGGAAGGCTGACCCCCGATTTCAAAGTGACGGACCCGGAGAGCGTGCACCTCCATCCGGACATCTACTTTGACCGCTTCTATCCGGGTAGCTTTACTCTGAAATTTGACGTCAAGGTTGAGAATCTTGATCCTGCGGCCATCGGTCCTTACCGAGAGGCGCCGTGGGTGAACTTGGTTACGGCCTTTGATGAGACCGTGCCATCGGGAGGAAAATCCTGGCATCCGGCGATCATGGTAAACCTCGTGGGATTGCCGGGCCAGTATCGACTGCGCGCCTTCTCGATCGACTCGAAAGGTAGCGGGACATTTTTCCCCGAGATGGAAGATGGCCCGTTGCTACGTCTCGGGCGGTGGTCTGAGGTGCGAGTGGAAGCGAACGTCACTTCAAAGCAAGTGCGTGTTTATCTAGATGGAAAGCTGGCAAGTAGCGGGCCCTACACGGGAAAGCCCGGCCTGGCAGGAGCCCACATGGGCCTGTACACCAACCGACTGATGAAGCGGGCGACTGTCTTTAACGACAACTTCGAAATCGAAGTCTACAAGAACTGATTAACCACAAAAGAACTCACAACATGGAAAACAAAGCAGATATCAACGGGAAATGGGCACTTGTAACGGGAGCGAGTCGGGGCATTGGTCGCCAGGTTTCGCTAGGGCTGGCAAGCTACGGATGCAACATCATTCTCCATAGTCGGCAGTTGGCAAACACCGACGCGCTTGCCACCGAACTCTCCGCCACTGGAGTGAAGACCCTCCAAGTCGCAGCCGAGCTAAGCGACTCCGCGCAGGTGGATGCGATGATGGCCGAGATACTGGCTACCGGCCCGGCCATCGACATTCTCTACAACAACGCCGCCATCATGACCTCGTACCTGTCGGAGTGGACAACCGTCCCGGCGGAGGATTTCCGAGCGAGCTTCGAAGTCAACGTGATCGCGCTCATCCGCATCTGCCACGCCGTCATTCCCGGCATGGTCGATCGCAAGTGGGGCCGCATCGTAAACGTCACCTCGGGAATCGCGGATCAGCCGGAGCTCATTGCTTATGCCGTTTCGAAGGGCGCAGTCGATAAGTACGTGTACGACACCGCCGGGAAGCTGACGCCAAGCGGAGTCTTGATGAACCTGCTCGATCCGGGCTGGTTGCGAACAGATCTCGGTGGTCCGAATGCGCCGGGCTCTGTGGAATCCGTGCTGCCGGGAGCATTGGTACCGGTCCTCCTTGACGACGGCACCGCCGGAAAACTGTTCCGCGCGCAAGATTGGGCAGGAACGGAGATCTAACGGTGAAGCCACGTATTTTGGTGATCGCAGGTGACCGCCACCACCCCGCCGAGCCGGTAGTCGCCGGATTTCGCGCTGCCGCGGGAGATCAATTCGAGTTCGAACTCTTCGGCGGCGATTTTAGCGAACCGGCCGTCGGCTCCGCAGCCATCGTGCTGGCAAAGCTGAACGCTCAGGCGCCGAAAGGCGCCAACTTGTGGACCGATGACGGCCTGGAATGGTTTCTCGATGCCGTACGCGATTGCATGGCGCTTCTGGTGGTTCATGCCGGCAACGTCGGATACCCAGAACCGATCCAGGAGATCGTCGGCGGCAAATTTTTGCATCATCCGGAGCCGCTGGACGTGACGTTTCAACCGACGGGCTCACACGAACTTGCCACTAGCGGCTTTACGATTCACGACGAGCATTACTTCATGGAGAGCCGCGATGGACTGGATGTGTTTTTGGAATCACACTCAGAGCACGGGGTTCAGCCGGCGGGCTGGGTTCGTCAGTCGGGCGACACCCGGGTGTGCGTTCTTACGCCTGGGCACTTCGCGGAGGTCTGGCAGCACGCGGCGTTCCAAAGCTTGCTGGCCAACGCGCTTGCTTGGGTTGTTACTGGCGCGAAGTCGCCCAAAGAGTGACCATGGAAACGATGCAAAGGAGCATCACGGCAGTGGCGGTCCAGCCTAAAATGCGCTGAGTCCGCCCAACGCAGAACTCCCCCATCACCTTTCGGTTGGTTGCCATAAGCATCAGCAGGATCATGATGGGGCCGGCCGTAACGCCGTTGATCACGGCCGTCCAGAAGAGGGCCTGGATCGGGTCAACCTTTGACAGGCTCAAACCCAAGCCAACCAGAATGCTGGCGGCGATGACGCAGTAGAACTGCCACGCCTGCCTTGGGTTTCGCTCAAGCCCGACCCTCCAGCCCATCGCCTCCCCGAGTGCGTAAGCCGCCGATCCGGCCAAAACGGGAATCGCAAGCATGCCGGTTCCGACAATTCCGATGGTGAACAAAAGTGACGCGAGCGGCCCCGCGACGGGCTTGAGGGCTTGCGCCGCCTGAGATGCCGTCTCAATCTGCGTGATTCCGTTCGCATGGAGTGTCGCCGCCACGGCAAGGATGATGAAGAATGCCACGAGGTTCGAGAACCCCATCCCCACGTAGGTGTCCAGCTTGATCCTTCGCAACTGGGCGGGAGCCTGCTCCGGCGCAAACTTCAACGGCCGGTCTGGTACGGAGAGTTTCTCCTCCTCAACTTCCTCGGACGCCTGCCAAAAGAAGAGGTACGGGCTGATGGTCGTTCCCAGAACCGCAACCAAAGCCGTAATCGTAGCCGCATCAAACTTGATGGAAGGGATCAGGGTTGCCCGCAGTGCCGCTGCCCAATCGACGTGCACCACAAGAACCGTTCCCACGTACGCGAATAACGCCAGGGTGAGCCACTTCAACCCCTTCACGTAAAGGTGGTAGGGCACAAAAACTTGTAGCAGAAGAGCAGCAACCGCCAACAGCACCGCATAGATTGCCGCGGGCCCGCCGACGAGCAACGACACTGCCGCGCCCATTGCACCGATATCCGCACCGATGTTGATGACATTCGCTACCACCAACGTGGCAACGAGCGAAAGCGCAAGCCAGCGCGGATAGTGTCGAACCAGGTTTCCCGCGATCCCGTGGCCGGTGACCCGACCGATGTCCGCGCTTGTCTCCTGAATCCCGGCCATCAGCGGGTACGAGAACAGCATCGTCCAAAGCATGCCGTAGCCAAACTGCGCCCCGACCTGCGAATAGGTCGCGATTCCGCTTGGATCGTCGTCGGAGGCACCCGTAACCAAGCCGGGCCCCAAAAGACTCATGAGGCTCGGCTTCGTTTTGGTTTCGGGGGCGTCCACCCCGTTGCTACGCTACTTCGCGAAGGCAGAGAGCAAGCGAATGTACATCGCCTGATAATAAATTGCCGGTTCGCTCAGTTCCCAGCTACTTTCTGGCCATACGCGATTGAAATCGGCGTAGGCCTTTGCCCGTGGCTGGGTCTTGATCCACTCGACCGAGGGAGCGCCGTCGGCTGCTTTGCCAGTGAAACTTTGGTTCGGACCGCCGACGACGTATCCCGGAGCCGGGTTTGCGGCAAACGGCGAGTTCACGTTGTAGCGCTCGTGATAGATCCGCGTGATCGACAACTCCGCACCGTACGCCTTCATGTTCGAGAGGTAAACGAGGTTCAGCGGGTTCACACCGTGGAACGAGTGCAGCATGTCCGCCGCGCGGGTCTTGAGGCGGATCTTGGTGGCGGCACTTACGTTGCTGTTATCCGCTGCGAGCAGAGAGATGAATCCGTAGCTGGCCCGGACCAGGTTGCTGCCCCAGTGGTAGCTGCCCGGCACCATCCAAGCACGGTAGAGGTCGGCAGATGGATCGGGCGCCCATTGGTTGTTCTCGGCGGACCGCAGCAGCTGAGCCTTGATCTTCGCCACTAGCGTCGCGTCGGCTCCAGGCAGCTTCGTGTACGAGATCAACGCCTCCCCGGCCCCGGCTTCGTACGGGCTCCAGTTGTACTCCGCGAGCTGGCGGGTAGATCCCGCCTTGGCCTTGATCACGTCGTGGTACTTCTTCTCACCGGTGAGGGCAAAAAGGTGGATCGCGCAGAACACTTCAAAGTGGTCCTGCTCCTCCTTGGATCGATTGGCGATGCCGCTCTTGATCTCACCCGTATCGCTGTTGTAGGTGCGGGGGTTCGTTTGGAACCAGTTCCACGAGAGGATCGCTCGTCGCTGAAGATCGGTCGCAAACGTCTTCCAAGCCGGAAACTTCCCGTAAACCCGAGCCGCGTGGGCGAAGTTTGCGGCCGTGTAGATAGCCGCGCCGCTGTCCTTCGGGCCATAGTATCGCGGTCGCCTATCTTCCGAGATCGGGTACTTGCCGTTGTAGTCGATGTTGCCCATCTTTACCGGCACGGCGCCGTCGGGGAACTGCATTCGCACGAGCCAATCGAGTTGAATTTTAACCTCGTCCAAGATGTCTGGCAGACCGTTTCCAGATTCTGGAATCTTGTTGGCGTCGCCAAACGCGCTCGGATTCGCGGTGTAGGCGAATAGCAACGGATGCAACACATCGCCATTGAACGGCGGGTACTTGTTCGTGTCGCCGGCGTCCATCCAGCCTTTGGAGAGATCGCGCTCTTGCGTGACGTCGTTCTTCGCCAGCACGTTTCGCGTTTTGGCGTCCTGGGTGAGTGCGGCAGGTTCGGCCCAGGCCCCGGCGTACGCGGCAGTTAGCGGAACCCCGAGGCGCTGGTAATAGAACGTTCGGCTTGCGACCGTTAAGATCGGGCTGAAGACTGCGGCGTCGATCTTGAAAACCACCGAGCGCCGCTTGGTTAGAGCATCGTAAATGTAGTATTCGCCGGGGGCGTTGACCGCCGTGAAGTCGAACCACCAGCCGCGATCGCCGGAGTCGTCGTGCGTCGCTCCGGCTTTCCAGATCACCGGCGCGCCGGTGAAGACCGTGACGCTATCCTTCAGCCGGCGGACCTCCAGAGTTTTTCCCGGCACATACGCGTCGATGGCGTTGTAACCTTTCTGCGGGTCCGAGATGACCGCAAACTTTGGACTGTCTGGCAAGTAGCCAAACTGATCAACATGGATTCGTCCGGTGAGCGCCGGATGATTCCGAATGGTGACCCCGACGATGCGCGGAACAGCGTAGGCTGGGTAGCCCGTTTGACCTTGAAGGAGGAGAACGCCAAGAGCGGCAAGCATCATGCCCGGATTCTATCACTCTGCCGCCCTCAAGGGAAGGGGGATATTTACAGGTAAATCAGCGCCTCAGACGTCCATGCGGTAAGGTTTGCGCCATCTCATGAAGAGTGCCCGCTTTTTCCTTTACTTGTCTGCCGGACTACTGGCCTACGGTTGCGGCGGCTCCGACGGGCAGGCTCTTGACCCAGATGCCAACATCATCTCTTCTTCGATATCTCTCACGAACGGCAGCGGCACGGCGGTAGCCGTGATTCCGGCGACCGGTACCCCGGCCGGTGTCGTCACCGGCCGCATTCGGCTGAATCCCGGTTTAGACGTGGACTTCACTAGCGCGCGGATGTCGGTGGTTCGCGACGATTCGGTGGCCCTCTCTGGCTCGCCGGCGACGATGGACTACAACGCGTTTAACGGCGAGTTCTCGGCCGCGTTGGGCGTTCCTGCGAACACTTCCACTTCTGTTCGAACGTACACATTGAGCATCACGGCGCGCGATTCCTCCGCCGCGCCGGTTCCGTTCGTCAGCCGGATCGGAACGTTTACGCAAGCCGCCCCGTAGCGATGCGGTCCGTCGAACTTGCCTTCTCAGCCCAGAATCCAGAAGCCGAACTGCAATCCACTCTGCGTGGTCTGGGCTTGATCCTCTCACCTGCCGTTGAGTTGAAGAGCTACCCGGGAAGCCAGCACTGGCATGTGAAACACCTCGGCCTTCCGGGCACGCTGGAACTGACGTGGTGGCCTCGAAAGGAGCGCTTTTGGATCAAAGTCGCCAAGAACCGCGAGGCTGAATGGATCGACGCGGCAACCGAAGCGATCACGGGGAAGTTCGGGACTAGGCGACAGCCGACACCTTAGCGGCGTAAGAGCATTGAGACCTATTTTGAATTCAAAAACTCAGGGCACGTTCGACCAAATCTTCCAGCATCCGATTACGCACAACCTGGAGTGGCGAGATCTGAAGGCGATGTTTGCCCACCTCGGTGAAATCGAGGAAGAGCACAACGGAAATCTGAAAGTCACAATTGGGACTCACACCATTGTCTTTCAGTCCCCGGACCTTTCGGAGAATGCGAGCGTGGAGACCGTGACCAGCATTCGGCACTTCCTTCGCACCGCTCACAGCGACGTCTCATCGATCGAGGCACCGCACGTCCTCATCGTGATTGACCACCGCGAGGCGCGAATCTATCACCTTGAGTTGAATGATTCGGCCCCCGAGACGATCCGCCCGTACGACCCGAACGGTGACAAAACCCACGTGCATCACCGGAAGCACGAAGACTCCGGGCACAATCAACAACCGACCTACGAAAGCTACTTTCGTGCCATTGGAACGAGCCTTAAGGACGTCGAGCAGATCGTCATCTTCGGATCTGGCGTTGGCGCAAGCAGCGCAATGGAGCTCCTTGTGAACTGGCTCCGAAAGCACGAGCCGAAGATTTGCGACCGGATTGTGGCGAAAATCTCCATCGATCAAAGCCATATGTCCGAAGTTCAGCTGTTGGCCAAGGCTCGGACGACGTACGCTTCCCTAGCCTCAGCGCTCTAAGATCACTTCTTTTTCGACATCGCGAGGGCATGCTCGTACCCTTCAATGTAGCCCTCGCATGTGAACGACCGGATATGTTCCGCGACGACGTCAAGCGCCAGTTGGTCTAGCTTTTTGAAGCGGATGCAGCTAACTCCGGCGTCTAGCTTCTTGCCGGCGGCGGCCCAAGCGGCCTCAAATTCTGCCCTCCGGTTTGTGTCCGCAAGACCGAAGGTGAGATAAAGGCTCATGTGGTTCTTTTGCGAGGCGAGGCTGACAAACGACAGCGGCTTCGTTCGGTCGCAGTGGTACCCCGCGGGATAGATCGAATGCGGAACGTAGTAGCCGATCATCCCGTACTCCATCCCTTCCTCAAAACCCGGTTGCAGATTCTGAAGAACCAGCTCCCGCAGGGCCGAAATCGCTAACCGTCGATCCTCCGGAAGCTCCGCCAAATACTCTTCCACCGTCGCCGCTTTACTCACCATGGGCGAATTATAGGCGGTTTTGAGCCGCTGTGCCAGAAGTCCCAACGAACGCGAAAACACGATATAAAATGCGGCTGTACAAAAAAGAAAAAACAGATGACGCACGAGCAAACCGCCCTCTGGCACCGCATTCGTGATTTCAACTTCGACGCAGAGAACGCGTCCCAAACCTATAGCAAACGACTCGCCCGGGAACGGGGTTGGACCCCGGTTTACACCGGACGAGTCATCGACGAATACCGAAAGTTCGCCTTTCTCGCCGTGGCCGCTGGCCACGGCGTCTCACCATCCAAGGCGGTCGACGAAGCGTGGCACTTACACCTGCTGTACACCCGAAACTACTGGGAGCAGTTCTGCCCGCTCGCCCTTGGCCGTCCCCTTCACCACCAGCCCTCGAACGGCAATACGGAGGAAGACATGAAATTTCAAAACTGGTACCAGGAAACGCTTGCAAGCTACGAGCAGTTCTTTAGCGAAAAGCCCCCGGCTGACATTTGGCCAACCGGCCCTGCACCCAAGAAAAAACGCTGGCTGCCCTGGCTGGCGATTCTCCCACTGATCCTGGCCGGATGCGACCAGCCATCGAACCTGCTGGACTGGCGCGGACCCGAGTTTCTCCAGCTTTTCTTCACGCTGTATCTCGTTTGCGCAGGCCTTGCGATCCTCATCCGGTTCCTGCTTCGGACGCCGGGGGACGGACCGCCCGCCCAAGACTGGCAACTTGACCCCATTGAGATGGCCTATTTGAATGGTGGCAGTGGGCTTGCCTTCGCAACAACCGTAACCCAATTGGTGGCCGACGGCAGCCTGGCGATGGACGCGAAGACAGGTCGGATGCGCGCGGCAAGTAACGGTGCCGCCGGAATGGAAACCCTGCCCCGCGCAATCTTGAATCTGGCCGCAACCGAGGGAGGACTTCTTTACGGCACCGTTCGCAAGCGAGTCTCGCCTCTGTTGAAAGAGATCGAAGCAAGTCTTCGGCGGCGGAGACTTTGGGTTCCGGAAGACAACGTGATGTCGGTGCGGTGGCTTCCCTTGGTCATCGCTTCCCTCCCAATTCCGCTGGCGATTGCCAAAATGTTTGTGGGAATGGATCGCGGAAAGCCTATCGGGTTTCTGATCATCGGGTGCATATTCGCTACGCTCTTGAACCTATTTTTCCTTCTGAATCCGACCCGAAGCCGCTACGGCGACAAGGTACTGGCAGACCTTCGGAATCAGAACGGCAGCCTTCGCCAGATCGGTCAGCAGAGCCAGGCGGATCCGATGGAGCTCGCCGGCGGCATGGCGTTGTTCGGGTTCGCCGCGATGGCCGGAAGCCCGTACGGCGAGATGCACACGACGATGCGACGCAATGAAGCGGCTGCCGCGGCCGGAGGAGATGTCGTTGGCTCGTCCTGTGGCTCGAGCGGAGGAGACGGCGGTGGTGGCGGAGGCGGAGGAGGTTGCGGCGGCTGCGGAGGCGGCGGCGACTAAAGGACGTGCCAAAATTCACCCATCGTGTTCACTGTTGAACCCATCCCGACTCACTTGGACGCCGGTGTCCTCTTCGCCCCGCAGCACCTGCGCATCACAGAGATCCCGCAGTGGCCAATTGACGACTACGGCGACCCGGACCTCGTCCTCATCAAGGTTGCGGCCTGCGGAGTGTGCGGGTCGGACTTTCGGTACTACGCCGGCGAAAACCCTTGGGCGCAACACACGCTGGGCCAGTTCGTCCCGAACCCGCCGAACATGGTTCTCGGGCACGAATACGCGGGCACCGTCGTAGCCGTCGTCTCAGAAGCAAACCGTCACCTTTTGGGCAAGCGCGTCGCCCCGGTATGCAGCAAAACGTGCGGCGCGTGCGAAGACTGCCGTACCGGACGGTCGCGGCTGTGCCCGAACACCGTACACCTGGGTCACGGTCAGGGGTGGGGAGACCGCCTTTTCTTCCCCGGCGCCTACGGCCGCTATGCTCCCGCGTGGGGTGCGTCTTGCTTTGAGATCTCGGATGAACTCCCGTTCGCCGAAGCCGCGATGCTGGACATTCTCGCCGTTTGCCTGCATGTTGCCGAAACGGGCGGGATTCAACCCGGCCGTCCGGTTCTGTGCATCGGTGCCGGTCCGGCGGGCAACGGCGTTGCGCAATTTTCCCGAGCCCTGGGTGCGTCTCAAGTGGTGTTACTGGATCGCTCGGCATCGGCACTCGACATCGCCCGGCAACAAAACGTTGGCTTCGCAACGAACAACGCTGGCATGTCGAATGCTGACGCCCGCGACGCGCTAAAGAAATTAGCCCCGAACGGATTCGGGACGGTTTTTGACACCGTCGGCACCCGAGACTCTCTCAACCTCGGAGTTCAGGTGCTTGGCAAAGCCGCAACACTGGTGAACCTGGCCGTGCATGACGAAGAGATCCCAATCAACTTCCTAAAACTGGGATCGGAGCGGCGAATCGCGACGAGCTGCAACTTCGAAGTTGGCGACTATCCGCGGGCACTAGCGTTTCTAGAAGCCGGGCGGGTGTCGGTTAAGGAATGGCTAACAACCATTTCACTCGATCAGGTGCCGCATTGGTTTGAAAAGATTCATCACAACCCGGGCGAAAAAGGGGCGTTCAAGCTGGTTACCGACCCATGGGCCTAAATCGCCGGTGGGTTACAATTCGGTTAAACGGCATGGCAAAGAACATTTTTTCCACATTGACAGCGGTGCTGCTTCTCGGCTGCGGCTCGGACAATGTCGTTGGCGGCAGGGCAGAGTTGCCAATCGGGCAAGAGTGCGACATTCAATTCCGGCGAGATGCCCTTGGGCAGTCGGCCGATCTGCCGACGTCGCCAACGGTCGGCGGCATCAACGGAGCCACGGTCAATATCTCGGGCACCCTCGTTAGTTCGAACGCCGAGTGGGTGTGGATCAAGAAAGGCAACGACTCGATCTGGATTCCGCGATCCGTTATTCTCTTGATCCGGGTTCAGAACCCAACCGGGCCAGGCCCGGTGCAATAACCGGGGAGGGACCGAGCCCTCCCCGAAACCATCGCCTTACGGGCGAGGGTCGCCGACGAGGCTCGGGATTCCGGCAACGTCGTAAGGAAGGTTATAGACCTTCGTGATATCGGTTTCGCCGGCACCGTAGCCGCGCTTCGCTTCGCCGGGAATGCTTCCCTTCTTCGAGTAGGACTTAGCGTGGCCATCGGCGAAGTTGATGATCAACGTCTCGTTGTGCCGTGCGGTGCCCGGGAAGTTGACGGCCGAGAACGGTCCGGTTGGCTGGTAGTACGGGCTGGTCGAAGGCGCATCCATGTTTACAACGCCGGCGAAGATGTATCGCGCGGTAAAGAACATCGACGTGTCGGCCGGAACGTCCAGCTGACCTTCGTTGATGACCGGGTCGGCGTCGAACAAGTTCGGGGCAACCGCCGGATCTTCAAAAAGGGCAAAGTTCGGAGCAAAGCTCGCAAGCCTGATGGCGCCGTCTGGCGTCATGCCAATTCGCGCAAGCAGTTCCTGCCACTTGATGGCTTCCGGAGCAGCCGAGTCCATGTAAATGTCGCGGTTCTTGGTGTACGGCAACATCGCGTCGAACATGGAGAACACGCGTGCGCCGGGCTGAACGATGCCGTTCGGCATGTTGGTGGCGTAGGCGCTCTGTGCAAAGCTACCGTCGTAATCGGCGGTGTACATCAACACGGCGGTGCCGTTCTGCTTCAGGTTGCTAAGAGCGGCGGTCTTCTTCGCGGCGGCCTTGGCTTGGGCAAAAACCGGGAACAGGATGGCGGCAAGAATCGCGATGATGGCGATGACGACGAGCAATTCAATTAGGGTGAAGGCTTTCTTCATTATTCTCCGAGACAGTTTTGGGAGCGAGTGCGGATGCAACGCGCAACCCAGAACCGGGGGTCATCTTTGACCTCGTCCCGAGATGATAGCAAATATGCAGCGGCGGCTACCGAATTCGCGAAAAAGCTAGCATGTAAACGGGAAAATTCGGACGCGGCGGTGTGCAAACAAGAACCGCGATGTCTCGTATCATAAGGCGTGCATTACGACGTAGTGATCATTGGCGGTGGCCCGGCGGGTTCTACGTGTGCTTCCCTTCTGCGAAAGTACAACCCTCGGCTCTCGGTTGCGGTGTTCGAGCGGGAGAACTTCCCGCGGGACCACGTGGGTGAAAGCCAGTTGCCGTACATCTCCGTGATCCTCGACGAAATGGGGGTTTGGGACAAGGTTGAGCGCGCAAACTTCCCCATCAAGATCGGAGCGACCTACCGATGGGGCACAACGCCGGAGCTTTGGGACTTCGAATTTCTGCCGAACGGCAATTTTCATGACGCGCCCCGCCCCGGCAAATATGAGGGGCAGCGCCGGGAGACCGCATTCCAAGTCGACCGCGCCATTTACGACAAGATCCTTTTGGACCATGCCAAAGAACTTGGTACGAAAGTTTTTGAAGGCATGCGGGTTACGCACATCCAACGAGACGGCGATCGTGTTGAATCTCTGACCTTGGGTGACGGCGAAACCGTGACGGCAAAGCACTTTGTGGATTGCAGCGGCCACGCCGGGCTGATTCGTCGCGCGATGGGCGTCGAGGTCAAGGCCCCGACCTCGTTGCAGAACATTGCCATTTGGGATTACTGGCAGAACGCCGAATGGGCGGTAAAGATTGGCGTCGGCGGGACGCGAGTACAAGTCATGTCGCTGGGTTACGGATGGATCTGGTTCATCCCGCTTGGCCCAACGCGCACCAGCGTGGGCCTCATTCTCCCCGCTGCCGAGTACAAACGCCGAGGCATCAAGCCCGCGGAACTGTATGCCAACGCGATCGCCGAGGAGCCAAACATTGCTCGCTTGCTGAAGAACGCAACCTCCGAGGGTCAACTCGCGACGACGAAGGATTGGTCGTTCATCAGTGACCGGATGGTTGGCGAAAACTGGTTCCTCGCCGGCGAAAGTGCCGGTTTTGCCGATCCGATCCTGGCTGCGGGAATGACGCTCGCCCACGTGGGGGCGCGCGACGTTGCCTACACGATTCTGGCCCTGGAACGACGGGACTACCCGGAGGATTGGCTCCGCCATCGTTACGACGACGCGCAACGGCGAAAGATCAACCAACATATTCGTTTCGCTGACTACTGGTACACCGCGAACGGCCAGTTCAGCGAGCTGCAAGCGTTCACCAGCGAGATTGCACGCGACGCGGGGCTGGAGTTGGATCCGAAAGAGGCATGGCGATGGCTGGGTACGGGCGGCTTTTTGGACGAAGACTCCGGCCTAAACGGTCTGGCCGGCTACAACTTAATCGCGGTCCGAGAGCTGACGACCTGGTGGGGTCACACCGACGGCAAGTGGGCGATTGGCGGCATGAACGTCTTTGCGCTTGATCTTGACGGTAGCGAAAAGATTTGGGTGGCGCGAATGACGGGCGGCCGCATCGATCGGTACCGCGCCTACGAGCGCGATTCTCGCCGCTTGCCGCTCGAAGGCATCTACGGCTTGGTGGTTGAGATTCTCAAGAAGAATCCGACGCTGGAGCACTTCTACACGGCGGTTGATGAGAAATGCTGGCAAGCCGGGATCGGCCCCGCCGAGGCGAACCAGTGGCTGTCTTCCGCTTTCAGCGCGTTAGAAACTATGGCCAACGATGGCTGGGTTCGGTGCTCTTGCGATCCGGAGGCAGCCTATCTGCCGCTCGAACGTCCGGACCAAAGCGCGATCATGCACCCGAATCGCGACGTCGTTCCGTCGGCGTAGCAATCCTTCTATCACGCCAAAACCTGGGTGCTTGAGGGCACGCAGAGGATGAGAAATAACACTTGATTTACTTATTCAATACCTAAAGAATATCAGCGAGAATAATCTTGGAACTCTACGGATTTCTTTCGCAGTCAGCCTGGCGATCGCGTCGTTGGTGATTGTCCCGTTGCTCTCGATTTCCATCCATTTTCAAGCGATTCGACATACTTAGCCTGTGGCACTGGGCAACTTGACATGGGATGAGGCGATAGAAAGAGTTCTGGACGGTGCTGGAGAGCCGATGAGTTACTTGGACATTACCGAGGAGATTCTCCGCCAAGAGCTTCGCAAAAAAGCAGGAGCAACACCGGTCTTTACGGTTGCGGCGCAATTCTCAGAGGACAAGAAGAAGGGAGAGAATTCCAGGTTCGTCAGGACGTCGAGGGGCGTCTATGGCCTCAGGAAATGGCAGCAGCAGGGCCATCAGCCTGTAATTGATGAAATCGAAATAGAACCTTCCGTTACACCGTTAGGAATTGCGGTGCAGGCGTACGGCATCTATTGGGATCGAGCAGCCGTGGACTGGAAAAAGGTGAGTACGAAGCTTCTTGGGCAGCAGTTCGAGAATTCGGCCGTTGTTGACTTGGGAGAGCAGCGCGGGATTTACATTTTGTTCGACCACCGGAACCTGGTTTACGTAGGGCGTGCAACGGCTCAGACGCTTGGATCGCGTATTCGAGACCACACCCTTGATCGGCTCCGATCACGTTGGGACCGTTTCTCTTGGTTCGGCTTCCACGCAGTAAAGGCTGATGGGAAGCTCGAGGCTCCTGGTGACGCGAAGCTTGACTTAGATGGAGTCATTTCCGTTCTGGAAGCTGTTTTGATTGAGCTAAACGAGCCTCCTCAAAATCGGCAGCAAGGCAAGGGTCTAGGCGGTATTGAGTACTTGCAACGAACTGACCCGGCCCTTAAGAACCATCACAAACAAGAGTTGCTTGGAGTCTTGGCAAAGGCCATCGATGCCAAGGAAGAAGAGTAGTTCATGCACAAATACGAGCCCTTATTTAAAAAGCTTCAATCAAGTGTAGATAGCAGCGTCACAATGACGTTTGACGAGATCAGCAGCTTGGTCGGGGAACTGCCCGCATCGGCCTACAACCATCGGGCTTGGTGGTCAAATGAGGAAAACGGGCAGCACGTGCAAGCGCACTCATGGATGAAAGCAGGTTTCCGCGTCATCCAGGTCGAAATGTCGCGGACCGTAACATTCGAAAAAGCCTAGACCTTTCCAACGAATCAAGTCAACATCATCGAGATCTTGCAGCGAGTTGTAACAAGACAGGGGATCGGGTTCATGGAACTCGATCCCCTGTCTCGAACTGCGCGGCTGTTTCCAAGCTTCAGCTAGGTTTGGGTTGCAGAGTGTAAGGCACTAGGCGCGCTTTTCGTACTTGCGCGGACGCTTGAACGCCGCTTCTTGCGGGGCTTCCCGCTCGCTGCCAAACGCCGGCTGCGCGAGCTGAATCTTCACCTTTCGGTTTCGAATTTTCGTGTTGCTCAACGTCTCTACGATCCGCGCGCCTTCGGAAGCCGGAACTTCGACGAACGCGGAGCGGTCGAGAATCTCAATCACGCCGATCTGTGCGCCGGCGAGGCCGCTCTCGTTGGTGATGGCTCCCACCAGATCGCCCGGCCGCAGCCCATCGTTCCGGCCCATGCCGACAAAGATTCGCACCATGCCGGTCTCCGGTTGCTCGAAGTCAGCAAACTGCGCCTCTTCGTTCTCCGGCACTTCGCTTTGGTGTCGCTCCTTCCAGAGCATGTGCATCGCAGCGGCGGCGACTTCCATCGCGTCGAACTCCTCTGCAAGTTCACCCACCGACGGCAACATGGCTTCAAATTCCCGCGCCGCAAGGGCTTCGCGGAGCGACTCGACAAACGCCTCGCGACGGCGCGTGGCGATGTCCGCAACGGTCGGAATTCGCGCTGGCTCAATGCGCGAGCCGATCATCCGCTCGATGTTGGCGAGCTGGCGTCGCTCCTTGCTATAGACCAAAGTGATGGCATCGCCTTTGCGGCCCGCGCGACCGGTTCGGCCGATACGGTGGATGTATTGCTCCACGTCGTACGGCACATCGTAGTTGATAACGTGGGTGACGTTATCGATGTCTAGCCCACGGGCAGCAACGTCGGTGGCAATCAGAAGGTCGGCGAGGCCATCGCGGAAGCGCCGAAGCACACGTTCGCGCTCCTGCTGGCTCATGTCACCGTGAATCGGCTCCGCGCTGTAGCCGCGTAGCTGAAGCGACTCGCTTAGCTCGGCGGTTTCCAGCCTGGTTCTGCAGAAAACGATGGTCGAGCCCGGCGTTTCCATGTCGAGAACCCGCGCCAAAGCCTCTTGCTTCTTGCCGGGTGAAACCTCATAGTAGGTTTGGTTGGTCGTTTCAAGCGTTCGCTGCTTCGCGACGATCTCGATTCGCTGCGGATTGCGGAGGAACTTGCTGGTGATCGCAAGAACGCGCGGTGCCATCGTTGCCGAGAAGAACGCAAGCTGGCGGGTCTCCGGAAGCTCGGCGAGAATCGCCTCCATGTCTTCCTTAAAGCCCATCGCCATCATTTCGTCGGCTTCGTCCAAGACGCAGAACTTCACCGATTCTAGATGGAGCGAACCCCGGCGAAGGTGGTCGAGCACGCGTCCCGGCGTACCAATAACAATGTGAGCGCCAGACTTCAGGGCCCGGAATTGTCGGTCAATCGGCTGTCCGCCGTAAACCGGAACCACACGTAGGCCGCTATTTTTAGCAAAGTCGTGAATACCCTTTGCGACCTGCACGGCAAGCTCGCGGGTGGGGGCAAGAATCAGCGCCTGAGTCTTCAGCTCATTCACGTCCATCTTCTCGATGAGCGGGAGGCCGAAGGCGGCAGTTTTTCCGGTTCCAGTTTGGGCGAGACCAATGAGATCGCAGCCCGTAAGCAAAACTGGAATCGCGAGCGCCTGGATCGGGGTCGGGGTCTCGAAACCTAAATCGGTGATTGCCCGAAGCGTCGTTTCGTGGAGACCGAGTTCGGCGAAAGTGGTAGCTTCGACCACGGTCGGCTCGGGTGCGGCCGGCGGCGCAAACTCGCGACGGACGCGCGGCCCGGCCGGTCCACGGGATCGGAAGTCGTTAGCAAAGGTTGGCTTGTTGCGCTTCGGAGGAAACGCACCGGTGTTTTTGTTTTTTGGCATATGGTTTTTCGGTTGCTCTCCCACAACCCGAACCTCAATGCCGGTGCTTGATGGAACAACAGCGCAACTCGCGCCCTACGTCGATTCGTAGGTTAGTCTTTGGGAGCACGTGTTGAGGTGCGAACCCGCCGAGGGAGATTGCCTGCGTTGTCGGTTACAACCCAATAAGATTACCCGGGCCGGCTGTACAGCAAAAATGTCGACACGCCATCGGCCGTAGCGGGTATATTCACAAATTGTGCCGGTCGCATGAAACGACTGGCTCCGCTTAACTTGCTCCCACGCGGCACGGCCGGAGGGGTTAACAAGGGAAACATATGGCAAGAAGTTTAAAGAAAGGGTTCTTTGTCGACGACCACCTGATGGAAAAGGTCGACGCACTCAACGAGTCGGGCGAGAAAAAGCTCATTAAGACGTGGAGCCGACGCTCCACGATTATTCCCGACATGATCGGCCACACCTTCGCGGTGCATGACGGTCGCAAGCACATTCCAGTTTTCGTCACCGAGAACATGGTTGGACACAAACTCGGCGAATTTGCCCCGACGCGAACCTACAAGGGTCACCAAGGCGGCGTGCCAGAACGGGGGGCCAAACTCCGCTAACGGTATAATGGGCGGTTTGCGGCACGGTCGTAAACAGCCCACGTCCCAAGGGAAGGGCACAGAAAATGGAAGTCAAAGCAGTAGGAAAATATGTTCGGGTTCAACCGCGTAAGGTTCGAATCCTAGCGGACGAGGTTCGCGGCACGAACGCACTTAAGGCGGCCGCCCTCCTCCGTTTCCACACCAGCAAGGGTGCGGCCGCGTTACGAAAGGTCCTGATTTCGGCCATCGCCAACGCACAGGAGAACGCACAGCTCTCGCCAGAGCAGTTGAGAATCTCGACGATCATGGTGGACGAGGGTCCGCGACTCAAGCGAATGCGCGCTCGAGCCATGGGTCGAGGCAACAAGATTCTGAAGAAGACCTCGCACATCACCGTCGGAGTCGAAGACTACGACGTGGAGGCGAAGGTGAAGCCGCACGGTACGAAGGCTAAGCCACGACCTACGCTCTCGGGCGGAAGGACCAAGAAGACCGGTCCGGTCGTCGCGGAAGCTCCGGTTGCCCCGGTAGAGCCAACGGTAGCAGAGCCGACGGTCGAAGAAGTCGTTGTTCAGGAAGTTGCGGTTGAGACGCCGGCAGTAGAAACTGCTCCGGCCGCCGTGGAAGGAGAAGCGAAGTAATGGGACAGAAAATTCATCCAGTCGGACTTCGCGTCGGCGTCATCCGTGGCTTCGATAGCCACTGGTTCTACAACAAGAAGGGCTACGCCGCCGCGCTTAAGCAAGATCACGAGATTCGACGATTCGTTAAGAACTCGACCGCGCTCGGCAACATCAGCCGCGTCGAGATCGAGCGAGCCGCCAACCAGATCAAGGTGAACATCTTCACCGCTCGCCCCGGCGCGATCATCGGTAAGGGCGGAAAGGACATCGGACGATTGAACGATGCCCTGAACCGTATGGTTCGCCGCGACGACCCGACCTCGGTCGTTCAGGTGAACGTCACCGAAGTTCGACAGCCGGAGCTCGACGCTCAGATCGTTGCCGAGAACGTCGCCGCTCAGCTCGAAAAGCGAGTTAGCCACCGACGCGCCATGCGACAAGCGATGACCCGCGTCGTTCGACTGAACGGCCGAGGCATCAAGATCATGGTTGCCGGACGATTGAACGGCGCAGAAATCGCCCGAAGCGAAGTCGACCGAAGCGGTAAGGTTCCACTCCACACCATCCGAGCCGACATTGACTACGGCACGGCCACCGCGCACACGGTCTACGGATCGGTTGGCGTGAAGGTCTGGGTCTATAAGGGCGAAGTTCTCCCCGACAAGCGACTTCGAGAAATGGAAGCCGCGCGAGAGCAGGCCGCAAACAACGAGCGACGCGAGCGACGCCCGCGACGCGAAGACGACAGAGCCTTTGGCGCAACCCGAACCGGTGACAACCGAGACAACCGTGGCGGCGACCGACCGGCTCCCGATTCCAACCCAGGAGGAAACGCCTAATGTTAATGCCCAAGCGCGTTAAAGAAGGACGACGAAAGATGCACCGCGGACGAATGTCCGGCCGTGCAACGCAAGGCAACCGAATCTCCTTCGGCGAATATGCGATCGTCGCCCAGGAGCCGGCGTGGATTACCAGCCGACAGATTGAAGCCGCTCGAATTGCGATGACCCGCCACATCAAGCGTGGTGGAAAAGTCTGGATCCGAGTCTTCCCGGACAAGTCCTACACCAAGAAGCCGCTCGAGACCCGTATGGGTAAGGGTAAGGCTGCTGTCGAAGGCTGGGTAGCCGTCGTCAAGCCGGGCCGCGTGATGTTCGAAATGGCCGGTCCTCCCGAGGATGTTGCCAAAGAAGCCATGCGACTGGCAATCTTCAAGCTGCCGATCCGCTGCAAGTTTATGACGAAGCGAGACTTCGAGCCGGTTCCCGGCAAGCCGTCCGCACCCGTCGCGGTCATCTCGCCGGAAGCCCCGGTTGAGGTCATCGAAGTGATTGAGGTCGAAGCGACCGAAGCCGTCATCGAAGGAGCGGCTGAATAATAGAATGAAAAATCTGAAAGCCAAAGACTTGAAGGAGAAGTCCGTTCCCGAACTCGAAGAAATGGTTCGACAGGAGCGACTTGCCCTCTTTCACGCGCGACGAGACCTCGTGTTTCGCCGCGTGACCGACACCCGAAGCCTGCAGGTTCGGCGACACAACATCGCCCGCATGCTGACGGTCATTACCGAGAATAAGCGAGGCGAGACCAATGTCTGACGAGATGCAGACTCCGCAAGAAGAGCCGAGAGGCTCGCGAAAGGTCCGACGCGGCATCGTCCTCTCCAACAAGATGGACAAGACCGTCGTCGTGAAGATCGAGCGACGCGTTCAGCACCCGCTTTACGGAAAGGTCGTTCTTCGATCGGAGAAGTTCAAAGCACACGACCTTTTGGGTTGTGACGAAGGAGATACCGTCGAGATCATGGAAACCCGGCCGCTGTCGCGAGACAAGCGATTCCGAGTTACCCAGATCATCGAAAAGGTCAAGTAAACAAGTCTGGGCGGCAAAAGAGCCGCCCAGAACTTTCCATCGCCCAAGCCGGATATCGGTGGCGGCCTCTGGAGGGATGCAAAAGATATGGTTCAACAATTTACAAGATTAAAAGTCGCCGACAACAGCGGCGCCCGCGTGGTCATGTGTATCCGCGTTCTCAAAGGATCGCAGCCGCGCTACGGCCGAATCGGTGACGTGATCGTTGCCGCCGTTAAGCTGGCTACCCCGAACATGCCCGTTAAGAAAGGCGACGTCATCAAAGCCGTCATCGTTCGAAGCAAGCGAGCGGTGCGACGCGCCGACGGAAGCACGCTTCGGTTCGACGAGAACGCCTGCGTCGTCATCAACCCCGCCAACCTGGAGCCGCGCGGCACGCGCATCTTCGGCCCGGTGGCCCGCGAACTCCGCGACAAGAACTTCATGAAGATTGTCTCGCTTGCGCCGGAGGTTCTCTAACATGCCAACTAAAGCCCAACTTAAGGTCGCCAACAAGCCCATCAAGGTCAAGATCAAAACCGGTGATAAGGTTCTGATCATCGCCGGCAAGAACAAAGGCGAGATCGGCTTCGTTGCCGCCGTTGCCCCGCGAGAGCGCAAGGCGATCATTCTTCAGGAGAACCCGGAAGATGCAAACCAGCCGCTACCCCTGAACGCCGCGATCAAGCACCGTAAGGCAAAGCAGCAGGGCGAGAAGTCGATGCGAGTGAAGATTCCGGTTCCGATCGACCTCAGCAACCTGATGTTGATCGACCCGAAGACGAATCTCCCGACCCGAGTCGGACGCCGACTCGAAGACGGCAAGCTCGTTCGATACGGCAAGAAGAGCGGAGAAACCCTCCCGTAATTCTACTGGGGTAGCTTCGGCTTCCCCACCCCCGCCTGGTCAGTCATCAGGCAAAGGAAATCATGGCAAGAAAAGATAAAGAAGCACAATTTGAGACCGGAGAGCAAGTCGCTCTACCGAAGCCTCGTCTCCGCAAAAAGTACGCCGAGGAAGTCATTCCGAAGCTCCGCGAAGAGTTCAAGTACAAGTCGGTAATGCAGGTTCCGCGACTCGAGAAGATCGTGGTCAACATGGGAACTGGCTCCCCGGAAAAGGGCGGCGACAAGCACCACGAGAACTCCATTCGAGACATGGCGCTCATCACCGGTCAGAAGCCGGTCGCAACCATTTCAAAGAAGGCCGTTTCGAACTTTAAGATCCGAGAAGGCATGAAGATCGGCTGTAAGGTCACCCTGCGCGGCGACCGGATGTACCACTTCTTCGACCGACTGGCGACCGTCGTTCTCCCGCGAATCCGAGACTTCCAAGGCCTTTCGGCCAAGAGCTTTGACGGCCGCGGCAACTACTCGCTCGGTCTTAAAGAGCAGCTGGTGTTCCCCGAGATTCCGTACGACACGTTCGACCGAATCCGCGGTATGGACATCATCATCTGCACGACGGCCAAGACCGACAACGAAGCCCGCGTGTTCTTGAAAGCCATGGGCTTTCCGCTCCGCGAGAAGTAAGCACTTAGTCGAACGGCCTGGAGATGCAAATCTCCAGGCCGCTTTTTTATCGCGCACGAGGCGAAAGCTAAGTCTTTAAGCCCATAAAACGTGTACGCCAAAATAGCCGATCTCCCAACAATTATCCCGTTCGGCGAAAAGCTTAAACATCACTTAACGCGGAACCATCAAACTGGCTCGGTGAACAAGAAAGCCTTCACCCTCATTGAGTTGCTTGTTGTGATCGCGATCATCGCGATTCTTGCCGCCATTCTGTTCCCTGTCTTCGCCCAGGCCAAGCTGGCCGCCAAGAAGACGGCGGACCTCTCGAACCAGAAGCAGATTGGAACCGGCCTGCAGATCTACCTTGGCGACAACGACGACACGTTGCCGCCCTACCGAACCCGAAACACGCCGAACCCGGGCCTGCCCAGCCCGTACATCACCGGAAACTCGGCCGGGCGAACGTTCTTCCACCAGATCGTTCACCCGTACGTGAAGAGCCTCGACATGTGGAAGAGCCCGATCAACCCGAGCGCTTGGGTTACGGCAAACACGACCTGTGACCCGGCCGTCGGAAACGACGACAACCAGGACGCGGGCGACGGCTGCAGCTACGGCGGCCAGAACAGCTACGGCGTGAACAACTACGTGTTCCCGGCCGGTGCTTCGCTTTCCAGCGCAGAGCGAGCGGTTGGCCTGAGCGCAGGTGCGGTCGCAGAATCGGCGAACACCTACCTGATGATGAACGCACGCTACTACAACGTGCTTCCCCGCTACACCCGACCGGACGGCTCCCCGGCAATCGATGGTCTGCTCAACGGCGACGCCAGCGGCATGAACCCGAACGTTCCGGCAACCTACGCCGACACCCTGAAGTACTACTACAACTACTGGAAGTACATCAACTACGGCCTCAGCTACAACCAAACGGGCGTCGCTCCGGGCTCCTTCTACGGCAACACGGCCAGCATCGTGGGTGCCATCGAGGACAAGGGCAAGAAGGTTATGGGCGGCCAGGTAAACGTGGTCTTCGCCGACACGCACGCCAAATCCCAGAACTACGTTCGCGTGATTGATGACCTCATCAACAACCCGACGAACTCGGCCTGGGACCCGTACAAAGCCGGTCTGAAGCAGTAATCGGCAGTTCCCGTCGCCCTCCCGGAGAATATCTGGGAGGGCTTTTTTGTTTACGGCGAACGCTTCGAGCGTAATCCAGTACGTTTCCGGGCCCTTCCTGGCGCCGCCCTAGGGGCTCCGGACGCGGCGCACATACCTAGCTTCCTCGTCCCGCCGACTTCGGCTTCGGCTCGTCCCAGTCCCCCCAATCCCTGAGCGCTTCATCCAACGAACGCCCGAACTCTTCCACCGCATCGGCTTCTGTGTAGAGGAACAGAATCTCAGCGAGTCCGGACTCCTGGTAGTTCGTCAAGCTGAACAGCAAGGACGGGAGCGTCCTCTCCGCGCGGAAGGAGAAGGAGCCGCAATCGATCGCGTAGTCGATGCTGACGGGCAGCCGTTCCAGCCCTTCGATCCCGTGGATTTCGATCTTTGCGCTGCGCCACTGCTGGACGGCAAGAGCCGTCCTCGCCAGCTTCCGCAGCGCCGGGAGGGAGTCGAAGGCGTTGGCCTTCCACTCGGTCACGAGGCTCTCCTCTGGCCTTGGGATCGTGATCTGAACCTTAGGGGAACGCAGCCGCCTTCCGACCAGCGTGATGCGAAGGGGCGCCTCCGGCCCGTCGTAATCCAACCGGCCACGCAGCGTCGCCGTACGGGTCATTTATCGCTCATCTCCTTTATGAAAACTACGATGGTCAGCCAATCTAGGTCCTGACCTTTGTCGAGTCCCCTTGGCCCGCCTTGCCTTTGATCTCGTGGTAGTGAGATCTGGGCACGCCTTGGCGACCCCCTTAGTTTTCGCCAAGGCGCTATCACTCGAAGCGTCGAAGGCACACCTTTGGGACCAGACAGAGCTATTCTTTTGTCCAACTTCCATAAATCTCTGGGAGATCGGTCGGGAAGTAGCGGAAGGGGAAGTCATCACCCGAGCCACCAGCCTCAAATGCGTCTCCTTCATAGTGAGCCCCCCGATAGGCGGCATTTAGATGGTAGTAAGCATGTGCCAAAGAAATCGATGGAGATTCCAGCGCCTCTTCCGGAGATTCCAAAATGCTTTGGAGTGCTTCGATGGCCTCTTCGAGGTTAGCTTTAAACCATTCGATGTTCATTTTTTAGCTCTTTACAGACATTCTTCATGAACGCCTTGATCTCTGTCTTCCAGTGATTATCCTCTGGAATTGGCTACGTTGCCAAATGCCTCGTACTGGCGCGAAGCCACCACCGTCTGTCCGGTTCCGCTTTGCGCGTCGGCGTTCTTGAGGCCGCTATGCAGGAACGTCGTCGCTGAACCACGCCGCTCCGAAACGCCCGGCGTGTAGGTCGCGTTACTTTACGGGTTGACCAATCACAACGATTTCCTCTCGAATCATTTTGCAATCGGTGAAGTCCGCGATGACTTCGCCTCCAGCGTCATAAACCAAGATTGTTTCCTCTTCGTTCAACGGCCGCTTAACGAAAAACCTGAGATGAATCAGCTCTGACGTCGCTTCAATGATCTCCACCCGGTCTAGAAACTCGTAATCTTCCTGCGGAAGCACCGCCCACTTGATCGACGCCGGGAGCGCTGCTAAAATTTCGTCGTTACTTCGGTTTCCCTGGGTAGACATGAACCTCTCCTTTTCCATCGTACACGATGATCCCAACTGTGGAGGGCGATTTTTTGCCGCTATCCCTATCTACGTGCTGCCCAATCACGTAACCGAAGTCAAATCTCTCCTTGAAACCGGGCTTACCCCGCGGGATCTCGCCAACAGGCTCGCCACGCCCCGCACCTTCCTCGATTAATTTTTTGGGGTCAGTGGTTATCTCGCTCTTACCCGGGATGAAATTACGGTGACCGGGAATATGCTTCCCCTGTTTGCCCGGGTGAATAGGAGGTACTTTCCGAGTTGGTGGCTTGACAGTTGGTGTTGGATTTGGCTTGAGAGGTCTCCGCGAGATAATAGAGTCAATGACCCACTTCGTGATTCCCCTTGGAGGCCGCGCCGGTGGCCCCGGCCTCCGCATTTGCAGACCGTCGGAGTCAACAAATCCGACCGGATCGTTGCCGCAGTAGACGTACCAGTTTCGGCCGTCCTTGATCGGGTCGCGGGTGAGGAAGCGGCCGGTCGAGCTGTCGTAGTAGCGGTGACCCAGGAGCTTGAGCCCGGTAGCGTCTTCTTGGTAGCCAAATCCGCCCGCGTAGCCGAAGGGGCCGGTCCAGGTGCCGGTAGAAGAAGCCACGTTGCCAAATGCATCGTACTGGCGCGCGGCGATCACCGTCTGCCCGGTTCCGCTCTGCGCATCGGCGTTCTTCAGGCCGTTATGCAGGAACGTCGTTGCCGAACCCCGTCGCTCCGATACGCCCGGCGTGTATGTCGCCGCACCGTCGGACAGAACCGGGTCGGTGACGTATGCCCCGTCGCGAAGGAAAGTCCGCGCCACCGAATTCGTGGTCGAACCGACTCGCGTATCCAAGCCATTGTAGAGGTTGCTCTGCGAAACGCCCGGCCCGGAGATCGAAGTTGCGCGGCCCTCAAAGTCGTACGCCAGCGTCGTAGTTCCCGCCGAGGAAACGACCGAAGTCGTTCGCCCCGCCGCATCGTAGCCGTAGCTCTTAATTGCCGAACCCCCCACCGAAACCGACAGAAGCTTGTCGCCGTCGTCGTAGGCGTAGGTCTCGGTCACCCCGCCTACGGTGCGGGTCAGGCGGTTGCCGTTGCCATCGTAGGTGTACGAACCCGAATAACCCGTTCGGATCTCGGTCAGCAACTGCCCCGCCGAGAACGTCTTTCGGCTCACCCGACCCAGAGCGTCGCATTTCGCACGCGAGAGTATCGGGCGACAAGCCTCAAGGGTAAGCATCTGCGGTGACCTCGATACGGTGACAAGTATCGTCCATCGCCGGGTCGATCTTTAGTCCCAACTTTGTACGACCGTAGGCTACGGTGCGGGCGATTCAACCGGCGCGGTTCGCGGCGAGATGCCGTTTTCGTTAAACGCTTCCAGCGTAAACCAGTACGTTTCGTCGCGGGTCATGGCGCGCCACCACGCTTCCGTAGCCGTATAGACGGTCATCGAGTGGTACAGCTTGTCCGGCGCCACGCCGGAGCGGATGACATAGCCGGTCGCATCGCCCTGCCCCGCCCATTTCAGCCAGGCGTTTCGGGGCTCCGAAGCTCCGCGTAGCACCACCAACTGATCCGGTTGCCTTGGCGGCAGCCCATCGCCGAGGCCGAACACTCGCAAACCCGAAAGCGCAACCTTGCCGGTTGCCGCTCGAATTCCATCAATCCGAACGTAGCGCGCTCGGACTGGCTCAGGCAACTCATGGTAGGCATGAGGTGCGTCTCGCCCTTCCGATTCCGTGATGAGAAACCAAGTTTGGCCGTCCAGCGAACCCATCACGCGGTACGCCTGCGAGATTCCCGGTACCTTCCCCATCAGCTCGGCGTCTTGGTCGGCAAAGTTGACCTGAATCGCGTGCACCGTAGAAGCTGCACCCAGGTCCGACTCGAACCATTCATCCGGCCCGCCGGATTCGGCCGACCAGTACGTTTTGATGTTTTCGTCTACCGCAAAGTTGGCCGAAAACCCGCCGAGCGTGCTGGAGGCGCGTACCGGCTTGGCGTAATTCAGCAACATCCAACCGGCTAATTCACCGTGGCCGGTCGCTGGCAAAGCCCGCGGGTAGTCCGAATACGCGCTATCGCACCACATGGTGCCCTCGGCATCGAACCCGCACGGCCAAAGGCCATTTCGCCGTTCGAAGTTGTTTTTGACGCCAATCACGATGGTCGAGGTGTGCCAGTAGCGGTCAGCATGGTCAACGAAAGTCGCCCCGTGCCCAGCACCACGGGCGAACCCGCCCGGAACGTACGAAACCGGATTGTGGCGCTGGTACACAAATGGCCCCAGCGGTGCATCCGCGACGTAGACGCCGTCGGCATAGCCCGAGAACTCGGTCGCCGGTGCTCCGTACTGAAGGTAGTAGCGGCCCTCGTGCTTCGTGGTCCAGGCACCCTCCATGAAAGGATGCAAAAAGGTGTTGTCGTTCGCCTCGCCAAATCGCTCCCATCCGTGGTTCTCGGGGTCGAGGTGCACCAGCGGAACGTTCTCGCCCAGCGGCTGAAGGGTTTTGGGGTCGATCTCACGACCGTAGAGCGGCTTGTCATTCCCTGACCCATGGTAGAGATACAGCCGCCCATCGTCGTCCAGCAAGAATGCTGGGTCCCAGGCTCCACCTTCAAAGCTTTCGCAGGCGACTTCCCAATCGTCGACCCTCGGGTTTCGGCTGCGCCAGATCGTGAACTCCTTCGTGTAAGTGGAGCCAACGACGTACAAGGCGTCGTCCATCACCCAAATCGCCGGGGCGCAAAGCTCGTCGAAAACATTCGCGTCCGGCTTCAGAAAAAGCCGCGGGACGAACGTCCACTCACTGAGGTCGGTGCTCCACCAGTAGCCCCACTGGTTGGTCGAGAATAGATAGTAGTCGTCCCTAAAACGCACAATCGCCGGATCGGCCGTCGCCCGATGCTTGCCACAGGTAACGAAGTTTGGGATCGGGCAAAAGCCGTAGTCCAGGTCCATCGGATTGCAGTAAGTTCTAGTCATCTTGTTCCTCGCTTTGGCATCTTGTCGAGCGTCAGCGTCTTCGGATGCGCCATGGACCGCTTCATATCGTCGTTACTGCGCGAGTTCCAGTCGCGGCGAGCCCATGTCACCCAATACGCCCACGGGGTTTCGGTCAGCACCTTGTCCGGGTCGGGGGCGTTCATGGTCTCGGACAGCGCCACCATTTTGCGGCCACCGGTCAGCGCAACCAGCTCGTCGTACTCAGTCTTCTTCTCGCAGTAGTCGCTTACCACCAGGTCGACCTTGTCATCGCCCGGGTACCAGTCCTTCGCTTTCCCTTTATTCTGCGAATCCGGATACGCCGTCCAGGCCCAAATGATGTTGTGCAGGCGGTGGTGCTTTGTCATCCGATCAAACAGAAGATCGTAGAGCTTGCGGCAGGCTTCCGGCCCCTTTGCACCCCACCAAAACCAAGTTCCCTGCGCCTCGTGAAGCGGCCGAAAGATGATCGGCACGCCGGCCTTGTTCATGCGCTTGAGTTCGACCGCGACGTCGTCAATGTCCGCGATCAAACCCAGATACTCCGGCGACTTTGGATCTGGAAGGGCTTTTTGAAGGTCAAACGTGGTGCTCTTTGCGTAGAACCCACTTTCCGGGTCCGAGGCACCGGTCGGCGATGACCAATGCCACTGGTAGGAAACGATGCCGCCCTTCTTCTTGAACCAGTCGATGGCCGTGTCGGTGTCGGCGACCTGCCGCCCCATCCTTGCCGGGGTTCGCATGAAATCAAGGGCCAAAATGACGGGGAGCCGCCCGGTGTTTTCATCGATCCACCTAGCGTCCTTCAAGTCGGTTTGCCCGCTGATCAGCACCTTTCCTTGCTGTTGCTTAAGGAAATTGAGAACGGCCCGAACCTGCTTCGTTGCCTTCGGGTCCGCCGGCCGGTACGGCTCGGCGGCCGGGCTCAAGGCTGCGGTAAGAATCAGGGTCGTCAGAAACAGCCATTGTTTCATACGCCCGAAGTATAGCGGCTCTGGACTGCGACCAGAAGCCGTCGCTACGCAGATACTTTATGGAGGGCCTGCACGCGACTTTGATCATCCGAGTCGAAGATCGGGTCAGCCCTGCCGCATCCACTCCCGGGGCGCGGTGTTGCTGCTGAGGAGCGCCACGCCGGACTTTCCAGCAAGAACGAATGTCGCGGCACCAAGAATCGTCTGACCAGCGAACGCGGCCAGCGTCACATCCTGTGTCCCATCGTTGTAGATGTTGAAGTAGCAGTGCGCGGGCATATCGTTAAGATCAGGCAACGTAATCGTTTTCCCGGACGGCCCTTCAAACCTCGCAAAGGAGCAAAAGTCTGCCGGAGTGAGGGCACGGGAGTCAGAAAGGAAAAGGTAGTTCCGGAAGTTGAATGCGTCTGCACCGAGATAGCCGTTCTTCTCTCGGTTCAGGAACACACCCCGATTTGCGACATTGAAGGCGTAGAATCTCGTACCGTCCAAGTCGGCCGACTTTTGCCACTCAGCCAAAGTTGTTCCGCCTGACTGTAAGTAGATGCTGCTGGCTCTGAGGTTAAGCTTGTACTGGGTGTCGGCCGTGAAGTTGGACTGAACAAATCGTGACGTCGAAATGCTTGCCCGGCTTGCCCGCGCATAGCGATAGAAGTTCCCCTCGCCGAAGAAGCAAGCCAAGCGAACGTCGTCGTAATCATGAGAGACTTTACTCAACGCTTCTGCGGCGGAACCCAAGTAGAAAGTTGTGAATCCGTAGTGGAAAATGCCGCATCGCGTGGTCGCGGTGACATCCATTTGCAGCGCATCGCCGTTTGCGAACGAGACCACAGACCCCAAGTGACACTGTTCAACCCGTCCGCTGATGTTCCAGTGCGACGGACTGTTGTAGTTGTAATCCGAAATATACGGCAGGTCTACCGCTCCGGCATGTCCGATCTGGATTCCC